>NZ_NGKC01000009.1 GCF_003987655.1 Vagococcus acidifermentans | reverse complement strand
GATCAGAAGGTTAGGGGTTCGACTCCTCTTGGGCGCGTAGCAGCATATACGGGAAGTAGCTCAGCTTGGTAGAGCACTTGGTTTGGGACCAAGGGGTCGCAGGTTCGAATCCTGTCTTCCCGATTTTCATTTTTTTCGCGGTGTAGCTCAGCTGGCTAGAGCGTCCGGTTCATACCCGGGAGGTCGGGGGTTCGATCCCCTCCGCCGCGATTGGCATTTTTCTGGAACTTGGACCTTTAGCTCAGTTGGTTAGAGCTCCCGGCTCATAACCGGGCGGTCGTAGGTTCGAGTCCTACAAGGTCCATAGCACCTGACCAGACAAACATGGAGGATTACCCAAGTCTGGCTGAAGGGAACGGTCTTGAAAACCGTCAGGTGTGTAAAAGCACGCAAGGGTTCGAATCCCTTATCCTCCTTTTACTATTACCGCGGGGTGGAGCAGTCTGGTAGCTCGTCGGGCTCATAACCCGAAGGTCGCAGGTTCAAATCCTGTCCCCGCAATTAGGTTCCGTGGTGTAGGGGTTAACATGCCTGCCTGTCACGCAGGAGATCGCGGGTTCAAATCCCGTCGGAACCGTTTTTTATTGAGCTGGCGCAGTAGCTCAGTTGGTAGAGCAACGGATTGAAGCTCCGTGTGTCGGCAGTTCGATTCTGTCCTGCGCCATCTGTTTTGTGCGGGTGTAGTTTAGTGGTAAAACCACAGCCTTCCAAGCTGTTGTCGCGAGTTCGATTCTCGTCACCCGCTTTTACTATAAAATTAGGGGCCTATAGCTCAGCTGGTTAGAGCGCACGCCTGATAAGCGTGAGGTCGATGGTTCGAGTCCATTTAGGCCCATTAACACCAACCACGGAGAAGTACTCAAGTGGCTGAAGAGGCGCCCCTGCTAAGGGTGTAGGTCGGGAAACTGGCGCGAGGGTTCAAATCCCTCCTTCTCCATATGTAGTCTTTTTAATCCGGCCCGTTGGTCAAGTGGTTAAGACACCGCCCTTTCACGGCGGTAACACGGGTTCGAATCCCGTACGGGTCATTAGCAATTCATATGGAGGATTACCCAAGTCTGGCTGAAGGGAACGGTCTTGAAAACCGTCAGGTGTGTAAAAGCACGCAAGGGTTCGAATCCCTTATCCTCCTTTTACTATTATCGCGGGGTGGAGCAGTCTGGTAGCTCGTCGGGCTCATAACCCGAAGGTCGCAGGTTCAAATCCTGTCCCCGCAATTAGGTTCCGTGGTGTAGGGGTTAACATGCCTGCCTGTCACGCAGGAGATCGCGGGTTCAAATCCCGTCGGAACCGTTTTTTTGTTCCTGCGGGTGTAGTTTAGTGGTAAAACCACAGCCTTCCAAGCTGTTGTCGCGAGTTCGATTCTCGTCACCCGCTTTTACTATAAAATTAGGGGCCTATAGCTCAGCTGGTTAGAGCGCACGCCTGATAAGCGTGAGGTCGATGGTTCGAGTCCATTTAGGCCCATTTAGCACCAACCACGGAGAAGTACTCAAGTGGCTGAAGAGGCGCCCCTGCTAAGGGTGTAGGTCGGGAAACTGGCGCGAGGGTTCAAATCCCTCCTTCTCCATAGATAGTCTTTTAGTCCGGCCCGTTGGTCAAGTGGTTAAGACACCGCCCTTTCACGGCGGTAACACGGGTTCGAATCCCGTACGGGTCATAATGAATAGGTGAATGAGTCAGCGTGTGCTGGCTCATTTTTAATTACCTTTTTATACAGGCTGTGTGTATCTGGCTAGCGGATAGACAGAAAACTATCATATTTCCATATTTTTCTGTATAATTATGGTCAAAGATAGTCAATGAAAGTGGGGGTGGACATGGAAAATAAAAATATTTCTGATTTGATTGAGATGTATTTGAAAGACATCTTGAAAACTCATAAGCAGATTGAAATTAGGCGTTCCGAAATGGCTGATTTGTTCAACTGTGTGCCTTCACAGATCAATTATGTCATCAACACACGTTTTACATTGCCGAAGGGGTACCGGGTTGAGAGTAAACGGGGCGGGGGCGGTTATATCCGTATTGTTAAAATCAATTTGGACAAGCATGCTGATTATTTGGCTTCGCTGCAAAAAATTATCGGAAATGAATTGACTGACAGTGAAGCATTTGCTATTTTAGAGAAATTATATGAAAATAAGATTATTACCCGCCGTGAAGGTCATTTATTGGTGACGCTTTTCAGCCGCAAAAGCATAGCCGGTGGGAATGAAAACCACATACGTGCAAACATGATGCATGAATTATTAAAGAGGCTGGGCTATGAAGATAAGGAGTGACCGAAATGAGTGAGTTGTTTACAGAACGAGCAAAAGTGACATTGAAAATAGCACAAGATGAAGCAAAATTTTTCAGACAGGAGGCAGTTGGATCCGAGCATTTGCTGCTGGGACTGATTTTAGAAGACCGCGGTATTGCCGGAAAGGTACTGCGCCAGCTTGGTGTCAACGCCGGAAGTGTCCGCGAAGAAATCGAGCAGATCGTTGGTTATGGTGATGCGAAGGGTAAGCTGGACCAGTTGTATTTGCCGTATGCTCCGCGAGCTAAAAAAGTACTGGCTCTGGCCGGCGATGAAGCGAAAAGATTGGGTGCGCCGAGTGTCGGTACGGAGCATATTTTGTTGGGGATGGTCCGCGATGAAGAGATACTGGGGACACGTATTTTGCTGAATCTTAATGTCAAGCTGGCGAAAGTGCGGCAAGTTATTTTGAAACGCATCGGCTTGTCTGATAATGGCGGCGCTAAGCAAGGACAGCGCAAGCCGCAACCGGCCCGAAGCGCGGAAGAAGGCACACCGACGCTGGATTCGCTGGCAAGGGATTTGACAGCATTGGCGCGCGCCAAACGTCTGGATCCTTTGGTTGGTCGTGAAGATGAAGTCAAGCGTTTGATTCAAATTCTCAGCCGCCGGACGAAAAACAATCCAGTTCTGGTGGGAGAACCGGGTGTCGGGAAAACAGCGATTGCTGAAGGGCTGGCACAGAAAATCGTAACTGGTGAAGTGCCAAAAGAGATGCTGGCCAAGCGGCTGATGATGCTGGATATGGGGTCGGTCGTTGCAGGGACGAAGTATCGCGGGGAATTTGAAGACCGCATGAAAAAAGTTATTGATGAAATTTACCGGGACGGGCACATTATTTTATTTATTGATGAATTGCACACGCTGATTGGTGCCGGAGGAGCGGAAGGTGCGATTGATGCGTCCAATATTTTGAAGCCGGCGCTTGCACGCGGGGAACTTCAGACAATCGGCGCCACGACACTGGATGAGTATCAGAAATATATTGAAAAGGATTCTGCTTTGGAGCGGCGGTTTGCGAAAGTGCAAGTCGATGAGCCGACGCCTGAAGAGGCGGAACAGATTTTATCCGGTTTGCGCAACCGGTATGAAGAACACCATGGTGTCACGATTACCGATGAAGCAATCAAAGCAGCCGTCCAGCTGTCGGTGCGCTATATCAACTCGCGCCAGCTGCCGGACAAGGCCATTGATTTGATGGACGAAACGGCAGCAAAGGTGCGCTTGGACAAGGCGTATTCTGATACGCCCGTGATGAAGCAGAAGGAAAAAATTGAACAGATTCTTCAGAAAAAAGAGCTGGCCATTCAAAGTCAGAACTTTGAACAGGCTGCCGCATTGAGAAATACAGAGAAAAAAGAATTGGCTAAACTGGAACGTTTGATTGAAAAAGAAAAATCACAGGCTTCGTCCTATAAAATTAAAGTGGAAGAAGAAGATATCAGTCAAGTGGTCGCGCAGTGGACAGGTATTCCTTTGCAGCAGCTCGAGAAAAAGGAAAGCGAACGTCTGCTGGATTTGGAAAAAATCCTGCATCGTCGAGTCGTTGGCCAGAATGAAGCTGTCGAAGCTGTTTCCAGAGCGATTCGGCGGGCGCGCAGTGGGATGAAAAACCCTAACCGTCCGATTGGTTCGTTCATGTTTTTAGGACCGACGGGTGTCGGAAAAACAGAGCTGGCGAAAGCTTTGGCAGAAGTCATGTTTGGTTCTGAAGAAGCGCTGGTGCGCGTGGATATGTCGGAATACATGGAAAAATACAGTACCAGCAAGCTGATTGGCTCGCCTCCAGGCTATGTGGGGTATGACGAAGGCGGTCAGCTGACTGAAAAGATTCGCCAGAAACCTTACTCGGTTATTTTGCTGGATGAAGTGGAGAAGGCGCACTTGGATGTCTTCAACATGCTTTTGCAAGTGTTTGACGACGGACATTTGACGGATGCGAAGGGGCGCAAAGTGGATTTCAAAAATACGATTATCATCATGACATCAAACGTCGGAGCGACTGCTCTGCGGGATGAAAAATCGGTCGGTTTCAATGTGCTGGATATCACCCAGGACTATAAGGCCATGAAGAAACGGATTTTTGATGAGCTGAAGCAAGCCTTCAGACCGGAATTTTTGAACCGAATTGATGAAATGATTGTGTTCCATTCGCTGGATAAAAAAGAGCTGCATGAAATCGTCAAGATTATGAGCCGGGATATTATCAAACGATTGCAGGAGCTCAATATCACGCTGAAAATCACACCATCTGCCATTGACGTCATCAGTGACGTGGGATTCGATCCAGAGTATGGTGCCAGACCGATTCGCCGGGCGCTGCAAAAAGAAGTCGAGGACCGTGTCAGCGAAGCTCTGCTGATGGGCGACGTAGTGACGGGCGATGCGGTGACGATTGGCGCGTCCAAAGGGAAAATCACCTTGACGGTCAAGCCGCGCCAAACATCAGTTGTCAGCAGTTAAAGGTATGACAGCATTACAGTGACCTGCGGGGGAGAAGGTCTTCCGCAGGTTTTTTGCGGTCAGTTTGATTTTTTAGGCGAGGTTGCTTGGCAAGTTTGTGATGCTGTGATAGGATTGTCATAGTTGAAAAGGAGGATGTTTCATGATAGAAATGACGGTCACTGCGGCATCAAGAGAGCAGGCGGAACAGCTTTTGGATTTGCCTGTTGATTATTTGTATCTTGGGGATTGGGAGTATGGTCTGCGTTTACCGACTCATTTTTCACAATCGGAACTGGCGGAGCTGATTGAGCTGGTTCATCAGAAAGGTAAAAAGGTCAGTGTTGCGGTCAATGCTATCATGCATCCGGAAATGATGGAGACAGTGCTTGATTATCTGTTTTTCTTGCAAGAGCATCAGGTTGACCGGATTGTCGTTGGCGACCCGGGAGTGATTTATCTTATACGCAAGCACCAGCTTGATTTGCCTTATGTTTACGATGGGGCAACGTTGGTGACCAGTTCCCGTCAAATAAATTTCTGGGGGAAAAAAGGTGCTGAAGGGGCCGTGATTGCGCGTGAAGTACCTTATCAGGAATTAAAAGAGATGTCGGGACAGCTGGCTGTTTTTGGCGAAGTGCTGGTCTACGGGGCGACGTGTATCCACCATTCCAAACGGCCGCTGGTCAGAAATTATTTTTCATATATCGGTGCAGAGGAGGATGTCGGCAAGGAGCGGGGGCTGTTTCTTTCTGAACCGAAGGATGAGGACACACATTATTCCATCTATGAAGATCATCACGGGACGCATATTTTTGCCAGCAATGATGTGAACCTCATGATGGAACTGGGCAAGTTGTATGACTTGGGCTACACGCATTGGAAATTGGACGGCATCTATACACCGGGTGATGATTTTGTCCGGATTGCCGGCCTTTTTGCTGAGGCGAAGTGCCTGCTGGAACAGGGGACGTGGTCGCAGGAAAAGGCGGCGGCGTTGACGGCAAAAGTCAGAGACTATCATCCGCAGCAGCGCGGACTGGATCAGGGATTTTTCTATCTGGATCCTGATGAGATTAAGTAAGGAGATTTTACCAACATGACCAAGGCTTTAAAAAAACCGGAAGTTCTGGCACCTGCCGGAACACTTGAAAAATTAAAAACAGCGATTCATTATGGCGCTGATGCAGTCTATATCGGGGGCAATGCGTACGGGCTGCGCAGCCGTGCCGGCAACTTTACCTATGAGGAAATGGCAGAAGGTGTTGCATTTGCCCGGGAACATCAGGCGAAAGTTTATGTGGTGGCGAACATGGTCACGCATGAAACAGATGCGGAAGGAGCCGGTGTGTTCTTCCAGAAATTGCGTGACATCGGCATCAGTGCGGTCATTGTTTCCGATCCGGCGCTGATTGAAATATGTGCGGCTGAAGCACCGGGCCTGCCGATTCATTTGTCGACCCAGTCTTCGGCGACAAATGCGGAGACATTGGCTTTTTGGCAAGAGGAAGGTCTGGAGCGGGTCGTATTAGCACGTGAAGTGTCGATGGATGAAATCCGGCAAATCAGAGCAAAGACGGATATTGAAATCGAAGCGTTTATTCACGGGGCAATGTGTATTTCCTATTCGGGACGCTGCACGCTGTCCAATCACATGTCCCACCGGGATGCCAACCGCGGCGGCTGTTCGCAGTCGTGCCGCTGGAAATACGATTTGTTCGACTTGCCGTTTGGTGAAGAGCGTCAGACGCTTACGTCAGGCGACAATGCGGAAGAGCCGTTTTCAATGAGTGCGGTGGATATGTCGATGATTGAGCACATTCCTGATTTAGTGGAAAATGGTGTGGACAGTTTGAAAATCGAAGGCCGGATGAAGTCCATTCACTATGTGTCGACGGTCGCAAATGTTTACCGGCAAGCGGTGGATAGTTATGTGGCTGACCCGGAACATTATTATTGCCGTCAAGAATGGATTGATGAGTTGTGGAAGGTGGCACAGCGGGAGTTGTCGACGGGCTTTTACTATGACGTACCGACGGAGAATGACCAGCTGTTCGGCGCACGCCGGAAAATCCCGGTGTACAAGTTTATCGGTGAAGTACTCTCATATGATGCGGACACACAGCTGGCTGTCATCCGCCAGCGCAATCATTTCCGCGTCGGTGATGACATCGAATTTTACGGGCCGGGCTTCACCCATTTTGAGCAGACTGTCACAGAGATGTGGAATGAAGAGGGAACGGCCATCGAAAAAGCGCCGAACGCCATGATGATTGTCAAAATGCCGGTCGCTCAGCCTGTTAAAACAGGCGACATGATCCGGCGCAAAAGCCGTTAAAGGAAGAGGGGGATTCAATGGAAACATTTGATTATATCGTAATCGGCGGCGGCAGCGGCGGTATTGCTTCTGCCAACAGGGCCGGGATGCACGGTGCCCGTGTGCTGCTGATTGAGGGCGGACACATCGGCGGCACGTGTGTGAATGTCGGGTGTGTGCCGAAAAAAGTAATGTGGTCGGGGGCGGAAGTCAGCCGGACCGTTCAGCAACAGGCGGCTGATTACGGATTTGACATGAGTCTGCACGGTTTTGATTTCAGTCAATTGGTAGCCAAGCGTGACGCTTATATTGAACGCTTACGCGGCTTGTACTTGAAGGGGTTGGCAAGTAACGGCGTCACGGTCAAAACAGGCTTTGCCCAGTTTGTCGATAAACGTGTGGTTGCTGTTGACGGGGCGCTGTACACCGCGCCTCACATCCTGATTGCCACTGGCAGCAGCAGCTGTGAGCCGGATATTCCCGGCGGCGAGCATGCGCTTGATTCCAACGGCTTCTTTGCGCTGAAGGAGCTGCCGCAAAGTGTGGCGGTGGTCGGCGCCGGCTACATCGCAGTTGAGCTGGCGGGTGTGATGCACGCACTGGGGGTAGACACACATCTAGTATACCGGCGGGAACGCTTCTTGCGGACATTCGACACGATGCTTTCGGATAAGTTGGCGGAAGCTTACGAGACTAGCGGTATCCACCTGCATCCGTTGTCCGTCCCGCGTGCACTGACTAAGCAGGCTGACGGCAGTTTGACACTTGAGCTGATGAATGGTGAGGCTGTTCATGTGGCGCGAGTCATCTGGGCAACGGGCCGCAAGCCGAACAGCGGGCAGTTGAATCTGGCGGCGACTGATGTCGAGCTGGACGAGGCAGGTGCAATCAAAGTAGACAACTATCAAAATACGACACAAGCAGGTATTTATGCGGTGGGCGACGTCATCGGCAAAATTGATTTGACGCCGGTTGCGATTGCGGCCGGCCGGCGCTTGTCAGAGCGTCTGTTCAACGGCCAAACGGATGCATTTTTGGATTATGCAAACGTTCCGACAGTCGTATTTTCCCATCCGCCGATCGGGACTGTCGGGATGACAGAGGCAAAAGCCCGTCAGGCATACGGCGATGAACAGGTGAAGGTGTACCAGTCAACTTTCGTGCCGATGGTTTATGCAATAACCGAGTATAAACAGCGCTGCGCCATGAAGCTGGTGTGTGTTGGCGAAAATGAAAAGATTGTCGGTCTGCACGGTATCGGCCAGGGCATGGATGAAATGTTGCAAGGGTTTGCGGTAGCCGTCAAAATGGGCGCGACGAAAAAAGATTTCGATGACACAGTGGCCATCCATCCGACAGCTGCTGAAGAATTTGTAACGATGAGATAAAGATAGTAAAAACCCCTTAGCTGGTTTGTCCGGCCAAGGGGTTTTGTTTTTAACGGGCTGGTACGGTGAACGTTTCGCCAAGCTGTTCGATTCGTTCCTGCCAGTCTGTAAGCGTCAGGTTGTGCTCGCTGACGTAGCGGTTGCGCGGATGAATGCGGCAGTCATGGGAACAGCCGCCGAGAAACGTGTGCTCGTTTTCTTCAGAGCAGAGCATCTGCCGGTTGCACTCAGGATTGGCACAGTTGATGTAGCGCTCGCAAGGCGTGCCGTCGAACCAGTCTTTGCCGACAACGACATGCTCCACGCGATTGACCGGTACGCTGATGCGCTCATCAAAGACATACATCACACCGTCCCACAAATCACCGCGTACGTCAGGGTCTTTGCCGTAAGTGGCAATCCCGCCGTGGAGCTGGCCGACATCTTTAAATCCTTCGCGGACCAGCCAGCCGGAAAATTTTTCGCAGCGGATACCGCCAGTACAGTAAGTAACGACCCGCTTGTCCATGAAAGCTTCTTTATTGTCGCGAATCCACTGGGGCAATTCACGGAACGAGCGGATGTCCGGCCGGACGGCTCCCCTGAAATGTCCGAGGTCATATTCGTAGTCGTTGCGGGCATCAATGACAACGGTGTTTTCATCCGTCAGTGCGTCGCGGAATTCCTGCGGCGACAAATAACTGCCGGTTAACTCCAGCGGGTTGATGTCATCCTCCAGTTTCAACGATACGAGCTCACGGCGCGGGCGCACGAACATTTTTTTGAAGGGTACGCTGTCACAGTCATCGATTTTGAAAAAGATATCTTTGAAGCGGTCATCCTGATGCATCGCTTCCATATAGGCGTTTGTATCGGCAACAGTGCCGGCCAGAGTACCGTTAATGCCTTCACGGGCGACTAAAATCCGTCCTTTCAGGTTGAGGGATTTGCAGAAGGCAAGATGTTCTTTTGCGAAGTCTTCCGGCTGGTCGATTGGTACATATAAATAATAAAGTAACACTTGATGTGTTGACATGAGTTGTCCTCCTTAAAACTTTGTACTGAAATATTATAGTTCAGCGCGTCATAGACTGACAATTTTAATGCTTATTTCACAAATCTTTTATAAATTTCAGCCAAAATAGTTGACGCAGGGAAAATAAACCGCTAATGTACAAAAAGAAGCGTACTGTCAGCACAACAAAGGAAAGGGTCGTAATGATGAGTGTCTGGAAAGAGTTAAAAAAACAATGGCGGGTCATGGACGGCATCGTCATCGCGGGTTTGATAATCTTGTCCTTTGTCCCTTACGGCATATTTGCCGCGACGCAGACGGCAGTTTCCCCCGATGACCAGCTGGTGGCAGTTGTCACAATTAACGGGGAGGAAGTTGAGCGGTTTGTGCTGAGCGACAAGACACCGCGCAAAGAAGTCACGTATCATCCCAATAAAAACCAGTACAACATTGTTGAGGTGGACGGCCGCCGCATCCGCGTCAAGGAAGATAATAGTCCGGACCAGATTGCTGTTAATACGGGCTGGATCAGCAAACCGGGACAGACCAGCATTTGTCTGCCGCACCGGCTCGTCATTGAAATCCAATCGGAGAATCCGGATGAGGATGAGGTCATCATCACGTATTAAGCCGTTTAGGTAATAGAAAGCCCTTGTGCCGTTAAAATCAGTGCACAAGGGCTTTTTTGCTGTTGCGTGCGACCGGTCGAGCTTGCTACACTGGAGGTAGATGAAAGGGGCGGATATCATGACGGCATACCAAGATTTTTCTTTCAAAGGGGACAGTGGTCAGTCGCAGCCGATGAGCAGTTATATGAAAAATCAATTTCCCTTTTTAGGCGTGCCGGCGCCTGAGAGGCGGAAGCAGTCGCGGGAGGTCATTGCCTTGAGCAAAAAGCTGCCGTTATCAGAGATACCGGATGTCGTCGAGGCATTTTATAATCGGGAAGAACGGGAGTACCAGTATTTGGCGATTGATATTTGCACAGCCAATGCCAGGCGGCTGACGCTGGCTGAGATTCAGTTGTTTGCCGGCTATGTCGGACGCAAATCATGGTGGGATTCGGTGGATGCGTGGCGGAAAGTATTTGGGAATTATGTCCGGTATCATCCGGAGGACAAAGCCAAAGTCTTTGCGCTTTTCCATCAGCATCCGGATTTTTGGTTGAGACGTGTTGCGATTTTACTGCAGCTGATGGAAAAAGAAACACTGGATAAAGCAGTGCTGACAGATGCCATCCTGTTTGACAGGGAAACAACGGAATTTTTCATTCAGAAAGCAATCGGCTGGGCGTTGAGGCAGTACAGCAAATACAATCCTGACTGGGTTGCGGCATTTATCGCCAAGTATCCGCTGAGCCGTCTAGCACAAAAAGAGGGCAGTAAATACTTGTTGTAATTGCCGGCAGCATTTCTGCCGGCGCGGTTAATTATCCCAAAAGCCGGCGTGTACAGCCGCAGCTTCATCCATCAGTTCGGGGAAAGGCCCGGTGACGGTGATGTTTTTTTGTCCTTTGGCAAAGACTTCCCGGCAAGGCAAATCAAGTGTCGGATTGAGGTCATGGCTGCCAGTCAAGGCTAAAAGACTGCGCTCGTCCATCGCATACACCACGTGCCCGATGTTAGCCCAGTAAATGGCACCTGAACACATGGCGCACGGTTCGGCAGTCGTGTAAAGTGTGCAGTCCTGCAAAAAGGTTTTAGCATAGCGGTGGGAGGCACGTTCAGCCAGTGCTGTTTCAGCATGTCCGGTGCATCTTTTTTCGGTCAGCTCCACGTTCTCCTGCTCCAGCAGAATATTGCCGTCGGCATCGGCTAACAGTGCGCCAAAAGGTGTGTTGCCGTTGGCACGGGCCGACTTTGACAAGGCGATGCAGCGTTTCAGCAGCCGTCTATGTTGATTTGTCTGTGTCATCTGTTTGCTCCTTTGCTGTTTCGTGACGTCATATGTGAGGATGATAGCACGTTTTATCCGGCAAAACAATAGCCGGCTTGCCCCGGACTGCTAAAAGCGGCGGAAAAGATAACTTGCACCCGGAGAATCGGGTATAATATGAGTAGGAAGAACCGGCGCGTCAATTGAACGGAGCTGGTGTCTGACGGAATGAAGGAGGGATAAAGATGTCAATTATTATGCGAAAATTTACGGATGCGACGGAAGGGCACTTTGAGCTGCTGCTTGATGCGGACCCGTCGAAAGAACTGGTCGCAGAGTATATGGCAAGGGGGATGGCATTCGAGGCGATTGATGACGAAGAGCTGGTCGGTGTGATGGTCCTGCTGCCGACCAGACCGCGTACGATTGAAATCATGAACATCGCAGTGGCAGCAGACAAGCGGAGACAGGGCATCGGCCAGACGCTGTTGCGGTACGCTCTGGAATATGCACAGAACAACTCGTACAAATATATTGAGATTTGTACCGGCACGACCAGTATCGGTCAGCTGTACCTGTATCAGAAGATGGGCTTTCGTTTTGCGGGAATTGAAAGGGATTTCTTTTTGGAGAACTATGATGAACCGATTGTGGAAAACGGGTTGAGACTGCGTGACAAGGTTGTGCTGAAACAGCAAATTGTCCCCAAAGACGTATAACCAGTCAGGTATTTTTGACTTTCTGAATAAACTGTACTATATTGCTAAATGAACTAACCGGTAAAGTACCGCAGTATGGATTGGAAAGAGGCGATGTGTGTGATAGATTGGTTGATGACACTGGCTGCCTGGCAGCAGGCACTGGTCGGTACGGCATTTACATACGGTATGACAGCTTTGGGTGCAGGGCTGGTGTTCTTATTTAAAACAATCAAGAAAGATATTTTGAATTTAATGTTGGGATTTGCATCGGGCGTGATGATTGCCGCGAGTTTTTGGTCGCTGCTGCAGCCGGCTATCGAGCAGGCGGAAGAAAACAACGGTTTGCCGTCATGGCTGGTCGTCAGTATCGGGTTTGCACTGGGCGGTATTTTTCTTTATATCGCAGACCATTTGCTGCCGCACGTCCACTTCGGACCGAACAAGGAGCAGGAAGGGCTGCCGACCCATTTGAGGCGGACGATTCTTTTGGTCTTCTCCATTACGCTGCATAACATTCCGGAAGGTCTGGCTGTGGGAGTTGCCTTCGGGGCAGCGGCATCTGCGGTCAATCCGACAGCGGCTGTCATGGGGGCACTGTCGGTCGCCATCGGTATCGGTATTCAAAATTTCCCGGAAGGTGCGGCTGTGTCCATCCCGCTGAGGCAGGAAGGCATGAGCCGGACGAAGGCTTTTCTCTATGGCCAGGCTTCAGGTCTTGTGGAGCCGATCGCCGGCGTTTTAGGGGCGCTGCTGGTGACAAAGGTAACAGTCATTCTGCCGTATGCACTGGCGTTTGCTGCCGGCGCAATGATTTATGTCGTGATTGAAGAATTGATTCCTGAAGCGCAACAGACGACCAGCAGTAAAAATCATTATGCGGTCTTCGGTACGATGACCGGTTTTATTGTGATGATGATATTGGATGTGGCTTTAGGATAATAAAAAGCTGACAAGCGAATATGCTTGTCAGCTTTTTTATCATCGGTAATAGTTATTGCGGTTGTGACTGCCTGAAATATAGCGGACCAGCCAAACCACCAGCGCGACTGGAATCAAAATTTTCAAGGCGAACATCAAGAGACCGCTGACGAGGCTGAATAAAAGCGACCCGATAACGATTAAGCCGATAATGGCAAATATATTGGACCAAGTGGATTGTCTCATGGCAAATCTTCCTTTTCAATTGATTGTATCATTATCATAGCACATGCCTTCCGAGAAAACGTCATGCTAGAGACTGATTATTTTGACCCGTCAGGTTGTTTTAACCAGTTTCAGCAGCACGGTGCCGACAGCCGCAGCAGCAATACCGGCGACTAAGGCTTCCGGCACGCCGTTCACAAAGATAACGGTCAATACAGCTTTGTAGACACTTTCTCCAATCGGAATTCCTCTGGCCTGTGCATAGGCATCCTTGAAGAGAAAATAAATCAGATTCATGACCAGCAATGTGTTGACAGCCGAACCGCCGATCCCTGCAGCAAACAATGCGGGAGCCTGACGTTTGGGATTTTGTTTGAAAAATGCCATCACTCCGCGGTAGATAAAAAAGGGCAGGATGCCGGTTAATATCCGGGGGACCAGTGCGATGACAACGGCCCAGGGACTGCCGTGTGTCGTGCCTAAAACAGGAATGAACGGCGAGAAAGCGAAAGATAAAAGTGACGGAGTCGTTGTATTGATAAAGATACTGATTCCGCCGAACGCTGCGCCGAGCAGTGCACCGATTTTGGGTCCCAGAACGATGGAACCGATGATGACAGGTACATGAACAATCGTCGCTTTAATAAACACGAGGTTGATAAAGCCGACTGGTGTCAGTGCAAACAAGAAAATGATGGCTAAAAAGATTGCTGTCAATGTTAATTTTTTCGTTTTCAAACAACCGCCCCTTTTTTATTGATTGAGAGTGTCCATGATAATCGACACGACAGTATCGACATCAGCGAGTGCCCCTTTGCCGAAATCTCCGCAAGCCAGCAGGCTTTCCCGCGGTTCAATCAGCTGGTAGCCGTAGCGTGCCAGTTTTTCCAGATTATCCTGCATGGCCGGGTTGGCATACATGTAGGTGTTCATAGCCGGCGCTATCAGCTTCGGCATATCATGCACCGATAACGCTGTGGTAGACAGCATGTCATCGGCAATCCCGTTGGCAATCTTGCCGATGATGTTGGCAGATGCCGGCGCAATCACAAAGATATCCGCACGTTTGACCAAATCAATGTGATTGATTTCCGACGGGATGTGCTCTTCCATGACATCCGTATGGATTTTTGTCTTTGCAAGTGTCTGCAGTGTCAGCGGTGTAATAAATTCTGTGCTGTGACGGGTCATGATGACTTCAACATTGACCCCTCTTTTTTTCAGCTGATTGACGATATCGGCCGCTTTATATGCTGAAATGCTGGCGGATACGCCAAGTAAAACAGTTTTCATTCAGATCGCTCCTCTAGCTTGGAAATCACAGCCTGCCGGATGCCGGCGGCTATTTCCTGTTTAGTTGAAAAATACCGTTTATTTGCGCCGCTGTCAATCAGGAAAGCTTGATGCGTTTCGCCAGTGATTTTTGTCAAATCGTTTGCCAAAATGAAGTCGGCATTGTTTGTTTTGATACTTTTCAAAGCAGCGTCAGTCAGGACATCTTCAGAGACGTCGACCAAAAGCTTGAAGCCGACGAGAATGGTTTCCGGCTGTACGGTCTTGATAATGGAAATGACTTTCGGTGCCCGGCCTAAAAAGAGAATCAGCTGTCTGGAGTCGGAGCTGAGTTTTTTGGCTTGTTTTTCAGGAACGAAGGCATGCGTCCGCAGCAGCTGCCGAATGTCTTCTGCCAGTTCGGTTTCGGATATGTCTTGCGGCCGACGCACGAGTTCTTCTGCCAGTTTGTTCGCAAAAGCATCCCCGTCAATCGCAAAATCCATTTGATAGTCACTGACTGCCATACTGTGAATGACCGCATCAAACGGCTGACTTGCCAATTGTCTGGTCATTTCGTGCAGCAGTTCCTGCACAGAGCCGACCGGGAAAAAAGAGATGTTGGAATGTTTTTCGGGTAAATCTGCCTGTGGACCGTGAATATACGTGATGCGGCAGTCAGGCGCTGAAGAGAAGGCAGCCGCAATTTCTTTGCCGAGGCGACCAGTTGCCTGATTGATAATGGTCCGGACATTATCAATTTTTTCCGCTGTACCGCCAGCGGTGATTAAAATATGCATTGACGATTCACCTGACTTTTCTATAAATTAGCAGTTCTTATCCATATATTACTTTTTCTTGCAGAGTCTGTCAAAAAAAAATGGGTGATTTTATGTTGAAACAGCCTTTCAGCATCTGTGAAACGACTTTGGCAAAGAGCGGTATTTAATGGTTGTTTCTCAAGTTTCCACTGTTATAATAGTAAGTAGAAGGAGGGTGAAGCGTGTGGATAAAAAGATGTGTTTAAGCATATCCGGCGGTTGAAATGCGAAAATCGGACCGGGTAGTCTGAGTGATATATTATCTGATTTGCCGAAGAGTAAGGATGAACGGCTGCTGGTTGGTTTTGAGGAAACAGATGATGCAGCAGTGGTCAAACTTTCTGATGACACCGCCTTGATACAAACATTGGATTTTTTCCCTTCCATGGTAAATGATCCTTATTTGTTCGGGTTGATTGCAGCGACCAATGCACTGAGCGACGTGTACGCCATGGGCGGCGAGGCGCTGGTAGCACTGAATATCGTCACGTATCCCGACGGGGAAGATATGACTATGCTGAAGGATATTTTGCGCGGCGGTGCCGAAAAGGTGATTGAGTCCGGGGCGATGCTGGCCGGCGGGCACTCCATCAATGACCCGCGGGTGAAATACGGCCTGTCGGTCACAGGGACGGTCCATCCGGATCGGATTCTTAAAAACAATACGTGTCAAGAAGGGGACATGCTGATTTTAACGAAACCGATTGGTGTTGGACTGGTAGCCAAAGGATACGGGACGGACAAGATTTCCGCCGAGGCGTTCGAGCCGGCGAAAAAACAGATGACGTGGCTGAACAAATACGCTGCCGACATGATGCGCAAATATCCTGTCAGCAGTTGTACAGACGTTACCGGTTTTGGACTGGCCGGGCACTTGTCAGAAATGCTGGACGGCAGATTGTCGGCTGAACTGACAGCTGCCGATATTCCGGTGTTGGATGCTGCCTATACTTGTCTGGAGCAAGGTGTCACCACGTCCGGCGGCAAGAAGAACCGCGAGTATCTGCTGTCGGTCGTAGACTTCAGGGCAGATAACCCGCTGCTGGAGGAAATCATCTATGACCCACAAACATCCGGCGGTCTGCTGATTGCCATTCCGGAAGCGGAAGGTGCAGAGCTGTTGAAAGAGTTGAGCAGCCTAGCTATCCCGTCACATCGAATCGGGACGGTCACTGCTCGGCAGGAGTGGGAAATTATTGTGAAGTAACTGATTAACATGAGGTGATAATGTGACAGAAAAAAGACCATACATTGTGGCAATCAATAGTGCCGAAATGGGACACGGGGAAAAAGAGCTGGGTCAAGCGCTAATTAAAAGTTTCATCAGCGTGCTGACACAGCAGGACGAGTACCCAGAAAAAATGATTTTTTATCATGGCGGAGCACTCTTGACGACTAAAACCTCTTCTTGTCTGGCAGACTTGCGTATGTTGGCAGAAGCAGGCGTTGCCATTTATATTTGCGGTTCCTGTGCCGACTACTACCAAATCAAGGACGAGATTGCGGTCGGCGAGATAACTAACATGGGCAAAATCGTCGAGATGCTGCGTACGGCGCCACATGTCGTAAAACCGTAGGTAAAGCAGATGACAGAAGAGGCGTTAATGACTTTTCCCTCGACACACGATGCGATTGGCGCTGAAAAAGTGCTGGCGGCATTAGCTTTGCCGGGCAGACTGGTGGCAACCCCTGAGCGTATTTCCGCAGGTTGCGGCTTTTCCATGAAGTTCCCATTGGCAGAGACGGTCCGCATTCAGGAAGGGCTGACCCAAGCCGGCGTGTCCTATGCAGAAATTTACCGCATAGCGAATAATCGCACCTACGTCAGGGTATAACTGAATAATACGTGTAAAAAGAGCTGAAGCTGACTGCTTCAGTTCTTTTTATTTTCTGGTGACATTGTCACTCGTTGCTTTGGCAAGAGACAGCAAAGAGGTTTTCAGCCGCTGCCAGTCTTCCTCAGTGGGGATGTATGACCAGCAGAAGTATTTTGTTTCAGGGAAGGCCTCATACAAGCCGTTGTAGGAATCAGTGATAATCAAATCAATGGACTGATGCTGGTGGACAAAATTAACCGGTAAAGGCGAAATGTCACTGATCATTTTTTTTAGCGTGTCCTCAAATGTTTTTGAAATACTGGAAACAAGCAGGATGTTGATGGATGTTTTGATATATCCGGCGAGCGTTTCAGACACAATCGGCAATACGTTGAAGCAGAAAAAATCTTTGTTTTTTACGGACATCTGTTCTTGGACAAAGGCGATGAAACTTAGTAAAAAATTGTTGCCGATAAAAAAGAAATTACTAGTCAAGTAGTCAGACATTGTGATATCTGCAATAAGCAGACAACCGCTGAAAAAAGATGCATGTGCCAGCAGCAGTTCAATGTTAACTGTTAAAAACAGGGTGTCTTCAGGTGTGAATGTAATAGCAAAGTAGTCCTGAATAAAAGCCAGCAGTTTTTGAGTAGTCTGCGTTGTACCGTCCAGTTCAGCAGTGGTCAGCTGTTCGGCAACCCGTTTTTTTGAGAACCCGTCAATCGAGAACAAAAAGAACGCCGCAAACTGTGCCTCCGACCGCTTGGCCTCAGACGGCAAATTCAACAAGTCGAAAAACTGATGGAAATGCTCATGCAAGTGTGAAAGCAGCGCATCTGTCCGATTGGGACAGTGGAATGACTCAATCAGGTGATTATTCAATATCCGGTTGTGCGTGATAATCAGAAATACTTTCAGCCGCTTTTGCTGTGAAAAGGAGGCGTCATGAGACACTGAAAAATGATTGATCCCCCGGTCGACGATACTGGTTTTGTATGTTTTCAAAAAGTCCGTATTGTAAGCCTCAATCAGAAAAAAGTAGAGGAAATAACGTATCTGCGCCTCTTCTCCCTGAATCAGGCTGTCGGCTTTTAATGTGAAGCAAAGATTGAACTCTTTCAACATCTTTTTTAACGGTTTCAAGCGCCGGTACAGCGTGGAATAACTGATGCCGTATTCGTCCAGAAAGCGGTAAAGGTTGAAGCCGGGATTAAGCAATGCTTCAAGGCACAAGTTGTAAATGATGGAAGATTTGTATAAATGTTTGCGGATAAAATCCATGGAAATGTTCTTTTTTAAATATGCAATCACTTCATTGGCTGTCCATTCAAGCTGGATACGGTCCTGCCAGTTGTTGTGCTCTATAATCCGCTGAATCCCTTCCAAAGCCTGAGTGATTTTCCATTGACTCAGGTTTGTTTCGTTGTGTAATTCATTTAACGTCCAGCGCTTTTTTTGGGGGTGAGAAAAAAAGACGCTGAGTACAGTGATAATCTCTTGTTCATTTTTTTCAAGTAAAGAAAGCATCGATTGCCCTCATCCTCTCTTTTTGTGATTCGGGAGTTAAAACTAGTTTTGTGCTGTCAATAAAAAATATTACTGTGAGTTTAAAAAAATGTGAAAAAAAAAGCTCGTATTGCGTCAAGTTAAGAAACGTACATTATTTTTTGTTTAAGCTCATAAATTTTATGGAATATCGGGGTTATAATAAACTGTCAGGTGCTGTAATTGCTGTCAACATAGTAAATTACCGATTAACTATAAATGAGATTTCTATCATGAAAAATTCGTTTTTTTGCCATTTGTTAAAAAAAAATGAATTTTATCGGTGAAGAATAAATGTAAAATTGATTATGTTCCATCTGCTAAAAACTGTGATAAGAAATAATTATGAAGCAACTTGCTATCTGGAAAGTTGTTTAGCTGTCCACCATGTAGCCATGGGATAGCCCTTTTTTTTGTCTGTGTCTTGTCTTGAAGAGCTGCACAACCGATTTATAATGGGGATATTACGAAAATAAAATTGTCAATGTTAATACATTTGAAGATGATACTGAACTGTGACAAGACCGGCATTAGAGTAAAACTACGGCACCATTTTTGTTAGCCAACCTATAAACACGAGTTGCACAAATATTATTTCGTTTTTTTGTTATAATGGTAATAACTGATGAATAAGGGAGGACCGATTATGACAAAAAGTAATTTTCCAGAAAACTTTTTATGGGGCGGTGCAGTTGCCGCTAATCAGTGCGAAGGTGCGTATGATGTGGATGGCAAAGGCTTGTCTCCGGTTGATATTCTGCCCGATGCACATCACGGCAGATGGGAAGCCTTGATGAATCCTAAAGACGCATTGACAAAGACGTATGATTTTTATCCAAGTCATGAATCCATTGATTTTTACCATCGTTTCAAAGAAGACATTGCTTTGATGGCGGAAATGGGGTTTAAAACATTCCGTACATCAATCTGCTGGGCAAGAATTTTCCCGAACGGGGATGATGCTGAGCCGAACGAAGCAGGTCTGAAATTTTATGATGATTTATTTGACGAATGCTTGAAATACGGCATCGAGCCGCTAGTCACAATTCAGCATTTTGACACGCCCGTAGCGCTGATGACCAAGTATAACGGCTGGGAAGACCGCCGTCTGATTGATTTGTATTTAAATTATGCAGAGATACTGTTTAAACGCTACCGTGATAAAGTCAAGTACTGGTTGACTTTTAATGAAATCAATATGATTTTGCATATTCCTTTCTTTGGCGGCGGCATGGATTTGAACGGCAAAGATAATCCTGAGCAAATCAAATATCAGGCTGCGCACCATCAGCTGGTGGCATCTGCCAAAGCGACCAAGCTGGCACATGAAATTAACCCGGATTTCAAAGTCGGCTGTATGCTGGCTGCCGGAGAAACGTATCCGAAAACCTGCCGTCCTGAAGATGTCTGGGCAGCCTTGCAGGCTAATCGTGAAGGATACTTCTTTATTGATGTGCAGGCACGCGGCGAGTACCCGAGCTACAGCAGACGCTTCTTCAAAGAACACGGAATTGAACTGGACATCGCTGACGGGGACTTGGACATCCTGAAGAAACACACAGTCGATTTTATCTCATTCAGCTACTACTCGACTCGTTTAGTCAGTACGTCGGAAGATGACAAGCAAACAGAAGGCAATGTCTTTGCGACCTTGAAAAATCCTTACTTGAAAGCAAGCGAATGGGGCTGGCAGATTGACCCGCTGGGCTTCCGGACGACAATGAATGCACTGTATGACCGCTATCAAAAACCGTTGTTCGTGGTGGAAAACGGCTTGGGTGCTGTTGACACAGTTGAAGCAGATGGCAGCATTCAAGATGACTACCGTATCGACTACCTGCGTGAGCACATCCAAGCCATGGGCGAAGCAGTGCAAGACGGTGTGGAGCTTTGGGGATATACAACATGGGGCTGCATTGATTTGATCAGTGCCAGCACAGGGGAAATGAGCAAGCGTTACGGTTTTATTTATGTAGATCGGGACAATGACGGCAACGGTACGCTGAACCGTTCACGCAAAAAATCATTCGACTGGTATAAAAAAGTGATTGCCACGAATGGTGCGGATTTAGCTTAATAACAGCAGTATTAAAAACCTTACCGGGGGAAATGGGCACGATTCGGTCGGGCTTTTTTCCCGGTTTTAAACGCATTGCAGATGACAGAGCCAAAATTGTCTTTTGTTCTGTCTTAGCGGTTGGCCAGTGATTTTTAAAAGCTACCTTCTTGATAATAACAAAATAAATATTAAAGCCGAATAAATTGAAACCATTTTTTGACTTGTTTGCTATAAATTTACAATGGTTGAAGGAAGGACGGCATCCGTTTCAAATACAAGAAGCGGGTGTCGCTTTGTCACTCAAAAGAAGCGATTTTCAGGTAAAAGAGGCTGACTCAAGTAGTCTTTGTCAGCTGTCATCCAGAAAGTAGAGTCAACGCTGCGTTGTCTCATATGAAAACACGGCGGAATTCCTAGGAAGACCAGAAGTTAACGAAACCATCGTCAATACAGTTTAGCACAGATGCTAAAACAGCATCTGTGCTTTTTTTTGATGGCAGTATGGCGTGCGTGAATGAAAACCAAAAAAATTTTTTTAGAGCGTCTGGTCGAACAGTGTTAGTCTTAGCTGATCATATAACGGTGGAATATTGCGAGATAAGTGTTGACTTTCCATAAAAAATTGGCAATAATGTAAGTGGTAGGTACCAGTTGGTTTTGGTACGGAATCCTTTATTGTCTGTCCGTAAAGGGTGAAAATAAAAAATTGACAAAGGAGATAAGCAATATGTTGAAATGGTCTGAAACGCAGCTTGAGCAAGCCGGTGCAGCAATTACCACGAAAGAAATTATGCAGCAGCCTGAACTCTGGGAGGAAACGCTGGCGATATTTGAGGACAAGCGAACCGACTTGTATCAGTTGTTAGAAGATTTTCAGCAGGAAGCAGCGCAAAGAATCAGAGTGATTTTTACAGGTGCTGGCACATCAGCCTATGTAGGCGATGTTGTGCGTCCGCATCTGATACGCTATGGGGACACGGATGCGTATCAATTTGAATCGATTCCGACAACAGACATTGTTGCGGCACCGCATGATTATTTGAAAGGCAACCAGCCGACCCTGCTTGTGTCGTTTGCCCGCAGCGGAAACAGTCCTGAAAGTCTTGCGGCAGTGGATTTGGCAAATAAATTAGTGGACAACATCCGGCATTTGATTATTACGTGTGCAGCGGATGGCCAGCTGGCTGTGAACAGTCAAGGAGATACAAACCGTTTTGTGCTGCTGATGCCGGCACGTTCGAATGACAAAGGATTTGCCATGACCGGCAGCTTTTCCTGTATGACACTGGCAACGCTGCTGACATTCGATCAGGCACACCGCAACCATAGCGAGCTGGTGGCGGGGATTGTGGCAATGGGCAACCAGGCGCTTGCGCTGGAGGAGCGTGTGCAGACAATTGTGGAGACCGACTTTGACCGGGTCGTTTACTTGGGTTCAGGCAGTCTTTCAGGGTTGACCCGCGAGGCACAGCTGAAGCTGCTGGAGCTGACTGCCGGAAAGATTGCGACTGTGTTTGATTCGTCGGTCGGCTTCCGGCACGGGCCGAAATCATTTATTGATAACCGGACCATCGTCTTCGGTTTTGTCAGCAATGATGCGTACACGGCTAATTACGATTTGGATGTCTTAGAAGAAATCAAAGAAGACGGCATTGCCGCAAAAGTCACGGCGATCGCGCAAAACACTGCCGGTTTCAGCGGAGATACTTTGGCACTCGACAGTCCGACAGTCATTCCTGACGGTTTTGCCGCATTGCCGTTTATTATAATCGGTCAAGTAGCGGCGCTTTTGACCTCTGTCAAAGTTGCCAACAAACCCGACACACCTTCACCAACAGGAACAGTCAACCGTGTCGTGCGCGGCGTCGTCATTCATGATTTGCCAGTTCAGTAAAGGGGAACATTAAAAATGAAACAGTTAACACAACGAAAAAAGCAATTGATGACTCAATTATCCACCAGTAACGGCATCATCGCCGCATTGGCTATTGACCAGCGGGGAGCTTTGCGAAAGATGCTGCAGAAAGAGCAGTTCAGCGGTGACGTAGAGGAAGCGGTCGTCACCTTTAAAAAGCTGGTGTCGGAGGAGTTGACACCTTACGCGACCGCCATTTTACTTGACCCGGAGTACGGTCTGCCGGCCGCCCGTGCTAAAGATGCCGATGCCGGCCTGCTTTTAGCATATGAACAAACCGGGTATGACGCGACTGAACCGGGTCGTTTCCCTGATTTGATTGAAAACATGTCTGTGCGCCGGTTAAAAGAAGCCGGTGCCGATGCGGTCAAATTCTTGCTGTATTACGATGTTGATGAACCGGCGGCGATCAATGACCGCAAGCATGCGTTCGTGGAACGAATCGGTTCGGAGTGTCTGGCAGAGGATATCCCGTTTTATTTGGAACTGGTGTCTTATGATGCCGAGCTTGCCGACACCGGCAGCAAAGCGTACGCGGCTATAAAACCGCATAAAGTCAATGACATGATGGCGGAATTCTCGAAAGAAAAATACCACGTGGACGTGCTGAAGATGGAGGCGCCGGTCAATATGAATTACGTTCAAGGCTTTGCGGAAAATGCTGCGGATGTGGTTTATACACGCGAAGAAGCACTGGCACATTTTCAGGAACAAAGCGCCAAGACCAATCTGCCGTTTATTTTCCTCAGCGCTGGTGTCAGTGCCGACTTGTTCCGGAAGACACTGGAGTTTGCCCATGAAGCCGGTTCGACGTTTAATGGTGTGCTTTGCGGACGCGCCACATGGAAAGGCGGTGTGCCGGTCTTTGCTCATGAAGGCGAAGAAGCTGCAAGAGCCTGGCTGAGGACACAGGGCCGACAAAATATTGAAGAACTGAATGAGGTGTTGAGCCGGACAGCCCGGTCATGGCACGATAAATTTTCGACAGGAGAAGAATAGCCGATGATACTCACAGTGACAATGAATCCTTCAGTAGACATTTCCTATCAGCTGGCTGAATTTTGCATCGACGACATCAACCGGTGCGAACAATACAGCAAAACAGCCGGCGGCAAGGGCTTGAACGTGACCCGGGTCGTTCATCAGATGCGGCACCCGGTATTGGCCACCGGGCTGCTTGGCGGTGAACTGGGCGCGTATATCGAGCGCCAATTGCAACAAGAAAAGATTGCCCACCGCTTTTCACCCATCGCCGGGGACACGCGCAACTGCATCGCTGTTCTCCACGATGACGGCAAGCAGACCGAAATACTGGAAAGCGGTCCAGTCGTCTCATCAGTGGAGGCGGCCGACTTCGAACAATTGTATGACAGATTGCTGGCTAATGTCGATGTGGTGACTATTTCCGGAAGTTTGCCAAAAGGGGTGGATGATGCCTTATACACGCGGCTGATTCAGCAGGCCAATACATTAGGAAAAAAAGTGGTTCTGGATGTGTCGGGTGCTGCATTGACACAGACACTGCAGTCTGACAGCAAACCTTACGCCATCAAACCGAACCGCGACGAACTTTTGGCGATTGCCGCTTATCAGCCGACCGGCGATGATGTTTCTGATTTGCAGGCAATATTGAACTCCGAGTTGTTTGCTGGTATTCCGCTAATTGTTGTCTCGCTGGGAGCGGACGGTGCGTTTGTCAAGCATGGGGAAATGTTTTACAAGGTAACAATCCCCCGTATCAAGGTCGTCAACCCTGTCGGCAGCGGCGATGCAACAGTCGCCGGCTTAGCGCTTGCGCTTGCGGACGGGCGCGATTTAGCTGATGTTTTGAAAATAGCGATGACACTGGGCATGCTGAATACCATGGAACAAAAAACAGGTCACGTAGATGTTACGAAATTTGCTGAATACGTCGCACAAGTACAAGTTGCAGCGCTTTAGTCGGCTTTGCTGTTTGATGCAGTGCTGAAAAAAGCTGACACACTCTCTTGGTAATTTTTCTGAGGGTGTGTTTTTTATTTTCACCTGAGTGTTTGTACAGATGTGCTATACTGGATTCATCAACAGGAACAGAAGGGATGACAGCATGAGTTTATTTTTGGAAATTCCGGAGTGGCCGCTGGGTATTCGTTTTAGAACATTCAATAACTCCGGCGAAATCGTCGTTCCGCCGCACTGGCATAAAGAAGTTGAAATCATCTATGTCACAAAAGGGTCGGTGAACATCGGCTATAATCACAAAATTTTACAAGTCCATGAAGGCGAGATTTTTGTCTTTGAAAGCGGCGTATCGCATTTTTTTCTGGCATCGCCGGAAAGTGAGCGTCTTGTTTACCAGTTTGATGAAGGTCTGTTCCGTGAGGGCTTGTTGGGGATTGCCGAGCCTAAACAGATAAGCACCTTGTTCAACGAGGCCGAGAACCACAGCGCGCAGTGGCCGCATCAGACGACTATGACGATGCGCCGCCATCTGGAGACAATCTATCAGGAAATAACCGCGCAGCCCCCCGGCTTTCAGTTTGCTATTATCGGTGCTCTCAATGATTTAGTCACATTGTATTTCCGGGAAATACCCAAAAAGCAGCCGTCGCATATCAGTGAGTCTTTTTCCGAGGCGGCCCGCAATGCAGAAACGCTGGCACGTCTGAACCAAGTGTTCATTTTTCTGGAGGAACACTATCATGAAGGTATCCAAATCAAGGACGTCGCCGACCATGCGGGGTTCAGCCCTTATTACTTCACCCGTTTTTTCAAAAAACATACTGGCTCAACGTTTATGCAGTTTTTGACAGAATACCGCATCAATCAGGCAAAATATATTTTAGCCCATGAAAATCTGCCAATGGCGGAGGTGGCAGAAAAAGCCGGCTTCAATAGTGTGAAAACATTTCATCATGTGTTTAAAGAAAAAGTCGGCCAGTCGCCGCTGAAATATCAAAAAGCAATATTCGGGAATAATTAGCCGTTATTCAAGGAAGAAAACCTTGTCAATGTTTTGTATAGTTAAACTAACAAAACAGGTGATGGAGGTTTTTTTTATGATGTTAAAAGTCGGAATTATCGGCTGCGGCGGTATCGCCAACGGCAAGCACATGCCGAGTTTAGCGCAAGTCGACGGGGTTGAAATGACTGCTTTCTGCGATGTCATCGTCAGCCGTGCACAAAAGGCAAAGGAAGAGTTTGGTACGGCCGAAGCGAAGGTGTATGAGGATTACAAGGAAATGCTGGCAGATGCGGACATTGATATTGTCCATGTGTGTACTCCGAACAGTTCGCATGCGGAAATATCAATTGCCGCGATGACTGCCGACAAACATGTCATGTGTGAAAAACCGATGGCCAAGACAGCTGAAGAAGGTCGGAAAATGGTGGCAACAGCTAAAGCAACCGGCAAAAAGCTGACGATTGGCTATCAAAACCGTTTCCGCAAAGACGCGGTCTACTTGCATCAAGTATGCGAAGAAAACGGTCTGGGTGATATTTATTTGGGGAAAGCGCATGCCATCCGCCGCCGGGCAGTACCAACTTGGGGCGTGTTCCTTGATGAAGACGCGCAAGGGGGAGGTCCGCTTATTGATATTGGTACTCATGCCTTGGATTTAACGTTGTGGATGATGGATAATTACCAGCCGAAGTTTGTTGTCGGTAATACATATCACAAATTGTCTGCAACCGAAAACGCTGCGAATGCATGGGGCCCGTGGGATCCGGAAAAATTCACAGTGGAAGATTCTGCATTCGGCTATATCGTGATGGAAAATGGTGCTTCTGTCATGCTGGAAGCCAGCTGGGCGCTGAACAGTCTTGACGTCGGGGAAGCACAAACCACGCTTTGCGGAACTAAAGGCGGAGCAGACATGAAAGACGGTTTGCGCATCAACGGTGAAGACCACGGCCTATTGTACGAAAAGCGCATTGAACTGGAAACAGGCGGCGTGGATTTTTATGACGGTGCATCATCGACACCGGAAATACTGGAAGCCCAGTCTTGGATTGATGCTGTCCGAAACGATACAACGCCGGTCGTTACACCGGAGCAGGCGCTAGTCGTCACTGAAATACTGGAAGCTATTTACCGTTCAGCTGAAACAGGCAAACCTGTCTATCTGGCAGAGTAAGGAGAAGAAACGATGAAACCAAGCATCAGCTTGCAGTTATGGAGTGTCAAAGAAGACTGTGAGCGGGATTTTTTACACACGTTGACCCAAGTCAAGGCATACGGCTACGATGCAGTTGAGTTTGCCGGCTATCACGGGGTACCAGCCGAAACATTGCGGGCCCATCTGGACAGTATCGGCTTAGGCATTACCGGTTCCCATATCAGTTTTGAACAATTGACAGATCGTTTTGAAGAAACACTGGCGTTTGAAAAAACACTGGGTAACCGCCGCATCATCGTTCCTTACCTAACTGCTGCAACAATGGCGGAGTGGCACAAGTATTTTAGACAGCTCAGCCGTTTGTCAGGGCGTCTGGCACAAGAAGGATGCCAGCTGGGATATCACAACCACGCCCATGAATTGACGGAAACCGGTCAGGATGTACTTGATGCCATGACGAAAGAAGTTGCCGGACTGACGCTGGAAGTGGATACTTACTGGCTGGCCTACGCGGGTGTGCCGGTTGTTCCGTGGTTGACGGCACACCGTTCAGTTATCCGGGAGCTTCATTTGAAAGACATGCTGGCAGAGAATAGAGAAAGCACTGAGCTGGGCAAGGGCTGTTTGCCGCTTGAGGACTATGTCGCTTTTGCCAGAGAAAATGATATCCGGCATTTAGTAGTGGAACAAGAAGCTTTTCAGCAGCTGACACCCATGGAAAGTGCGCGCATGAATGCGAAAGTACTGAAACAACTCGTTGGTAACGATTAGACAATGTTAAAAAGAAAGCAGGGAATCTTATGAAATTAGGTGTCTTTACGCCATTATTTAACCAATTATCGTTTGAAGAAATGATTGAAGCGGTAGCGGAAAAAGGTCTGCAAACCGTGGAAATCGGAACAGGCGGTTCACCAGGAAACGCGCACTGCGACATCGATAAATTGTTGGCAAGTGCCGAAGCCCGCCAAGACTATTTGGCCAAATTAACGGATAAAGGTTTGACAATCAGTGCGTTCAGCTGTCATAACAATCCAATCTCGCCAAATGCCAAAGAAGCCGCAGAGGCAGATACACTGATTCGAAAAACTATTAAACTGGCGTCATTGATGAATGTGCCGGTCGTTAACGGTTTTTCGGGGGTCGGCGGCGGCAGCGATACAGACCAGACTGTCAATTGGCCTGTATTGCCTTGGCCGACAGATTATACGGACATTTACCATTATCAGTGGGAGAAAAAACTGATTCCTTACTGGAAAGAAATTAACGGTGTGTGCGCCGCTGCCGGTGTGAAAATCGGCATCGAGCTGCACGGCGGATTTTTGGCACATACACCTTATACAATGTTGAAACTACGTGACGGAGCCGGCACAAACATCGGCTGTAACTTGGACCCGTCACACTTGTGGTGGCAGGGTATCGAGCCGGTCGGCGCCATCAAAATACTTGGCAAAGCCGATGCCATTCATCATTTTCATGCCAAAGACACGTTTTTGGACCAGGAAAATATAAATATGTACGGGGTAACTGATATGCAGCCGTACAGCAATGTCCAGACACGTGCCTGGACATTCCGCTCAGTCGGCTGCGGTCATAGTCTGCAAGAGTGGTCCGACATCATCAGTGCATTGCGACTGTACGGTTACGACTACGTGCTGAGTATCGAACATGAAGATCCGCTGATGTCGGTTGATGAAGGTCTGGGCCGCGCCGTGACTAATTTGAAATCCATTATGATTAAAGACACACCGACTGATATGTGGTGGGCATAGGGAGTGACACAAATGACAACAATCAAGCTGGATATTATCGGTTACGGCGGCATGGGACGCTATCATGCCACCACCATCATTCCTAAAGAAACAAACATCATGGTCAACGGTGTGTATGACATCGACCCCGAAAGGTTGACATTGGCAGAAAAGGAAGGGTTCCGCATCTATTCCTCTTTGTCTCAGCTGTTGAACGATACGGACAGCGAAGCCGTACTGATTGCAACACCTAACGACTCGCATAAGGAACTGGCGTGTAGGGCAATGCGTGCCGGCAAACACGTAGTGTGCGAAAAACCGGTCATGATGAATTCTCAGGAATTTGCAGAAGTGCTTGACGTAGCCGAAGAGACAGATCGAGTGTTTATGGTCCATCAAAACAGACGTTGGGATGAAGATTTCCTGATCATAAGGCAGCTTTACCAGACACAGGAAATCGGTGAACTGTTTCAAATCGAATCACGCGTCCAAGGTGCAAACGGTATCCCCGGCGACTGGCGCCATCTGAAGCAGCACGGCGGCGGCATGCTGCTTGACTGGGGCGTGCATCTGCTTGACCAGCTGCTGTTTTTGGTGGACAGTCCGGTGAAGTCGGTAGTTTCCGAGTTGAGCTATGTCTTAGGCGATGAAGTCGATGACGGCTTTATCAGTTACATTACTTTCGACAACGGCGTCAAAAGTTTAATAGAAGTCGGTACATCCAACTTTATAAAACTGCCTAGATGGTATGTCAAAGGCTATTCAGGCACAGCTGTGATACATGACTGGGATTTGTCAGGCGATCTGGTGAAACAAGTCGGTCAAGTCGCACATCATGAGTTGATTCCGGTCCAAGCAGGTCAAGGTTTGACGAAAACGATGGCTCCACCTTCAGAAGATGCCGCACAAAGACTGTCCTTGCCGGCACCAGTGTTTGAACACCCGACATTTTACACCAATTTTTATCAGGTAATCAGACAAGATGCGGCACCAGTGGTAAAAAATGCAGAGGTCATGAGAGTCATGCAATTAATTGAAGACATCTTCGCATCCGCCGAAAAACGTGCCGTTATTCATTACTAAACAGTGGACTGTAACAATTAAAAGACAGATGCTTGTTTATTAAAGCATCTGTCTTTTTTATCAAAAAGTAAGAGTATGATTTTAATTTAAACCCGCTTTAATAAGCGGAGGCCGTTAAACAAGACAATCAATGTACTGAATTCATGGGCGATAACGCCGACCGGCAAGTTCATCAAGCCAAACACATTCAGCACCACAAGGATAACTACAATCAGCATGGCAAATGCAATATTTTGTTTGACGATGGTATCCAGCTTTTTGGCCACGCGATGGGCATAGGCCAGTTTTTCCAAATCATTTTTCATCAGCACAGCATCTGCGACATCAATTGCTATATCGGTCCCTTCACCCATGGCGATACCGATTGTTGCTTCTGCCAGAGCCGGCGCATCGTTCACTCCATCGCCGATCATCACAGTTGTGCCGTTTTCAGCCTTGATTTGTTTGACCATAGCAGCTTTATTTTCCGGCAAGACATTACCGATGACTTCATCAATACCGATTTGCTTTGCAACAGCCAGTCCTGTCTGCTCGGCATCGCCGGTGATCATGATGGTGCGGATTCCCTGCTCTCTTAAATAGCGGACGGTGTCTTCCGCCTTGGCATCCGGCAAATCCATCAGTGCGATGATGCCAACAACGCGTGTATCTTGAGCAAAGTAAACAACCGTTTTTCCTTCTGCAACATATTGTTTTTTAAATGTTTCCAGCTGCTCAGGCACATCATTGAAAAGTGACGGTTTGCCAATACGGTAACGATGTCCTTGATATGTCCCGACTAATCCGGAGCCTAACTCAACATCCGTGTCGACTGTTATTTCGTCGGTTGGTGTGAATGCGTTGATGATGGCAGCGGCTAGCGGGTGATTAGCCTGTTTTTCCATCGCCGTGATAATGTTGATGAACAGCTGTTTTTCTTCTGGTGTGTCGCTGTCGATAAAGACATCGGTCACTTGCGGTTTGCCGGCCGTTAATGTACCGGTTTTATCAAAAGCAACGGCTTGCACTTCCGCTAAGTTCGCCAAATAAGAACCGCCTTTGAAAAGCACGCCATGTTTAGCCAGATTGGAAATAGCCGCCAATGTTGCCGGCACAGCACTGGCCGCCAGCGCACACGGCGAAGCAACTGTCAGAAAGACCATTCCTCGGTAAAAGCTGGTGTACCAGCTGAGGTTCAAAACAAACGGCGCCAACAGAATAAACAATACGGTCAGCAGCAGAACAATATTCACATAGGCCGGTTCAAATCTTTGAATCCAAGTCGCTGTTTTAGATAAATCTTTTTGTGATTGTTCCACCAGTGTGATGATTTTGGCGAAGACGGTGTCGCTGCTTTCTTTTGTCACCGTCATAGTAAACATGCCGCTTTGATTGATAGTACTGCCAAAGACAGCATCTCCGGTCGTTTTTTCGACGGGGATACTTTCGCCGGTAATGGCTGATTCATCAATCGCACTGTGCCCTGAGGCAATAATGCCGTCTGTCGGAATCTGGTCGCCGTTTAGCACTTGCAGCTGATCGCCAACGTTCAACGTTTCAACAGCAACAATGGTTGTCGAGCCGTCTTCTTGAATTAAGCGTGCTTCGGCAGGATTCATTTCCATCAGACTGGTAATTTCTTTTTGACTTTTCTTCTCCACATAGTCTTCCAAAAAGTGGGCGCCGCCAAAAATCAGAATCAGCAGAGCACCTTCCCTGAAATCACCGATGACGGCTGCACCGAATGCAGCGAGAGCCATCAAAACATGGACATTTGGCGTAAACTTTTTCGCTTTCTTAGTTGCTTGCCACGTATCTATGAAGCCTTCCTCAATAACATGGTAGCCGGACAAGATAATCGTTGCAGCATACAATACATTTTTTACAATACTTGCCGGCAGAAAAAGCGCGATTAAAAAAGTGATCAATCCGATGAAAAACAATACGACGGGCAGTTTGCCGTGTGCATGTTGGTGCTCATGATGCTGGTCATGCTGATGGCTGTCCGCTAGTGTATGTGTGTGATTGGTCATCATAATCATCTCCTTAGGTTTCGTGAGGGTTCGTTTATATATGAACCACTGTTCATATATTCATTATAAATCATCTCAAACGAAAAGGCAAGTTTTCTTTCGTGAAAGTTGCGGCATTAAAATTAAAAAATGATGAGAATATGTGCTTAAAAAAAGAAAATGATTTGTTTTTTCTGAATTTAATAATAGCGTAAAATTTTTTCAGTGAAAGTTGTGCATGTATGTGCCAACAGTTAACTAAAAGAGTGGAGGTAGTTGTATGGACAGTTTTATGACGGGGATTAATGTTGTGAGGGATATTTTATGGGATTATCTGCTGATTTTTGCCCTTATCGGGACAGGTCTTTTCTATTCTTTCAAGACGCGTTTCATTCAATTCCGCCGGTTTGGCAAAAGTTTTAAACTGACTTTCGGCAATGTCAGTTTATTCGGTGACAAAGCCGGGGCAGAAGGTATGACATCATTTCAATCATTGATGACATCCATTGCGGCGCAAATCGGTACGGGAAACTTGGCAGGTGTGGCAACTGCAATGGTACTTGGCGGTCCGGGGTCGATTTTATGGATGTGGCTGAGTGCGATTCTGGGTATGGCAATTATTTATGCGGAAGCCACTTTATCACAAATCTACCGCCAAGTCGTGAAGAACGAAATTGTCGGCGGCCCTGTATACTATATCAAAGCGGCTTTTTCCGGTCGGCTGGGACATCTGCTGGCTGTTGCTTTTTCCGTTTTGATTATCCTTGCACTCGGTTTTATGGGCAACATGGTCCAGGCTAATTCGGTCGGGCAGGCAGTCGAAGCCGCTTTTGGGATTGACGCAGTTATCACAGGTGTTGTGTTTGGGTTGATGTGCCTGATTGTTTTTGTGGGAGGGACGCAGCGTGTTGCCGCCGTTACAGAAAAAGTCGTTCCCACGATGGCTGTTTTCTTTGCAGTGATTTCGATAGGCGTAGTCATCGTCAATTACCGGATGATTCCTGAAGCGTTTCGCGAGATTTTTCTTGGCGCATTCAAACCGGAAGCTGTGGCCGGCGGTGTGCTCGGAGCGACTGTCCGCGAAGCCATGCGTTACGGTATCGCCCGCGGTCTGTTCACCCATGAAGCTGGTATGGGTTCTACACCGCATGCGCATGCGCTGGCGAAAGTCAACAATCCTTGTGAGCAAGGACTGGTCGCGATGATGGGTGTCTTTATTGATACGATTGTCCTTTTGCCGATGACAGTGCTGGTCATTTTGACTACCGGTGTTTTGGGAACAGTCAACGAAACAGGTGAATTTCTTGACGGTATCGAACTGACACAGATGGCTTACTCGCAAACACTGGGTGAATGGGGCTATCCGTTTATCGCCGTGTGTGTCGCTCTGTTCGCTTATGCCACAACAATCGGCTGGTATTTTTTCGGCGAACAAAACGTGAAATATTTGTTCGGCAAAAAAGGGGTCCGTGTGTATTCGGTGCTCGTAGCCATTTTTATTGTTGTCGGCTGTGCGCTGAAAGTGGAATTGGTCTGGTCTTTGGCTGACCTGTTTAACGGTTTGATGGTCATCCCGAACCTGCTTGCGCTATGGGCGCTGTATAAAGTAGTCATCACCCACACGAAGGATTTTGAACGAGAACTGGATGACCGGGATTGAGTAAATCCCGCTGCTCATGTTTTACAAAGAAAAGGGAAGGATGTATAATCGGTTATAGCGAAAGCGCTTAAATAAGGAGGGGTTTTAGTGAAGTTTTTCTTGGATACAGCTAATGTTGCCGATATCAAACGCATTAATGCCTTGGGACTGGTGGACGGAGTCACGACTAATCCGACACTGATTGCTAAAGAAGGCCGTGATTTTGAACAGGTCATCAAGGAGATCGCCGGAATCGTGGACGGCCCGGTTAGTGCGGAAGTCATCAGTCTGGACGCTGAAGGCATGATTGAAGAAGCTAAAAACCTTGCTCAGTGGGCAGACAATGTGGTGGTTAAGATTCCAATGACGGAAGAAGGCCTGAAGGCGACGCACGAATTGAAAAAACTGGGCATCAAGACCAATGTCACACTGGTTTTCAGTGCCGCTCAAGGGCTGCTGGCTGCCAAAGCCGGAGCTACTTACATCAGTCCGTTTTTAGGCAGATTGGATGATATCGGTACAGACAGTCTATCACTCATTTACCGTCTACAAACGATTATGGACAATTATGATTTTGACACAGAAATTATTGCTGCAAGCATTCGCCACATGGACCATGTCATTGATGTAGCAGAAGCCGGTGCGGATATTGCGACAATACCAAGCTCGCTCTTCCCTAAACTTTGGTCCCATCCGCTGACGGATGCGGGTATTGATCTATTTTTGAAGGATTGGGAAGCCTTTAAACAATAATCTCCAAGAAACAGAAACACGCCGAGCAGCTGGACTGCTAGGCCTGAATCAGCGTATCATGCCGGAATAGAGCAAGCTATTCCGGTTTTTTGTGTGCCGAGCACGCATCTTTACTGAAATATTACAAAAAACAAACGAAAGGCAAACATCCTTTAGGTAGACTGTTTTTGTAATAAGAATGCAAGGGAGTGTTTCTGTGAAAAATTTGAAAGTTATGATGTTATTATTAGTGAGTTTTATCAGCACGGGCTGGACTGTGAGTGCTGTACATGGCGAAACGACGGATACTGTTCTTTTGCCTGCAGCCAGTCAGTGGCATTACCATGATTTAGGACCTGACCAGTATCCGGGAGACAACTGGATGGCTCAGGATGCGGATGTGTCGCAATGGAAAAACGGGGCGGCACCATTAGGCTATTCGACTAAGGCCAACATAGCGACGACACTGAACTATGGTGAAAACCGCGAAAAAAAGCACCCCGTTTATTTTTTTAGACAGCAGTTTGATGTGGCGAACGCAGAATCATTAAAAGAAGCCGGCGGATTTCTAAATTTACAGTATAAAATTGATGATAGTGCGGTTATTTATTTGAATGGTCATGAAATCAGCCGGATTAATTATCCGGAAGATGCGGTGGTTAATTTTAAAGATTATTCTGGCAGACTTGGAGACGACGGCACGGCATACACCAAGCTCATGCTTGATATGAATCAAGTCTCCGATTATTTCGTTGACGGCACGAATACAATTGCCGCAGCAGTTTTCCAGCAATCGGGGACAAGTTCGGATTTGGTATTCGATTTAGGGGTGAGCGTTGGAGAGGCGGCGGCTGAAGCGTACCAGCCGACAAAAATCAGTTCTGTTTACCACGGATCGCCCGCATCGACTAGGGGGTTGACTTGGCATACGGCACTTGCCGCATCGTCCATTGTCCGCTATGTTGCTTCGCCTGTCGCTCCGACAGACTGGTCGCAAGCTGAGGTTGTTGAAGGCACGTCCACATCAGTACCGGTAATCGACGGGTTTAGTCATAAAGCAATTTTGGAAGGTTTGCAACCTGACACAACTTACTGGTATCAAGTGGGCGATGCAGTGCATGATGCCTGGAGCGACACACACACATTTAAAACCGCAAAGACAGGCGGGCCTGTCCGCTTTTTATACTTTGCGGATGTCCAAGGTAGTTCCGAGTATGATTATGACATTGTGGCAAAAACCTTTTATAAAGGGCTGACTGTCAACTCGGCGCCGGACTTTATTATCCAAGGCGGGGATTTGGTCAATGACTCGGACAACAGTGAACAGTGGCACTGGCTGTTTTCCAAAATGCCTGATATCTGGGCCAACCAAACGATTATGGCGGTGGCCGGCAACCATGATGCTGTCCAGCAAACATTTGCCAATCACTTTAATTATTTGACGCCGGCGTCAGGCACCCAAGCAACTGGCAGCTATTATTCCTATGATTATCAATTTGCCCACTTTGTTATGCTGAACACCAATGATCTAGTGAATAATCAGCTGAATCCTGTTCAAGTGGAATGGATGAAGTCAGATATTCAGCAGGCTAAAGCGAGAGGTCAGAAATGGGTGATTGTCACAATGCATAGAGGGGTTCAAACAATCGGCAACCATATCGGCGCACGGACCACTGTCGGTCTGAGACGTCAGCTGCAGCCTATTTTTCATGAGCTGGGTGTGGATGTGGTGCTCCAAGGGCATGACCACACTTACGCGCGCACCAATCAAATGGGACCGGAGACGCCGATTGACACGATAACTTACGAAACAGTTGATGGTGTCATGACAGCTAAGAAGGCAAGCGGTGTATTATATTTGACTGCGAACTCAAGCGGGACAAAATTTTACAGCATGAAAAGTGCTGAGGTGATTAAAGAGCAAGGCGTATACCCTGCAGTGAAAGGCCAGAACTACAAACAAATGTTTACCGACTTTATTATCACAGCCGACAAGCTGTTGTTGACTTCCTACGAATATGATGCGGAAGATACTGAAAGTCTGACGATCTTTGACCGGTATGCCGTCGAAAAATCAAGCGAAACAACAGAAAGCAGCACGACGGAAGGCAGCAGCACGACGGAAAGCAGCAGCACGACAGAAAGCAGCAGCACGACAGAAAGCAGCGGCACGACAGAAAGCAGCGGCACGACAGAAAGCAGCAGCACGACGGAAGGCAGCAGCACGACGGAAGGCAGCAGCACGACGGAAGGCAGCAGCACGACGGAAAGCAGCAGCACGACGGAAAGCAGCAGCATGACAGAAAGCAGCGGCACAACAGATACCCGCGGGACAACAAGCACAAGTGACGTAACAAAAACCGGTATGACATCAACTTCCAGTCAGACATCGCGTTCAAGCAACCGGACAAGCGGCATTGTTTACCCGACTAATAAGAAAAATCAAGGAAAACTGCCGCGGACTGGTCAAAAACCCGCTATGACTATCGTGATTGCAGGTTTGTCCATAGTAGTGGGAACAACGGCGGTATGTGTATCGGCACAGCGACGCAAAAAGAATGAGCGTTAAGCAAAGAACCATTAAAAAGCCAGTAGATATGATAAGTCACTATCATCTCTATTGGCTTTTTTTATATCTAAATGTGTATATTTGATTTCTATTTTGCTGAAGTATCTGGAAGTTTTTCAATTTCATCCCATGAAACCAAAAGTTTTGATGTGTCTTTGATAGAAGGAGGTCCTGTACCATCTTCCATCGTCTGAACGGCTTTTCTTTCTTTTTTTGGGTCCGTGATACAAATACTTCTTCCAATATTTAAATGATAGTCATTAAAAATATTTTCCCTCTGGCTCAAGATAACAATGGTACTTTCTTTATTTCCGCCGAATAGTTTATATTCTCCATGTATGAAGACTTGAATGTTTTCAGAATCCTCAGCATTCCTTAACCCGCTCCGATTGGCTAAATGAACGAATGGCTTGTCGGTCTTGAAGTGAATGGTAGTTTCAACATCTTCCGGGAGAGTGATGATTTCACCGCTGCCGGGAAGCGATACTTTTTTCTCAGGCAAGATTTTCTTTTCTACCTTCGTTACGGTAATGTCATTATATTGAAGAAAGGCGCCATCAATATATAAACCAAAACCAATAATTGACAGCAAACTGATAGTAGCAATGGTCAGCACTACTAGTAAAATTTCCAGTAATTTTTTCTTAGCAGTGTCAAAGGTTAATTCTTTAACAATGTATTCATCTCCCTTTAAAAGCTCATCTAAAGAAAGATTGAAACGTTCACTCAGTTTGACTACTTGTTCCAAGTCAGGATAGCTTTTGCCATTTTCCCATTTTGAGATGAGCTGTCGCGAGACGAACAGTTCTTTTGCCAAATCCTCTTGGGTCAGATTTAATTCTGTTCTTTTTTGCTTGATTACTTTTCCAATCTCCATTTATATCTCCTTTTAACACATCTAACTCATGCGTCTGAACCCCGTATTGACGGGGATGCAACATAAGGTGACACAATAAAAAACAGTTTAATTAGTCTGTCACTATACGTATCATTCTTATTTTTCAAAGTCATGTTTTGTTTCTTTATTTCTCTTTGACTGATTAGTATGATGTGATTCAAAAAGAAAGGAGTTATTATGAATCACTCGCAGTCATCAAACTACACACTAATCACCATTATACAATATATTGCTTCTGTTCTGATCATTTTGGTCCATTGCGGCCGGCTTTTTCAACAGGATGCTCTCCATTTTTTTATCAAAAGCATATTATGCCGGACAGCTGTGCCATTTTTTCTGATAACCACTGGATACTTTTTTTATGAGAAAAGCCGGAAGTTTTCAGGATATTACTCACAATATACACGGCGTTTACTGAAACAATATTTATTTTGGAGCGTCATTTATTTGCCCTTTGCGGTGTCATTTTTATGTCAGCAAAATGTACCTTTTGTTTTGTTTCCCTTGGCACTGGCCGGTGCTTTTTCTTACATCGGCACTTGCTATCATTTATGGTATTATCCCGGCTTATTTGCAGGACTATGGATTACCCGAAAGCTGAGTAAATTCAAACGCATATTTGTCCCTCTTAGCTTGTTGCTGCTGCTTTACAGTTTTGGCGCATTAGAAACATATTCATCTTATATAGAAAATACAATGCTCAATCTTATTTATTCTTCATACCGCAAGTTGTTTTTCACCACCAGAAACGGTTTGTTCTACTCTCCGATATTCGTTTGGCTAGGGTTTATTTTAGCACAGAATCAGCATCGGTCAATTTTTCAAAAGTATTTGAATGGGAAATTATTTTTTAGCATTTTATGTTTCAGTGCGGAGGGCTGGGTTGTTTTTCAACGTCAGGGAGATGATAAAAATTTCTTTTTCAGTCTCATCCCATTTTCTTTGTTTTTTTTAGCACGGATATTGCAATTGAAACAGCCGGTATGGCGGCAGCAAAAATTTGTCCGCTTTTTAACACAAAAAAATTTCTTGTTACACCCGGCTTTCTTGGAGTCTATCAAACAAGTGTCGGCAATGTTTTTCAATGGAAAAGAGATTACAGGCATGGAGTTATTTGCCGCAACTTTTGCGGTCACCAGCTTTGCCGGTCTCGCGCTTTGGAAAATGAAAAGTGCCGCATATCATTATCCAATTGGAGGTGAGACAAAATGAGAATTATGGGTGAAAAAGATGATTATAGGTTCTGATGCGTCGGTTCATTCTAATAGAGGATATGACCGACTGCTTTCTTATTCCACGATACTTACCACGGCTTTCACAATCTGTTGACTGCTTTTAGGAGCAAAGATGCTGCCAATACTTAAAAGACTTGCCGGGCATTGAAACAGAAAGTACAAAACCTGCTAAAATAGGAAGCAGGCCTCCCTCATATTAAAGTATTGAAACTAGTGTCTAATTCTACTTGATTCCAAACTAATTTTTACTCATCTTTGGAAAAAAAACCCAAAAAAGCCGCTGACCTGTAACAATCAGCAGCTTTTTTGCATATGATCATAAAGATGATTTGAAATAGTCAGTTCTCCTACTTTGGAAAACCCTTTGTTGACATACAGACTTCTGGCATGATGATTGATCTGGTCGACATTGAGACCAATTTTGTCATGTCCCGCTTGGTTTGCCAAATCGGGTAATGTCTGTAACAAACGAGTGGCAACTCCTTTGCCGCGAAAGTTTGCTGAAGTGACCAGAGTATCCAAATACCACTCGTTTTCATAAACTTCTGGTTCATTAAACAGTCGATAGTGCTCAGGAACTGACTGGGATTTTAAAATCGTGTTGAAAACGTCATCGATAATCGGTTCATCATTGGCGGAATAGCCGAAGGCAATACCTGCCACTTTGCCGTCAAGTTCGTTGACCAGCGCATTTTTAAAACCGTAGCGATACGTTTTCGTCGAATGAAATGCTTCGATGAGCATGTCACGCAACTGTTCTTCTGGCAATTGTGTCAAAATAGGCAGCTCCATGTCCCGCAGGACGATGGTCAATAAATCAACTGCTTCTTCAGCGTCGGCCGGTGTAGCTAAACGAATCATAATACTATCTCTCTCCTAACAGGCTCCATCTTAGCGCACCGTCAGGGATATTGTCAATTGAAGTGATTTGCCGGTCGGAAAAACAAACTGTATGCGGTATTGTCTGTTGAAAGCGAGAACGAGATTGTTTTTAATTACCTCAGCTGGCTCCCATCATCTGGCTGATAATCCGTGCGACGATTTCCAACAGGACGGTGAAGGTGAAGCTAAGAGCGATAAACACTAAATGGCGGGTTTTCGTCATTTCCAAGTAACCGATGTACTCGCGGATGAACGCCGCAGGAATGTAATATCCTTTTGTTTTGGCACCGGCCCCTCTTGCGCGGATGCCGAGTTTCTTCGCAATTTTGCCGGCTCGCAGCAGGTGATAGCTGCTGGTGGCGATGGCGATTGTCTGATGTTGAAAATTTTCAATACCGTCGTTGGCAACTGCCAGCTGCTCGGAAAACGTGATGTTTTCGTAGGTGCTGGTTGATTTGTCTTCTATATAGAGCGTATCGATATGATAGCCTTTTTCTTTGATATAGTTGTACATAGCATGGGCTTCCGGGATTTTTTCATCCGCGCCCTGACCGCCTGAAAGGATGATGGTCGGATGGTGATTCAGCTTCTCCGCCTGTTTATTGTACAGGGCGATACCGGCCTCGATTCTGCCGGCAAGGAGCGGCGTCACTTTATCTCCGCTTAACCCGGAACCAAGAACGATGATGTAGTCGACTTTTGAACGAATCGGCACCAGTTTATAAAGCAGTGCCGTCAAGGAATACATAAAGAAAATCACGACAAAATAAGTCAGGCAGCTGTTAAAGAACGTAAAGAAATTAAACAGCAGGCTGTTGCTGAAAAAGCGGTTGACAATGAAAAAGCCGACTTCAAATAAAATCAGCAGCACGGCAATGATGGCAGGCAGGAAATTCCCCAGTGATTTGCCTTCTTTTTTTATCAGTATCCGCTCATTCAGCAGGAGAAAGATGATTGAGATTTGACTGCTCAATGTCAACAGTGCAAGGGCAGCCAAAATCGGGATACTGACGACATACATCAGAGTTGAACTGATTTTATACAGTGTCAAGATGATGATGAATGAGCAATCTGCGATAAAGACGATTCCCCAAAAACCGGTCCACAGACTAGTCGGCCGGCAGGCTAGATAAAAACCAAAAATAATAGTGCACAATAAAAAAAACAGCCCAAACAACGTGATAATTGGATCATCAAAAAATGGCATAACAGACTCCTCCAGACTGGTAGATGTGAATGAATACATGTTGAGTGTATCAAAAAAATTCCATCGGTGCTACAAGTATCGCATGAATCAATCTGAAAGATGTTCCGTTGTATGTGACAAGGTGTTTTATTTGTGTGAAAAAATCCTATTTCAGATAGCTGACACTTTTTGATTCGGAGCGGCTGTATTCACTCTCGGGCTGGTTTATACTGACAGTGAGGAAAAAAACAAGGAGGAATCATGATGACCAAAGGATTAAAGATTGTCACAATCGGGGGCGGCTCCAGTTATACACCGGAATTGATGGAGGGGTTTATTGACCGCTATCAGGAACTGCCGGTCAAAGAATTTTGGCTGGTGGATATCGAAGCCGGGAAGGAAAAATTGGACATCGTCGGCAACATGGCCAAACGGATGGTCAAGGCAGCCGGCATTGATTGTGAAGTGCATCTGACGCTGGACCGCAGAGAAGCACTGAAAGATGCGGACTTTGTCACGACACAACTGCGGGTCGGCTTGCTGGATGCCCGTATTCAGGATGAACGGATTCCGCTGAGTCATGGCATGATCGGTCAGGAAACGAATGGCGCAGGCGGTATATTCAAAGCACTGCGCACGGTACCTGTTATTTTAGATATTGTGGAAGATATGAAAGAGTTGTGCCCGGATGCTTGGCTCATCAACTTTACCAATCCGGCCGGTATGGTGACAGAAGCAGTCTTGCGCTACGGCAAGTGGGATAAGATCATCGGTTTGTGCAATATACCGGTCAACGCGGTCGTCGAGGAGGCCAAACTGCTGGGGCGGGATACGCGCGATTTGTTTTTCCACTTTGCCGGGTTGAATCATCTGCATTGGCACACGGTCAAAGACAACCGCGGCAATGATTTGACAGCTGAACTGGTTGACGTCATGTACGGTCAAAAAGGAACAGATTCAATCGTTGCCAATATTAAGGACAACGAGTATCTGCTGGAACAAATCAAGCATTTGGGAATGATGCCGTGTCCGTATCATCAGTACTACTACATGACGGACAAGATGCTGAAAGAGGAGCTGGCGGATTTTGAAGTCAACGGCACCCGGGCGGAAAAAGTCAAACGGATTGAACATGAGCTGTTCGAACTTTACAAAGATCCGGCGCTGGATTACAAACCGCAGCAGCTGGCCGAACGCGGCGGAGCCAGATACAGCGAAGCGGCTTGTGAAATCATCAATGCCATTTACAATGACAAACGGCGGGTGATGACTGTCAGCACACGGAACAACGGCACGATTACCGATTTGCCGGATGACGTTGCTGTGGAGGTGACGTGCATGATTACCGGAGCAGGTCCTGTTCCGTTTCAGTTTGGCAGCTTCCCGCCTCAAGAAAGAGGGTTGCTGCAGTTGATGAAGGCCATGGAGCTGCTGACTGTGGAAGCGGCAGTGACGGGTGACAAGGGCACGCTGCTACAGGCATTCACAATGAATCCATTGATACTCAGCGGGTATGCCGCCAAAGAGGTCATGGAGGAACTGCTGGCAGCGCACAAAGAATATTTGCCGAACTTTTACCGGAATTAAGCTAAAACACCTTAACTAGTAACAACTACTGGTTAAGGTGTTTTTTTACGGAACTGGCAAGCTGTTCCAAAATATACATCGCCGGAATTTGCGACGTGACATCTGCATCCTGAATCTGCTTTTTTGTAATGTAGTAAGGGATGTTGACATCAGACAAACGGGCGATGGTGCTGTTTTGGCTGTTGGTGATTGAAATAATGGTTGCCTGCTTGACTGTCATCTTGTTCAAAAAGCGGATGATTTCCCGTGTTTCGCCGCTGACAGAAAGGATGATGATGCCCATATTCCGGGCATCTGTTTCATTGAGAAAATCGAAAGGATAATTTTCCGGGTCTTCTATCCGCAAAGCCATTTTGCACACAGACGAAAAATGTAGCGCCCCGTAGCTGGCCGTGACACCGGAGACGCCTTTGCCGATAAAAAGCAACAAGCTTTTGTCTTGCAGCTGCTCGGCCGCTTGAGTAATAATCTGCTGAAAATCAGGTTCCAGTGTGCGGCTGATAAAATGTTTGATGGCGTATGCATCAAATGTTTCGCCGCCGGCAACAGGCGCCGATTCTTTGAGGTAGAGGTTTAATCTGATTTTAAATTCGGAAAAACCGCTGCATTCAAATTTCTGACAGAACCTGAGGATGGTCGTGGTACTGACGTGGGTTTCCTGAGCCAGCTCGCGAATGCGCATATAAACCACTTTGTCCAAGTGATTGGCGATGTATTTGTAGACATCCAGTTCGATTGGTGTCAAATCCGGTGTGAAATCTAAAAAAAGCATAGTGTTCCTCTTTTCGCATGGACAGGGGAAATGCCTAGAAAAATTAATTCTAGGCATTGTGTTGTCCAGTTACTCCTCTTCTTTTTTCTTTTGCGGCAAGGTGCGATTGTCCAAATCAGTGCGTACAATCAGCACATCGCACAGCGCATGTCTGGATACGTAGCTGGAAACTGAACCGATTAAAATCCGTTCGACTGCGTTCAAACCAGTGGCGCCCATCATGATTAAATCAATTTTGCGTTCTTCCGGGAGCTGTTTCGATAATAGCGGTTTTGGCGAACCGTATTCAATGCTGTAGGAAACATTTTCCAGCCCGTGTTCGTTTGCGTATGTGATGTAGTCGTTCAGCGTTTCTTTTGCAATGGCGGTTGCTTCATCTGCCAAAGTTTCGTCAAAGGATGAAATGGACTGAAAAGCTCTCACATCAATGATATGGCTGATCAGCAATTCCGCTTCGTTTCTTTTGGCTACCTCGACAGCCTTTTTAAAGGCCAGCTCGGATTCTCTGGAACCATCAACTGCAACTAAAATTTTCGAGTATTGTTTCAACATGGTATTCATCCTTTCCGGTTCGAAATTCATGACAGACAGTGTCGAGCAACAAGTAATGCCGATGTATAAACAAAAAGCAACTTGCCGATGCAAATTGCTTACCTGTCTCTTTAAAAATATCCGTAGATGCCGTTTGTCGTTCCTGAGTATTGAACCCGCTTCTAAGCAGGTGGGACTTGCTGCAGCAATCGCAAACTACCAAGTGATAAGGCATGTTTTTAAAAGCTGCTCGTTAAATCCCAATGTAATACTAATTTGTTCGGTCAACACTAAATGGAACAATGCGCACATCACAGATATTCTATTAGTATAGTATCATAAGAGAGGAAAATGAGCAATTTAAAGGAAAACAGTTTTTCTATTTTTGACTTTTTTTCTTCAGCTTGTGCAGCTGCTGGGCGAGTACTTGTTCGTATTTTCCTGAGAGTTTGGGCTGATAGTAGGAACGGTTTTTCAACTTGTCCGGCAAATACTGCTGGTCGACCCAGTACTCTGGAAAATCGTGGGGATATTTGTAGCCGACGCCCCGGTTTAATTTTTCTGCCCCGCTGTAATGGCTGTCTTTCAGGTGGTCAGGCACTTGCCCGATTTGGCCTTTGCGGATATCACTCAGTGCGGCATCAATAGCTGAGATGCTGGAGTTTGATTTAGGCGACAGGCATAAATCAATGACCGTTTCTGCTAATGGAATCCGCGCTTCCGGCAGCCCGAGTTTTTCAGCCGCCTGCACTGCGGAAACCGTCCGCGCGCATGCTCCCGGGTTTGCCAGCCCGATGTCTTCATAGGCTATCACCAGCAGTCGGCGGCATAGAATAACCAGCTCGCCGGCCTCGCACAGCCGGGCCATATAATGCAAGGCAGCATCCACATCACTGCCGCGGATCGACTTTTGAAAAGCCGAAATGACATCATAATGGGCGTCGCCGTCTTTATCATGGACGAGGGCTTTTTTTTGAATGCATTCTTCCATGATTGGCAAAGTGAGATGAATCGTGCCGTCGGCTTCGGCAGGTGTCGATTTGGCGGCCAGCTCCAGACCGTTCAAGGCACTGCGCAAATCGCCGCCGGTGGCTCTGGCAAGATGTTGCAGCGCTTCCGGGTCCAGAGTGATAGGCATTTCGCCGAGCCCCCGCTGTTTGTCTGTCAGTGCCTGCTGTACCGCCAGCTCGATTTCCTGCGGCAATAGCGGCTTTACTTCAAAAATTTGAGTTCGGCTGCGAATCGCCGGATTGATGGTGATATACGGGTTTTCAGTTGTGGCGCCAATCAGGATGATTTGCCCGCTCTCAAGATGGGGCAGCAGAAAATCCTGTTTGGTTTTGTCCAGACGGTGGACTTCATCCAGCAACAGGATGACCGTTCCGCTCATTTTGGCTTCTTCAGCCACTACTTGCAAATCTTTTTTTGTGTCCGTCGCTGCATTCAGCATGCGGAACGCATAGCGTGTCGAGCCGGCAATGGCACTTGCGATACTTGTTTTACCTGTCCCCGGCGGCCCGTAGAGTATCATCGACGACAACATCTTGGCATCGACCATCCGGCGAATGATTTTTCCGGGACCGACCAGATGCTGCTGCCCGACGACTTCATCAATCGTTGTCGGCCGCATTCGAAAAGCAAGGGGTTTTTGCATCGAATACCCTCCTTCCAGTCACCTATATTATAACATAGTTTTTTCAGACCACTCTATCATAGCAATCAGTAAAAGATTCCTGTATGATAGAGAAGAAAAATAAAATGGAAAGTACTGAGTAAGCGAATGAAAAAAGAAAATATGTTGACGCGGTTAGAGCGTGCCGTGGAGAAAAAATTGCCGGAAGATGCTGACTTTGCCATCGACTGGGACCGTAAAAATCACACTGTGGAACTGATTGTCGTCCTCTATGCAGCCAATCCTGAAAGTCAGCAGATTGAGGATGCAGATGGTGTCCTGTCAGAAGAGACAGTTATTGAATTTGAAGACAGCATCTTGTTGTATCATCCGGAAAAATCAGTGTTTGATGCGGAAGATTATTTGGCGGTCTTTCCGTATCAGGGGAAAAAAGGTTTGCCGACAGCCTTCATCGACCAGCTGGCCGGCTATTTGGCTGATGTGGTGACCGACGGACTGTCCGATTTGCTGGATTTTTTGGCAGACGAAACGGCTGAGGTTTTTGAGCTGAACTGGCAGGATGAAGAGTTTGAAAGACGTCTTGCCTCAGCCGACTTGACGGACTTTGCGGCATATCCAAATTATTAGGTAGGAGGTCAAAAGATGAAGTGGCATGAAGTAAAAGTCGAGACAGCAAGCGAGGCAGTCGAAGCTGTTTCTAATATCATGATGGAATTCGGCGCCAGCGGTGTGGCCATTGAAGACGCACTGGACATTGAAAACTTCAGCAGCGACCCGTTTGGCGAATATTTGGACAAATCCGTGTTTGACCATATCAGCGAAGGTGCGCAGGTCATGGCTTATTTTCCGGAGACAGTTTTTTTGCCGGAGATATTGCCGGCCATCACCCAGCGCATCACCGAGTTGGCTGATTTCGGGCTGGCCATCGGGAAAAATCAGGTGTCGGTTGCGGAAGTTGAGGAAAGCGACTGGGCAACGGCTTGGAAAAAATATTATCATCCGGTCGCCATCACCCGTTACTTGACAGTGGTGCCTGATTGGGAACAGTACGAGCCGGCACACGCGGACGAATGTGTCATCACGCTCGACCCGGGCATGGCATTTGGTACGGGGACGCATCCGACGACCCGGCTGAGCCTGCAAGCACTGGAGACGGTGATGCGCGGCGGCGAAACGGTGATTGACGTTGGGACGGGGTCTGGTGTCCTCAGCATTGCAGCAAAATATTTGGGTGCCGATTCAGTTTATGCGTATGACCTTGATGAGGTGGCGGTGGACTCGGCCAAGGCCAACATGGCGCTGAATGATATTGCCAAAGACGTCCACGTGTCGGCTAACAACCTGCTTGACGGCATCAAGACCCAAGCAGACGTGATTGTAGCTAATATACTGGCCGACATCATCATCCGGCTAGTGCCGGATGCGTGGCGCTGTCTGAAAGCCGACGGTTCGTTTATCATCTCAGGCATCATTTTAGATAAAGAAGATGACGTACTGGAAACAGTCCTGGCGCAAGGGTTTGAGGTGGACCAGCGCTTGCAGCAGCAGGACTGGCTGACGTTTATTTTAAAGAAGAGAGAAGAGGATTAGGGCGTGCAACGGTATTTTTTGACAGAGACATATCGGGAAAATCAGGTAATAGAGGTAGCCGGCGAAGTGTTCCACCACGCAGTGCATGTCATGCGCATGACTAAAGGCAGCACGTGCTATCTGGTGTTTTCTGACGGACCGGTGATTTTGGCCGAAGTCGTTGCAATCGGTGAAGACACTGTAGAGTTCCGCGCAGTGTCGCAACTGACCGAGCAGACCGAACTGCCCGTTGCCGTCACTATTGCCTGCGGCTTTCCGAAAGGCGACAAGCTGGAATGGGTCGCACAAAAAGCAACGGAACTGGGCGCTCATCACATCATCGGTTTTCCTGCTGCGGCTTCGGTGGTCAAGTGGGATGATAAGAAACGCCGGAAAAAACAACAGCGTCTGCAAAAAATCGCTCAGGAAGCGGCTGAACAGTCGCACCGGACACATATTCCGAAAGTTTCCTTGTTGGAGTCGCTGGACGGTTTGCTGGACAGTTTTACCGGTTATGACGTTGTACTGGTGGCCTATGAGGAATCTGCCAAACAGGGCGAGTTGTCCCAATTTGCCCAAGCTGTCCGCCGGTTAAAACCAGACAGCCGGGTACTGGCCGTGTTCGGACCGGAAGGCGGTCTTTCACCGGATGAAATCAAAAAAATGACATCACAGCAAGGACTGCTTTGCGGCTTGGGTCCCCGGATTTTGCGAGCAGAAACCGCGCCGCTGTATGTTTTGTCGGCAATCAGCTATCATTGGGAACTGCTGGCTGAACAGGAGGCATAAACCGCCCTGTATTTCAGGTATTTGGAATTGCATTCACCGGCTAAACTCAGTATAATAAGAGTACGAATAGTGAGGAGAAAAGTACTGATTCAGTACTTTTTTTTGATAAGGAGTGAAGAGGCATGCCAAAAGAAGAAGTGATGACTGCGCAGACAGTTATAAAACTGGTTTCTTATTATATGAGCCCGGAGCATGTGGCATTTGTGCAGAAGGCATGCGACTATGCATACGCTGCTCATGAGGGACAGGAGAGAAAATCCGGTGAACCGTATATCATTCACCCCGTGCAAGTCGCAGGTATTCTGGCAGAACTCAGGATGGACCCGCACACAATCGCCACGGGTTTTTTGCACGATGTGGTTGAAGATACGGACGTGACGCTGGACGATTTGAAAGAGGTGTTTGGTGCGGACGTTGCCATGCTGGTGGACGGCGTCACCAAACTAGGAAAAATCAAATACAAATCTCATGAAGAGCAGCTGGCTGAGAACCACCGCAAGATGCTGCTTGCCATGGCGCAGGATTTGCGCGTTATCATGGTGAAGCTGGCCGACCGGCTGCACAATATGCGTACGCTGAAACATTTAAGAGAAGACAAACAACGCCGCATTGCTAAGGAAACGCTGGAAATTTATGCACCGCTGGCCCACCGTCTGGGTATCAGCCGTATCAAGTGGGAACTGGAGGATATCGCGCTGCGCTACCTTAACCCGAGGCAGTACTACCGCATTGTTCATTTAATGCAAAGCAAGCGGGAAGAACGGGAAAACTACATTGCAGAAGCAGTGGATGAAATCGTCAAATCGACGGAAGAGCTGGGGATTTACGGCGAGATTTACGGCCGGCCGAAGCATATTTATTCCATTTACCGCAAAATGCGCGACCAGAAAAAAGAATTCGCTGAAATTTATGATTTGCTGGCGATTCGAGTGATTGTCGATACGATTAAGGACTGTTATGCTGTGCTCGGTGCGATTCACACAAAATGGAAGCCGCTGCCGGGACGCTTTAAAGATTATATCGCCATGCCCAAAGCGAACATGTATCAATCACTGCACACGACAGTTATCGGTCCGAAAGGCAATCCGATAGAAGTGCAGATTCGGACGCACGAGATGCACGAAATCGCAGAATTTGGTGTGGCAGCGCACTGGGCATACAAGGAAGGCAAGACGGACAAGGTCGATGAAACAACAGAGAGCCGTCAAATCAGCTGGTTCAGAGAACTGCTTGAGCTGCAAGACGAAAGTTATGACGCTTCCGAATTTATGGAAAGTGTGAAAGGCGATATTTTCAGCGATAAAGTCTACGTGTTTACCCCGAAAGGCGATGTGACGGAACTGCCTAAGGGTTCCGGACCGCTGGATTTTGCCTACAATATCCATACAGAAATCGGCAACAAAACGACCGGCGCAAAAGTCAACGGCAAAATGGTGCCGCTGGACTACAAGTTGAAAACCGGCGACATCATCGAAGTGTTGACGTCACCCAACTCATTCGGTCCGAGCAGGGACTGGGTCAACATGGTGGCCACCAGCAAAGCCCGCAATAAAATCAAACGGTTCTTTAAAGTCAAAGACCGCGAAGGCAATATCGATAAAGGACGGAGCATGCTGGAGAAAAATCTGCTCGAACAGGATTTTCTGCCGAAAGAATTTTTAACTAAGGACAAACTGGCCGAGGCGCTGGACCGCTTCAACTTTCAGACGGCGGATGATTTATATGCCGCTATCGGCTTTGGCGAAATCACGGCGCAAGTGGTTGCCAATCGTCTGACAGAAAAAGAACGGCGTGAGCGCGGACGGCTGAAACAAAAAGAAGAAGCAGAAGAGCTGATGAAACAGCCCATCCAGAAAAAAGATACATCAAAAATGAAAGTGCGCCATGAAGGCGGAGTGGTCATCGAAGGGGCAGATAATCTGCTGGTGCGTATCAGCCGCTGCTGTAATCCGGTACCGGGCGATGAGATTATCGGCTACATCACGAAAGGCCGGGGTATCTCCATTCACCGTGCGGATTGTCCGAACGTGACCAATGCCAAAGATGCTGCCGACCGTCTGATTGAAGTGGAATGGGAAGATGCGGCTGTCAGCGGTTCGCAGGAATACAACGCCGACTTGGAAGTCTATGGCTACAACCGTTCAGGACTTTTGCAGGACATTTTGACGGTCGTCAATGCCACGACTAAAAATCTGTTGGGCGTGGAGGCACGTCCGACAAAAAATAAAATGGCGGTGATTCATTTGACTGTCGCCATTCAAAATTTATCCCATCTGGAACGAATCGTGGATAAAATCAAGAGCGTGCCGGAAGTTTACAGTGTGCGCCGGACAAACGGATAGGAGTGACAAGATGAGAATCGTACTGCAACGGGTCAGTCATGCGTCTGTGACCGTCGCCGGTCAAACGATTTCCAACATAAATCAGGGTTTTATGCTGCTGGTCGGTGTCAAAACAGGCGATACTAAAGACGATGCTGATTACTTGGCAAAAAAAGTCAGCAAATTGCGGGTATTTGAAGATGCCCAGGGCAAGATGAATTTGTCGATTCATGATGTCGGCGGGGAGATTTTGTCGGTGTCGCAATTTACCTTGCTGGCGGACACGCGCAAAGGTAACCGCCCCAGCTTTATCAAAGCGGCGCAGCCTGACGAGGCAACAGCGCTTTACGAATACTTCAACGAACAGCTGCGCAGCGAAGGGCTGACGGTTGCAACTGGGGCATTCGGCGAGCATATGCAGGTGGCGCTTGAAAATGACGGACCGGTGACGATTATTTTTGATACGGAAAATAAATAACTTATGAACTGCTGAAACAACGATTAAGGATTAGACAAGAAAAACCGGAGAGAATTCTTTCTCTTCGGTTTTTCACTCTTTATTAAAATCGAGATGTTATTAGGAATTTTCTTTGACAATGATTTCTTGTCTTTCCCGAGTATCAGAAATAAATATCGGAAATCTATTTTCTTTTTTTATAATCTCTTTTAGTGATTGTTTCGCCGCTGTAATCACTAAAAGAGATTGCTTTATTATTATATGCCTCTGCTATTACGATTATCCTCCGCTTCAATAAGGCCGAAGTAGCAGCTTTGACTAAAAATCACAATTTGCAGTTAATGTGTTAGACACAAGCTAGTAATCAGTTTGATGACTCTTTTTATACCCACCAGACGAATTCCAGAACAGTTTATCTGCATAAGTAACGCACGGATTGGTCATATTTTTATGTTGAATTTGCTGAATTTGGCAATAGTTATCAGTTGGTTTGATGTTACTAAAAATTTTTCGCCAAAACATCTGCATTCATATCACCGGAAAACAGGCTGCTGAGAGATACCCTTTGGTGTAGTATTGTGAGAAGTAGGTTATACGGTTTTTCTTTGTGTACTGAACAGTTTTATCCCGAACACGATTGAAAGAACTGTATAGGTGATAATTAAAAGTATAAACACTCCTAGTATTTGCCAATAAGAAGCAGCGACTGACTGAACCTCCGTATCGTAGCTGAATGGAATGACTAGTTTAATGATATAAGTCCATGGATTTACCCACTCTACCAGCGGCAACTGAAAGGTATTTCTTAAAATAAAAATCAATCCCATGGACATCCCCATAACAGCTAGTGGTTTGATTTTTGTGCCAAGCATAAGGGTGAACATACCCGGTAGATAGAAAGAAGTTGCCCAAAGTAGGACCAATGAGATGGTTAGCTGGACTGTATTCGCTCCTAACAAATTACCTGAAAAGTATGTCACCTCTTTTAGTGCAGCTATTTGATAGAGAATGAACTGGAAAATAAGCATAACGAAATACACAAGCACACTATAAATCGTGAAAGCCAGAACTTTGCTCAAATAGATTTTTCTTTTATTTTGAATACGCTCAATATAGAGTGTTAGAGTTTTTTCCTCCAGTTCCGTTGACAAAAGTCGCGTACCCATAAAAGCCGTGATAAATGGGGAAATGTATAATGCGGTAGTGTTGAATACTTGAGATTCGAGCCAATAAAGAGCACTTTGGTTGTTTGGTCCAGTATAAGTCCCGGAAAAGGCTGCTCCGGCAAATAATATGCCTATAACTGCGACAGCAAGGACAGAGATCCAATCTTTTCGTTTAATAAATTTTCTCATTTCGATCTTGACTAGCGAGCGTGTTGACATTGTATCATTCCTCTCTAAAAAAATCATAAAGTGAATTTTCCTGAATCATCATATCCTGAATGGTCAAGCCGTGCTTTATCAGTACAGGGAAAATTTTTTTTAAATAATTGTGATTATCAGTTGACACTAAGTGATTGTCAGAGTCGACAGTCGCTAGATGTTTATCAAGCGTTAAGGCTAAACGCTCTAAGTTGCCAGACACTTTTATTTTGTATGTCTTGTGTTGTTTGAAAGTACCATCATACACGAAGTGACCGTCTTTGAGGTAAAGTATCCTGTCTGCAATCTCTCCAATGTCATACAAGTCATGACTTGAACAAAGGATACAGGCACCGTTGCGGGCCAGTCTTTTCAAGTCTTCTTTTAATAAATCCTTCCCGTGGGGATCAAGCCCTACGAAAGGCTCATCAAGTAAAAGTAATGCTGGTTCATGGTTTAATGCTTGAATCAGTCCTATTCTTTGCCGTTGCCCAAAACTAAGGTTTTTAATCTTTTCATGTTTTTTATCCAGTAGTTTGTATCGTTTCAACCAATAATCGATTTTTTCCAGTTCCGTTTTTCTGCGGTATCCTAATGCCTCTTGCAAGAGTAATAAATTTTCTTGCACGGTTAAATATGTAAAGAACTGCGGTTCGAGCAGACTGCCCATCTCGCGGATCATTTCCGGATTATCACCTAAACAATGGTTTTTGAACAAGATTTGTCCCATTGAAAATGACTTGTGACCGAGAATAATATCAAACAGAGTTGTTTTACCAGCACCATTGATGCCGATGACACCAATCAGTTCACCTTTTTCAGCATGAAAATCTATATGTTTCAAGACACAGCGCTGCCCGTAAAATTTTACTAAATTTTTAACTCTTAACATTCTTATCCCCCCATACTCATAGATGATTGATGGTCAGAAGTGCCAAAGCTGCAAGAGAAAATACCAACAAGCAGACGATGGCCAGACCAGCTCTTTTTTTTCGCTGATTCATCAGTTGTAAATCAGCTTGGGACATATTAGACACAAACTTTCTGCGTCCAATCAAATAAAGCAGCAACCCTTGTCTGTTTTCCTGACCCGAGGCAAAAAAAGACCAGAAACGAGGATGTTTCAATCCTCTACTCAGTGCATCGGTTTCAATCATTTTGTAGAGTTGATACCAGAGAAATCCGGCGCTGACTATTGCACCGATAATAAAAATGAGTTCATACCACTTCATGCGGTTATCCTCCCGTATAATATATTTATAAATGACAAATGCTCTTTGCAAACTTCCTATGTTTTGTTTCAGACTAATCATCATTGCCGATGATTATTGCTTGGATGATATGGGATTTCCTTGAATAATAGGTATACAGAAAATGATCTGTCAGGAAACTGCTCCCACCTCCTATATTCTTTGAATAAGCTGATAAATTACACTGCCTGATATTATGAACATAACAGCAAAAATACCAGCTGTCAGTATGTGATTGGATAGAGGAACGACAAAAATAAATAAGATTACCATCAATAATACGTTTATCAATAACAAGAATGCTATACATTTGTTGCTTTTCACAATATTCGTACTCTCCTCTAAATGCTGCATCATTTGCTCATCTCCTTTGAGCAATACATCCAAGCTGACTCCATATAGCTCACTCAACTGGATGACGCTGATTATATCAGGATAATTTTTTTCATTCTCCCAATTTGAAATAGACTGACGGGACACACCGATTGCTTCTGCAACTTGTTCTTGTGTCATGTCCGACTTTAAGCGAGACTCTTTTAATTTGCTTCCGATGTCCATAATACCCTCCTTAATCATTTATCACTTTCACTATAGGCTAATGACTTCATACTGTCTATCAAACATCTTGTTCACACGTGAAAAACAGTGTGTCCAATTTTTTTGACATAGCATTTGATCTCATAGATTATCAAATGTTATATGCTTAATTGGCTGAGAGTTAACAACTAAACGATTATATTTGAATCATCAACACTGAAGAGAAACTGGAACGCAAATAGAAAAATCCTACTTAAGTCCCAGTTTCTCTTCAGTGTAATTTATTCGCTATGTGCAATAGCCAAGGCTTTGGCAAAATCAGTGATCAAATCATCCGCATCTTCAATCCCGCAGGACAGCCTCACCAAGTTTGGTGTAACCCCCATCGCCAATCGTTTTTCCTCCGGCATGATAGCATGGCTCATCGTCCACGGATAAGACACTATCGACTCCACACCCCCCAGACTGACAGCGACGATGGGAATCGTCAATGCGTCAAAGAACCGGCAGACGGCATCAGCTGATGCCAGTTCAAAGCTGAGGACGGCACCGCCGTTTTCGGCTTGGCGCAAATGGCAGTTGCGGTTCGGGTGTTCAGGCAGTGCCGGATAGTAGACATGCCGGACATCATTTCTCTTACCTAAGAATGCTGATAGTTTTTCGGCATTTTCCACGGAGCGTTCCATCCGCAGGCCCAGTGTTTTGACACCGCGCAGTGTCAGCCACGCATCTTGCGGCGCTAAAATACCGCCGAGAGCTTTCTGTAATTTTTTTAATTTTTCGTATAACTGGTCATCATTCAGTGCAAGCAGACCGGCGACCACGTCACTGTGTCCGTTAATGAACTTGGTCGCACTGTGGATGACGATGTCGACACCCAGTTCAATCGGGTGCTGGCCAAGCGGTGTCATGAACGTGTTGTCGCAGGCGGTGAGGATGCCGTGTTTTTTTGCGATACGGCAGACGCTGGTGATATCGGTAATGGTCAGCAGCGGATTGGATGGCGTTTCCAGATAAAACATGGCTGTGTTTTCTTGAATAGCCAATTCCCACGCTTGCGGGTCACTTTCGTCGACAAAGGTACAGGTGACGCCAAGGTCAGGCAGTATATCTGTGACCATTTGAAAGGTGCCGCCGTAAATATTTTCGCCTAAAACCAGATGGTCACCCTGTTTCAATAAAAACAGTACTGCATTTATGGCGGCCATGCCGGATGAAAAGGCCAGACCATAGCGGGCTTGTTCCAATGCGGCGATACACTCCTCCAGACAGGAGACAGTGGGATTGCCGAAACGGGTATATGTGTAGTCTTGCTGTTGTGCGATGTCTGCCTGATGAAATGTGCTGGTTTGATGGATGGCTATCGAAGCAGCGCCTGTCGCTTCGTCAATCACCGGGTAATTATGGAGCAGGCGTGTATTGATATGCATAAGCGAACTTCCTCTCTTTGAATGTATTCGCTTTCACGATATCATCGAAAAAAAGCAGTGTCAATAAAGATGAGAAAGCTCTCAGCGTTGACTTTGTTTTTTTAACATGTTAGTTTTTAGGTGAACTGTAATTGAATATGAAGGAGAGGGATGACATGGAAATTGTAGTGATTGGCGGTGTGGCAGCTGGGATGAGTGCCGCGGCAAAAGCGGCCCGCACATTTACACATGCGACGATCTCTGTCATTGAAAAAGAAGATTATGTGTCTTTCGGTGCATGCGGTTTGCCTTATTATATCGGGGGAGAATTTTCGGACCCGAATGAGTTGTATGCCCGCAGTCCGGCTGAGGTGCGGCAGTCAGGCATCCAATTGTTTTTGGGGCATGAGGTCACATCGGTGGATGTTGATGCAAAAATAGTCAGCATGATTGACCACGCAACCGGCAAAACCAGCACGAAAGCGTATGACAAGCTGGTGATTGCCTCGGGTGCTCTGCCGATCGTGCCGGCAATGCCGGGGGTGGACAGCCAAAATGTCTACACCTTCACGAAAGAGCGGGATGCCAACCGTCTGCTGGCACACCTGCCGGACTATCAGCACGTTTTGATTGTCGGTGGCGGCTTTATCGGTGTCGAGGTGGCCGACCAGCTGATCAAGCGGAATGTGCAGGTGACGCTTTTGGAAGGGCAGGATGCCATTCTGTCGCAAGTCTTCGATGCAGAAATCACAGAGAAAATGTGTGATGCCCTGACGGAAGCCGGCGTGCAGCTGTACACCAATGAACTGTTGACGGATTTAATTGCAGAGGACGGTCAGGTGGTCAAAGCAGTAACGACGAAGCAGGAGCTGGCGGTCGATTGTGTCATCATGACAATCGGGTTTCAGCCGAACACGGCATTTTTAGGGGATAGTTTGGAAAAATTGCCCAACGGCGCAATTGTGGTGGATGCGTACGGGCGGACTTCCGTCAAGGATGTCTTTGCGTGCGGTGATTGTGCCACGGTGCCGCACCGGCTGGCCGGCGATGTCTACTTGCCGCTGGCAACGGGTGCAAACAAGTTGGGGAGAATCGTGGGAAGCAATGTCGGGTGCAGCTCGGTTGAGCAGATGACAGCATTTTCCGGCACGCTGGGCAGCAGTGCCATCAAAGCCGGACATTATGAAGCCGGCAGCACCGGCCTGAATGAACGGCAGGCAGCAAAGCTGGGGCTGGCAGTCAAGACGTCGGTTGTGACTACGACGAATCATTCCAACTATTATTCGGAGCAGGAACCGTTGACCATTAAAATGATTTATGATGCTGAAACACAAGTGCTGTACGGTGCACAAATTTTTGGAAAAAATGAAGCAGTCCTCCGTATGACCGGACTGACTGCGGCAATTCATACAGGGATGACGACCAGTGAGTTGGGATTTGTGGATTTTGCTTACGCTCCGCCATTTGCCTCAGTGTGGGAAGCACTGAATGTCGCTGGGAACGCCTCAAAATAAAAGGAGATTAACGTGATGATAGAACAACCGTTTTTTACACAGTTTTTGAAAGCCAGCAACTGGCTGACGCTTGTCGGACTTATTTTATTATTGATTGGTTTATGGATTTTGAAACGCTTGAAAGCACAAAAGGTCAGTTTCTCAAAACGCATGGTCATCGGTCTGGTCATCGGCCTGATTATTGGTGTCGGCATTGACCTTGCCGGCAGCGGCACGCCGCTTTACAATGACTTTGCCCGTATGGAGATTGCCACATGGTACTCGCTTCTCGGCAGCGGATTTTTAAAACTGGTCCAGCTGCTTGCTGTCCCGGTAGTCTTTCTGTCCATCATTCAAGTCGTGACACAGGCGGAAGCTAAAACGATTAAAAGCCTGACCGGTAAGACTTTCGCAACGCTTTTGGGGACAACTGCCATCTCGGCGCTGGTCGGTATTCTGGTTGTCAAACTCTATCGTTTAAACGGTGCTGATTTTGCCGGGGATTTGACTCCGGAAAAGGTCGGACGGATGAGTGAGCTGTCCGCCCAGAGTTTTCCTGAATTTTTTGTCAATTTGATTCCGAACAATATTTTTGCTGTCATGGGCGACAATGGCAGTATCGTCTCGGTCGTCATCATTGCCGGTCTCTTCGCTTCGGCCATCCGCTTTTTGAAGGTGAAAAAACCGGAACAGGTCGCGCCGGTCGTTGCCTTGTTTGATTCATTGCGCGTGACTGTCAATTCTGTGTTGACGAATATCATCAAGCTAATGCCTTACGGGGTCGTTGCGCTGATTGCCAACACAATTATCGCCAATGGGATTCAAGCGATTGTCGGCATGCTCGGATTTATCGCGGCGCTGTATACCGGCGTGGTGATTATGCTGGTTGTTTATTGCTTTATCTTGCTGGCGATTGGTGTCAATCCGCTGACGTTCTACAAGAAAGCTTACACTACGATGATTTTTGCCTTTTCTTCCCGTTCCAGTGTCGGGACATTGCCGTACACAATGGAAACGTTGGAAGAAAAACTGGGTGTCTCCAATGAAACCGGCAAATTTGTCGCAACTCTCGGGACATCTGTGGGGATGAACGGCTGTGCGGGCGTCTTTCCCGCCATGCTCGGCGTGCTGATTGCATCAGCCGTCGGCACGGAAATGAACATTGCTTTTTATGTGCTGGTCGTACTGGTCGTGACAATCGGCTCCATCGGGATTGCCGGCGTACCGGGGACAGCGACTGTTGCGGCGACTGTCACACTGAATGGTCTGGGTTACGGCGCAGCTGTCTCCAGTATCGGTGCGATTTTCGGCGTCGATCCGATTGTCGATATGGGACGGACCATGTTGAACGTAACAGGGAATATGGTCTCGGCCATCATCGTTGACAAAAGCGAGGGGCGTTTCAACCGCGATTTGTATAACAGCTGATAAGATACACACAAATAAAAACACCTTGGGCGCAATCAGCGGTTGCTTCCAAGGTGTTTTATTTGTCAGATACAGGTGCGCCGGTCATTGTCAGCCGCCGTTGAAATAGTGAATCAGCCCTTTGCGGACCGCTTTGGCCACTTTTTCCTGATAGCTGTCTTTGACGATGATACTGGCATCGTAGTCGCTGTTCATATAGCCCAGCTCCAGCAAGACAGCCGGCCGCCGGTTGTCCCGCAGTACTTGGTAATCAGCATACTCAGTTCCCCGGTTTTCAAGCGGCAGGGTACTTTTGATAAATTTGTTGATGGTGTGCGCCAAGTCGATGTCCCGGTCGTGATAATAGTAGGTCGTCGTGCCCGACACTGCATTCGGCACATCATAGGAATCAAAATGGAAACTGATAAAGGCGTCGGCATTCGCCTGATTGCTGACAGCTGCTATGTCGGCAAGGTCAATGTAGGTGTCGGTATCACGTGTCATGATGACATTGAAACCGTATGACACAAGCTCTGCCTGCACGGCTTGTGCTGTGCTCAGAGTCACCTCTTTTTCAACGACGGTCCCGTTGTTCGTTTCAGAGCCCGGGTCGTTTCCGCCGTGTCCGGCATCCAGTACGACAGTATACTCCGCCATCGGCACGATACCGTAATAACTGTCTTCTGTCAGTTTGGATTGGCTGACCGCCCAAGGCCGGACATAGCCGCTGCGGCCGTCAGCCACCGTGACTTCGAACCAGTCTTTTGTCTTTTTGGCAAAGGCGACCTGTTCGCCGTATTTTAAAGTGAGAAATCCTCTGCTCTCCAAGTCGGGATTGGTGCGCACCACCAGTTCCGCTGTATTAACGTAGAGAGGTGTTTGTTTTTCGGGCGTCGGGATGCCTTTTTCTGACGGCGTCAGTGTGTGCGACGGCACCCAGCCGAACACATTGTCAGCAATGATGCGTGCCCAGCCGTTCTTTTCCAGCACCACAGTCACCGTGTCGTTTTTTTTCAATGTGGTTAGTTTTTTGCCTTTGTCTGCCGGGTTTTCGCGGAGCAATACCTCGTCCTCAGTGATTACAGCCGGCAATTCTGTCACAGGGCCCGACAGGCCGTCTTTTGCCAGCCAGCCGGCGACCCATCCGCTAGTTTTGTCTGCCAGTTCAATATGGTACCAGCCGTTTTTTTCGTCAAGGACGATGACATTCGTGTTTCGATGGACCTGTGCGATGACCGGATGTTCGGTGCCGGGCTTTGTCCGCACGTTCAATGCCAGCGGTTTGATGGTGAGGACATCGTCGTCGCTCATCACATAAAAAATGGCTATGACTGAGGCAATCAGTCCGAGCGTGAGCAGCAGCAGCCTAAATGTTCTGTTTGTCTGTCTTTTTTCTTTCACCGTTGAATCTCCATATACATAGTTATTTTTCTATTATAGCAAAAAAAAACGGAATAGAGAAAGGTGAATATGCTGAAGTAGGAAAAACAGTTGCATTTCCCGCTTGACTTTTAGCGGATTATTTAGTAATTTAAGTATTAATATCAATGAAAGAGCGAGTACTTTTTGCCGGTTTCTATATAATCAGAGAGAACTGCCGCGGCTGAAAGCAGTTTGGAACCACAATGAGGAAAGACACTCTGGAGATGAGCGGTAAAAAGCCGTTCCGTGACGAGCGTTAATCGGTGAAGTGGAAAGAAAAAGAACAGGTTTCTTTCAAATGTAGGTGGTACCACGTGTGTTGAAACATTCGTCCTTGTATGAAGATACAGGGGCTTTTTTTATTTTAAATGGGGGAGGCAATGAGATGAGATTTCAAAGACCGAAAGGCACAGCGGATATTTTGCCTGAACAAGTGGGAGAATGGCAGCTTTTGGAAAAAACGGCGCGTGAATTGTTCGAGCGCTATCAGGTGAGGGAAATCCGGACGCCGATTTTTGAACATTATGAAGTGATTTCCAGAAGTGTAGGTGACACCACAGATATCGTATCCAAAGAAATGTATGATTTTTATGATAAAGGGGACCGCCATATCACGCTGCGGCCAGAGGGGACAGCGCCGGTCGGCAGAGCGTTTATCGAAAATAAACTATTCGGTCCCGAACACGGCAAACCGTTCAAAACATTTTACATGGGACCGATGTTCCGCTATGAACGTCCGCAATCGGGACGGATGCGGCAGTTTCATCAAATCGGTGTGGAATGTTTCGGCAGCCGCAATCCGGCGACAGATGTCGAAGGGATGGCGATGGCGATGGCGTTCTTCCGTGCCCTTGGGGTGACGCATATCCGGCTCGTTATCAATTCGCTCGGCAGCAAAGAAGACCGCGCCGCATATCGTCAGGCGCTGCTTGATTATTTGACACCGCGTTATGATGATTTGAGCGCCTATTCCCAGACGCGCTTTGAGAAAAACCCGCTGCGTGTGCTGGACAGCAAAGAATCCCAAGACCAGCAAATCGTTGCAGAAGCGCCGTCGATTTTGGACTATCTGGGAGAAGAAGCTGCTGCGCATTTTCAAGAGGTGCAGTCACTTTTGCAGTATCTGGGTATCGACTATGAAATCGATCACCGGATGGTTAGAGGACTGGACTACTATAACGACACGATTTTTGAAATCATGAGTGATGCTCCGGGCTTCGGCGGCACGCTGACCACGATTTGCGCGGGCGGACGGTATGACCATTTAGTCGAAGAGCTGGGCGGCCCGGCGACTCCCGGTTTTGGATTTGCGCTGGGAATGGAGCGGGCACTGATTACGATGAAGGCGGAAGGTGTTGAACTGCCGCATGCCAATCGTCTTGACATGTATGTTGTCGGGATAGGCGAGGCGACATCCGCTGAAACACTGAAGCTGGTGGAAGCATTGCGAGCGGCCGGCTTTTCGGCGGAGCGTGATTACTTGCACCGCAAACCAAAAGCCCAATTTAAAATGGCGAACAGACTTCAGGCCGAGTATGTCCTGACATTGGGAGAAACAGAGTTGTCTGAAGGCCGGGTCAATATCAAACAAATGGCGAGCGGCAACGAACAAAGTGTGCCGTTAAAGGATGTCTATAACGACATCTCCGCCTTATTGAATCAATTAACTCATTAAAAACGAAGGAAAGTAGGAAGTACAATGAAAAAAAGGACAGGGTACTGCGGTGATATTTCAGCAAAAAATCTTGGGGAAATCGTCACGCTGAAAGGTTGGGTACAAAAAAGAAGAGACCTGGGCGGGGTTATTTTTATCGATTTGAGAGACCGCGAAGGGATTGTGCAAGTCGTCTTCAATCCGGCTGTTTCTAAAGCGGCATGGGAGGTAGCCGACACATGCCGCAGCGAATACGTCATCGGTATCGTCGGACAAGTTATTGAGCGCGAACCGGAGGCAATTAATCCTAAGATGGCTACCGGCCGCTATGAAATCATGGCGGAAGACATAGTGATTTACAATCAGGCGAAGACACCGCCGTTCATGATTGAAGACGAACAGCAGGTGAATGACGATTTGCGGCTGAAATACCGCTACCTTGATTTGCGCCGCCCGAGCATGCTGCAGGCAATGAAACTGCGCCATAAGGTGACTAAGAGTGTCCGCGACTATCTGGACGCGAGTGATTTCATAGATGTGGAGACGCCTTATTTGGCAAAATCCACACCGGAAGGCGCCAGAGATTATCTGGTACCGTCGCGGGTGCATCCCGGCAGTTTCTATGCGCTGCCGCAATCGCCGCAAACAAATAAACAGCTGCTGATGAGTGCCGGACTTGACCGCTACTATCAAATCGTCCGTTGTTTCCGGGATGAGGACTTGCGCGGCGACCGTCAGCCGGAGTTTACCCAAATTGATATTGAAACGACATTTCTTGAGCCTGAGGATATTCAGGAAATCACGGAAGGGATGCTGGCAAAAGTAGTCAAAGACGCCTTGGATATTGATATTCCGCTGCCGTTTCCACGAATCAGCTATGATGAAGCAATGGCCCGCTACGGCAGCGACAAGCCGGATACGCGTTTTGACATGGAGCTGATTGACATTGCGGACATCGTGAAAGATGTCGACTTCAAAGTCTTCCAGTCCGCTCTGTCGGCCGGCGGTGCAGTCAAAGCACTAAATGCCAAGGGAGCAGCCAGCCGCTATTCCCGCAAGGACATGGACCATCTGGCATCTTACCTGAGCCAGTTCGGTGCCAAAGGTCTGGCTTGGCTGAAAGTCGAAGAAGACGGCCTGAAAGGTCCGATTGCGAAGTTCCTGGCACCTGTTGCTGATGCGCTGATTAAAGCGACTCAGGCGGAAGTTGGCGACTTGCTGATGTTCTGTGCTGACAGCAAAGCAGTGGTTGCAGCATCACTTGGCGCATTGCGTACCCGTCTCGGCAAAGAACTGGATTTAATTGATGAGAAAAAACTTAATTTCCTATGGGTTGTTGACTGGCCGTTATTGGAGTATGATGAAGATGAAAAACGTTATGTTGCTGCACACCATCCTTTCACACTGCCGAAAGAATCCGACCTAGGCCTGCTGACTTCAGCGCCGGAAAAAGTCTATGCGGAAGCATACGACGTCGTGTTGAACGGCTATGAGCTGGGCGGCGGTTCTCTCAGAATCTACAAACGCGAGATTCAAGAGCAGATGTTTGAAGTTCTCGGCTTTACACGGGAGTCGGCTCAGGAGCAATTTGGTTTTCTGCTGGATGCGATGGAGTACGGTTTCCCGCCTCACGGAGGCATTGCCCTGGGGTTGGACCGTCTGGTCATGCTGCTTGCCGGCAAGGACAACATCCGTGAAGTCATTGCGTTCCCGAAAAACGGCAAAGCGATGGATTTGATGGTTTCTGCACCGAGCCCTGTTTCGCCTTTGCAGTTATTTGAACTGAACATCGACGTGACAGCAACAGAAGAATAACCTATCCGATACTCAACTGGGGAGAAAAAAATGTATAGCGACTTCAAGCGGAAATTTACCGACAAGAATGATACGACTAAACTGTCTGTTGCGATTATTTATGCGGTCTTGGCTTCAGTGGCGTTGAATTTGTTTTGGCAGCCGGGCAACATTTATGCAAGTGGTGTCACAGGTTTTGCGCAAATCATCGTCACTGTCTTGGAAAACAAGTTTCAGATTTCCGCGCCGATTTCAGTCATCCTGCTGTTGATCAACGTACCGTTGATTTGGCTGGCCTGGCAAAAAATCAGCCACAAATTTGCGGTCTTCACCTCGTTGTCTGTGTTATTGTCGTCATTTTTTATTCAGATTTTGCCGGAGACGGTCTTGACGACCGATCCGATTATCTGCGCCATCTTCGGCGGCGGCATCAGCGGGTTCGGCATCGGCTTTTCGCTGAAAAACGGGATTTCCACCGGCGGACTTGACATCATCAGTCTGACTGTACGGAAAGCGACCGGCAAAAATGTCGGGTCCATCAACATTATTTTTAACGGCTGTATCGTATTGATTGCCGGTTTTCTATTTGGCTGGCCATACGCTTTTTACAGCGCCTTGTCGATTTTTGTCAGCGGCAAAGTCGTGGATGCAGTGTACACCAAACAGAAAAAAGTGCAAGTGATGATTATTACCACTAGACCGCAGCAAGTCATTACAGAAATACAAAACCGGCTGCGCCGCGGCATCACGATACTGAATCAGGCGGAGGGAGCCTATACGCACGAGCAGCAGACCGTGCTGATTACTGTGCTGACCAGAGACCAGATTCCGGTGCTGCGCACAGCCATCAAAGAATCCGACCGCCATGCGTTTGTCAGCATTGCTGACAACGTGACGATATTGGGGAATTTTTTTGACCCGGGAGTATAGAGAGTAAATAATATAAACCAAACCCGCGGAATGTCTAAGCAAATGACACTCCGCGGGTTCGTGTTTATGCTGAAGAATTAAGCGAATATTCAGAAAATTTAAAAAATGTGTTGACAATGTCAAAATAAACGTTTATAGTAGTTAGCAACACTAATTCACATAGTATTTTAATAAAATTCATCAAATTCTAAAAAAAGGTTGGTCATCCATCATGAACACTCACAAGAATCAATTAGTCGTCATTATTTTATTGCATTCAAGGGCTTAGAGTATATGTAAGGTTTTGGTACATATATTTGAGTCCTGTTTGTCGTAAGATAATGGGATTCTTGTTATAAAGCATTCCATTTTGAGCGAATCAAAGTGGAATGCTTTTTTCATTCATGAACCAGAAAAGAGGCGTAGATATGAGAAGCGACAAAATTAAAAAAGGCATTGATGCTGCTCCGGCAAGAAGTTTGCTGTATGCGACCGGTCAGGTGAAAAATGCCAAAGACATGAACAAGCCGTTTATTGCCATCTGTAATTCCTATATCGACATTGTTCCGGGACACGTTCACCTGAGGGAGCTGGCAGACATCGCCAAAGAAGCCATCAGGGAAGCCGGCGGGATTCCTTTCGAGTTTAACACAATCGGTGTCGATGATGGTATCGCCATGGGACACATCGGGATGCGTTACTCTCTGCCAAGTCGGGAAATCATTGCCGATGCAGCGGAAACGGTCATTAATGCTCATTGGTTTGACGGGGTATTTTACATTCCCAACTGTGACAAAATCACCCCGGGGATGATTATGGCCTCAGTGCGGACCAATGTCCCGAGCGTCTTTTGTTCAGGCGGTCCGATGAAAGCCGGGCTCGACCCGAAAGGACGCGCGACAACTCTGTCATCCATGTTCGAAGCGGTGGGTGCGTTTAAAGAAGGCAGCATGAGCAAAGAAGATTTTCTGTTCATGGAACAGAATGCCTGTCCGACGTGTGGGTCCTGTGCCGGCATGTTCACCGCCAACTCCATGAACTGTTTGATGGAAATGCTCGGGCTGGCTCTGCCGGGCAACGGCACGGCACTGGCGGTATCCGACGAGCGGCGGGAGCTGGTCAGAAAAGCGGCCTTCCACCTGATGGACTTGGTTGAAAAGGACATCAAGCCGCGGGATATCGTCACAAAAGAAGCGATTGACGATGCCTTTGCACTGGATATGGCGATGGGCGGTTCGACCAATACAGTTCTGCATACGTTGGCTATCGCTAACGAAGCTGGCATTGACTATGACTTGGATGAAGTGAATGAGATAGCCAAGCGCGTGCCGTACTTGTCAAAAATCGCGCCATCTTCGGCTTACTCGATGCATGATGTGCATGAAGCCGGCGGTGTGTCAGCCATTATTAAAGAACTGGTGGATTTGGGTGATGCGATTCATCCGGACAGGATTACCGTCACAGGCAAAACATTGCGGGAAAACGTGGCGGATGCCCGTATTCTCAACCCGGAGGTCATTCATCCGAAAGAAACACCGTATAGCCCGGTGGGCGGCTTGTCGATTCTTTACGGCAACATTGCACCGAAGGGAGCTGTCATCAAAGTAGGCGGCGTGGACCCGTCGATTACTGTTTTTAAAGGTCAGGCGATTTGTTTTGATTCACATGATGAAGCAGTGGCGGCTATTGATGATCACACTGTCGGCAAAGGTCATGTCGTTGTCATCAGGTATGAAGGGCCAAAAGGCGGCCCGGGCATGCCGGAGATGCTGGCACCAACGTCCAGTATTGTCGGCAGAGGATTAGGCAAGGACGTGGCGCTGATTACAGACGGACGGTTCTCCGGCGCGACGCGGGGTATCGCCGTCGGGCACATGTCGCCGGAAGCGGCGGCGGGCGGTCCTATCGCCTTGATTCAGGATGGCGATGACATCGTGATTGATTTGGAAAAACGGACATTGAATGTGTTGGTGAGTGATGAAGAGCTGGCTGCACGCCGCAAGGAACTGCCGGCTTTCAAGGCAAAAGTTAAGACTGGTTATCTGGCACGTTACACGGCGCTGGTGACATCAGCTCATACCGGAGGAATTATGCGGATTCCCGAAGAGCTGCTTGATGAATGAAAATGAGGTGAAAAACATGACAAACTCAATTGAAGAATCTCAAGGCACCAGACTCATCATCGATGCCTTGAAGCAGCAAGGAGTGGAGATGATTTTCGGTTATCCGGGCGGCGCAGTCCTGCCTCTCTATGATGCGTTGTATGACAAGTGTATCCCTCATATTCTGACGCGCCATGAGCAAGGGGCAGTGCATGCGGCGGAAGGATACGCCAAAGCGACCGGCAAACCCGGAGTCGTTCTCGTGACGAGCGGTCCGGGTGCCACGAATGCGATTACCGGCATAGCGGATGCCATGAGCGACTCAGTGCCGCTGATTGTCTTTACCGGTCAAGTGGCAGCACCGGGCATAGGCAAAGATGCGTTTCAGGAGGCCGATGTCGTCGGATTGACGATGCCGATTACAAAGTACAACTATCAGGTGCGTTGTGTCAATGATTTGCCGAAGGTCATCAAAGAGGCGTTTCATATCGCCAATACCGGGCGCAAAGGGCCGGTCGTGATAGACCTTCCGAAAGATATCACTATTATGACAGCCGATAAAGTCAAGTCGTCGACAGTTCATCTGCCGAGCTATCAGCCCAATTATGAACCGCACGACAATCAAATCAGCAAGCTGATGAAACAGCTGGCACAATCAGAAAAACCGGTGCTGCTGGCAGGGGCAGGCGTTCTTCACGCACAGGCGGGGGAACAGCTGGCGGCTTTTGCAGAAAAATATCAGATTCCGGTGCTGACGACTTTGCTCGGCTTGGGAAGCATTGCCAACGAGCATCCTCTGTTTTTGGGAATGGGCGGCATGCACGGCTCGTTTGCGGCAAATATGGCGTTGACGGAATGCGACCTGCTGATAAATGTCGGCTCGCGTTTCGATGACCGGCTGGCATGTTCGCCGTCAGAGTTTGCGACCAATGCAGTCATCGCCCATATCGACATCGACCCGGCGGAAATCGGGAAAATCGTCGAGACGGAAATCCCGATTGTCGGCGATGCCGGACGTGCCTTGCGCAAAATGCTGGCTGTCGATATTCAAAAAGAGCCGCATGAGCAGTGGCTGAAGCTGAACACACAGAGAAAACAGCGGCACCCGTTCACGTACAGCAAGGAACAGTCGCCGGAAATCAAAGCCCAGCAAGTCATCGAGCTGGTCGGCAAAATGACGGACGGGGAAGCGATTGTTGCTACAGACGTGGGCCAGCATCAGATGTGGACGGCGCAGTTTTATCCGTTCAAGTACCAAAACCAGCTGATTACAAGCGGCGGACTGGGAACGATGGGTTACGGAATACCGGCTGGTATCGGCGCCAAGCTGGGAAGACCTGACAAAGAAGTCGTCGTCTTTGTTGGCGACGGCGGTTTCCAGATGACGAATCAGGAGCTGGCGATTCTCAATGTGTACGGCATCGATTTGAAAATCGTCCTGCTGAATAACCGCTCGCTCGGCATGGTCAGACAGTGGCAGGAGAGTTTCTTTGATGAACGCCGTTCGGAATCGGTCTTTGAGGACCAGCCGGATTTTGTCAAGATGGCAGAAGCCTACCGGATTAAAGGCGTCCGTCTGACTAATCCGGAGACACTGGCTGACGAGTTGGCAGAAGCGTTTGCTCATCAGGGTCCGGTGCTGATTGAGGTGGAAGTGTCGCCGACAGACCATGTGCTGCCGATGGTTCCGCCCGGCAAGCCGAATTACCAGATGTTGGGGGTGGATTAGCATGAGACGGATTATTTCAGCAAAAGTCAACAACAGCTCAGGTGTCCTGAACCGTGTCAGCGGTGTGCTGACACGCCGCCAGTTCAATATTGAAAGTATTTCCGTCGGGATAACGGAAACCCCCGGTATTTCCCGGATTACCATCGTTGTCCTCGTGGATTCGGATTATGAAGCGGAACAGATTTTGAAACAGCTGAACAAGCAGATTGATGTCATCAAGGTGGTTGACATCACGCAAGATTCACATTTGGAGCGGGAGTTGGCGCTGATACGGGTAAATGCGCCGGCAGCTTCGCGGCAGGAGATTTTTTCAGTCATTGAGCCGTTTCGGGCCAATGTGATTGATGTGGGTATCCGCTCAGTCGTGATTCAGGTGACAGGCACCAGCGAAAAGATTGATGCGTTCGTGGATGTCATCAAACCATACGGCATTCAGGAAATTGCCCGGACAGGTGTTACTGGTTTGGTCCGCGGCAGCCGCTGAGGCACAGACTGAGTGTGGTTATTATAAATTTGCAAGCAACCAATTAAATGGAGGGAAAAAATTATGGCAAACGTATATTATGAAGAAGCAGTGACAACAAATGAATTAGCAGGAAAGACAATCGCTGTCGTGGGCTACGGCTCTCAAGGACATGCACATTCGCAAAACTTGCGGGACAACGGCAATCAGGTTATCATCGGCGTTCGGGAAGGCAAGTCGGCTGAAGCTGCTCGCAACGACGGGTTTGATGTGTATTCTGTGGCGGAAGCTGCGAAAAAAGCAGACATCGTCATGATTCTCGCCCCGGACGAAATTCAAGGAAAACTGTATTCAGAAGAAATCGCACCGCATTTAGTTGCCGGCAACGCGCTGGTTTTTGCTCATGGTTTCAATATTCATTTTGATGTGATTACACCGCCGGCAGATGTGGATGTGTTCCTCGTGGCACCGAAGGGACCGGGACATCTGGTTCGCCGTACATTTGTCGAAGGCTTTGCGGTGCCGGCATTGTTCGCCGTGCATCAGGACGCGACCGGGAAAGCCAGAGAGTTGGCCTTGTCCTACGCAAAGGGCATCGGGGCAACGCGTGTGGGAGTACTGGAGACGACCTTTAAAGAAGAAACGGAAACAGATTTGTTCGGCGAGCAGGCCGTTCTTTGCGGAGGGACGACACACTTGGTGCAAGCAGGTTTTGAAACCTTGGTCGAGGCAGGGTATCAGCCGGAAATCGCTTATTTTGAAGTGCTGCATGAGCTGAAGCTGATTGTTGACTTGATGTATGAAGGCGGCATGGAAAAAATGCGCTACTCCATCTCCAACACGGCTGAGTATGGTGACTATGTGTCTGGTCCGCGCATCGTGACGGCTGAAACCAAGCAGCACATGAAAGAAGTGCTGGCCGATATTCAAAGCGGCGCATTTGCCAAAGACTTTATAGCCGATAACGCCAACGGCTTCAAGAAATTCCATCAGATGCGTGCGGAACAGCAAGGCCATCAAATTGAAAAAGTCGGTGCGGAGCTGCGTGCAATGATGCCATTTGTCAAAGAAGACGCATAGAAAAGTCAGATAAGGGCGTGAATGTATGGTGGAATTAGTTAAAAAGAAGGATGTGCTGGCCGCCTATGCTGCATTGAAGCAGGTCGTGACGCAGACTCCCTTGCAGTATGACGGCTATCTGTCACAAAAATACGGCTGCCATGTTTACTTGAAACGGGAAGATTTGCAAAAAGTACGCTCATTTAAAATCCGCGGTGCTTATTATGCCATCAAACAGCTGTCGGAAGAGCAGTTGAAAAACGGTGTGGTCTGTGCCAGCGCAGGGAATCATGCCCAGGGAGTCGCGTATACGTGCAATGAAATGAACGTGCCGGCCACGATTTTTATGCCGACGACGACGCCTAACCAGAAAGTATCGCAAGTCTCTTTCTTCGGCGGAGAAGCTGTGACTATCAAGCTCGTGGGCGACACCTTTGACGAGTCAGCCGATGCGGCAAAACAATATGCGGACGAAAATAACATGGCGTTCATTGCGCCGTTCAACCACGCGGATATCATTGCCGGTCAAGGGTCGCTGGCCGTGGAAGTGTTTGATGAACTGAATAAAAGTGCCCGCTCAGCCGATTATTTATTTTCAGCAATCGGCGGCGGCGGGCTGATCAGCGGGATTGCGGCTTACGCCAAAGAGGAAAGCCCCGACACGCTGATCGTCGGGGTGGAACCGGCGGGCGCCGCTTCCATGAAGTTGTCGCTCGACAACGATTGCGTGACGCCGCTGGCCAAGGTCGATAAATTTGTTGACGGGGCGGCTGTAAAAGAAGTCGGCGACTTGAACCTCGCTCACGTGAAAGCCCATGTGGATGAACTGGTTCAGGTAGATGAGGGTCAAGTGTGCTCGGTGATACTGGAGTTGTATACTAAACAGGCGATTGTCGTCGAGCCGGCCGGAGCGTTGAGCGTCGCCGCACTGGAACAGTACAAAGAGGCCATCAAAGGCAAAACAGTTGTCTGTGTCATCAGCGGCGGCAACAACGACATCAACCGGATGCAGGAAATCGAAGAACGTTCGCTGATGTTTGAAGGGCTGAAACATTATTTTGTCGTGAACTTTCCGCAGCGGGCCGGCGCTCTGAAAGAATTTGTCACCAACATTCTTGGACCGCGCGACGATATCACCAAATTTGAATACACGAAAAAAGTCAACCGCGGCAGCGGACCGGTCGTCATCGGCATCTTGCTGGCAGACAAAGCGGACTATCCGTCTTTGCTGGAACGTTTGGCCGAGTTTGATGCCAACTATATTGACTTGAGCCAGAATCAGTCGCTGTATACCTTGCTGGTTTAAATTAGCTGATAGATTGTGTTGTTTGTTATAATGAAAGTAACAACTTATATGGAGGAAAAAGATGTTTACTTATGACAACAAGCAGCAAGGCGGTGTGCCGATCAAAATCTGGCTGAATGATTTGTCGCAGCTTGATGAAGGCTGCTTGGCGCAAGCGCAGCAAGTGGCCAGCCTGCCGTTTGTGTATCGCTGGTTTGTGTTGATGCCGGACACACATATCGGGGCCGGCATGCCCATCGGCGGTGTTCTCGCTGCCCGAGATGTAATTGTGCCCTACGCGGTCGGCATGGATATCGGCTGCGGCATGAGCTACATTCAAACAGACATTCCGTATGACGACATCAAATTATTAAAAGCAGGCAACGGCTATTTTTTGGATGAAACAGTGGCCCGCGTTCTGGAAGAAATTCCGGTGGGGACCAGCAAGTATCGGCGCAAACAGCACTCGGCTGTGCTTGACCGGCTGGCGGACTATGACATTGATGTGACCAGTCTGCCGGATGCTGACAAGATACTGGACAATGCCTATTATCAAGTAGGCACATTGGGGGGCGGCAATCACTTTATCGAATTTCAGGCAGATGATGACGGCAACATCGGCATCATGCTGCACTCCGGAAGCCGTCATCTCGGTGCCCGGATTTGCCAGCACTTCAACCGGCTCGCTGCCGATTTGAACACTCTCTGGTACAGCCGGCTGCCGGAAAATTCCCAGCTGTCGTTTCTGCCGGTCGAGTCATCCGAAGGCAAGACCTATATCCGTTGGATGACTCTGGCGCTTGATTACGCAGCTGAAAACCGTGCCCGCATGCTGGAAAAGGTGATGGCTGTTTTCAGTCAAATGATTGAAACGTATCTGCACCGCTCAGTGACCTATTCGGACAGCATCACTTGCCATCACAATTATGCGGCACTGGAAGAGCACTACGGGGAAAAAGTTTGGGTCCACCGCAAAGGCGCGACGAAAGCCGACGCCGGCGACCTCGGCATCATACCGGGGGCGATGGGTTCGTCCAGCTATCTGGTGATGGGACTGGGGAATCCTGAAAGTTTCCATTCGTCTTCCCACGGTGCCGGCAGAATTCATTCGCGGACACAAGCCAAAGCCCTGTTCCCGGTCAAAGACGTGCTGAAGGATTTGAAGCAGCGTGACGTCAGCCTCGCCAAACGCGGCATGGCTGATGTAGCCGAGGAGAGCCGCTTTGCGTATAAAGATATTGATGAAGTCATGGCGCATCAGCAAGACTTGGTGCGGCCGCTGAAAAGATTACGTACAGTGGGAGTTGTGAAAGGCTGACAAGGGAGAGTGTTTACTCCCTTGTTTTTTTTTAGGTACGCTTCTTTTTGTTTGCGCGACAGTTGTTTGAACCGGTACTCGGCACTCATCGCTTCGCTTTTGGTCGCAAAGGATTCCAGATGAATCATCGTGACCGGTCGCCTTGACGGCACGCGGGTGTATTTGGCGCCGGTGCCGGCATTGTGTTCTTCTTTCCGGCGTTTCGGGTCAGTCGTATAACCGGCATAAAAAGTCCCGTCATTGCAAAGCAGAACATAAAAGTAAAACGTCTCAGCTGCCATAAAGCATCTTCCTCACTTCCGGCAAGTACTGATTGTCCTCATCATAAACTACTAACGGCGGCAGCACCTTAAAGCCGTCTTGTTTGCCGTGCTTGATGCCTTCAATCAGCAGAATGTTTGCCTCCCTGTCCTTCTTAGGATAGACAAAGCGGCAGCGCTTAGGCATCACGTTGACACGCCTCATTTCATCAAGGATGTCGAGAAACCTGTCGGGACGGTGGACCATTGCCAGTTTGCCGTTCATCTTCAGCAGACCGGCTGAAATCGTCAAAATGTCTGCCAGATTCGTGTGGATTTCATGCCGGGCGACAGCCAGATAGTCATTCGGATTTGTTTTGTTTGCAGGCAAGTGTTTAAAATAAGGCGGATTGCAGACGACCATATCCGCCGAGTCGTGCGGCACGACCGAAAACGTCTCTGCTACATCCAGATTGTGCATGACGACTTGGTGTTCAAGATGATTCAATTGGACGCTCCGTTGAGCCATGTCCGCCAGCTTTTCCTGCAGTTCAATGCCGATGATTTCAGCTTCGGTTTTTTTACTCACAAAAAGGCCGACCGCGCCATTGCCTGCACATAAATCAACGACACGTCCGCGCCTGGGCACTCGCGCAAAATCCGCCAGCAGGACAGCGTCCAAAGAGAATGAAAAGACATCTTTGCTCTGGATGATTTGGATATCGCTGGCATAAAGCTGGTCGATGCGCTCGCCGGTTTTCAACAAGTGTTTCATGATTAACTTCCTTCGTTTATTATCTGAGATACCGTCTCATTATATCACGTTTATAAAAAGTCAGAAATACTTGCATGTTTTTTACATTTTAGGCATACTAATGGAAGATGAAAAAGGTGAAGGTGGAGTGATATGTTTTATTCGTTTATCGCAGGACTGATTAGATTCCTGTTGTTTATCATCAATACAAATGCCCGGTATGAAGGCAAAGAAAACTTGCCGCAAGACCGCAATTACGTCTTGGTCGGCCCGCACCGGACATGGTACGAACCGCTGTACTTTGCGCTGGGTGCTTACCCGAAACGGTTTTCCTTTATGGCGAAAAAAGAGTTGTTTAAAAACCCGGTGCTGTCTTTTATTTTAAGAAAATGCAATGCTTTTCCGGTTGACCGGGAAAAACCGGGCCCCAGTGCAATCAAGACACCTGTCAAAGCACTTAAAAATACTGACCTGAGCGTCATGATTTTTCCAAGCGGGAGCCGTCATTCGGAAGAATTAAAAGGCGGAGCTGCGCTGATCAGTAAAATGGCCAAGGTCGATATCGTTCCGGCTGTATATCAGGGGCCGCTGTCTTTCAAAGCGTTATGGACGAAAAAACGTGTCACAGTCCGCTACGGTAAACCAATCAGCATCACGGACATTGCTAAGATGGATAAAGACGGTATCAATGAAGTCGAACGGCGGATGCAGGCCGCGTTTGATGAGCTGGATAAGATGATTGACCCGAATTTTAAATATGAAGTGAAAAAGAAAAAATAACCTGACCGGCGTGGTCGGGTTATTTTTCTTGCGACTTGTTTGTTTGATTGACCGCAATCGCCTGACTGCCGAATTGTTTCCACGAGGCAATAAAATCATCTTTGTCCGCTTTGACCTCTTGACCGTACGGGTCGTTTAAATAAACAAAGCTGTCATCATATCCGGTTATGACGGCTGAATGCTCGTTCATCGAGACTGCCACGTCACCGTCGGCTGTTTCCCAGAGAGTCATGTCGTTGGTTACCTGATAAGTGACTGTGATGATGACCCAGATCGGCGAGCCGCTGCTGAGGTAATAGGCGAGTTCGGAAAAATTTTCGCCAGTCAGGTTGACAAATTCCAGCTGGTCGGTTTCATAAGTTTGTGCCAATTCGAATACGGGTTCGGCGTACACGAAATAGCCCGGCTGTACACCGGTGATATCGCCGACAAATCCCACGTGGGGATTGCCGTATAAGCCCTCTGTATCATAAAGCGGCTGTTTGGGAATGGCTTCTGCCAACTCGTTTTTAGTGACCGGCAGACCGCAGTAGTTCAGCAGCATGGCTAAACTAGTGACTTCACAGCCGTTGTACAGTGGCGGCTCGGACATTTGGTCCAACAGCGGGACATCCAGCTGGACGCTGTCTTTGATGATTTTTTCAGTGGTCATTTTGCTAGCGGCGACCGTCTGTTCTGTATCCTCGGCCGGCCGGCTGGCCATAAAAAAAGCTTCCAATGGTAAAAACAGCAGGCAGCCGGTAAAGATAGCCAGTGTTGTTTTTTTGTTGATTATCACCGGAATGAACGCCTCTTTCATAAAACACATATTATTAAAACGTGTTAATTATATTCAGGATAAACATATCATAAAATAAAACCGGAATCGCTTTGATTCGCTAAATATACTATATAAGGAGGATATTTTGGCAGAGACGTTTGAGCGGGCAGGTTATTTAAAAAAGTGGCGGCCGGTCACGCTGCATTGTTTTGCGGCAGACTGTGCCTCCTTCTTTCTATTCAGTTTTAAAATTTGATATAATGGTGGGAAGAGTCTTTTTAAGGAGGGCTGACATGAAATTTTTACATACTGCAGACTGGCATATCGGGCGCAAGCTGAACGGGTTTTACTTGCTGGAAGAACAGCGCGATGCACTGGAGAAATTGATGGATGTGGCGGAGGAAGAACAAGTGGATGCGATTGTGATCGCCGGCGACGTGTTTGACCGTGCAGTGCCGCCCGTTGAAGCAGTTCAGTTGTTTAATCAGATATTAAAGAGGATGAACAGAGAAAAGCAGTTTCCGGTGTTGATGATCTCCGGCAACCATGACAGTGCCACGCGGCTGGCGACCGGCAGTTCGTGGTACAAGCTGTCCGATTTGCATCTGCATACGAACATCGCACAGAGTCTGACGCCAGTTGTCATCGGCGACACGCAATTTTTCCTGCTGCCCTACTTTGAGCCGTTTGAAGTGCGCCATTATTTTCAAGATGAGACAATTCGTACCGTTGACGAGGCAATGACGCGGCTGGTTGATGCCATGGCTGCCGTTTTTGAGCCGGATATGCAGCACGTTCTCGTCAGTCATTTTTTTGCAGCCGGCAGTGAACGCAGCGATTCGGAAACGAAAGTCGAGGTCGGCGGGTTGAATGCCATACCGGTGGATAAGTTGACGCTGTTTGACTATGTCGCACTCGGACACCTCCACAGCAGGACGGCCCTGCATCATCCGAGTGTCAAATACAGCGGCTCATTGTTGAAGTATTCCCTGTCGGAAAGAAATCAGACCAAGGGCGTCTGGCTGGTGACTTTGTCGGAAGCAGGGCTGGAGACAAGATTTCGGGAAATTACGCCGTTAAGAGATGTGGTACTGCTGGAGGGCAGCTTTGACCAGCTGACAGACGCTGCTTTTTATCAGCATATCGATCGTGATGACTATATTGCAGTGTCCTTGACCGACAAAGCGGTAATCCCCAATGTCATGCAGCATTTGCGCGACATTTATCCGCGTATCATTGGTCTGGAAAGAACACGCGGCAATGAACGCGCCCGGCGACTGCGCACGCAGCAGGATATTACCCGCTTGAGTCCGCTTGCTCTCATGAGCGATTATTTTAAAGAAGTGACCGGCGAACCGGTGTCGGCAGCGCAAAAACGCTGGCTGAAACAAACTGTACAAGGGATACAGCGAGAGGAGTAGGATGAGATGCAGCCTTTATTGATTGAATTAGTCAATTTCGGTCCGTACCGACATGCAGTGATAGATTTTCAGGCGTTTTACGAGCACTCGCTTTTTCTCATCAGCGGCAAGACCGGGGCGGGCAAGACGACTATTTTTGACGGGATGTGTTTTGCCTTGTATGGTATTACCTCAGGCGGTCTGCGTCAGGGAAAAGAGATGCGCTCGACGTTTGCCGATACGGGAGAAGAAACGCGTGTCCGCTTTGTCTTCCGTCATGGCAGCTATACATATGAAATTGTGCGCAGTCCGGAACAGACCGTTGCCAAAAAGCGGGGCAGCGGGACTAGGGAACAGCCGGCGTCAGTCAGTTTGACTGTGTTTGATGACGCGCAGCAAGAAATTCAGCAATACACGAAACAAAAAGATATCGGTCCGTTGCTGGAAGATTTGCTGCACTTGAATGCGGCACAGTTTGCCCAAATCGTGATGCTGCCTCAAGGCGAATTCCGCAGGTTCCTCAATGCGGACAGCAGCGAGAAAGAAAAAGTCCTGCGCAAGCTGTTTGGTACAGACATGTACCGCCGCGCAGCTGAACAAATCAAAGAGCAGCAGAAACAGCAGTCGAAGAAAATTGAAGGGGACCGTCAAAAGGTGGTACACTACATCGATACGCTGGAATGGGAGCCGGAATTTGCTGAAAAAAAACCGGAAAGCACCGCGGTGGATGATGTGCTGCGTTTGGCCGAGGAACAGCACCAGTCGTATCGCGACAGCATAACCCGGTTGGATGCGCGCCGTCAGCTGGTAACGGACAAACAGGAACAGCTCGAAGCGGTCATCCGCCAAAAAGAACAGCTGCTCAGCCAGTTTGCAGCCCGTGATGAACTGCTGGCGGAGCAGACACGGTTGACAGCTCAGGCTGACGACATCACCAGCCAAAAAGTGCAGCTGAAAAAAATGCAGGACGTACAGGCGATGCAGACTGATTTGCGGCTTGAGCAGGAGCTGCTTGCGGAGCACGCGGAAACGGAGCGCGAACATCAAACAATTAGCGCACATTTGACCGCTTCTGAAACAAAATTGGTGCAGCTGCGTCAGCAATTGGCCGAGGTGAACGGCCGGGAACAGGCAATGACGGAAAAAACGCGGGAATTGACCGAGATGAGGCGGGTCTTGCCGTTGTTTGAAGAAACGGACAAGCTGAAAGCCCAACAGAAAACATGGCAAACGGAGCTGAAACAGCAGACCGAGGCACTGCAAGCTGTCCAGCAGCAGCAGACCGTTTTGGAGAACAGGCGAACGGAATTGAACCAAGCGCTTCAAAAAAGTCAACAGCTTTGGTCCGATAAACATTCGCTGGAAATCAGGCAGCAGCAGCTGGAACAGACAGAGAAAACAGTTCGGCGCCTGCACCAGTTGTCATTAGAACAAAAGACACTGGCAGATTCTGCGGGCCGGATAAAAACAGATATCAGCCGTTTGACTGCGGAGCTGGCAGAGGCTGAAGCGGACTATAATCAGTGTAAAAGCGACTGGGCAGCGATGCAGATAGCCCGCCTGAGCATGGATTTGATTGAGGGGTCGCCTTGTCCGGTATGTGGGGCAACGGAGCATCCGGAACCGTACCACGCTGTTGCATCGACATCTGAGGAAATAGCCCGGGCGGAACAACTGATGACAGAAGCGGAAGAGATGGTCCAGCTTGTCAGAGAAAAACTCGCGGCCCGGCAGGAGTCGGCCAAGCATCTTGATAAACAACTGTCTGACAAGCAAAAGACAGCCGCCGACACTCGGTCCGAGCTACTGGACATGCCGTCTGCTGAAGTAGTTGCAGCAGAGGCCATCAGCGGCGACTGGGATGCGGCGCTGACTGTGGTACAGGCGGAACTTTCCGGTGCAGAAGCCCAGAGCAAGGCGGTCAGCGAGGCGCTTACCCGTCTGGAGGAGTCCAGACAAACACTCAATGAAACAGAAGAACAACTGAAAACAGTCACTGAGCAAAAAACAGTACTGACTGATAAGCTGAACAGCCAGCAGCAGCAGCTGGTGCGGATCGAAGCCGGCATTGCGGAACGCACTAGTCAGTTTCCGCCGGACTGGCATGACGCCGCACAGCTGACCGGCCTTATCGCACGGGAAGACACGGCACTTGCCGAATGGAACAAAGAGCGCCACGGTCTGGGCGATGAGTTGAACGAACTGGACAAACAGCGGGCACAACAGACCAGCACACAGTCGTATTTTGCCGAGCGCTTGACAGTGCTTGGGAAAAAGCTGGACACCCAGCAAACACTAGTTGCCGACAAGTTGGCCAAAGCAGCTATTGCCGCCGCAGAAGTGCCGTCACTGCAAGCTGAATTGTCCCGAATGCCGGAAATTGAGGCGGTCGTTGCCGCCTATCAGTCCGCAGTTGCCTTGAATGCCGACAAACTAACAGATGTCACGGCTATACTGCAAGGACAGGAAAAACCGGAAATGACAGCAGACAAGGCGGCATTGGCAGAGCTGATGCAGGAAAAATCTGCGGTTGAAACGGAAAAAATCGTGCGGCAGGAAACAATGAAACGAAATGACAAGACCATTGCACGTATCAAAGAAGTTCAAGCGAGTGTGCGGCAGGAGTTGGTTGAACTGACGGAGCTGACAGAGTTGTCTGATGTGCTGAACGGCGACGGGGCAAACAAAATGAGCATCGAGCGGTATGTGCTGCAGACTTATTTTGAAGAAGTCCTGGATGTTGCCAATGAGCGCCTTCAGCACTTGACGCGGAACCGGTATGCCTTTGAGTTGAACGAGGCGCAAGGGTCATATAAAAAACGGACAGGGCTTGAAATCAATGTCTACGATGACAACGTCGGCGGCGTCCGCAGTGTCAACACATTGTCGGGCGGCGAGAGCTTTATCGCAGCCTTGTCACTTTCCCTGGCGCTGGCAGAAGTGATTCAGCGTCAGGCCGGCGGGGTGCAGATTGATGCGCTGTTCATTGATGAAGGGTTTGGCTCATTGGATGAAGATGCACTGGAAACGGCAATCGAATCGCTTGAGATGATTGAGGGCGACGGACGGCTGATCGGTATCATTTCCCACGTCAAAGAGCTGAAAGAACGGATACCCCAGCAGCTGGAAGTCCTGTCGAGTGCCAGCGGGCAAAGCACAGTGAAGCAGAAAGAGATAGACGAATAGAGGTAAAAATATGAAATGGTCCATTCCCGATAGAATCATCAGCCGCGGCCGGAAGTACATGATGGAAGGCCGCGTGCATTCACTGACGAAAGACGACACCAGATTGAAATGGTATGCGGAAGTCATCGGTTCAGAAATATATTATGTGGAGTTGGATGGAACGACCAAAGAGAAAGATGTGTGCACATGCCCATACTGGCTGGACCACGGGTATTGCAAGCACACGGTTGCGGTGGAACTGGCGATTAAAGACAAGGGGATGTCGCGGGTCATTACGGAGACTGACGCACCGCGGAAAATCTTCCAGCCGCCTTCGGATGCCGAGGTATTCACGGAAGGCTTTGTCAAACTTCAGGAAAAAGAAAATACGCGCGTCCTTGAACGGGGCGAGCCTTTAAAACTGGATGTGATTGTGGAGAGTGTGGAGACACTGTCTTTTTATCCGGAAAAAGCTGTTATCTGCCTGCATCTTAAAGTCGGGTCGGATGTGCCGGGCAGCCGCACGTATGTCGTGAAAAATCTGGCTGAATTTTTCAAAGCTTACGAAAATCAGCAAGGCTTCCAAATAAATAATAATCATCATTTTCAAATACGCGACACGTCTTTTCACAAAAAAGACAAGGAACTGCTGGATGCCTGTCTTGCGATTCATAAAGCCAACCAGATGCTGGTGACCGGCGGCGTGCAGCAGCAGGGAAGGCCGAACGCACGCTATTTGATGCTGAGTCAGGACGAGGCGAAACACATGCTGACGGCATTGACAGCAGAACAGCGTCTGCTGTTTAAATTGCCGTTTGGCAGCCGGCATAAAATTACCTTTCAAACAGGGCGCCTGCCGCTGGTGTTTTCTGTCAAAAGGAGCGGCGACGGCTACTTGCTGGTTATCGACATGAGTCACATCGACATGTACTGGGAAACATACGGCTGGGTGCTGTCAAGGTCCAATCTGTACGAACTGACTCATGAGCAGCACGTCCATTACCAGACGTTGATGAATCTCATGAAACGTCTGCCGAAACCAGAAGTTTTTTACACGAAAGACCAGCTGGGCGAGCTGTTTTCGTATGTGATCCCGGCATTGGCAACTATCGGTCATGTCGAAGTCAGCGATATTGTTGCAGATGATATGATTCACGCACCGATAAAGACCGATTTTTATATGATGTCGCAAGATGGCATGTTAAGCGTCAGAGTGGACTTTTCCTATGCAGATGTTGTGTTTTCCACTGATTCAGCTGTTGCCACTGAACGTGCTGCTGACGCGCCGGTTGTTGTCAGAAATACCTTGCAGGAAGGGCGTGCGGAACAGCTGTTGGACCAGCTCGGTTTCCGTCTCGGCAAAACGGCTTATCAGAAGCCTTTTCCGCAAGGCCAATATTTGTACCGCTTTTTTTCCAGCGAACTTGCTGAATTTGAAAAACTGGGACAAGTTCACCTGACCGACCAGCTGGAGCAGTTGTATTTGTCTGCCGACGACTATCAGCCGCAAGTCAACATCACGGAACACGGCTCATGGCTGGATATCCGGTTTGACATTTCGGGGATTGATGACAAGGAAGTCAATCAGGTGCTGAAAAGTCTGCTGAAGCGTCAAGATTTCCACCAGCTGGAGAACGGGCAAATCATTTCGTTTGATTCAGAAACTTTTCAACAGACCAGCGATGTCTTGCGCCGTCTGCGCCGGGACTTGACTTTTCGCGGCAATCATCTGTCTGTGCCGAGTTACCGCGGCATACAGGTGCAAGATGCGTTTGGTCAGCTGGAAGAGGTTGATTTTTCCGGCGAATTCAAACAAATGGTTGAAGATTTGGCTAACCCGTCTGCGTTTCCGCTGAGATTCCCGGAAACGTTGCAGGCCACACTGCGCTCCTATCAGGAGGCAGGTGTCAGATGGCTGAAAATGTTGAGCAGCTATCAGTTTGGCGGTATTCTGGCTGATGACATGGGACTGGGGAAAACCATTCAAACAATTGCCTATCTGCTGTCGGAAAAAGAAGAAGGCAACTTGCAGCAGCCGGTTCTGATTGTGACGCCCGCCAGTTTGCTTTATAATTGGCAGATTGAATGCCGCAGGTTTGCACCGGAACTTTCTGTGACGGTGAGTGCCGGCAGCAAACAGCAGCGGGATGCATTGATTGAGGAAAATCCGACATCAGATATTTTTATCACGTCATACAGTATGCTGCGGCAAGACATCGACCGCTACCGTGACATGTCGTTTCATTGTCTGGTCCTTGATGAAGCCCAGGCCATCAAAAATGCCGCGACTAAAACATTCCATGCGGTCAAGGAAATCCAGGCAACGCACCGCTTTGCACTCAGCGGCACGCCGATTGAAAACAATCTGGAAGAATTATGGGCGCTGTTCAACGTATTGATGCCCGGTTTTTTCCCGCCGATGCGCCAGTTTAAGGCGCTGGATACGGAAGATGTGGCGCAAATGGTCCGGCCGTTCGTGCTGCGCCGCGAAAAGAAACGCGTCCTGAAAGACCTTCCGGATAAAATGGAAACCAATTTGTACAGCAGCTTGACTGAAGAACAGAAGACGGTTTATCTGGCATATTTGAAACAAATGCAGGAAACTGTCGGCGCTATGTCAGAAGGGGAATTCAACCGGAACCGCATTTCCATATTGGCGGGACTGACCCGGCTGCGCCAGATATGCTGCGATCCGCGGCTCTTTTTGCCGGATTACAGCGGTCAATCAGGCAAGCTGGAACAACTCAAGGAAATCATCCCGGTGGCGATTGAAAACGGCCGGCGGATTCTTCTGTTTTCACAGTTTACCAGTATGCTGTCGTTGATTGAAGCAGAATTAGCCTCACTGGGCATTGATGTGTTTTACTTGCGGGGAAGCACTAAATCCGCCGACCGCCAAAAAATGGTGGACCAGTTCAATCAAGGCGATAAAGCCGTCTTTCTGATTTCCTTAAAGGCCGGCAGCACAGGACTGAACCTGACAGGCGCTGATACAGTGATTCTCTACGATTTGTGGTGGAATCCGGCGGTGGAAGAACAGGCAGCCGGTCGGGCACACCGTATCGGTCAGCAGAAAAAAGTCGAAGTTTGGCGTCTGATTGCAGAAGGTACGATTGAAGAAAAAATCAACCAGCTGCAGCAAGGGAAGCGCGAACTGTTTGAGAAGGTCCTTCAAGCAACAGATACAGCCGGCCGTTCGCAACTGTCCGAACAGGATATCAGGGATATACTAATGATTGGGTCGGCAGATGACGTGAGCGGTACAAACGGTTTTTAATTACAAAGCAAAGGAGCTGGTGCCTCTGAGCACGGCTCCTTTTTTTAGCTGTATCAGGCAAACCGCAAAGTCTGGTATGATAGAGAGGCGCTATGTATGACAAGATAAAGGAGCAAAGATATGAAAGAAACGGTATCGGATGTTTTGTACGGAGAATATAAGCTGGAGCCGGTGTTGAGCGACCTGCTGGCAACACCGGAAGTACAGCGCCTGAAAGATGTCCACATGGCAGGACCCGCATACTTGCTGAATCCTGTTTGGGATGAAACCCGGTATGAGCATTCCCTGGGGGTCATGTTGCTGATAAAAAAACTGGGCGGCTCCCTAGCAGAGCAAATTGCGGGACTTCTGCATGATGTGTCGCACACCGCTTTTTCACATTTGATTGATTTGGTGACAGCCAATTTACAGGAATCCTACCACGAAGACGTGAAGCAAGATTTTTTGTCTCAAAGCACACTCCCGCAGGTCTTAGACAAGCACGGCTATGACTGGCGGGAGCTGCTGTTGGATGACAGCCGTTGGGGGATTTTGGAACAAGAGGCGCCGCTTTTGTGCGCTGACCGGATTGATTATACGTTACGGGAAATCCACCGTTATTTTCATGTGCCGCTGCCGGAGGTCCACCGCTTCATAGCGGACCTGGCAGTAGATGCTGAAAAAGGAATTGTTGTCTCCAGTGTTGAACAGGGCGAATGGTTTATCCGGAATTATCACCATGTGGTCATTGATTTTTTCTATGACCCGCTGAACATAATCAGCCATGACATCATGGCTGCGGTGCTGACACAGGCGCTGGCAAAAGATATGCTGACGCTGGCTGATTTCATGACGACGGATACAAACTTGCTGCAGCGTTTGGCCGCTACCGCCGACCCGGAGATCAGCCGTCAGCTTGCGCGTTTGTCGAATGTTGGTACATACGACATCGTCTCGCAGGAAGAGGCGTACGATATTTTCCAGCAGAAAAAACTGCGTCACGTGGACCCGCTGGTGCGCCGCAGCAGCCGGCTCGTCAAAACGTCGGACATATCCCCGTCAGCAGCGCTTGCTATTCAGGAAACATTGCGCCGCGGCAGTGCCGGCATTTACTTAAGAACAGCTGACAGAACTGTTTAACAGCCTTTGACATTCCTCTCGAACTGTTTTTATACTAAAGAGTGAAGGAAAGGATGAACAATATGACCGCAAAACTGCGGAATATGACCTCGCTCTATCTCGTCAACGGTGAGGGGATCTTGTTATTGTACCGGATAGGTTCCCGGGTGGCGGACCATCTGTACGTCGGTTCAGCGGGCGGACACTTTGAAGCACACGAGCTGAATGATGCCAAAGCGTGCGTTTTGAGAGAAGCGAAGGAAGAACTTGATTTGGATGAAACAGACCTGCATAATCTTGCCATGAGATATATCACGCTGCGGCTGAAGAACGGGGAAATCAGACAGAACTACTATTTTTTTGCTGATTTGGGCAGCCATGCCGACTTGACCAGTACCGAGGGTAAACTGGCATTATTTGATTATGAAGAAGCGGCACAGGTGGAGATGCCTGTTTCAGCGCGTAATGTGGTAGACCATTACATTCGTGAAGGAAAGTACACCGCAGAATTATACGCAGGTATCACGACTGAACAAGGCACATCATTTGTGCCGCTGCGCGAATTTTGAAGCCGCCTTTCTGAAACCAGTTCCTTTGATTTATTCTCGGATATTTGGTTAAATAAAAAGGTTAGGAGTGTGATATGGGTGAAACGTTTTTTTAGTTATTACCGTCCGTACAAAAAATTGTTTGTGCTGGACTTTTCATGTGCTGTGATTGCCGCACTGCTGGAGCTGGCATTCCCGGTAGTCGTCAATCATGTAATCGATGAGATAATGCCTCAGAAAAACTGGGGATTGATTGTGACAGTCTCGATTGCTTTGTTTGGTTTTTACATCATCAATACGCTGTTGCAGTATGTCGTAGTATATTTCGGGCATAAACTGGGCGTCAATATTGAAACGGATATGCGCCGCGAGCTGTACGACCATCTGCAGTCCCAGTCGTTTGAATACTATGACAACCAGAAAACAGGCAAGCTTATCAGCCGCCTGACGACCGACTTGTTTGAAATTTCAGAAGTCGCCCACCACGGCCCGGAAGATGTGTTCATTACGGTGATGACGCTGGTCGGCGCATTTATGCTGATGTATAACACCCATCCGACACTGGCTATTGCAACATCGATACTCGTGCCGTTCATCACTGTTGCGCTGGTATTCTTCAACAAGCGCATGACCAAGGTCAACACCCGCATCTATGAAAATCTCGGCGAATTCAATGCCGGCATCGAAGCGTCTGTCAGCGGCATCCGCGTGACCCAGTCTTTTGCCAATGAACCGTTCGAGAAAAAGCGTTTTGAAGGATTGAACCAACTGTACCGGAAAAGCAAACTGGCATTTTACAAGACGATGGCACTCAGCTCTTCTTATAATTATTTACTGATTCGTCTGATTAGTTTGTTTGCTTTGATTTTCGGCGCATATTTTACGATTAACGATGAAATCAGTTATGGTTCGTTTGTCGGTTTTATTTTGCTGTCGAATATTTTTGTCCGCCCGATTGAGAAGGTCAATACAATGATTGAAAGTTATCCGAAAGGGATTGCCGGGTTCAAACGATTTACCGAAGAACTCGACAAAGAACCGGCGATTAAGGATAAGGACGGAGCTGTCGAATTATCTGGCGTGCACGGAGACATCCGTTACGAGCATGTGTCTTTTGCCTATGAAGACGGGACGCAAGTGCTGGATGATTTGTCTCTTGAGATTGCCAAGGGAGAAACTGTTGCTTTTGTCGGTCCGAGCGGTGCCGGAAAAACCACCATCAGCAATTTGCTGCCGCGGTTTTATGAAGTGGATTCAGGGCGGATTACCATTGATGGGGTGAACATACAGGATGTCACGCTGCAATCGTTGCGTCATCACATCGGCATTGTACAGCAGGATGTGTTTCTATTTCCGGGAACAATCCGTGAAAATGTACTGTACGGCCGGCTGGATGCTACAGAGGAAGAAGTGCTGACTGCAATCGAGCTGGCACATTTGGGGCAAGTGATTGACGATATGCCGGAAGGACTCGACACAATGATTGGTGAACGGGGTGTCAAATTGTCCGGCGGGCAGAAACAGCGGGTCGCTATCGCCAGAATGTTTTTGAAAAATCCGCCGATTTTGATTCTTGACGAAGCGACATCTGCCCTTGATACAGAAACCGAATCCGTTATTCAGGAGTCGCTGGGGTCATTGGCAAAAGGACGCACGACTCTGATTATCGCCCACCGTCTGGCGACGATTAAGCAGGCGACACGCATTGTAGTGATTGACGAGCAGGGCATCGTGGAACAAGGAACCCATGACGAACTGATGGCGAAACAAGGTGCGTACAAACATTTGTATGATGCGCAGTTCAGAGAATAATGCCAAAAACCAGCCAAGTTTATCCAGTTGGAGACTTGGCTGGTTTTCTGAGCATGCGCTTGTTTTACGAATCAGGAAAGCTAACGTTATCTCAGCCATCTTCCAACTATTTCATATATCGCTATGGCCTATTTTTGGAACATAACTCGGTCGTCCCTTCGTATATGCACACATCAGCATTTACATCCCCCGCTAATCTTGTTATAATCAAAAGCAGATAGTATCAAATAACAATCTAAAAAATAGATAAATGAGGGAATTTTGTGAGTGTCGCAAGTATCTAAATGAACCATGTAAGAAAATAAGTCTCATAGGAGGTTTATTTGTCTTGCGCATGTTTAGATGCTTTCTCACAAAAAACGACTGCTGTCTTTTAGGATGGATGAGTCGGGCTTATTTGCCGCGGTGAGAAGACCGCGGCTTTTTTTGATACTATTGTGATGTGGAGAAAGTATCTTGATTACACTAAAGGAGCAGGAATATGAATCAGGATACATTTAATAAAATAGAGTTTGATAAAATTATTGATGCACTTAGTCAGTTTGCCGTCAGTCTGCCGGGGAAGGAAACTATTCGCGAGCTTGTGCCGTCTGCCAATTTGGCGGTGGTAAAAGCTCGGCTGACGGAAACGGAACAGGCACGAGCGTTGCTGGAAGCCGGTTTGCATGTGCCGTTTATGGGGCTAAGCAAGATCGATCATCTGACGAGTCAGGTGAGTAAGGGGTTTGTTTTATCTGCCGAGGAGCTGGTGGAGTTTGCCGACTTTTTGCGCAGCGGCCGACTGATACGCGATTTTTTCAGCAAACATCAAGAAACAGCACCGCTTTTGGCGGAATACAGCACAGCCATCCGCACGTTTCAGGAAGCGGAAGAGACTATCTATCAGGCGATTCATCACAATCAGGTGGCGTCGGATTATAGTCGCCAGCTGCGCAAGCTTAGACATGCACAGCAGGAAACACAGGCAGATATTGAAAAAGTACTTCAAAAATTTTTACGCCATCCCGGCAACAGTAAAAAAATTCAAGAATTTATGATTGTCAAAAAACAGGACCGCTTCACGATTCCTGTCAAGGCCAGTTATAAAAATCAGATTCAAGGGTCAGTTGTCGAATCGTCCAACCGCGGCACGACAGTGTATATCGAGCCTGCTGCTGTGGCCAGGCTGAACCAGAAACTAGCTGATTTAGCGCTTCAGGAAAGCAGTGAAGTTTATCAGATTTTGGCGGAGCTGACGGGGTTGATTGCTGAACAGCTGCCGCTTTTGAAGGAGAATCTGTCGGCGATTGCCGCATTTGACGTAATTTTTGCACGTGCGAAGTACAGCCGCCAGTTGCAGGGGATTACCCCGCTGCTGAACCAAAAGGGCCACATCGTGTTGAAGGAGGCGGTGCACCCGCTGCTGCCGGATGCCGTGCCGTTAAATTTGTCGCTCGGGAAAGGGTTTAGAGGGTTGACCATCACCGGACCCAATGCGGGCGGAAAAACGGTGGTGCTGAAAACAGTCGCATTGCTGACACTTCAGACAATGATTGGAGTCCAGATTAGGGCAGAAGAGGGAACGGAAATCGCCGTTTTTGACCAGATTTTTGTGGATATCGGCGATCATCAAAGCATTGAAAACGCGCTGAGTACTTTTTCAGGACACATGCAAAACATTGCACGGATTACCCATCGTGTGAAAGGAAACAGTCTGGTATTGCTGGACGAAATCGGCAGCGGGACTGAGCCGAATGAAGGGGCGGCGCTGGCGATTGCGATTATGGAAGAGCTTTACCGCAAGGGCTGCATGTTGTTGACGACCACGCATTACGGGGAAATCAAACGCTTTTCAGAACTGCATCCGGACTTCATGACAGCTGCGATGTCCTTTAACAGTGACACGCTGCAGCCCAACTACCGGCTGCTGATGGGGGAGACTGGTGAGAGCAACGCGTTTTGGATTGCCCGGAAAATGCAGTTGGACAAACGGGTAATTGCTAAAGCTGAACAATATGAAAAGCATCGCGAGTATGATGTGACAACACATGACTTTACCGCAGGAGCAACTGGCCAACAGGCGGAGCACGAAACATCTTCAGAGTCTGTTCATTATCGAAGAGGCGACAGAGTGTATGTGACTGACCAAGACTGCTGGGGCCTGATTTATCAAGATGATCAGAGGAGCAGCAAGGTGTCTGTCAGCATCAACAACCAGTTGTTTGACGTCAGCCGCAAGCGGGTCAAGCTGGAGATGAGGCGTGAGCAGCTCTACCCGGAAAATTACGATTATGACAGTTTGTTTGGCAGTTTTCAGGAACGGAAAATGACCCGTGACTTATTGAGAGGGTCTAAAAAAGCTCATAAAAAGCTGGACCGGGAAGCAGTCGAACGTCGTCAGGAAAAATATGAACGAACTAACAAAAAGCGTTAGTTTGTTTCAAAACAGGTAGAAGCGGGGAAACATGCTCCCCGCTTTTTGCTTGCTGGTGTCTAAAAAAAATGAAAAAATCGTTCGAAAAATATTGACAAATTGAACGAGCGGATTTATACTTTTTAGAGTAATTAGTGAAAAAACGAATCGTAAAGATGATGTATCAACATAACGATGACGTTTATGTTCACAAACAATTACAAAAGCAGCTGCTGAAACTTAGTTGCCCCGTTATCTGTTGTCGCTTATGCATAAATGCTTATTCCTAAAGGAAAAACTTGGTTTCACTACAGGTATAAATGAGCGCCTCTTCATCTTGGAAAAGAGGAACAAAAATGAAAGCGATTTTACTAGGCGGTATTGCCGCTTTGCAAACATACTTTATTGTCTACTTGATCATTGATTTAGTCAAACACCGCGAGCAGCTTTCCATCACGGCACATAAAAGGGAATACGTCTGGGGAGCAGTCATCGGCGGTATCACGTCAGGTTTGGATACGATTGGCATCGGCAGTTTTGCGCCCCATACTTTTTTGATGAATGTCACTAGAACCAATGACGATAAAAAACTGCCCGGCACACTGAATGTGTCTCACTGCATTTCCGTGTTGATTGAAGCGTTTATCTTTATCAGCGTCGTCACAGTCGCCCCGCTCACCATCTTTTCACTAATCATTTCATCCATCGTCGGTTCCTGGATCGGCTCGAGAACGATTTCAACATTTTCAGAACGTAAAGTACAGTTGATAATGGGCATTGCTCTGCTTCTCACATCTGTGCTGATGATTTTGCGCCAGCAAGGTTTCTTGGATATTTTAGGCAAAGGAAATGAAGCCATGAGCCTGACAGGCGGCAAGCTGATAATCGGCATTGTCGGGAATTTTGTTTTCGGTGCGCTGATGACTGTTGGTGTCGGTCTGTTTGCACCGTGTATGGCGATGATTTATTTGCTGGGGATCAGCCCCATTGTTGCTTATCCAATTATGATGGGGTCATGCGCCGGGCTGATGCCGGTGGCGTGTGTTGAATTCATCAAGGCAGACCACTATGACCGTGTGCATTCATTCTCAGCAATTCTAGGCGGGATTGTGGGTGTGCTTGTGGCTGCCAGATTTGTCACAGGACTAGATGTCAGCTCGCTGACGTGGATCATCATTCTCATCATTATTTATACGGGCATCGTCTACATCTACAAAGGAACCCACCGCAGCAGTCCCCGTGAAGCCGAGTCGCACATTTAAAATCAGTTAGCAAGTGCGCATCTTAATAAAGGATGTCGGGAAGATGAAAAAAACAGTTGGATGGCTGCTGATGCTAGTTTGCGTTGTGCTGTTGACCTCCTGCGGCGGGACAACAGTCAGTTTGGCAGGAGAATGGGATGCAGTCAGGACTGATTACGAAGGCAAGGATGAAGGTGTTGTCAAACTGGATTTCAATGTCAAAAATCAAACCGTGAATGAATACGTCAACGACATTTATGCAGATACCTTTTACTATTTTTACGACAAAGAAGCGGGAACGCTTTTAATCGACATTGACCCGCAAGAATTGTATAGTGTTGAACTGACGGAAGATGGAAAAACAGCGACGCTAAAACTGCTTGCATATGACAAACACTGTATCACAACTGAACACGATGAAAAATTTGTTGAAATCACGATGGTCAGACACTGAACCGTATAGGCAGCAGCATACTCCCGGGGTATGTTGAGTGAAGGAGGAAAGTCATGTCCTCGAAAAATCGCGCACGATGTGCAGTCTTGTTCGTCATCATCGGTGCGGCAATCGCAGTCAAAAGCAGATTGAGTTTTGCTCTCAGTGCATCTTTCTTAAGCTGGGCCATGATACTCATTATGCTTTACATAGGCATCGTCATGATATTTAACAGCAGCAAACGTTGATTGTTTCCGTATCGGCGGCAATCAAAATGACAGCCAAAAACATCATGCCCGGCTCCCGCAGCTAAGTGTCAGGAGAGCCGGGCATGTTTATGCCTGCTTGGCAAAAAAGTCGTCAACAGTTTTTTAATTTTTTTGATGTCGTTGTCATAAAAAAGAATGGCCGGTACATGGATTTCCGGGATGTTTTTCTCATTTTTCAATGTGGACCTGTTGACTGACGGCAGGCTACCTTCAATAAAGTAAAAAAACGAGTGATGCGTATGCGCCACTCGTTTTCCCGATTTTAAATCATCTGAATCATCCCGCCAAAAGATAACAACTTCTCAATCTTCGATAGTTGCCAGTCCTTGTTTGCGCAGCAGATCCAGATTGGCCAGCATGTCATTGATGGCTTCTTCGGAATGGTGCTCCCACGCGGACAGCTCGGCAACGATTTTCAACGGCTGCTTTGAGCGGTATGAGCGGGTGGGATTTCCGGGGAATCGTTTGTTCGTGACGTTCGGGTCGTCTTCAAATTCACCCAGCGGCTCTACGATATAGATATGCTGTTCGGCTTCCTCTGTGCCGGCTGCCAGTTCTGCGCCCCACTTTGCAGCATCCAAAGTGGCAGTAAAATAAATATAGTTCGACGTCCTGCCTGCTTCAAAATTTGAGGAATGATTCGGTTCTAACAGGTCGCCGATTTTCAAAGCCGCTTTTGTGCCATGGAAAAACGGTCCTAGGTCTAAGGTAACTGCTGATGTCATGGTGTGTTCCTCCTGTGCGGATGTTTTTTGATCGCTTTTATTATACCGCGCATTTTTTTGAAATGACAGTCTATAAATAACGGGATTTTCATAGTATAATAAAGATGAGGGAACACTGTCAGATGGTCAGACTGCCAATCAATGATAACAAAGAAGAAATTTTGTCGAACACGAGTTTCTTCTTTGTTTTGTGTCCGCTAGACAAAAATAGTGTTAGAGGAGAATCGTATGAAAAGATACCCGCTAGTAGATGTAATGAAATACGTCGCAGCCATCCTGGTTATTTTGGTGCATTGCGGCCGGCTTCACAGCAATCCGGTAATTCATTTTGCCTTAAAAAGTCTGCTTTGCCGGCTGGCAGTGCCGTTTTTCTTTATCAGCACAGCTTATGTTCTGAGGGAAAGGATGTCGGAACCCGTCTATTTTGCCAGCTATTGCCGCAAACTTTTTCGCAGTTATTGCTGGTGGTCGTTTATTTATCTGCCTTTGGGTATCTTTTATGTGTTGAATCAACTGGATTTGCCGGTATGGATGTATCCGGCCGCTTTTTTTGCCGGCTTTTTTGTCACAGGCGCATATTATCATTTGTGGTATATTCCGGCGCTGGTTATAGGTTTTGGTCTAGCTCTCTATTTGCAGAAAAAGCTGGGCTATGTGCTGTCGTTTTTCATTGCGGGCACATTCTACTTGTTTGGGGGGATTGAAACCTATTCCGGTTATTTAGAGGGCAGTTGGCTTAAAAGCGCCTATGATTTTTACCGTATCGTATTTTTCAGTCCGAGGAACGGGCTGATGTTTGCGTTGGTTTTTATTTTACTGGGTTTTCTGTTGTCCGATAGAAAAATTTCAATTTCATGTAAAAAGTTGTCGGTTTACACAATGTTAAGTGTTACCGGATTGCTTTTTGAAGGCTGGCTCATTTACCAAAATCAAGGGTATGATAAAAATATTTTATTTGCTCATGTCCCGGTGTCCTGCTGTCTTATATTGTGGGCAACAAAAAAATGTGCATGTGCCGACTCATTGCTACTTGGCGCCTTACAGCAAACATTATTATTTCATCCATCCGCTGATTTTATTTTTAATGGCACAGCTTCCTGTCAAGTGGGACGCATATATATTTGGTAATTTGACGAATTTTATTTTCGGGTTAGTAAGCACTCATATCGTGTCATGGGTTATTATTAGAAACCGTCACAGGTATCAGGTAATAAGGACACTATGCCATCAGACGTACACAAAAATTAGACGCCATGATGTCAAGGGACAGTATTATCAACGACGAGCAAACAAAACATAAATAAAAAAATTTGATTATCGAACTTAGCTGAGACTAACGATTTCGTCAGTCATCTGCTATTTTTTTATATTTTTTGAATGTTTTTTGACGATTTTGAATTATTTTGACCGATTTCGATTTATTTTGGTTGATATGTGTGGTAAAATATTACAAAAGAGGTGAAAGTTAATGCTGACAGAAGAGAGACAGCAATACATACTTCAGTTATTGCAGCAAAAAAATATTGTTAAGCTGAATGAACTGGTTAAACTGCTGGACACATCAGAGTCCACTATTCGCAGAGACCTTCAAGAGTTGGAAGACAAAGGATTGTTGGAGAGGATTCACGGCGGTGCGAAAAAAATCAGGAACTTGACATTCGAACCGAGCATGACTGAAAAGTCGACAAAGCATGCTGTTGAAAAGAAGATGATTGTAGAGCATGCAGCAAGTCTGGTAGCTGAAGGTGATGTTATATACTTGGACGCAGGTTCTACGACACTGGAAATGGTTGCTCATCTGCCTGTCAATCAGAATATCAAGGTAGTTACCAACTCAGTAAAGCATGCCGTTGCATTGATTGACAGACAAATACAGACGATTATTCTGGGAGGCAACATCAAGCTGTCAACACACGCATCGCTCGGCTTTTCCAGTATGCAGCAATTGCAGACATTTCGCTTTGATAAAGCATTCATGGGGATGAACGGTGCAGATTTGCAATCAGGGTTTACAACACCTGATCCGGAGGAAGCAGCTTTGAAGAGAGTGGCTATTGAACATAGTGAACAAGCATTTGTCTTGATTGATCATTCGAAATTTGGACAGACGACATTTGCCTTTGTAGCACCGTTGGAAGCAGCAGTTATCGTGACAAATCGCATTCCTGACAATCTTAGAGCGCCATTTCAGGAGAAAACAAATCTATTGGAGGTAACACGATGATTTATACAGTGACCTTGAATCCGTCTATTGATTACATCGTCCATGTAGACCATCTAAAAATCGGCACTTTGAACCGAATGAGCAGTGAACTGAAATTTCCAGGCGGCAAAGGGATCAATGTGTCGCGTATTTTGAAGCGTATTCAAACGCCTTCGGTCGCACTCGGTTTTTTGGGTGGTTTTACTGGGAGATTTATTTTGGATTGGTTGAAAGCAGAAGGTGTGCTTAATCAATTTACGCAGATCGCAGCAGATACACGCATTAACATTAAACTCAAAGCAGAGAGCGAAACGGAAATAAATGGTGTCGGTCCTCATATTTCTGATAAAGAGATCCAAAATTTGAAAGCGGAACTCGATACGATTCAACCTTCGGACATCGTGGTGCTGTCGGGCAGTCTGCCGGGTAATCTGCCTGATGGATTTTATCAGGAATTGATTCAACTCATTCATAAACAAGGTGCAGAATTTGTTATTGATACAACGGGCGACGCACTGCAGCAATCGTTGTCCAGCAGACCGCTGCTTGTTAAGCCGAATAAAGAGGAACTGGGGGAATTATATCAAACAACATTTGATTCGATTGAAGAGCTTCTGCCTTATGGTCAACAACTGCTGGCAGAAGGCGCACAGCACGCTATTATTTCGATGGCCTCCGAAGGCGCGTTGTTATTTACTGATGATGGTGTGTATCAGTCTAATGTGCTTATGCATCCGCTAAAGAACTCTGTTGGAGCTGGTGATTCGATGATTGCGGGATTTATTGGTAATTATGCACGAAGCAAAGACGCAGTAGAGGCGTTCAAATGGGGCGTAGCTTGTGGCAGTGCCACTGCTTTTTCAGACGATTTGGCTTCAGGAGAACTTATTCGAACGTTATTATCAGAAGTCCATATTCGCCAAATTAGTTAAGTGTAGTAAACATAACATAAAAAAGGAGACTGACTCATGAATATCACAGAATTGCTATCCAAAGAAGCTATGATTATGGACCTACAAGCGTCAGATAAAGAAGCGGCCATCGCTGAGATGGTTCAGAAGCTATATGATACGAACCGTATATCAAATATAGAAGTATTTAAGGAAGGGATTCTCGCACGTGAAGCCCAGACCTCCACTGGACTTGGCGATGGTATTGCGATGCCGCATGCAAAGAATGCATCCGTTAAAGAAGCGACCGTGCTATTTGCGAAGAGTCGCAACGGAGTGGATTATGCGGCATTGGACAATCAACCTGTATACCTGTTTTTCATGATTGCTGCACCAGAAGGAGCTAATGACACACACTTGCAGGCACTAGCAGCATTGTCACGTCAGTTAGTTCACAAGGATTTTGTTGAGCAATTAAAAACAGTTGAAACGCCGGAAGACGTGCATACTCTTTTTAGATTAGCAGAAGAAGTCCCAGAGGAAAAAGAAGAGGAATCGGCTGCAGGTGACGCGGACCAGCGTTTCGTCGTTGCAGTAACAGCTTGTCCGACAGGAATTGCCCATACTTATATGGCAGAAGATGCACTGAAACAGATGGCTGAAAAGATGGGGGTTGCCATAAAGGTCGAAACGAATGGCACGGATGGTGTCAGGAACCGCTTGACTGAATCAGATATCGCCCGCGCAGAAGGAGTTATCATTGCGGCGGATAAAAATGTAGAGATGAATCGCTTTGACGGGAAAAATTTGATTAGTCGTCCTGTTAGTGACGGCATTCGCAAACCGGAAAAGCTGATCAATGAGATACTGGCAGGCAATGCACCAGTTTACCATAGTCAATCGGATTCCCAAACAGCTGAAAAACAAACGGAAACAAGCAGTATCGGGCAAAAGATATATAAAGATTTGATGAATGGTGTTTCACATATGCTGCCGTTTGTTATCGGCGGCGGTATCGCAATCGCTATTTCATTCATGCTCGATCAGTTTATCGGTGTACCGCAAGATCAGTTGAGCAATCTGGGAAATTATAATGAAATTGCCAGCTGGTTCAATCAAATCGGCGGTGCGGCCTTTGGGTTTATGTTGCCGGTTTTGTCAGGTTTTATTGCCTCGAGTATTGCGGATCGTCCGGGGCTGGTGGCAGGATTTGCGGCTGGTGCGCTTGCTAATACAGGCGGCGCAGGATTTTTAGGCGCTCTGATTGGCGGCTTTCTAGCGGGTTATGTAATTTTAATGCTTCGGAAATTACTTAAAGGACTACCAAAATCACTTGACGGTATCAAGACAATCTTGTTTTATCCAGTATTGGGCTTGATTGTTACTGGTATGCTGATGTTGTTGATTAACATACCGATGAAAGCAATCAATGAAACGCTGAACAATTTTCTGACAGGGATGAGCGGGACTAATGCTGCTTTATTAGGAGCATTGCTTGCCGGCATGATGGCAACTGATTTGGGAGGTCCGATTAATAAAGCTGCATATGTTTTTGGCACAGCGACGTTGGCAAGTACAGTTGCCAGCGGGGGCAGTGTGGTGATGGCGTCAGTAATGGCGGGCGGAATGGTGCCGCCGCTGGCAGTTTTTATTGCAACGCGTCTGTTTAAACACAAATTTGACCAAAGTCAACAAGATGCAGGGTTAACCAATATCGTCATGGGATTATCGTTCGTGACAGAAGGAGCTATTCCCTTTGCAGCAGCTGATCCTTTGCGGGCGATACCAAGTTTTATGGCGGGTTCCGCGGTTACCGGTGCGTTGGTTGGTGCATTCGGCATTAAGTTGCTGGCACCGCACGGCGGTGTGTTTGTCGCTTTACTGCTGAGTAATCCATTATTGTATTTGCTGTTTATTTTGATCGGAGCGATTATTTCAGGTGTCTTGTTTGGCGTTTTAAAAAAAGCGGTATAGCCAAAAATAGAAATTAACAGAAGCGGCTAGTAATTTATGGTTGTTTATTAGAAAGAGAGTGCTGGATGAAATCAAAATTCAGTACTCTCTTAAATTTTATCATTAGTTCTACCTTTTAAAAGGTTTCATTTCTTTTTAGATGCGATGTTTATTAAGAGCGGAATTGCTGTTTATGCAAGAGGAGCCGCTAGTCGATAATCTAGATACAGAACTAGGAAAGATAGAGTTATCGTTTCCAACCCACATCAACTTCAGTACACAGAAACATTGAAGAAGGAAAAAATAACATTTAACAAAAAGATGTTGGACAGCTATAGTGACATTCTGCCCAACATCTATTAAACTACTTTTGAAGCTTGCTTGATTCATTTCTCTTCGTTTTATCATACACCATAGACTTTTCAATCGTGCGTGTAAATATTTTGTAAGGGCTCTTTTTCATCTGATGTTACTGTGAAAATAATAAAGTATACAGGTTGAAAAACGTTTTTAAAAAAACTTTATTCGGGTTGACAGAGTCTGTTGTTCGCCGGATAATGTAATTAAGAAACAGTCGATTTTTTTAGGGTATGCCACTGTTCAAAAAACACATAATAAAAGATTTGTGTGAGGACTACAACGCATTTGGGATAATCTAATTTGGGGGAAAATGAAATGAAAAGTAGAAGATGGAAAGAGTATTTATGGGCTACATTGATGATACTGTTATTATTTTGGAGAGATATTATCCGTGGGGATTTTGAGTGGTTGTCCGTCATCCCTGTGCTTGTTTACTTGGTAGTTGCCCGAAATATGTTCAAATACTTCAGGAAAATAAGATACTTTTTTCTGCTGAATGCACTGGTCATGTTTCTGGCATGTGCCTTCATGCTTGGAGAGGCGCGTGATTTACAGAGTGTGTTATTCTTTGGTTCAATTCTCACACTTATTTCGACGGGCATCATCATGCTGCTTGTCGGGTTTGATCAGGCACAAGATAAGAAAGAACATCCGGCAAATCAGGAATAATCAGCGTGCTGGATTAGGCGGGTATGAGCCCCTAATAACTTAAAAGGAGTCCGAAATGAAAAAAATAGTTGCAAAAATAGATACGATAAGAAATCAATATATTCTTTTAATACTTTTAGCCGTGTGTTTCTTTTTTATAGATTTTATCAACGGCAGTTTTGATTGGTTGCCGCTAATCGCATGGTTAATGTATTTTCGCGTTGCATTCGATGTTTTCAGATTAGTCAAAAGGAAGCTTTTTTTCGTTTTGTTGAATGTGTTACTGATGCTTATCATTTATGCCTTCGTCCTTGACGGGGCACTTGACACCCAGAGCACAGTGTTCTTTGTAGCCATTCCCGCATTTATCACAACAGGTCTCATATATATCGGTGTGGTGGTTGAAGATAGATGGTTAGAATGGTTAAATGAGTAGCCATGAAAAAAATCAGGCAGCAGTCTCGTCGTTTGATATGAGACGGTTGCCTGATTTTCTTAATCGTTGAGTTTTCTGACGAAGGGATCAGAGCTGATGCCTTTGTCCAGCACGATTTTTGCGTATTCTTTGGCTGAAAACAACGAGTGGTCTTTGTAGTTGCCGCACTCTTTGGCTGTGACGGCTGGCACGGCGTCGGCTGTGATGACTTTTTTCAGTACAGCGACGAGCGCGTCCCTGACTTCTGCGGGCGAGTGGTCGTCCCAGATAATCATGTAAAATCCTGTCCGGCATCCCATCGGCGAAATGTCGATGATGCCAGTCAGTTCATCGCGCATCCAAGTTGCCAGCAAATGCTCAAAGGTGTGCAGTGCGGCAGTCGGCAATGCATCTTGGTTGGGCTGGAGAAATCTCAGGTCATATTTTTGAACGTGCGCGCCGCTTTCGTGTGTTTCCGTTCCGGCCAGGCGGACATAGGGGGCTTGGACGTTGTTGTGGTCAAGTAAAAAACTTTCAACTTGTGCCATTGTTCGGTCATCTCCTTAATCTGTGTCATTCCGCCTCAATATAGCAGTGGAGGGGCCTGTCTGTCAATGGGAAATGTTTTTGACGCCGGTTGTAAACCGGAAAATTATCGGTCAGATGCTGTGTTTCTTTTGTCAAACACGGGTTACAATTGAAAAATCAAGAAATTTTCAGCACTTTGTGTTAAAATAATTGGTAAGTTTGAATCGGGATAATTCAAGAAGACGTTATGAGATGAAAAGGAGTTTTAGCAAATGAGAGAATACAATGTAGCAGTAGTTGGAGCAACGGGTGCGGTCGGTACAAAAATGATTGAAATGTTGGAAACGAGCAGTTTACCAATTAAACATATTAAGTTGTTGGCATCAAAGCGTTCTGCCGGAAAAGAAAAGACATTTAAAGGCGAAACAGTTGTGATTGAGGAGTTGACGGCTGACTCGTTTGAAGGGGTGGACATTGCGTTGTTCAGCGCCGGCGGTTCCATCTCCCAAAAATTTGCACCGGAAGCAGTGAAACGCGGTGCGGTCGTTGTTGACAACACCAGCGCCTTCAGAATGACAGAAGGAGTGCCTTTAGTTGTGCCTGAAGTCAATGAAGAAGCGTTGAAGGAGCACCGGGGCATCATTGCCAATCCGAATTGTTCGACGATTCAGATGGTTGTGGCACTGGAGCCGATTCGTAAAAAATACGGGCTTGACCGGGTGATTGTGTCGACTTATCAGGCGGTCAGCGGCGCAGGCGTGTCAGCGATTGAGGAATTGAAGCAGCAGGCGCGTGACATGTTGGATGGAAAGACGGAAGTGACGGCAGAAATCCTGCCTAGCGCCGGCGATAAGAAGCACTACCCGCTGGCTTTCAATGCGTTGCCGCAAATTGACTTGTTTACGGAAGACGGCTATACTTTTGAAGAACATAAGATGATTAACGAAACGAAAAAAATCATGTCTGATGATGCGATTAAAGTATCGGCAACATGTGTGCGGGTGCCGGTGCTGTCAGGTCACTCGGAATCAGTGTATATCGAGCTGAAAGAAGCAGGCGCGACTGTCAAGAGCCTTCAGGAGATTTTATCACAGGCACCGGGAATCGTACTGGAAGATGACCCGGCTGAACAGCTGTATCCTCAGGCACTGACGGCAGTCGGCAAAAAAGAAACATTTGTCGGACGAATCAGACAAGATTTGGATGTTGAAACAGGGTTCCACATGTGGGTTGTTTCAGACAACTTGCTGAAGGGGGCTTCTTGGAATTCCGTTCAAATTGCTGAAAGTCTGCATAAGCTGAATCTGGTTCATGTGAATCAATAGTTAGGAGAGAATATACATGGAACTAAAAGATGCGACCATTTTAACAGCGATGATAACCCCGTTTGATGAAAACGGCGCGGTTAACTTTGAGGTGTTGCCGGATTTAATCGAATATTTGCTGGAACATCATACAGAAGGTCTGATTGTCTCTGGTACAACTGGCGAATCGCCTACTCTGTCCGAAGAAGAAAAACTGAAATTGTTCAAGGAAACAGTCAAGATTGTTGATGGACGCGTACCGATCGTGTGCGGTGTCGGCAGCAACAATACGGCTGAATCGGTGGCATTTGCAAAAAAAGTTGCAGAAATCGAAGGCGTCGCTGCGGGATTATGCGTCGTTCCATATTATAATAAACCGAGCCAAGAAGGGCTCTATCAGCACTTCAAAGCGATTGCGGAAGCGAGCAGCCTGCCGGTCATGTTGTACAATGTACCGGGGAGAACGGTGGCTAACATGGAAGTGGCAACGACACTCAGACTGGCAGAATTGCCGAATGTCATCGGCGTCAAGGAATGCCACGGCTTGGATGCCATTTCGGAGATTATCGAACAGGCACCGGCTGATTTTCTGGTTTACTCAGGCGAAGACGGCATGGCGATGGCAGCCCGCTCCATCGGCGGCAACGGCATCATTTCGGTAGCAAGCCACGTAGCCGGCGATGACCTTTACGAGATTTATCAGGCGCTTGAAGCAGGCGACCTTGAAAAAGCTGGCCGGATTCACAGACAATTTGTACCGAAATATAAAGCAGTCTTCTCCGTGCCGTCACCGGCGCCGGTGAAAGCTGTATTGAATCATTTAGGATTGAACGTGGGGGCGCCAAGATTGCCTTTGGTTGCCTGCACGCCGGAAGAAACACAACGAATATTAAACGAATTAAATTTATAGGAGGAAAATTAATGAGGTGGACGACGTGAGTCATATAAAAATAGTACCTCTCGGTGGTGTCAGAGAAAACGGGAAAAATAATTATGTAGTGGAAGTCGGTCAGGAAATATTTGTTCTTGACTGCGGATTAAAGTATCCGGAAGACAGTCAGCTGGGGATTGACATGGTCATCCCTGACTTTTCTTATCTGGATGAGAACAAAGACAAGATAGCGGGTGTTTTCCTGTCGCACGGCCATGCGGATGCGATAGGTGCGTTGCCGTATCTGCTGGAGAAAATCAGTGTGCCCGTTTTCGGAACGGAACTGACTATCGAGCTGGCAAAACTCAACGTAAAAAATTACCCGCCGACGAAGAATTTTAAAGATTACCATATAATTGATGAACAGACAGAGATTGATTTTGCAGACAGCACAGTCAGCTTTTTCCGGACCACCCACACGATACCGGAATCAATCGGTATCTCTATCAAGACAGTGGAAGGCAACATCGTTTATACGGGCGATTTTAAATTCGACCAAAGTGCGGTGCCGATGTATCAAACGAACTTTTCGCGGTTAGCTGAAATCGGCAACGAAGGCGTACTGGTGCTTTTGAGCAGTTCATCCAATGCGGAAAGCAATATTCAAACAGCATCCGAACGCCAGATAGCAGAAGAAGTTTACGACACGGTGCGCTACTGGGACGGCCGCATCATTGTTGCAAGTGTGGCTAACAATATCCAGCGGATTCAGGAAGTGCTGGACGCTGCCCACAAATCTCACCGCAAAGTGGTGCTGACCGGGCATGATTTGGAACAAGTCGTTAAAACAGCGATTCGTCTGGAAAAACTGGAACTGCCTAACGACAAGCTGATTATCAATGAACGTCAAATGAAAAAACACCGTCCTGAAGAATTGTTGATTTTGGAAACAGGCAGAATGGGCGAGCCTATCAAGTCATTGCAGAGAATGGCCAGCCGCCGCCACCGTTCAATCAACATTCAAGAAGGCGATTTGATTTACATCACCACGACCCCGTCAATAGCAATGGAAACAATCGTTGCCAAAACAGAAGACATGGTCTACCGGGCAGGCGGAGTCGTCAAAACGATTTCTGACAACTTGCAAGTATCCGGTCACGGTAATCAGAACGATTTAAAACTGATGATGAATCTGCTGAAGCCGAAATACTTTATTCCTGTACAGGGAGAGTACCGGGTGCTGGCCGCCCATGCGGACTTGGCGCATGAGATCGGCATTCCTTATCAGAATATCTTCATCACAAGCAATGGGGACATTGTCGAATTTGAAAAAGGCAAAATGCGCATGACGGGTACCACTCAGGCGGGCAATGTCCTGATTGACGGACTGGGTATCGGCGACATCGGCAACATTGTTTTGCGGGACCGCAAAATTTTATCAGAAGACGGTATTTTCATTGCAGTGGTGACCATCAACCGCAAACAGAAAAAAATCGTATCCAAACCGCGTATTACGACACGGGGCTTCGTTTATGTCAAAGCCAGCAAGGATTTGATGAAAGAAAGTGCCTCGATGGTCGAAGAAATCGTGACGAAAAGTCTTGACGACAAAGATTTTGAGTGGGCGAAATTGAAGCAGGACATCAGAGACCAGCTTCACAAATACTTGTTTGAACAGACAAAACGCCGACCGGTGATTCTCCCGGTTATTATGGAAGTTAATCAGAAAAAACATTAAGTGTGACCAATAAAAACGGACAACTCAGCAGACACAGGTCAGTGTCGGGGTGTCCGTTTTTTTTGGTTGGTTGTTTCCTTATCAGGGCGCAGCACATTAACGCCTTCTGACAAAAAAACAGTCGTCATGTCTGTGGTAGTTATTTCTTTTTCTGTTACAGTGTAGAAAGAGTTGTTTTTTGCGGAAATTCTGTTAAGATAAAGGAATAATGTAGGTAGAATGCGTTGAAACAGGTAGTGAGCGAATAGAAAACAGATTGGAAAAGTTGGTGAAACAGATGGCAACAAAACACGATCAGATTTTGGAACATATAGAAAACTTGCCGGTGGGTGTCAAGATTTCTGTTAGAGGCATTGCCAAGGAATTGCAGGTCAGCGAAGGGACTGCTTACCGCGCCATCAAGGAGGCAGAAACGAACGGCCTTGTATCGACCATTCAACGTGTCGGAACGATTCGTATCGAGCGGAAGATGAAGGAAAGCATCGAAAAACTGACCTTCAAAGAAGTGGTGAAGGTTATCGAAGGCGACGTTCTGGGCGGCGATAAAGGTCTGGACAAAATTTTGAATAAATTTATCATCGGTGCGATGACAGAAAAAAGCATGCTGCGTTACATCACACCCGGTTCGTTGATGATTGTCGGTGACCGGGAAGGAGTGCAGCGGCTGGCTTTGAGAAACGGTGCAGCGGTGCTTTTGACTGGCGGATTCGACGTGTCGGAGGAGATTCGTCAGCTGGCAGACGAAGTGGAAATGCCTATTTTACGGACGACCTATGACACGTTCACAGTGGCGACGATGATTAACCGGGCAATCAGCGATCAGCTGATCAAAAAGGACATCATGCTGGTCGGCGACATTCAGACAGCGATGGACCAGACGCATTACATGTATTTGAAAGATACCGTTGAGGATTACCAGAAACTGGCGCAATCGACGCATCACTCGCGGTTCCCGGTAGTCAACCGGACGAAACGGCTGATGGGGATTGTCACGTCCAAGGACATCATCGGCAAACAGCTGCATCAGACGATCGACAAAGTCATGACCAAAAACCCGCGCCAAGTCAAGGCGCACATGAGTGTGGCCAGTGTGGGGCACATGATGATTTGGGATGGTCTTGAAGTCATGCCGGTGGTGGAAGATGATTTGACACTGATTGGGATTGTTTCCCGTCAGGATGTGATGAAGGCGATGCAGCTGGCTCAGAAGCAGCCGCAAGTCGCCAATACTATTTCCGATGAGATAGCTGCGGAAATTATCGAAAAGGAACCAGCCGGCAACGGACAGTCCCAAGAGTCGGTTTATACGTTCAATGTGTCGCCCCAGATGGTCAGCGGCATGGGGACGATGGCGTTTGGTGTGCTGAGCGAAATCATTGCCGAGGTCAGCCACCGGGCGATGTTCAAAAATCACCGCAAGAACTCTGTTGTGGAACAGGTGAGTTTATACTATTTCAAATTGATTCAGATTGAAAGTGATGTGGAAATCCGTCCGCGCATCTTGGAGATGGGACGACGTTCAGCAAAACTGGATATTGAAGTGTTTATTGAGAATATCTTGGTGGCTAAGGCAGTCGTTCTTAGTCAGTTGATGGAGAAGCCCTAGAGGAGGCAGTTGTAGTGGGAGTTAGAATCGATATATTAAAGACAATCAAAGCGTATGATACAATCATCATTCAGCGTCATAAAAGTCCGGACCCGGATGCGTTGGGGTCGCAGGGGGGGCTGGCGGAGATATTGCGGGCCACTTTCCCGGAAAAAAAGATTTACCAGACAGGCGGTTCGGTTCATGATTTGGACTATTTGATTACGATGGACGAAATCAGCGATGAGGTGTATCAGGGAGCACTGGTGATTGTTACTGACACAGCCAATGCGCCGCGCATTAGCGACAGCCGCTATAAATTAGCCGAAAAACTGATTAAAATCGATCACCACCCGGACGATGAGCCCTATGGTGATTTATCGTGGGTCAATACGCGGGCGAGCAGCACAAGTGAAATGATTTATGAATTCTTTTTGATGTTTGCTGATGAATTGCAGATGACGGATGAAGCGGCACGTCTATTGTATGCCGGTATCGTCGGTGATACGGGACGCTTCCTGTACCCTGCGACGACTGCCCGTACACTGGAGATTGCTGCCGAGCTGCGGGGTTATCAGTTTGATGCGACCCGGTTATGCCGGCGGATGGAAGAAATTACGGTCAATGTGGCACATTTGTCAGGCTATGTCTGGGAAAATATGACGATTGACGAGCATGGGGCCGGCATGGTGGTGCTGACTCAGGATATTTTGACCAAGTATGGTGTCGAGGACTCGGAAACCTCTGCACTGATTCCACTGATTGGACAAGTCAAAGGCGTTGTCGCATGGGGAATCTTTGTGCAGCAGCCGGAAGGGTATTTCCGGATTCGTCTGCGCTCTAAAGGGCCGGTCATCAACGAACTGGCAAAACGCCATCACGGCGGCGGACATCCTCTAGCCAGCGGTGCTAATGCCAAAGATATGGCAGGAGTCGAGAAAGTGTACCAGGAAATTCAAGAACTGGTAAAGGCGTATCTTTCGGAAAATGCGTAAAAAGATAAAGAGCGTGTCTCTTTATCTTTTTTTTGCATTCTAGAGGGGATAGCTTTTTTCAAAGCCGTCACGTAAAATAAATTCAAGACATTCATAAAAAAAGGGGGATTTGTATGGCCAATATTGTTATTTTAGAAGATGATGTCAATTTGAATGAAGGAATAAAAATTGCGCTTGACGACGGAAACAAACATTTTTTTCAATGTCGGAAAATAGCTGAGGCACGGCATATATTGTTGCATGAAGAGGTTGATTTGCTGCTTCTTGATTTGAACCTTCCAGATGGTCAAGGGATGTCCTTTCTGCGGGAAGTGCGCTATCAATATGATTTTCCGATTATTATTATTACTGCTAATCATATGGAATCAGATATTGTAATTGGTCTTGAAGCAGGTGCGAATGACTATGTGACCAAGCCGTTCAGTTTGATGGTATTGAGAGCGAGAGTCGCAGTTCAATTAAGGAAAAACAAAACGGTTGATCAATACAAAACAGAAAACTTTAATTTTGATTTTAGAAAAATGTTGTTTACTGTTCACAATAAACCGGTCGAATTAAGTAAAACAGAACAAAAGCTGCTTCATTTGCTCATTCAAAATCGCGGGACGATTGTGAAGCGTGATGACTTGATTGACAGCATTTGGTCTGAAGACCATGAGTATGTTGAGGCGCATGCTTTGACGGTGGTGGTCAAACGTCTCCGTGATAAATTAAAGCGACACCCCGCTGATGTCCAGTGTATTAAAACGGTATATGGGATTGGTTATATGTGGGAGGTAGAAAAATGATGCCGCTGATGTTTGTTGTGGCTGCTTTGGTAATGGGGATGAGCCTTATTTGGCAAAGATTCGTTCATAAAAAGAGAGAAAATGAATTGATTGATAACTTGCAAACGATGGTTGCATCAGCGGCTAATGGGACACTCCAACTTAACAGTTTGGAGGAGACGAAGTTGTCTTCGTTGGAAAATAGTCTATATATGTATCTGATGCGTTCCAGAGTTATTTCAACTAAGCTTGCGGAACAGAAAGAAAGCATGCAGCGTTTGATATCAGATGTTTCGCATCAGTGTACGACACCTATTTCTAACATTGTCCTTTATTCAGAATTGCTGAAGGAAACGGAAGCGGGACAGTGTGACAGAATATCATTAATTCACCAACAAGCGGAAAAACTGGATTTCTTGATAAAAACGCTCGTTAAAATGTCACGGATGGAAAACGGTGTCATACAACCGGTCTTGAAACAGCAGCCCGTACAGCCGCTGTTTACTGCGCTGCAGTTGCAATTTCAGTCCGTAGCCGAGCGACGCGGGGTGACATTGAGGATTGAACCAACTGACAGTACCGCGTTGTTTGATAAAAAATGGACGGGTGAAGCACTTGCTAACATAGTGGATAATGCACTTAAATATAGTGCAGCAGGCGGGAAAGTTAAAGTATCAGCGGTCAGCTATTCGTTATTTTCAAAGATTTGTATTGCAGATGATGGCCCAGGGATTGCCGAGGAGGAACAAAACCTTATTTTCCAGAGGTTTTACCGTAGTGACTCTGCCGCTGAAACGGATGGGATTGGCGTGGGGTTATCGCTTGCAAGACAAATTATGAAAGCGCAGGGTGGATATATTCGGGTTTCTTCAAAGGAGAATCATGGTGCTGTGTTTTCTGTCTTCCTTCCCAATGATTGAATTCTGTCAGTTTTGATACTTTTCAGATACGTGATTGAGAGAAGTGCTTGATATAGTGAATATGGCCGGCACTATGTAATGAGGTGGGAGAAAATGATAATTGTAAAAACAACAGCTGTCAAAAAAATTTTTGGAGAAGGAGAGACAGCTGTTCAGGCACTTAGAGGTATCAGTCTGACTATTAATGATGGCGAGTTTATTGCGATTGTAGGGACAAGCGGCAGCGGGAAATCAACGTTACTTCATATTTTAGGAGGACTTGATTATCCGACTAGCGGAAAAGTAGTGATTTATGGAAAAAATTTGGCAGATTTGAATGATGAAGAACTAACAATTTTTCGTCGGCGCAACATCGGCTTTGTTTTCCAAAAGTTTAATTTAGTACCTATGCTGACAGCATGGGAAAATATCATCATTCCAGTTAGATTGGATAGCAGAGTCGTGGATACTGCTTATCTTGAGCGGATTGTTCAATTGCTCGGTCTGGAAGAAAAAAAGCACGAATTCCCGAATAATTTATCTGGCGGTCAGCAGCAGCGGGTTGCTATTGCGCGGGCGCTGGCAACAAAACCGGCGATTATTCTTGCCGATGAACCAACCGGTAATCTGGACTCGAAAACCAGTCAAGAGGTTTTAAGCCTTTTGCGGAAAACAAATCAGGAGTTTGGTCAGACCATTGTAATGATTACTCATAACGAGGAGGCTGCTCAGCTTGCTGATAGAATTCTCCGGCTTGAAGATGGTCAGCTCGTATCAGAAAGGTTAAAAGAAAATGATAGCAAGTAACAGTCAATTCATGTTACTAGGCCTGACTATTCGTTTTTTTAAGCGTTACAAGAAACATACACTCGCATTGTTTTTTAGTTTCCTCCTGACAGTCGCGCTGCTTGTTAGTATTATTACATTGACACATACCAATCAGCGTATTATTGAGAAGCAGAATTTGTTTATTTATTCAGATATTGACTATCAATTAGAAAATGTGTCGGCGGACCAGCTAAAAAAAATTAAACAGGTTTCTGGTATCAAGCATTTGGGAGTGACGTCCTATGTCGGTTATATTGAGACAAAAGAAAATCAGTGGGGGTCGGTGATTGCTGCTACCGACGAAGCGATTCTTTCGGTGTCTGCTCTGCTGGATGGCCGAATGCCACGAAAGTCTGATGAGATTGTTGCTGAAAAATGGGCATTGTTAAATTTAGGTATCAACCCTGTTGTCGGTCAGTTGTTCACATTGCCTGTCGCTGATGCGGCTGAGACTGGTAACAAGTCGCCCCGGACCTATCGCCTGGTGGGGATCATCAACGATTTAGCATTGAACAAACGTTCAGGTGCGATCGACCTGTATACGGCTCTTGCCCCAGAAAGTTCTAGAAGCAGTGTGCTCACCGTTTTTCTAGCTTTTTCTGAAAATACTAATAAAGAAAAAAAGATTGCAGCCGTTGCTCAAGCAGCTAACATTCCCCGCAGCCAGATTCGGAAAAATGTGTGGCAAGATGAATTTCATCAGCCATTGCAATCAGACATGCAAATAGGCTTGTTGTTGACGTTTGTTTGTGCGAGCGTGATATACGGTATTTATCGCATGATGTTGATGTCTCGGAAAAATCAGTTCGGCATTTTGCGGGCGATAGGCCTGACAAAACGGCAAATTCAAAAAATTATTTTGTATGAGCTGGGTTTGTTAGCAGCGGTGAGCTATCCGCTGGGAATAGGTCTCGGCATACTTCTGTCTTACTTAGTGACTCATATGTCAAAAGACCAGCAGATTAAAATATATTTCTGGGGAAAAGCAGACGCATTCCAGCTGATTGTTCCGATACTACCGCTCATACTTTGTCTCGTGTTATTGCTGGGGGCAACTATAATGATTGGCGTGATTGGTGCGAAAAAAGTTAACCAGCAATCAGTAATCGGAACGATTTTCAGCAACGCAGGACTTGAGCAGTCGGCGCGACGGGTAGCGTTGATTAACGCAAAGCAGAGATTTTTGTCTGTGTATCAGCAGCTGGGCATCAAATATTTTTTTCAAGATATAAAAACGACGTGTTACATGCTGCTCTCACTTACAATTGGCATCAGTTTATTTGTTGCCTTAAGTTATCAAGCGATATTGTCCAACGAAGAACAAGAAATCAAAAAAGCGACAGATTTTTACACTAGTGACTTTATTATGACTGCAACAGATGATCAAAATAGCTATGTAGGAATTACGAAACAAACATTTCAAGCAGTAGTGAATGAAAAAAGTGTTGTTGAGGTGGATGCACAAACAGCGCTGCCGATTCAAGTTGTAGATGACGGAGTGGCACGCAACAGCCGTTACTTGGCGGAAAGAAATCAGCATGTTGTCACCCACTATGGATTTCAGCTCAGCGGCAATAATGGTCAAGAAGATGTTTTTATGACTAAGTTGAAAGGATACAATGACTCCGCACTCTCCAAACTTTCCGATTATCTGATTAGCGGGAAAATACCTGATGACGGGTTGAAAAGAAATGAAGTAATCTTGGCAATGCCCACAACCAGCACTTATGGGCGCTCGAAAGGGATGGTCGGTTTTTTTAAGACCGGAGAACCAATCATGGCGTATCAAGCAGGTGATAAAATCCGCACACGTTATGCAGTGGGGCAAGAACTATCAGACGCTGGCATAGAGCAGTTGATTGCCGGGAACTCGACAACGCTTGAGGAAAAAGAATGGGTTGTATCAGCGGTTGTCTTTTACCCGTATATGCCGCAAGTTTCTTTGCTTGAGAAAAGTTATCCGCTGCTGATTACTTCAGAAGATAACTTTCGACAGATAGTCCCGCAAGCAGTTTATGAGTCATTGGCAATACATGCGGCTGATAAATTGACACCGACAGCACAAGAAAAAACGGAACAGCGTCTCATTGAATTAGCTGTAGCGAATCAGCACGTCACTGCTCGGAGTTTGATTGATGAAATTGCACAGCTTGAATCTATCTATCGTAAAGAGATGGTTTATGTGATAGGGATTGCTTGTGTCGTCTTCTTGTTAGTCATAACGAATGTCATTAATAACTTGAAATACCGTATTGAGATGCGAACGCAGGAGTTGTTCCTGTTGAAAGCAATCGGTATCACAACTAATCGTCTGATTGTGACAATTGTATTTGAAAATTTAATCGTTGCGGGAATGTCATTGGTGTTGAGTGCCTTGCTGGCGATACCAATCACAAGATATCAATACGTGCAGTCACAAATCTACCTTCTTGGGAAAAAATATGACTATCCGTTGACTTCTTTGTTTGCGGTAGCATTCTGTACACTGTTTTTAAGCGTAGTAATCAGCTGGTTTGTATCGCGCAATTTGCGGCGGCAGACCATCATTGAGGGATTGCAAGATATAGCATAAACACCCAGCTGCCGAAAAAGGCAGTTGGGTGTTTTTTTGTTTAATAAGTATCTTCATAAAGAAGACTTTTTTCTTCCCATTCCGCCATCACAGCGTCTTGTTCTTCCATTTGAGCGGTCAGCTGATTGTTCAGCTCGGTCAGGGCTTCGTGGTCTTCCAGATTTTCCGGCTGTTCCATTTGCTTCTGAAGTTCAGCGATGTGTGTGTCGATGTTGGTCAACTGTTCCTCAAGTGCTGCGATTTCCCGCTCGAGACTGCGTTTTTGACGCTGATGTTCTTTGTCCTGCTGGAAGTCCCGTTTGGCAGATGAAGCAGCGGGAATTTCCGCCTCTGTCTTTGAAGCAGTCATTTCAGCAACTTCCTGTTCTTCTTTTTTCTTCTCAAGGTAATAGTCGTAGTCACCGTGATACAGTTTCGAACCGTTCTCTGAAAGTTCCAGCACGCTGGTGGCAATGCGGTTGATAAAGTAGCGGTCGTGCGAAACAAAGAGCAGCGTGCCGTCATAGTCAATCAGAGCTTCTTCCAGCACTTCCTTGCTGTCAAGGTCCAAATGGTTGGTCGGCTCGTCCAAGAGCAGCAAATTGTCTTTTTGCATGGACAGCTTTGCTAGTGCGACCCGTGCCTTTTCGCCGCCGCTCAGCAGCGGGATGGTTTTTTTGACATCTTCTCCGGAGAAGAGGAAGGCACCGAGTACGGTACGGATGTCTTTTTCCGGAAATGTCGGGTGTTCCTGCCACAATTCTTCCAGCACCGTGTTGCGAGAGGTCAAGTTGGCTTGCTCCTGATCGTAGTAGCCGATGTCGACATTTTGTCCCAGCTTGGCTGCGCCTTTAAGAAACGGAATTTGTCCGGTGACTGATTTCAACAGTGTGGATTTCCCGATACCGTTAGGGCCGATCAGAGCGACGGCTTCTTGTTTACGCAGATGTAACGTGACTGGTTCGCTTAAAACCGTGTCGTCATAACCGATAGCAGCCTGCTCGATGGCTAGTACGTCGCGTCCGGACTGACGTTCCGCTTGGAAAAGGAATTTTGCCGATTTTTCATCACCGGCCGGTTTGTCCAGACGCGTCATTTTTTCTAGTTTTTTGCGTCTGCTCTGCGCGCGTTTGGTCGTGGATGCCCGAACCAGATTACGTGCGATGAAGTCTTCCAGCTTGGCGATTTCCGCCTGCTGTTTGTCGTAGGCTTTCCATTCTTGTTCTTGCTGGGCGGCCTTTAGTTCCAGATAGCGGCTGTAATTACCTGTATAATGATAGATTTGGTGCCGGCTCAGTTCGTATACTTCAGTCACGATTTTATCCAGAAAGTAGCGGTCGTGCGACACAATCAGAATTGCCCCGCGATAACCCTGCAAGTAATCTTCCAGCCAGTTCAGCGTATCGATATCCAGATGGTTGGTCGGCTCGTCCAAAATCAAAAGATCAGGTTTTTCCAGCAGCAGCTTGGCAAGGGCCAGCCGCGTTTTCTGTCCGCCTGACAAGGTGTTGACGGGTTGGTCGTAAAAGGATTCAAAAAAGCGGAAGCCGTGCAAGACGGATTTGATTTCTGATTCGATGCCGTAGCCGTTGCTGTCCAGGAATGTTTGCTGCAAAGCTGCATATTGTTCCAGATAATTGTTTGAATCGGCATGATTGCCTTTCTCGCTTTCCAGACTAATCAGCTTTTCCAGTTCACGCATTTGCGATTCGATGGCATGGACGGATTCAAAAACGGAGACGACTTCTTCCCAGACCGTTTTCTGCGATGTCAGCCCGGTATGCTGAGCCAAGTAACCGAAGCTCAAGTTTTTTGTCCGAGTGATAGTGCCTTCATCCGGTTCCTCTTCACCGGCAAGCATTTTCAAAAGAGTGGACTTACCCGCGCCGTTGCGGCCGATAAGCGCAATCCTGCTTTTGTCTTTTATTTCAAGATTAATATGTTGAAAGAGTGTTTCGCCGCCAAAGTGACGGGCCACTTGATTTGCCTGTAGTAAAATCATTGTATTTCCTCACTTTTTTTATCTTTTTATAGTGTATCATATTTGCGGTTAATTAGGTATCGAAGGCAAGTCATGTTTACTTTTTGGCAATTCAAGACTTTAGAATTGCATTTGTCTTGAAGGATTAGTATTCTAAATAGTGAATATTAAAACATTATTCATTTTATGTAGTATTAGGAGGAAGAATGATGAAAGATCAGTTGATCCCAAAGGCGACAGCTAAAAGACTGCCTTTGTATTACAGATATTTAAAAACTCTTTACGCTTCCGGTAAGCGGAAAGTGTCTTCGACGGAGTTGAGTGATGCGCTCAAAGTAGATAGTGCGACTATCAGGCGTGATTTCTCCTATTTTGGCGAATTGGGCAAACGGGGATACGGCTATGACGTAGAAAATTTAATGAATTTCTTTGCGAAAACATTGAATGAAGATGTACTGACCCATGTGGCACTGATCGGTGTCGGTCATTTAGGTCATGCCCTTTTGCGCTACCGGTTCCAGCGCAGCGAAAGCATCCGCATCAGTGCGGCGTTTGATGTAAAAGAAGACTTGGTGGGACGGATTTTGGAAGGCGTACCGGTCTATTCTGCTGAAGAAATGGTTCAGCAAATCAAAGAACAACAGATCGATGTGGCGATTTTGACGGTCCCGGAACATGTGGCTCAGCAAAATGCTGATTTGCTGGTCAAGGCCGGCATTCGCGGCATTATGAACTTTACACCCGTCAGACTGGACTTGCCGGGCTATGTTAAAGTTCAAAATGTTGATTTGACAAATGAAATGCAGACGTTGATTTATTTCTTGAACAATTATCCGGCGGAAACGGACGGGACAGAAACGGAAGACAACGGGACTGCTGTAACAGAATAAATCTCATAGAGATGTGTTGTGGCTCTATAATTTATGGGAGTGATGAATCCACTTTTGATTCATCACTCCCATTTTTTGTAATAGATAATTCTTCTGTTGAAGGTAAAGTTCTCCTTATTAAAACACTCAGTCGCGGTTCTCGCTTCGTACAGAATCCTATTTGAGCAAGAGCCTGTTTAGTTGAGCAGTGCGAGACGGGCTGCGATAACAACGGCGTTCATGCATGTGTGCGTGATGACGGATGTCCAGATGGAACCGGTATGGCGGTACAACCAGAAGAAAAACAAGCTCAAGCCAGTATACAGCAGGTAATGTCCGTCAAAGTGGAAAACCGCAAATATCAGCGAACTGATAACTGCCGCCAGCCAGAACAACCCGCTTTTCGGCATGGAACCGTTGGTCAAGTTGTTGACAATCAGATTCGGCAAGGCAAACCGGAAGACGAATTCTTCCATGATAGGCCCGCAAATGGCAACGGCGATCATGAAAAAAGGGGCGGACTGGATAATACTAGTGATGTTTTCTGTGTTTTCAGACGTCAGCTGTCCGCCGAAAAAAAGCACTTCAAGTTGAATCAGGATGTTTTGCAGCAAAACACTCAGACCGACGCCTAGAATGCCCCATATAAGTATGCGCGGCAAACTCTTTTTTTTCTGTTCCAGCGGAAACGGGAATCGGGCTGCCTTATAAACAGTCACGATAGCTGCTGCTCCGGCGAAGTAGGCGACGATCGACATCGTGGTGAGAACATCCGGATCACGTGAAAAAAAAGAAACAATAAAGGAGTTGATATAGGCTAGTAAAAAAATGCCGATAATCACCAACGAATTTTTTTTGAGTGATGTCATGAAAGGCAGCTCCTTCTTGGATAAGATATATCATATGCTAACACAAAATCGGGATTAAGCAAAAAAGTTTATCATATGGCTTGCAAAAGATTTAAAAAATAGGTATTATAAAAGAGTGGTTTAGCACTTAGCATAAAAGAGTGCTAAGTGCTAACTGATTAATTTTTATGGAGGGATAGCAAGTGTTAAAACCATTAGGAGATCGTGTAATTATTGAAGTAACTGAAGTAGAAGAAAAAACTGTCGGCGGTTTAGTATTGACTTCAGCATCTAAAGAAAAGTCCCAGACTGGCTCTGTAATTGCCGTGGGCGACGGCCGTATCCTTGATAATGGCACCAAACTTCCTCTATCTGTCGAAGTTGGTCAAACAGTCATGTTTGAAAAATACGCAGGCAGCGAAGTGAAGTACGAAGGTAAAGAATACTTAATTGTTCATGAAAAAGACATTGTTGCTGTTGTTGAGTAGTGGACAGATAAAAAACTATTGAGGTGATATAAAATGGCTAAAGAAATTAAATTTTCAGAAGATGCACGTGCTGCGATGATGCGCGGTGTTGACACACTGGCTGACGTGGTAAAAGTAACTTTGGGACCAAAAGGACGCAACGTTGTTTTGGAAAAATCATTCGGTTCACCATTGATTACAAATGACGGTGTAACAATTGCTAAAGAAGTTGAACTTGAGGACCATTTTGAAAATATGGGTGCCCAGCTTGTTGCTGAAGTAGCATCTAAAACAAATGATATTGCCGGTGACGGGACAACGACTGCAACGGTTCTGACACAAGCAATCGTTCGTGAAGGCTTGAAAAACGTCACAGCCGGCGCTAACCCAATCGGTATCCGCCGCGGTATCGAATTAGCTACGAAAAAAGCTGTCGAAGAATTGATGGCAATTTCTAAACCGGTGGATTCAAAAGAAGCTATTGCACAAGTAGCGGCTGTTTCATCCGGCGATGATGAAATCGGCACGCTGATTTCAGAAGCAATGGAAAAAGTGGGCAACGACGGTGTCATCACCATCGAAGAATCCAAAGGAATCGAAACAGAACTGGATGTTGTTGAAGGTATGCAGTTTGACCGCGGCTACCTGTCACAGTACATGGTGACTGATAATGACAAGATGGAAGCTGTTCTGGAAAATCCATACATTTTGATTACTGACAAGAAAATTTCAAACATTCAGGATATCCTGCCGTTATTGGAACAAATCTTGCAGGAAAGCAAACCACTGGTTATCATCGCTGACGATGTGGACGGCGAAGCGTTACCGACACTTGTCCTGAACAAGATTCGCGGCACCTTCAATGTGGCTGCTGTGAAAGCACCAGGATTCGGCGATCGTCGTAAAGAAATGCTGGAAGACATCGCAGTTCTTACAGGCGGTACAGTTATCACAGAAGAGCTGGGACTGGACTTGAAAGAAGCTACCATCGATTCATTAGGTACAGCCAGCAAAGTTGTTATCGATAAAGACAACACAACAATTGTTGAAGGTTCAGGTTCTGCTGAAGCTATCGCTGAGCGCGTCAACTTGATCCGGACACAAATTCAAGAAACAACGTCTGATTTTGACCGTGAAAAACTGCAAGAACGTTTGGCTAAACTTGCCGGCGGTGTGGCAGTTATCAAAGTCGGTGCTGCAACTGAAACAGAACTGAAAGAACTGAAACTGCGTATCGAAGATGCTTTGAATGCAACTCGTGCGGCAGTTGAAGAAGGTATTGTTGCCGGCGGTGGAACAGCCTTCATCAATGTTCTGAACAAATTGAGCGAATTCACTGTGGACGCTAAAGAAGGCGACGAAGCAACTGGTGTGAAAATCGTCTTGCGTGCATTGGAAGAGCCGGTTCGTCAAATTGCTGAGAACGCAGGTCAAGAAGGCTCGGTAATCGTTGACAAGCTGAAACATGCTGAACCAGGCATCGGCTTTGACGCGAAAGCAGATGAGTGGGTCAATATGATTGATGCTGGTATCGTTGACCCGACTAAAGTAACACGTTCAGCTCTGCAAAATGCTGCCAGCGTGTCAGCTCTGTTGTTGACAACTGAAGCAGTCATTTCAGACAAGCCGGAACCAGCTGCTCCAGCAGGCGGAATGCCAGGCGGCATGGACCCGTCAATGATGGGCGGCATGATGTAAGCTTGACGTCATCAATGCTGACAGTTTAAAAAGATAGAACAGGACAAAAGGAGGCAGTCAGTGTCAGCCCTTCTCTTCGTTGAGAGCGGCTTGACAAGGGCTGCCTCTTTTTCTATCTCATTTCCAAATGGTCGAAACGATATAGCTTGATGTTTTTATTTTCTTTCAAGTAGATGATGTCGAAGTAGAAGTACAACTCCCGCTGATTTGCAGAATGCCGGCGGGGCACACGAAAGTAGTTGCTGTTGTTTTTATCCATCGTCAGCAAAATGTCTCTTTCATGAATGAAAAAGGGGATATCCGTTTCAACATATTTAAAAAACAATTCAAAAAATTCTTTCGCTTTGTCTGTTTGATATTCAAGCACGCTTTTCATCATTCCACCTCCAAAGAGACCGCTCATTCCACTATTATTATACGAACTAACGTTCTTGTTGTAAAGCGGTGAAGCCGAATGACTATTTTAAAATCCGCTGATTTTAATGGATATATATATATGTATAAAAAGTATGTTAAATTAGTATTTTTTTAGTATGATAGACGTATAAAAGTTTTAGGGGGAATCGCAGTGAAAAGAAGTGATAATTATAAATATCATACCTATGACTTTCTGAAAAAGCGAAAATATGATCCAAAATGGCGGGAACGTTATTTAGAAGAAAGAAACAAACGTTTAACCGTTGCAGTGACGTTTGTGTCGTTGATGTTAGTGCTTCTTGTAAGTTTGCTCTTTTTTCTTGGGCAGGGAAGTGATGATGAAGCGGTTGGGACTCCGGCGAAAATTGACAACAATGTTTCTTCTTCAGAACTATCAACAGACACGGTCGAACGGTTGTTGACAGACGAGGAAATTGTTTCGATTTTCTTATATAAATTAGATGTTGCACAAGGTTTTACTCGAAATGATTTGCTCATTAAGCGAGGTGCTAATGGCTTATTAGTGATTGATAATCACAATGTCAATTACGAAGTCCTGGCGGAACAAAAAGGAAATATATTATACTTTACAGTCCGCACAAGAACCAAAAAAGAAATAAACAGATTAATCGAATATGATATAAAGAATAATAAAGTGATAAAAAATGAAACAGTACAAAGTAATGAAGACTTTTCGTATGCGGTACCAGTATCGGAAATAACGGATAAAACGTTTTATTTTTCCGGGGTCAATAATCCGCTTGATGTTCATTTAGCATTTGCAGATAATGGGCAGGGACAGGTATCATTCACTACTAAGGGGTTAGATAATTTCGGCAACGATACGGTGGTTTATACAGCAGTTTGCAATCAGATTCCTACTACAGAGATTCGAATCTTTAGCGCAGCACATGAACACAGGAGCAGTCACAGCAATATCCGGACGGTAAAAGTGAATACTGCCATTACGCTGATTGGGATAGAGAACGAATATGAAGGAAGCAGCAACCAGTTTGATATGTCAGGACCGCTTTATGTATTTTACAATAAAAATGGTGGAAGTTCTTTGATTACACCAAATTACGCTGGAAATGTGACAGCTGAATACGCTGATGTTATGCAAGAAGTGTTGTCAAATTGATTCACACTAGTTATATAGTTCAAAACAATATTTATGTATCATCGTGTTCCACGAAGTTAAAAAAATACGGGAAGTAGAGAGTTGCTCTCTTACTTCTCGTATATTACAACCGGTGAAACCGCGGCGTCATTTTATCAAAGGTTGCAAAATAAGTGAAGCCGATGTCTTTTAAAATAGCCTTGCTTTCCTTAGTATAGCATCCCAGTTCTTCAGGTGCGTGGCTGTCGCTGCCGATGGTGATAAGTTCGCCGCCCAGCTCATGATAAAGTTGCAAGATAGTCATAGATGGTGTCGTGTCCGGCAGATTGTAGCGGATAAAAGATGTGTTGATTTCAAGACCTTTATTATCTTTAATGATGGCTAAAAGAATCGCCCGTATGATTTCTTCATGTTCGTCAAAAGAATCATTTGCGACAGTGACATATCTCCGCAGCAAGTCCATGTGCGCCAGGCAGCTGTAATCATGATAAGTTGTGACGACGCGGTACATTTCTTCATAATAATCCTGATAAGCTTGTTTGTCGGTCTTATTCCGCTGGAAGTCGCCGGTCCAAAATTCCTGATTTCCAACTTGATGAATGGACAGTAAAATAAAATCAAACGGATACGCGGCAAACAGTCGTTGATACTTTTTAATGGTTTCTGTCTGTATACCAAATTCAAGGCCGAAGCGCAGGGTGATGCGATTTTTGTAGGTGTCCTTTAACTGGCAGAATTGTTTGTAATAGGATGCGTAGTCAACGTTTGTGCGAACGTTTTTTGCATTCATGTCAAGCCGCGGGTCATCGACATCATATTTTACGCCATAATCGACATGGTCCGTAAAGCAGATTTCATCCAGCCCTTTTTTTATTGCATCTTGCACGACCTGTTCCATTTGATAGGTCGAGTCATCACTGTAATGCGTGTGCACATGATAATCGACTTCCACATCGCATCCCTCCTCTTTTACGTTATTATAGCATCCTTTCAGTCTTACCCGAATGCCTTTAAAGATGAAAAAATAATGGATAGCCTTGTAACAAGCATTCCCCGTAAAATCAGCGTTGGCTTTTACGGGGAATGGTTTGGCTGGTTACAAATCGATGGTTGAAATCTGCCACAGAGAAACGGGCAGACTGGTTGTGCCTCGCGCATGATGAATCTCAATGCTTGTGGCTTTAGGATGTGTAATCAGTTCAAATAAATCCAGTAGTTCATCTGCCGTCACATCTCCTTCAGCTGTTTTCACGACAACTTTTGAAACGTCTGAAAACTCTTTGACAGTGACTTCTTTTGTGTTGATCATTCTCAGAAATGCCATATTCCCACCTCGCTTTATGTGTCGATTATATCAAAAAGCCACCGAATAAGCTGGTTTTAAGTGGTACATTGACTTAAAACAGCGCCCGGTTAGGATGGATAAACTAAAATCGATTTGACATGCACGAGGTTGATGAGTTGAGTATCTCTGTAATTGCTGTTGGCAACTTGAATTAAATCCGGAGAGCCGGCGAATTCGTCAGTGACGGCGTCGATGGTCAGCGAGTGTGTACGGTCGAAGATGATTTCCAGTGTTTTCCCTGCATTTAACTGTGTCAGAATAAAAGTCTTCATGATCAGTACCCCTTTCCTACATCAATTATACCAAATGACCAGACTGAAAGAGATGCCTATATGATATACTAAGAGCAACTTAACAATTCAAAAGGAGAACGCGATGGCAAAACTGTATTTCAAAAAAATGGTGACAGAAGATGATATAGCCAAGTTTTGGGAAAAGAAACGGCAATATGAAGCAGAGGATGTTTTCCCCAATTTGGAAGAACAGGGGGAAGAAAGGCAAGAGCTGATAGACTGGTTTCGTTCGCAGGAGTACTACGATATCATCATGACGCTGCACACTAGTTCATCGGACGGCGGCAGTACCTTGCAATTTGTTTTTATGTATGATGCACAGAATAACTATGTGGGGTTCACACACTACAAAATTTATACAAAAGAAGACGGCAAGGCAGTCGTCCTTGATTTTTGTATCGACAAACCATATCGAAATCAAGGAATAGGCAGTTATGCAGCAGGCTGTCTGGAAAACTTGCTGGTAAGTGAGGGTGCGGCGTATGTCACATTGAATACGTCAAACAAAGACAACCGCCGCTTTTGGTTACGAAACGGTTATGAAGAGTGGAAACAGGACGAATTTGGAGAGACACTTTACAGAAAACAGCTGCCGGCCGGTGAATAGGGATTATTTATCAAGGAGATGTTTGAATGACAGTATGCTTGTTTTGTAACGACAAACTTCCTTATGTTCTGGAGAACGGCACATGTGCTGCGTTCTTTGACAAACATCCCGTGTCAAGAGGACACATGCTGATTATACCGAAAGCTCACAAGACAGATTATTTCCAGCTATCCTGTCAGGAGAAACAAGACATGGACGCGCTGATTACAGCCGGAAAACGGTTGTTGGAGAATACCTATTCTCCTGCTGGTTACAATATCGGATTTAACTGCGGCTTGAGTGCGGGGCAATCTGTTTTTCACTGTCACTGTCATCTCATTCCCCGTTATCAGGGAGATTGCGTCAACCCCCGGGGAGGCGTCAGAGGAGTGATTCCAGAGAAAATGAATGACTAGACACTGGCAGTTTATATCGAAAGAGGTGGACAATGAAGAAAATAAAAATTGGGGGAATACCAGAGGCGCAGGATGATTCAGTAAATCCGGTCCTGACAGAAGATAATCGAATGACAGTTGTTTTCGTTCATGGCTTAGGACAGCAGGCGGCCAGTTGGGATAAAACGAAAGAGGCGCTGTCGGGTTCAGCGGATATTTTCACGCCTGATTTGTGGGAGTTGTCAGCCGGCAGCGAGGTCACTTATGATCATTTATATGATGTGTTTTCTGATTACTGCCAGTCGCTTTCAGGGAAAGTTCACTTGTGCGGCCTATCCCTAGGTGGCGTGCTGGCGCTGCACTATGGACTGGAACATCCGGAAAAAGCGGCGTCGCTGACATTGATCGCCACTCAGTATCAGATGCCGAAAACACTGCTTAAATGCCAAAATATTTTCTTTCGGCTGCTCCCGGGGAAACTATTTGAACAGATGGGGTTGACCAAAAAAGAAGTGATTGGCCTGACGCGTTCGATGATGGATTTGAACTTTAAGCAGAGACTGTCTGAAATTAATGTTCCTGTTGCGGTCGTTTGCGGGGAAAAAGATACCGCCAATAAAAAAGCTGCGGCTGAACTGGCGCGGCTGATACCACATGCAGAATTATCAATGGTGCCGCGTGCCGGTCACGAAGTAAACGAGGCTGCCCCGCAACAGCTGGCAGCCTTATTGGATGGATTTATTTTGAGGCGGGCACAAGTATCACTGAATCGAAGTGCTGCTCGCTGATTTTTGTTGACGGGGCCGGAGATGTTCGTTAAACAGGTGTCATGCCTTTGCAAGTTTTTAAAGAGTTGTCAAATGTATCATGCTGTACTCGCCCGTAATAGGTCATTGACCAGACGGGTTCTTTTTTGCGGCCGAAAAAGAAAACGGACAGAAGGAATGCCGCCTGTTGTGGAAAATTTTCTGGAAAGAATTCGACAGTTAGGGTAAGTACAATATGGGCAGTTAAATGTAACGTCATATCATGAAAATACTGGTCCTGATTGTTAACAGGCAGAGAGCTGTCCGTTTTCTTCTCGCTTTTATTTTATGTAATAACGGCTGCTTTGACAAGGTCAGACAGCTACCATTCTTGTCGGAATGAACGAACGACAACATTGAAAATTATGGCACGTACTTGTCGGCAGACAGAACACAAAATTCACGGCAAAAAAGGCCCGCTGTCAGCGAGCCTTGACATTAATCATCAGCCAAAGACGGCTGATGATTGTTTTTTTCGAGATGATATTGCTGTTCTTCTTTTTGCCAGTAGCGGGTATCTTCTTCTGTGATGTGGCGGATCACCCGCGCCGGGTTGCCGGCAGCAATCACATTTTCCGGTACATCTTTTGTGACGACCGAGCCTGACCCGATGATCGAGTTGCTGCCGATTGTTACGCCCGGGTTGACTGTGACGTTGCCGCCTATCCAGACATTGTCCCCGATGTGGATGGCTTTGCCGAATTCAAGTCCTCTCGTACGGACGCCGGCATCGATTGGATGTCCCGGTGTCAGCAGGTGGACGCGCGGGCCGAGCATCACATTGTCGCCGATGACGATTTTTGCAACATCAAGAAAAACGCATTCCATGTTGGCGTAAAAGTTTTCACCGATGTAGGTGTTGAAGCCGTAATCCACGTGGAGCGGCGGATTGACAAAAATTTTGTCGCCGGTTTTTCCGAAGAGTTGTTTTTCCAGCGCAACGATTGCTTCCGAGTCGTTAATATCCAGCTGATTTATTTTTTGTGCAAGGGCTTTGCCGGTGGTTGATTTTTTTTCTGCTTCAATGTCGCCGGCAAGATAAAGTTTTTCCGAAATCATGCGTTCATATTCAGGGTACATCATGCTTTCCTCCTGTAATAAATAAATTTCTGCGGTGCAGACACGATGTATTATAGCAAATAAATCTGTTGTTGGCGCCTTTTTGGCTGAAAGGCTGCTAACTTTAAGTCGCTTGTCTTAGTCGCTTTGAGTAAAAAACCGCAATAATTCCAGTCGGGCATTTTCTGGCGTATCAGATGCGTGGATAATATTCTGCGTGCCGGACAGGCCGAAATCGCCGCGGATAGTCCCGGGTTCAGCTTCCAGTGAATTGGTTGCCCCGATCATCCGGCGGACGACAGCGACGGCCTGCGGACCTTCAATGATGAGATAAACCACTGGGCCGGAAGTCATGAAGGCAATCAGCTCATCAAAAAAAGGGCGTCCTTGCAGGTGCTGGTAATGTTCCTTTGCCAGTTCGGCTGTCATGGTCGTCATCTTGATGTCTGTGATGGTCAGCCCTTTGTCTTCCAAACGCTGGATAATCCGGCCTGTGAGTCTGCGGGCGACGCCGTCTGGCTTGATAATGACTAAAGTTTGTTCGTTCATCAGTGTGTTCTCCTTTCGTATGGGACAGAGGTTGAATCTGGTGAGTCAGGCGCCTGAAAAGTGTACGGAAACATGATATAGTAAGAGTAAAAGAACAACTTACAAGGAGGGTGCGGCAATGATTGATTTGAAGGGCTATACGACATTCGTGTTTGATTTTGACGGCACGCTGGCAGACACGCTGCCGATTTGTTTTGAAAGTTTCCGCCGAGTTTTTCGCAAATATAATCAGGAAGAACTGGCCGATGATGAAATCGAAGCCCGTTTCGGTCCGAGTGAAACAGGCGTTATTCAAAATTATGTGAAACCGCCGGAGAAAGCCGATGAAGCACTGCGTCTGTTTTACACAATTTACCAGCAGGAACATGACCGGCTGGCAAGAACGCAAGATGATGTCGTCCAGTTGTTGGCACAATTGAAAGAGTCAGGGAAAAATATTGCAGTCGTAACCGGAAAAGGGCGGAAGTCGTATGATTTTTCCGTTGACAAACTATCTTTGACCCCGTATATCGACCTCAGTATCGCCGGCGATGAGGTCAACGATCATAAACCGCATGGTGAAGGCATCGTCCGGGTACTGGAATACTTCGACTGCCCGCCGGAGCAGGCTGTTTACTTTGGTGATTCCAATGCGGATATTTTGGCGGCCGACCATGCCGGTATCGTCAGTGTCGGTGTTAACTGGTTTGACGAGCGTTCTTTCGATGTGCAGCCGGACTATATGTCGCAGACACCGAAGGATATCCTCATATAATCGAGAGAAAAAAAGGTGAGCCGTATGCGTACGGTTCGCCTTTTTTGCTGTCTGCAAACACCTGGTGCAGCGGCAGCTATTCGGTCAGTTTTGCAATGACTTCCGTCAACTCTTGGAGGACTTCTTCTGCGGTTTCTTTGCTTTGTCTGTCTATTAGAAAATCCAGTAAGTGCTGATTTGCGGAACGGGTCAGTTCGCCGACCGCCCAAACAGCTGTGCCGCGGATCACAGGACGCGGGTCGTCTTCAATCAACTTCAACAGCTGCGGGACAGCTGTGGTATCGCGTGCATTTGCCAGTGCGATGATAGCGTTGCGCTGAATGGGCTTTTTACCGCGCCAAGAGCCGGCAAGATGGCCGTAAGTCTGTTTGAATTCTTTGTTGGATATCGTTAGCAAAGGTTTCAATAATGGGAAGACAACGTCCGGTTCAGGCGTCATTTCCCGGTGAAAATGAAAATTTTTGCCTTTGTTATACGGGCAGACTTCTTGGCAAATATCACAGCCGTAAATGATGGTCCTGATTTTTGGCCGGAATTCTTTCGGCATCATGCCTTTTGTTTGTGTCTGGTATGAAAGACAGCGCTGGGCGTTCATCCGGCCGTCGCCTAATAAACAAGAAGTCGGGCATAAATCAATGCATTTGGTGCAGGAGCCGCATTGGCTGGTTATTGGCGTGTCGGGTTCAAAAGGAATGTTGGTGATGATTTCCCCCAAATAGACATACGAGCCGAATTCTTCCGTAATCAGCAAACCGTTTTTGCCGATAAAGCCCAGTCCGGCGCGTTGCGCAACAGCGACATCGATCAGTTCGCCGGTGTCGACCATGGGTTTGAATGTCAACCCGTCAGTCTCAGGACTTTCCCGCTTGATGAAATCAATCAGGCGAGCCATGCGCTCGTTTAAAATGTCGTGGTAATCAATGCCCCATGATGCACGGGCGAACCGCCCGCGTTTTTCGCCTCTGATTTTTTGCGGCGGCTGGGGCAGGCGTGTCGGATAGGCCAGTGCAATGGCGATAATCGAACGGGGCTGGTCAAAAATTTTATCCGGATAAATGCGTTCATCAATGACAGGGTGTTCAAAGCCTGACGTATGCCCGCTTTTCTTTTGTTCAACCAAGCTGTCTTTTAGCGCCTCAAAAGAATCGGCAGAGGCAAACCCGATTTTATCAATCCCCAGTTTTTTGCTTTCGGCAATGATTTTTTCTTTTAACTGCGTGAACATGTCTGTCACCTCTTTTTTTATAGTATGAAAGAAAAAAAGCAGTTGTGCAAGTGGGAAGTGTTTTTCTTGGCGAATGTTAATAATACGGAAAGGAAGTGATTGGTGTGTTAACAGCACAAAATGAGCGCGGAGCTGTGATTGATATCAGCGGCATGTCAAAACAGGCGATCGAACAATTACGGGACATCCGCTGGTACTGTTGTGTCTGTCATCATCCGGTCGTTTTAAAGAATGGCCGGGTGATGATATCCCATTTTGCCCACAAACAGCTCAGCAGCTGTCAGGCATTTTCAGAAGGCGAAACGGCCGAGCATCTGTGCGGCAAAGCATTGCTTGCCGCTGCGTGCAGACGCTGGGGCTATCCGTTTCAGCTGGAAGCTTATCTGCCTTCGTTGAAACAGCGTCCGGACATTCTGATTGCTGACCAATGGGCGGTCGAATTTCAATGCAGCCCGCTTCCCGTCAAACGGCTGGTGGAGCGGACAGAAGCTTACCGCCAAAACGGCTATACGGTTGTCTGGTTGACAGGACGCAATTTGTGGCTGAAGCACCGCCTGTCCGCATTGCAGCGCGCGCTGGTTTATTTTTCCAAACAGCTGGGTTTTCACATGTGGGAGCTGGATGTGGCGAACAAAACGGTGCGGCTGGATTTTTTTATTGAACAGCTGATTTGCGAAACCGCTTGCCGTTACTCCCAAAGAGAATGGCCGGCGGCGGACACACCGCTGGCGCAAATTTTGAATTATCCGGAAACCGCCAGTTTATCTGTGAAAAGAACGTATCATGCGCAAAACATTATCTTACGGAAACGGCAGCAGCTGGCCGGCTTGCTGGCAAATAAAAACCCAAAGGCGGCAGCTCTCCAGACTTATCTCTATGAACAAAGACTCAATCTGCAGACGCTGCCGGATTATTATTTCACACCGGTCAGTGACTTTCTCTTTTTTAAAAGCGACAGCGTGCTGGTGAAACGCTACGTGTGGGAGATACTTGCGGCTCATCCGGGCGGACTGTCACGGACAGCTGTCGTCCGCCTCTTGGATGAGCGTCTGTCACCAGCAGATTGGTGGGAGATGCCGAATATAGACCGGGATGTACTGCTGCATTTTTTTGTGTGGCGCTACTTGAGTCTGGTCAAGAAAACCGGCTTCGGCAGTTCCCCGCCGCACAGTCGTGAAATTTCAATGATTCCTGTCAAATATGATATGATAATGGGGTAAGCAATTCTGAAGGGAGACAGGATTTATGAGTGAACCAAAACGATTACCAAAACGGTCCGACGTGTCAGAGGAAATGACGTGGGATTTAACGCCGATTTTTTCGGATGACGCGGCATTCGATACCGCTTTTGACCAGCTTTCAGCTGATTTAAAACAGGCGGAAAACTATAAAGGGACGCTGAAAGACGGCGCGGGCGCTTTTCTGAGTGCGATTGAGTTCGTCTTGGATATTTATCAGCGGATGGAGACGCTTTATGTTTATGCCCACTTGAAAAATGACCAGGATACGATGAACACCGTTTATCAGGCACTGTACGGGCGTGCCGGTATGCTGGCTGCGCAGGCGGGCGAAGCGGTCAGCTGGTTTGAGCCGGAAGTGCTGACGCTGAGCGATGAACAAATCAGCGCCTACTTTGATGATGAGCCGAAACTGGCCGTTTACCGTCATTTCGTCACGCAAATGACTGACAACCGCGACCACGTGCTGTCATCAAATGAAGAAGCACTGCTTGCGGCGGCCGGCGAAGTGCTGAATGCATCCGGCAATATTTTCAGCGTGCTGAACAATGCCGATTTGAAATTCCCGGTTGTGGAAGGCGAAAAGGGCGAAAAAATTCAGCTGTCCCACGGGGTGTACGGCCAACTGATGGAAAGCACCGACCGGCAGGTGAGAGAGACAGCCTTTAAAGAATTGTATGGTGTGTATGAGCAGTTCAAAAATACGTTTGCCAGCACACTGTCCACTAATGTCAAAAAACATAATTTCAATGCGAAAGCACGCAATTACAGTTCTGCACGCGAAGCTGCACTGCAGGTGAACCATATTCCGGAGACAGTCTATGATACGCTGCTGTCAGTAGTGCATAAACATTTGCCGCTCTTGCACCGTTATGTGGCATTGCGCAAAAAACTCCTGAAAGTCGACACGCTTCACATGTATGACATGTACACACCTATTTTAGGGGAAGCGCCGATTAAATACAGCTATGAAGAAGCAAAAGCAAAGGCGCTGGAAGCGTTGCAGCCGCTTGGGGCAGACTATCTGGCGATCGTTGACAAAGCATTCAGCAGCCGCTGGATAGACGTTGTCGAGAATGAAGGCAAACGCAGCGGAGCGTATTCGTCCGGCAGCTATGATTCAGCGCCGTACATCCTGCTGAACTGGCACGACAGTCTGGACCAGCTGTACACGCTGGTGCATGAGATGGGACATAGTGTGCACAGTTATTTGACACGGACCAATCAGCCTTATGTGTACGGCGACTATTCCATTTTTCTCGCTGAGATTGCATCGACCACCAACGAAAATATTTTGACAGAGCATTTGCTGAGAACGGAAACCGACCCTAAAGTCCGGGCGTACGTGTTGAATCATTATCTGGACGGCTTCAAGGGAACAGTTTTCCGCCAGACACAATTTGCGGAGTTTGAACATTTCATCCATACAGAAGATGCCAAAGGCACGCCGCTGACAAGTGATTATCTCAGCGACTATTACGGTCAGCTGAATGCAGACTATTATGGCCCGGATGTGGAAAGAGATCCGGAAATCGCCCTTGAGTGGTCGCGGATTCCGCATTTCTACTATAATTATTATGTGTATCAATATGCCACGGGCTTTTCTGCCGCTTCTGCTTTGGCAGATAAAATTCTGACCGGCGATGCCGCCGCGCTTGACGCATACTTGACTTATCTGAAGTCCGGCAGCAGCGACTATCCGATTGATGTCATCAAAAAAGCCGGTGTCGACATGACACAGGCCGACTATATCGAAGAAGCCATGGCTGTCTTTGAAAAGCGCTTGAACGAATTGGAACAGCTGATAGAAGAATTATAACCAGCAATAACAACAGCCTGACGGGGTATGCCCCGTCAGGCTGTTGTTATGTGTAGTCAACTGTTTAAATGCGCCGCCACAGCCGCGAGTCAATTGTGATGACGGATGAGTCGCTGCAGGTCAGCGTGTGGTTAAGCACCTGCTTAATCAACTCGTCTTTAATATTTGAATCGACTCGAATACCAAAATCAGAATTGCTGTCATTGAAAATGACGGCAGTGGCGTAATGCTCGACGCCCATCTCTTGAGCAACTTGCTGGTCAAGGTTGAAGGACTCCATGACAAGGTCGGAATGCCGGTCCTTGTCAAACATCTGCATGTCAACCGGCAGTTCGCTGAGGATGCTTTTCACCAGCTCCGGACAATAAGGCCTGTGCCGGAGGCTGACTTCTTCCTGCAAGCGAATCAAAAATTGCCTGCCGAGTTTTTGACCTTGCAGCTGTACTGTCTTGTGGTCGAGCGTAGCTGAAAAAATCGCTTGCGACAACTCATTGCGCAACGCCAGGTCTTTTGTCGGCAACCCGCAGCGCGACAAATGATTTTGAATCAGCTGCAGTGTGACGACTGGTATAAAATTAAAGCGTATCCGGCACGGGTCATGGCTGCCGATTTGTAATAATTCTTTTTCAAGTGTCAGACAAAATTCATCTAAGGGATTAATGAATAGATATAGCTCAATCATTCTTAATAACTCCTCCATACAATTAATCCAAATTACGTTACATTTAATGTATCAGAAAAAAAGGAAATTTGAAAGAAAAAGCCTTTTTGCGGGAGAGCGGTGCTTATTGGCGGATGTCCTGCTTTCTTTTAAACATCCTGACAATCTTATTGTCGGCTGGACGGTACGGTATTTCCCTGTCTTTAAGATACGCAAAAAAATTGGTTTTTCCTGTGGTTTCTTCCGGTGTTTCCATCTCCAGCTCGTAGTCTGTTTTACCGTAGTAGCTGCTTTTATCTAGAACGAGGGAGTATCCCTCTTGAAAGGGCAGCTCAATTCTTCGTGTCGTCAGCTCTCCGATGGGCTGCATGTCCTCCAGTGACAGCTGCCAGCGGTCCAGTTTGGTTTGGATGCTTGGTATGCGGGGCAAACGTCCGGCTGCTGCCATCTGTTTCAGTTCGTCCGGCTCCATCGTGACCGTTGTTTCAATTAGGGCGACATCGCTGTCCGGATGAGGCGTCTTTAAAGTAATTTCTCCGTGCGAATCCAGTAATCTCATCCGTAATCCGATGTGCAAATCCTTCAATTCATTTTTTTTCGTGTCGAAATAAATATTTGTCTGTGTTATCCCGTCAGCAGGGGTTAGCTGATATTCTTGTATCAGCCGGTCGTAATGCTCTTTTGACAGTAGTGTTTTAAATTCGATTTCCAGTTGTTCGTTCATCGCCAGTCACCTCGTTCCCTATTGTGACGGAAGCATTCTGAAAATTCAACAAGAAACCTCTGCTTGAAAGATTAACTTTTTCGGACGGGATATGTTAAAATGAACGATGTATGACATTACTAGAATTAGTGGGGATGGATATGGAAAAAGATTGGCAAGTTTTTTTAGTGCCCTATGAACAGGCAGTATCAGAGTTGAAGGTCAAGCTGCGCGGCATCCGCAAACAGTATCGCGATTACAATATTCATACACCGATTGAATTTGTGACCGGCCGGGTCAAACCGGTTCAGAGTATCATTGATAAAAGCAAACTGCGGGGCATCAGCGAAGAACGGCTGGAAGAGGACATGCAGGACATTGCCGGGCTGCGTATCATGTGCCAGTTTGTGGAAGACATTTATGATGTCGTGGCACTTCTTAGAAAGCGCAATGATTTTACCATCATTCAAGAAAGAGACTATGTAACCAATAAAAAAGCGAGCGGTTATCGTTCGTATCACCTGATTTTAAAATACCCGGTGGAGATGATCGACGGGGAAAAACATATCCTCGTAGAGATTCAGATACGGACACTGGCCATGAATTTCTGGGCGACAATCGAACATTCCCTCAACTATAAATATCAGGATGCGATTCCGGCGGACATCAATGAACGGCTCGAACGCACAGCCGAAGCGGCCTACCTGCTTGATGAGGAGATGTCGAAGATTCGCGAAGAAATCCAAGAGGCTCAGCAGCTGTTCTCCCACGGCAAAGGGCAGACCTTTATCGACTGGCCGTCCGACAGGGACATGAACCAGGCAGAAGATGCCAAAGACTAGACAGAAAGGACGACAGAGATTGAAGTTAGCAATCGTTTCTAATCAGAGCACCAAATCGAAGCGCATCATGACACAGCTGGAAGAAAAACTTCTGTCTGCCGGACTTGAAATCGATCAAAACGACCCTGATGTCGTGTTGACAGTTGGCGGTGACGGCACACTCTTGTCAGCTTTTCACCGTTATTTGCATCTGATTGACAAAGTGCGGTTCGTCGGTATTCACACCGGTCATTTAGGTTTTTATACGGACTGGCGGGATTACGAGGTGGACCAGCTGGTACGCAGTCTTCAAAATGATGAAGGCACGAGCGTCAGTTATCCGCTGCTGGACGTGATGCTCTCTTACAGCGACAGTAAAGCAGACAAGCAGTTTCTGGCATTGAATGAAGCGACGCTGCGCGACTTTTCAAAAACGATGGTGGTCGATGTATATATCAAGAATGATTTTTTTGAACGGTTCCGGGGCGACGGCTTGTCCGTTTCCACGCCGACCGGTTCGACCGCCTACAGTAAAAGTCTCGGCGGGGCGGTGATTCATCCGCGGCTGAATGCGATTCAGCTGAATGAAATTGCCTCGATCAACAATCGCGTGTACCGGACACTCGGGTCGCCGCTGATTATTTCAGGGCATGAGTGGATTCGTATCGACATCAAAAATGGCGGTAACTATCATTTGAACATTGACCACTTGACGATTCCGCAGTCTAAGCTGAAATCGATTATGTTCAGCGTGTCGCGGAAAAAAATACATTTCGCCTCGTACCGCCACACGCCGTTCTGGCGTCGTGTGAATGATGCGTTTATCGGCGAATTTCCGAAAAAGGAACAGGATGATTAATGGAGTTTCATTGGATTTATCAGGGCGCTGAGCCGAAGCAGCTGAAAAATTTTTTACATGAACAGGGGATTTCCCGGAAACTTTTGGCAAAAATCAAGTTTCAGGGAGGCGAAATCAAAGTGAACAATCACATTCAAAATGTGTTGTTCCGTCTCTCTAAAAATGATGCGGTTGCCATTGTGATACCGGATGAAGGGGAGCATGAAACGATGCTGCCCGACAGCATGCTGATTGACATTGTTTATGAGGATGACCACCTGCTGGTCGTCAATAAACCGAGCGGGATTGCGTCGATTCCGGCGCAATATCATCCCAACGGCACGATGGCCAATCGTGTGAAGCACTATTACAATGAACAGAATTACCGCGACCGGGTGATTCATGTCGTGACGCGTCTGGACAGGGACACATCAGGTCTGATGCTGTTCGCAAAACACGGCTTTGCGCACGCTCTGCTGGACGCGCAGCTGCGGCGCCGGGAGCTGGACAAGACGTATCAGGCGCTGGCAGGCGGAAAGCTTGACGAACTAGCTGCACATGGCTGGCTGGACGAACCGATTGCCAGAGATATGAGTTCGCTGATGAAGCGGCAAGTATCTGCGGACGGACAGCCGGCACTAACGGAATACCGGCTAGTTAAAAAAGACGCGCGGCGTGCATTAGTGGATATTACACTGCATTCCGGCAGGACGCATCAAATCCGTGTGCATTTTGCGGCGCTTGGCTGCGCGCTGCTGGGGGACAGTCTGTATGAGGGCGATATGACACAGGGAATCGACCGTCAGGCGCTTCACTGCACGCGGCTGCGGTTTGCGCATCCGTTTACCAAAGAGCTGCTGACCTTTGAGTGTCCGCTGCCCGAGGATATGGCAGCACTTGCGGCTGAGATAATTTAGGAGAGGAAGCTGGTCATGAACGAGAATAACACAATTGAAGAGCAATATGATTATTTGCTTCAGTGTCTGAAAAGCGAGGACATGACTAATTTTCGAACGGCTTTTTTTGATTTGCACATTTACGAGCAGGGGCAATTTTATCAGTCGCTTGATGAAGATGAACGTCTGCGCCTATATCACTATCTGTCTCCGAAAGAGATGGCGGATATGTTTGATGTGATTGAAGAAGACAATGAAGATGTCAAAGACTATCTGAAAGAAATGCGTCCGCAGTACATTGCCGATATGCTGTCGGAAATGTACACTGACAACGCGGCGGATATTTTGAATCAGCTGGACAAGGCTAGCGTGGCCCGTTATCTGAGTATTATGGACAGCGACAGCGCCGAAGAAATCAAAGAGCTGCTGCATTATGAAGATGAGACTGCCGGTGCGATCATGGCGACTGAGTATGTCGCCATTAAAGCCAACCAGACGGTTCATTCGGCGATGAACCTGCTGAAAAAAGAGGCCCGTTCGGCAGAAACAATTTACTATGTCTACGTGATTGATGAACAAGAGCGTTTGATTGGCGTCATGTCACTTCGTGACCTGATTGTCAGCGACGACGATGTAATGATTGCCGACATCGTCAGTGAACGGGTCATCTCTGTCAAAGTCGGCGATGACCAGGCGGATGTCGCCAAGACCATCCGGGACTACGACTTTCTGGCTGTACCCGTCACCGATTATGACGATCATCTGCTGGGGATCATCACGGTTGACGATATCATCGACGTCATCGATGATGAAGCGGCCAGCGACTATTCCGGTCTGGCCGGGGTCAACGTAGAAGAAGTATCCGACAATCCGTTTAAATCCTCAGCTAAACGTCTGCCGTGGCTGATTACGCTGCTGTTTTTAGGGATGTCCACAGCCAGCCTGATTGCCCATTATGAAGAGTTGGTCAGCGAGGCGAGTATTTTGGCGGTGTTTATCTCGCTGATTACCGGTACTGCCGGCAATGCCGGTACGCAGTCCTTGGCGGTAGCTGTCAGAAAACTGGCTGTGACAGATGATAAAGATGCTAATTTCTTTCGCAGCATCATCACCGAAGTACTGACCGGGCTGGTCACCGGTTTTGTGACAGGTGCGACGATTTTCGTTATCGTCGGCATTTGGAAACAGAATTTTACACTGGGCTTTGTTATCGGGGCTGCGATGCTGTGCGCCATCACCGTGGCAAATCTGGCTGGCAGTCTGATACCGCTGTTGATGGAAAAACTCGGGTTCGACCCGGCAGTTGCCAGCGGTCCGTTCATCACGACGTTGAGTGATTTGACCAGTGTGTTGATTTATTTTAATATTGCCAGTTTGTTCATGAGCTATTTTATTACATAAAACTTTTGATAGTTCTAAAAAAGGGCACTTCGTCAAATCGGACTGATAGTATCACCTATGAACATCGGCGTAAGGAATAGTTTTCCTTCTCCGGTGTTTTTTTATTTTATTTGAATCAAGCCACTCAGCAAAAAGATGCGTGTGCGCATATTGGTAAAGCTCCTAAAGCCATAAGCGATTCGTTTTAAGGTCTTAATATGCGTATGCAGGTTCTCTAAACGACCATTGGAATACGGTGTGGTAAAGGCTAAGCGGAATACTGCTCTCGTATTTAAAAAAGGCTTTTTTGATATGCTTCAACTCCTCTGGCAGTTCATTTGGCGCATCTTTAAGTAAATCGAAGAACTGGTGTGTTTTGCAAGACTTTTCTACACAATAGGGGGTGCGGACATAATCCTAGACCAAAAAAGCTTCATGTTACTAACGATATGTATCAAAAACGAAGGCCTTTGGTGACCAAGGATATTTAGTTAACAAATTTACTTTTAAAGACAAGCCCAAGAACGAATTAATCGGAAAGAATCCAAGCGTGCAAAAGAGAATAAAGAGCTTAACGACAGGGTCCTTAAGATTTATGAAGATTCTGTCCGTCGCTACGGTGCACCTAAAATCTATCAGGAATTAGCCAAACAAGGTGTTTTCATCAGCCTCAAACGTGTGCAAAAAAGAATGAAGGACTTAAATATTCGTTCCATTATTGTTAAAAAATGGCGCCCGTCCAACTCTGACAAGGGAATTATTCAAGAACGTGAGAATCTTTTAAAACGCGATTTTTCAACCACTGGGTTGAATGAAAAATGGGTAACAGATATCACATACATTCATACTGTCGAGGATGATTGGTGTTACTTGTCATCTATTCAGGATTTACATTCTAAAAAAATTATTGCTTGGTCATTCGGTAAGAAGATGACGACAGAATTAGTGTTAGACACATTGAGCCAAGCAGTTCAAACACAAACGATGTCTAAAGAACTCGTTTTACATTCAGATTTAGGCAGCCAGTATACAAGCCAAGAATACAAAGATCAAATAAACAAATTAGGGATTCAACATTCCTTTAGTCACAAAGGGTGTCCTTATGATAATGCGGGTATCGAGTCTTTTCATGCCACTTTGAAAAAGGAAGAGGTCTACCAAAACCAGTATCAGTCTTTTGAGCAGGCTAAACTGGCATTGTTTCAATATATTGAAGGTTTTTATAATCGTACTAGAATCCACAGCAGCATTAATTATTTGACTCCTCAAGAAATGGAAACTCCTTGTCAACAAGTTGCTTAGAATTCTCATACATATTTTTTCGAAAAAAGTCTCCCAAATCGTGTCCAAGATATTGACTTAAATCCAGATTGTACTATTAAATATATTTGTGGAGGTGGTTGTAGAGCGGACGAAGATTATATAATTGAAAATAGTGTGAATTATAATCAATGTGAGTTGCAAAAATCTAATTTAAATTATTTTTTGGAGGACGTGGATGACTAAAAAAATTATTTTAATTCTATTCATTAATACGATGGTTGCGTTTTCAACTAGTTTGTTTCAGATGAATATTCTTTGGCAAATGTATACTGTTCAAAGTGAATTAAATACGATTGTTTCTCTTATTGCATCATCATTTATTCTCCAAGCTATTTTTTCTTTAACAGCTGGCATCTTAGTAGATAAATTCTCTAAAAAAAAGCTTCTACTCTTAAGCTTAGTTTCCTACAATTTGATTGTCGTCTCAACCTTGTTTTTAGATGGGAAGTTAAACACATTGCTAGCTTACTTAGCTGTTACGATAATTACGACTGTTTATCAAAGAGCATTAATCACTCTAGTAGCCTCTAATCTAACGAGTAACGATTATATCAAATATGATTCTGTCAACAGTATTGTTATTCAAGCCACCACTATTTTAAATACGATGTTAGCTGGTGTAATTATTACTTATTTAGGAATGAGCTTTATCTTTATTATTGTATTCTTATTGCTGTGGATATCTTTTGTATTGATTTTTTTATCAGTCCAGGAATTACAAAGCAATAATACTGAACGTCTTCCAGAAGCTAAAAAAAAATCATATTCACTATCATCAATCCTGAGATTTATTAAAGTAAATGTGCTATCTGATAAGAAAATAATGATTTTTATATTGATTCTTTTCTTGCTTAATCTGGATTATGGATACATTCCTAACATATTGCCTTTCTATATGTTGCAAGGAATAAAAAATCACACAGCAATTGAGTTATCATTATTAAAATCCTCAGTAAATATTGGCGAAGTATTAGGATCTTTGATAGTAGTAACCTATAGTCATAAAGTATCTTTATTGACAAAAATTGGACTTATTGGGTCGGCTTGTTCATTTTTAGCTTTGCCATTCACAAAAAACTTCGTTATTTTCACTTTTCTTATTTTGCTATTTTATGGTTTCTTCGATACGTTAACACAACCAATATTCAGTTACTTCGTTAGTTCTATTGATAATCAAATACGTGGTAGAGTTTTAGGGATAACAGATAGTGTAGTATTTCTTTCTGCTCCCTTAGGCATGTTTTTTGGAAACCAGATTAGTCAAATCAATCAGTTTTATCTTACTATTTATCTTGTATCAATATTTGTGGTTTCGTTTATAATAATTAATAAATCAGGAATTTATTCAAATATTGATTTGAAGAAAGGATGAGTTTTAACGATCAATAAATTTCAAAACAATTTATTTTTATTGTCTAGTCCAGTGTAGCCTGTCCAGTCTGCCTGCGTGATCACAGATTTTACAACAATAGGTGTGCTGGTGATGGATCAGTCGGTCAAGCGCTGCTTGATGGAACAGGATCTCGTCCCGCAGCTGAGTCGAGCCGATGTCTGTCATCACACTGCCGCACTGCTCTCAGATCCAGTCACCTTCAGCTAACGTGTGGTGCTGATCAATCACCGGCAGGTGAGCGATCTTCGCTGCTTTTTGACCGGCCTTTCGGCGGTGTTGATTGACTTCGATGGCACTGGCTGTCTGCGTTGCGGGTGTTTCTGCAGAACGTGTTGCTTCTGACGGCTGGTCTTCCGAAAATAGGCTAAGCTGGCCGCTGACTTGATTCGATAATGTTTCTTTGGAGCGGCCAAAGCGTTTATCAGTCAAATAAGCTACTTGTTCACGCAATAACTTAACTTCAGCCATTAAGTGTTGATTGGCTTGATTTGTGGATTCGATTGTTCCTCTCAAATCCTCGATGGTTCCTTTTAACGTCTCAATGACTTGAAGCAAGATGGAAACATCGTGATTTTTGTTATTTTTAAGAATCTTATCATCAAATAAAGCCACTATTTCCACCGCATTTCTATCATTTGATTACGTTATTATTATACCATAAATCATCACAAAAAACAGAGGGAAAGCGCATGGAATCAACCTTTTCGCGACTTTTTCTCTGTTAAAATTGGCCGTTAACACCGGGTTTTATTGCTCGTTTTTGATCGATCGACAACCCATCTAACAACCAACGTATTTGTTGGTGCGTCAGCTGACGCACTTCGTCTTTTTTGCGCGGCCATCGCAGGCGTCCGTTTTCGATACGCTTGTAGCACAGCAGCCAGCCGTCACCATCCCAGTACAATGGTTTGAACCGGTCGCTTCGTCTGCCGCAAAACAGAAAGATCGCATCATCATAGACGTCCATCTGATAGTCTTGTTGGACGATACCAGCCAGACCATCAATTCCCTTGCGTAAATCACAAAAGCCAGTCACGATATAGACCTGTTTGACAGCGGTCAATCAAGAAGCATCGGTATTCAGCTCCTTTAACACCGTTTGAAGAATGTATTGATTGATGTCGTTATAGATCAATACCTCGCTGCCATCTTTGTGTCTTAACCGCACCGCAAGTCTCGCTGGACGCGGTGTTTTTTGTCCGCACTTTTGACTTCTTCGATGAGTTGAATAGGGATTATTTCATTTGGTTTATGCAAATATGGTAAGCGGGTAATAATCGACCGTCTATTTTTCTCTAACACTTCCGGGTAAACTGTATCTAACAAGTTTATCGGAGGTGTTTTTTTGAATCAATCATCTAGTATCGTGCCAGTCGTCCTTAAGGACAACTCACCATCAAAAGCCCCTACCACGTCTGTCAAACCTAAACTAGCTTGTCAGCTGAAAATTGGTGAGGCTGATTTGCGCGTGTACAACGGTATTAATCAGTATATCTTATCAACAATCATAAAGGAGTTGCGTGATGGCGGGACTCATTGATTACAGCCAGGTCAAACATATTTTCATCGTTTGCGGCAAGACTGACATGAGACGCGGGATTGACGGCTTAGCTGCCATTGTGACCGATACGTATCAGTTGGATGTCTTCAGCCAAGCCCTCTTTTTATTCTGCGGAGGT
>NZ_NGKC01000008.1 GCF_003987655.1 Vagococcus acidifermentans | reverse complement strand
CGGGTATCTTCCTGAGCATCATTCGGACGGCCAAAGCCAACCAGCTTGATCCGGGAAAGTATTTGACATTCCTGTTTGAGCGCATCCCCAATCTCGAGGTGCTGACCGCTGACGCATTGGATCAATGTTTACCTTGGGCAGAGGAAGTTCAACAACTTTGCCGGGCAACATATACTTTTGATAAACAGTAAATAGTCTGACTCTAGTATAAAGGTCAGGCTATTTGGTTTGTAGGTACTGTTTTATCAGGCGCTTACAAAATAATATCAGGAAACGAAATCATCTCATTCTAATAAAAAGCTTCGCGACCGACAGCCGAACCTTTTAAATAAGTAAAAAAACACCCGTTTTCACAGGTGATTTTTACTTCAAATGGTTTTATGATTTATTTATTTCTGCATTTCGTTTGGTAGAGTATTTTTTTAAAACGTAAGTGAGCAATATCAAAAATAACATGATACCGCTGGTAATGATAACCGCTTTTTCTAAAATCCTGTCGGCTTCTGTTTTTTTAGTCACAGGTTGAATCTTTTCTTTTTCAGCCGGAATATACTCTGTACGTACCCCGCGAACCAGCAAACGATGCGAGTTTACTCCATAAGGGGTACACGTTATCAATGTCGTATAATCTTTTTTGGCATCTAAATTTAAATCATCAAGTTTGTCAGGTTTTACCACTTTGATTTGATCAATCCTATAAGCCAGTACTTTGTCAAGCACATGGATATAGAATAAATCATCAATTGCTAACTCGGATAAATCAGTAAAAATTTTAGAATGAGCGAGACCAGTATGCCCAGTCAAAACACTATGAGTACCTTTTCCCCCAATCGGCAAAGAGGTTCCTTCCATGTGGCCGACACCTTTTTGCAGCACAGACTCGTTCGTACCGTGATATACAGGCAGGTGAACAGCTATTTTGGGAATCTCTATAATAGCCATTGTTTCGTCAGGGTAATTCAAAACCTGTAAATAAGTATCCGGGTAGGTCATACCGCTATTTGGGATAAAAGGGTCGCGTGTGGGCTTCCCGACAAGATTCTGATTATATTCAACTGCTTTCTGCCATTCTTTTTTTAGTTTATCTTTTTCAGTCTGACTGATCTTTCTAGTATAGTCCACTGTCTGACTCGTCATTTTACTATCATATATCCGTTTGCTGATTTGTGGGTATGCGATCAATCCTACTCCAATCATGACAAACGTAAGTGTAATCAGCATTCGTCGTCTCATCTCAAACTCCATTCCATGCCGCATTCCGCTTTACAGTACAACTAATAACATAAATGAGTGAGCGGAACATTCGCTGTCTCAAAATTTTCTCATAAAATTATGTTTGGTATTGACATAACATGTTTGGACGCCATCGTCTTTCTGATAAGCATCTGCCAGCCTGTCACTTTCAAACTATTGTAAAAAAGGCAGAGATTGACTGCGTGCACTCAATCTCTGATCCTTCATTCCTTTATATCAATTATGCGTGTTTCTTTTTGCTGAAAATAATGTTCAACATAACTCCGACACCTAAAACAATTATACCAGAAATTGAAAGAACGATGGCTGTCATACTACCAGTTTTTGGCAGTAGACCTTTTTTACTGTTCTTAATTTGTGTTTTAACTGTGTACATCGGATTTTCCCCAGCAGATGTTTCTTCATTGAAAGTCACCTGAACTGGTGCATCTAACAAATGATATCCAGCAGGAGCTTTTGTTTCCACAATCCAATAACTTAAATAAGTAATTTGCTCTTCTTTTCCTTGCTCATTAAGGACAGAGGTATAATCTTTCACTCCTTTAAACGAAGCAACACCCTGAGCATCTGTTATTTCAGCCCACTCTCCTGCTTCATCATAACCTGTAGCACCAACATCAAGAACGTTTCCATCCTTGTCTTTCTTCAAAAACTTGCCTGCTTTTGCATTTGCTTCTGAGCTTGCAATTTGGAATGTTGCACCTGCTAATTTCGAACTATCACGGGCACTGATTTTCTCGATTTGAACTGTTGATGTATGAATTGTAACAGCCGGTGTTTCTGTTGTGATGTTATCGCCATTTTTATTGGTGAAATCAACAACTGCTGTATTGTCTACTGTAGTAACATCTTTTTTGGACAAGATTTTTTCATTTACTTTCGCATCAAATGTTATCGCAACATACTTGCTGTCTGATAATTTCTTACGTCCGACATCTGTAAAGTCAACTGTGAAGCTTGGATTGCTGACAAGGTTGTAGTCAACACCAGCTACAAGTAATTTGTCTTCAGTAGTTTTTCCAGTCAGTTCATCTGTCAAGTAAACTTTTACCGTATCTTGTTGCAGTGTCAACGCAGCATCCAATGTGTCGTTAATGCCGTACTTGATTTTAGCGTTAACAGCTTCATTGGCGTCATAAACACCATTAGGTACTTTCGTGTTAATACGGTAAGACATAATGTCACCGATTTGATTGGAAAGTGACGTGCCTCCAACTTTCTCAGCTACTAACCCTTCGTTTTTTGGATAAACATGTACATCTGTCAACCAACCGTTACCTTCTGGATTTGTCATAGGAACATGTGTTACAAACGGTTCTACAGGACTAAGATTGATTTCTTTTCCATCAATAGTCACAGGTTCAGCTGGTTGTTCAACAACAACATAAACGCCTTGTGCCAGATCTTTGGCGGTGGCAAGTCCTGTGTCATCAGTCTTAACCTCCACTGCTTCTGCTAACTTATAAGTAACATCTTCATCTGTCACAGTTAGTGCAGTCGCGTCAACAACGACACTTTTCCCTTCAGGGTATCGGCCATTTTCAGGTGTGACTTTATACAGTTTGAATGAGATATTTGACAGCGGAACCGCCTTATCAGGAACAACTGTTTCTTTTCCGTCATTAGGCAGCCCTGCCTTGCTGATATCCTCCATGTAATACTTGTGAATAAATAGGTTTCCCTTTTCCGGCGGCAATGATGATGCTTCCGCTTTTAAGTTCATAATCGGTACAAACATGAACAAGAATGCCAATGCTACTGATATTAATTTCGTAAAAGCTCGTTTCATTTGTTACTTCCTCTCTATTTCTCTTTATTTTTTGTTGCTCTTTCTGCTGGACTGGTTTCTTTTACTGTGATGCTGAATATTATGCCTGATCCAATAATCACCACTCCCAAAATCATGACAATTAAATGCTCGTTTGTTCCAGTCATCGGTAGTATCGTGACAGGGTAATTAGGCAATTTATAGACTTCCATATCATCCTGACGCTCTTTGAAAAAAGCAGGCGGTAGTTTGTCACCATGCGCGGTTATTTGAACGCGTTCATCTAAATGCTTTTGTGATGGATCAAACTGGATTGTCCAATACCCCGTAGGTAATTCGTAACCTGAATTAGTGTTGGTTTCCGACAACAAATAATTTCCGGCGTCCAAATTTTTAAAGGATACCAATCCATCACTCCCACTATTAACAACTTCTTTCAATTGCCAACATCCCTCAATCGGATTGCCATAAAACAAGCTATGTATGTGATCATTGTCCTTATTTAAACACTCGTATAATGTAAACTCAACATCCTTCATAGGATTGCCAGCTTCGTTAACCTTATAAAACTGAAACGGTTCCCGATGCTGGTTATTTTTGATTGTCATAGCGATTTGATTTGCTGCATTTCCTACAACCAATACATCTTGTTGAGCTTTCCCGTCAACTGTCACTTTGCCCTCTTTAGTTATTTTGATGTCGACTGGCTTCGTCAATCCATCATAGCCTTCGGGTGCCTTGATTTCTCTTAATTGATAATCACCAGGGGGTAAATCATTAAAAGAGAATTTATCGATTTGTTCATTTCCGGCCGGTAAAGTGATGTCGTACTCCGGTCCCGTCAATTGAAATTTAGCTCCTTTTAGCGGCTTACCGCTCTCATCTACTTTTGCCAAGGTTAAGTTAAATGGTTTTAGCTCATTCATATGTAGGAGTGTCCAGACAGATTGTTTCTGGTCTATGTTATTGCCACGATAGTGAATCTTGCCAGTCAAATCAACCATAAACTCATAGTCACCGCTAGTTAGGCTGTATCCGATAGGAGCTGTAACTTCTTTTATCTTGTAATTTCCAGGCAAGTTGATAGCAAATGCTGCGATACCATCCGCCCCAGTTGAAGCATCTTTCACCAATTGATAACCATAACCATTTTGTTCCCGTTGAAGCTGGAAGACAGCTCCAGCTAGGTTGTGTTGCTGATTATCGTCAAGCATGGTATACTTCCGAATCGCTACAGGCACCGGTTTAAATTCATTCACTATCTCCAAAGCAATCGTATCGCCATTCACTTCATAAGGCATGCCGTTTACTTGAACATTGCCTTTGCCGTCGATCCTTATCGTCCAAGTTTTCTCTTTTGGGACAGTATGTCCGGCAGGTGCTTTAATCTCCGTCAATGTGTAAGTAGTGTTGAACTTTAACACTTCATTGTTGGGAAATTCATACGTACCGTCTCCCTTGTCTCTCAGAACAACACTCAAGCCTGCGCCCTCTAAGCGGAATTGCGCGCCTGAAAGAGGCTGCGACTCAACTGACGAAAGTTTTTTTACATTTACTTTGTAATTCTTTGGTTTTTGGTAGTAATAAGTTACGCTCTGTTCATCCGGCATAAAAATACCGTTGGTCGGTCCATACCCGCATTGTTCAGGACCTTCTACTTTTACAAATGTATAACCGTCAATCTGCTTTTGTTCACTCTCCCACGGTTCTTGCAAATAGCCCCATAACTCTTCAGACGGTGCGAGTTCTTCCCCTGTATCAATATCTTTGTAGTACACGGTTACTCTAGCACCAGGTATTTTATCAATCGATACCCTTTGGTGAGAATATGAGCCGCCAGTAGAAGCAGTAAATCCAAAGTACGCTTTAGTACCACCAAAAGTATACTCCAAGTTTCTAACTCTATAAACAGTATCAGGATAGCCTTCCAAACTATAAACAGCCGTTTGAGATTGTGCAAACCACTTCATTGAAAACTCTTGCCATTCGTTTCTTGCGAGTTTTGGACCATCTATCCCGCCATGATAGACTGCCTGATGATACATTTTTCCATACTGACTTTTATCTTCTGGCTCCGTCGTATCTCTATTCGTTTCCATTACAGCTGTATGACCGTCATAATAGTTGCCACCATTTTGACCGTAATTAAACTGGTTGACTCCTATTTCAGGTTTTTCGCCGTTGTAAAATGTGTCCATTTCAAAAACGAGCGCGTTGTTGATTTTTTTTTGCGGGACGTGTCAAATTAGACCCCCGATGCCCGTAGGCACCCAGTCCCCAGCCTTGCCTCCCATACGCATAGGTCCCGTCAGGGTCATTATGCAGAACAAAGGCGATTCCGTCAGCAGGCAGTTCTGGTGTGCTAAAGCTGTTCAAATATACGTATGCATGTATTTCAAAGTCTTGTGTCAAATCGATTTGCGGCTTTCCCCACATGACCCCAAATTGCTCCGGGCTATCTGTTGTCAGGACAGCAACGCTTCGGTTATACCAATCCGGACGCCCTGTGTTAGTTGCCTCTGATGATGTTCCAACAGATGGAATGTAAAAATATTGGCTGAGATCCAAATTGTTGTTGGGCGGTGCCGGAACACCATCGGACCAAACTGGTGGTGGCGCTGGGCTAACCGGACAGTACTCATCAGCACCAAATGCAATCAAACTTTTCCCTAAAAAGAAAAACAACCCAACAAACAAAAACATGATAAGCCTTTTTAGGAAAAAATAACCAGATATTCTAGTATTTTCTGTCATTCTTATATTTCTCCCCCCCCTCCTTTTTATTCTTTTCTGAGTAGCTGATGCCATAATTAACTTGAGCGTATAAGTTGCAACCAACGCAATCGATTGCAATAAATAACAAGACTACCTGATAAACTGGCAAACCTTCCTCTTTTATAAATAATATATAAATTTAAGACAATTTTTATGGTGTTTTAAAAGAGGATGCTTGTGTAACTGTTAAATTTCAGTAAAATCCGGTAATCATTTTCAAGCAAAAACAGACTGTCTCGCCACTAATTCTTATTATAACTGAAAAAAAAGAGGACAGCCGCCGATGCCCTTAGCGTTTTAAAAAAACCTTTTAGGTAATCTCGGGTCCGTTCAAGTATCCTTTAATAAAAGACTTGAGTATTTAGTAGTTATAAATAATCGGAAAAATGAAACAGCAGCACTTTTTTATCACACTAATAGATATCCCCCGCAAATAGTTTAAACAGAACCTGCAAGTTTAATGAATAACTCAGAGAAATTGGCCAATTAAGGTGATTTATATAAATTTAATGAATACCTTAAACAAAAAAAATTGTCATATTTGTGTTTTATATACTATTAATTTACAATGAACATGAATAAAAGAAATCGGAGTGGTTTTATGATCTTTTTTTCTTATTTAGAATTCTCATTATTCATTTATATGTTTTTTGCTGCTGTAATAAAACATTTAATAAATTTTAAAAGTATCTTCCGTCTTAACGATGTATGGGTTCTTATTCTTCTGCTGCCCATCTCATTTAGTTATACTTCCGGCGGAAATTGGTCGTTCCTGTTATTTCTGTTATTTTTAATAGTTATAACAGATTTTGAGACACCGCTTGACTTTTTTATCTATCTATTTAAAATTATTACGGCGTTGTCTTTCTCATTAGTGTCAGTTGTGGTCGGTTTGCTGCTGTATTGGGGATTGAACCTTTCTATTTTGTACAAATTCCCCCCATTTTACAGTCATAAAATTGCCGTGCTGATTTTTTTAACGTGTTTTCTTGCCGGAGTTTTATTTGCCAAAAACAAACCAGCCGTTTTCTTGACGGAATATCTTTCAAAGCTCAAAATGCATAAAAAATATTTTTACAGTATATTAGGGGTTCAGCTGACTCTAATTGCGTGCCTGTTTATACTGGCACTTACGGCGTATTACTTCAACAGCGCTATCGAAATCATTGTGGTTTTCAGCGTACTCTTGCTTCTTTTTTTCACAGTAACTATCCTTGTAATGTTCTTTTCATTTAAAACAGTTGAGCAAGAGAACCATCTAAAAACCCAAAAAAAAAAGAGCTAGACAGTTTTCTGGCATACAGTAAAACAATTGAAAACAATTATAAGGAAACGATGACATTCAAACACGATTTGAAAAATATCCTATTATCTCTGGGAGAGCTGCAACAGGATCAACTGAGTCGGCACGTCAAAGGACACATCCAGGCCATCATCTCAGAAGCGAACCAGGCAGTGTTTAAACGTACGCCTGCTTTGGAAGTGCTGGATCAAATCAGTGACGAAACCGTGCGCAACTTTTTAAAATGCAAAGCAATCATGGCTTATACAGACAGTCACATCCTGACCATTTTTCAAGTTGCTTCTCCAGTCGATTCCTTTTTCACTGATAATCTGTCCCTCATTCGTATGCTGGGAATACTCATTGATAATGCCGTTGAAGCTTGTCAAAAAAACGACTTTTCCGAATATTTCATTACGATAAAAAGTTCAACAACCGGTATTGAAATCCAGGTCAAAAACCCAGTCAGAGAAAACAACCTTTCGCTCACTAAGATTTCAACTTACGGTGTGTCGACGAAGGGGACTGACCGTGGAATCGGATTGTCGTCGCTGTTCAGTCTATCTGAAAAAAGTACTAATACCAGAGTTAACTTGAGTGTTGCTCACCATTTCTTTATTGCAACATTAACAATTTATAAAGGAGCAGTCAACAAATGATTGATTTAATAGTTTGTGAAGATAACGATTCATATAGAGAAAAACTGATGTCCCTTATCAACAAATGTATTTTGATTAATGATTTCGATATGAAAATCAATTTCGCCACCGGGGACCCTAATAAAATCATTGAACATATTACTACTAAGCAGAAGGAGATGAGCGACAGTAAGATATTCTTTTTGGATATCGTGCTCAATCATGAAAAAAACGGATTAAACTTAGCAGCGAACATACGCAGCCAGCTACCGCAAGCAAAAATTATTTTTTTGACATCTTATCCAGAATTTTCAATGTCGGTATTCGAAAAAAAAATAGAGGCTGTTGATTATATCCTGAAAGATTTTGACGAAGAAGCACTGCTCTTCAGGCTGAATCAGTGTTTATCATACTGTTCAGATTTTTTTCATAAAGAATGGCAAAGCAATGATGATTTTTTCAGCTATAAACTGTTCGATAAAACCTTTTTTGTCGCTATTGATGATGTCATCTGTTTACAAAGCTCTCCCAATTCCCATCAGCTCTTGCTGTATACTAATAATGACATAGTAGAATTTTACGGAACGCTCTCGCAATGCAAAAAAAAATTTTCTTTTCTATTTCAAACACACAGATCCTGTCTGGTCAATCCAGTTAAAATCGAAAAAATAGATAAAAAAAGAGGGCTGGTACTGTTGCCCAACAACATTGCCTGCCCAATCTCCAAAAGAAAAATTAATTATTTCGAAAAGTATTTAAAGGAACGGCAAATACATGCTTTATCCTAATTATTAAAACAATGCTAAACTAATTTTTAAAACAACCATAGCCCCTCTTCATGTTGATGCGGAAAGGGGCTTACTGCTTTTTTTTCCTGCCTTTCCTCCATCACCACGCAAAGCTGTCAGTTCCTGCTTCCAAGTAAGTCAGCCAGCTTGTGTCTTTCAAAATAAGAAAACTTAAAGAAATCCCCGCCATGTTTGTCGATGTCATAAAATTGCCGGCTTTCCGAAAAGCGACTTGTATGCCTTCGAGCTGCAGCAGCCGCTGGACATCATTGGCGAAAATAAACTGTTCCATCGCGGTCGTACTGCCCAAACCGTTAATCATAATTGCAAGATCGTGGGCTTTGATGTCGTCAGACTGTGCTGCCAGCTTGTTGACCAGTTCATTGGCGAGATATTCAGATGAATAAAAAGGCTCCACACGATACCCCGCTTCACCATGAATCCCGATGCCAAAAGAAATTTGTCCCTCTGAGAGCTGGAACAGTTCTTTTGTTTCACCGGTGATTTTCCCCGAATGGAGTGCGACTCCTAGTGTGTTCATATTGGCAATGACCTCTTCGCCCATTTCTTTCAGTTCCGACAGACTTTTGCCTTCGGCAGCGGCTGCGCCTAAGATTTTATGGACAAAAACAGTGCCTGCCACCCCGCGCCGCCTTTTTTTCAAACTGCCTTCCTCAACTGAGCAATCATCATCCACAATGACATGGTCGATTAAGAACCCGTCCTGTTTGGCTTTTTTTTCAGCCAGTAGAAATTCGCGCACGTCTGCTTCAAAATTTTTAATGATGAGCAATACCTCGCTAGCTTCTTTCATAAGCTGAATTGCTTGATAAATTTCAGCGCTTGACGGCGGAACGAAAACCGGTCCGCTGACACTGGCCGACAGCATGCCAGCCCCCACATAACCAAAATGAGCCGGCTCATGACCGCTGCCGCCGCCGCTGATGAGTGCTACTTTTCCTCGGACGGACTGCAAGTCTCTCCGTTTGATGATACCGGTTTTCGCTACACGTTCCAGCCGGTGTTTGTGGATAAACGCAACGCCATCCAGTGATTGGTCCACCATATCCTGTTTGTTATTGATGATTTGGGTCATGCTCACTCTCTCCTATCAGACATTTTCATCTGTTATCATATCACACTCACTCAGGAAATGACTATCGACAAAAATAGCCGCTGCATGAGCGGCTATCGAGATTGTCTTCTATTAATGGTTTTCTTTGTAATCCCGTCCGATTTTATCAGCAGCAATAATAGCTTGGGCTACTTGGTCAACATCAATCGGGAATGGCATAGCATGGATTGATTCCTCAGGGATACATGCTTTTTCCGCAACAGCCAGCGCCTCGTCATAAGAAATGCTGTCTACCCCGATGTCTGCCAGACAAACCGGCAAGCCGATCGACAAACTGAAATCCAGCACGTCGTACAATTCTTCCTTCGGCGCGTTTTCCAACACTAATTGGCAAATCACACTGAAGGCGACTTTTTCACCGTGGAAATAGTGATGAGTGCCTTCCAGCGCAGTCAGCCCGTCGTGAATCGCATGGACTGCCGCCAGCCCGCAGCTTTCAAATCCCAGTCCTGACAACAGGATGTTGGCTTCGACCACATTTTCCAATGCCGGCGTGACAACGTTGTTATCGCACGCGATTTTTGCATTATAGCCGTCAGCCATGATGGTTTCATAGCAGGCTTTAGCCAGTGTATATGCGGCAATCGTGTTTTTCGCCGGTGCTGTTTCTTTTGTCAAATAGCCGTTTGGCAAGCCGGCATTGACATTGGAAAATGATTGTTTTGTCGCACGCGCTTCAAATAAAGTGGACAACGCATCGCCGATACCTGCTACTAGAAAACGGGTCGGTGCATTGGCGATGATTTTCGTGTCGACCATGACCACGCTTGGGCTTTGTTTAAAGTAAGCATAGTCGTCGAATTCGCCGTCTTCCGTGTACAGGACTGCCGAGTGGCTGGTCGGTGCATCGGTCGCCGCAATAGTCGGAACGATGATCAAGTTTTCGCCTTCCGCCACACACTTGGACGTATCGATTGCCTTGCCGCCGCCTAAACCGATAACGCAGTCTGTCTTATGCTCTTTGGCCACTGCTTGCAGACGGGCAACTTCGGGTCGGGAACACTCCCCGTTAAAATGGCTTGCAACAATCCTCACGCCAAACCGCTTCTGTGTTTCCTCCAGCTGTTTTTGCACGCGGTCGATATCATCCTGATGGGCAATCAGCAGAGCGGACTGACCGAATGATTTGATATAATACCCCAAATTTAATAATTCATCTTCACCTTGAACGTATTTTGTTGGACAAATAAATGCTTTTCTCATGTTGCTTCCTCCTAAGTATTATTTAACCTTTAATGGTTGTAACTGCTGATCAATTGTTTCAAAATCAACACCGGCCTGAATCAAAGCGGCGGCTGTATAACAGCTCTCCACCAGCGCCGTATCGTAAAGCACGATGTCTTTTTCAGACATTTCCATTGCCATTTCAAGATTCATTTTGGCACTCCCCAAATCATAGAATGCCAGCAGTTTATCTTGCGGATTAGCTTCAAATGCCGCTGTGATCGCTTCAAAACTTGTGCCGATGCCGTTGTCTTCAAGACCGCCCGCCACTGTGATGTCGACATCCTTAGCCACTTCATTCAGCAGCCGCTCAAGACCGGTAACGATTTCTCCGACATGGGAGACGATGACGATTCCCAATCCCATGTTAAATCACCCCTGCTTCCAGCATTGTACTAAAGAGATAGCTGCTTGACACAGCCCCCGGGTCGATATGTCCGACCGAACGTTCGCCAAGATACGAAGCCCGCCCTTTTGTCGCCTGCAGCTCTTTGGTCGCTTCAGCAAACTGCGTGATGCTGTCTGCGGTCAAAGTATTTTCTTTCAGAGCCGATACAACAGGTACCCAGACATCAACCATTGTTTTTTCACCTGCGACCGCCTTGCCGCGCTTTTGAATTTCAGCTAAACCGCTTGCAAGGATCTGCTGTACATCGTCCGTCTGCATCGAAGCTTTTGTCATCCCCATAAATGCCGAGCCGTACAACGGACCCGATGCTCCGCCGACTTTACTGATGAGTGTCATGGCAGTCAGCTTGAAAATATCCGTCACCGTTTCCGGCTGTTTTTCTTCCAGGGCGTCGATAACTGCTGTTGTGCCGCGGGCCATATTCGTCCCGTGGTCGCCATCACCGATAGCGCTGTCCAAGTCACTCAAGTATTGATTGTTTTCAGATACCTTGTCTGCAAATAAGTGCAGCCACGTTAAGATTTTTTCTTTTTCCATGTTTTTCCCCTCTTACCACGCAATTGTCTGCACCGGATAATGCAGCAAATCCAACCAGTCGTCAGTCAAACTGAGCAGCGTCAGTGACAAACCGGCCATATCAATGGCCGTCATCACATTCCCGACCTTTTTGAAAGCGACGATTAACCCTTCCTCAGCCATCAGCGCCTTGACATCATTCATGAAGATATATTGTTCCATCAAGGGCGTTGCTCCCAACCCGTTGACCAGCAACGCGACATGGTCGCCGGCTGTCCACTGCACTTCTTTTTTCAGCTTGCCGACAATTTCTTTCGCCAGCATGCGTGACGTTTGCAGTTTAGTCCGCTCATAACCCGGCTCGCCATGAATCCCGACACCAAACTCAATCTCATCCTCTTCCAGGACAAAACCGGGATGCCCGACACCGGGCACCGTTGCCCCCGACAGCGCCACACCCAATGTTTTGACACGCGGGACCAATGCCTCTGCCAACTGCTTGATATCAGCCAGCGTTCTGCCTTGATCAGCGGCCGCACCAAGTATTTTGTGAACCAAGACCGTCCCCGCCACACCACGGCGGCCAGCTGTATAAGTGCTGTCTTCAACTGCGATATCGTCATCGACAATCACACTCTCAACTGCAATCCCTTCCATTTCTGCCAAATCCTTAGCCATTTCGAAGTTCATCACATCGCCGGAATAGTTTTTTATAATCAGGAAAACGCCGCTCCCTTGATCAGCTAGCTTAATCGCTTCCAAAATTTGGTCAGGTGTCGGTGAGGTGAAAACTTCCCCGCAAACTGCCGCATTCAACATGCCTTTTCCGACGAACCCCGCATGCGCTGGCTCATGACCGCTGCCGCCGCCGCTGACCAGCCCGACTTTTCCCGCCTCGTGTTGTACGCGGGTAATGATACCGGTTTCGTTCACACGCGCAACAAGCTCATCGTGCGCATATGTCAAGCCGTCAAGCATTTCTGTTAGGACATCATCTGTCCGGTTTATTATCTTTTTCATGTCCGTCTCCTTTCAAGTTGTTACAGTCACATTGTATAGTGAAAACACTTTCTTTGTAATGGACAGATTCCGAAATGTGTCCGTTTAACAAAAAATTGATTTGTCAAGACCTGTATAACTTGTTATGCTGATAGAAGAAAATTGAGGTGTAACACTATGATGCCCAACGGCTCGCTCATTACAAAAAAAGTCATCGCCTATTCGTTTAAAAACCTGCTGAAACAAACGGATTTCCAGAAAATTTCGGTGAAAGAAATTATGACAGCAGCCGATTACCGGCGACAGACTTTTTATGATTATTTCACAGATAAATATGATTTGCTAACGTGGATTTATCACCAAGAACTGACAGAAACCGTCACCGACTTTATCGGATATGAACACTGGACAGCCATCATCCACCGTTTGCTGGTTCATTTTCAAAAGAATCAGCCGTATTACCAAAAGGTGCTGTACTTGCCGCCGCCTGTGGCATTTGATGACCTCGTCCTGCCCCACTGCCAAGAGCTGGTAGCAGTCATTGTTGCAGATACAGCCGGCAGACCGTACACTGACCCGCTCGTTAAGGAACAGCAAATCAAATTTTTAGCATACGCCCTCAAAGGCACAATCAAAGACTGGCTTGCCTCAAACTGCAAAGAAGACCTTACCCAGATTGAGAGCGCGCTTAGTCAAAACTTAAACCATTTCTGCGGCAAAGCGGTTTAAAGCAAACTGCTGAACAAAGGCAAAAAAAGCCTGCACTCAATCAATAGCGAGTGCAGGCTTCCCCTTTATAAACAGTCCAATTTAAAGTCGACATACTTAAAACTCTTTTTTGCGCATGACATGTACGCTGATGACCACCGAAAACAAAGCAACCAAGCTGATGACCGCGACAAACAGCAACAGTAACATCCATGTGTCTTGTCTGCTGATAAACAAAAGGAACGATTGAGCCCTTGCTGATTGAATCAAATCCGAGGCAAACGGCGACAAGATACCAACCGCTACAAAGAGCACGACCATCACGATTCTACCCCGTTCGGTACCGAATTTTAAGTTGATTGGTATCATTAACGATGCAAAGAGCATCGGAGCCAGCGTGACAATCAGGACCTGCAGCAGCCATGTCCCGAGACCGCCGGCAGTCAAAAGCGAAAAATGCCAGAAAAATATAATCAGACTAACAACCATACTGACAGCCACACAAAACAGCAAGCTGAACAGATATTTGCTGACAACATACGTTTTACGGGAAATCGGCAGCGTGAACAAAAAGGTGCTGCTGTTATTGTAATCATCATATGCAATCGTCGTAATACTCAACGTTGATGCCAGAATCGTCCCCGCAAACACCCCTAAAATCGGTTCCTCATACCCGATTACCAGTGCTATCACTACAAAAATAAGTTGTGTGACAAATAATTTCTGGGATTTCAGCACATATAAATCTTTTCGCAGCAACCCGATCATCGCAATTCACCTCGATTCATCAGCAGCATCAGCTCATCAATGGCCGATTTTTCAATCACGACATCAGGATAGTTTTCCAGATAATACTGCCGTTCATTAGTCATGCAAAGATAACCGAATGGCTCTTTTTTTTACGCCATAATATATGTTTTATCAATATTTGCATACTGCTGTTCATCCAGCTTCAGCACGGCATACTGGCTCAGCAGTCTATCCATGTCTTCATGCAAAATAATTTTGCCTTCTTTAAGCATGTAAATATCATCACAAAGGTGCTCCAAATCCGAAGAGATATGCGAACTAATTAGAATCGTCCGCTCCTCATTTTCTTCCATGTATTCCCGGAGCAAGTCGAGGATTTCATTTCTGACAATGACATCCAAACCGGCTGTGACTTCATCCAGTATCAAAAGCTGGGCATCGTGGGTCACAGCAATAATCGTCTTTAACTTTGCCCGCATCCCTGTTGAAAAATCCTGAATCTTTTTGTCTTGGGGCAGCTGAAACCTGTCGCATAATAAATGAAACAGCTCTTTATCAAACTTGCTGTATAATGAACCGAGCACTTTGGCAATCTCCCTGATATTAAGAAAGTCGCTAAAGCCGGTGTCTGTCAGTACGACTCCCACCTGTTCTTTATCCCTCGCATCCATCTGCCTGATGTCTTTTCCCAACAGCTCGATCTGCCCGCCATCTGCAGAAATCAACCCGAGCATCAATTTAAACAAGGTGCTTTTGCCGGCACCATTGCTTCCAATGATTCCGCTAATGTAGCCGGCAGGTACTTCAAGGCTGCATTCCAGCTGAAAATTAGGGTAGTTTTTTTTCGCATTTTTGATAGAAATCATTGTTCCCCCTCCAATAACATTGTAAATAACGACGCAATCTCTTCATCTGTCAAACCGGCAAGACGTGCTTTTTTTATCAGATGATCAAATGCCGCTTCAATTTCTTTTTTGTTCTCCTCTTCTAACACGCTGACATTCAAGCTGTTGACATAGCTCCCTTTACCGTGGACAGTCGTAATAAAACCTTCCATTTCTAAAAGGTCATACGCTTTTTTGACCGTCAGCGCGCTGATACGTAATTCCTTGGCCATAGCCCTGACCGAAGGAAGACTCTCTCCCTCACTGATGCGTCCATCAATGATTTGGGATTTTATTTGGTCAATGAGCTGCTCATAAATTGGAATCATTGAAGAATTATTAATAATGATATTCATAAGTCCTCCTTTCTATAAACAGTGTATAACAGTTATTAACAGTTATTAACTATCTTCTGGTAACAAAAAAAAAGCATTGTTCTGCAACGCTTTACAGAACAGTGCTTTTCAATTGGCTCCTCTCAGCATATCTCCGTTTGACTGTGAACGACCAGAATTTTCACCACATCATTGGTCTCATTCATCCAGTTATGAGGCGTGTCTGATAAATAATGGGCAGAATCGCCCGGATACAAATGATACTCTTCGTCCTCAAAGAGCAGTGTCAAAACACCTTGTAGCACATAGACAAACTCTTCTCCTTCATGCGGGTAAACTTTTACCACTTCGGGCTTCCCCATCGCAGGCAACAGCTCGACGATTTCGGGGGCCATGTTTTTTTCAGCCGATGTGTGGCTCAACGAGCGGTACACGCACTGGTTGAGGATTTTGGAGACAGATTGTTCATAGCTTCTCAACACTATCGAATCGGCCGGTTCAGACTCGGAAAAAAAATAATTGATGCTGACACCCAAAATATCTGAAATTTTGTATAAATATTCCACCGCAATGGTCGTGATACCTCGTTCAAATTGTGACAGATAGCCCGTGGATAAATTAATTTTTTCACTCATCTCTCTTAACGTCAGGTTTTTCTCCTGCCGCAGTTTCTTTACTTTTGCACCGATATTTTCCAATAACGTCACCTCTTTGCAAGCATTTTTGCCGTTTTCATACACTTTGAAAAACTTCCAAGCGTTCGGCCTGGAAGTTTTATCTACTCATCTTTTGTCGATTTTTTTGCGGGCTGTTCATCCTCTTCGGACGGCTTGTCATGAACTTTGACATGCAGTTCCAACAGGCGCGTGCCCTCCATTTTCGCAGTTGTCAATGTCAGATTTTCCGCGTTGATGGAAATCCGCTCGCCTTCATCCGGAATGACACCTAGAGCAGTAATCATGTACCCTGCCATCGTGTCCACATCGCTCATATCAAGCGTCGTGTTAAAGGATTTGTTAAAGTCGTCGATTGGCATTTTCCCTTGCACAAGGTATTCGCCGGGCGCAATTTTCGTATACAGCTGCTCGATGGACAATTCATCGGACTCGTCGTCGATTTCACCAACGATTTCTTCCAGTAAATCTTCCAGAGTCACTAGACCGACGACCCCGCCGTACTCGTCCAAAAGTATCGCCATATGGTTCTGAGTCTTCTTCAATTCGAGCATCAGGTCATCGATATAAATCGTTTCCGGTACGAACAGCGGCTCATGAATCACATCCAGCAGGTCGATTTTGTCAAAACCGTCCTTCCGCGCAGCTTTTAACAGATTTTTCAAGTGCAATATACCGATGACTTTGTCTTTATCGTCATCGTAGACCGGAATACGGGAAAACGTATTGGATACCACTTTATCGATATTTTCCTGTATCGGGTCGTGGATATCAATCATAAAGGCTTCGGTCCGAGGCACCATGATTTCCCGTGCGAGCGTCTCGTCCAGTGAAAAGACCCCCTGGACCATCTCCAGCTCATCGGAGTCGAGGACGTCCTCGGTCGACAAGATATAGGCCATTTCCTCACGGGTCATTTTATCATCTGCATCATCGAAAGTCATCGGTGTAAGCCGGCTCAGCAGATTGGTCGAACTGGAAAGCAGCCACACAAACGGTTTGGCAATGACTCCGATAAGTTTAATCGGCTTCATGGCAAACTTGGCAACTTCCTCGGATTTGTTCAAGGCAATACGTTTTGGATATAACTCACCAAACACAATGGATATATACGTTAACAAAATCAGGATGATAACTTGTGACGCTTTTTTAGCAATCAGCGTGCCGCCCAGTAACGGTGCTAATTTTGAAGAAAAGCTGTCTGCCAAAGAGGCACCTGACAGGATATTCACCAAGGTGATTCCGACTTGGATAGTTGATAAAAAGTTGCCGGAATCCATAATCAGGTTCAGCAATTTTTGAGACTTTTTGTCTCCTTCTGATGCTTTCTGTTCAACTCGGTTTTTATTAACCGACACAACAGCCATTTCAGCAGCGGCAAAAAAGGCGTTTAACAAAGTTAGAAAAACTAATAATAATATATTAGCAATAAGCGACTGACTCCCAGGGTCAGCGTTCATAAGCTATTCTCTCCCTACTTAATAAATTAAAATGTACACATTATAGAAAAATCCTATCACAAAGTACCCCGTTTGGCAATCAGTCCATACTGAGTTTATGAGTTTTTTGACCGATTTAATATTTTTTCATGCTGGTTAAGTTTAACAATGTCATAAACGTGCACAACAATTGTTTTTACCACAGCATAAAACGGCACTCCGAGTATCATTCCCAGCAGTCCGGCAATGTTGCCCGCCACCAGTAAAATCAGGATAATCGTCAATGGATGGATGTCCAGACTTTTACCGATAACATTCGGAAAAACGATGTTGCCGTCAAGTTGTTGAACAATCAGGACGACCACGCAGGCTAACAGCGCCTTCCAAGGGTCGGTAAATACCGTGACGAAAACCGCCGGAGCCAATCCGAGATAAGGACCGATATAAGGAATCATGTTCGTTACACCGGCAATACAGCCGAACAAGAAAGCATAATCGACACCAATCAGTAAATAACCGATAAATGTCCCAATAGCAACAAACGTACACTCAATGACTTGACCGCTGATATATTTGGAAATCGTCCGGTTCATTTTTGCCAGCAGCGAAGTAATCTCCTGTTCGTGCTTCTTCGGAAAATACTTTTGGATGCTTGGGATAAAACGGTCGCCGTCCTTCAGCATGTAAAACAGAATAAACGGGACGGTCAAGACCACGACCAGCACACTGGCAACTGACGATACGATGGCACCGATACTGGTGGTGACGTTGTTGACAGTTGACTTGATGATTTCGCCAAATGAAATATCCAGCTGGTTAAGATACGATTCAATATCCAAATTTTTGAATTGGGGATGCTGCACCACGTCATTGATGAATTGCTCGACCTTGGCAATAATGCCGGGTGTGGCGTTAATCAAGAGCCCGAACTGCTTCACAAGATTTGGAATAATCATAACAAACAACAGTACCAGCGCGCCAATCAGCACAAGAAAGACAATGGCGACAGCCAGATTTTTTTTAATACCTCTTTTTTGCAGAAACTGTACCAGCGGGTTCAAGACGTAAAACAAAAAGCCCGCAATCAAAATCGGCGCAAAAAGAGTCGAGATAAACGTAAACAAAGGGGCAAACAGAAACTTGATTTGACTGCTGACGAAAATCAGCGCTGCCAGAATCAACAGCTCCAGTGACCAAAACATCAGCTTGGACTTCATTAACTTATCTATCATGACATTCCTCCAGAAATAACAACATGCGAATACATCTAGTTTATAGTATAATTGATTTCAGAAAAAAAAGCTTCATTTTTCGATAATTTTGTTCAAGGGGATGATTCGAGTGATAACAATCCGCCACACCGCCGATACAACATCAGCCGTTTACCGCGATGCGCTGGCTATCCGCAAAGACGTGTTCATCAAAGAACAGCATGTCTCGGAAACGGAGGAAATCATGGCAGAGGACAGCTGTACACATTTTGTGCTTTACGATGAGGGCCGTCCGCTTGCGACCTGCCGGCTGCTGCCTAAATCAGACGCCATCTACAAAGTCCAGCGCGTCGCTGTACTGAAGGCGGCCCGCGGAAAAAGATACGGTGAAAAAATCATGCTGGCAGCTGAGGATTTCGCCCGTGCTGCCGGGGCAACAGAGCTAGTACTCGGCGCCCAGACCACTGCACTAGGATTTTACTGTACTCTCGGGTATGAGGCGTACGGCAACGAATATTTGGATGCCAATATCCCCCACTATGACATGAAAAAAGAGCTTCGCTAAGCGTCTCTCAGCCTCTTCCCCTTGCGGAAGGGGCTTTTTTTAGCGGCAATATCATCGTGCGGTGCGACACGCCAAGTTTGGTGAACGGCCTGCCGGCATAAGTAAACCCCAGCTTTTCATAAAAGGCAAAGGCGGTCTGCCGCGCATCCAGCACCACGCTTTCAGCCCCTTTGCCCCGTGCCAAAGAAATAATTTCATTCATCAGCAGCCGCCCGACAGCCTTCCCTTGATATTCGGGCAGCACGGCAATCTGACTCGCCCGCATGACGCCATTTTTGAGCAGACAGCAGCCGGCACCGATATACACACCGTCATGCAGCGCCCCCAAATGACAGGTCTGCGCTTCTTCCGGGAAATCAGCGCGCTGCAGCACCAACCCCAACGGCCGCCGCAGCACGTCATTCCGTATCCAAAACAGCCGGTGGTAGTCAGCGCTGTCATAGGTCACCTGATGGATCGTCACAGTCATTTCAACACCTCTTTTATTGAGTCGATTTTTTATAAAGAAAGAACTTTCCTGCTGAATCAGCGGAAAGTTCTTCTTGCTTTTTTGAGAATTCTGCTTAACATGACTGACTAACATCGTCGTGAAAGCTGCTGATAACGTTTAAACCAGATAGCCACGTAATCCTCTGAAAAAGGACCCCGTTCATTGTTTATCCAATCCACAAGAATCTTGACATTTTCCTTCAGGATAAAATCAATTTCCTTGGGATAATTCATTGCGATACGATGCTGTTCGTATTCATCCACATCCAGCAAACGTTTCTCACCGTCAGGAAACACCTTGATATCCAAATCATAGTCGATATACTTCAAGGCTTCTTCGTCTAAAATATACGGTGATGCAAGATTGCAGTAATAGGATACCCCCTTTTCTCGTATCATGGCAATTATATTGAACCAGAATTTTTGATGAAAATAAACAATTGCCGGTTCGCGCGTAACCCATCTTCGTCCATCGGATTCAGTGACTAGCGTGTGGTCATTCACGCCGATGATGGAATGTTCACTTGTTTTCAGCACCATGGTGTCACGCCATGTTCGATGTAAGCGGCCGTCATGTTTGTAGCTTTGAATCGTCACGAACTCTCCTTCTCTAGGAATTCGCATTTCGTATTACCCTACTTTCCTTGACCAGAGGCCAACTTTTACGTTAGGGTGTTTCAATTACACCGACATCGAAAACATTATATCATAGTTTAACTGTCACTGACACTTTTTAGAATATTATTTTTATACAGGAGCGCAACCATTTTTTGTTGCGGTTTGGGAAAAACAAACGCCGCAAAATCTTCCGGCGCGACCCAGCGCTGATTCTCTTTCAGCGTCAGCTCGCTGCCCGCTCTTTCAAACCCTGAGGCAAGCAGGATAAACCACTTCAAATGGCTGAAAATATGCGTCACTTCGCCGACCGGCTGCTTCTGCCAGACTGCTTGACTGCCAAAAACAGCCAACTCTTCGAGAAAAGCATTTGCCTGAGTCTCACCGTCATCCTCGGCAACTAAATCAAACAATGTCGGTGCCTCTTTAGACTGCTGATACGAGCGCCACCCGTCAAGATAGCACCGGTACGCTGCCTTAGTCACCTCACGAAGCGGAAACGTCCACATGCCAGAAAGTACCCCTTGACTGTTGCGCTGTTCCAGCAAAAATTCTCCGCGGCTGTTCTGAATCACCTGAGCGAGATAATAAACCGGCACCGGCTTCGGCTTTTTCGTCTTCACCGGATAATCGGTCATGCGCCCGGCATGATGAGCAGAACAATATGCTGCAAGCGGACAGATATCGCATTTCGGCGAAGTCGGCGTACACACCGTTGCCCCTAAATCCATCAGCGCCTGATTAAAATCGCCGGGCTGGGTCGGGGATATCGTCTGTCTGACTTTTCCTTCGAATATTTTCCGCGTTTTCGCCTGTGCGATGTCATCACAGATACTAAACAATCTGCTGTAGATACGCATCACGTTGCCGTCCACCGCCGGTTCGGGCAAATGAAAACAAATGCTCGCAATCGCACCTGCTGTATAAGGGCCGATGCCTTTAAGAGCAGAAATGTCTTCGGGCCGTTTTGGCATCTTGCCGCCGTAATCAGTCATGATCTGTTTGGCCGCCGTCTGCATATTGCGCACACGGGAATAATAGCCCAGCCCCTCCCAAGCTTTCAACAGCCTGTCTTCAGGCGCCTCCGCCAAAGCTTGAATGCTCGGAAACCATTCCATAAACCGTAGAAAATAAGGAATCACAGTAGCGACCTGTGTCTGCTGGAGCATGATCTCCGATACCCACACCCGGTACGGGTCAGTGTTTTCCCGCCACGGCAAAAGCCGCTGCTCCGTTTGATACCAGTTCAAAAGCGACTCCTGAAACAAACAAGTCTGCTCCTCAGTCCATTCTCTCATCCTGCTCACCGTCATCCTCCATCTCTTTTTGATTGATAAACTGCTGAATCAAATCATACTCGAAGCCCTTTTGAAACAGCGACTGCATCACTTTCTGTTTTCGCTTTGCCGGCTCGAAACGGCTGTTGCGCCGCCAAAGCTTGCCGCCCTCTTTTTCAAGCAGCGTCTGTTCATGATCCTCGTCTTTTTCCACTGCCAGCTCCGCCATCGCCTGAGTGATGACATCACCGGAGAAACCTCTTTGATACAACAGCTGACGCGTCTTTTCCTGCTTCTCCTGATGACTTTTGCCGCGGTATTTTTTCAGCGCTTTTTCAGCAGCTGTCAGAGCCGCATGCCGTTGTGTTACCTCATCATAAAGAAGCAAGGCAGCATCGATATCCGCCGCTTGCACGCCTTTTTTTGCCAGCTGCTGCCGGATAACTTGAGGGCCTTTGTCCGATGTACGCATGACTGTCCGAACATAACTTTCAGCAAAAAACCGGTCATTGACCAGATCAAGAGCCCGCAACCGTTCAATAATCGGTGTCACGTGATTGAACGGTATTTCTTTCTTCTTCAAATACCTGCGCAGTTCCTGCTCCGACCGAAGCTGGAAATTCAAATAATTGAGCGCCAGCTGATAACCGATGTCAAGCAGTGCCTCTTCCTCCAAACGGTTCAGTTGTTCCTCGGTCAGCTCGCTCCCCTTTAACAGGCGGTGCTTGACCAAAGAATCCTCCGATACGATGACCTTCCGACCAGACTCGCACTGCAGCTCGTATTGATTACGTTTTATTTTTTTGATTATTGTTATCGTTTCAGTCATCTGTCACAATCCCTCTGTTCTTAGATTTCTTTATAACTATACCATAAAAAAGGATGCCCGTGAAAATCACGCAGCCGCCGCTTTTTTTCTATACAATCCCTACTGGACGGAGTACAATAAAAGAATCTATTACTTACGATGCAGGAGGCTTCCTATGAATCCGAAAAAAGGAAATGAAACAACCTATTGGGTAAACGGTCTTTCATGCACAAACTGCGCCGGAAAATTTGAAAAAAATGTCAAGCAGCTGCCGGGAGTCAGTGATGCCAGCATCAATTTTGGTGCTGGCAAACTAACCGTCGTCGGCCACGCTTCCATTGAAGAAATTGAGCAGGCAGGCGCCTTTGATAAACTGACCGTAACGCAGGAAAGAGAAACTCTTCCACAGCCCAGAGGATTGCCCCAAATAATTAAAGACAACAAACGCACAATATTGGCAGCCTTGCTGATTGCAGTAGGCTACCTTCTCGAAGCAACAGCCGGGATTGATGGTTCTGTCTTGTTTCTACTGGCGATTTTGATAGGTGGTGCCAGTTTGTTCAAAGAAGGCGCTGCCAATCTTCTGAGCGGCACTTTTACAATGGAGACACTAATGACAATCGCAATCACTGGTGCAATCCTGATCGGCAGCGAAGAAGAAGGCGCAATCGTCGTCATCCTCTTTGCCATCAGCGAAGCACTGGAAAAGCACGCCGTCAACAACGCCCGCCGTTCCATTCAGACGCTAGTCGAGTACGCCCCTAAAAAAGCACTCATCCGCCGGCATGACCAAGAGCTGCTTCTGTCAGTCCAAGACGTACGTATTGGTGATGTCATGATGGTCAAGCCCGGGGAAAAAATCGCTATGGACGGCATCGTCAGCCGTGGACATTCGAGTGTCAATCAGGCGGCAATCACGGGCGAGTCCCTCTCTGTTGAAAAACAGATAGATGATGTTGTCTATGCCGGTACAATCAATGAAGAAGGTTATCTGGAAGTCATAGTTACTAAGCTCGTGACAGACACGACACTCTCAAAGATGATTCATTTAGTGGAAGACGCCCAGGCCAAACGGGCGCCGGCACAAGCCTTTGTCGATAAATTTGCTGCTTATTATACACCTGTCATCATGATTATCGCACTATTGACAGCTGTCATCCCGCCGCTTGTGACAGGTGCCGCCTGGGAAAAATGGATTTATCAAGGACTCTCACTACTTGTCGTCGGTTGTCCATGCTCACTTGTTATTTCCACACCGGTTGCTATCGTGTCAGCCATCGGCAACGGGGCCAAAAACGGTCTCCTCATCAAAGGCGGCATTTTCCTTGAAAAATCTGGTGCCGCAACAATTGTCGCATTCGACAAAACTGGCACATTGACAGAAGGCAGTCCTGCCGTGACAGACATCGTCCTGTTTGATGAGCGTGACGACCTTGAGGAACAATTGACACTTGCCGCAGCTTTGGAAAACCAGTCCCAGCATCCGCTTGCCAGTGCAATTATCAAAGAAGCACAGGCCAAAAAACTTTCCTACCAGCACCTTGCTGTTGACCAGTTTCAGGCCATCACCGGCAAAGGAATAACAGGTAGTGTCGCCGGCCAGACCTATATCGTCGGGACACGCTCACTTTTTCAAGATGCAGATGTCCTCACGTCACTTGACGAAGAAAGACTGCACGACCTGCAAGTCCAAGGCAAAACAGTCATCTTCTTCGGGCCGGCAGACAAACCGGCCGGACTGATGGCTGTCGCAGACCAAGTAAGACACAATGCAGCTGCAACAGTTCAAAAGCTTAAGCAACTGGGAATTACCGAAACAGTTCTTCTAACAGGAGATAATCCAGACGTGGCAAATGCCATCGGTAACCAGTTGCACATCTCGCAAGTCAAAAGTCAGTTGATGCCGGAGGACAAAATCAAGGAGATTCAAAAGCTGATGCAAGCCGGCCACAATGTCATCATGGTCGGCGATGGCGTCAACGACTCCCCGGCTCTGGCGTCTGCCACTGTTGGTGTCGCAATGGGCGGCACAGGCACAGACGTTGCCTTGGAATCTGCAGATATCGTGTTAATGGGTGATAATTTGGAAAAACTGCCTCTGCTTATTTCTCTCAGCCGAAAAACAATGGCTGTTATCAAACAAAATATTGGTTTTTCACTCGCCATCAAACTTCTTGCCGTCTTGCTAGTCATCCCCGGCTGGCTGACTCTTTGGCTAGCAATCGCCGCTGACATGGGAGCCACCTTGCTGGTCACGCTGAACGCCTTGAGGCTAGTGAGGGCCCAACGTCTCTAATGCAACATAATGATATCTCCAACTTAACCAGCTGGAGATATCATTATATTCTTCTCATCGAAAAAAATACCACTCATCTTCTTCCAACAATAAATTCTTTCCCGGAGTCGTTTTCAAATAATACGTCTTTGCCAGTTCAGCGTGCAACTCGGCGCTGCTGAATACCCGAAGCGGTTGAGAAATTTTGTGCCTCTGGTCGTAAATGAACATCCCTTCCCACTCCGAGAGCGACTGGATAACTTTTTCCGAACACGTGCACAGGGATAACTCGGCATAGGGAACCATAAATGCCAACACCAGCTGGATATCATGAATCACCCGCTTTTTTACAGCAGAACAACCGAAAAAAACTGTGTAACTAAAACCGTTTGAAAACAACAATTTAGTGGCCCCAGTCTTGGAAACACTCATGATTTTATCAAGATAGCGGATATTTAGCCAAGTTGTGTTGCTCTCCATCGGTCCTGTTAACGGCATGAATAAGTACTTCTGATTAAAACAGGGAAATTTATACAACCTTTTCTTGACCAGCTTCGACATTGCCATCCGGGCAATATCATACGTGACAGCTGCATTGCGGTTGATAGCAAAGATCAACTTGTTGCTGCTTTCCCGGCTGACATAGGGCACGCCGGAAGCTGACAGCAGACGTGAGCGGTACACACCGCTTTCATTACTAACAAGCACCATTGCGATTGTTTCATCCACTGTCTTATTATATTCCTCAGCTGAACCCCAATCGATTTCTGATATGCACTGATAGCAGACCTCAGAATCACGGGCGGTTCTTTTCCTCAGACGTCCAAAGTCGTTATAATGGACCGAATTCATATAGGCTTAACTCCTTTATATTTTTTTGCTTGTTATTTTTAAGTGCTGATTCCCTTAAGAACAACTCATTATAGCACAAAAGGACCGTTTATTGAAAACGCTGTATTTCATTTATTATTTGTTTTTTTGACGGAGTTTAAGCGTTATTAGCATTTTCGCGAATTCGCAATTTTGGCTATACTTTTTGCAGCTGGCCAGTTGAATTTATAGCCAAAGAGGTGCAAAAAAAAATGACTTACGATGACTTTGATATTCTCTCACCTGAGAACCAAAGGCTTATTCACGGTGCGCTGAAAAAATACGGCATCTATCCCCACTCTCAGCAGTACGAGGATTACCTGCAGCTGGCGCGACTCACACTTTTAGAAGCATACAAGATTTTTCAGACCGGCAATCATCCGAACAGCCGCCTCAACGTCTTCATTTACCAGAGAATCTGCTGGAAACTAACTGATGCACTGCGAAAAGAACAGCGCCGGCAATCCAAGATGGCCCGCTCAACTGACGAGCAGCTGCAACAGCTGGCGGAAAAACAAACCATATCAGAAGCTGCATCAATTGAGTATCAGCTGTTTATCGAAACTGTCCTGCCGCATTTGACAGCCGCAGAACGCCACTATTTAATCGATGTCTTCCTCTACGACTTGTCGGTTGTCGAAATTGCCCGCAAACGCCAAGTCTCACGCAGCACTGTCTACAAATGGCGCAACAGACTCGCACTAAAATATTTAAAATTTTTTCAAAAATAGCGACACTTTCACCTGTTGTTTCGTTACTAATAATGTAGGCAGTCGCGACCCTGCACATAAATGAAAAAGGAGAGATGTCATATGCCGCCTGTTTTTGAAGCAAAACAAGCCGATTTGTATTTCAACGTTGCCGGAGAAGAAAAACCCCGTAAGCAAACCGTCAGCTATTTAACCGAGGAATCTTCCGGGGAAAACATTGTGAGGTTCGGACAGCTGATTGCCCAGCTGTCGCCAGATACCCTGTCATCTGTCGTCGTCATTGACAAACAACGCTACGTAGTATAAGGAGGAATTGACTGATGAAAAAACTGACCATGAGCTTTTTAAATGCAGAAGGAAAACGTGCCAACCTGACGCTCAATGCTGCTAAACAAGATTTGACCGGAGAAGTCGTCAAACCAGTTATGGGACAAATTTGCGAACTGGCACTTTTCCAAAAAAATAACCAGCCGCTTTACGTCCAGCCGGAATCTGCCAAGTATACTGAAACGATTATTACGAAGTTGTTTTAAGAGTAACTGATAAAACAAAAGAGCTTGCAAGCGTCTAAAATAGACAGCTGCAGGCTCTTTTGCTGTGTGACGGTGTTTCGCTGTTACTGCACACACCTCGCCAGTGTTTCTTCAATACTGGCAAGGACGTCATGCTCTTTGATTCCCAGCAGCGGCATCGTATCCGCCGGGTCCAAGTACAAATCTTCAAACTGCAGTCTGCCACTGACCGCCATATGAATCCCGTGCTCTTTTCCGGCGGCATCAGCCTGCGCATCAATCGCTTCAAATGTGGGCTGCATTTGCTCAAACGGTAGAACGGGCACTTGCGTCGTCTCCGTCTGCCCCAGTGCTGCCACAATCATTTCGTAAAACTGCTGAAATTTCATGTTTAATGCACAAATAGCGTACGTGCCGCGATGTGCGCCATTTTCCAAAGCGCCGACAGCGGCTTCGGCAACCTGCTCTACAGTGACCATTGCCGTTCCTCCTGCCGGGCTAGGAAACACTTCCTGACCGCGGGCACGGTCCACGAACATCCGCCAAAGCGGTTCACGCCCCGGCATCGTACCAAAAATATACGGCAGCCGCAACGAACACACCTTCATAGCACCTTCCCCTTCTGCGAAAGCGACTTGTTCCTGCAAAAGACGCGTGTTAGGATAAGCTTGACCCCGTAGATGATATTCCGGCAATCGTTCAGCAAACTCTGCGAAGTACGAGCCAAATACGACAAAATTCTTGACTCCTGCTTGCTTGGCCAGTCTTGCCAGCCGTTGTGTCGGCAAGACATTGGCTTCATAAAAGAACTTTAACGCCGGCTTGTCAGGCACAGTCCGCTCATCGGCACCTGCCGCATAAATAAATCCCTCACAATCAGACAGCAAGGAGACAATTTCTTCATCCGTTAAGTCGTTGATATTACCCAGCCGGCATTCCACACCCTCCGGCAGCAAATCATCCGCCGGCATGGGCGGAAGCGCCATCGTTTTCACCTGATAACCTCTGCTCAACAATTCCCTGGTCGTGTAATACCCTAAAAAACCGGTACCGCCTAAAACAAATACTTTTGACATGTTTGTCCCTCCTATTGTGTTTGTTTTCACAATTATTATAAACGTTCCGCACGGCTGATACCTGTCATAAAAAGACATTTCACTCACTTTTTGATAAAATCAACTTGGAGGCGATTTGAAATGGACAACTTTCCTTATATCAGCAGCGATTATTTTTCGGAAAAGCTCAAACCTAAAGAACTTCATTTGACCAAAGAAACAATAAGCAGGAGCACTCAAAAAGTGTTCCGTGATGAAATTGAGTTCCTTTACGTACTATCAGGAACTGGACGAATCGAAATCAACAACCTCAGCACCACCATCACAGCCGGTGATTTTATTCAATTGATGCCTTATCATGTGCATCGTTTTCTCTTGGCTGCCAATGAAACAATCCAATGCTACCGTATCCGTTTTTCAATCGGACTGCTGCTGTTGGTGAGCACCAATCAAAGCACCTATCTGCGCTCAATCCAGAGAATCGACAACGCCATTCCTGTTGTCCCGCTGAAGCCGCGCTACCGCCAGCACATTACCTATTTGTGCGCGGAATTGGAAACCGAATTCCAGCTGACTCCTGACAATCATGAGCCGCTGAATCTGGCACTGATTTCATTTATTTCTTATATTTACAGCCGCCATCAAAATGAGCTGGACAAAAAACCGGTCACGGACAACCTCGGCTGGCTGGTTTTGCAATATCTCCACCTTCATCATCAGGAAGAGCTGACACCGGATAAGCTGGGAGAGGCCTTTGGCATAGATAGAAAGGAAGTCAACAGGCAACTGAAACAACTCACCGGCATGGGTTTCCATCAGTTGTTGAACCAGGTGAGAATTAGAAATGCTGCTGCCTTGACCCAATTCCATGAACTGTCGTTAAACCAAATCGCAACCATCAGCGGTTTTCGCTCGGAAGCAGCCTTTTATAAAACATTTAAACAGCTTCAAGGCGTCACACCTCAGGAATACCGTGCCGATGGAACTGCCTCAGAAACTATTTCCGCCGATGTATGGGAGCTTGCCGGCTATATCCTGGAAAACTGCCGACAACCGCTGACCATCGCAACAGCCGCCAGACACTTGCACCTGACAGAAAAAAAGATTCAACACTTGCTTAAAACACAATTCCAGACAACCTTTACACAATTTCTCAACACCGTACGCGTACAAGTCGGCAGAAACCTGCTTGTCACATTGGATCAATCAATCAGCGACATCGCCCTCCTCAGCGGTTTTCAGGACCCTTTAAGTTTTTCACGAAACTTTCAGCGGGTGTACGGGACAGCACCAAGCGTCTATCTCCGGGAAAGCCGCCAAAAACTCAGCCTGACTTGATTGAGCCTAAGCTATATTAACAGTCATTGTATGATGACTGGAAAAGGACTTAGTTGATGCTGACAAAAAAAATACACGTTCTTTGTTTACATCAATATTACAAAATGTTACAATTTGATTGCAATGTTATTCCGTAATACTAGGAGGATTTGAACAATGACAACTATTTTACGCACAATTATTTTGGGAAGTATGCTGGCTATGACAGCTTTGCCTGCCCAAACAACAGTACAGGCAGAAGAAAAAACTGCAACCAGCAATACCGTGCAAATATTGACAACAAACGAAACAAACCAGACAAACGAGGTGCAAGAAACTGATAGTGCTATACCGGAACCTTCAATTGACTCAGAAAGCAAGGAGCCGGCAGAAACAGCAGAAAAACCGGAAGAAGTGGTTGCCGCTATTGAAGAAGATACTGGTATCAAATCCGGCAATGCTGAAGGAATGTCAGACGCTGCCAGCATCCGCAACGTACTTCTGAATGACCAGTTCGGCATTGACAAAGCAGAACTGGATGCCTATTCAGATGAGCAGCTGGAAAACGCCATGACCTTGTTCGACCGCTACAACCGCGATTTCTACGGCATGGACCCAGGCGGTTATGTTCGAGTATTGCAGGCTCTCTATAATGACCAGACCCTTTCATGGGAAAAAATCTCGGGACAATTGGCTTTTAACCCCGAAGAGATGAGTTATAAAGACTTGATCGACAACATTGATGCGCTTCAGGCATATTTGGCAGCACTCTATCCGGAAAGCAGCAGCGCCATCGGTGTCAAAAAACTAACTAATGACGCTTTAACAGAAGCCTTGACTTATTTGGACGAAACAGTCAAAGGCGAAATGCTGAACTGGCCGGGAAAAATTGCCCGAATCAGCCGAGTTGCATCTGATGGGATTCCCGTGCCAACAGAAAATAGCGGACAGACTGACGCGAAAGAAACTGGAACTACTACAACCACCACTACAGAAAAACAACAGACAGCATCCGATAAAAAAGGCAAGCTGCCGCAAGCCGGGGAAAACCGCAATATCTGGCTGGTCGGCCTGGGAGGCATCATTATCATCGGTGTTGCTGCGTACTTTGTGATGAAAAAGAAAAAGCCATAACTTGCTGATGAAACAGACCGCCAAGATACGTTGCGCCGTATCTTGGCGGTCTTTCGTAATACTGTATGCGGCTATCCTAATAAGAAAGTTTCCACATATACCGGCGCTTAGTCAGCGGATGCTGCCTAGCAGATGCTAATTCTTCTGCATACACGCGGAAAACGGCGGTAAGTACAAAAGGATTGAAATAATCCAGCACTTCAGCCGGAATATGCGACGACAACCCATAATCCAAGGAATCGACAACCTCCGTCTTCGCATCAAAACGCTCCAAAAAGGCTAATGCCCGGGCGTCGATATCTCTGGTCCTGCCGTCATTCATCAATAAAATGAACGGGACATCACGGTCAACGATTTCAAAAGGACCGTGGAAAAATTCGCCGGAGTGAAATGTACCTGAATGAAGCCACTGCATCTCCATCATCAGACAAGCTGACGTCGAATAGGCTACTTCATGCGACGCTCCGCTGCTCATGACATAAATACCGGATTCATCTTTAAACCGTTCAGCAAATTTTTTGGCAGACTTGCCCGCCGCCTCGGCACTACGCTGGGCCAGCTCGTAAATTTTTTCGAAACCTTCCTGCATGCTGTCGTAGTGGGCATACCCTTCTATCTGATGCAGCAGTTCCACCGCCAATTGCAGAGCATAACCTGTTTTTTCCAATTTCGCCGCATAGTTTTCCGCAAATCCGTGGTAAATCACATAATCGGCTGTTTTCGCTAACGGCGAGTCAACGCTCCGTGTTAAACTGACAACAGTCGCACCAGATTTTTGAGCATGTCGGTTGGCTGCAACTGTCTCAGGCGTTGTCCCGCCCAAAGAAGCAGAAATAACCACGGTGTGTTCATCAACCGAAACCGGCGTTGCATAGTTGAATTCATTAGCCGTAAAATGAGCTGCACGTAGTTCTTTGGCTTCTTGTTCCAAAAAGTATTTTGCCGGATAAAGATCAGCCTTCGATGCACCGCATCCGACAAAAACGACTTGATCGACCTCTTTTTCTGCAACGATTTCTTGAATAATCTGCTTTGGATTCATTGTTATCTTCCTCCCATTATTGATTTTTATCGCCCATTAGTTCAAAATACCCAGCACACTCATTACCAGCCCTCCTACAATACAAAGCAACAGCAGCCAGCCGGTCTTGACTTTCCTCTGCAACAGCCAGTACATTAAGAAGGTCAGCCCGAGCGGCAGCATCTGGGGCATGATGTCATCCAGGATATCCTGCAGCACAAATGCCTTGCCGAAGGACAGCGGAGTGGTGATACCAATCATGCTGGCAATCATCGCGCCGATGACCATCAGCCCGACAATCGAACAAACGTACATCACTTTATCCATTAAGCCTTCCTGATAGAGTTTGGCCAAATAAGTATTCCCCATTGTGTAACCGAATTTCCCGCCATAGTATGTCACCAAAATCGACGGCACAAACGAAATCACCATTGCAAGAATCGGTCCCAAAATACTCCCTTCCTGCGCCAGATTAATCCCTAAGCCAAAAGCCAGTACTCGAACGGTCCCCTGAAAAAACGAATCGCCGACGCCTGACAGCGGCCCCATCAGCGATGTTTTCACCGCACTGATAGCTTCCGGATTCACATTTTCCTGATCTTCATAATATTGCTCCTCCATTGAGGATGCCAATCCCAAAACAAACGCACTTGTCTGCGGTGTACAGTTGTAATACTGCATGTGACGGTTATAAGCTTCGATTTTCTTCTCCTTGTCTTCCGGTTTCTGGTAAATCTTATCCAAAATAGGAGCTATACCGTACATAAATCCCATGTTCATCTGACGTTCGTAATTCCACGATGCCTGAATCGCCCAGGAACGCCAGACAAATTGCCAGTACTTCCACTGGTTTGGGTCTTTTCCTTTTGCCATTTTCTGATTTCCTCCTTATCATTCTTCCAACAAGTCGTCCGCACTGCCGCCGGATGGCTGCCTTTCGTCAATCACATACATCACAAAAGCCACAATACAGGCGAAAAATGCTACGCCGGTAATCCCCAGACCGGAATAAGCAGTGATTAAAAACCCCAGCAGCAAAAACGGCAGCAATTTCTTTGTCAGCATTGTTTGAAGCAGAAGGGCGAAACCATAAGCAGGCAGAATTTTACTAGCTACCGTCAGTCCATCCGTAATCCATGCGGGAATGGCTTCTACGATTTGTTTCACGACATCTGTACCAAAGTAAACTGCTAAAAAAATCGGTACAAAATACATTAAGGCATACAGACTCGTTCCGTATAAAATATGAATACGACGTGCTCCGGCGAAATTACCTTCGCCAATCAAGCGGTCGCCGACGTGCGTCAGGTTAGATAATATCGTACGCATCAAGATTCCAAGCATCTGCCCAAGAACAGATATGGGAATTGCAATCGTCAATGCGGTTTCTGCATTTGTATTCGAAAAAATCGCAAACGCTGTTGCAATAATCGATGCCATGTTCATATCCGGCGGTGCCGCGGCCCCGATATTAACAATACCCAAAGACATCAACTCCAACGAAGCACCGACAATCAGCCCTTTTTCCACATCACCTAAAACCAGCCCGACCAGCGTACTGACAATCAGCGGCCTTTCAAAATTCATCCGTCCTAACAGCCGGGAGTCGAGAATACAAAACACACCAACGAGTCCTAAAAGAATTGACTGAACCAACATATACTTCCACGCTCCTTTACAGCATTTTATTCAAATCTTCTTTTCTAGAAGTTGGTACCTGTTGGATATACTGGCTGATTCCCCGCTGCTTCAACGCTTTGGCATCCGCCTGTTCTGACGTATCAAGAAAAACTGCGTTGCCAAATTGTTTGGCACCAGCTTTTTTGAAAATCCCGCCATAATTAATTGTGTCTATTTTGGGATATGCCTCGCAAAACGCCCGAGTTTCTGCAGTATTCCCAAAAATCAACATGATGTTTTCATTGAGTGTTTCGACCTTGGGCATTTTCTGCAACGCTTCTTCGACTGTAAAAATATTTAACTTCATGCCGCTTGGTCTGGATAAATTCAATGTCATTCGTTTAAGCTCATCCTCTGCCGCTGCATTATCCACCACAATAATCCGCTGAATATTCAACGATTTGCTCCAGGCAAACACCACTTGACCATGCAACAGCCGCTGATCGATCCGAACCAGTTTTATCATAAGTTGTCACCTCTTGCTTTGATGGGTTGTTCACACAATTTCCTGCACCCCATTAATCCTTCTCGACTTTCCGCCACTAGTTGTGCCAGCTTTATGACAAGCGCTGTCATTTTATTATTGACACTGCCACCCAGTATATCTGTGATAAGTCTAGCTGCTTCTTCATCTCTACACATTGATAAAGCATAAACATTTTCCGCTGAACCAATAAACATCGCCGCTGCATCTTTCATCCCTTATGCTAAATTTCCATGACTTGCAAGAATAAGTGTGTTCATGTGTTTTCTCCTATCTGTTAATCCCCTATTAGTGAACATAGTGTAGCAAATAATTTAATGAGAAGTGTAAGGTTGAACTTTTTACCAGCTATACTCTGAAACAGCTTGATGATAAGCCAAGTGTCATTCTTTGATAAAACCACCCCTTTTTAATTCTATTTAACTTTTTCATAACCATCACCCCATTTATTTCTATATAATGAACTTATTCTACCACATTATATCATTAAAATGAACTATATTTTGTGTAAATAGCACTCTTTGCAACTTACCTTTTAAAAAAATAACACTTACGATAAGAGTATCAGACAGAAAACGGAGTGTAATTATGATTGACTTAAACGATATTATTATAAAAAAAATCAAACAACTCAGGCTTGAAAAAGGACTTAGTCAGGAAAAATTATCAGAACAATCAGGCCTTGATCCAAAATACATTAACAAGCTAGAAAACGGGAGATTCAATCTGACATTACCTACACTGACCCGGATCTTAGAGGGCTTAAACATTTCGTATATGTCATTTTTCGGCTCACTTGAAACTGATGAGGATACTCCTATCGCTCAGCTTTTCAATGCATTAAATTCATTGAATACAAAGAAAAGAGATGCAATTGCGGAAATTTTACTGCAGTTGATTAAAGAAATGACAGATGGAGAATAAGCGGGGAATAACAGAGGATATAAAAAACCGCATGCGGTCAGCTGTCGCTGAAAGCATGCGGTTTTCTATTTTTTTATCTGTATTAATTTTTATTTTTTTTGATTGTTCAAATCCTTTTTGATTTGAGTCGTTGAAATCTCTGGTGTACGGCTCAAATATACAACCTCTGCGCCTTCTTCTTTAACAAAATCAAACTTGCCTTCCCAGTCATCACCCATTACAAATACATCTACTTGGAATTCTTTAATGTCTGTACGCTTTTGTTCCCAGTTTTCTTCAGGGATGACCAAGTCGACATAGCGAATCGCCTCAAGCAGCATTTTGCGCTTCTCATAATCAAAGTAGCACTTTTTCTGCTTTTCGTTCCAATTGAATTCGTCTGTGGATAATGCAACTATCAAATAGTCACCTTGCTCCTTGGCACGCTTTAATAAATTTATATGCCCATAATGCAACAAATCGAATGTGCCGTAGGTTATTACTTTCCTCATGATTTCACCTCATAAAATGGTATAAGCTTAACTTACCATAGATTTGTGAAAAATGAAAGAAAAGTGGGGACTAGTGGTGTAAACTAACCAAAAACTTTCCCAACGCTTCCCGCCATGTCTCTATCTTGAAACCCAGCTCTTTTACTTTGGACAAATCCATCACTGAGTACTGCGGGCGGGCGGCTTTTTGCGGAAACTGCGAGGAGTCCACCGGCTTTACTATGACTTTTTCGTCTTTCAATATTTCCCGCGCAAACTCGTACCAGCTACAGCTGTCATCATTTGAAAAATGATACGTCCCGTAAGTCGGCCGCTCCGTCATGAGAAATACCAGAAATTCCGCCAGACTTCTCGTCCAGGTGGGTCTGCCGAACTGGTCATGCACAACGGTCAAACTCTCGTGCGTTTCCGCCAAGCGTTTCATTGTGAAGACAAAGTTTTTTCCGAACTCGCCAAATACCCATGATGTTCTGACGATGTAATACTTTTCGCAATTTTCCCTGACAGCCTGTTCGCCGAGAAGTTTGGCTTTGCCGTACTCATTCAGTGGATTGGTCGCATCATCCACGCGATACTCTGCCGTCTTTTTCGTGCCGTCAAACACATAATCGGTGCTGACATATACCAGCACCGCCCCGGTCAGTTGGCAAGCCTGCGCGATATGTGCGGTCCCTGTGGCATTGATCAGATAATTGAGGTCTTTCCCTTCATCTTCCGCCGCATCCACGGCTGTGTAAGCCGCGCAGTGAAACACCCAGTCCGGCTGTTTGTCTTTAAAATACGCCATGACTGCTTGTTGGTCAGTGATGTTCAGCGTGTCTTTAGCGGCGGCATCAAAGGGCACGCGGCGTTCATTCAATAATTTTTGCAGTTCTTTCCCCAGTTGCCCGTTGGCGCCTGTTATTAAGATCTTCAATTCATCACTTCATTTCTTCTATGATTTAATCAGTTGTCTGATTTGCACAAAGTCGTGCCGCTTCCAGATGAAATAGCCTGCCAGTAAAATACTGTAAATAATGGCGCCCACCGCCATGCTCAAGTGCCAGCTGGTGACGATAAAGGCGCCGACCAGTAAAAATTCCACTGCCATATCCTGATAAATCGTGATGTCAATATAGCGGGCGAGAATCATCTCGGCGTAGGAACTTCTGAAGGCCAGCAGCAGCACGATGCTCAACATCGACAGAAACAGACTCTTCAAGCCGAATACCAAGACCAGTGTACTGATCAGACTTAACAGCGCACTCATCAGATTCACTTGAAAGATCTTCCGTTCTTTTCTGAGTGCCTTCAAATAGGTATTGGTCAATAGGCTGACTTTGCTTTCAAAGACGACCATCGGAAAGACGATGGCCATATATCTGAGCGAATCCGCATAGTTCGGCAACCACTTGACCAGAATAATGTTCAGCGGGTAATAACACAACAGCGCCGCCAGTACGAGCGGCATGATAATACTGCGGACGATGGGATAAATCCGGGCATACTCGCTTTCTTTGACGCGTTTTAAGAGCGGAAAGATTGCCAGGCTGACCGCATTGACAAAGACCATCAATAAGTTGGATATGCTCAGCGTCAATGAAATCTTCCCGAACACCGCGACACTCCACTGAGTCTGGATGCCAAAACGGACGATGCCGAGAATCAGCGTGCTGGCAATGTTCGCAAACATCAAGTTGATACCTACTCGGACGTTGTCGATGGCTTCTGTTTTATCCCAGGCGATGCCTGTTTTCTTTGGAAACGCGATGCTTTTGATTTTAACAAAGGATACTATAAGCGACACCAGTTTGCCAATCATATCAGCTGCGATATAGTATTCAAACCGAGCCACCCGGAAGGCCAATAAGCCGATGACCAAAATGACATAGACCAGCCGGTCCAAAATCGTAATGACGGAAAAGTCCTTCATACGGTTGGTGGCCTGCAGCACAAAGGTGGAAAACGTCCGCATGTTCAATATCACAATGTTCAGCGCTGATGCCAGCAAGACCAGTTCTTTTTCGCCGCTGCTGCCGCCAAACAGGACAATCGCCAACACAAAAGCGAGCGTGATGAGTGTCTGCGAAATCAATAAGGCATAGAATTGGCCGCTGAAGGTGGCTTTATCCAGCGTGTCGTATCTTTCTCCGCCGTATTTCAGATAGATACCGTCACACCAGCCAAAGTGCAAAAAGCCGACATAAGAAACATAGAACACATACAATTGAAAGTAGCCGTACGCCTCGATGCCGAGTAATTTAGGCAGAAAAAGCGTCACTACGGTGGACACTATCAAGGTCAACAGATTGGAGCTGACGGTATAGGAGATGTTTAGAAACAGCGTTCGGAATTTTTTCAAACGAGCACCTCCTACAGGGCCGCTCTTTTTTGCAGAGGCCGCCACCAGTCTTCGTTGTTCAAGTACCAGTCGATGGTTTCCACTATCCCTGTTTCAAAGGTATATTTCGGCTGCCATCCCAATTCTGTTTCCAGCTTGGTCGGGTCGATGGCGTAGCGCTTATCATGACCTAAACGGTCCTCAACATAGGTTTTCAATGCCGGCGACACACCTAATTTTTCGATAATGAGGTCAACAATTTGATTATTGGTGCGTTCGTTATGTCCGCCGACGTTGTACACTTCGCCTTTACGTCCCTTGTGAAGGACCAGGTCGATGGCTTGGCAGTGGTCATAGACGTGCAGCCAATCCCGCACGTTCTCACCATCGCCGTAGACCGGCAGCTGTTTGCCGTCAATGGCATTACCGATCATCAGCGGAATCAGTTTTTCCGGAAAATGATACGGGCCATAGTTGTTGGAGCAGCGGGTGATGTTAACATTCAGCCCGAATGTCTCGTAGTAAGAACGCACCAGCATGTCGGCACTGGCTTTGCTGGCGGAGTAAGGACTGTTCGGTGCCAGCGGTGTGTCTTCGGTGAAGTAACCTTCCACACCCAGTGATCCGTATACTTCGTCGGTGGAGACTTGCAGAAACTTTTCGACTTGCATTGCCTTTGCCACATCAAGCAGTGCCAGTGTCCCCTGAACATTGGTTTCGACAAACACCGACGGGTTTAAAATACTGCGGTCAACATGCGACTCTGCTGCAAAATTGACGATGGCATCAATCTGGTATGTTGCCACCAGGTAAGACACCAGTTCGCGGTTGGTGATATTGCCCCGGACAAAATGATGGTTTGGATGAGCGTTTAAATCGTCTAAATTATGCCGGTTACCTGCATAGGTCAGTAAATCCAGATTAACAATATGATAGTCCGGATGTGTGTTTAACATGTAGCGGACAAAATTAGACCCGATAAAACCGGCTCCGCCGGTCACTAAGATATGTTTCATTAGATTTCTCCCCAGACAAAATTATTTTCCGCTTCCTGAAGCGTTGGGTGATGACGGTCTTTTTCGGACAAAATGACTTTGGTCATCGGCCAGTCGATAGCCACGGCCGGATCGTCATAGGCGATACCGCGGTCGTGTTCAGGCGAATACAGTTCATCGACTTTATACAGGACATTCACGTCCGGTGTCAGTGTGCAGAAGCCATGGGCAAAGCCTTTGGGAACCAGCAGCTGCCGGTGATTGTAAGCACTCAAAATGTAGCCTTCCCACTTGCCGTAAGTCGGCGAGCCTTTCCGCATATCGACCAGCACATCGTAAATCGCCCCGGTGACACAGCGGACGAGCTTGGTTTGTGCCTTTGGCCCAAGCTGGTAGTGCATGCCCCGGATGACGCCGGCTTCTGCCGACAGCGAATGATTGTCCTGGATAAAGTCATGACGGATTCCCGCTGCAATAAATTTGTCTTTTGTGTAAGATTCCGTGAAAAAACCGCGATGATCACCAAACACGGCTGTTTCAATCAGCTTTACATCTTCAAGATTAGTTGTTGTTACTTGCATGTCAGCCCTCTTCCTATTTTTCCTGGGCAACTCTCAGCAGATATTGCCCGTATTGATTTTTTAACAGTGGTTGTGCCAGTGCCAGCAGCTGGTCTTTGTCGATATAACCCATCCGGTAGGCGATTTCTTCTAAACAAGCCACCTTCAAATTTTGTCTTTTTTCAATGGTTTCGATAAAGGTCGAGGCTTCCAGCAGTGATTCGTGTGTGCCGGTATCCAGCCAAGCAAACCCGCGTCCCATGATTTCAACATTCAGTTCGCCAAGTTCCAGATATTTTTTATTGACGTCAGTAATTTCAAGCTCGCCCCGTGTGGACGGCTGAATGTTCTTGGCAATATCAACGACACGGTTGTCATAGAAATAAAGTCCGGTGACCGCGTAATTGGATTTGGGGTGGTCGGGCTTTTCTTCAATGGAGACAGCTTTCATCTCATCATCGAACTCGACGACCCCGAAGCGTTCCGGGTCGACCACATGGTAGCCGAATACTGTCGCACCTTTATCGTTGGCAGCTGAACGCTGAAGCATCTTCGACAGCCCGCCGCCGTAATAAATGTTGTCACCCAAAATCAGGCAGACCGAGTCGCTGCCGATAAATTCTTCGCCGATAATAAAGGCCTGCGCCAGTCCGTCCGGGCTTTCCTGGACAGCGTAGCTTAACGAAAGCCCTAGGTTGCGGCCATCGCCGAGCAGCTCCTGAAAGCGCGGGGTGTCCGTCGGTGTGGAAATAATCAATATCTCTTTGATACCTGCCAGCATCAAGATTGACATTGGATAGTAAATCATCGGCTTGTCGTAAACCGGCATTAATTGTTTAGAGACTGCTTTGGTCAGCGGGTATAGGCGTGTGCCGCTGCCGCCTGCGAGGATTATGCCTTTCATAGTTTTCACTTCCTTATTATCTTTGTTAGTGATCCTTATTTAAATGCAAATTCCTTCTGATTGCACTAATAGTCCATTTTTCTATACAGCCAACAAGGAAAAAGATTTCATAAATAACTCTTGAAAACTGATTGATTTTTAGATATTTTTTTAAATACACCAATTCAGATTGTTTGACAATTGATTGCATTTTAAAAAAATTTTTAACGCTTCGGCTGATTGATTGACCTTCAAAATGAATGATTTCTTCGTCAAGCAACACTATTTGCTTATATCCCAATTCTTTTAATTGAAAAAAAATAATGTTTTCTTCATTATAAAGAAATGTCGATTCATCGAAAAAATTGATGGCTTTAAAAGCTTTATGTTTGATTATAAAAAAACAACCTGAAAGAACTTCGACATATTTAACATCGCTATGTTCAGGTATGCCATAAAACCTACTGATTTTTAGCTTCATAGATAATTTAGTTAAGATTATTGATGTATTTTGTAACATCATACAGTAATCAGGAACCTTCCAAGCAAAATTATGCACGGTTTTACCTTGAGCATCTTTGACTAATCCCGATGCAGCCGACACTTTCTTGTTTTCGGACAATTTTACCAGTATATTTTTAATACTATCGTTAGAAACTTTGACGTCAGGATTACTGATAATAAAATTATCTATTTCAGAAAATTTTCTCCTCGCATAATCAATACCAAAATTATTTCCATAACCATAACCGCCATTATGCGGTGTTCTTACCACATCAACATTGTCAAGTTGGTCAAGTGGCAAAAGAGCCTCATAAGAATTATCAGTCGACATATTATCAACCACTATGACATAATCAACAGAAGAATAATCTTTTACTTTCAAAACAAAATCGTTTGTTGTTACATAATCATTATAATTTAGCACAATCAAAACATTCATTTTTTAACTCCAAATCTTTAGTGAAATTATTTAAAATAAAAAGAAACATGGAAAAGAAAATCAGCGATTCTGGTGTAGAGAAAAATATCTCCATTAAGGTATGAATCAATAAATAAAACATACTAAAAAAAACTGCATTTTGCATTTCGCTTGATTCGTTATTCATAACTATTTTTATTCTTGACAAAGGGAAAAGTAATAAACAAATATTTAGTGTACCAAAAAACACCCCATAATCCCTTAAGGCTTTGATGATATAGTTATGCGGGTTGTTATCATTAGAAAATCCTGTGCCAAAAACTAAATTGTTTTTTATCACGCTGATATTTTCGGAAAAAATTTCCTCTCTGCCCGCAAGATACCCTGATTTAAGAACATCGAAAAAAATAGCACCTAAGTACGTTTGCCTAAAAATTAATAAGATTAGCCCTAAAATAAGGATTAATTTTAAAATCTTTTTCATACTGCTTCTTTGACGGATAATCTGAAAAACAGAAGCAAGTAGGATTACTGATATACAAGTTAAAATTGCTCCTTTAGACAAAGTTAGCAAGAGCGAAATGCCCCCTAAAAACGAAAATATCTGCCATTTTTCTTTTTTTAACCACAGTTCCAACAACAAAATAAATGCTGCAAAAATAGCAATATAGTTTGATTTACCAAAGGATAATTCTATCGAATCTTTGATTTGATAGTAAGAAAAAGAATTAAAAATTAATGTGCTGTTTTTTAAGTACACCACTATCAACTGAAAAAAGATGCTCAGCGAAAAGAGCCTAACCGAAATAATAATATCTTTTTCAGTAATGTGAGTCCGCAACAACACCATTATTAGATAGGCTAACAGACCATAAGAGTAAATGATAAAACCCATTAGCATTGAAAAATCACCGTAAAAAAAAGGCTGTACTACATTTACAACTATAATAATGCTAAACAGAAACATAATGAGTTTATCATAATAAGTTAGATAGATTTTTCGATGCTTGATTAATAAATATAAAAATAGAAATGGCATAACTATTTCTATATAAGTCAGATTATAACTTACTTCTCCCAGTGGAATCCGTATTGCCTTACCCAAACTGATTACAAAAAGTAGCAAACATAAGGGGAAAAGCGCCTTACTCTTATTCCTTTGAATTTTAAACATTTTTACATTCATTTTCATATCTTACAGTTTCCCGATTACCAAACTGCTTTGCTCCTTTGTACATAATTCTTAGAATTTCCACTCTATTAAAGCTGTGATTTGAAAAGGTAGAAAATTTTCTAATAACAAATTGAACAATTAAAACAGGGAAAAATATAGGCGATAATGCCTTAAACAAAGCTCCTTTGTCATAAAAGTATTTTTCATTATATCCTTCAAACCACGTCGAACCTTCATTATAAACATCTGCAATTGTATCATTTACAGCATAAATCTTTTTTCGGCTATTTAAAAGCGTCCAAATAAAAAGGGAATCTTCCCCAGAACCGTAGGGGGCACCTCCACCGAACAATTGAGAGAAAAAAAGATTGCTCTGTCTTATGACTCTTGTTTTAAACGTAAAACTCACAGCTCCATATCGTAATGCGTTGTATTTTCTAACTCTGTGATTTTTTCTGATTACGTCTTTGACAGTACTCTCCTCATGTATTCTAACATTGAAAACTATCATATCCGCATCAGGATATTTGCGATAATTGCGCTTGATTATTTCATCGTAATCAGGCACATACACCATGTCATCATCAGCAATCACACATATCTCTTTTTGCACTCTCATTAGCCCGTTGTTTCGACTGAGTCCTACCCCTTTCTCCTTAAAGGAAAAAAAACGGCATAGCTTCTTCTTTTGCTGCTCTTTATATGAAAAAGTATCGCCCTGGTTAACAATGATTGCATCTGTCTGTAGATTCATTTGGTCATAAAGACTTATGTCATTATTCATTGTTGACACAACAACTTCTATTTCCATTATTCCTCCTCATTTTTCACCAATATACTTTTCGTAAGTGTTTGACTTCATTTCATTGTAAACAACAAATAGTGTTTCTATGAAACTAAAATCGTTTAAAATTCACATATTTGTTTATCGTATAATACATGTATCTTATAAAAAAAACAACCCGTTGAAATTTCGATAACTTATTTTGGGATGCAAAAATTTTCCATGTCCAACCAATTGTCTTAAATTTATTTGATGAGATTGAGCCAGAAGTTTTCCTATAAATTGCCAAATGTTGATCTATAAAAAAAACTTTTTTGTTCCTTGAAAGAATGTTCAACCAAGTTGCGTAATCTTCATGCTTAATACTAGGCATTGGGTTTTTTTTCATCAATTGTGATGTAATCATCACAGTTAAACACCCAATAAAATTGGTATGAAGCAACTCTTCGTAACTGTAAAATTTTTGATCTCTCCTGAAGTAGCCTATTTTGTTATGCTGCTCATCAATTATACTATACGATGTACAAGAAAATGATGCACTATTTTCTTTCATGATATTAAGTTGTTCCTCCAACTTTGTCACTTTCCACATATCGTCACTGTCTAAAAAACAAATATAGTCCCCTTCAGCTTCTTTTATTCCACTGTTTCTTGCGGAAGCAATTCCCTCATTATTTTTCTTATTAATGAATTTAATTCTTGTATCAGTCTTCATATAGTCCTGAATCACTTGGACTGATTTATCTGTACTGCCATCATTCACAACTAATAGCTCCCAATTCAAATAGGTTTGGTTAAGCACTGAATTAATTGCTTCTCCTACATATTTTTCAGCATTATAAACTGGCATAATAATACTAATCAAATTCTGCACTTATGTGTCTCCTTGCTCTACAAAATCGTAACTATTTTCTGTTAAAAAAATGGATTTTTCAAAATCAACTTGTTCAATCTTAATCTCTTTCCCAAACTTTTCATAAACTAGATTACCAAATACTTTACTTACAATTGTTGATTTATCCATTAACAACTTAATCAAAGGATTAAAAAAATATGTTAAGTGTATTTTTTTGTTATTAACTAAAACTATTTTTTCTATTAGTTCATACGTTTTCACATAGTGATTGTTCTGTGGTGTAAGTAACCCAAAAATTGAATGATCAATAGCAAATTTTATATAATTAGTTAAATTATCAATAAAAATCATACTTCTTTGATTTTCAATTTTAGGAAAAATTGGTGATATTTTCGCAAATTTTGACAACAAATGATAATTTCCTTTACAATCCTTCCCATACACCATCGGCGGACGCAAAATCGTGACTCCAAATGCCTCTGTTTCCAGCTCGTGCAAGTAGTTTTCCGCCATCAGCTTCGACTTGCCGTATGCTGTTTTTGGATGCGGGACAGTCTTGTCGGTGATAACACCTGTTTCCATGCCATAAACACTCATGGAGCTCATAAAAATAAATTGACTGACACCTTCCTGCTTTGCCTTATCCGCCACTTCTTTCACCAATTCATAATTCACTTGGTAATAAAGTTCCTGATTTTCTTTTGTTTCCTTCCGATGCGCAATCCCTGCTACATGAAACAGCACATCATACGAAGAAAAATCAGCCTCCCGCCAACCATCTCCTCTGACGCTGATGGTATCAACTTGGTATGCTTCCGGGAACTGCGACAGATATGTCTCGAAAGATGTCCCGATATAGCTGTTCCTGCCTGTGATTAAGATTCGTTTCATCGTCACTCACCTTTAACTTCTTCGTCTTCGATTGTCGGGCCGCCTTCCAATACACCGTCAGACTTCACGACAGAAATGATGGTCCCGAAGAAACAGCGCATGTCCATCAACAGTCCCTGACGCGCTATGTAATAACCGTCCAGCTTGGCCTTGACTGCTATCTCCAGTTCGTCCCGGCCGTTGATCTGCGCCCAGCCGGTCAAGCCCGGACGTACGGCGTTAGCGCCGTATTTATCCCGCTCGGCAATCAGGTCATCCTGATTCCAGAGAGCCGGTCGCGGGCCAATGACTGCCATGTCGCCTTTTAAGATGTTGACCAACTGCGGCAGTTCATCCAGACTGGTCCGCCTCAAAAACTTCCCGACTCGGGTGATATACGCATCCGGGTCTGCCAACAAGTGTGTCGGCAGCTCTTTCGGTGTGTCGATACGCATGGTACGGAATTTATAAATGTCGAACAGCTGCTTGTCTTTGCCGACCCGGCGCTGTTTAAATATGACAGGTCCAGGCGAATCCAGTTTGATTGCCAGAGCGATTGCCAAGAATACTGGCGATAAAATGACTAATCCCGACAAGGACAACATAAAATCAATGATTCTTTTAAAAAAATGTCTGTACATGACTACCAACCTACCCCTTACTTGATGCATTGGCAAACTTTATCAATTCGTTCTTTAATGATTCTTCATCTGCCGGCAAGTGTGTGATTTTGTCCAGCACAGTTTCATAGTCGAAGCCTTTGACATTTCCGACGAAAATTTTGTCGTAAATCTGTTGGTCAGAACGTTCTTTATCAACCAGCAGTTCTTCAAACAATTTTTCGCCCGGTCGCATGCCAGTTTCGATAATCTCTATTTCTTTAGCTTCATAGCCACTAAGTTTGATGATCTTTTGAGCCAAGTCATAAATCCTGACAGGATCGCCCATATCCAAAATAAAGATTTCCCCGCCTTTAGCGAGCGCGCCAGCCTGAATCATCAGTCGACTAGCTTCCGGGATGGTCATAAAATAGCGGGTCATGCGAAAGTCGGTGACCGTCAAAGGACCGCCTTTGGCCACTTGTTCTTTAAACAGCGGAATCACGCTGCCGCGGCTGCCAAGCACGTTACCGAAACGGACAGCAGAGAACTTAGTCGTACCAGCACCATCCAACCCGGTCACGATCATTTCAGCGATGCGTTTGGTCGCCCCCATCACGTTCGGCGGATTGACCGCTTTGTCAGTTGATATCATGACAAATGAAGACACGTCATGGGCTATGGCACTTTCGGCCACATTTTTGGTGCCGAAGATGTTGTTTTTGACGGCTTCAGTTGGGTTATATTCCATCATCGGCACATGTTTATGCGCTGCCGCATGGTAAATGATATCTGGACGATAGGTGTTCATAATCCGGTCAATTCGCTCCCGATCCTGAATATCCGCAATGATTGGGATAATCTCTGTCGATTTTAGACCAAAATTCATCCGCAAATCTTTTTCAATTAAATAAATTGAATTTTCACCATGGCCGAGTAACAATAATCGACGTGGCGAAAACGGCATCAGCTGACGACAGATTTCCGACCCGATAGACCCGCCGGCACCTGTCACCAGGATAACCTTGTTCGTGATATGATTTTTGATGCTGGTCATGTCCAGCTTGATTTCTTCTCTACCCAAAAGGTCGACCACATCGATTTCCCGTAGTTTCGTGACAGCGACTTGTCCGCTGGCCAGCTCTTCAAACGACGGGATGGTGTTGACTTCCACATCCAAAGGATTGACGATATCAAGAATGCGTTCGTAATTTTCCGCATCTAAAGAAGGAATGGCAATAGTAATCATTTGAATGCCAAAGTGTTCCACGATTTCCGGCAGCTTTTCAGTGGTACCCAACACTTTTTTGCCGTCAAGATACGCATGCTGCTTGCTTGGATCATCGTCAATAAAACCGATAATGTTCATGTGTGATTTGTTTGGGTTGTTCTTTAATGTGGTATACAAAAGTTGGCCTGCCTCACCGGCACCGATAATCAGTGCATTTTTCAAATCTGAAGGATGACCGATCAGCCGTCTGACCTTATATTCGACAATCAGACGCCACACAATCCGGCTCATTAAAATAAACAACAGCGTTAGAAAAAAAACTGAAAATGTGAAAATTTGAGAGAGACCCGGATTTAACACTTTAAAAAATACTAATTCAAGCAAACTAGAGAACAGTACGGCAAAAAAAATAGCGATTAATTCGTTTAAATTAGTATACCGATTGATTCGGTTGAAAATTTTAAAGGAAAAACCGAAGATAATGTATGCTGCAATCTGAACTAATGTCGATATCAGAACGAACCTGCGGGACACTGGCATCAGCGATACCAGATACACGTAAGATATGCCGTTAGCAATGAGAATCGATAGCGTGTCCACTATTAGCAATGTGATAACTTTCATTCGTCTACTCAACCTGGAACCCTCCAAAACTTTTCTAAAAAAACAGATATTGTCTCATCTCACTCATTCAGCGAAATGATACGTCACACCTTATACATAAATAAATTCCAAACCAATTAAAACAACGTTATTTGAACACGATTCGTCAATCAACCACATTTTCTTCCGGTAATCACTTTTCTATCGAATAGAATAGAAGTCGGCGATCGATTTTTATATCGTCCAGTCTTGTATTTTGAACAAATCAGCATTTAACCGGTTGTTTGTGAACATAAACGACAGTTTTTTTCTATTTAATAGTCATTCTGATGTTACAAGATTCGTGATGTTCGTGACTTCTATGTTTACCAAACAAAAAATCCCCAAGCCAACTTATACTTTGTTTCTTTGAACAGATCCGCCGGCGGTGATGAGAACATCACACAAACCGGCATAAGAAACAATAAGTACAAAAAGAACAGACAGACTTTAGTAAAGCCGGTTTACTTTACCATACTTATTACAGTTATTGCGGCTCACATACTAATGCTTGTTATCTGATACGCTTGCCCAATACCCTTGATTATACCACAAAAAGTTTTTCTAAAGAAATGAAAATATAACCACCCGCTAATTCTTAAAAAAAAGTTCAATAGCATCGGCGATTCGCTGACTCGCACGTCCATCACCGTAAGGGTTTCGCGATTCTGACATGCGTTTGTATTTCTCTTTATCTGTTAACAACGTCTTTATAGCCCGGTAAACATTGGCCTCTTCGGTTCCAACCAGTTCCAATGTGCCTGCCTCGATTCCTTCCGGACGTTCAGTTTCATTTCGCAAAACCAAGACCGGTTTATTTAATGAGGGGGCTTCTTCCTGCACCCCACCTGAATCGCTTAAAATGAAGTAAGACTGATTCATACAATTATGAAAATCAACCACTTCTAAAGGAGCAATTAAATGTATCCTTGCATGCCCGTTCAGCATCCCGTAAGCTGTATCATGAACCTTTGGATTCGGATGAACAGGAAAAACAAAGTGTACATCCGAGAATTCTTCAACAATGCGTAGCATGCTACGGAACACTTGCTTCATCGGCTCTCCGATATTTTCTCTGCGGTGCATGGTGACTAAAATCATTTTGTCACCTGACGCTACCGTTGGAAAAGCATTCGACCGATAATCTGGTTTTACAGTCAATTGCAAAGCATCAATCACTGTGTTTCCTGTCACAACAATGCGGTCTTCGGGGTGACGTGTCGCTAGTAGATTTTTTTTCCCATTTTCTGTCGGAGCGAAATACAAATCCGCTAACACATCTGTCATTTGTCGATTCATTTCTTCCGGATAGGGCGCATATTTTTTCCAAGTTCTTAGACCGGCTTCGACGTGACCTATGGGAACCTGGTGATAAAAGGCCGACAGCCCTGCTGCGAAACATGTAGTCGTATCCCCATGCACTAATACGATATCGGGCTGTTCTACTTCAATAACGCTGTCCAGCTGTGTCAGTATCTTACTGGTAATCAAAGACAGGCTCTGCCTCGGTTCCATGACAGCCAAATCATAATCAGGTTGAACATCCAAAGCTGTCAAAACTTGATCCAGCATTTCCCGGTGCTGTCCTGTCACTACTACAAACGATTGAAAGACGCTTGGCCTACTCTCCAATTCCTTGATGAGAGGTGCCATCTTGATTGCTTCCGGGCGGGTACCAAACACGCTCAATACCTTTATTCGTTTATCCAACATGACGTGTTTCCTTTCACTCATTATGAAATTTACTGACCTTCTTAACAATAATAACGTTAAAACAGCTACAATTCAATAGTTATTCTGTTTTTCCTGCGTATGTTCAAAATAAATAATTGTTATAGAACGGTATTTTCAGAAAATTTCATTCAAAGAAACGTATAGCCTATTATGTAATCCATACTAATATGCATAACAGATCATTTCGCCAGAAGCAACTCGCAATGATGATCAGAGAAAAGAGAACAATGAATCGTTTTATTTTTGCGTTGCCAGACAACACAGAAACAAAATAATTTTTCTGAAATACTTTTTACGATGATTTCTCTACATGTCAAATTATTTTTCTATAGATAAACAGTAAATATCCACCCGTGAAAACGGGTGGCTTTTTAACAGCCCTAGAAGGGCTCACCACCCGCTAGCCCCTTAAAAGGGGCTTTTCAAATGACCACCAACCGCTCACAGCCTTATCTCTTTTTAATTATTTAAATGGATCTACGTACTCTCGTTTGCTTATACTGTCTCTGACTCGATCGTCTGCCTCTTGTTCTCGAATATATTTTTCAATTGTCTTTTGATTTAACCCAACCGTACTTACATAGTATCCTTTGGACCAAAAACTTTTATTCCCATACTTATATTTCAAATTCGCATGTTTTTCATGGATTAAGGTGGCACTTCGTCCTTTTAAGTAGCCCATAAAACTGGAAATACTGATTTTCGGCGGTATTCTCACTAACATATGGATATGGTCAGGCATGGCGTGAGCTTCTATGATTTCGACATCTTTCATTTCACACAATTTTCTTAATATCTATCCAATACTTACTCTTAACTTTCCATAAATCACTTTTCGCCGATACTTTGGAGTAAAAACTATGTGATACTTACAATTCCATCTAGTATGTGCTATACTTTTATCGTCATTAGACATGAAAAAACTCCTTTCGAGCTGATATGCGGTTGGTAGCCACTTATCAGTATATCGAAAGGAGTTTTTTATCGCTAAAGCTACTTCGTCCACGCATAGAAACGCGCGGTTTTTTTTGTTTCGCACGCTTTGCGAGCGAAACTGACTAAAGTCATGAAAAAAACCACTAAGACCGTCGTCTTAGTGGAAATGAAGGTTGTTATTTACTTTCTCGGTAGGAGTTAAGTATGAAAAACCAATTCGGGATAATTGGTATGATGCAATCATAGCAGGTATGCATTAAGTTCGTTTGATTAATGCCTATTAAAAAGATAAGAAAAAAATAAGTTTTTTCTCATTTGTTCTGCTAAAAGCTGGTCCACTCTTCCTCTTCTTCGATGACTTCTTCAACTTGTTCGACAGCAGTATAGCGGTCCTTCGCCAAGTCGTTATAAAATGCGGCTTTGGTTGCATTCATGTACGGCTCCAGAAAAATGTAGCCCAGTCCGAATGTCATAAGACACAATATATGCCAGCCGATAAAACTCAAATCAATGTAAAACAGGCGGCCTTTGTGACCGTCCATCAGCAGCCGGCTCTCTGTGATATAAGAGGTGGCTCCCATGCTTTGGACATCCTGCCGGCTCGACAAGTCTTTGTAAATAAAATTAGATTGTGAATAAGAGTAGCCTTTGACAATACCCGGTATAACCAACAGCAGTGACCATAGTGTCGTAAAAACGGTCATCAATATATTAATCAGCAGGAGCGGCACAAAATCCACGCCGTTGAACACCCTGAACGCATCGCGGAAAGCATCTATCTTACGTTCACGTGAGCGGATGACATCCAGAAATGTATACGAAATCCCGATAGTCAGAAATGACAGCACTAAATCAAATACGAGTTTGGCTGGATTAAACGTAGTACGCCATGAGCCTGTTCCGTCGGACGGCATAAAGTCATTCACCCCGACGATATCACCATCCTCCCAAAAAGTTTCTGTTTGCTCATAATGATGACTGCCTGTTGATGTGAAACTATCCGTGACGAAGGAAAACAGCGTCACACTGAACACAATCGCAATAACTGAAAAAAAGGTGACAACTGCCCTTAATATCGCCGGCACCAAATTTAGTAAAATTGCCTGGCCCCAACGCCCCTTTAACGCATTTTTTGCTTCTCTTTTTAACTCTGAGCTTGTTTTATACAAAATTACTCCCCCTTTTCTCGTTTATTATAACAAACTCTCTTTTTGATGTATATCTTTTCTTAAATCATGTCTAAGACCGCCTGCTCATTCAGCAGTATCAGCTTCATCCCGGTTACCGGCCGGGCCGTTACTTGCTCCAGTGCGATGCGGTACAGGTTCATCTGTCCTTGATAACGTTGTTTGATTGAGGTCAACGTTTGCTCAGCCGAATGCCGTCTGTCTGTTTTAAAGTCATACAAGACAAGTTCATCCGGCGTTTCGATAAAGCCGTCTATGATTCCGTGCACGAGTACACGGTCAGTTTTATCCGGCCCGTAGTCGGAAAATATCCGGCCGGCTTCCATCAGCATTGAAAAAGGCTGCTCGCGCTTCACTGACGCCGCATTGTCCAGCAGATAGCGGCCAAACGGCGATGCCATAAATGTTAAAATCGACTGCCGGTCTATCTGTTCGGCGGCTTCAGAGCGGATCATGTTGGCCGAGACGAGACTTTGAATCAGTGAAACTAGCGATGTATCCGTAGGTGCTGCACTCAAATCCAGCATCTGCATGACCAAGTGGGTCGCCGTGCCCAGCTCGGATGTACTGACTTTCTTCTGGCCGCTCAGAAATGCCGGCTCGGCCCACGAATCTTCAACAAAGCGGCGCGCAGATTTTGGCTGGCCGTCTGACAAGTCCAGCACCAGCAGTTCCTGATTGTCCGGGTCTTCAAAGACACGCTTGATTTCCGAGACTGACTGGTAACTCGTTGTGCGTGCAGCCATCTGATGCGGATAAACCGCGTCCAACCGGCGGACGATGTCTAAATAGCGTTCTTCGTCAAACTCGTCCGGCTGAAGCTCCGGCAGTGAGGTTGCTTCTGTTTCTGCTGTCTCAGCTGTCAGCAAGTCTTCTTGTCTGAAGAAGCTGACAGCAAACCGGGCGGGGTGATTTTGCAGTTCAGCCAGTTTGACGACTGGATACGCCTGATTGACATCTGCCATGTCCGGATGGCGCATCAGGCTCATGCCGACCCATTTCATAAATGTCTGACTGTTCAGCCTGACATCATCCGCCAGCACAAGCTCCTCCATATCCGCTGACTGCGCCCATTCTTTCAATGCCGCATCCCGGTCTTTGTAGGAACCGACCAAGAACAGTTTTTCTTCCGCACGCGTCAGGGCGACATACAGTTTGCGCATTTCTTCTGCCAAAAGCTTGGCTTTCCGCTCTTGTCTGATGGCCAGGTACGGCAAAGTGACATAAGACAATCTTGCCATCGTGTCGACATACTTGATGCCGGCACCCAGCTTCTCGTCAAAAATATAATGCCGCCGGATGTCCGTCTGATTGAAGCGCTTGGTCATGTCCAGCACGAAAACAACAGGAAATTCCAGTCCCTTGCTGGCGTGGATGGTCATGACGCGCACAGCATCCTCGTCATCTGAGATGTTGGTCGGCTCAGCTAGGTCTTTGTCCTTCTGCTGCATTTTTTCAATGAAGCGGATAAACTGGAAGAGACCTTTAAAACTGGACTCTTCGTAGCTGGCCGCCCGCTCGTACAGAGCATGCAAATTCGCCTGACGCTGTTTGCCGGACGGCAGCCCGCCCACGTAATCCAGAAACCCCGTATCCTGATAAATCCGCCAAATCAGCGTCACCAGTTCTTCGCGCCGCGACAGTTCGCGCCACGTCAGAAACTGATCGTGAAACCGGCTGACTTTTTGATAAAGAGCTGTATGTTGATCCGCGTTTTCCAAAAAGGCGGTCAGTGCTTCATAATAATAGCCTGCGTCGTATGAACGAATCGCCACCATGTCATTTTCTTTGATACCGACCAGCGGCGAGCGCAGAACTGCTGCCACCGGAATATCTTGCAGCGGATTATCAATCATTTGAAACAGTGCCAGCATGACCCGGATTTCAGTGGCTTGAAAATAGTTTTGTGTGTCATTAATATACAGCGGGATGTTCATTGTTTTAAACATATCCAGCAATGTCAAATTGTTTTTCTTGGTCGGTGTCAGCAAGACGATATCCCGGTATTGTATCGGCCGGGTTCCCTTTGTCTCCTTGTCAAAAACCGGGAACTTTTCTGCAATCAGTTCTTTGATTTTTTGCCCGACCACGCGCAGCTCGCCCTCAGTCTTGTCATCAATAACAAAGTCCAGCGGCAGGTCAGCTTCCGCGTCTTCTTCTTCCTGACTTGTTTCATATATCAGCAGCTCTGTATGGTGCCGGTTGCTTGCAGCGTACTTTGTGGCGCCGGTTATCAGTTGCGCATCCTCATCGTAATCAATTTGCCCGACGGTCCGGTTCATCAGCTGCATGAAAACCAAATTGGTAAAATCCAGCACTGAACTGCGGGAGCGGAAGTTTTGCGGCAGGACAATCCGTGTGTCTTTTGTTTCCTTCTTGCCGTATGCTTCATATTTTTCAATGAACAGCGTCGGGTCAGCCAAGCGGAAAGAATAGATGGACTGTTTTACATCGCCTACCATGAACAAATTACCCGCATCCTCTGCAGGGCGGCGCAGCCAGTACAAAATACTCTCCTGCAGGCGGTTAATGTCTTGATACTCGTCTACCAGTACTTCCGCAAAGATTTCCCGGTAATGGGCAGATGCCTCTGTGGCGGTCCAGCCGCCGTCTGCTGTCCTGTCAGCCAAAATCTGCAGCGTGTAGTGCTCCAAGTCATTAAAGTCCACTAAGTTCAGCTGTTCTTTCTTGTCCTGATACACTTGGATGAAGGCTGATGCCACTTGCGACATTTCTGTCACAGTCTGCCCCGCTTTTTCCATTATCTCTTTCATCTCATCCGGCGAATAGGCAAACAGACCTTTCTGAATCGTCTGGACGGCTTTCTTATTTTCATCGCGCAAGTTTTTTATTTGCGCCGCTGTCTGTTTCACCGCGTCTTCGGCGTTGCGTTTAGCCCCGGCAAAACGCGGAAACGCCAGCCCATTAATCAGCTGGTAGAAAGCCGTCAGATCGTCTGCCTGAAGCGCCTGCCGGCAATCGTCCAGCTCAGCCGCTTCGGTCAGCACTTGCGCCAGTGTTTTTTCAAGTTCCGGTTCGCCCTCAGCCAGCCGTTTCATGCGCTCGCTGTTGCGCTGTGCCCCGAAGAGTGTGTCTTGCAATTGTTTTTTGATAACCGTCTGATAAAGAGGCGACGAACTGACACCTTCAGTCACCTGATAGGCATCAGCCAGCTCAGCCAGCCAGTCTTCCGGGCTGGGGTTGGCCTTGGCAAAATCATAAAGGGCAAACATCAGCTCCATCAAACCGTCATCGTTGCGGTCGTTGGAAAAATTTTCCGTCAGCTGATAAAAAGCTTCCTGATGTTCCCCGTATAGTTTTTCGCGCAGTTCCCCCCAGACATCTTCTTTTAAGAGCAGCATCTCCGTTTCATCTGTCAACAGACGGAACACCGGGTCCAAATGAATCAAGTAACCGTATCTGCGGATGACTTGCAGACAGAAAGCGTGGAGTGTACTGATATTGGCTGTCGGCAGAAGTGTCAGCTGGTGCATCAGGTGCTGCTTGGCTGAGAGCTCCTTCTCCTTTCCGACAGCTTCTTGGACGGCTGCCTGAATCCGTTGTTTCATTTCCTTGGCGGCCGCTTCTGTGTAAGTGACAATCAGGAGTTCGTCCACATTGGTCCCGTTTTTGATTTTTTGAATGACGCGTTCCACTAGGACAGTGGTTTTTCCGGAGCCGGCAGAAGCAGACACCAGAATGTTTTTCCCGCTATCATATATTGCCTGCCATTGTCGGTCGGTAAACGTACTGCCGGCAGGTTTTAATGGCAGTTTATTCGTCATCGGCTTCTTCCTCCTTTTCCGGCAATGCTGCCGAATTTAATTTATCCAATACATTGTCCTTGCTCAATTTGTCAATCCGGTGGTAACTGTTTTCCGGCAGCATCACGTCAAACTGGCAAACACTGCGGAACGGACAGTAACTGCAGGCAATGCGTGTCTTGTCTTTGTAAGCAGGGTTCAGTTTAATTGAACCGTCAACAATTTTTTCGCCGGCCTGCTGGAAGTTTTTCCGGTTATGGGCAATCAGCTGCTGCATTTCCTCGCGGCTGACAAACTGGGGAGAACGCAGTTCATCTTTGGCCGTCCGGGAAAACGGATAGACTGCCGAACTCATTCTCGGTTCAACGGTGACATCCAGCTGGTCAACCAATGCCTCGTCTTTTAATAATATCCCCTGATATCCGAATGTCCGCAGCAGTTCTTCCTGCTGTTCCTCCAGACTGCCGTTTTTGGTCGTATCCAACAAAGGATTTTTAATGTGCAGATAAAATGCCCCGCCGGCTTCTGCTTTTTTCCCGACGAGTTTGACTGTATTTTTCAAGGCGATATCCAGATAGGTCACCATCTGCATCGCCAGACCGTAATACACATCGCGGAAGTCGAAGCGGTGCTGGCTGGATTTGTAATCCACGACAGCAAAAAACAAGTCGTCTTTGACCGTCACTGCGTCCAGCCGGTCGATTTTTCCGCGGACTTTCAGCTGTTTGTCGCCTTTCAATGAAAAATTCAGACTTTCAATCCCTGTCTCCTGCATGACTTGACCAAACAACACTTCTGTCTGCAGTGTCGTCATCTTAGTGCGGCTGCTTTGCCGCCTCAAAGCCCAGCCGACACGTTTTATCGTCTGCTTCAGCTGGTAACGGATGTAGTTCATCCGATTGGAACTGTTGAGAATCGCAAATTTATTTTCTCCCAGCACCTGAAGCAAGACCGCCTCCGTCAGTTCGGCAGCCTCTTCGTCCGTCAATTCGGAAAGCAGGATGTTGCGCCGGAGCAGTTCTTTAAAGAGCAAGTCCAACGCCTCATGATAGAAATCCCCAGCCGCTGCCGGCGACAATTCAAATACATCCCGCTCTTTCAAATTCAGACCGTACGTCAGGAAATAACGGTATTCACAATGATTGAAGTTCTCGATTTTTGACACAGAGGCATGAATCACTTTGCCGTAAAGTGTATTGACTGTTTCTGCTGTTAATGTTTCCGGTACATTCCGGTGGGCAAGACTGTCCATCAAACGTTCTGTTTCGACCGGATAGCGGTAATCCAGCAATTTTTCCAGCATTCGTGCCAGTGCAGGCAGCGGCTGCTTCTCCTCTGTTGCCTGTCTCCTGACAGCGACCAATGCCGGTAATAAGGTGCGGTACGTGCTGAACGGCTCAAACAAAGTGCGGTCGGTCACATCCAGCGCTTGGGTGTAACGAGACACCGGCACGCCCAGCTGTGTCTGCAAGCGGCGAAAATACGGCGACGGCTTCAGATCTTTCGCATTATCCCGTGTCAGCGGGTAGCTGAGGTAGAGCTTTTCTGTTGCTGACAGCAGCGCCACATAAAATTGAAACGGCTCTTTCGCCAGCTCAGTCAGCGGATTGTCGCGCAAATATTTGCCATCCGCCAGCTGCTCGGACAGCCGCGCCCGCTCATCATCAGAAAGTACGGATTGATTTTCCACTTTTTTCGGCAGGACTTGGTCGGTACCGCCGATAATGAACGTCACACGGCGTTTGATACTGCTGCCCATATCCAGCGGCAAAACTTGTACCTGGTCAATAGCGGTCGGCACTTTGCTGTAAGTCAACCCTTCCAGCCCGCTGCGGATGATTTGGACAAAGTCGTCCAGTTCAAACGGCTCATCACCCAGCAGTGCCGCGTAATCATCCAGCACTGAAACAAACGCCTCCCATGTCTGCTCGTGAATGCGGGCTTTGACCAGATCACCGCGCTCGATTTCCTGATTTCTGATAAACATCAGCTGTTTGTCGATACCGATGTGTGTCAAAAACCGGTAAAAGATTGCCGCAGCTTCTCTGCCGGTCGTGGCTTGGCGAATCTCTTTGAAAAACGGCACGATAAGCTGTCTGACATCCCGGCGCACCTCATTGGAAAGTTGTTGAACGAGCTGGTCCTTCTGACTGGCAGCATCGTCAACTTCATATGCATAATCAACATACTCCCAGTCAGCCTCGCGTGTCCAGTAGTGGCCTTCATAGCCGTATGCAAGGATGACGTTTTCTGTGTAGTCGATTTTCCGGCGATAAGCGGCCTGCGCCTCTGCCCACTCGGATAAAGCGGTCAACTGTGCGGCTTCCGGCAAGAAAAGCTCCGTCCGTAAAAAGCGCATGATGTCCCGGTACTTGAAGCGGTTTTGCAGCATATCGAACAGCGCCAGCAGACATTCCAGCAACGGATGATGCTTCATCGCCATTTCTTCATCCAAATAATATGGAATCTCATAATTTGAAAATATCTCGGGAATAATCCGGCGGTAATAGGGCATCTCCCGCGTCAGTACTTGTATGTCTTGATAGCGGTAAGGTCCTTCTGTCACCAGGCGGCGGATTTCCGCAGCAACAGCTGTCACTTCACGGTAACTGTCGCCGGCTTCCCAAAGCACGATGCGGTTTTCCCGCAGTTGATGTGTCTGAACAGGCGACAGGCGTTGGCTGTCCTGCCAGTATTGGTCAAGCGTATCGAAATCAGCCGTCGCACCTTGTCGCAGAACCGTGTCCCGCTGCACAGCCAGCTGGTTGGCACGGGCAAACTGGTAAAAATCATAATAAATACGGCCTGTACTGTAAAACAGGTCTTGCGGCTGCGGCGGCTCGTGGACATGGGCTTTATCCAAAACCAAAGCCAACGTCACATTGCCGGCCACTTGCAGCAGTGTTTGAATCAGCTGCTGTTCCACCGCATTAAAAGAATGAAACCCGGATATCGCAAACATCACGTGGGACAAATCTTTCCCGCTCAGATGCTCTGCCAATTGAGTCAGTAAAGGCACATCGCCCATGTTCAGCGCGCTTTTTTTGGCAAGATAACTGTGGTAAAGCTGCTGAAGGTCGGTCAGTTTCAGACGGGCATCAGCATCTGATGCGGAGTCCCCCAGCATACCGACAGCCGTTGCCAAATCAGCATCAGTGACATTGCCTTCCTGCAATTCACCGAACAAAGCAACCAGCTGCTCAATAAATCCCTGCTTTTTGATATCCCGCGAGAAGAGTTTCAAGTTATCCATTTCTTCCAGCAGCACTTTGCGGACAAGCATATGCTCACCCACGTCGCTGACTTTTTCAAACTGCCTGACTGGTTCCCTCTGTAGAAAGTACCATGCCAGCCGGGAGAAACTGAATACTTGAAGACGTGTGGCAGCAACTTCGTGTTTGTCCTCAAAAGCGGGCTGTTGGCCCAGCTTGGTCAGCACGGATACTTCTGTTTCAAACTTTATATGATTAGGTACAAGATAGAACACGTCGCGTCGCGGATCTTGGTCAAGCCAAGCAACTGCTTTAGCCAATAACGCATCGTCGTGACGCTGTGTTCCGGTACCGATAATAAATTTCAATCCCATTCATAGCCCTCGCTTTATTCTGATGTGTTTAGTGTAACATATTTTGGCGTTCAGCTATTAAAAAACGTAAACGCCTGATAAAACGGTATCTACACGCCAAATAGCCTGTCCCTTATACCAGAGTCAGGCTGTTTACTGTTTGTTGCTGCCCAGAAAAATTGCCGGGCTTTCACCGGTCAGGGCAGGCATTGATACAGCTTCGACTTTGGTCCGGGATAATGCTTGCTCCCTTACTTGTGTAGAAATATCTGGCAAAACACACAAATATGCCACCTCCATAGTTATTTGACCGCTCAAATATACTTGGAGGTGACATCCGATAAACAGATACTGTTCTATAAAGTATTCAGCTGTAGCTGCGCCACAGACAATCATGGCTTTCACGTTGTTTAAGCCGTACAATTCATGGCACGGAGATGTGGCAGCTAGTCTACTGCACCGATTTTATCCAGCGGCCAGAAGCTGAACCAGACGTCGCCTGAAATATCAGCTTTTTTAATAAAACCGAACGACCGGCTGTCTCTTGAGTTTTGGCGGTTGTCCCCCATAACGAACACACTGTCTTCCGGTACAGTGTCAAGCCCTGTCACTTCTTCCAGCGTAAAATTATACGTTAACAGCTGGCCTTCCGGCAATCGGCTTTTAAACTCTTCCAAATATGGTTCTTCATATGCTTTGCCGTTGATATAAAGCGTGTCGTCACGGTATTCGACGGTGTCGCCGGGCAGACCGATTACCCGTTTGATGTAGCTTTTATCCGGGGCATCGGGAGCTGGAAACGTGACGATATCAAAGCGTTCCACCTCGGTCATTTTTAAGGCGATTACCCGTTCGCCGTCTGCCATTGTCGGGTCCATGGAACTCCCTGAGACTATCACCGACAAAAACACATATTGTTTTAGCAGCCAAACCACAATGATCAGACCGACTACCCATAAAACATCACTGATTGTAATTTTAAATTTTGACATGATACTTAAAAATCCTTCCTGAAACGTAAGCATTTTTGCTTCGTCTGCTGTTCTTTACATTCTACCATAAAGAAAATAGATGTCATAGCAAAAAAGAATGACAACTTTCTTCCACGCGTTCCGATTTGTGGTAAAATATGGTGTGCTGCATTCATGTTCGAAAGGAGTTTTCTACATTAATAAAAAAACTTATAGTTTGTGGACGGCCACGACAATGATCGTCGGCATCTGCATTGGTTCCGGTATCTTTTTTAAGGTGGATGATATCCTCAGTTTTACCGGCGGCAATGTCCTGCTGGGCACCATGATTTTCATCATCGGTGCATTAGCCATCATCTTCGGCAGCATCAGTCTGACCAGTTTGTCTGTCAGAACGACCAACAGCGGCGGGATGGTCGGCTATTTTGAGGCCTTCTTCTCAAATAAAATGGCCAGTGCGTTCGGCTGGTTTCAAACATTTCTTTATTACCCGACGATTGCGGTCGTCGTTTCATGGGCAGCGGGTATTTATACGTGCATGCTGTTTGGTTTGGACAATACGTTAAATAGGCAGATGCTGCTTGGACTGGGCTACTTGCTCTTATTTTATGCCATCAATATTTTATCAGTCAAAGCCGGCGGGTATTTCCAAGTACTGTCCACCGTGACCAAGCTGATTCCGCTGATTGGTATCGGTTTGTTAGGTTTTTTCTGGACAAAAGAAGCGCCGCCTATCCCGGAAGGTGTTGCCGTCAAAGAATTGACCGATGTCGGCTGGGGCTGGCTGGCTGCGCTGGCACCAGCTGCGTTCTCGTATGACGGCTGGCCGATTGCGTTGAGCATCACCAACGAGGTGAAGAACCCGAAGCGAAACATGCCTTTAGCGCTGGTTATTGGCCCGTTGGTGGTGCTGGTCGTTTATCTGGCTTACTTTTTAGGGATGAACGCGATTTTAGGGCCGCAGTTCATTATTTCGACCGGCGATGATGCTGTCATGACGCTGGGCTACATGCTTTTTGGCGAGCTCGGGTCCACCATCTTGCTGATATTTGTGTTAATAGCGATTCTCGGCGTGGTCAATGGTGTTTTGCTGGGGCATCTCCGTATGCCGCAAGCTCTGGCATCAAAGGGCTTGATTCCTGATGCCGAGCGCATCCGCCAAATTGATTTGAAGCGGTCGCTCTCCATGCCCTCTGCTAAAGTCAGCGTTGTCTGCTCACTGTTCTGGTATGCAGTTCATTACGTGACACAGCTGACAGGTATCATGGCTCCCGGCGATGTCAGCGAAATCGCCATTGTATTTGGCTATGCGTGCTATTTTCTGTTGTACGTGAAAGTCATGCAGCTCTACCGGCAAAAAGACATCACCAATGTGTTTCTGGGCGTCGTCGCACCGCTCCTTGGCATGCTGGGCAGTGTGATTATCGTCCTCGGCGGTTTCCTCGCCAATCCGTTGTCTATGTCGCTTTTTGCAGCGATCTGCTTTTTCTTTTGTCTGGCAGGTTATTTGTACGCCGATAAACACGCGACAGCCGCATCTTGACCAAAAACATCCTGATGATTAAACATCAGGATGTTTTTTGCTAATCCGGTTTTACTTTATACAGCCAGTACGTCCGGTCTTGCTCGAAAAACTGGTCGTGCACAGCAATCAGGTCATAATTTCGACGGATATGTTCCGGTATTTCTGTTTCGCTTTTCCCTTGCAGCGTCCTCACCACAACAAACATGACCTGCTTTTCGTCAACCAGTCGGTTTTGTTCGGCCATCATCTGCGGCAGGCGGCTGTCCGGTATATTTTGTTTTTCAAAAAAGTAGTTCACTGGCAAGACATCTGCCGCCTGGTATAGTCCCATGTCAAGCTGGCCATAATTCAGCAAAGTCGGGTTATCTTCCTGTCTGATAAGTTTTGCAAACCGCAGCTGAGCCGGCTCCGGCGCAGAGCCGTCCAGTGAAATACTGGGATTATCAGGAAACAGTTTGGAAAAAACGATGTTGCCGTTCATGCCCATGCTGAACAACAGGCACGTCACACTGGTCAGCAAAAGCCGCAGACGCGTGACAGGCTGCCGGTCGAGCCGGACTAATACCGACAAGAGCGGCAGACAGGCAAACGGGCATAAAACCAGAAAATAATACTCATAAAACTTTCCGCCAAAAAATGTCGTGGCAATCAACAGAAAGTACGAGGACAGATACATAAAGAGAACGCCGTTTGTTCGAAAAATTTGTTTATCGAATAGGGCGATAAACGGTCCGCCAAGCAGTGCTGCAAACAGCAGCGGATAATCTTTTAAGTAGCTCACGTAAATCACGATAGCATTGATTAATTTGCCGGCGACAGACGATGCCCCCTCGGGCGGATACAGTGCGATGTTGGCGTAAAAATACGCATGATACAAATCACCCAGCGCACCAGTAGCATAAAAATAGGCCAGTACCGCAAAGCTGACAAGACTAAATCCGAGCAGACTATATGTCACGGCGCCAAGCAGCTCCTTCAGTTCTTTTTGGATTAACAGGCAAACAGCCAAAGAGAGAAAAAAACCGACCCAGCTGCCGATCATAGTATATTTGGCCCAAAATAGACAGCCCAGCGACACACCTGACAATAAATATGACATCTTGCTGAGTTTAAACGCTTGCGCTTGCAGTTTGAACACCAAATAAATCGTATAAACGATTGCCGGAAATGCTAATTCTTCAGCACTTCCGCCGGCCTTAAAAAAAGGCGACAGCGTCAAAAAAATGGCACTGATGAAACACAGCACCAGACTCATCCGGCTGGACAAGAAAAAACGGGCTGTCTTAAAAAGAATGACCAGCGTGAGAAAGAAAAACAACGTTTCTATGATAAAAACGCCCAGATAGCTGTTGGCTATTTGATGAGCGAGCAAAAACAGAACATACAAAACCGGCCCTTTCTGCTCAAACAAATCCCTGTACGGGACTAGACCGTGCGCCCACCCTTTGCCCATCGTCAAGAAGGCATTCAAATCGACCCAGTCATTGATGACATAAAGCGGTGAGCTTTTGCTGACGACCAACATGATGCCGGCCGCAAACAACAGAAGCAGAACATAGGTGTATTTATCCTGATACCTCATACTTGCCGATTGTTCAGATTGAATGGGTAGTGTCGGTTGACTCATGATGGTGTTGTTCCTCACTGTATAAATTTTTTTCAATAATGAACCGCGGTCTGCGTTTCACTTCCGAATAGATTTTGCCGATATATTCGCCAATAATCGACAGACCGATAAGCTGGACCCCGCCCAAAAGCCAGATGCTCATCGCAAGTGATGACCAGCCTGTTTCTGTGTTTCCGCTCATTTTTTGAACAAGCACGTAGAACATATAAACAATGCCTATTAAAAACGTCAACAGCCCTAAGTTGCGAACCAGCCTGATCGGCATAATCGAAAAGGACGAGATGCCTTCCATGGCAAACTGCACCATTTTTTTGAGCGGGTATTTAGACTCCCCGGCGGCCCGCTTTTCCCTGAAATAATAGACCTTGGCAGATGGAAAGCCGACTAGCGGGACCAAACCTCTTAAAAAAAGATTTTGCTCCTTAAAAGAAAGCAAAGCCGCAACCGCTCTTCGGCTCAACAAACGGAAGTCCGCATGATTCGGCACCATCTCCACGCCGATTTTTCTCATAAGCTGATAAAACAGTGCCGCCGTCTGTCTTTTAAACGCAGTATCCGTGTCCCTGTTGCTTCTAACGCCGTAAACAACATCATAGCCCTCATTATAAGCATCCACCATTTTCTCAATGGCATGAATGTCATCCTGCAAATCCGCATCAATCGTAACTACCATCTCCGAGCGCCCGCATGCTGCCGACATCCCCGCAAGCAAGGCATGCTGATGGCCAAAGTTCCGGCTCAGCTTCAACCCTTTGAGCCAGACCGGATTCTTTTCATGAAGCTGCTCAATGATTTGCCAGGTGTCATCGCGGCTGCCGTCATCGACGAACAGCAGACAGCTTTGAGCCGACACTTTATTCGTATCGATTAAACGGGTCAGCTCCTCAGTAATTTTCGCGCTTGATACCGGCAGCATCTCCTCCTCATTGTAACAAGGAATGATGATGGTTAATGTGTGTGTCATCCTAATCACCTTACTCCGGGTTGGACTTCTATTACCCTTCAGCCTTTGTTTAACGTTCGTTTATTTTTTAAAATTATAGCACATCTATTACGGTGACCCGCAATGATAAGTGAATCTTTCGCAAAAAATCAGCACCAGTCTGATTTTTACAAGCAGGCAGAACTATTGTTAAGGGGTTGACTGACCTTTGACTTTGTACAGCCAGAATGTCAAATCCATTCCGCTATACTGATCTTGCTTTGCAACCAGTTCATAATTATCACGGATATTTTTGGGAATATCTTCTTCTTTTTTCCCATAAGGTGTCCGACACACAACAAACATTACCTGTTTTTTATTGACAACACGATTTTGTTCGTCCATCATTTCCGGCAAATGATTGTGTGGAATATTGACCCGATGAAAAAAATAGTTGATTGGCAGAATATCTGCAGCTTGGTAAAGTCCCATGTCTAAATGTCCGTAATTCAGCAATGTCGGATTCTTTTCCTGTCTTATAATTTTGGCAAACCTCACTTGGGCAGGTTCTGAGTCAGTATTATTTAAGGAGACACCAGCGTTTTGAGGGAAAATTTTGGAATAACTGATATTGCCGTTCATACCCATTGACAGAACTGCACAGGCCAGACTAAGTAGTCCAAGACGCAAAAATGACATGTGATCTTGATTAATTCTAACAAATAATGACAGTATCGGCACACACGCAAAAGGCATCAAAATCAAATAATAATAAATAAACGTCTTGCCTCCATAGAAAGTAGTTAGAATCAACAAAAAGTAAGCTGACAAATACAGGAAAACAGTGTAGTTCGACTGAAAAATTTTTTTGTCAAACAGGGTGACGAATATCCCTATAATCAGAAACACCAGCAGCAGAGGTTTATCTTTAAATTGAGCGACAAATATCATCACCGCATTGACTAGTTTGCTTAACACGGTTGGTAATTGAGCCGTCGGATAAAGCTTTATGTTGGAATAAAAGTAAGCAAAATACAAATCATTTAATGCCTGGTTGACATAAAAATAAGCAAACACTAGAAAGTTTATCGCGGAAAAACCAAACAAGCTGTACACCACTGCCTGAATCAGCTGCTTCAGATCTTTTAATATAAGCAAACAAATGGCCAGTGCAACGAAAAAACCAATCCAGCTGCCAATCATCGTGTACTTGGACCAAAACAAATAGCCTAAAGAGACACCGGCTAAAATGTATGATGGCGGATTCAGTCGAAAACCATAATGCTGAAATTTAAAAATCAGATAAAGCGTGTAAAAAATAGCTGGGAAAGCCAGCTCCTCCGCACTGCCGCCGTTACTGAAATAAGGTCCCATCGTCAAAAAAACAGTGCTAATAAAGCACATAATCAGACTTGATTTAATATCCAGAAAGAACCGCGCAATTTTGAAAATAAGCACAAGAGTCACAAAAAAGAATACAATCTCTACCAGAAAGACTCCAAAATAACTGTTTGATAGACAAGCGGCAATTCTAAAAATAAAAAATAACGCCGGCCCTTTTTGTTCAAACAAATCTTTATAAGGGATCAGGCCATGTGCCCATCCTTTTCCCATCGTCAAAAATGCATTTAAATCTACCCAGTTGTTAAGAATATAGAGTGGCGAATTTTTACTGACAATCATTATAGTTACAATCGCAACTAGGAATAAAAAAATATAATGTCCTTTTGACAATAACTTATGCCACAATGTTTTTTTGTTTTGCTGGTTACGTATTCTATCTACTGTTTTAGCTGTCATTATTATTTACCCTCACAATACAAAGTTTTAATGTCTCCCTCATTTGATCGTTAATTCAGAAAATCGATTATATCGCATTTTTGCTAAACGGATCATTAACAAAGAATTTTTCATACCATTATATCATAATTTTTTATTAGAATAAACGAAACCCGTGACTGAAAAGCGACGTACCTGACCGCCCGACGGCAATCAGGCGGACACGCATCTGCACAAAAAACGCGGAAGTTTCCTTCCGCGTTTTTTGTGCGCTAAATTGTTTTTATCCCAACTGGTTAAAGGCTGCAACCACATTTTCCACAGTGAAGCCATATTTTTCAATCACTAGCGGTCCTGGAGCACTTGCACCGAATTTGTCGACGGAAACAGTGCCGCCTTCAAAGCCGACATAGCGTTCCCAGCCGAAGCTTGCACCCATTTCCACTGCGAGTCTCTTAGTCACTGCTTTTGGCAAGACAGATTCTTTGTATGCAGCGTCTTGTTTTTCAAACAGATACATGCTTGGCATTGACACGACGGATACATCCTGACCTGCTTTGCGCAGTTCTTTTTGCGCTGCCACAGCCAAGGAAACTTCCGACCCGGTAGCGATGATGATACCGTCTGGGGTATCGCCTTCTTGCGGAGACAGAACGTATGCGCCTTTTGCCACATTTGCCAGTGCCAGTTCAGCAGTGCCTTCCACAACAGGCAGATTTTGACGTGACAACGCCAGCACTGTCGGTGTGTCTGTCGAGCTGACTGCCAGCTTCCAGGCAGCAGCTACTTCATTACCGTCAGCCGGACGAATCAGGTTGACATTCGGCATACTGCGCAAGCTGGAAAGTTGTTCAATCGGTTCATGCGTCGGGCCGTCTTCACCGACTGCAATAGAGTCATGAGTCAAGACAAAGGTCACCGGTGCTTTTTGAATGGCCGAAAGACGCAGTGCCGGTCTCAAGTAATCTACGAAGACAAAGAATGTCCCGCCGTACACCTTCGTACCGCCGTGCAGTGCAATCCCGTTCATCGCTGCTGCCATGCCGAACTCACGCACGCCGAACCAGATGTTTCTTCCTTCATAATTATCAGCCGCAAAGTCAGTGCTGTCGGCAATCATCGTGTTGTTAGATGAAGACAGGTCGGCCGAACCGCCCCACAGAGCCGGCATTTCTTTAGCCAGTGCCTGAATTGTGTCACGGCTTGTAACACGGCTGGCCGCGCTGGTGCCAAGCTCGAACTTAGGTAAAATCTCATCAATGTTGGCAGGTACTTCACCTGAAAAGGCTGCTTTGAATTGGGCTGCCAATTCCGGATACTCAGCTTGATAAGCTGCAAACAACTCGTTCCAAGCAGACTCGGCTTTGGCCCCTTTATCTTTGACAGCTTCTTGGAAGCGTGCCACTACTTCTTCCGGTACGGTAAATTCCGGGTAATCCCAGCCGTAAGACGCTTTTGCAGCTGCCACTCCCTCGGCTCCCAGAGGTGCGCCGTGCACTTTGTTTGTGCCTTCAAGAGGTGCTCCGATGCCGATTACTGTTTTGATTTCAATCAATGTCGGTTTGCCGGTTTCTGTCTGTGCTTCTGTGATGGCATTTGAAATAGCCGCCAAATCAGTTCCGTCTTTCACAAGGATATGCTGCCAGCCGGACGCTTCCACACGACCTTTGACATCTTCGCTAAACGCTTTCTCCAAAGGACCGTCAAGGGAAATATCATTCGAATCATAGAGAACAATTAATTTGCCTAACTTCAAATGACCAGCTAAACTGATTGCTTCTTGGGAAATCCCTTCCATCAAATCGCCGTCGCCGCAAATCACATACGTATGGTGATCAACGATCGGGTAGTTCGGTTTGTTGTACGTTGCGGCAAGATGTGCTTCCGCCATAGCAAAGCCAACACTCATTGCCAGTCCTTGTCCAAGCGGTCCGGTAGTCGCTTCCACGCCGTCTGTGTCATGGACTTCAGGGTGTCCCGGTGTGGCGCTTCCCCACTGACGGAACTGCTTGATGTCATCCATCGTCACATTATAGCCAGCTAGATGCAGCAGACTGTACAGCATGGCCGAGCCATGACCTGCGGATAAAATGAAACGGTCGCGGTCTGCCCAGTTTCTCGATGTTGCCGGGTTGATTTTCAGGTGCTTTGTCCATAAAGCGTAAGCCATCGGTGCGGCGCCCATCGGCAATCCCGGGTGTCCGGAATTCGCTTTTTGAATCATGTCCATGCTGAGAGTACGGATCGTGTTTACCCCTAGCTGATCAATATTGTCGAACAAATTAATCATTCCTTCCATAATAGGTTTTAGGTTTTTTTTACTTATATTATATTTTACACGTTTCATTGATGAAAAGCAATGCTCTTTTGTAAGTTTCCGACAATTATCTCCCATGCAGTCCTTTTCTTTTCTGAATTTTCTTAACTTTTTCAGGCGTCACATCATTGCCTTCCGGATCAACCACTTTCATGGATTCGATATGATGACGCATGCCTGTTCTGAACACTTTGATATATTCTTCGCGGAGACGCTTCTGCTCTGCTTTTTCAGCCGGCGTCAGGCCCTCTGCTTTGGCTTTTTTAGCCAAAAAATTAATGCGGGTCATTTTTTCTTTTGATAACATGTTCCATTCCTCCCAGATAGTCATATAGTATCGTAATTTATGCAAAAACACAACGAATGCGAATGCGAACGGATGTTTGATTTTTAACAGCGGTTATGGTAGACTTTAGTAAACCACCTTAAGTGAGGGATATTCATGACAAACAAACGATCAACGCGCCAGCTTCAGGTATTACAATATATTTACGACCAGGTCGAAGAAAAAGGATATCCGCCGACTGTCCGTGAAATCGGGGAAGCGGTCGATTTATCCTCCACCTCGACAGTTCACGGCCATTTGTCCCGTTTGGAAAAGAAAGGTCTTATCCAGCGCGATCCGACAAAACCGCGCGCCATCGAACTGACTGCCGCCGGTTTGAAATCCATCGGCATCCGTCCCAATGTCATTCCGATGCTGGGAACTGTCACAGCCGGGGAACCGATTTTGGCAGTGGAAGATGCGTCTGATTTCTTCCCGATTCCGCCTGATTTGAAGTACGAGGACAATTCGCTCTTCATGCTGACGATCCGGGGCGACAGTATGATCAACGCCGGAATATTTGACGGCGACCATGTGATTGTCCGTAAGCAGGCAACTGCCGACAACGGCGATGTTGTCATCGCCATGACCGCCGAAGACGAGGCAACCTGCAAACGATTCTACAAAGAAAAAAACCACTTCCGGCTGCAACCGGAAAATGACCAGCTGATGCCGATTATTCTCGACACTGTAACAATACTCGGCAAAGTCGTCGGTCTTTACCGCAGCCACATTTAAAGCATGATTTTCATGCTTTTTTAAATTCCCTCTTTACAAAGCGAACGTTTATTCGTATAATATAGATACGAACAAACGTTCCATAACTTATGAGGTGAGAAAAATGGCAGCAATTAGAAGATATGCATTATTATTAGTGGTTTTATTGGTGGGTGTGGTTCTGGGCATGCTTGGCTGGAAGATTGCTTTGCTGACGATAGCGCCTCTGGTCCTCATCTGGTTTATGCTTTGGGATGAAAAAAGTTACCGCCGTACACAGTACAAGCGCTACTATCAGGACGGCTATGTCTACAAACACCAGCAGTAGCTTGCCCCGTGATACGACGCAGTGCCTTTTTGACTGACCGTTTATTTTAAAAGACAGGAAAATCTTTGACGATTTCCCTGTCTTTTTTGCTTGGCCATACGGTTAAAATTTGCTGACAATATCCTCCACGTTTTTAATCATCACTGAGATGGTGCCGTCAGGATTGTTGATGAACTCCACCAGGTCTTTGTTTTTAAACACGTCAACAGGAATCGACAGTTCAATCCCGTTGGCTAGTTTAAATTTTTGTTTGCTGTATTTTTTTTCATATTTCGGCACGTCCATCGGCACATGCTCCGTAAAGCGGGTTTGCGCCATTTTTTCCAAATACTCGGTTTTGGCTGAGGCATTGTCTTCAAATACGACGTCGGCAATATGCTCTTTACTGATGATGCCGTCTTCTTCGATGCTTTCAAATACGGCCTGCTGCACATTGGACATGCTGATGAATTTTTCTTCATTGTATTTGTCGGCGACTTCCTTCACCGCCTTTTTGACGATTTTAATATTCTCCGTCACCGTCGGAGTCGGATCAACTTGTAAAAACCGCTCCGACCACAGCTGGACTTTCTCTCCTTCAAACAGATACTTCTTTTCAACCAGCTGCGTTTCCAGCGTGTCAACATTAATCAGGGCAAATTCATCCAGTTTTTGGGTCAAAGCAGGGAGTATCGTTTTATTGACAATGATATTATTGCGCATTTCATCGTCCACATAGTCCACATAATGGGTGAAAAAGGGCTTGTAGTTCAGCTTGACCAGTCCCAAAAGCGGCTCCTCGTCAAACGTGCGGGCGGTAAATACCAGCAAGTCGCCGCCGGGTATATCTTCCCCGACTGCAACCAAGTCAAACAGCAGCTTTGCCAACTCGCTGCTCTGGTCAACGAAATCGAGGGCGTCATTGGTGACGACTTGCGCCACATCGGAACTCTCCGCCAGCTTGCCGAGTTTGACATCAGCTTTTTGCAGACGTTTCACAATACTTTCCAAATAATTTTTGACTGCATACTCAGTGATGTCCAGTTCCTTTTGGGAACAGACCAGTGTATTGGCTTCCTTGTCCAGCACATGCAGTATCGCTTGTGTGATTTCCATTTGTCATGTCCTCCTGCTTGCGACAATAAAAAGAAGGAAGTACATTCCTTCTTTTCATTGATTACTCTTTTGTTTTTGGTTTTTTCTCAGCGCGGATCTGGTCGCTCAAGTCGAGAATCAGCTGAGTCAAATCATCTTTCACTTCCGGATGTTGCAGACCGTATTCGATACTGGTTTTCATGAAGCCGAATTTGTCGCCCACATCATAGCGTGTTCCTGTGAAATTCAAGGCAAAGACGCGTTGGATTTTATTCAGCGAATCAATTGCATCGGTCAGCTGAATTTCTCCGCCTGCGCCGGGCTTCTGATTTTCCAAAATGTTGAAAATCTCCGGCGTCAGCAAGTAGCGTCCGATAATCGCCATATTGCTCGGTGCTTCTTCAACCGGCGGCTTTTCGACGAAGTTGATGACATTGAACACATTTTTGGCGACTTGTTCGCCCGGGTTGATGATGCCGTAGCGGTTTGTTTCTTCGCGCGGCACTTCCATGACAGCAATCGTTGACGCATGAGTTTTATCGTAATTGGTCATCAGCTGTTTAGTCAACGGAACCTTGTCAGACATGATGTCATCGCCCAGCATGACGACAAACGGCTCATTGGCAACGAAGGATTTTGCCTGCAGCACAGCATGCCCCAAACCCAGCGGATGGGATTGGCGGATAAAGTGCAGGTTCAATCCGGTCGTTTCTTCCACCAGCTTCAACAATTCCGTCTTGCCTTTTTCCTTCAGATTCATTTCAAGTTCCAAGTTGGAATCGAAGTGGTCCTCAATCGGCCGCTTCGCCTTGCCGGTAACGATTAAAATATCTTCTATACCGGCTTCTCTGGCTTCTTCTACGATAAACTGGATCGTCGGTTTATCAACGATCGGCAGCATCTCTTTGGCCATGGCTTTGGTTGCCGGCAGAAAACGTGTCCCCAGTCCAGCAGCTGGAATAACTGCCTTTCTCACTTTTTGCATCTTCTTCCTCCTTAGTTAAACGTAAATTCTTGTTCGGATTTGTAATCTCTGAGCATGATGGCCCGTATCGCGTCGTCAACGTCGACATCATTGTACAGCACATCGTAAATCGCCTGTGTGATGGGCATCTCGATTCCCATCTCCTGCGCCAGTTCATAAGCGGCACGGGTGGTGGAAACACCTTCCACAATCATGCCCATGTTTTCGAGGATACCGTCCAGCTTGTGCCCTTTTCCGAGCAAATCACCGGCACGCCAGTTACGCGAGTGGACGCTGGTGCAGGTGACAATCAAATCGCCGACGCCGCTCAAGCCGATAAATGTCAGCGGGTCTGCGCCCATTGCGACACCAAGACGGCTGATTTCCGCCAGTCCCCGGGTCATGATGGCTGCCTTGGCATTATCCCCGAAGCCTAAACCGTGCAGTGCGCCGGCACCCAGCGCAATGATATTTTTGAGCGCTGCGCCGGTTTCCACGCCGATGACATCCTGATTCGTGTATATCCGGAAATATTCATTTGAGAACAGTGACTGCACATATTCGGCAGACGCCAAGTTTTCACTCGCTGCCGTAATGGTCGTGACATCCCGGACAGCCACTTCTTCCGCATGGCTGGGGCCTGACAGCACCACAATGTCTTGCCGCTTGTCTGCCGGTATTTCTTCCGCCAGTACGACTGAAATCCGCTTGTGCGTGTCTTTCTCCAGCCCTTTGCTGGCATGGATGACGACCGGTTTGTTTTGGCACACTGCTGCAAATTTGGCTGCAACTTCACGTGTTGCTTTGGTCGGCACGACAAACAGCACCGCGTCCGCATCTGCAATACAAGCTGCCAAATCAAGCGTGCCTTTCAGTGCTTCCGGCAATTTGACGTCCGGCAAATAATGCGTATTGGTGTGGTGTTCATTGATTTCGTCAATCTGCTTTTCGTGATTGCCCCATATCATCACATCGTGTCCGTTTTCCACGAGCGTTTTTGCCAGTGCTGTGCCCCAAGAACCGGCACCTAAAACGGCAACTTTTTGTTTGATCATTCTTCTTTTTTTCCTCCGTTTAATTAGCTAGAAAGAACCCATGAAGTTAATTCTAACATACTCTTTACAGTTTTATAAGGCTTGTAAGGCAAGATTTCCGTGAGCGGCTTTTCAGACCATTCCACAAAAACGCCGCGCATCTTCGCCTGATTCGCTGCTTCGATGTCATGCCAGTTGTCGCCGACCATGATGCTCTGCTCCTTTTCTGCGCCAAGCAGCGTGACAGCTGTATCCAGTCCGTCCGGTGCCGGTTTGGCATGTTGATACTCATCGCCGCCTAAAATCACGTCAAAATAGCCAGTCAGATTCAGAGCGCTCAGCCCCCGGTTCAGCACACTCCGCTTTTTCGTCGAGACCACTGCCAGCTGCAGGTGGTGGTGTTTCAGTTCATCCAGCGCTTCTGTCACATGCGGAAACGGCCGGATCAGTTCATCGTGCTTTTCCTGATTGAATGCCCGGTACTCATCCACCAGTTTTTGCGGATCCTCCGGGTAGACTTCGGCAAAAACGTCGTAGAGCGGCGGACTGTTAAACTTCCGCACGCTGTTCAAATCATACTGGCCGGGAAAATACTTGTCGAATACATACAGATAAGATTCCGCGATCAAGCGGTTCGTATCCCCCAGTGTGCCGTCAAAATCAAATAAAATCGTATCAATGGCCGTCATAATCACTTCTCCTTTTTACGGTCATAATAAGGCGATTGTACCACTTTTCTGCGGTAAACAATCAGTCCTGCCGCCGCCAAGAACAAGACTGCCGACAACAGCTGCGAAACCCGCAGCTGTCCGAAAACCATCAGACTGTCGGTGCGCATCCCTTCGATAAAGAAGCGTCCGAATCCGTACCACAGCAAATAGCTGAGAAAAATCTCGCCTTCGCGGAAAAATTCTTTCCGGCGGCGCAAAACAATCAGAACGATAAAACCGAGCAGGTTCCACAGACTTTCATATAAAAAAGTCGGCTGCCGGTAAATGCCGTCGATGTACATGTTGTCAATGATAAACTCAGGCAAATGCAGGCCTTCCAGAAAACTGCGGGTCGTGTTGCCGCCAAATGCTTCGTGGTTCATGAAATTTCCCCAGCGGCCGATGGATTGCGCAATAATCACGCTCGGTGCTGCGACATCTAAAAACTTCCAAGTTGAAATAAAGTGGTAGCGTGTGAAAAAGTAAACCACCAGTCCGCCGGCAATCAAGCCACCGTAAATGGCCAGTCCGCCGTTTCGAAAAGCCAGAATCATCAGCGGGTTTTCCAGATAATAGCGCCAGTCATCAAAGATGATATAGTACAGCCGTGCGCCGATAAATGCCAGCGGCAGCGCCCATAAAATAAAGTCGGTGATGTCGTCTTCGCGCAGTCCGACTTTGACTGCTTCTTTGTTGGCCAGCCAGACGGCCAGCACAATGCCCGACACGATGATAATCGCGTACCATTTGATGTCGATGCCGAAGAATGTAAATGCCGTCGGATCAATATATGCTGCCATGCTCTTCTCCTCACTTCGTCTCGTTTGAATTTTCCTCTATCAGGCGTGTCAGATTTTCTTCGAATTTTTTCGAAGCGTCGTATCCCAGACTCTTTGCCCGAAAATTCATGGCCGCCACTTCAATCATGATTGACACGTTACGCCCGGTTGAAACAGGAATTGAAATTTTCGGCACTGGTACATTGGCCAGAAGAATCGTTTCCGGCTCGCTGCCAAGGCGGTCGAATGAATTGTCCTGCGTCCAGTTTTCCAGATTGGCCACCAATGATATGTGGGCATGGTTTCTGACAGAACTGGCACCGAACAGATTCATCACGTCGATGATGCCGATACCGCGGATTTCCATTAGATGTTCCAAAATTTTCGGCGGTTCGCCGATAATCGTCCGTTCATCTTGCTGATAAATATCCACGCGGTCATCCGCAATCAGCCGGTGTCCTTTTTTAATCAGTTCAAGTGCGGTCTCGCTTTTGCCGATACCGCTTTGTCCCTGAATCAATACACCTAAGCCGTAAACTTCGACCAATACCCCGTGGATTGTTGTCCGTTCTGCCAGCTTGCTTTCGACAAAATTGGAAATCACGCCGGAAATCCGCGATGTCGGGATTGGCGAACGTAGAATCGGGATGTGCTTGTCGGTTGCCACTTTGCTGAGCTCTTCCGGCACTGTTAAATCTCTTGCAAACACAAAAACAGGCGTTTCTTCCCCGCACAGACGCTTAAAGATAATGTAGCGTTCCTCTGAGGTCATTTGGTCAGAAAACGTGGATTCTTTTTTACCGAATAATTGAATGCGGTCGTGGGCATAATAGCTGAAATAGCCTGTCAGCTCCAGACCGGGTCTTGAAATTTCGCTTGATTTTATTTCACGCTCCAAATAGTTGTCGCCGGAGACGACTTCCAGCTGGAGTTCATTGACTAATTCCTTAACTGTTAACACAGATTCACTTCCTTTTTTCGCTTTCTTTCTAACTGTTACATTTTATCATTTAATAGCGGATTATTCTAGCTTTCACGCCTTGTTCCACTGTGAAAGCACACAAAAAAACAGCGGCAGGTGTTCTTTTCCTGTCCGCTGTTTCATTGTCTTGTTACGATGCCCGCCGCAGAATCTCTGATAATTTCAGCTCTTGCGTCGATGTTACATAGTAATCAGCATCTTTCATTGCCTCTTTCGTGCCGACCCCGACCGAGAACATCCCCGCACGGTTGATTGCCTCTATCCCGGCTTCGGCATCTTCCACGCCGACACATTCGGCCGGCGCCAAGTTCAGCTGTTCCGCTGCTTTGAGAAAAATTTCCGGGTCAGGCTTGCCGTTTGCCAACTCTGCCGGGTCAACGATTGTATCGACTTGAGCCATCAATCCCAGCCGTTCCAAAATAAACGGACCGTTCTTGCTCGCTGATGCCAAGGCAATGCGAATGCCGGCTGCCTTTAAATCCGCAAACAACTCGCTGATGCCCGGCAGGATATCTGCCGGCGTCACCTGCTGAATCAGTTTGACATACTCGTCGTTTTTCTTCTGAGCGAGTGCTTCTTTCTGCGCCGCATCATACATGTCAGACTGATTGCCGTAGGCCAAAATCCTGTTGAGCGAATCCATCCGCGAGATGCCTTTTAGCTGTTCGTTAAATGCGCGGTCCAGCTCAATGCCCAGTCCGGCTGCCAAATTTTTCCAGGCAATATAATGATACTCTGCCGAATCGGTGATGACACCGTCCAAATCAAATACAAATCCTTTAATCGCCATCATCTTATCCTTTCACTGACTGTCATTTTTTCTTACAATGTCACGCGGCTGCTGTCTGTCAGACGCATTGGCTGCCCGCAGACGGTCACATCAAGCGCAGCACCTTTGAGTAGTTTGAATACCACTTCTCCCCGCGAAACAGCCACATCAATCAAGCGGCCGCGGTAGTTGATTTTGAAGCTGTAGCCTTGCCAGTTTTGCGGCAAAAACGGTGCAAAGGTCAAACTGCCGTCCAGCGTCCGCATCCCTGCAAAGCCGTGGACAATCGACAGCCAGCTGCCGCTCATGGAAGTGATGTGCAGGCCGTCTTCTGTGTCATTGTTGTAATTGTCCAAGTCCAGACGGGCGGTCCGGGCATACAGCTCGACAGCTTTTTCTTCCATCCCCAGCTCGGCAGCCAAAATGCTGTGCACGCATGGCGACAAGGACGATTTGTGAACCGTCAGCGGCTCATAGAAATCATAGTTGCGCTGTTTTTCTTCCAGTGTATACTCGTTATTCAGGAAGTACAGTGCTTGCAGCACGTCTGCCTGTTTAATGTACGGCGAGCGCAGCACTTTGTCCCATGACCAGTTCTGGTTGAGCGGCAAGTCCTCTTTGGAAAGTGTCGACACCGGCTGCAAGTCCTTATCCAAGAACGTATCGTGCTGCACGAAAATGCCCAGCTCCTTGTCCTCAGGGTAATACATCTTGTCGATGATGTCTTGCCATTTAGCCTGCTCGTCTGCTGTGACCGCCAACTCTTTTGCCTTGTCAGCAGCTACTTTTTTCAGGGACTCGAGCGTGTAGCGCAAGACCCAGACGGCCATCGTATTTGTATACCAGTTGTTGTTGACGTTGTTTTCATATTCGTTTGGTCCCGTCACGCCGTGAATCATGTACTTGTCGTTGCGTGCGGAATAATGCACACGGTCTGCCCAGAATCTGGCTATGGCAACCAGGACGTCAATGCCGTCTGTCACCAGATACGCTTCATCACCTGTATACATGGTGTAATTGTAAATGGCATGGGCAATCGCGGCATTTCTGTGAATTTCTTCAAACGTAATTTCCCACTCATTGTGGCATTCGACACCGGTAAAAGTGACCATCGGGTACAAAGCACCTTTCAACCCTTGCTGGCGGGCATTGTGAAATGCCCCCGGCAGCTGGTTGTGACGGTATTTCAGCAGCTGCTGTGTGACATGCGGGTCTGCCACCGACAAATACATCGGCACGATATACGCCTCCGTGTCCCAATATGTCGCACCGCCGTATTTTTCGCCGGTAAAGCCTTTCGGTCCGACATTCAACCGCTCGTCCTCGCCGTAATATGTCGAGAAGAGCTGGAAGATGTTGAAACGGATGCCCTGCTGTGCTTCATCGTCGCCGCTAATCGTCACATCGGCTTTTTCCCAGCGCTCGGCCCAGACGGCCTGATGTTTTGCGAATGCCTGGCCGTAACCTTCAGCAACAGCATCCTCCAGAATCAGCGCAGCCGTTTGGCTGTGAGCCTCTTCGGCGACATCACGGCTCGTGACGACCGCCACATATTTCTCCAGACTGACTTCGCCGCCGGCTTCCAGTGCGACTGTGTACGTCTCGCTGAGGTATTTTTCCCTTTGGCCGGTATGTGCTTTGAGGATGTTGCCGTTTGAGGACACTTGGTTAGCCATCATTGTCGTGACACTGAACTGCGGCACATCAAACGGGTTTTCTTTGGTTTCCATCGTCAAAAACGGATATGGCTGTGCCGCACGGGCTGTTTCATTCCAGAAAACTTCCTCGTAGTTGCTGTCCTCGTTGACCACATTCCCGTCCATATAAGGGACCAGCTGTACTGAGGCACTGCCGGCAAGCAAGGAGATGTGCACGTTGATCAGTGCCAGCTCTTTGGTTGCAACGCTGACGAAACGTTCGAACGCCAGCTTCGCCACAACACCGTCAGGAAGCTCCACGGTATAATTCCGTTTGAAGATACCTGACTTCATGTCCAATTCGATGTAGAAGTCTTTGTGGGCAACCGTGGCCAAATCGATTTTGACATCATTGATGATAATGTCGACACCGATGAAGTTCGTAGCATTGATCACTTTGCCGAAGTAATCAGGGTAGCCGTTTTTCCACCAGCCGACCCGTGTTTTATCAGGATACCAGATTCCTGCGATATATGTCCCCTGATGGCAGTCGCCCGAGTAACCTTCTTCAAAGTTGCCGCGCATGCCCATATAGCTGTTGCCGATGGCGGTCAGACTCTCCTGAAGTCTGACATTCTCTTTGTCGAAAGCTGAACACGTCAGCTTCCAAGGGTCTATATCGAAAAGTCGTTTAAACATGTTGATTTCCTCACTCTTTCATTTTAATCATTTGTTTATCCTGAAATTTAGTTTTCGCAAACACTGCCAGCAGCATCAGTACCATGCCGAACGATTGAACCATCATCATCACAATCACATCAAACTGAACGAACCCGGTTATCATCGCAGCAAGACTGCTGAGACCGAGACAATTCAAAATGAGATTGACTGATTCTTTGTACGTCCGGATAGCCGAATAGCTGCTCATCCGGGTCAGCCAGACAAAGGCGGCGACGCCAAGGACGATCAAGAAATTGCTGACAACGATGAGCCCTCCGGAAACAGCTGTCGTGGTCAGCATCAAGTTGACCCTGTTGCTCAACTGCCACTCTTGGCTGACGGCTTCCTGCAGCTCCCGGCTGTTTGCCGGCTTTGTCCAGTCGAAGGTTTTGGAATACGGCACTGTGAACACGGCTGCACTGCCGCTTTTCAACAAGATGGCCTCATGTGTCACATTGATGCCCTTCGTCAAACCGTCAAACTGCGTCTGTGTCAGGTTGACGCCCACTGTCTGCTGGTCGTTCATGAACTCTGCAGGCTGATCTTCAGGTATGGCGCCATCTTTTAGCACCTGCTGCAGGTGCTCAAATGTCTGGTCATCCAGTTGTTCGACAACCCCCGGCATGACATCTTGCAGCTGAACCGCGGGATGAGCTGCTGCATGAAAGACAATCGGGTTGATGAGCAGCATATTAAGAAAGATAAACACGATGACAAGCTGCAAAACAGTCAATGACCGGCGGTTGGCAAATGCTTTGGCCGGATGGATAATCGACTGGAAATAGTTCACTGGAAAGGGCACTTTCTTCATTGTTTTTCCTTATCCTTTCGTTCCTCCTGACAGCAAGCCGGACACAAAGTTTTTCTGCAAGAAGAAGAATAAAATTGAAATCGGCAAGGCAATCAGAATGGCTCCGGCTGAAAACAGTGCAATCTTCTGGTCTTGCGGATTGCTGATAAACGTCTGCAAACCGACCGCAACGGTGAATTTTTCAGGTGTTCTCAGCAAGAATTTTGCCAGCATGAAGTCGCCAAACGGTCCCATAAACGCCCACAGCGCCTGAACGGCAATCATCGGCTTGACCAGCGGCAAAATGATTTGTGCAAAAATCCGGACATGACCAGCACCGTCCAGTTTGGCCGACTCGTCCAAATCAATCGGCACAGTATCAAAGTAACCTTTCATCAGCCACGTATTCATCGGGATACCGCCGCCGATATAAATCAGTGTGATAAACCACGGACGGTCAAGGGCATCAAGCAGCAGTGCCATGACATAGAAAGCGGTCAAAGCGGCCATCGTCGGCACCATCTGTACAATCAGAAAGAATTTCAAGCTGTTTTTTCTGCCGACAAAACGGTAACGGCTGTATGTGTAGCCGGCCAGCGTAATGATGGCGACCTGACAGCACATGGTGACAATGGCGATGATCAGCGTGTTTTTATACCAGTCGCCGTAAAGCGTTTCGTTAAACAAGCGGTTGAAGTTGTTAAGCGTCCATTGGCTGTTGAAGTCCAAACTGAAAGCACTGATGTTCCCTGTTTTAAACGCAGTACTGACGGTTATCAGCAGCGGGTAAATAATCACGATTGACAAGCCGACTAAAAAAAGATACGTAAAAAAGCGGGTCAAAAAGCGATTCACTTTAACTGATTTCAGCTGGTTCATGTTACATCCCCTCCATATCAAATGCTTTCGTCCGTTTGAAGACAATCATCGAGACGCTGATGACGATAATCGAAATCAAGAGTGTCACTGCGGCAGCGACTGAGTACTGCGGCGAGCTACCGGTGGTCAATTTGTAAATCCATGAAATCAAAATATCCGTTGAACCGGCACCGGCGCCGACACTGCCCGGTCCACCTTCGTTAAACAGGTAAATCATCGAGAAGTTGTTGAAGTTGCCTGTGTACTGCGTGACAAAAACCGGTGCCGCCACAAAGAGAATCATCGGCAAGGTAATATTTTTGAACCGCTGGATAGCATTGGCACCGTCGATTTTGGCAGCTTCATACAATTCTGACGGAATCGATTGGAGAATCCCTGTCGTCATCACGTAAATATAAGGGAAGCCCAACCAGCCTTGAATCATGATGATGGCGACTTTCGTCCAGAACGGGTCGGTTTTCCACGGGATGGCATTGATATCAACGAACGGGAGATTATTCAACAACGGAATCACTTGTGAATTAATCGCGCCGATACTGTCATTGAAAATATTGGAAAAACTCATGATCGTAATAAACGCCGGCACCGCCCACGGCAGCAGGAAAATGACGCCGAAGATGCGTTTGCCTTTAATAAATTGCTGGTTGGCAACTACCGCCGTGAAAATCCCCAGCACGATTTGCAGCGTGGAGGCGCACAATGTCCAAATCACTGTCCAGCTTAAAACTGAACGGAATGTCGCCCGATAAGAGCTTAAAAAGAAAATACTGAAAAAGTTTTTAAACCCGACCCAGTCAATCAAGTTGGCCGGCGGGATGTGATAAAAGTCATAGTTGGTAAATGCCATAAACAGTGTCACCAGCACAGGGAACACGATCGCGATCGTCATGACAATATACGCAGGAAATGTCAGCAAATACGGGAATCCTTGGTCAAAAAGATTTGCCAAAATAGCTTTAGCTGACGTGTTGACCGGTTGTCCGGAATTCCACCGTTTTGCAATAATGCGGGCATCACGAATATTGATGGCGTAAAAAATAAGAAACAGAACTGTGATAATCAGCTGCAGGGTACCTTCAATCAGTAAAAACAGCGAGTTGTCTTCAATCGGTGTACTGCCGAGTGTTATAAATCCTTTAATTGCACTAAATCCAAACAGAAACAGTTCGACAACAAATGCAACAGTAATCAGTAAAAACAGGACACCCTTCAGCGGCTGTTGATTATAAAATTGCCCCAAGCCAGGAACTAGAGACAATAATGTCGCTTTTTTTACATCTTTGTTTTGCTGTGTTTTGTCCATCATTTTTCTCCTATCTTATAAAAACGGCAGAGAAGCGATGCAACTCTGCCGTTTTATAACATTTAGTTGCCGTATTTCTGGGCAATACTTTCCTTGATTGTCTGTACCGCTGCGTCCGCAACTTCTTGGACTGATTTCTTGCCGGCAGCAGCATCAAACATCAAGTTCTCACCACCGGTCCAAACTTCGCCCATCTCTGGGATATTCGGCATCGGCGACGCATTTTCATACTGAGCGATAACCGCTTGAGTCAAGGCATCATCGCCTTTGGCAGCTGCATCGCGTGATTTATTGTTCGCTGGTACTTCATTTGTCATTTCGTACAATTTTGTCTGGTTGGCTTCGTTAGTCACGTAGTCAACAAATTTTTGAGCGACTTCTTTGTTCTTGGAGTAGTTGCTGACAACCCATGCTTTACCGCCGCCGAATGCTTCATACTCGTTTCCGTTTACTAATGTCGGAATCTTCGCTGTGCTGAACGGCACGCCGGCTTCTTTGTACGTGTTGGCTGCCCATGGTCCGTCAATGATTGCCGCAGTGTTGCCTTTTGTAAACTGGTCTGTTACAAAATCACCGGCACTCTTGATATCCATCATGCCTTTTGGCCAAACATTCTGAAACCAGTTCACTGCGTACTCGATACCTTCGATCGCCCCTTCATTGTTCAAACCGATTTCTTGCGGGTTCGTGCCGTTATCGCCGAAGACGTAGCCGCCGTAGCCGGCAATCAGACCGTAAGAGAAGTAGAAGTCGGTCCATTTAGCCAGGAAGCCGACGTTTTTGCCTTGTTCGCTCTCAAAAGCAAATTTGTCGTCCTTGGCGATTTCTTCCAATTCGTTAAATGTTTTTGGTGCTTCGTTTAATAATTCTGTATTATAGTACAAAATCAATGTTTCGATAACTGCCGGTGCCCCGAAAAACTTACCGTCAACAGTGACTTGCTGTTTGTCTTTATCATTGTAGATACTGTCGTCCGTCAATTTAACTTCTGCCAAGTGTCCTTGCTGTCCCAAAGGTCCCAAGCGGTCATAAGCTGACATCATGACATCCGGTGCTTTGCCTGCCGGACCGTCTAATGACAGAGCATCCAGCTGTTCAAACATGTCGCGTTCTGTAAGTTTGATTTTAATGTTGTTTTCTTTTTCAAACTCGCCCTTGATTTCTTCTAAATAAGGGATGTAACCTTTATCGACTGATATTTCTAAACCTGTGTCCTTTGCGGCTGTGTCTTCTTTCTTTTTGTCATCACTGCCGCAAGCTGCCAAACCAAGTGCCAAACCGGCAGTCAGCAAGCCTAATCCAAACTTCTTAAATGATACGTTCATTACATAAAGCCCCCTAAGTTTATGATTTCTTTTTTTCCACACACTTATTCTAGTTTGTTATCAGTAACACTGCAACCGTTTTTACACTGTTACCGATAACAGAATCACTCATTGGTTTTAGCGACGACCAAAAAGCCTTTTTCGCCAATCGTCAACCCTTTTCCTGTCTGCGTCACATTTTGACTCATGATGATTTTCTCATTATAACCCAGAACGACGGCATGTCCGGCTGTGCCGCGGTTAAAGTAAGCATCGATGACACCATCCGGGGATTCCCGGCGGAAAATCAGGTAATTATCGTCGTTATTAACATGCGTGAACGCCAGTCCGCCGTAAGAGAGAATCGGCTGATACGCTTTTCTCAGCGCAATCAGTGCTTTGGTGAATGACAGCATATCCAAGTCCTGCTGTTCCTCTTCCCAAATCATGCAGCGGCGGCAGTCCGGATCATTTTCGCCCAGCATGCCGACCTCTGTCCCGTAATAAAGACAAGGTGAGCCGTGCTGCAGAAATGTGAAAGCCAGTGCCATCTTCGCCACATCCTTATCTTCTCCGCTGACGGTCAAAAGACGCGCCGTGTCGTGCGAATCAAGACAGTTGAACATCACTTCATTGGTTTGCTGACGGTACAGCATCAGCTGTTCATTCAGACCGCTGACCATTTTTTTAGCTGTGATTTCCTCTTTGACAAAGAAATTCAAAATCGTTTCTGTATAAGCGTAGTTCATCACCGCATGAAACTCATCGCCGTTCAGCCAGCTTTGAGACGAATGCCAAACCTCGCCTAAAATATAAAAATCCTCTTTCAAGGCTATCGTCGCCTGATAAAACTGTTTCCAGAAATGATGGTCGACCTCATTTGCCACATCCAGCCGCCAAGCATCAATGTCAAACTCTTTAATCCAATACGTCGCAATGTCCAGCAGATATTCCTGAACTTCCGGATTGGCGGTATTTAATTTAGGCATCCGCGGAGTAAAGGCAAACGTATCGTAGGAGAGCGTTGTCGCCCCTTCGAAGTTACCGTTTTGTCCGTATGCCACCGGGAAGCTGTGGATATGGAACCAGTCTTTGTAGCGCGACTGTTCCTCATGTTCGACCACATCTTGCCACTGCGGCGCATAGTAGCCGGCATGGTTAAAGACCGCATCCAGCATGATGCGGATGCCGCGCTTGTGCGCCTCGCTGACCAGCTTTTTAAAGAGCGCTTTGTCGCCGAAAGCCGGGTCAATATCAAAGTAATCAATGGTGTCATATTTATGATTGGAATAAGCCGTAAAAATCGGACAGAAATAAATGCCGTTAATGCCTAAATCAACCAAATAATCCAAATGATCGATGACGCCTTGCAAATCTCCGCCGAAGAAATCTTCACGTCCCGGCAGTTTGCTGCCCCACGGCAGTGTGCCTGCCGGGTCGTTGCTCGTGTCGCCGTTGGCAAAACGTTCCGGGAAGATTTGATACCAGACAGTTTCCTTCACCCACTGCGGTGATTTGAAGCGGTCGATTTCATGGAAAAACGGCATCCGGAAATAATTTTCCGCTTTGGCCAAAACAGCCTGGCTTACGTCAAATAATCCTCTGTCGCCGTAAAACACTTCCTCATCATCTGCCCCGGTAACATGAAAAGCATACTGGATACGGCGGAATTTGGCTGACACTTCAATAAACCAATAATCGTAGTCTTCTGTTGACGCCAAAAGTGTCATCGCTTCAGACTGCTGATACCATTTGTCCTGATCTATCAAATAGGGGTCGCCGGCAATTAACCTCACTGCCGCAACATCTTTATGTTTAGTGCGCAACCGAATATGAAACCGGTCCTTCTCATATAAATACGCGTATTCACTGTCCGGTCGATGTAATAAAGCTGAACGTTCCATATATTGTTCCCTCCTGAAATTAGTCTTCGTACACAATCACTACCACACCATAAGGCGGCAGACGGTGCACATTTCCTGAAAAGTCAAAATTAGCCAGTATCTCATTGTACTCCGGGTCAGCCGGCAGCCACGGTGCAACGGACTGTTCTTCGGCAGTCAGATTGCAAAGAATCACTGCCCGTTCATCCTGCCAGCTGCGGGTATAACCGAAGAGTGTATCAGCTGTTGCTAAAAATTCAATACTGCCTTCAGTAAACAGCGGCCTGCGCTTCAGTGCCAGCAAGCTGCGGTAAAAGTGCAGCACACTGTCTGCTGCGGCTGATTCCGCCGCAACATTATAACGCGACTCCTGATTAACCCCTAACCACGGAGCAACATTGGAAAAGCCGGCAAATTCGCTGTCGTCCCACTGCATGGCGCCGCGGCTGGCTTCTTTATGCTGTGAAACGACAAGGTGCATAGCTTCCGCCTCAGAACAGCCCTCCGAAAGCAGCCGGCGTTTCTGTTCGAGCGCCCGTTTGTCCTGCAGCTTGTCCACATCAGACAGCACGAGGTTTTTCATGCCGATTTCTTCACCGTACAATAAAACGGGGATACCGCACTGCAAATACATCAGCGCTGCCAGCATCGTTGCGCTCCGGTCACGGTAGACAGTGTCATCGCCAAAGCGCGACACCAGTCTTGCCATGTCGTGATTATTCCAATAAAGAGCCGGCAGCTGGTCAGCAGACAGTGTTTTTTGCCAGTCCATCATTGTCTGTTTAAACAGCTGGACAGCCTGCGGGTCCTTCAGCCCGTCCGCACTGGATTCAGCAAATTTAAAATAATTAAACGAAATCACACTGCTGCACAAATTATTTTCCGGCTGCGTATAGCGGCTGCCCAACTCAGGTGTTGCCGAAGCCGCCTCTCCCAAAATAAACAAATCCGGTTTGATAGCTTTAACCCCGCCGATAAACTCCGATAAATAATCCAGCACACCGGGAAGGTTGGCATAATATTCTTCAGCCAATGCAAGTTCACCTTGAGCAAGCCCCGGCAGTTGTTTGTTAAAATCGTCTTTAATAATATGAATAAATGCGTCCAGACGCAGCCCGTCAATCCCCTTTTCAATCCAGAAAGCAGCGATGTCAAGCATGGCTTTACGGACTTCGGGGTTGTGCCAGTTCAAGTCCGGCATCTCCTTGTCGAACAGATGAAAATAATATTCGCCGCTCGCTTCATCCTTTTCCCAGACAGAACCGCCGAAAAATGATTCCCAGTTATTGGGAAGACCGCTGTCCTGACTGCCCGGGTGCCATAAATAGTAATCCCGGTAAATATTATCCGGCCCTTTCAGCGCCTCCTGAAACCAGGGATGTTCGCGTGAGGTATGATTCAATACAAAATCAAACATGACCTTCATCCCCCGTTGATGCGCTCCGGCAATCAGCATTTCCACATCCGCCATCGTGCCGAAAAGACTGTCGACCGCGTAATAATTGGACACATCATAGCCGTTGTCAATCTGAGGTGAAATAAAAATCGGGTTCAGCCAGAGTGTTTCCACACCCAGTTCAGACAGGTAATCAAGTCTCCGGATGATGCCCGGAATATCGCCGATGCCATCATCGTTGCTGTCTTGGAAACTTTTCGGGTAGATTTGATAAACAATTGTCTGCCGCCACCATTCCTGTGCCATTTTATTCCCTCCTTTTCTTCATTCACTTGACAGTCTATGAAATGTTACGCACAATTACAATAGCAAACTCGTTGTTAACGGTAACATTTTAAAAGAAAAGCGCCGACTGATTAAAAACGATAGCTTTATTAGAATTTTTTTGCAACATATTTAGAAATCTGGTATTTCGGTGAAAAAATGACTATAATATGAATAGACAATTTTAAAATAGAAAGAGGAAAAAATGGTTACATTATCTGATGTGGCGAAAAAAGCCAACGTATCAAAAATGACGGTGTCCCGGGTGATTAATCACCCAGAGCTGGTAACCGATGAACTAAAAGAACTGGTTTTTCAGGCAATGAAGGAATTGAATTACCAGCCGAATGCCGCAGCCAAGGCGCTTGCCAAAAACATGACACAAGTGGTCAAATTATTTATTCTAGAAGAAATGGATACAACCGAACCATATTACATGCACCTTTTGACAGGAGTTTCCCGCGAACTCGATAAGCATCAGTATTCCTTGCAGCTGGTCAGCGAAAACAGTTTTGATATCGGCCAAAGCGACGGCTACATCATCACCGGCATGCGCAGCAGTGATTACGAATGGATTCAGCGTCTGGAAAAACCGCTGGTGCTGTTTGGCGAAAACCGCTTCGGCATTGATTTTGTCGATACCGACAATGCGGCGGGAACCGCAATGGCTACCGAACATGCACTGAACAGCGGCTATAAAAACATCGTGTTCATCGGCATAGATGTCAAGGAAACCTTCGAGTTTTCCCGTGAAGCAGGCTATATCAATACCGTGCAGCAGCGTCAGCTGGTCCCGGAAATTCACCGGTTCGAAAACCGGTCGCGCTATTCGGCTGCTTTTATCGAAGAAAACTTCCATAAATTTGAGAAAAAAACAGCCTTCGTTTGCAGCAGCGACCGGCTGGCCATCGGCATCCAGCGCGGGCTGCTGAGAAAAAAAGCCCGGATTCCTCAAGATTATGGCATCGTCGGCTTCGACGGCGTTTTTCTCGACCAGATAGCCTATCCCCGCCTGACGACAATCAAACAGCCTGTCGTTGAAATGGGAAAAGCATGCGCACAAATGCTGTTAAACAAAATTTCACAGAAAAATGCCCCGCAAGGCAATAAATTGTTTTTGCCGGAATTGGTCGTCCGCGGCAGTACGGATGCATCAAAAGAATAACACAAATAGAGCCTGAAGCAGCAGCTTCAGGCTCGTTTATGTCTATCTCAAATATTTACGGGCATGGTGGTCTTCGACAATGGCATTGACGATGGATAGCACAACAGCCATCATCAGAGCTGACCAGAAACTTGAAAATGCAAAGGCGTGGGTACCCACAACCAGCGAGGTCAGCTTCAGCATTAACCCATTGATGACAAAGCTGAACAACCCGAAAGTTAAAAAGGTAATCGGCAGTGATAAAATATACAACACCGGTCTAACCAGCGTATTTAATATCGACAGCACGAAACTTGCAACAAACGCAATGACTAAACTGCTGACATAGATTTTTGACGGAAACAAAACGGCCATCGAAATAAACGCAAGCGTCGTCACAATCAATCGCTGCAGGTAAGTCATTAGAAGTCGCTCCAATCATCATCAGAATTATCTTCGGGGTCCAGCTTCTCGGCCTCTTTTCTTGGTCGTTTCCGGCCGGTGTGATTGGTGTAAAAATATTTTTTACTTTGACCTCCGTAGTTCTCACTGCGGTTCTGGTTGTAATCGTGGTAGCCGCGTCCCCCTGACGGCATTAAAACCATCAGCGCAATGTATAGGAAGAACCCGGGGAACATTGCTGTAAACATTGACAAAAAGACATAAATGACTCGCACTATTGTCGGGTCGATATTCAGGTATTCTGCGATTCCTCCCAGACAACCGGAAATGACAATATTGTTATTGGATTTAGTTAATCTTCGTCTCACTTGCTTTCACCTCTTCGCTCAATTTATTCATGGAAAACCTATTTGTCAGTGTCTTTCAAGTAAACATTACCAGTTGTTGTGTTAAGAATCAAATAGGCTGTTTGTTCACCGGCAGACCGTCTCATTTGAATCATGTGACTGTTCCGGCTCTTCTTCTCTTTAACTGTTTCAGCATGGCTGAAGCGGTTTTTGACGCTGCCCAGATTAGTTTTAGCTGTCACATCAAAGCTGGCGTCGGCCGGCAATGCGACTTTGATTTGGCCGTTGACTGTCGTTGCATTCAGTTTGGCAAGATTGGCCTTGTGCGCGGTCACTTTAATATCGCCGTTAATCAACGAGATGCTCATGTTTTCCACATCGGATTGAATGACAAACTCACCGTTGACCGATTCGCCAAGCAAATCAATGACATGGCTGTCTTTCACTTTGACTGTGCCGTTGACGCCTTCCACTTCCAGCATCGTCGCACTCAGCTTGTCAAACGTCATATCGCCGTTTGTGCTCTTAGTGAAGATGTCTTTGACGTCAAACTCCGTGATTTTCACTGCCCCGTTCAACAATTTGATGGACACATGGTCATACACACGGGCCGGCAAGTAAAAGACCAAGTCGGCTTTCACGCGTTTGTTCGGAATTTGGAACGAAATTTTTTCATCCGTGACGTCCAAATCGCTGCGCTCCAGAAATGCCTCGAACGGTGTCGCGGCATCCATCTTGCCGTACAGCTTGATCGCCGCTTCGACTTTGACGTCCGGTCTGTCCCACTGCTTCAGTTTGACTTCACCGTTTGCCACTTTGATATCCACAATCGTGGCGCTGTTGTCCGGGTAGACAAATTCATGACTGAAGCTCTGGCTCGCAACTCCGGGCACTTTGATGTTTACATCTTTCCAATCGACGTTGTCGTTGACTGTCGTCGTCACAGCATCAATGGTCTTCTTCAAAAAGCTCCCCAGCTGGTTGCCGGCTTCGCTCATTTTTTCTCCGACCTGCGAGAATGTTTCGTTGGCTGTTTCTTTCCAGTCTTCCGGTATTTCGAATTTATACATCCATTCGTCTTTGGCACTTTCTTTTTGCTGTTTGCGGATGTCCTTCAGCTGGTCTTCCAGAATAGCTTTTTCTGATTCCAGTTCGCTCAGATTGCTTTGCAAGTCGCTCATCCGTTCAGTCAAAGCCTCACGTTCTTGTTCTTTCTCCTCGGACAAGGTTTCCAAATCCTCCATCGTGTCCAGAACCATAATCTGTTCTTCCGTATCCCGGATGTCCGTCTTCACCTTTTGAATCGTCACATTGAGTTCATCCAGTTGTGCGGATGCCTGATTGGCTTTGGTCGCCAGCTCTTCCAAAATCTGTTCAAGCCGTTCTTTGTCGCGGGCTTCGTTTTCTTCAAATTTTTCGAAAGCACGGCGCTCGTCTTCTTCAAGCTCTTTTTTGAAATCTTCGTGACTCGTCTGTTCAATTTTATCAATAGTACTTGAATGTTCCTGTTTTTCATCCAAAGTACTTGGCTTTTTAACTTTTTCAGCTTCCAGATCAACCAGCGACTCATCTTTTTCCGTAGCTATATTTTCCAGTAAAACAAGCGCTTCTTCTGTGGACAGTATCCCTTGCTTCACCAGTTCTAAAATACGTTCACGCTCTCTCATTATGTGCAGCCTCCTTAAATTAGGTCACTTTCGCTAATTACTCTACTTTACATATCCTATTATGCTAGGTTTACCCCTGTTTGTCATAGGACCTGAGAATGATTTCTGTCTAAAATTCTGGTCTTATCTTGAATTCAGCCGGCAAACCCGATAGACTCTCCGCCAAAATAAGAAAAAACCATTGAATCTAAAAGATTCAATGGTTGATTGTTTGACTGTTTTAAATGCCTAAAAATGGTCCTGGATTCAAGTAACCGCTCCAAAATCCGGTACTGATACCGAAGTGGAGATGCACACCAGTGGAATCCCCGGTCGTGCCCATCAATCCGACGACATCGCCTGCCTGAACGCTGGCTCCGACACTTGCCACATGCTGGTTCAAGTGCAGATAGTACGTGTAGTAGCCGTTGTCATGCTGGATGATGATGTGATTGCCGCCGCCTGGTTCAAAGCCGGCTGCAATGACTGTTCCCGCTCTTGCCGCCATGACAGGTGTGTTCATGCTTCCGCCGAAGTCGATACCGCTGTGGAAATTACCGGCATTGCCTGTCGGGTCGGCACGGTAGCCGAAGCCGCTGGTAACAACTAAACTGCTTAACGGGCTTTGGAAACCTGAACCGGTCTGAGGTGCCGGCGTTTGCGGTTTCGTCTGTGCGCCGCTGTTCGCCGTACCTGATGAAGAAACGTTGTTTGATTGCGACACATTTTCTTCGCCGGTCACTTTTTGAACGGCAGCTTGAGTTGCCTGTTCTGCCTCTTTTTGCTGCTTCTCAAGTTCTTTCTGTTTGCGGGCAGCTTCTGCGGCAATCCGTTCTGCCTCAGCTTTTTGGGCAACGTACTCAGCTTTTTTATCCTTTTCGTTTGCCAAATTATTCAAAATATCGTTTGCCAGTTTGACCTGTTCAGCTTTGGAAGCTTCCAGTTCAGTCTGTTTTACCTTAAACGCTTCTTGTTTTTTGGTAATCGCTGCAACTTTTTCTTCCAACGTCTGTTTTTTCTGTGCTAAATCATCTTTGTCGCGTTTCTGGTCTTCCATGATGCTGTTGTTGGCAGAAACCAGTGTCCCGTAAGCCAGTGTACGGTTGATGGCATCAGAGACAGAATCAGCTTCCAGCAAGACGGAAACAATGTTCTGCTTGTCTTGGTTGACCTGTGTCTCACGCGCTTGTTCGTCGATTTTTTCAGAACGCTTTTGAATCGCTTCTTCCAAGTCAGCTATCTCTTTGTTTAATTGGGCGACTTCTTGTTCAAGAGCCACCTTTTCATCCAACAGCTGCTGCGTCTCTTCTTTAAGAGTGGCAATTTGTGATTCAAGACCTGCCAGTGTCTTGTCAGCTGCGGCTTTTTGATTATTTAAATCATTTATTTTTTGTTCTTGTTGATTGATTTTATCGTCAATATTTGTTGCTGAAACAGAGATAGGTGACGAGATAGTTAATGTAGCGATAGTTACCAAGCTAATGGCAAAAGATTTTTTATTCAACATATATATAGCTACCCTCATTCCTAAAATGATATTACTCATCTACTATATCATAAAAAAAACTGTAAAAGATTACAGATTCTTTACAATCAGGCTTTATTATATTACATCTAACGGCAAAACGCCGCTGTCCGGTGAAAAACGGACAGCGGCGTTTTTGGATAGCTCGAACCGCGTTATATTTCTTCCGTGCGGTTCGAATTTAATTCTGATATTTTTCCTGTTTTCAAATAGACAATCCATTCGCAAATATTGGTCACGTAATCGCCGATACGTTCTAAATACCCGGCCACTTGCAAGTAGTCTGCCCCGACAACGACTGTTTCCGGATTTTCCTTCATGGCATCAATACATTTTTTGTAAATGGAACTGAATTGCTGATTGACTGCGGTATCGCTTTTGGCCACGTCTTTCGCTTTTTTCTCATCCGTGATCACATACGCATCCAGCACATCGTCGACCATTTCAGTTACCATACCGGCCATCTGCTCGATGTCTTCTTCAATTTCCAGCACGCGCTTGCTGCCTTTGACACGAATGGTCGATTTGGCGATGGACACCGCGTGGTCGCCCATTCTTTCCAAATCCGAACTCGCTTTTAATACGGTTACCAGCGTACGCAAATCTGTCGTGACCGGCTGCTGCAGTGCAATCATTTCAAAGCTCTTCTTTTCCAAGCTGACTTCATAGTTGTTGATGTCGGCATCATGCTCAATCACTTCGAGCGCCAGTTCTTTATCATGGTCGATAAACGCTTTGACAGAATTGTTGATCGCAATGCTGACTTCGCGTCCCATTTTGTAAAATTGTTCGTGCAAATTTTTTAAATCTTCTTCAAACTGCGTTCTTAACATAATGTCACTCTCCTCATTTAGCCAAATTTACCCGTAATATAATCTTCCGTTTGCTGCTTCTCAGGATTAAGGAAGATTTTTCTGGTCTTGTTGTACTCAATCAAATGTCCGTCCAAAAAGAAAGCTGTCTTGTCGGAAATCCGCGATGCCTGCTGCATATTGTGCGTGACGATAATCATCGTGTATCTGTCTTTCAGCTCCAGCAGCATGTTTTCGATTTTCCCGCTGGAAACAGGGTCGAGGGCACTGGTCGGTTCATCCAGAAGAATCACATCCGGTTTAACTGCCAATACCCGGGCAATGCACACCCGCTGCTGCTGCCCGCCGGACAATGACAGGGCGCTTTTATTCAGCTTGTCTTTCACGTCGTCCCACACCGCCGCAGCTCTCAAACTCGTTTCTACGATTTCATCCAGCTCGCTTTTATTGGTTTTGCCGTCCAGCTTCAATCCGTAAATCACATTTTCATAGACAGAAAACGGAAATGGATTCGGCTGCTGGAACACCATGCCGATTTGCTTCCTAAGAGCAACAGTATCCGTCTTGGGACTGTAAATATCTTTCCCCCGAAACGTTACTTTGCCTGTGATGGTGACATTAGGTATCAAGTCATTCATCCGGTTCAGCGTCCTCAGGAAAGTTGACTTGCCGCATCCTGAAGGACCAATCAGCGCTGTAATCCCCCCTTGTTCAAAATCCATGGTGATGCCTTTGAGTGCTTCGTTCTTACCATAATATAAATGTACGTCGTTTGATTCGATAATCGCCATTGTTCTCCTCCTTAACCAAAGTGCCCTGATACATAATCTTCTGTCGCCTGGATCTTTGGCCGAGTGAATATGCGGCGTGTCTGGTCATACTCAATGACTTTCCCCATGTAGAAAAAGGCGGTATAGTCGCTGATCCGGGACGCCTGCTGCATATTGTGCGTCACGATGATGATTGTATAGTCCTCTTTAAGGTTAATCAGCGTTTCTTCAACTTTACTGGTCGAAATCGGGTCGAGGGCACTCGCCGGCTCATCCAGCAGCAGGATATCCGGTTTCATGGCGATTGCTCTAGCAATACATAGGCGCTGCTGCTGCCCGCCGGACAGTGCGAGCGCACTTTTATGCAGATTGTCTTTGGCCTGATCCCACAACGCAGCCTGTTTCAAACTCGTTTCCACGATTTCATCCAACTTTTTCTTGTCTTTCATGCCGTGCTGTTTCAAGGCAAATGTGATATTTTCATAAATGGATTTGCTGAACGGGTTCGGCCGCTGAAACACCATGCCGATATGTTTACGCATTTCATACACATCCACTTGCTTTGAATTGATGTCGGTATTCTGGTACATGATTTCACCGGTTACTTTAGTATGTGCAATTTCATCATTCATCCGGTTCAACGACCGCAAATACGTCGACTTGCCGCAACCGGACGGCCCGATCAGCGACGTGATTTTATGCTTCTCGAACGCCAGCGAAACACCCTTGATTGCCTCGTTGGTCCCATACCAGACATGGATATCATTTGTCGCCAAGGCAATATCATGTGTCGTCTTGTCCAGTTCGATGATGTGTGTATCTGTTAAACTGTATTCTTTCATGTCTTGTCTCCTATTATGCTGATGTCATTTTTTTGTGAATCCTCTTGCCAAGGAAGCGTGCGAGGAAGTTAAATAACAACACAGCAATAATCAATACAGCCGAGGCGCCTGCTGATACTTGGGCACCATCGGGCATGTTACCTTCACTGTTGACTTTCCAGATGTGCACTGCCAGTGTCTCCGCCTGCCGGAAAATATTCAGCGGACTGGAAATACTTAACGGGTTCCAGTTCGTAAAATCAAGAGCAGGAGCGCTCTGCCCGGCAGTGTAAATAAGCGCTGCCGCCTCGCCGAAAATCCTGCCGGCACCTAAAATGACACCTGTCAAAATGCCCGGCAAGGCTTCCGGTATCACAATTTTGGTGACTGTTTCCCACCGGGACAGCCCTAATGCCAACCCGGCTTCACGCTGTGTGAAGTGGACCGCGTTCAGCGATTCTTCCACGTTACGGGTCAATAGCGGCAAGTTAAAGAAGGTCAGTGCCAGCGCACCTGAAATTATCGAGAATCCCAAATCGGCCTGAATAACGAACACTAAAAAACCGAACAGACCGACAACAACACTCGGCAGCGAACTCAATACCTCAATAGCTGTCCGGATGATGTCCGTCAAGCGGTTCTTTTTTGCATACTCCGACAAATAAATACCGGCTCCCAGTGAAATCGGCACACTGATAATCATTGTAATCAGCAAAAGATAAAATGAGTTAAACAGTTGAATACCGATACCGCCGCCCGGCTCGAAACTTTTGGACGGCTGGGTCAAAAACTGCCAGTTGATATGCGGCAGGCCCCGTGCCAGTATGTATAAAATCAAGCTTGCCAAAATCAAAATAATGATACCGGCAATCCCATACAAGATACCTGTGGCTATCTTGTCAGAACGTTTTGCATTCATGTTACTTCATTTCTCCCTTCCTGCCGATGAACCGGATTAAAATATTAAACAAGAGAGACATTAACAGCAGCAGTAATGCCAGAGACCATAAAATATTGTTCTCCAACGTTCCCATAATCGTATTGCCGATGCCCATTGTCAGCACACTTGTCAGGGTCGAAGCCGGGGTAATCAGGTTATGCGGCATCAGTGTCGCATTACCGATAACCATCTGGATAGCCAGTGCTTCCCCAAACGCACGGGCCATGCCGAATACAACGGCTGTCAAAATACCGGGGACAGCTGCACGCAGCACGACTTTATAGGTCGTCTGCCAGCGGGTCGCTCCAAGAGCCAGCGATGCTTCCCGGTAATATCTGGGAACTGCCTTCAGCGCATCAACCGTCATTGAAGTCACTGTCGGCAGGATCATGACAAACAGCACAAATGTTCCGGCGAGCAGACCAAAGCCTGAACCGCCGAAAGTCATGCGGACTGCCGGAACGATGACCGACAAACCGATAAATCCGTAGACAACGGACGGGATACCTACTAAAAGCTCAATGACGGGCTGTAAAATTTTCGTGCCTAATTTAGGCGAAATCTCTGTCATAAACACTGCTGCCCCGATCGCAAACGGTGTGGCGACAATCGCAGACAGCAGCGTCACAATAAATGAGCCGGCAATCATCGGCAGTGCGCCGACCATTTGCTTGCCCTCTTCTGTGACGTTCCCCGGACTCCATTCAGTCCCGAATAAAAATTCAAAAAAATTCACTTTATCTACAAAGAATGTTGCCAGACCTTTGCTTGCAACAAAATAAAATATCGCAACGACTACTGCAACAATCAGTATGATAGCTAAAAAACTGATTGTCTTGCCGAATTGTTCCAACTTGGCTTTTTTGGATTTCTTCAACAACTGATTATGAACCTCTTCCATAACCATGACCTCCTAAACTCTTTTTCACCTGCTATTTTGGTGTGGTGTTGCCTTCAGCATCTCTTTCGACCTGCATGCTTGACATTGAGATATAGCCCAGCTTCGGCACCAAGTTGTCTTGCACTTCATCTGACATCATGTAGGCAAGAAAGTCCTTGGTCAACCCTGTCGGCTGGCCCTTGGTGTACATATGCTGATAGGACCAGATGACCCAGTCATTCGTTTTGACATTTTCTTCTGTCGGCTGCACATTGTCAATGGACAAAGTGGCAACGTCCTCTGTGACATAAGAAAACGCGACATAGCTGATAGCGCCCGGTGTCGTACTGACAATCTGGCGGACCATCCCGGTCGATTCCTGTTCTTGCGTACGAACAGACTGCTCACCGTCCAGCACCCATTGTTCAAAGGTGTAGCGGCTGCCGCTGCCTGATGCACGGTTTAATACAACAATCTCCTGATCATCTCCGCCGACTTCCTGCCAATTTTTGATTTCCCCGGTAAAAATTTTTTTCAAGTCCGCCATGGAAATGTCGCGAATGCCGACACCTTTATTGACAATCGGCGTCAACCCGACGACTGCTACTTTATGACCGACCAGCGCCTCACTGTCTATCCCTGGTTTTTCTTCAGCAAACAAATCTGAATTACCAATATCAACAGCACCGGCCTGTACCTGACTCAGCCCCGTGCCGCTGCCTCCTCCTTGAACGTTGATGAATTTTCCAATATTTTCGCTGCTGAACTGTTCACTGGCAGCCTCCACCAGCGGTTGCATCGCAGAAGAACCGACAATATCGATGGATTCTCCTTTGTCCACCAGATTTGAACAGCCTCCTAAAAAGAAAAACGAGCACAATACCGATGCTTTCAAAAGCTTTTTCACAAAATAAGCCTCCTCATTAATTTCACATGATAAGTTAGAAAATTACTCCTCAGAATTAACATATAGGTTAGTATGAAAAAAAGCAAGTTTTTTTCATCTAAACGCCGAATGTAATCGCTTTATCCCAAAAACAGAAAATGTCTTTTTTATAAATTAACCCTTCACATTTAATGATATAATGTGGTATAATTAATAAGAAATCAGATATAGGTGATTATTTTTAACATAAATACCCTTTTTGTACATTTGTAGATAAGGCGTTTTTTTGTTTATTAATCGTTATCTATATGTTGATTTCTAGTCACTAAAAACTATAATCCCCATTATAAAAGTGACGAAAAATATCATCCCTTATGAAATGGTAAAAGGACGTTCCGCGGAGCGTCCTTTTACCATTTTTAAAACACCTTTCAGGCAAAAAATGTCCGAAAGGTGTTTTTCCATTTATATCTTCAAAAAACGTCTCATTGAAAGCACAGAGCCGATTGAACCGATGATAACGCCGACTGCTACCATCGCCACGTTCAGTTTCAGTACCAAATCGTCCGGTGTCATCAACTGGTAGCTGTTGCCCAGCATACTCTTTGTGACCATCAGAAAGACTTGCGTGTAGCCGAAACTCACTAAAAGAATCGGGATAACCGAGCCCAGCAGTCCGATAAAGGCACCTTCCAGGAAGAAAGGCCAACGGATGAACCCGTTTTTCGCACCGACAAGACGCATAATTTGAATTTCCCGTTTACGCGAAATGATGGTGATCCGAATCGTATTTGAAATCAGGAAGACTGCCACAAAGACGAGAAACACAGCAGCCGCACTTCCCCAGACACGCACATTTTTCGCAATCGTAAAGATTTTATCGGATGAGGAGCCGCCGTAGTCTGCTTTGTAAACATTGTTTAATTTAGACGCTGACTTTTGTACGGCTTTAGTCGCCTCGGTGGAGTCGGCCCCTACGATAAACACATCATACAGCGGGTTTTTATCCCCTTCGAACAGTTTCCATGTATCGCCCAGCCGGTCAACCAGCTTTTGATACTCCTGTTCACTGCTTGAAAATTCTACCTTCGTTACTCCGGGCAGTGCTTTCAGCTCGCTTTCCAGCTGGTCCAGCCCTTTTTCATCTGTGCCGATATCGACAAACACGGAAACATCAACATTGCTTTTGATGTCTTCCGCAATTTTACTCACATTTAAAATAACTGCCAGAAAAATACCGACAAGCGTCAGCGTCACTGTGACAGCGCTGACGGATGCCATCGTCATCCAGCCGTTCCGGCGAATACTTTTTAACGCTTCACCAATGTGACGAAAGAAATTTCTAATCATCGTATCCGTAATCCCCCTCATCTTGGTCTCTGGTGATCCGGCCGTTTTCAATTGCCAGTACCCGATGGCGAATGGTGTTGACGATCGTACTGTTGTGTGTCGCCATCACAACTGTCGTTCCCTGCGCATTGATGCGGTCCAGCAGCTCCATGATTTCCCACGAGTTGTCCGGGTCCAGGTTACCAGTCGGTTCATCGGCAATCAGCACTTTCGGCGTGTTGACAATCGCCCGGGCAATCGCCACACGCTGCTGCTCACCGCCTGATAATTCCGACGGGAACACGCGCACTTTATGCTTCAGTCCAACCAGATCCAATACTTCCATCACCCGTTTTTTGATTTCACGCGGGCGCTTGCCGATAACTTGCATCGCATACGCCACGTTTTCATAAACGGTTTTCTGCTGCAGTAATTTATAGTCCTGGAAGACAATCCCGATCTCTCTGCGCAAATAAGGAACATGGCGGTTTTTGATTTTCAGCAAGTCGTAGCCAGCCACATTCAGCTGACCCTTTGTCGCCTTTTCCTCTCGATACATTAGTTTTATAAAGGTTGACTTTCCGGCACCGCTGGGACCAACAACATAGACGAATTCGCCCTGATTAATGGTTACTGACAGGTTACGCAATGCTGTTGTACCGTTCGGGTACTTTTTCGTCACTTTCTTCATCTCAATCATTAGCATTCTCCCTAATTCATTTTTGCCTGATGACGTCGTTAAACCTCAAATTAGTATAGCATGAAACTGTGTTTATTGTTCTTTCATTTGTTTACAAATATGTTTCATTTTCCACTTATTCTGAAATAATCAGTCGTGCACCAGCTGTGTCCGCAAATAGACATCAATAAAGTCGTCAATCTCGCCGTCCATCACTGCCTGCACATTTCCGACTTCGTAATTTGTCCGGTGGTCCTTGACCATTGAATACGGGTGGAACACGTACGAGCGGATTTGCGAGCCCCAGCCGATTTCCAGTTGTTCCCCGCGGATGCTGGCGGCTTCCTGCTCCTGTTTTTCGAGCTCCAGCTGATACAGCTTGGCTTTCAGCATACTCATCGCCTGTTCCCGGTTCTTGATTTGGGAACGTTGGGCTTGACTCGACACGACGATACCTGTCGGCAGATGGGTGATGCGTACAGCCGATTCTGTTTTGTTGATGTGCTGGCCGCCGGCACCGCTGGCTCTGAACGTATCGACTTTCAAATCATCTGAATTGATGTCGACTGAAATATCGCCGTCCAACTCCGGCATGATGTCGACCGAGCAAAATGACGTGTGCCGCCGGCTCTGGGAATCAAAAGGCGAGATACGCACCAGCCGGTGAACCCCGCGTTCAGATTTCAAATACCCGTAAGCATTGTAGCCCTTGACCAGCAACGTGACACTTTTGATACCGGCTTCGTCGCCGCCCTGATAGTCAAGTGTTTCCACTTTGAAATCATGGCTTTCCGCCCACCGTGTATACATCCTCAGCAGCATGCTGCCCCAATCCTGGGATTCGGTCCCGCCGGCTCCCGGATGGATTTCCAAAATCGCATTATTTTTGTCGTAAGGATTACTCAACAGCTGAGACAGCTCAAACAGACCGGTTTTTTCTTTCAGCTCGCCCATGCGCATAGTCAGCTCTGTTTTCAGGTCTTCGTCGCCTTCTTCCTGATACATTTCGAGAAGAATCAGCAGTTCTTCCTGCTCATCTGCCAATTCCTTGAAACTGTTGTACTGATTTTTCAGCTGATTGGCATGGTCGATTACTTGTTGGGCCTTATCTGAATCATCCCAAAATCCGGGAACGCTCATGTCATGTTCCGTTTCAGCAATTTCTTCTTCCAAACGGTCTAAGTCAAAGTGACCTCCTAAAGTCATTGATTTTACTGGACAGTTCATCCAGTTCGGAACGCAGTTCGCTTATTTCCATATTCATTCACTCCCTATTCAAACATGAATGCGACTTAGCTTGAGCCAAGTCGCACCTTGATTATCGCCTATTGCGGTTTGCCGTGACAATTCTTATATTTCTTGCCGCTGCCGCATGGACACGGATCGTTTCTGCCAACCTTTTCCACTTTGATTGGTTTTTTCTTCTCATCGGAAGCAACACGTCCCTGTTCCTCAGTCGGTGTAACAGCTTCTCCGCGGGCAACTTGCTCACGCTGTACATTTTGACGGATTTCAGCTTTCATAAACAAACGTGTCACTTCATATTCGATGGCCCCGACCATGTCATTGAACATCTGGTAGCCTTCCGTCTGGTAATCCACCAGCGGATCGTTTTGGCCATAGGCACGCAAGCCGATCGACTCGCGCAACTGGTCCATTGCGTCAATGTGGTCTGTCCACTTGGTATCCACTACCCTCAGCACAACGACTTTCGAAAATTCCAGCATTTGTTCCGGGCTGGCAAGAATCCGTTCTTTTTCATTGTAGACATCTTCTGCTTTGCTGAAGATGAATGCAATGATCTCCTCAGGTGTTTTGTTCTCCAAATCAGAAACGGCAATCGCATTTTCGCTCGTGATAGCCGCGCCGGCAAAATCGACCAGCCCTTTCAGATTCCAGTCAGATTTTTCACCTTGTGTATGACTTTCTACATACCGCTCAATCGTGCGGCGCACCATGCCTAAGATAACGTGCTTCAAATCCGACTCGGCAGTGATTACTTGGTACCGCTGTTTATAAATGACTTCCCGCTGTTCACGCATGACATCGTCATACTGCAGGACATTCTTCCGCGTGTCGTAGTTATTTCCTTCCACACGTTTTTGTGCCGATTCGACTTGCTTGGACAGCATCTTGCTTTGAATTACCGCGTCTTCTTCTTCCAGATTCATCCGGTCCAAGAAGGCTTTGATCCGCTCGGAACCGAAACGCTTCATCAGGTCATCCTCGAGGGACAAGTAAAACTGTGTCACACCCGGGTCGCCCTGACGGCCAGAACGTCCCCGCAGCTGATTGTCAATCCGGCGGGACTCGTGGCGTTCTGTACCGATAACCGCCAGACCGCCCAATTCGACAACACCCATCCCCAGACGGATGTCCGTCCCACGTCCGGCCATGTTGGTTGCGATTGTGATTGCACCCTTTTGACCGGCATTCATGATGATTTCAGCTTCTTTAAAGTGGTTTTTCGCATTCAGCACTTCATGCGGAATTTTTTCTTTTGTCAGCATATTGGACAGCAATTCTGACGTTTCGACGGCGACCGTCCCGACAAGGACCGGCTGACCTTTACGGTACCGCTCCTCAATGTCTTTGACCACTGCCGCAAACTTGCTCCGCAGTGTCGGATACAGCAAGTCCGGGCGGTCATCCCGGATGACCGGCTCGTTTGTCGGTATTTGGATAACTTCCATATTATAAATTTCACGGAATTCTTCTTCTTCCGTTTTGGCAGTACCCGTCATCCCTGATAGTTTCTTATACATCCGGAAGTAGTTCTGGAAGGTAATGTTCGCCATGGTTTTTGTTTCATCTTCGATTTCAACGGCTTCTTTGGCTTCGATTGCCTGATGAAGCCCGTCGGAGTAGCGGCGGCCTTCCATGATCCGTCCGGTAAACTGGTCAACAATTAAGACTTTGCCTTCCTGAACAACATAGTCGATGTCGCGCAGCATGATATAGTTGGCGCGCAACGACTGGTCCAGATAGTGGGTCAGCGAGGTGTTTTCCAAATCGTACAAGTTTTCGATATGAAAATTCTCTTCTGCTTTATTGATCCCTTTTTCCGTCAGACTGATTGTTTTGGACTGGACATCAATCGTATAGTCCTCGTCCTCCACTAATGTTTTCACAAAATTATCAGCACGGTTGTACATTGCTGTGGATTTTTCCGCTTGACCGGAAATAATCAGCGGTGTTCTCGCCTCATCAATCAGGATTGAGTCCACTTCATCGACGACGGCAAAATTCAGCGGCCGCTGAACCATCTGTTCGCGGTAGACCACCATGTTGTCGCGCAAATAGTCGAATCCCAGCTCGTTATTTGTTGAATAGGTGATGTCGCAGGCATAGGCCAGTCTTTTTTCCTCAGAACTTTTTGAATTCAGGTTCAAACCGACTGTTAACCCGAGGAAATTATACAGCTCGCCCATTTCACTGGCGTCACGGGTAGCCAAGTATTCGTTGACGGTGACAACGTGGACTCCTTCGCCGGTCAGTGCATTCAAATAAACCGGCATCGTTGCTGTCAGGGTTTTCCCTTCACCAGTTTTCATTTCCGGAATATTGCCGTCATGCAGTACAATCCCGCCCATCAGCTGGACTTTATACGGATAGAGCCCGAGTACACGTCTGGCGCCTTCACGGACGACTGCAAAGGCCTCGACCAGCAAGTCATCCAGCGTTTCGCCTTTTTGATAGCGTGCTTTGAATTCTTCGGTCTTCCCTTTCAGTGCGTCATCACTCAGTTGTTCCATATCGTTAGCCAGCGCATCAATTTTATCTGCTATGTGCCCAAGCCGTTTTAATTCTTTTTTATCGCTCTCAATTATTCGCTTTAGAAAATTAGCCATTAAATAAAACCTTTCCTCTCGTCGTTTCTCTCACAATTGGATATTCCATTCATCTTTAAAAAAAGACATATCTCAGCCATCTTAATTATTCTAGCATTACTTTTGTGAAAATGAAACTATTTTATTTAAAAACCGCCGACTTGCCGGGCAATCGTTTGTCTAAGGGGGAGAAAACCGGCAGCCGCACAAAAAAAAGCTGGGCAACACCCAAAAACCCGCAACAGGCACAGCTGTTGCGGGCAATTGTTTTCAATTTTATTGTCTTGTCCGGCTAGTTTGTTTCAATCAGGCCGTATTTGCCGTCTTTGCGGCGGTAAACGATGCTTGTACCGTTTGTCTCAGCATCTTCAAAGATAAAGAAGTTGTGTCCAAGCATGTTCATCTGTAAAACAGCTTCTTCACTGTCCATTGGTTTTAATGATAGGCGTTTGGTGCGAACAATCGCCAGATCCGGTTCGTTTGTCTGTTGTTCGGAATGATTGTTTGCGAAAACGGCAGAACCGTTCACATCCAGTCCAGTTTCTCTTGACTTACGATTGATTTTGGTTTTGAATTTTCTAATTTGTCTTTCCAGCTTGTCAACAACCAAATCCACACTCGCATACAAATCCGGAGAGGTTTCTTCAGCTCTCAAGACCAGATATGGTAATGGAATCGTCACTTCCACTTTGGCATTCTTATCTGTGTACACTTTTAAATTAACGTATGCGGTAGACTCTGGAACATTAGTAAAATAACGCTCCAACTTACTGACCTTTTTCTCCACATAATCTCTAATTGCCTGTGTCACCTCAATATTCTCGCCTCTAACGTTATATCTAAGCATGACAATTACCCCTTTCGTCTATCACTATAAGAGAATAATAAAGGACCACTCTTTAATATTTCTTCTCACTACCATTATATCTGAGTATGTGGGAAATGACAATTAAGAGTCTTATTTTATTAAATAAAATAAACCTTGTTGAAAAAAACTGACGATAAAAAACATTGTTTATCGGGCAATCGAAACGGATTGAATACTTTTTACACCTTGATGCAGCAATAAATCATACGCAAAAACCATTGTCCGTCCAGTAGTATAAATATCATCCATAATCAATACGCGCCGCTCTGCCAGCTGATAGTTGTCCGCTGAAAGAGCAAACGGCTGTCTCAGCTGCAGCCGTTCAGCTCGGTTTTTTGCTGACTGGCTGTCCGTGTCCACCGGTTTTATCAGGCAATTGGCATAAGGCAGCTCAGCATAATCCAGCAAAGTTGACACCTGATTAAACCCCCTTTCACGCAGCCGAGCATCCGACAAGGGAATCGGCACCAATATATCGTAATGATACGCACTTAAAAAACAGCGCAGTTGTTCAATAAAACAGCCGGCCAAACGGATATCGCCCTTAAATTTATAACGGTGGAAAAAATCCTTCATCGCCGGATTGTACCTATACAGTGCACGATGGGAAAGTGAGAGCCCCGGGTACATGTTCTGCCACATGCGGCAGTCGCTGCAGTATCCGGCCGTATCCGGGCACCCGCAGCCGCGGCATACTCCCTCTGCCGGTAAACGCTGGAATTGTGCCTGACAGCGGGGACAGCACGTTCCTTGATACAATTTCTGCCATGTCAAAAGCTCCGCCCATGACAGTGTGTGGTATATCGGCCGCTGGCATAACACGCACATCATCGAAGAAGCCCCCTCTCAGCTGCCCGGCAGTTCATACGGCGGATATGCCGCAGTGCTTTTTTCATTTCTCTGCTCATTCCGCTGTGCAAAAAAACAACGTCTCCTTCCGGGTGCTCACGGCTGCGCCCGGCCCTTCCGGCAATTTGAACAAGGACTGATTCGCTGAACACACGGTGGTCGCTGCCGACAACCAGCACATCAATATTCGGAAAAGTCACCCCTCTTTCCAAAATCGTTGTACTGATTAAGATGTCATAGGCACCTTCCCGCATTGCGGCGACTTTTCTTTCTCTCTCGTCATCATCGGCATGGACACTGTCAATTCTGAGTGCGGGAAAGCTTCTTTTCAGCAATGCCGACAACAGCTCTGTCTGGCGAATTGAGGGGCAGAACATCAGCGTCTGTCGTTGCCTTTGTGCCACAGCTGCAATCAGTGCTTTGGGTAATTTTCCTGACAATATCTGTTGCGGCAGCTGCCAGACCCAGTGGCAAACAGGTTCAGGCAGCGGGTACCGGTGATAGCGTGCCGGCAGACGGCTGACACTTAATCGCTTGCCTGTAACAGTCAGCTGCATTTTTTTCGTCGGGGTGGCTGTCAGGAAAATAAGGGTGTTGCGTTCCTTTATTGATTGAGCACAACCATGCTCCAACATGGCGTTTCCTGCATACGGATAGGCATCAGCTTCATCCAGTATCAGCACATCAAACGCGCGGTAAAACCGGAGTAGCTGATGAGTCGTACATAAAACAAAGGCTGTCCGCTGATACGGCGCCGGCTGTTTACCGTATAACAGGCAAATCGCCTGCTGAGGGAAAGCCGACTGCAACCGCGGATACAACTCCAGACACACATCTACACGGGGGCTGGCAAGGCAGAGGCGTTTGCCCAGTGACAGGGCCGCTGCAATGGCGGCAAACAGCATTTCCGTTTTGCCGGCACCGGTCACCGCATGAACCAGATACTTGCCCCCGTCGTGAACAGCCTGCACCAGCTTTTCAGAAATGCGATTTTGTTCATGACTTAACCGGCCTTGCCAAAAGCAAGTCACCTTCGATGGCGGAAAGCCTGTTTCAGGCAGATGGTACAGCGCAAGATTGCTCTGGATGCGTCCCAACTGGATGCAGGACGGGCAATAATAAAATGCCGCAAGCTGATTGACAATCACCGCCTGCCTTTTGAGATGCACCGACCCGCATCTGGTACACTGAACTTGGTTTGCCATTTCTACCATCGCCGGCAGACACTTGACTGAAGTGTCACGCACGATCCCGCGGGCAGCGGGCACGATTTCCGTTTCCAGCAGCAGCCGTCCTTTTAAATAATCTCCGTTTTCCATTCATTTCATCCTTTATTATAAGAATACGTCTAATAAACTAGTATGTTTTTACAGGTTTCGCTATAATGAATGAAAGAACAGCAAGGAGGAAAGTCCCGATGAAAAAATATATTTCTTTTGAATCGGCAGATGGCCGCACTGACTTAAATGTTGTCATGTGGCTGCCAAACGGCCGGCCCCGAGCAGCAGTCCAGATAATCCACGGTATGGCAGAATTCATTGAGCGTTACGATGCATTTGCACGCTTTTTGAATGAACACCAGATAATGGTCATCGGCCACGACCATTTGGGACACGGTGATTCGGTAGACGCCGAACATCCGCTGTACGGGTATTTTTCCAAAGGCAACAGTCCGGACATCCTCATCTCTGACACGGCTAATGTCACTGCCTATCTCAAAAAAAGATTCCCGACTCTGCCCCTGTTCCTGCTGGGACACAGCATGGGTTCCTTTATTTTGCGAAATTACCTGCAAACACAGACACATCCTGTGGACGGTGCCATCGTGATGGGAACGAGCAGCGAACGGCGGGAAGCCGCGCACGCGTTGCGGATTTTACGGGTTTTGAACCGTACAAGCGGCACAAAATTCAATCCGGTCATGGACAAGCTGATTTTCCTCAACTACAATCAGCCGTTCAAGCAGGATAATCTGACGTTTTCCTGGCTTTCCAAAAATCAGGAAAATGTGCGCTGGTACGAAGCCAATGACAAAACCGGATTTCCGTTTACCAACAACGGCTATTACACATTGATGAGCCTGATTCATCACGGAGCCGGAAAAAAATGGTACGAGTCCATCCCGAGAACGCTGCCCTTTTTAATCATCAGCGGCGAAATGGACCCGGTGGGAAATTACGGCAAAGGACCGCGCAAAGTGGCTCAGGAATTGCAGGAGGGGCACTTTGACGATGTCACGCTGCAGCTGTATCACGATTTACGCCACGAGATTCTTCATGAAGCCGAGGCGGATATCGTCATGCTCGACTTGTTGAATTGGATGCAAAAACGCATGGACTGACAATAGTATCAGTCCATGCGTTTGTTTTTTATCATTAGCCGTGATCTTTAAACCGAAACAGCTCGGTTTCTTTTAACAGCTTTTTAAAGACGACAAATTCCTTTTCCAAATCCACCCGGATAACTTCATAACCGGCATTCAGCCAGCCGTAAGCCCCTTTTTCAGGATAGCGGTAGTCATTCGCCCACCAATCTTCCGACGTCCGTGCAGTTTTCGGCAAACCGGTATGAGGGAACAGCAGCTCGTCAAACTGGGTGAACGTCAGCGTGACCTGACTGCCTTTGTTTTCATTAAAATAGCGGGTCAGGCTGTCGTATTTTTTTTCGCGTTCCTTTTTCTGCACGGTCTCTCCCCCTTATCGTAAAGCGTTGTCATTTCGTCTGAACTTGAATCCCCGGGCCAAACTCTTTATACTGTATTTAAAGCGAGGTGCCACATGTTATCACATTATTATACCATAAAAGAAGACGGGCAATATGAAATCGAAATCAAAAAATCCAGATTTATCTGTACACTGAAACGGATCGAGTCGGAAGAAATGGCGCGGGAGTATATCCAGCAGCTGAAAAAAGAACACTGGAAGGCAACACACAACTGCAGCGCCTACGTGCTGGGCGATAAGCAGGAGATACAGCGGTCCAGCGATGACGGCGAACCAAGCGGTACCGCCGGCGTGCCGATGCTGGAAGTCCTGAAAGTCAAACAGCTGCGCAATGTGCTGGCAGTCGTCACCCGCTACTTCGGCGGCACGAAACTCGGTGCCGGCGGTCTGATTCGCGCATACAGCCAGTCCGTATCAGAAGCTCTGAAGCACATCGGAATTGTTGAGGGCGTGTTGATGCAGGAAGTTCAGGTAACGGTCGGCTATCCTTTACACGGCAAACTGGAGTATTTTTTACAGCAGGCTGATATTTACGTTAAAGACACAGCCTTTACGGAGAGGGTCACCGTCAGCTGTATGATTACTGAAGACCGCGTGCAGGCATTTCGCAGCAAGCTGGACGATTTGCTGTCCGGACAATATGACATTCAGCTAAAAGGGACTGACTACTTTGAAACACCTGTCCCGCCAAGCAGTTAAACCATGAGTTGTTTAAAACAACCCATGGTTTATTTTTCCAAATAAAATTCAAAGCGGTTGCCGACGTACTGGCTGCGGACATATTCAAAGGGGACATCACCCGTCAAATAGGAAATTTGACGCAAACGCAGCACTGCATCACCTTTATTGATTTGCAAGTAGTCGGCAATCTTTTCAGATGCCAGCATTGCCGAAATCGTTTGGCTGGCTCTGGCGATATGCAAATTGCCTTTTTCCGCCAGTACGTTGTAAAGCGACCGGGTAATCTCCGACTTGCTGAATGCCGCTACAAAATGATGCGGCACACTTGTCACTTCAAATGAAATCGGTACGCCGTCAGCATAGCGGATACGTTCCATCTTCAAAATATCGCTGTCTTTATCCAGCTGCAGCTTTTCCATTTCGCTGGAGCTGGGCTTCGTAATGACATACGAGACGGTTTTGCTGGAGGGCGTGCGCCCTTGAGACAAAATGATGTCTGTAAAGCTGGTCGTGCCGACCATGGCTTCCTGTACTTTGCTGCTGGCGACATATGTGCCGGAGCCTATTTTCCGCTCGAGGATGCCTTCATCTGCCAGTGTCTGTATCGCCTGACGCAAGGTCATCCGGCTGACTTGAAACGTTTTTGCCAAGTCCCGTTCAGAAGGCAGACGATCGCCGACGCGCCATTTGCCCGTTTCAATTTGCTGTTTGAGCTGGTCGTGGATTTGAATATATATCGGCACATTATGTTTGCTCATGCTGCTCACTTCCTTTTGACCTTGTTTTCTCCTATTATAACTGGTATAGACCGAACAGACAAGCATCAGCCACCAAAGAATGCCGGAGAATCGTGTTGCGATTCTCCGGCATTGGCGCGTTATGTATGCAATTGGTTCAGCTGGCGTTCAGCAGTTGCCAGCATCAGGCGGATACGGTTCAACTGATTGACCACAGAAACACCCGGGTCATAATCGATTGGTGCAATATTGGCCATCGGGTACTGATGGCGCAGTTCCTTGATGACGCCTTTACCGACGACATGATTCGGCAGACAGCCGAATGGCTGCATACAGATGATGTTCGGCACGTCGTGCTTCAGCAAATCAATCATCTCGCCGGTCAAAAACCAGCCTTCACCGGTGTGGTTGCCAATCGACAACACTTTGCTTGCATCTTCTGCCAGCTGGGCAATCGGCGTCAGCCCTTCGAAGCGTTCGGATGCCACCAGTGCTTCGTGCATCGGCTTTTCACACTGTTCAATCAGTTTGATAGCAAATTCAGATACCCATTTAGCTTTGCGCGACATTCCCAGATTGTCGTGTTTCCAAATACTGTTGTAAAGCGAATAGTGCATAAAACCGATGATGCCGGGAACAACAGCCTCGGCCCCTTCTTCTTCCAAAAGCCGGACCACGTTGTTATTGGCAGTCGGTGAGTATTTGACCAGGATTTCCCCCACAACTCCGACTCGCGGTTTTACCTCATTAGTTAACGGCACCGTGTCAAACTCATGGATGATTTCCTTGCAAAAACGTCTGAATTGGCTGAACGAACCCTTTTCAACACTGCGCTGAACTTTTTTCAGCCATTTTTCATGCAGGGCATCAATCATCCCCGGCTCTGTTTCATACGGTCGGGTCCGGTAGACGACCCGTTCAAACAAATCGCCGTACAGGGCAGCCACCGCCACCCGTTTCAACAGCGGCAGGCTCAGCTTAAAGCCCGGATTGCTTTCCACACCTTTGTTGCCGAGGGAAATGGACACGACCGGGACTTGCGGAAAGCCGGCGTCCACCAGCGCTTTCCGAAGCAGCGGAATATAGTTCGTTGCGCGGCAGCCGCCGCCTGTCTGCGTCATCATGACGCTGACATTATCCAAATCATAGTCGCCGCTCTGGAGCGCTTCTACCAGCTGGCCGATGGAGATGATGGCTGGATAGCACGCATCGTTATTGACATATTTCAGTCCGACATTGATTGCTTCCTTGTCTTCGGAAGGCAGGCAGACGACATTGTAGCCGCTGGCTTGCAGTGCAATGTCCAGCAGACCGTTTTGATGGATCGGACTGAGCATCGGCAAAAGCAGCGTGTGTGTCTGCTTCATTTCTTTCGTAAAGACCAGTTTCTCCGGTGCGTCATACAGCTTGACCGGCTGCTGGTCGGCTTGCTTGCGTTCATTCACCGCAGCTTTCAACGAACGGAGACGTATCCGAATCGCTCCCAAATTCGAGCCTTCGTCGATTTTCAATACGGTATAGATGCGCCCGTACTGCGCCATGATTTCTTCTACCTGATCGGTTGTGACAGCATCAAGACCGCAGCCGAAAGAATTCAGCTGGACCAGCTCCAGATTAGGCGTCTTGGCAACGACACGGGCAGCTGCGTACAGTCTGGCGTGATACACCCACTGATTGACGACCCGCAAATTGCCCACATCTCCCAGATGGGAAATGCTGTCCTCCGTCAAGACATGGAACCCCTCTTGGGTAATCACATCGGCGATGCCGTGGTTGATTTCCGGGTCGATATGGTACGGTCTGCCTGAAAGCACGACACCCCGCTGACCTGTGCGCGTCAGCATCGCAAGCATCTCCTCGCCTTTGTTCCGGATATCCTGCTTGTACGCCTCCAGCTCCTCATACCCATGGTAAACTGCCTGTTTCACCTCAGCACGAGGGATGCCCAAGTCGGAGAAAGCCTCGGTAATCTGGTCGACGACCGACTCTTTATTAGCAAGATTCAAGTAAGGATTGTCATACATCACTTGATGATGCCTTATTTCATCGACATTATTGCGAATCACATCGGAATAGCTTTGAACGATCGGGCAATTAAAATGATTGTCCGCTTCTGCGAATTCTTCCTGCTCAAAGACAACGCCCGGGTAAAAAATACGCGGTACGCCTTTGTCGATGAGTGCCTGTATATGACCATGGGCGATTTTGGCCGGATAACAAACCGTGTCGCTTGGAATCGTCTCGATGCCCTGCTCATAAATCTGCTTGCTGGAGCGCGGCGACAGCACGACGCGAAACCCTAAATCAGTCAGCATCGTATGCCACAGCGGATAGTTCTCATACATATTCAACACACGGGGAATACCGATAGTGCCGAATTTGGCTTCTTTCTTTTTAAGCGGACGATAGCTGAACAAGCGGCGGTATTTATAATCCACCAGATTTTCTTTTCGGTCTTTTTTGTCGATTTTGATTTGTGCACCGCGCTCGCAGCGGTTGCCGCTGACAAACCGGCGGCCGTCTGAAAACAGCGTAATTGTCAGCTGACAGTGATTTTCACAAATACGGCAATGGGTGAATTCCTTTTCTTCCGTAAACGACAGCAGCTCTTCAAAAGACAGCATCGTCGTTGCATCGCCGGGCTCATACCTTTCAAGAGCAATCAAGGCGGCACCGTATGCGCCCATCAGTCCGGCGATATCCGGTCTGACGACCTCGCGTCCGCTGATCAGCTCAAAAGCACGCAAAACGGCATCATTGTAAAACGTCCCGCCCTGACAGACGATTTTTTCGCCCAGCTCCTCAGGCCGTCTGACTTTAATGACTTTGTACAATGCATTTTTAATAACCGAATAAGACAAGCCTGCCGAGATGTCGCCCGGTGTTGCTCCTTCTTTTTGCACTTGCCGGACTTTAGAGTTCATGAACACTGTACAGCGTGAGCCTAAATCGACCGGTTGTTCCGATGCCATCGCCGCTTCTGCAAAGTCCGCCACCTCATAGCCGAGGGAATTGGCAAATGTTTCGATAAACGAGCCACAACCGGAGGAGCAGGCTTCATTCAGCTGAATGGAAGACAGCACACCGTTTTTGATGGTCATGGCTTTCATATCTTGTCCGCCGATATCCAGAATAAAATCAACGCCCGGCTGAAACTTATTGGCGGCTTTATAATGCGCCACGGTTTCCACTTCACCGATATCAATCTTTAATGCGTGTTTAATCAGCTGTTCGCCATAACCGGTCACAGCGACTTTGCCGATGGATGCAGATGCCGGCAATGCCTGATAAATTTCCTTCAATACACGGATAGTAGTTGTCAAAGGCTGCCCTTCGTTGTTGCCGTAATATGAATAAAGCAATTCGCCTTCGTCATCAATGACTGCAACCTTCGTCGTTGTAGAACCGGCATCAATCCCTATAAATACAGTACCCGAATAACCTGCCAGCTGTTTTTGCGTAACGGTCGCCCGGTCGTGCCGTTCATGAAATACCCGACGTTCCTCCTCTGAGGCAAACAAAGGCGGCAGCTTGTCTTCCACTTGCAGCGATTCGCGCGCATCATCGTCAATGCGTGCCAGTATGCCCTCAATGCTCGTCACCGGTTCCTTCTGCGCATAGAGCGCTGCTCCGATAGCAACGAACAACTGGGAATTTTCAGGAAAAAGAATGTCCTCCTCCGCCAAATCCAGTGTTTCGATAAAACGGCGCCGCAGTTCACTCATGAAATACAGCGGCCCGCCTAAAAAGGCCACCTTCCCTTTGATTTTTCGTCCGGAAGCCAGCCCGGCGATCGTCTGATTGACCACCGCTTGAAAAATACTGGCTGCAATGTCAGCTTTTTCCGCGCCTTCGTTGATCAGCGGCTGAATATCTGTTTTGGCGAACACTCCGCAGCGGGATGCTATCGGGTAAATCGTCTGGTAGCTTTTGGCAAGTTCATTCACACCTTCTGCATCGGTTTCAAGGAGCGCTGCCATCTGGTCGATGAATGCGCCCGTCCCGCCGGCACAGCTGCCGTTCATCCGCTGTTCAAGGGACCCTTCAAAAAAAGTAATCTTCGCGTCTTCGCCACCCAGTTCGATGGCAACATCTGTTTCAGGTATCAACGTTTCAACTGTTTTGGTACAGGCAATGACTTCCTGAACAAACCCGATATCCAACACATCGGAAATACCCATTCCGCCGGAACCCGTTATTTTAATTCGAATCTGAATATTTTCACCTAAAGCGGCCAGTGCCTCTTTCAAAATCTCTTCTGTCGCAGCTTTGACATCTGAAAAATGCCGCCGGTATTGCGAGTACACCATCCGCTGAGCATCGTCCAAAATCGCAAGTTTCACTGTGGTAGAACCAACATCGATTCCTGCATTATAAATCATGATAAACCTCCTGAGTAGATCAGATGTGCGTAATGACACAAAAAGCCTCCAACAGTTTGTTGAATACCCAACATCATGTCTGATATAATAGTATAAGTCTAGTTTAAATCATTCGTGATTTTTTTCAATCATCAATTCATCACAGTTTGTGATATAAACAACAATCAATGCGTTTTTGTTGAGAAACGGCAGGAGGTTTTTATGAAAAAAATTGATTTGCGTGTGCTCCGGACGAGAAAAATGATTCTGGAAGCATTCATTGAGCTGGTGGATGAGAAAGGGTATGAGGCCGTCACCATTCAGGACATCTCCAAGCGGGCCATGATCAACCGCGCAACTTTTTATGCCCATTTTAAAGACAAGGCAGATTTGTATGAGAAAATCATCGAGTTCGCCATCTCGCAACTGGCATCGATTCTGGATGCCGACAATCTGATGAACGGCAACTTGATTAAAGTCAAAACCATCGAAAAAACACTGTCGCGCATTTTTGCTGAAATCAAGCTAAAGCAAAATTTCTTCCTAACATTGACGGAAGGCAGCTCCAACGGCATCTTCCGCAAAAAAATTTCCGACCTGCTCTACTCAAAATATGAGGATATTTTTGACAAACTCCGTATCACTGAAAACGACATTGAAGTTCCCATCAGCTTTATTATCGAATACATGACCGCTATCTTCGTTGCAACAGTCCACTGGTGGGTCAGCACAAAATCCGATTTTTCACCGGAACACATGGCGCGGCTCGTACTGAAACTAGTCGGTAACGGCCACTTGACGGTGCTCGGCATCGATATCGAAAAGTAAAAAAAAGCGGCTCTCAGAAGAAAAATATCGCCCAAGACTCTTTTTCAAGATGCTTGGGCGATGTTTTTTTCATTACATGGACTGTTGATAGAGGCCGGTCCCGCCTTGTTTACATCAGACAGCCTAATACAGCCGGCTGTGCCATTTTTTAGTATGGGCTGTGTCGCGGTCCCGAATCACACGAATGCGATTGCGGCGGATATCTTTGTTTTCAAATAAATGCGCCAGCACTACATACTCGCTGTTCCTCAACAGAGAACGGTAATGCAGCATCGTATCTGTCACGCCTGTCAATTTTGTCAACATGCTCAGTCATCCTCTCCGGTCGCTTATTTCTTTCATTGTATCACAAAACAAAAAAATCAACCCGTTGGATGGTTGATTTTTTAACTGGGGTAGCTGGATTCGAACCAACGAATGACGGAGTCAAAGTCCGTTGCCTTACCGCTTGGCTATACCCCAATGGTTTAAATGGAGGGGGGCAGATTCGAACTGCCGAACCCGAAGGAGCGGATTTACAGTCCGCCGCGTTTAGCCACTTCGCTACCCCTCCAGCTATCTGTCAGTCGTGAAAAACCCGACTTCATTATCATACAAAAAATCACTGGAAAAAGCAAGCCTAAACTTTTATTTTTTTTAATGCTCCAAATTCCAGACGCGGATAACTTCCTCATAGCCTGATTCGAAAGACTTCACAACCATTGTCTGCTGGTTATTGATTGTCACACCGTATTTGCCCTCTGACAATTCTTCCACTTCGCCGATCATTTTTTTACCGATGTAAAGCTGGTGAACCACTGCCGGTTGACCGAACATATTTTTATCTGCTTCTTTGATTGTCACTTCTACGCTTTTATTTTTTTTCATCAGTCTGTGTCCCCTTTTTGTTTCCTGCTATCAAAGATAACATAAAAAAAGCAATTTGTTAATCTTTTGCTTGCAGAACTGCCGGAATATCTTCATAATGACAAGTATATCGGAGGTTGATGACCATTAGACAAATACTGATTCATGCTGCAACTTTGCTTCTTATCATTTTGAGCGGCTACTTCATGAAAAAAACCGGCGCACTGAAAAAGACAGACGGACAAATCCTCGCCAAAATCATCATGACAGTGACGCTGCCCGCAGCCATCATCATCGGTTTGAAAGATGTTGCACTTTCACTGGCATTATTTAAATTAACACTGACCGCCGTCATCGTGACTGTCGTACTCGTCAGTTTTGCCGGCTTTTTTTGGCGGAAACAGGCGCCGCAGCATCATCAGCTGATGATGTTCACCATTTCAGGTTACAATATCGGCAACTTTGCCTTGCCGTTCATTCAGGGCTTTTATCCGGTTTTTATCCCGTTCGCCATTATTTTTGATATCGGCAACGCCTTGATGATGTTCGGCGGGACGGAAATCATGATTAACTATTTCAGCGCCCGCCACGGCTCAAGTATCACGATGGGCGATATTCTCAGACGAATGCTGCGCTCCATCCCGTTAATGACCTACGTTGTCCTGTTACTGCTCCACAGCTTTTCGGTGCCCGTACCGGCGCTCGTCTATCAATTTGCCCAGCCGTTTGCCAACAGCAACACCTTTTTATCGATGTTCATGGTCGGCCTGTTTCTGGAATTCAAACTTTCTGACAACGATCGGCAGCTGGTCGGCAAGGTACTTGTCACCCGCTATCTTCTGGCTGCGGGGCTAGCCGTGCTTATTTACCTGATACCGTTTTTCAGTTTGCTTGAGAAAAAAATCATCCTGCTCATGCTGTTCACGCCGGTTGCCACTGTGTCGACGATTCGCGCCATCGAAGAGGGACTCCAATCCGAAACGGTCGGCTTTATCGCTTCTATCAGCTTCATTATCAGTTTTCTGTTGATGACAGCAGTCATCTTGTTCGTCTAGCAAAAAAAGCGCGCCTTCCATTCAGGAAGACGACGCTTTTTTGTTATTCCGCTGCTGTTGTCGTAACGCAGGAAATGACTTCGTAACCTTTGGCTGATAATAAATCAACAATCGCCGCATCGTTTGGATTAGCCAGCTGGATCACGATGGTCGGCTGGTTGTTTTTGCGGTAGACGACAATTTGAACGATATTGATATGATTTTCCGCAAACAGTGTCGTTAAATCCGCCAACACCCCTTCGTGGTCATCTGAGATGGCAATCGAAACGCGCGTGCCGGGTTGATTGTAGCCCGTAATTTCTAGAAACGCATCGAAAATATCATTGTTCGTTATGATGCCCATTACCTCGCCGGACGGTGACATGACCGGCAGCACCCCGATATTGTGCTGGCGCATTTTGGAAATGGCATCTTCCAGCAGTGCATCTGCCTGGATAGTCTCAACCTCTTTTATCATGATGTCGGCAACCGTCGTCTTGTTCAACAAATAATTGACTTCATACACGCTTAAGCTGGTAGCTTGAGACGGCATGGCAGACTGAATGGTCCCTTCGGTAATCAGGCCGACCAGTTTACCGTCTTCAACGACCGGCAGCCGGTGGATGTCATTTTGATTCATCAATTCGACCGCATCAAAAATTTTAGTTGCCTTTGATACAGTGATGACATCTTTCGCCATATAATTTTCTACAATCATCGTTTATCCCCCCAAATAAGCTTTCTGAACTTCATCACTCGCCAACAATTCCTGGCCGGTACCGCTCAGGACGATTTTCCCGGTTTCCAGTACATACCCTCTGTCGGCAATCGACAGTGCCATCTTCGCATTTTGTTCAATCAGCAGCACCGTCGTGCCTTGTTTCTGAATCTCCTGCACGATAGCAAAAATCTCACGAATGAAAATCGGTGCCAGCCCCATCGACGGTTCATCTAAAAGCAACAGCTTCGGTCGCGACATCAGCGCCCTGCCCATTGCCAGCATTTGCTGCTCGCCGCCGGACAGCGTGGCCGCGTCCTGATGCTTCCGCTCTTCCAGAATCGGGAAACGCTCAAAAACCGTCGCCATCATTTGCTTATTGGATGCTTTATCTGTTTGCAAATACGCACCCATTTCCAGGTTTTCCAAAACCGTCATCCCCGGAAAGACGTGACGACCCTCAGGTACTTGCGACAAGCCGGCGGCAACGATTTTCTGCGCTCCCATTTTCGTGATATCCTGATTTTCAAAAGAAATCTCGCCGGAAGTGGGACGAATCAGCCCGGAAATCGTGCGCAAAATAGTTGTCTTGCCTGCACCGTTAGCCCCAATCAACGAAACGATTTCGCCTTCCTGCACGTCAAAACTGACCTGCTTGACCGCTTGAATCATGCCGTAGTGCACAGACATATCTCTTATCTTCAACATTATATCTCACCGCCTAAATAAGCTTGGATAACTTTCGGGTTGGCTTTAATCTCTGCCGGCAGGCCGTGCGCGATGATTCTGCCGTATTCCAACACATAAATCCGCTGGCAAACATCCATGACCAGCGACATGTCATGCTCAATCAGTAAAATCGTCAACTCAAACTTCTCCTGAACACTGCGAATCAAATCGGTCAGCTCTGCCGTTTCCTGCGGATTCATGCCGGCTGCCGGCTCATCCAGAAACAGCACGTTAGGCTCTGTCGCCAGCGCCCGCACAATTTCCAGACGGCGCTGTTCGCCGTAAGGCAGATTCTTCGCCAACACCCGCTCCTTGTCTGCCATATCAAACATGCTCAGCAATTCCAGCGCCTTCTGACGCATCTCGTCTTCTTGCTTATAGAAAGCCGGCAGACGCAAAATCCCCGTCAGTATCCCTTGCGGCTTTTTGCTGTTCATCGCAATCAGCACGTTATCCATCACACTCAAATCTTTAAAGAGACGAATGTTTTGAAACGTGCGGCTCAATCCTAAGTTGGCAATTTTATACGGCTTCATACCGTCAATTTTAGTTTCTTTTCCTGCTACTTCCAGCGTGACACTTCCCTCGGACGGCTCGTATACACCTGTCAGCAAATTAAAGAGGGTCGTTTTCCCTGCGCCGTTCGGACCAATCAAGCCGACCAGTTCATTCGCTTCTAACGTTAAGTTCACATTGGAAACGGCCGCCAGCCCCCCGAAATTTTTTGTCAAACTAGTTACTTTCAGAAGAGACATCAGCGTTTCCCCCTTTTTTAGCTTTTTTCTCAAACAGCCGCTTGACAGAAAATTCCCATGTTCCCATCAGACCGCTCGGTTTGAAAATCATGATGATAATGAGCGCCAACGCATAAATAATCATACGCAGCTGGCCGAAGTCCTGTAAAAACATATTTAACAACCCAAGCACGATGGCAGCGATAAATGAGCCAGTCACACTGCCGACACCGCCGAACACAACGATGATCAGAATATCAATCGACTTCATAAATGCAAAGTCCTTCGGTAAAATCGTCTGAATATAGCTGGCGTGCAAGCCCCCTGCCAGTGCGGCCGTCATTGCGCCGATGACAAAGGCTGTCACTTTATACTTCGTCGTATTGACACCCATGGCTTCTGCGGCGATTTCATTCTCACGCACTGATAATGTGGCCCTGCCGGCGCCACTGTGTATGTAGTTGACGGTGACCAGCGTCGTCACCACGACAAAGCCGAAGACCATCGACCATGTCACAAATGGTGTGATGCCGAACAGACCCGCCGGCCCGTTTGTGACCGTGTCCAGATTCACAATCAGCACACGGATGATTTCGGACACGCCCAGTGTTGCAATCGCCAAATAGTCGCCTTTCAAACGCAGCGTGGGAATCCCGACGACCAGCGCCACAGCCCCCGACAAAACCATTCCGGCCAGCATGCCTGTGGCGAACCCGCCGAATGTCGGATTCTTTAACGAGGCGATGGCAGTCGCATAAGCACCAATCGCCATAAATCCTGCATGGCCCAAAGAAAATTGTCCGGAGAAACCAATCACCAGATTCAAGCCGACTGCAAGGATAATATTGATACCGATTTGCACGAGCGTCGTTTCGATATAAGGATTGATTAACCCGACTGAGTAGCTGATACCAATCGCGGCAAAGGCGAGGACCATGATTGCCACCCAAACGGCATTGATTTTCAGATTTTTTTTCATGAGTCTCACCTACACTTTCTCTTTCACATTTTTGCCTAACAGTCCGGATGGCCGGATAAGCAAAATTATAATCAAGATGGCGTAGACCACCGCGTCTTTGTATGCCGTGTAACCAAGCGCACTGACAATGGTTTCCACCACACCGATGGTAAACCCGCCAAGTGCCGCACCGGGGATAATCCCGATTCCGCCTAGCACAGCCGCAATAAAGGCCTTCAATCCAGGCGCAACGCCCATCATCGGGTCGATACTATTATAGTATAGCCCGATCAACACGCCGCCGGCACCGGCCAATGCGGAACCAATCGCAAACGTGAAGGAGATGGTCCGGTTGACATTAATCCCCATCAGCTGCGCCGCGTCTGCATCTACACTCACAGCACGCATCGCTTTTCCCATCTTAGTATACTTGACGACAAGCTGCAGCAGAATCATCAAAATAACGGCTGTTGATAAAATCAACAGTTCGATTTTACTAATCGTAAACAACTTCAAATCATAGTTCTGGTTGCGGATGATTTGCGGAAACGCGCGCCGATCCGATTTGACAAAATAAATCATCAGGTTTTGAAGTAAAAAGGACACGCCGATTGCCGTAATCAGCGCGGCAATCCGCGTCGAATTTCTCAATGGGCGATAAGCCAGAAACTCGATGATGACTCCGATAGCCGCACACGCCAGCATTGAAACTAACAATGCCGGAAAAAAGCTGAGCTGAAACGTATTGATGACAAAATAACCGATAAAAGCACCCAGCATATACACTTCCCCGTGGGCAAAATTAATTAACTTGATAATGCCGTAAACCATCGTATAGCCTAATGCTATCAACGCATAAACACTGCCCAGCGACAGTCCATTGACCAATTGCTGTATAAATTCCATAGCGATTCCCTTTCTTTCAGTAAAAAACAAGGTGCATGTTATGAGATACACCTTGTTTATGACATGTTATTATGGTTTGACAGTCTCTGCTGATACTTCTTTGCCTTTTTCCAGTCCGATAACGACCAGATCTTTCGACGGATTGTGATTCTCATCCATACTCATCGTACCAGTGACACCTTCAAAGTCTTTCAGTGAAGATAGTTCCTTGGCCAGTTTCTCGCCATCGGCGTCTTCTCCCGCTGACTCCAAAGCTGCTTTGATCATGTAAACCGAATCATAAGCCAGTGCATTAAATGAGCTTGGTGATTTATCATATTTTTCCTTGAACGCATCAATAAACGCTGTTACTTTGTCGCTGGCCGGTGCATTTTCAGAGAAATGCGCCGTGTAGAAAATGTTATTGACATTCTCAGCGCCGGCAATGTCAATCAGCTTGGCATCGGAGAATCCGTCCGCGCCAAGAATCGGCTGTTCAATGCCCATTTCGCGCGCCTGCTTGATGATAGCGCCCGCTTGTTCATAGTAGCCGGGCAGGTAGATGAAATCAAAATCCTTGCCTTTTATCTTCGTCAGGATGGCTTTAAAATCTTTGTCATCTGCGTTGAAGCTTTCCTCGGATACAATCTCGCCTTTAAAGGTATCTTTGAATGACTTGGTCAGGCCTTTGGCATAGTCGCTGGAAACATCGCCGATGATGACCGCTTTTTCAGCTTTCAGCGTGTCTGTACCGTAATTCGCCAAGATGACGCCTTGCAGCGAGTCTTGGAAACATGTCCGGAAAATATATTCCTGAACCTTTTTGCTGTCGCCTTCACCGGTCACTGTGATGCCGTCATCCGTTCCTGAAGGTGTGATGACCGGTACTTTGGCTTTAGTGGCATTCGGAATCGTGGCCTTAGTCGCACCGGATGTCGCCGGTCCGATAATCGCGACGACGTTGTCATTATTTGTTAAACTTGCTGCTACCGCTGCTGCTTCTGCGGTTTCAGATTTGTTGTCCTTCGCAACAATTTCGACTTTCTTGCCGTTGATACCTCCAGCGGCATTGATTTCCTCCACCGCCAGATCGATGCCTTCCTTCTCCTGGTTGCCGTATGCTGAAACGCCGCCGGACAACTCAAGGTTCGCACCGATTTTGACTGTGTCGCTGTCTCCTTGGCTCTCTTTTGAGCCGGATGTGCTGCCTCCGCCCGGACTGCCGCACGCAGCCAGCAGAAACAAACTCGCCATCAATACTCCTGTCAGTTTTTTCATATTAATCTCCCCCTAAATTAATCCTAAGCACTATATTTTTTATAGATGTATACAAATATAAAACAAAAAAAAGAGAATGTCAATGAATTTTCTGAATATTTGGATTATTCTCAAAAAAAGTACTGTTTCCGCGTTGGCGCCCGATTTCTTTTGACATTCGGTTCATTAATGAACAGATTTTTGTGCGAAAAAGCACAAGCTGTCCGGATGTATAAAAAAACAGGGCCTGTTTCGCCCTGCCTGCTTGGTTACAATTGATTGCCTCTTACTTGACCCGTTTATCATAAGGGCCATGATACGTTTCATCCGGATTCTTTCTAAGAGAGAAATGGAGCGGGACATAGTCGATGCCGCCCTTGGCCAATGGCTGACATCTTAATATCCGGGCAATGCCCATCAGGAAACCTTTCGCCGCACCGTGTGTGTGCACAGCATCCACCATGTATTGAGAGCACGTCGGATGATAGCGGCAGCTTCTCGGAAACAACGGCGAAATAAAACGCTGGTAGCCTCTGACTAACGTAATGATTATCGATTTCATATATTCCCTCTTCACTCACTGTTGCAATAAGAAATAGCCAAAACCGGAAAACTGGACCGGTTTTGACTTATCAGTTTTATCTCATAAAATCAAAAATATGCTGCCATGTTTCTTTCTGAAACACCTCAAACATGTCGCCTTTGCCAATCACACCATAACCGACCATGGTACCTATCAGAAATAGGACAATCAGTCCAAGCACGACCAGCAAGATTTTCAGCAACTGAAAAAGGACTCTTCTGCCTGTACCGTCCACCAATAGATACACCTCCACATCAGTTAGCGATTGATTAATTGTTCAGATGACGGCTGTGGGACATTGTCGCGGTCATCGACACGCTCAATATCAGCTCCCAGCTTTTGCAGTTTTTTATGAAATTCATAATAACCGCGGTCAAGATATTCCAAATGGGTCACACGGGTCACGCCCTCAGCCACCAGCCCGACCAGAATCAGGGCAGCCGCGGCACGCAAGTCTGTTGCTGCGACTTCCGTTCCTTGAAGCTTCGACACTCCTTTGATATATGCCACATTATTTTGAATGGTATAATTTGCACCCATGCGGTTCATTTCGTTCAAGTGCTGGAACCGGTTTTCAAACACCGTTTCCGATAACACACTGGTGCCGTCTGCTACAACTTGCAAGGCGCTCATCTGTGCCTGCATGTCTGTCGGGAATCCCGGATGCGGCAGAGTCTTGATGTCGGCCGCTTTGATTGTTTCCGGACCGATGACCCGGATACCGCCGGCTTCTTCTTCCACCACCGCGCCCATTTCACGCAGTTTGGAAATCAGCGGACGATTATGTTCCATGATGCCGTCTTCAATCAGCACGTTGCCTTGAGTGATGGCTGCGGCAACCATGAACGTGCCTGCTTCGATTCTATCCTGAACGACGGAATGCTCGATTCCCGTCAGCTTGTCCACACCTTCGATACGAATCGTTTCAGTTCCGGCACCAAAAACGTTTGCTCCCATCTTGTTCAGATAATTAGCCAAATCGACGATTTCAGGCTCGCGGGCCACGTTTTCAATAATCGTAGTGCCTTTTGCTTTAACAGCTGCCATCATAATGTTCTGTGTCGCACCGACACTTGGAAAGTCCAAGTAGATACGCGCGCCTGTCAGTTCATCCGCATAGGCTTCGATATACCCGTTTTCCTGCTTGATGGTCGCTCCCAGTGCTTGAAATCCTTTTAAATGCAAGTCGATCGGGCGTTTGCCGATCGCGCATCCGCCGGGCATCGCAACTTTTGCATGTTTATTTCTTGCAAGCAGCGGGCCCATAACGACAATCGATGCACGCATTTGACTCACGTATTCAAATGGCGCCTCGGCACAGAGCGGCTGAGTTGCGTCCACAGTGATGCGGTTTTTGTCTTTTTCAAAAGTTACGCTGGTATTTAAATGTTCAATTACTTTATTCATCATCATGACGTCCGAAAGTATCGGGGCATTATCAATGACCGATCGACCTTCTTCAGCTAGAATTGTCGCGGCTAGAATCGGCAGCACAGCATTTTTGGCGCCTTCGATTTTAACGGTTCCTTCTAATTGTCTGCCGCTGCGTACAATCATATACTCCATTATGTTCCCCCCAGAAATTGCAGTAATTGCATATGACCCTGACATTATATCATGTTTAGCGCTTATTGAGTAATTTTTTTGATTTTTGTCATATAGATGTCAGGTGTGTCATTTATTACGGCAGCCATGTCACAAAGATATTCCGGGACAAGCTGATTATTTCCAGGAAAAAAGAACTTAACAAATAGCCTGAAATAATTGAGAAACTCAATATCATGACACGTATCTGAGTGTTATTGGCACCCTTTTGGAAAAATGTGTCCAGCCGGACGGAGCGGAAGCCCCAAAAAATCAGGTAAATAAATGTCACGTGGCTGACAATCCGGACGATTGCATCTATCCCAAAAACTTGCATGTTACGACCACCTTTCGTGATTCGGCATAAAGAAAGAGGTAAAGAGTCTGAGACCCTCTACCTTCTTTTGTTTGCTACTTTCAAACGGTTCAATGCTCTGTGAAGAGCCACTTCGGCACGGTCCAAATCGACAGTCGCATCCCTTTCGGCTTTCGCTCTGGCGATTTTTTCCTCGGCCCGTTTTTTCGCCCGTTCAGCACGGCTGATATCAATGTCCTGCTCGGTTTCCGCACTGTTGGCAATAATGGAGACGACGTTGTCACGCACTTCCATAATCCCGCCGTTGACGGCTACCCAGTCAGACGCTAGATTAGTCTGGCCTTCATCGGTAAACCGGTCGATTCTGACAGCTTCAATCAAAAGCGGTGCCACCAGCGGCGCATGATTCGCCAAAATCCCCAAATCACCGGCCTGGGTTTTCGCCAGCAAGAATCTGGCCTGATGGTCATAGATAATCCCGTCGGGCGTTACAATATTGACAGTGAATAAATTCATGGTGTCACTCCTTTAGTAGCCAAGTTGCTCGGCTTTAGCGACCGCATCCTCAATTCGTCCGACGTTCCGAAACGCTTCTTCCGGCAGATTGTCATGTTTACCTTCAAGAATTTCCTTAAATCCGCGAATTGTCTCGCTGAGCGGCACATAGCTCCCCGGCTGACCCGTAAATTGTTCAGCGACATGGAAGTTTTGTGATAGGAAAAACTGAATCCGTCTGGCTCTGGCAACAATCACTTTCTCAGAATCAGACAGCTCGTCCATCCCTAAAATCGCAATGATGTCTTGCAGTTCTTTGTAACGCTGAAGCAGCCGCTGTACTTCTGTGGCGACCTCGTAGTGCTCTTGGCCGACTATGCCGGGTTCGAGCGCACTGGAGGTGGAGGCCAGCGGGTCGACCGCCGGGTAAATCCCCTGTTCAGTCAAGCGCCGTTCAAGGTTGGTGGTCGCGTCCAAGTGAGCAAATGCTGTCGCCGGTGCAGGGTCAGTATAGTCATCCGCCGGCACATAAATCGCCTGAATGGATGTGATGGAGCCGTTCCGGGTTGATGTAATCCGTTCCTGCAGCTGGCCCATTTCCGTCGCCAGTGTCGGCTGGTAGCCTACTGCTGACGGCATCCGGCCTAACAGAGCCGAGACTTCCGAGCCGGCTTGGGTAAACCGGAAAATATTATCAATAAACAGCAGGACATCCTGATTGGCAACATCACGGAAATATTCCGCCAATGTCAAGCCGACCAGCGCGACACGCATTCTGGCACCGGGCGGTTCATTCATCTGCCCGAAGACCATCGCCGTCTTTTCAATAACGCCGGATTCCTTCATTTCAAAGTACAGGTCATTCCCTTCACGTGTCCGTTCACCGACACCGGTGAATACGGAAATCCCGCCGTGTTCTTGGGCGATGTTGTGAATCAGTTCTTGGATCAGAACTGTTTTACCTACACCGGCACCGCCGAACAGTCCGATTTTTCCGCCTTTCAAATAAGGGGCCAGCAAATCTATGACTTTGATACCTGTTTCCAAAATTTCAGTGGCCGTGCTCAATTCTTCATAGGTGGGCGCTTTTTTGTGAATTGCTTCCCGCTTCATTGTTTCGGGCAATGCTTCGTCACGGTCAATCGTGTCGCCCAGTACGTTGAATACCCGGCCCAACGTTTCCTCACCGACAGGCACTGTAATCGGTTGGCCGGTATGGAGCACTTCCATCCCCCGCTGCAGACCGTCAGTTGACTCCATGGCGATGGTTCTGACCATTCCATCTCCCAGTTCCAAGGCAATCTCTAAAACAACTTTTGTCTTATTATCTTTTTTATAAACAATCAAGGCATCGTTAATATTAGGTAAAGATTGGTCTAGGGGGAATTCAACGTCAACAACTGGGCCAATTACTTGAGCAATTTTTCCTGATTTCATCTCATGTTCCTCCCCTTTACTACTCCAACGCCGCCGCGCCGCCGACTATCTCCGTAATCTCTTGGGTGATAGCCGTTTGACGTGCCCGGTTATAGGAAATAGTCAAATCATCAATAATCGTGTTTGCATTCTCTGTGGCACTCTTCATGGCTGTCATCCGAGCGGCATGCTCAGCTGTTTTCGCATCAAGAACGGCACCGAAAATCAAACTTTCCGCGTATTGCGGCAGCAGCGTATTTAAAATCACATCCTCGGACGGTTCCAGAATGTACTCTTGTTCATAACTTTTCGCTTCCCTGACGTCCAAATCCACAATCGGCAAAATCTTTTCTGCCCGGAAAGCGGAAGTCAGCGTGTTGACGTGGTGATTGTAACATACGTACAATTCATCAAACAATTCGTTATGGTACATCTGAATAGCTGTGGAAACAATCCGGTTGACTTCATAAAATGCAGGGTGGTCGCTGACGCCTTTCAATTCATAAGAAACCTGCATGTTCTGATTTTTAAAAAACTCGGAAGCCGTGTTGCCGATTGTCATCAACACGATTTCATGAGGATCTTTGTGATACTTTTCAAATATGTCGACGGTGTTTTTTATCACGGAGCTGTTGTAGCCGCCTGCCAGCCCTTTGTCGGAGCTGATGACGATGTAGCCGGTCCGCTTTACCGGACGGGCTACCAGCATTTTGTGATAAGCTTCCATCATTCCTGACTCTTCCCCGTCTTCATCTATGTTATCCAGAGCTTTTAATTGTGTAGAAGCCAGGTGCGTCACAATCTCACGCACTTTGGAAGCGTACAGCTGAAAACGTCTGGAAGACTGCTCCGATTTAGTCAGTTTCGAGGCGGCGACCATCTGCATGGCACTGGTAATATGACTTGTTTTTTCTGTGGAAGCAATCCGCTTCTTGATATCTACCAACGAACCACTCATTTTAAATCACCGACTTTCTACGAATTTTTCAGAGCTTCTGCCACGGAAAACTTGGTAGATGAAAAAATACCTTTGAATTCATCAATCGCCTGATCGATGACGTCGCTCTCCGGCAGATTTTTCGTGCTGCGGATGGTATCAAAAACTGCCGGATAGTTATTGCCGATGTACTCCAGCAGTTCTTTTTCAAACCGCAGTATATCCCCGACTGGAATCGTGTCAAGAAATCCTTTTGTCAGAGCGTACAAAATAATAACCTGCTTCTCAACCGAGAGCGGTTCGTGCACATTCTGTTTCAGCACTTCAATAGTCCGGCGTCCGCGATTCAGTTTGGCTTGTGTCGCCGCATCCAGATCCGAACCAAACTGCGTAAAGGCCTCTAGCTCACGGTAGCTTGCCAAATCCAAGCGCAGCGTTCCCGCTACTTTTTTCATCGCTTTGATTTGGGCAGAACCACCTACCCGGGACACCGATAGTCCAGCATCAACTGCGGGTCTGACCCCGGAATAGAACAAGTCGCTCTCAAGGAAGATTTGGCCGTCTGTAATAGAGATGACGTTTGTCGGGATATAGGCCGAGATATCTCCTGCCTGTGTCTCAACAAACGGCAGGGCGGTCATCGAGCCGCCGCCAAGTTCCTCATTCAGTTTAGCCGCTCTTTCCAACAAACGGGAATGCAGATAAAAGACGTCCCCTGGGTAAGCTTCACGTCCCGGCGGTCTTCTCAACAGCAGGGAAATTTCACGGTAAGCCGCCGCTTGTTTGGATAAGTCGTCAAAAATGACTAGGACGTGTTTGCCGTTATACATGAATTCCTCGCCCATCGCTGAACCGGAATACGGCGCAATATAAAGCAGAGGCGCCGGTTGTGAGGCACTGGCTGATACAACGATCGTGTAGTCCATCGCGCCAAATTTCTTCAACGTCTCAACTTGTGTTCTGACTGTGGATTCTTTTTGTCCGATTGCCACATAGATACAGATAATGTTTTCATCTTTTTGATTGATGATCGTATCAATGGCAATGGACGTTTTGCCGGTCTTTCTATCACCGATAATCAATTCACGCTGGCCTCTGCCGATCGGAACAAGTGCATCAATCGCTTTGAGTCCTGTCTGCAGCGGCTCGTCTACCGATTGTCTGTCCATGACACCGGGTGCCGGTGCTTCAATCGGCCGTGTACGGGTCGTATTGATGTCGCCGAGCCCGTCAATCGGTTGTCCAAGCGGATTGACCACCCGTCCAATCAGTTCTTCGCCGACTGGGACTTCCATGATTTTTCTGGTACGTTTGACTTTATCTCCTTCTCGGATATGCTCATAATCTCCAAGAACAATGATACCAACGCTGTCTGATTCCAAATTTTGAATCATTCCGTAAGCGCCGTTAGCAAAGGATACCAACTCGCCTGACATGGCATTTTCAAGTCCGTAAGCCCGCGCAATACCATCTCCGACATAGCTGACTGTGCCTATTTCGTCGACTGTCAAGGACTCTTCAAAATCCGCTATTTGTTTTTTTATATGTAAACTAATTTCTCGTGCGCTGATACTCATATTTTTCACCTCTTACCACTTTCGATCAGCATCATTTCATTAATGCCGCATGCATATTTTCCAGCTCCGTCTTGATACTTTGATCAATGATGCTGCCTTCTGTTTCGATGATGACGCCGCCGATGATGGACGGGTCGATTTTCGCATTCAGCATGGCTTTATCGGCGTTGAAATATTCAGCAATGTTATTTTCCAAATCATGCCGCTGCTCTTGACTTAACGGAACAGCCGTTGTCACTCTTGCGACAATGATGCCCGAGCGTTTGTAGTATTCCCGCTCAAACTCATCAATCATTTCCGGCAGTTCGTCCATGCGGCCGTAATCATAAATCATGTGGATAAACTTGGCAACAGTTTTGCCAAAGCTGTTTTCCAATTCACTAATGATACTTACCTTTTCATATACGCTCAACCTGTTGTCCGTCAGCATTTCTCCCAGTTCCGGGACATCCCGATAGACATCTCTTAGTTTCAGCAGTTCCTGAAAATCATCCGTCACTTCGTTGTTTTTTTCAGCTTCATTAAACAATGCTTTGCCGTAGGTACGTGCTGTCGTATACTGCTTATTCATCCCCATCACCTTCTAGTCTGTCAATGCTGGATTGAATCAGTTCTTGATGAACATCAAGGGAAATTTCCTTTTTCAATATTTTAGATGCAATCTGAATGGAAAGTTCCGCTACTTCCTTCTTGGAATCATCCATCATTTTTTCTCGTTCAATACGTATTTCTTTTTCAGCTTGTTCTTTCATGTCTTGTGCATGTTTCTTAGCATTTTCAATAATACTGTAAGCACTGTTTTCAGCTGTTTCTTTTGCTTCACTGATGATTGCACGCGCTTCTATACGAGATTGCTGCAGTTCACTCTCCCGCTGTTCAACCAGTTTGTCTGCTGCCCGTCTGGAGCTCTCCGCAGAGTCGATGTCATTGGAAATTTTATCTGCCCGCTGATCAAGCATACGAATGACAGGCTGCCATGCAAACTTTTTCAGTAAAAGCAGTAACACCAAAAAAGACAACGAAACAAAGAGCATCGAGCCTAACGTAGTTGACGTCGTGCTGGCAACGACCAGATCACTGAACATAGTTGTTACACTTCCTTCCTAAGTTGCTACATCAAAAAGAAAGTAGTTGGCACACTACTTCCCGGTGAATTATTCTACTTGAACACCAAGAGCAAGGCGATAACAATCCCCAAAATAGGAACAGCTTCGATGATACCAACACCAATAAACATGGTGGCTCTCAATTGTCCAGCCATTTCAGGCTGTCTTGTCATAGACTCCAAAGTTTTGGAAATAACTTTTCCGTTACCATATGCTGCGGCGATTGCCGAGCCAAAAACTGCGATTGCTGCTGCAATGTATTGCATGATGCATTCTCCTCCTAATTTCACATTTAAAAATCTAATATTGCTATTCTTCAACTTCAATTTTATGAGACAGGTACACCATTGTCAAAGTTACAAAGATGTAAGCTTGGATGGCACCAATAAAGACTGAAAAACCCTGCCAAATAACTTCCAGCGGCAACGCCGGGAGAAACGTAAACTTACTGCTTGTGCCTAAACTTGCAATCAGCGTCAGCAACACTTCGCCGGCATAAATGTTTCCGTAGAGACGAAGTCCCAGTGTTAATACATTGGTAAAGTCCTCCATAATCTTGATCGGTGTTAAAAATTTCACCGGACTCATGTAGCTGTTTACGAAAAATTTTCGGAACCCTTGTTTTTTGATCCCAAAATAGTTGGTCAGCAGCACGACAATCAGTGCCAGCGTCATGGTCACGATTGGATCAGCCGTTGGACTCTTCCAAAAGTTGGTGTCACTCGGAAAGATTGTTATCTTCGTCACTAAACCTATAAGGTTAGACACTAAAATAAACATGAAAAACGTAAAAGCTAACAAATGATAGTCGTTCACTTCCTTAGCAGGCACATTGTCTGAAACAATCCCCCTGATAAACTCGACCAGATATTCCAGTGCATTTTGCTTTCTGCCCGGTTTCATCTTTGGATTTCTGCCAAAAAAGTAAACAAGACAAAAGATAATAGCACAAGTCAGTATGGTCATTAAGCAAATCGTACCATCAAATGATAGCCCCGCAATGTTAATTATCCAGGACTTTTCTTCCATCACACTTCACCCCTTTTCTAAAGAAAAATGATTCATTGGATCGTTGTCAGTCTCTGGCAATGTACAATGAATAAAATCGCACAAAAAACTATAAATTGTTGAAATATTCAACTAGTCATATGATACCACCAACAAACCGATATTACAAAGTTTTTTCACAAAAAAGGTTCGTTGGCGAGAGCGACTTTATCCCCCTATTCTAGCAAATTCTGTCGTATTGGCAAGTATTTTTTACCTGTTTCTTTCTTTTAGTGTGCGGCTGATTTCCCGGTCAATGTCTTTCCGTTTCAAATCTTCCCGTTTATCGTACTTTTTCTTTCCTTTGGCAATGCCGATCAGTACTTTGGCAAAGCCGTTTTTAAGGTACATTTTCAAAGGAATCAATGTCACGCCGCTGTTTTTGGTTTCCGCCTCCAGACGGGCTATCTGCTTCTTATGCAGGAGCAGCTTCCGCGTTCTGAGCGGGTCATGGTTGAACAGGTTTCCCTGCTCGTAGGGACTGATATGGACATTCAGCAAATAGGCTTCGCCGTTCCTAATACGTGCAAATCCGTCTTTTAAGTTCACTCGGCGGTTGCGGACGGATTTGATTTCCGTGCCTTTTAACACAACCCCTGCTTCAACAGTGTCGATGATCGTGTAATCATGGCTGGCCTTCCGATTTTGTGCAATGACATTATCCGTTGGTTTAGGCATACATTCACCCCTCACTTACGATTTTTCTTCTTCTTTTTCTTTTTAACAACTTCCTTATAAAAAGGCTGTTTTTGCTTATTTTTATGTTTTGCGTCTTTCCGCTGCGAGGCCTTTCTATTTCTTCTGTCAGCACCGTTGCTGCGGGCCGGTCTTTTTCCTTTGCCGTGTTTCGGCAAAGCCGGCGTTTCCCTGACCTCTTCGGACGCGACGATATTAAAATCGATTTCCCGACTTTCCGGATCGGCTTTCACCACTTTGACCGTCACCTTCTGCCCGATGCGAAATGAGCGCTTGGTCCGTTCGCCGACAAGCATTAAGTGATTTTCGATAAAGTGATAGTAATCGTCTTTCAATGTGTTGACATGCACAAGACCTTCAATCGTATTCGGCAGTTCGACAAACAGACCAAACTTGGTGACTGAAGTAACAACACCGTCAAACTCTTCATCAATTTTGTCCATCATAAATTCTGCTTTTTTCAGCGTATCGGTGTCTCGTTCCGCATCCACGGCCCGTCTTTCGGCGATTGAACTGTGTTCGGCGATGTCCGGAATTTGTTCCTGCCACTTCGCCTTTGTTTTGTCGCTGACTGTTTTTTCCCGGCTGTATTCGCGAATCAGACGGTGAACGGTCAAATCAGGATAACGGCGAATCGGCGATGTGAAATGCGTGTAATCCTCAGCTGCCAAGCCGTAGTGCCCGGTCGCCACTTCCGAATAGCACGCCTGCTGCAGGCTGCGGAGCATCATCATGTTGATGACGGATTCTTCCGGCTTGCCGTGCACGCTGTCCAGCACTTTTTGCAGTTCCTTCGGTGTCACGTCTTCTTTTTTTCCTTTAATCAAAATACCGAAATTTGTAACGAACTCGAAAAACCGCTGCATTTTTTCCTCTTTCGGCTGCTCGTGAATCCGGTAGATGAACGGCAGCTTCCGGCGGTAAAAATGTCGTGCAATCGTTTCGTTGGCCGCCAGCATGAACGACTCGATCAATCGTTCGCCGACCCCTCGGGCCCGCAGCTGGATGTCCAGCGGATGTCCCGCTTCATCAACGATAATTTTAGCTTCCCGGTCTTCAAAGGAAATGGCGCCCCGCCGCCGCCTCATCTCTTCCAGAATGCGGTGCAGATCCCCCATCTCACGAAACATCGGCACAAGCTCGGCATATTCAGCCAGCGTCTGTTCGTCCTGCTGTTCCAGTATTGCGTTGACTGCTGTGTAAGTCATGCGTGCACTGCTATTGATCACTGCTTCAAAAATCTCGTAGGAAACAACGGTGCCTTCCTGCGTAATCTCCATCTCGCATGCCATTGCCAGCCGGTCCACCTGAGGATTCAACGAACAAATGCCGTTAGACAGTTTATGCGGCAGCATCGGAATCACCCGGTCAGTCAGATACACACTGGTGCCTCTGTCGGCAGCATCCAGATCGAGCGGCGAGTTTTCGGTGACATAGTACGAAACATCGGCAATGTACACACCCAGAAAATAGTTGCCATTGGCCAGACGCTCGACTCTGACCGCATCGTCCAAGTCTTTGGCGTCTTCGCCGTCAATCGTCACAATAACTTTGTCGCGCAAATCACGCCGACCTGCCAAGTCTGCCGGCAGCACCTCATCTGGTGTCTCTTCCGCTTGTCGCATAGCTTCTTCTGAAAAATCAACAGGAATGCCATGCTGCATCACAATCGTCAAAATATCCATGCCGGGGTCATCTTTATGCCCTACCACCTTTTTGACGATACCTTCCAAACTTCGTGCATAGCCGTGTTCCGGATAATGGGTCACTTCGACAATCACGACACTGCCGCTCACCGGACGGATGCCTGTTGCCGCAACGAACACTTTAAACTGGTTCAATTTTTTCTCCTGTAGCGTCACGTAACCGTATAAATCCGTTTCTTCAACTTCTTCTTCCGAAAACGACGTGAACACGCCGACAATCTGGGAAGCCGCACGTTCAACTACCGACATGACTTTCCCTTCAGCCGCCTGCCCCTCAAGCTGGTTAGACGGACGCGTGATGGCAATCAGAACCTTATCCCCGTCCATGGCATAGCCGGTGGCATCATTCGGGATAAACACATCGTCTTCTTCATCATCGATGGTGACAAAACCGAACCCGCGCTCGTTCGCTCTGAAAATACCTTCCAGCTGGACATCAGGCTGGACCAGCTTGACTTTTCCTTTGCCTGTAAATTCAACTGTTTGTTCCCGTTCCATCTGGGCAACGGTTTTGACAAGTTCTTTGAAGTCCTTGCCTTTCTGCAAGCCCAGTGCTTCAGCCAGCTGCTCCATGGCATAGGATTTTTTTGTTCCTTCAGCCAGCAGCTCAAGCACAGCTTGTTTAATTGTTTGGGTCATTCTTTCACCTCGTCCCACGGCAATTTCTCAATAAATGCCAGTACATCTGCTTCAAAACGGTACCGGTTGCTGCCCACGGTAATGACATGTGTGGCTTCCGGATACCAGAAAATCTCATGGTTTGTGTGTGACAGCAGTTCTCCGGTCCGGTACACGCTCAGGGCGTCAATCATTTCATCTTTACCGGACTGAGCGAGAAAAACATCTTGATGGATTTGCGCAAAATCCGCTACCACCTGACTGGTCACGTCATGTATCGCTCCCAATTGCGTTTTTAACGGTTCTTTTATCTGCATGATTTTTTCTTGAACGGCTTCTTCAGGCAGCTTCCGGCGCCGGTAAACCAGCTTGCAATACTCAAGAAAGCTCGGATAAATCTTCGTGTCCTGCTGCGGTATGAGCGGCGAATTGAAGGCGCCGCCGCCGATGACCATCGCCGGGAAACGGCTGAGTGTCTTCATGGCAAAAATCCCGCCCATCGACAGCCCGAAAACCGCGATTTGCTCAAAACCCTCATGTTGCAAAAAGGCAACGGCCCGCTCAGCATCCTCCCACCAGGAAGACGGATCAATAGACAAAATGTCCAGCGGTTCGGCCGTCCCGTGACCGGAGAAAAGCGGTGCCAGAACACTGATGCCGTGCCGCTCCAGCATCCGCGCCAGCAGTCGGACATCATTGGGACTGCCGGTATAGGCATGGAACAACAGCACCGCTTTTTTCCCGCCAGTTTTAAAATATAATGATTCAGGTAACATGATTTACCCCCTTCTCACAACTTTGACTCTTGTTTCATTGTATCAATAAAAAAATCTCCTGTCTCGACAGGAGATGCAACAAATTTACTTGGATGATAAAAAGGCAAGTACAATCGCAATGACAAACCACGCCAGAGTCAGCACGGCTGTCACTTTCTGCATGACTGCTTCAAACCCTCTTGCTTTTGTTTTGCCGAACAATTCAGCAGCTCCGCCGGTAAATGCACTGGCAGCACTGTTCTGTTTCGTCGGCTGCATCATAATGGAGATAATTATAATCACTGATAATATCAGCATCACTGTCAATAATATATTATACATCACATATTCCCTCGCTCTCTATGTCTTCTCATATGCCAAGTCATTTTACCATACTATTGAAAAAATTTCTATGACTGTTGCATGATTTTCTACTATTCATCATATCTTTTTGCGTATCACGCCGGCTTGCTTCACCGCTTTTTCAAGACGAATGCTAAACCGGACCAAAAACGTCCTCCAAACAGGATAGGACTTGTTGTCTTTTTTTGGGACTGGCACAGAAAACAAATAACATCCGTCCTTTTTTATCACGCGAAAAATCATATCGGCTGAATCCCGTCACATCACTCAACTGTTCTGGTGTCAGCTGATAAGCGGCAACATACTGGGAAAACTTTTTTTTCCAAGCCGCCTTATCCTGATACATATAAATGTCTGCAGCTGCCCAAACGATAATCACCACACAGCCGGACAGCTTTTTAGCAAGCGACCACCCGCCAAACAATGCTGACCACACCACAAAAAAGACGATTGGCGCCAGTGACGCAATCGTATGTATCACTGCTTTTTTTTGCCCGTTTTTCAACAACCCAACTACTCCCTTTCACTTGATACATCTAATCTTCATTGCCGGGCATTCCGGGAATGCTCCGCACATAACCCGCGCTGGCGGGCTGTTCCATTTTAAATTGTACCATTTACTAAAAAAAAGGGGCACAAACTAAGATTTTTTTAATTAACGCAGGCTATTGGTATAATAAGGTATCATTATTATTATCGGAGGTCATTACGATGCATCTAGTCTGCCAGCCGGGCGATACAATCGCTCTTGTCGGCAATTCCAATCCCTTGCCGGCATCAGAAAAAGAAACCGTTCGTCAATTAACAGCCGTCCTCAATAAACTCGGCATTGAAGTGGCGGAAAGCCCGCTATTGTTCAGCCGAAGTACACGTCATTATCAGGAAAAAGCCGCCATCCTCAACCAGTATTTTGCAGATAAAACAATCAAAGCAATTTTTGATATTTCCGGCGGCGACATGGCCAACAGCGTCCTGCCTTTTTTGAATTACACAGCCATCAAGAATCACCCAAAACCCTTTTTTGGTTACAGCGATGTCACGACCGTTCTCAATGCACTTGCAGCCCAGTCCGGCATCCCCACAGGACTCTTTCAACTGAAAACCATCCTGCAAGACACTACTGGTCAACAACTGGCCCGCTTTACAGAAACTTTTATTCACGGCGAAAACAGCTTGTATGATGTCGACTGGCGGTTTATCCGCGGCAATCGCATGAGCGGACAGCTCATCGGCGGTAACATCCGCTGCTTTCTGAAATTAGCCGGCACACCCTATTTGCCGCCATTGAAAGACCGCATCTTGTTCCTCGAAAGCCAAGGCGGTTTAACCGAGAAGCAGTTCAGCTACTTTCATCAACTGACACAACTGCCAGATTTTCAGCAGCTGTCCGGCATTCTTTTAGGAACATTTACAGACTACGAGCGCGCGGACTCTACACAGACAATTGGCGATTTGCTGCTGGATGTCCTGCCTGATAAAAAAATGCCCGTAGCCAAAACCGATGACGTCGGGCACGGACGGTTGTCGAAAGCGCTGGTGTTGAATGGGGAGACTGACCTAAGGATCCAGCAGTTTCTGATTTAATCTTTAATAAATTTTTACAACTATTAACACCAGTTTTCGTTATTCTCTTTTTATATTTGGTATTGACTAAAACTCGAAAGTTGATTTCACGGACTGATTCCTTGATAACAGGGTTTATAGTCGAAATAATAGCCTTTCGCGGTACTCAGTAACTGTTTTTGAATCATTATTGACAATGTTCCTATAAATTTATCAATAATGTTGTCTGACACATCCTTACGAAGAACGAGCTCCACCTTAAATGCGTCACGGAATAGTTCGATTAAATCGCGAAGTGCTTTTGCGACAGTTAAATCGCTTAGTTACTCAACCCTCAAATAAAATAACTCACCAATGGTTCGCTCATCTGTTTCGTCAAGTTACCGAAGAGACAATATTAGATAGCTTGTCACAACGAGGAGGCAATGCGCAAAGATACCGTCAATATGATAGCCCTTGATAGTTGGCAAGATGAAGGTACTGTTTCCCCATCTTGAAATAGACTTCTATTTGACCAACGCTTGCCATAAAGTTGAATGATGTCAGCTTCCGTTAAGGTCGTATTCGTTGGCGCCAATACCAGATATTCGTTGCGTTTATCACGGTTGCGTACATAAACCTGTTTGATTGGTAAGATTTTGCCAACTTCATAGACGGCTTTAACGATTACTGAAAGTAAGTAACGGGAGCGCCCACGGCGCTTCTTCTCCAGTTTGAAAATGGTTTTCACGTCAACCATTTCTTGCTTAAAACAGTAGTGAACTTTAGACGAGCGCTTAGCCATGGCTACCACGTGCAAGCCACACTCACAAACGGTACGGAACGTTTTAGGACTTGAAAACCAAGAATCAAATAGGACATACTTGGCCTGATGTCCTGCTTCAAGTGTGTTTTGCAAGACTTTTCTACACAATATTGCAGACTAAAAGTACACAACTCTGCACCTGAAAATGTTCTTTAATATTTTGGTGTAGATAGTGCATTTTTTAGTCGAAAACTTTCGCCCGTAAAACTTAAAATATGGGCATGATGGATTAAACGATCCACCAAAGCTGCGGTCAGTCGAGCATCTAAGAAAACCTTATGCCACTGACTAAACTCAAGATTACTAGTAATAATGATACTTTTTGTTTCATACCAGTCACTTATCAGCTGGAAAAGGAGCTCCGCTCCTCCTTTTGTAAAAGGGACATAACCCATTTCATCCAGGATGACTAATTTTGTCCGGTCAAAGCGCCTCTTAAACTGATTTAAGGTTTGATTTTTCCAGTGCAGTTCTAGCTCACCTACAAGGTCTGAAACACGCCAAAACTGGGTTTCAATGCCCGAAGTAGTCGCTAAATGACCTAAGGCGCAGGCTAAATGAGTTTTACCAGTACCTGGTGTCCCCACAAAAACGGCATTCTCTCTTTGATGAATAAATGACAAGCTTGTTAATGCCTCCCGGGTCGTTGGTTTAGGTAAAGCGATATAGTCATGCCAATCAAAGTTTTCCAAGGTTCTTTTTGTTGGGAACTTCGCTTTTTTATAGAGTCTGGCGGCTTTGAGTGCCTCGCGGCACTGCAATTCGTTTTGCAGTAAAAATAACAACCATTCTTCTTTTGTCTCAAAACCATCTGCTCCTAAAACAGTCAATAAGTGTGGCAATTTCAGTTGTTTACAAATAGCTTCTAGTGGTGTGCTCATCCTTCAACCACCTTCTTTTCTGAAAAAGGTTGAAGAAATTGATCATAGGATTGCCAAGTCACTTCATATATGTCTGGATCTTTTGATTCAGACAATAATTCATAAAGATTTTCTTCAATACTCAACATATCTTGTGTCGTTAAAAAATTGATTAATTGTTCAACGCGATGAGCTTGTGTTTGCCAATCAGGATGACTGAGAAAAAGTTGAATACGACTAGGTAAATATTTCCAATACCGTGAATAGGGCATGGAACGCAACTTTCTGCGCCAGTCCATAAAAATCGTCATCCAATCAATATCGCGTTTTTTGTGCATATAAGGACGCGGACCTTCATCAATCACTTCTCCTTGCCCGTTGAATAGTTGATAGGTTTCACTTTTAAGCAAACAAAAAAGTAAAGAATGGTTGCGACATCTTGGTATGTGAAGTCGAGCGCCATCAAGGGAAATCTCATTATACTTATTTGCCTTAACTTCTATTTCTTTGAAAACAGGATAGGACATTTCAGGCAAATTCAACAAATCGTTTTTTTCCTCTTGCCATAACTCTTTGATTGGAACCCCTTTTTCATAATGCCGTCTTTCTTGATCTTTTACTAACTGGATGGCAAGCTCGTGATTGAAACTTGTAAAATCTTTCATAATGGGGGAGCCAGCAAAGAAGTGATAGCGTACATAACCGACTTTGTTTTCAACGCTTCCTTTTTCATGTCCACTGCGCGGATTACAGACTTGCGTTTCAAAGCCATAATGCGTGGCAAATTGTAAAAAGCCGTCTGTGAGAACAGCAGGAGCTGTTCTTGACTTTCTTGTCACTACCGCTGTTGACATATTATCAATTCTTATCTTAGTGGGAACACCTCCAGCTTGTTTGAATAATTCTTTCATGCCTTCCAACAGACACTCTTGATTTTCTGCTGGGAGGACAACTGCGAAGCCTGCGTTACTAAAAGGAAACGTCATGACCAAGGTTTTGACCTCTTTAAAACTTCCTTCATGAACAACTTCCATTGTCCCGAAATAAGCGCCTGATAAAACAGTATCTATCATCTGCTGCCACCCCCAAGTATACTTGAGCTAACAAATAACTATGGAGGTGGCATATTTGCATAAACCAAATGAAATAATCCCTATTCAACTCATCGAAGAAGTCAAAAGTGCGGACAAAAAACACCGCGTCCAGCGAGACTTGCGGTGCGGTTAAGACACAAAGATGGCAACGAGGTATTGATCTATAACAGCATCAATCAATACATTCTTCAAACGGTGTTAAAGGAGCTGAATACCGATGCTTCTTGATTTGACAGCTGTCAAACAGGTCTATATCGTGACTGGCTTTTGTGATTTACGCAAGGGAATCGATGATCTGGCTGGTATCGTCCAACAAGACTATCAGATGGACGTCTATGATGATGCGATCTTTCTGTTTTGCAGCAGACGAAGCGACCGGTTCAAACTATTGTACTGGGATGGTGACGGCTGGCTGCTGTGCTACAAGCGTATCGAAAACGGACGCCTGCAATGGCCGCGCAAAAAAGACGAGGTGCGTCAGCTGACGCACCAACAAATACGTTAGTTGTTAGATGGGTTGTCGATCGACCAAAAACGAGCAATAAAACCCGGTGTTAACGGCCAGTTTTAACAGAGAAAAAGTCGCGGAAAGGTTGATTTCATGCGCTTTCCCTCTGTTTTTTTGTGATGATTTATGGTATAATAATAACGTAATAAAATGATAGAAATGCGGTGGAAATAGTGGCTTTATTTGATGATCAGATTTTTAAAAATAACAAAAATAACGATGTTTCCATCTTGCTTCAAGTCATTGAGACGTTAAAAGGAACCATCGAGGATTTGAGAGGAACAATCGAATCCACAAATCAAGCCAATCAACACTTAATAGCTGAAGTTAAGTTATTGCGTGAACAAGTAGCTTATTTGACTGATAAACGCTTTGGCCGCTCCAAAGAAACATTATCGAATCAAGTCAGCGGCCAGCTTAACCTATTTTCGGAAGACCAGCCGTCAGAAGCAACACGTTCTGCAGAAACACCCGCAACGCAGGTAGACCGTCTTTCAAAAAAGCGCCCGTGCCAAAACCGCTGATTCCCAATAGTTTAGGATCAAACAGTCTCGTAACACAGACAGCACTCATGAAATTTGAACAAAAACTGCCGTGCTACCGTCAAATCGAGTATTGGCAACGCGTCCATGGATTAGCTATTACGCGGGGCAACATCGCTAACTGGCATATCCTGGCGGTCAAGAACGCGCTGGATCCAATTGCAGAGCGGCTCAAGTATTACCTGTGTCAGGAAACCGTCCTGCATGCGGATGAAACGACGTATCGTGTCATCAACAGTCAGAAGGAAAAAACTTACTACTGGCAATTCTGCAGCAATCGTCACGGCAAACAGGCCATTGTCTA
>NZ_NGKC01000007.1 GCF_003987655.1 Vagococcus acidifermentans | reverse complement strand
AAGACAGACACAAAGTGTGGTGGCGATGGCAGGAAGGATACACCTGTAACCATGCCGAACACAGCAGTTAAGCTTCTTAGCGCCGAGGGTAGTGAAGGGTTTCCCTTTGTGAGAGTAGGACGCTGCCGCGCTTTTGTGTTTATTGGAGGTTTAGCTCAGCTGGGAGAGCACCTGCCTTACAAGCAGGGGGTCAGCGGTTCGATCCCGTTAACCTCCATATGACTCGTTAGCTCAGTTGGTAGAGCATCTGACTTTTAATCAGAGGGTCACTGGTTCGAGCCCAGTACGGGTCATTTGCCTTATTTTAATATGCGGGTGTGGCGGAATTGGCAGACGCACTAGATTTAGGATCTAGCGCTTAACGGCGTGGGGGTTCAAGTCCCTTCACCCGCATCGCTAAAAAAGAATAAGCGCCGGCTTAGCTCAGTTGGTAGAGCATCTGATTTGTAATCAGAGGGTCGAGGGTTCAAGTCCTTTAGCCGGCATCACAATGCGGAAGTAGTTCAGTGGTAGAACACCACCTTGCCAAGGTGGGGGTCGCGGGTTCGAACCCCGTCTTCCGCTTATAAGAATGCCAACGCATGGACCTAAACAACCAGCCGGGGTGGCGGAACTGGCAGACGCACAGGACTTAAAATCCTGCGGTAAGTAATTACCGTACCGGTTCGATTCCGGTCCTCGGCATTTTCTAAACAGCGCCCATAGCTCAATTGGATAGAGTGTCTGACTACGGATCAGAAGGTTAGGGGTTCGACTCCTCTTGGGCGCGTAGCAGCATATACGGGAAGTAGCTCAGCTTGGTAGAGCACTTGGTTTGGGACCAAGGGGTCGCAGGTTCGAATCCTGTCTTCCCGATTTTATAGTGTTGATAAGACAATTGGCGAAGAAGTGATTTTTCACCAATTTTATTTTTATTACAAATCAGTTCTGCCTAACCATTTGTTAAGAACAAAAGAGGACACCAAAATTTTTTATTGATTTTGGTGTCCTCTTCTTTTGTTTTTGAGATGTCTTAGCTGGCCCCACTAATCATGCTGTCAAGATAATCTAGTAATACAAGAGTAGTGATATTAGGACAAAAGCACTGGCAAAAAATTCTTTACTTAGAAATCCGGAAACTTTTGTAAATAAATAAAGCATGAGAAAGTTACTGATTGTAAATAACACAAGTGTTAAAACAGACACTCGGTTAAATATTAAAATATATGTCATGATTAATGCAGCGAATGACATAATCAAGTAAGGAAATTTCTTTCTTTGATAAGCATACAAACCTTGTATCAACGAGGTTAACATTAAGAAAAGTGCTGTAGAAATGACAAATGGTTTGAATAAATCAAGATTAAAAACAAACGGACGGTCTACTACTATTACCAGGTTGAACACCATTCCCTTGAAAAAACTGTTTAAGAGTGTATAGGAGATTGATTCGACAAACTTAAATTGTTTTGCAATGCTTAATAATTGAAAAAATTCATAGGCGATAAAAATAAGCGCAAAGTAAAAAGTTGTTTTACTGGTGATGGAATAAATCAAAAGAAAACTGGCAGCAATTTTAATGATATAGAAAATTAACGGTACAAATTTTCCTTTACGATTCATCAGTTTAGCAAACGATTGAAATATTTCGCAAAGGAGTAAATAAAAAATCAGCTGCCACCAAGGTTCAAATACGTTGGAGCTGCTTATGTTAATCTGCCAAGCGGGTAAGATGCTTGCAGCGGTTTGTAGTAAAATTATTGCCGCCCATAATAAAACAGAGAACGTCATTGTTTTTTGCTTGTTCAATTCATCCAACCTCATTTATGTTTAGTACTTATATGTTATTGTAAGAATATCAATTCGTCAACAAGTTATGAATTTATTTTGCAATAAATAAGTTTTTTTTGGTTATTTCTGTTATACTAGCAATGTTGCAAGATTCCCGATAGGATTTATTGATGAAACAATAAAGATTCCTTGTAACCGAAAAAAAATTAGGGGGAATGAAATTGAAAGAAAAAAAATTATTTACATCTGAATCAGTATCTGAAGGGCATCCGGATAAGATTGCTGACCAAATCAGCGATGCCATTTTAGATGCTATCTTAATGCAGGATCCAATGGCTCGGGTGGCTTGTGAAACAGCTGTGACAACCGGGCTCGTCCTTGTCTTTGGTGAAATTACAACTACTGCGTATGTTGACATTCAAAAAATTGTCAGAAATACGATCAAGGAGATAGGCTACACACGTGCCAAATACGGGTTTGATGGCGATACATGCGGTGTCATGGTTGCGATTGATGAGCAGTCACCAGATATTGCTCAAGGAGTCGATGAATCGCTGGAACTGAAAGCAAAAGATGCGGACACCTCTTTTGCAGATGACATTGGGGCTGGCGATCAGGGACTGATGTTTGGTTTTGCAATCAATGAAACACCTGAATTGATGCCTTTGCCGATATCACTCAGCCATAAGCTGACCGAAAGACTTGCTGAAATAAGAAAATCGCGTGAAGTATCGTATTTAAGACCGGATGCTAAAGCACAGGTAACGGTGGAGTATGACGAAAATGATAAACCTTTTAGAATTGATTCCATTGTAATAAGTGCGCAGCACGATGAAACAATCAGCCTTGAACAGTTGAAACAGGATATTATGGATAAAGTGATCAGAGCTGTCGTCCCTGCCGAATTATTGGATGATGAGACTACTTATTATATCAACCCGACGGGCCGGTTTGTGATTGGCGGTCCGCAAGGCGATGCCGGTTTGACAGGGAGAAAGATAATTGTTGATACATACGGCGGGTATGCGAGACATGGCGGCGGTGCTTTTTCAGGCAAAGATGCAACAAAGGTAGATCGGTCGGCTAGTTATGCTGCCCGTTATATTGCCAAGAATATTGTTGCTGCCGGCTTAGCTGAGAAGTGCGAAGTTCAATTAGCCTACGCTATAGGAGTGGCACAACCGGTTTCTATTGCCGTTGAAACGTTTGGAACCGGAAAGGTATCTGAAGACAAACTTGTTGGAGCCATTCGTGAACATTTCGATTTGCGTCCGTCGGGAATTATCGAGATGCTGGATTTGAGACGTCCGGTTTTCAGAAAAACGGCAACGTATGGCCATTTCGGCAGAGAAGATGACGAGTTTACTTGGGAAAAAACAGATAAAGCAGATGTACTTAGAAAAAGTTTGATCGACTAATTGAAGAGCCATCTCACGTTTATACAACGGGAGATGGCTTTTTTTCAATGGCGATAACAGACGGCGGATGATTCCGTTGATTTAAAAACGCATAGTAAAGTACTGAAAAGTCTTCTTGGGGTAGCTGACGAACAAAAGAAAGCAGTGCGTCTTTTTCGACCTTGCCTTCAGCATGACCATCATAGACAACTAACACGATGCGGCCGCCTGATTTTAAAAGAGGCAATATTTTTTTAATAGCTGTAATGGTTGTTTGCGGTTTTGTCGTGACTGATTTATCACCTCTTGGCAAATAACCTAAATTAAACACAGCTGCTGAAATTACTGTTTTAGGTTGAATCACTTGGTCAACGTGTTCATGACTGAGCAGCGACAGACTGGTTTGTTGTATCATGTTGTTTTGTTGTAATCTTTTTTCAGTTTTATCGACAGCCGTTTGTTGGATGTCGAATCCGTATACTTTTCCTGTCTCTCCGACTAATTCAGCAAGAAACAATGTGTCATTGCCATTGCCGATGGTTGCGTCAATCACATAATCACCGGTGTTTATGCAGTCGGAAAGTAATTGATGACTATATTGTAAAGCAGTTCGCAGCATGTTTTCTCCTTTCACTATCAGGCATTTCGCGCGTTGAAAATTCCTTGATAAGTATTTCTTTTTGCGAGTTCTTTGTCTATTTGATTCAGCACTTCCCATTTATTCAGGCTCCACATAGGACCAATGATTGTTTCGCGTGGTGCATCTCCTGTCAGCCGGTGAATGATTATTTCGGGTGGCAGGATTTCCAGCTGATTGCATACAATAGAAACATAATCGTCTTGGCTGAGCAGTTTTAGTTTGCCATTCATGTAATCTTTCACCATTTGCGTGTGCTCCATCAGATGCAGCAGATGCAGTTTGATGCCCTGGATATCAGAATCCAAAACAACTCGCCGAACATTTTCGAGCATCATGTCAGCCGTTTCTCCAGGCAAACCATTGATTAAATGTGTGCAGACATTAATATTATGGCGGCGTAATTTGTCGACCCCTTCTAAATAGGTGTAGTAATCGTGCGCACGGTTGATTAAATCACTTGTTTCTTCGAATGTTGTCTGCAGGCCCAGTTCCACCCAAAGGTAAAAACGCTGATTGAGTTCGGCGAGATAATCCACCACCTCGTCGGGCAGACAGTCCGGTCGGGTTCCGACTGACAGACCAACAACACCTGGTTCATTCAATACTTGTTCAAATCGGTGTCGAATGACGTCAACCGGGGCATGGGTGTTGGTAAAATTTTGAAAATAGACTAGATATTTTTTTGCATTAGGCCATTTTTGATGCATTTTTTGGACTTGTTTTTGAAATTGGACTGGCAGAGGAGCTGATGGGGCGATGATAGTATCTCCCGATCCGGAAACACTGCAAAATGTACAGCCTCCGACAGCAACAGTGCCATCCCGATTCGGACAGTCAAATCCGCCGTCAATTGGTATTTTGGATAACTTGGCACCGAAATTTTTTTGTAATGCCTCATTCCATGTATAGTAACGCTTGCTGTGTTTTTCTTTTAATAATGTCATTTTTGATGTCCTTTAAATCGGTTTATGAATGCTTGTTTTTTATAAATTGGATACGTAGCCAGCAGCCAACTTGATCCCAGGAGAAGACCTCCGAGAATATCTGTGGGGAAATGTACGCCCAAGTAAATGCGACTGAGGCTGATTAAACCGATCAGCATACCTAAAATTAATTGCAGAACACGTCGCAGCGAGTTATTGCTGATAAATTTCGGCAACAAAAATATCAGTGTGCCGTAAAATAAAACACTGCCCATTGCGTGTCCGCTTGGAAAACTGCTGTTGGGTGCATGAACCAGATGGCTGAGCTCTGGTCTGGGTCTGTTGAAAAAGAGTTTAATCAGGTAATTGCCGGCACCGGCGATTAAGGCAGAATTAATCAGAACCCATACCGCTTCAATGACTGCCCGATTTTTGTAGCAAATAGCGACAGTCAATGCGGTTAAGATACCAATAGTCACAGTATTGCCAAATTTGGTGATGTATAGAAAAAACTGCGTCACTGGTACTGACATATTGCTGCGAATCAATTGGCTGACCGGTTGGTCCAGAGCAGACAGTATAGCCGGGTTTGCTTTAACAAAATAGGCGATGAAAGCAAAAAAGAGCAGACAGATGCTTGCGGCATACTGCCAATATAATTTGTTTTTAACCATTTGTATCCTCCTGAAAAAGTAAGAAGAACTCTCTAAACAAGAGTTCTTCCAAATTATAACATGAAATGGTTAATCTTCGTAGTCTTCAAAACGATATGTGTAAAGGGTGATGTCGCCGGTATTTGATGTGGCCGATATGCTGGGGCCGCTAGCGCTCTTCTTGTAAGGATTTCGCTGAGGCTCATCGTCTAAATAGATGTCTCCAAGCTTTGTTTCACCGCTGAATTGTGATTTTTTCCAACCGTCTTCACTAAGGCTGATATAAATGTCCCCATTTTTTGTTGTCAGTGAGGCATCAGCGGTTAATTGAGCAGACTCAATAGAGATGCCCCCATGATCATTTTTAGCAGTCAGCTTTCCTTTAATATTCCTGATGTCGATTTCACCGCTGCCGTTTTCAATAAGTGTGTTTGCTTGAACAGTATCAAGCGACATATCTCCCGAGCTTGTTTTGATAGTAATCTGCTCTGCCGCTTTTTTATCATCTGTTGCCGCTTGTGTTTTTAATTCATAAAGCGACAGATAACCCGAGCTTGATACGAATTGTGCGGTATTAAACACAAATCCTTCAACATTAATACTGCCTGAACGGGTTTCGAGCAGCGCATCTTTTTCAAGAAACACATCATCGATGCGGATGTCTCCAGAGTGACTGGCAAACTTGAGTTCATCTGCTGTGATATCAAATAAACTGGCAGAACCGTTTTCTGAATCTATATCGATGGATTTAGCTGTTATAGTGTTCAGAGAAACAGAGACGTTTGCTCCTTTGACCGCGATTTTTTGATAGGATTTCGGGACACGCAACTGAATTGTTTCGTCAGTGAATTGATTGAAATTATGAAAGAATTTTTTTGTTTGAGAAGCGGGTTCACTGTATGTGATTTTAACGTTTGTTTCATTATTTTTCGTTTTAACTTCCCTCTTGAAGTCGTTTTGTTCAACGAGTGCTCCTTCTTGCGTCAAATGAATGTCATCATCATCGGACACCCTGATATCCACATGAGCTGCGCCGTCAACAGTCAGATTCAGCGTATCTGCTTTTTCGGACGGATAGGTTTCATAAATAGTTCTGGCTGCTCGTTCCTTCTCTAATTGAAAATAGTAATATCCGCTGCCGACAGCTCCAGTTAAGATAAGGAGAACTGCAGTCCCTAAAATGACAAGTGTTCGTCGTTTCATTAGATTCTGTCTCCTCTCAATACGCGTAAGTTCCATTTAAAGTATGATTTAATCAACTGATATGACGCTTTTGTGACAGGATTCATGATGAGAATCCCGATTAATCCAAATCCGCAAAATAGAATGCTTAGAGATAACTGGAACAAGCCAAAGCTGCCTAAAGCTGTTATTACCGAAAAAATGCCAAGCGCAGGACTAAATAGCAACAACCCTGTCGTCAGCCATCCGCAGAATAACAACATAATCCAACAGAAAATAACCCAGAGCATCAAGAAAATATTCAAAAAAATAATCCCAATCACTTGAATGAGTCTGACAAACGCAGAATCAGGCGGTCGCGTATCGATGTCAGTTCCGTGGTAATGACGTGCATCTGAAAATATGTCATCATCATAAATTTCCGTCCAGCCGTTATGGGCTTCGTTAGCTGGTTGATAATCTAAATTTAATTCTTTTAAAATATCTTTGGCAATTTCTTTTGGTGAAGGCAAATCTTTTGTGATTTCGACTTCCTTCATGCCGAGTTCCTGTTTTTCCGCAAAAATAGCTTCATATTTATCTAAAACAGCTTGAAGCTCTTCTTCAGGCAGTTGCCGCAAATGAATTTTAAGTTCGATAAAAAAATGTTCTTTGTTCATTTGTTGTCACCAAACTTCCCTACAGTAATAAGTATTATCTTTAAGGTTAATATACCTGCAAAAAAAACAATACACAAGGACTTGTGATGAAAATCGGGCTAAAGTATGAGGGATTTTAAGTCGTTGGAATTGGGATCAGTTTAAGGTCATATTACTATGTTTCTTTTAGATTACAAATAATTGTTGGGGTAGATAATGCCTTGATATTATTGTGTTGACATGGTTAAATTGAATAAACTGACAAAATAAACTAGTTATTGAAATAGACAAGGAGAATACTGCGAAATGAATGAAAAAACACCGAAAATCAAACCGTCATCAACCAGTTCTTCTTTCGTAAAACGAATTTCTTTATATAGTGTTTCTCTTCTGATGTCTTCTGTTGTATTGCCGATTTTTTCTGTCAAAGTGAATGCAGATGAATTGCCGGCAGGAGAAGAATTGAGTACAGCCAGCGAACCGACAACGCATTCGCAATCAGAGGTGGAATTACAGAATTCATCTGAAACTCAGCAGACGAAAGCAGACGCTCACGCCTTACAGATTGATACACTAAAATTGCCAGAATCTGTGCCATCCGGTACGGATCAGTTTGACGTGGAAGTGCAGCTGTCATTGACAGCCACTGCAAAGGCCGTTTTTCCGTTGACTGCATCTGACAATCTGCGCTTTTTAAATACGGAAGCAGCTGTCGACTTGGAAACTGACACTCATGATGTGATTGGTCATGTCAGCGTGAGTGAAGACGGCAAGCAATTAGAAATCCATGTAACAAATGACTACCAAGGAACAGCCAGCTTCAAGCTTGCTGCAGCATTAAATGATGTGACTCAAGCAGTTCAAACTGTTTCTCTGACGTCGAACGAACAAACTATTTCGCAAACAATAACTGTATCAGGAACAGAGACCACTGATACGGATACTGTGTCAACGGAAAGCGAAACGACGGAAACATCTAGCGACAAAGAAACTGAAACCACGGTCGAAGAGCTTGAAGCAACAGAAACCTCAACATCTAGCGAGGCTGTTTTGGAAACATCTGAATCCACGGAAACCGCCCAGACCGGCACATCCGAGGAATCTTCCCAAGAAACGACAGAGTCTGTTGATACGACAACATCAGAGACCACTGAACCGGCTAGTTCAAGTTCAGAAAAAGCGAAAGAAACTTCTGAAACAAAGACTTCTGAATCAGCTGAGACGAAAAGTAAAGCTGCGGCTCCGACACTGCGGACGTTTTCTGCTCCAGTACTGAGAAGTGCCCCACTGACGATTCAGTCACCGGCTCACTTTGTTTCAGTGGCAGCGTCCCATGCTCAGCAGGTAGCTGCTAGAAATGGGCTGTATGCTTCAGTCATGATTGCACAAGCTTGTCTTGAAAGCGGCTATGGCACTAGCACATTATCAAGTGCGCCAAATTATAACTTGTTTGGTATCAAAGGTTCTTATAATGGGCAGTCGGTGAGAATGAAAACGTGGGAAGTGATTAATGGGAAGAATGTGTATATTAACGCAGATTTCAGAAAATATCCTTCTTACAGCGAGTCGTTTCAGGACAATGCCAATTTATTGAAAACAACTTCTTTTTCTCCGGGCAATTATTTTTACTCCGGGGCATGGAAGGCTAATACTAACTCATACAGGGATGCAACAGCGTGGCTGACCGGACGCTATGCGACTGACCCTAACTACGGCACTAAATTAAATAATATTATTCAGCAGTTTAATTTGACGCAATATGACACACCTTCGACAGGTGTTGTGACACCGCCGACTGATAATTCGGGTTCGCTTATCGGTACTGGTACAGGCTCTACGACGAATGTTGATAAAAACACCAGTTCATATACTGTCAAAAGAGGTGATACGTTATCTGGTATTGCCTCCAGATACGGCGTGACGGTGGCTAACTTGAAGAGCTGGAACGGTTTGAAGAGCGACTTGATATTTGTTGGTCAAACACTGACAATCAAGGGCGGCAACAATAACACTGGTTCGACCGGCAGTACCAGCTCCGGCAATAGCGGCAGCACAGCCAGCGGTTCTTACAAGGTGAAAAGCGGCGACACGCTTTACGGCATCGCCTCTAGATATGGCGTGACGGTGGCTAACTTGAAGAGCTGGAACGGCTTGAAGAGCGACTTGATATTTGTTGGTCAAACACTGGCAATCAAGGGCGGCAACAATAACACTGGTTCGACCGGCAGTACCAGCTCCGGCAATAGCGGCAGTACAGCCAGTGGCTCTTACAAGGTGAAAAGCGGCGACACGTTGTCCGGTATTGCCTCCCGATATGGCGTGACGGTGGCTAATTTGAAGAGCTGGAACGGCTTGAAGAGCGACTTGATATTTGTTGGTCAAACACTGACAATCAAAGGTGGCAGCAGCAGTTCATCAACCAGCAACACAAGTTCTGCTAATACAGGCAACACAAGTGGCAATTATAAAGTGAAAAGCGGCGACACGCTTTACGGCATCGCCTCCAAATATGGCGTGACGGTGGCCAACTTGAAGAGCTGGAACGGTTTGAAGAGTGACTTGATTTATGTCGGTCAAAGCCTATCAATTAAGGGCAGAAGCGTCGTAACTGTCAGCAATACCAGCTCCGGCAATAGCGGCAGTACAGCCAGTGGCTCTTACAAAGTGAAAAGTGGCGACACGTTGTCCGGCATCGCCTCCCGATATGGCGTGACGGTGGCTAATTTGAAGAGCTGGAACGGTTTGAAGAGTGACTTGATTTACGTTGGTCAAAGCTTGTCAATCAAGGGCAAAAGCGTCGTAACCGTCAGTAATACCAGCTCTGGAAGCAACACAAGTGCAGCTTCTTATGCAGTGAAGAGCGGTGACACACTTTACGGTATCGCAGCCAAATATGGTGTGACGGTGGCCAACTTGAAGAGCTGGAACGGCTTGAAGAGTGACTTGATTTATGTTGGTCAGAAGCTCTCAGTGAAACGAAGCGGGAATAACAGCAACACTGTTGTTGCATCCAGAAGTCACAAAGTGAGTTCCGGCGACACGCTTTGGGGTCTGGCTAAAAAATACGGCACAACCACTCAAAAAATCAAAACATTAAATGGTTTGTCTTCTGATACTATTTATATGGGCCAAAGTTTGAAAGTTTAAAGATACAAAGAGGCTGTTAACTTAATGACAGCCTCTTTTTTCAGTTTTAGATTATACAGTTCATTTGAAAACCTTGCGTATTTTTGGTATGATATTGTGAAATGGGACGATGAAAAGAAGTAGTAGAAAGAGGAGTGTTTTCAGAGAGCGCGCGGCTGGTGTGAGCGTGTAACAGAATCTTTTGAACTCGTCTTTGAGTTTCTGCATAGTTGCCGGAGTTCATCCGTTATCATGATGAGATACTTTCTGTGGGAAGTATGAAAATAGGTGGTACCACGTTTATATTGAACGTCCTATAAAAATAGATTTTTCTGTTTTTATGGGACGTTTTTACTTTATAAAATAGAGGAGAGAAGGACATGAGTTTTAACCATAAAACAATTGAAAAAAAATGGCAGGCATACTGGCAGGAAAACGACACATTTAAAACAGGTGAAGAACCGGACAAGCCGAAATTCTACGCCTTGGATATGTTTCCTTACCCGTCAGGACAAGGGCTGCATGTCGGCCATCCAGAAGGATATACAGCAACTGATATTGTGTCGCGGATGAAACGCAGTCAAGGCTACAATGTGCTGCATCCGATGGGCTGGGACGCATTCGGCCTGCCGGCTGAGCAGTATGCGCTGGATACTGGAAATGACCCGGCTGAATTTACCGAAAAAAACATTGCCACATTTAAACGCCAAATCAATTCATTGGGATTCAGTTATGATTGGCAGAGAGAAATCAATACGACTGACCCGGCTTATTACAAATGGACACAATGGATCTTCACTAAGCTATACGAAAAAGGACTGGCGTATGAAGCGGAGGTCGCAGTGAACTGGTGTGAAGCATTGGGGACTGTTCTGGCAAATGAAGAAGTGATTGACGGGAAATCGGAACGCGGCGGTTTTCCTGTTGTCCGCCTGCCGATGAAGCAGTGGATGCTGAAAATCACAGCATACGCTGACAGGTTGCTGGATGACCTGGACGATGTGGACTGGCCGGATAGCATTAAAGAAATGCAAAGAAATTGGATTGGCCGCTCGGTTGGTGCAAATGTAACGTTCAGCATAAAAAACCACTCACAGACGTTTACTGTGTTTACCACAAGACCGGATACATTGTTCGGGGCAACGTATGCCGTGTTGGCACCAGAGCTGTCTTTAGTTAAAGAAATCACAACACCGGAACAGCTGGATGAAGTGCTGTCCTATATTGATACAGCGTCTAAAAAATCTGATTTGAGCCGGACGGATTTGTCGAAGGAAAAGACGGGTGTCTTTACAGGTGCTTACGCGATTAACCCGGTCAATGGCAAAGAAATACCGATTTGGATAGCCGATTACGTGCTGGCATCATATGGTACCGGGGCTATTATGGCAGTTCCTGCCCATGATGAACGGGACTATGAATTTGCGAAAACGTTCGGTCTGGATATTATTCCTGTTTTGGAAGGCGGCGATGTGACGCAAGCAGCCTTTACGGGAGATGGCCAGCATATCAACTCTGATTTCCTGAATGGTATGAATAAGGAAGATGCGATTGAAGCAATGAATAACTGGTTGGAAGAACATCACGTCGGCAAGAAAGAAGTCAGTTACCGATTGCGTGATTGGTTGTTCTCCCGTCAGCGCTACTGGGGCGAACCGATCCCTGTCATTCATTGGGAAGACGGAACAACGACAACTGTACCGGAAGAGGATCTGCCACTGAGACTGCCAAAAACATCCGATATCCATCCGAGCGGGACCGGTGAATCCCCTCTGGCCAATATATCAGAGTGGGTGAATGTAGTAGATGAAAAGACTGGCAAGAAAGGCCGGCGCGAAACAAACACCATGCCGCAATGGGCAGGGAGCTCTTGGTATTACCTGCGTTTTATTGACCCGGAAAATGATAACAAGCTTGCCGATTATGACAAGCTGAAACAGTGGCTGCCGGTTGATATTTATATCGGCGGCGCAGAACATGCGGTTCTTCATTTGCTGTATGTACGTTTCTGGCACAAGTTTTTATACGACATTGGAGTCGTCCCGACAAAAGAGCCGTTCCAAAAGCTGTTTAATCAGGGGATGATTTTGGGTGAAAACAATGAAAAAATGTCCAAGTCCAAAGGAAATGTTGTGAATCCTGATCATGTCGTTGAGAAGTATGGCGCTGATACACTGAGACTGTATGAAATGTTTATGGGGCCGTTGGAAGCATCTATTGCATGGAGTGACAACGGATTGGAAGGCAGCCGCAAATTCCTAGACCGGGTGTGGCGTCTGTTTATTGATGAAGAAGGCAGGCTGAGAGACCGAATCACTATGCATAATGATGGCAAATTGACCAAAGTGTACCATCAAACGGTGAAAAAAGTTACAGAAGATTACGAAAACCTGCAGTTCAACACTGCTATTTCGCAAATGATGGTATTTGTCAATGAAGCCTATAAACAGGATGCATTGCCGTATGAATATATGAAAGGATTTGTCCAGTTGCTGGCGCCAGTCACCCCACATCTGGGTGAGGAACTTTGGGAAAAACTCGGCGGCAAAGAGGGGATTTCTTATGTCAGCTGGCCGACTTATGAAGAAGACTTGCTGGTGGATAATACGGTTGAAGTCGTCTTTCAAATTAACGGCAAAGTGCGCGCCAAGCAGGATGTCCCGCGTGATGCGGATAAAGCAGAACTGGAAAAGATTGCCTTGTCTCACGAGCTGATAAAAGAGCAATTGGCTGGTAAAACGGTTAGAAAAGTAATCGTGGTACCGAACAAACTAGTGAATATTGTTGCCGGTTAATGGTTCTATTTTTCTGCGGACTGTTTTTTCTAAAAGAGTTTGCATATCTACAATTTTACCTTTACAATTAGGTAAGGATTATCGATGAAGAAAGTTGGATGCGAAACTATGTCTAATCAGGAAATTTCATTTAAAGATAAAGATATTGAAACGAAGGAAAAAATGGTCCGCGGTTCTATTTGGATGACTTCCGGCAGTGTTATTTCACGTCTGATTGGGGTAATTTATATATTACCTTGGTATGCGTGGATGGGCGAAAATGGCAGGGTTGCTAACGCTTTGTTTAACAAAGGCTACAATGTTTACGCGCTGTTTTTGATGATTGCTACGGCAGGTATTCCCAGTGCTGTTGCCAAACAAATTTCTCATTATAATTCGTTGAATGAGTATGGTATCAGCAAGAGGCTGTTCAAGCGGTCGATGATGTTGATGGCTATTTGCGGCGTGTTATTTGCAAGCATCATGTTTTTTGCAGCACCTGTTTTGGCTGACGGCAATGCGGATTTGATTCCCGTGATGCGGTCATTGAGCTGGGCGGTCTTGATTTTTCCGTGCATGAGTGTGATTCGCGGGTTCTTCCAAGGGTACCATGACATGATGCCTTCTGCTGTTTCGCAAATCATCGAACAAATTGCACGCGTTTTTTACATGCTTTTGGCGACATTTATCATCATGAAAGTAAGCAGCGGCGATTATGTCAAAGCTGTGACCCAGTCAACCTTTGCCGCATTTATTGGTGCGGTGGTGGCGGTCGCTGCTTTATGCTGGTATTATTACAAACAAAAACCGATGATGGATGAGCTGGTTGAAAACAGCAGCAATGACATTGAAATATCAGAAAATAGTCTGTTGAAGGATATTATTATCGAAGCCATCCCGTTCATTATTGTCGGGTCCGGTATTAATATTTTTAAATTGGTCGACCAATTTACCTTTGAGCGGTTTATGAGCGGGTTTACACATTATTCCGACAAACAGCTGGAAGCTTTGTTCAGTGTGTTCAGTGCGAATCCGGATAAGCTGGTCATGATTATCATCTCTCTGGCAACAGCGTTGGCGGCAACAGGCTTGCCTCTGATTACAGCCGCCTTTACGGAGAAAAACAAAAAAGGCCTGGCCAAACTTGTCAGTGAAAACATCCAATTATTCTTTTTTATTATGATTCCGGCGACGTTTGGCCTTATTGTGCTGGCTGAACCGATGAATACGTTGTTTTATGGTCATGATGTTTTAGGATACAAAGTATTGATAGAAGCCAGTTATGTCGGGTTGTTAATGGGCTTTTTCATGTTGATTTCAACAACTCTTCAAGGCTTGTATAAACATAGTGAAGCTATCCTTTATTTAGGTGTCGGTGTTGCTGTCAAAATCATTTTGCAATACCCGGCTGTTCGCTTATTTGAAGTTTACGGGCCGTTGTTATCGTCGGCTGCCGGTTTTTTGATTACTTGCTATTTAATGTTGAAGTCAGTTCATACATTGACTCGATTTAACTTATCACTGACAGCCAGAAGGACGCTTTTGATTTTCATTTTTAGTCTCGTGATGGTTATCGGTACTTGGCTGATGCGGTCGTTTTTATATTTATTTTTATCGCCTGCAAGCAAAATTCAGTCGTTCATCATTATTTTGCTCGTTGTGGCAGTGGGAGTTGCCATCTACGGCTTCTTATCCCTCAAAGTCCGACTGGCAGACAAGCTTCTAGGGAATAAAGTCAGTCACATTCGTCGAAAGTTGAAAATCAGTTAAGAACATCTTCTGGATGTTCTTTCTTTATTAAGGGGAAAATGAATGCGGTTAGATAAATTATTAAGTCATTCCGGTTTCGGCAGCCGGAAAGAAGTTAAGCAATTATTAAAAAAAGGGCAGGTAGCTGTCAATGAGTTAATTGTGAAGGACGGTAAATTTTCAGTGAACCCGGATAGAGATAATGTGCGGGTCGGTCAGGAGATTGTCAGCTATCAGGCCAATGTGTATTTTCTTTTGAATAAGCCGGCAGGCGTTATTTCAGCGACTGAGGACAAACGGGAAAAAACAGTTGTCGATTTGTTGAAAACAGAAGATTTTCGTAAAGATATTTTTCCTGTGGGCAGATTGGATAAGGATACGACAGGTTTGCTGTTACTGACGAATGACGGGAAGTTGGCACACGAATTATTGTCTCCTAAAAAGCACATTGAAAAAGTCTACACGGCTCTTGTATCAGGGATTATGACAGAGAAAGATGTCCGGCAATTTAAAGAAGGAATAATCATCAGCGGCGGGGAAAAATGTTTGCCGGCGGAACTGATGATTACCTCCGTTGATGAGGAAAAGAAGCAATGTACGATTGCTTTGACGCTTGTTGAAGGCAAGTTCCATCAAGTCAAGCGAATGGTCGCAGCAACCGGCAACAAAGTCGAACAGCTGGAACGTGTCAAAATGGGCAGTTTGCTGTTGGATGACGAACTGGCGTATGGCGCATACCGTCCGCTGACAGCAGCTGAATTATCGGCGTTAAAAACAACTGAAACTTAGCAGTCGGAGTGAGTAGTCTCTGACTGCTAAGTTTCAAATTGTTTCATCGTCCGGCTGATGAGTCCGATGAGTTTTGACGGCAATGCGACATAGTGGGATTTGCCCAGCTGTTCTCCTAAAAGACTGTGTAGATAGACGGCGGCTAACAAAGCTTTGTCTTTTGGCTGGAACTGTGCGGTGAAGCCGGCAATGATACCGGCTAAAGTATCTCCCATACCGCCTGTCGCCATCGCCGGTGTGCCGATAGGGTTCAAATATGTATCTGTCTCAAAGAAAATTTCTGTGCGGTGCTTTTTGAGCACAACGGCAGCAGGGATTTTTTCCTTAGCCAAAAGGTTACGTTCTTCGTTCTGTTCGGTAACCGGTATGCCGCTGAGTCGTTCCCATTCTTTTTTATGGGGTGTGAGAATGAAGGCGGCACTGTGGTTCGGCACTGTCACATCATGTTCGGCCATTAGGGTGATGGCTGACCCGTCGACGACACAAACTTGCTGTCTTGTCACAGATGCGAAGACCAATTTCAGCAGTGCCAGACTTTGGCTGTCCAGCCCTAATCCGGGTCCGATGACAATGACGGATGCTTGGCGGACAATTTCTTTGACGGCAGGCAAATCAGTCCAGTCAACCACCATGGCTTCTGGCAGTCTGGCATGAAGCGAAGCATGGTTTTCAGGAGCGGTGACGGTGGTGACGAGTCCGGCGCCAGTATTTACTGCGGCTTCGCTTGCGAGGATGATGGCGCCGCCGAACTGTTGATTGCCGCCGATTAAGGCGACTCTGCCATAAGTGCCTTTATGGGAGACGGCGGGCCGTTTGGTTATCGTTTGAGAAAGGATGTTGTGCGGGATAATGTGTTGCATGAGCTCACCTCGTTTTGATTCTTTGCTATTGTCATTATATCAAATAAAATAAACGGATTGCCGTACAAGTTGTTTTTCTTGCGCTTTAAAAGTGGTATGATGGGTATGTAATTTAAATATGGAGGGGTTGCATAATGACCATTGACTGGAAAAAAGAAGTCGAAGCTCGAAAAGAGGATTTGCTGAAAGACTTATTTGATTTATTGCGTATTCCTAGCGTGCGTGAGGATGATCAGGCGACTGATGACGCGCCGGTCGGTCCGGGACCTAAGGACGCCTTGTTGAAATTTCTGGAAATTGGAGAACGTGATGGCTTCACGACTAAAAATGTCGGCAACATTGCGGGACATATCGAGTATGGCGACGGCGATGAGATGCTGGGGATTTTCGGGCATGTGGATGTCGTCCCTGTTGGCCCGGGCTGGGAGACAGACCCGTTTGAGCCGGTCATCAAAGACGGCCGTTTATATGCCAGAGGTTCCAGTGATGACAAAGGACCGACTATGGCAGCCTACTATGCATTAAAAATCATCAAGGAACTGAATCTGCCGGTTTCAAAGAAAACACGGCTGATTATCGGGACGGATGAAGAGAGTGATTGGCAGTGCATGGACCATTATTTGGCTGTGGAAGAGACGCCTGATTTTGGGTTTTCACCAGACGCTGAATTTCCGATTATCAACGGTGAAAAAGGAAATGTCACGATGCAGCTGCTCTTTGACGGCGGCAACTCGGGTGATTATCAGCTGCTTCATTTCAAATCCGGACTAAGAGCAAACATGGTGCCGGAACTGGCAGAAGCAACTGTCAAACTGGCAGGTGAGCAGGCCGCGTTTGAACAAGCTTACACTGACTTTTTGGCGAAGCAGCCGGTGACTGGAGAAGTGACTTTCGAAGGCGATGTAGCGAAACTTACGTTGACAGGCAAAGCAGCCCACGGTGCAATGCCGGCTAAAGGAACCAATGCCGGAACCTATTTAGCCACATTTTTAAACCAGTTTGCATTTGTCGGCTCTGCAAAGGATTATTTAGCTGTTGCGGCTCGTTATGTTCATGATAATACAGACGGCGCCAAGCTAGATGTCGCTATTGCGGATGATATTATGGGTGAATTGACAATGAATGCAGGAGTTTTCTCATTTGAGGACGGAGCCTCGGACAACTTCATCACGCTGAACTTCAGATTTCCAAAAGGCATTGATGTGCCGGTCATTCATCAGCGAATTGTCGAAAAATTAGCTGATTACACTGTGCGGGTCAGCGTGGAAAACGGTGCGAAAGTGCCTCATTATGTTTCTCCTGAAGACCCGTTAGTCAAAACATTGTTGAGTGTCTATGAGGAGCATACCGGCCTTAAAGGCTATGAGCAAGTCATCGGCGGCGGCACTTTTGGCCGCTTGCTTGAACGGGGAGTTGCTTATGGTGCGATGTTCCCGGACAGCATCGATACGATGCACCAGGCGAATGAATTTATGGCAGTCGATGATTTGATTAATGCAGCGATTATTTATGCAGATGCGATATACCGGTTGATAAAATAGCGTCTGTATCACTCAAAAAACTCACTGTAGCAGGTTTTTCCCCGTTACAGTGAGTTTTTTCTGTAGCGAATACGTTGTTACATTTCATCTGGCGCATCCAGCCCGAGCAGACGCAAATCTTCTTTCAAAATGGTTTTAACAGCATAGACCAATGCCAAGCGGGATTCTTTTTCCGGATCATCTGCCAGCACTTTGACATGCGCATAATACTTATTGAAGCTTTGTGCCAGTTGAATGGCATGCTTGGCGATAACCGACGGCTCATATTTCTCAGCAGCCCGCAGCACGGTTTCCGGGAAGTTTTGCAGCAGTTTGATGACTTCCCAGCTGTCAGCGTCTCCCAAAGAATAGCGCTGGCTGCTGTCTGGTTGCCAGCCGGCTTTTCGTAAAATGCTTGCAGATCTGGCATGCGTATACTGGACGTAAGGGCCTGTTTCGCCTTCAAAGCGGACAACTTCTTCCAATGTGAAGTCGAAGTTGTTCAGCCGGTCATTTTTTAAATCGTGGAAAATAACGGCTCCGACTCCTACTTGGTGTGCCACAGTTTCCTTATCCGCCAGCGACGGATTCTTTTCCTCAATCTGTTCTTTGGCGGAAGAAATAGCTTCGTTCAGCACTTCTTCCAGCAGCACGATTTTTCCTTTCCGTGTGGACAGTTTTTTTCCGTCCTTGGTTATCAGACCAAATGGAATGTGGTGAATGTCATTGGCCCAGTCAAAGCCCATCTCCAGCAATACGGCTTTTAATTGTTTAAAGTGGACAGACTGCTCGTTTCCTACGACATACAGCGCACTGGCAAAGTCGTACGTTTCTTTCCGGTAAATCGCTGATGCCAAGTCCCGCGTGATGTACAAGGTGGCGCCGTCGGATTTACGGATCAGAGCAGGGTTCAATTGATATTTTTCCAAATCAACGATATCAGCACCTTGGTCGGCTTTCAACAATCCTTTTTGAGATAAAAGTTCGACAACGGCTGCCATCTTGTCATTGTAAAAAGATTCGCCATTGTAAGAGTCAAAGGAGACACCGAGCATATCGTAAACACGTTGAAATTCTTTCAGTGATTCCTCTCTGAACCACTGCCACAAAGACACCGCCTCTGCGTCACCGTCTTCAAGTTTTTTAAACCATGCACGGCCTTCATCTTCAAGTGCGGGGTCTGTTTCTGCTTCTTCATGGAAATCTACATACAATCTCAGTAATTCTTTAATCGGGTTATTTCGGACAGCTTCTTCGCTGCCCCATTTTTTATAGGCAACAATGAGTTTTCCGAATTGAGTTCCCCAGTCGCCGATGTAATTGATTTTGACAGGCGAGTAGTTGATTTTTTCCAGAATTTTAGACAGAGAGTTGCCGATGACAGTGGAACGCAGATGTCCCATTGACATTGGTTTGGCAATGTTTGGCGATGACATGTCGATCGGCACAGCTCTTTTGCCGCCGATGTCTGCGTCACCGAAGTGTTCCTGCTGCGTTAGGATGTCATGCAATGTTTGGGTGCTGACATTTCTTTTATTCAGGAAGAAATTGACGTAAGGGCCGACTGCTTCGACTGTTTCAAAAGAGTCTTTGGCGATGTCTGCGGCAATCTCTTGCGCGATGAGCTGCGGTGATTTGCGCAGCGCTTTTGCCAATGAAAAAGCAGGAAAAGCCAAGTCGCCATGCTGGGCTGTCTTTGGTTTTTCCAGTAAGCTGATGATGTCTTCTTCACTTATATGTTCGCTGATGATGGCTGTTAAAGCATCAGCAACTAATTTTTTTTCAGTCATGATTTTCCTCCCGGTACGAATATCTGTATATAGATGATATAATTACAAAATGCATTGCTATTATAGCAAATTTTTCCCGATAATTCTATTAAGAGTGAATAAAACGGCTGGCAGATAGAAGAAAATTCGAAAAGTATCCGGCTTTTTTGGTATAATCAAAGCATAAAAATACAAGGGAGACACTTTTATGAATAAAAAAAAGCGTCAGGCACTCATTAAACAATTAATTGCCAAACATGATATCGAAACACAAGATGAGTTAATCGACTTGCTGAAAGAAGCAGGGGCGGAAACGACCCAAGCGACGATTTCAAGAGATATTCGCGAAATGCACATTATCAAGGTGAGAGATACAGACGGGCGCGTCAAATATGCGATTTTTTCTCCTCCGGAAGAAGCGACAGAGGACCGGCTGCGGGAAGTCTTTCATGATGCGGTGGTCAATATCACACAAGTCCAGTTTATGAATATTTTGAACACACTGCTGGGCAATGCGGATGTGGTGGCAGCAGAACTGGACGAGCTGAATTACCCGGAAATTGTTGCAACACTTGCTGGAACTGATACAATAGTGTTGATTTCAAAAGATGTGGAAGACGCCCGAATCATCCACGATAAATTACAAGAATACATCATTTAACTCAGGAGGGATTTTTTTGGATAAATTGCAGGCATTACAAAATGGGTCGGACATCAGAGGGATAGCGATTTCTACAGATGAGGCGGCCGCCAACTTAACAGCGGTCGAGGCTTCAGCGATTGCCAACGGCATTGTAGACTGGCTGCAGCAGCATCATGCAACTGACGGACAGCAGTTGCGAATCGCCGTTGGTCATGACAGCCGGCTGTCAGGCCCGACATTAAAACAAGCCCTGATTGACACATTCCTGACACATTCCGTGGAAGTGCTGGATACAGGGATGGCAACGACCCCTGCGATGTTCATGGCGACACAGTTCGAGTCATTTGACTGTGATGCAGGTATCATGATTACAGCCAGCCATCTTCCTTACCACTATAACGGCATCAAACTGTTTTCCAGAAAAGGCGGTGCGGAGCATGAGGATATCGCTTATATTTTAGCCCACAGCTATCCGCTGGACCGTTCGCTGCCAGTGGTAGGGCAAGTTCAAACGGCGGATGTCATACCGGTGTATGCACAAGATATGGTGCGCAAGATTCAACGTGCTACAGGAGAAGAAAAACCGCTGGCTTCTTTTCATATTGTATTGGATGCAGGAAACGGCGCAGGCGGCTTTTTTGCGGAAAAAGTGTTGCAGGAGCTGGGTGCCGATACGACAGGCAGTCAATTTTTAGAACCGGATGGCACGTTTCCCAATCATATTCCTAACCCGGACAATAAAGAAGCCATGGCCAGCATTCAACGTGCTGTATTGACACAGGGGGCTGACCTTGGTGTCATCTTTGACACTGATGTCGACCGTGCCGCAGTCGTTGACCGAAACGGCGAAGCGCTGAACCGCAATAATTTGATTGCCGTCTTGGCAACAATTGTGCTGGAGGAACATCCGGGGACGGCGATTGTCACAAATTCGCCGACTTCCAGTCACTTGAAGACGTTCATCAGTCAATTGGGAGGCAAACAGGTCAGATACTTATCCGGGTACCGTAATGTTATTAATAAAGCAATATCCTTGAATGAACAGGGTGTGGATACCCAGCTGGCTATCGAAACGAGCGGACATGCGGCTTTCAAAGAAAATTATTTTCTGGATGACGGCGCTTATGTGATTGCCAAAATTTTGATGTTGCTGCCTAAATTGAAGAAACAGGGACGCCAGCTGAGTGATTTGATTGCTGATTTAAAACAGCCTGCTGAAACACAGGAAGTCCGTTTTCCGATTGCAGGAAGCGACTATCGTGCGTATGGCGAGCAGGTTATTCAGCAGATGGCTGTGTTTGCAGATGATCATGCAGATTTTAGTATGGATGACGACAATGAAGAAGGCGTCCGTGTCACTGTCCGCGGCGAATACGGGTCCGGCTGGTATTTGCTGCGCATGAGTTTGCATGAGCCGCTGCTGGTACTGCAAGCAGAAAATGATGTGAAAACCAAAAACAGCGCAGTGCTTCATGAACTGCAACCGTTCTTTGGCGCGTATGACCGGCTCGATACCAGCAAACTGACTGCTGTTCTGAATGAGGCGTAATGAAAAAGGGAGTGTTGACTCCCTTTTTTCTTGCCAAGCCGGCAGGACCGGCTGATAATTTTGAGTGGCACTTAAAAATGGTCAGCCTTGCCGGCGGGGCATGTCTTTCAGCCCGAGCGCCGTCCGAACGGTAATGGGTTCATGCGTAAACGGATGCTGCAGCGACAGTTCTCTGGCATGAAGCATCAGCCGCTGGTTGGCGGGAGCGTTTTGCTGATATAACGGGTCGCCGATGACGGGATGGCCGATGGCTTGCAGATGGACGCGGATTTGATGTGTCCGGCCTGTTTCCAGCCGGCACCTCACCCAGGTGCTTTGGTGTGAGCGGTCAGTCACAGTGACGTGGGTAACTGCCGGTTTGCCGTGTTGTTCATCAACCACCCGTTTGCGGCGGTCATGCCGGTGCCGTCCGATTTTTTTGGTGATAGTCAAGGCAGGTTCCGTAATGATGCCGGCAACTTCCGCTTCATAAATACGCTGGATTTCTTTTCTTTCCAAACGTCTGCCTAACAGCGGGAGCACAACGGGATTTTTGGCGAACAGTACGGCTCCGCTAGTTTCTTTGTCAAGGCGATGGACGACGTAAGGGCTGCTGCCAGAGGGAGCCAAGTACGCAGCAATGTGATTAAGCAGTGTGTCGGTTTCGTCCGGTTGATTGGGGTGGGTTTTTATGCCGTGGGGTTTATTGACAATTATCAGGTGGTCATCTTCAAACAAAACGGCTGCTTTGTCTGCATCGCCGAGGGCAATGTCAGGCACTGGATAGTCATTTTCTTCAAATGAAAGTGTCACTTCATCACCAGCTGTGACTGTTTCATGAAAAAGTTTTGCCGAACCGTTTACTTGGACATTTTTCCTGACACGTAAAAAATGGCGGACTTTTCGGGGAATCAGCCAGTCCTCCTCAAGTAAAGTCCGGATGTCTTTGGTTTGAAATGAGCTGGGAAGAGTAATCGTCAGTTTCACCAGTACTTGCCTCCAATACAGTAATTTTGTAAATTCTTAAAAATTGTATCATAAATTATTAATAAGTTCATGCTACTATGATTAAATGAGTCTTTAGACTTATTTGCTACCAGCATTTTTATGATAAAATGATAGTCAACCAGAAGCGATAAAGAAGGAGTTTCTATGGATTTCAAACAGATATTAGCAAAATTATCAGCATCTTTCCAAAAAATCTGGTCGTGGCTGAAACCGTATTGGAATCGGTTCAGAAAATGGCGCAGACACGTTTGGAAGAAATATCATGTCAATAAAATTATACTGCTGACCGCACTGGTCGCGATATTGGGTTTTAGCATGTACTTGTTTTATGTTGCCAAGAGCACGAATGTATCCACGCTGAAATCAGGTCTTGAACAGGTCACTACAGTTTATGACAAAGACGGTGATGAGGCCGGCACGCTGTCTAAATATGGCCAAAAAGGCACGTTTGTCACGATTGACCAAGTATCCCAGCATATTAAAGATGCGGTGATTTCGACGGAAGACAAACGGTTCTATGAACATAAAGGGTTTGATGTGCGGGGGATTGCCCGGGCCGCGGTCAGAATGGTCATCAACCGCAATACCAGCGGCGGCGGCGGCAGTACCATCACACAGCAGCTGGCCAAAAATGCGTATCTGACTCTTGATCAGACATTTGACCGGAAAGCGCGGGAGTTGTTCCTTGCGATTGAAATTGAGAAGCAGTATTCCAAGGACGAGATTCTTGAAATGTATTTGAATAATGCTTATTTTGCCAACGGTGTGTGGGGAGTTGAGGACGCGTCGCACAAGTATTTTGGAAAAAGTGCTGCAGATGTCACCATTGATGAAGCAGCGGTCATTGCCGGTATGCTGAAAGGTCCTGGTATTTATAATCCGATCGACCATTTGGATAATGCCAAAGACCGGCGGGACACTGTTTTAGATTTGATGGTGACAAACGGCAAACTTGATGAAGCTACAGCGGGCCAATTGAAATCAGAGGAGTTGTATGTCAGAGACGATTTTTATCATGTGGATGATTCGTACACGTTTCCTTATTATTTTGATGATGTCATCAATGAAGCGGAGCACAAGGCCGGTATCAAAGATGAAGATTTAGTCAGCAAAGGCTACAAGATTTATACAACGCTTGACCAGAATTATCAGAAAGCAATGAACACGTCGTTTGAAAATGACAGTTTGTTTCCTCCAAATGCCGAGGACGGCGAGAAGGTGCAAGGGGCGTCGATTGCTATCAATCCGACGACAGGCGGAGTCATGGCGGTTGTCGGCGGCCGGGGTGATTACACGCCGCGGGGCTTGAACCGGGCGACTAATTCAACTGTTTCGCTGTCACCCGGCTCAACTCTGAAGCCGCTGGCAGTTTATACACCGGCACTTGAAGCAGGTTATGAACCTAATGATATGCTGAAAGATGAGCCGCTGTCATTTTATGATGTGCAAAACTATACTCGGACTTATAGCGGACAGGCGCCTATGTATCAAGCACTGGCGCAAAGTCTCAACGCTCCGGCTGTCTGGCTGCTGAATGAAATCGGTTTGGACCGGGGCTATAAAAAGGTTGAAAAATTCGGCATTTCCTTAAATGAAAAGGACCGCTATTACGGTCTGGCTTTAGGCGGCTTGACCAAAGGCACCAATCCGCTCAAAATGGCCAGTGCGTACAGTGTGTTTGCCAATCAAGGCGAACGGATCGAACCATATTATATTACCAAAATCGTGGATGCGTCCGGCACGGTGGTTTATGAAAACAAACCTAAATCTGTGCGGGTGACGACACCTGAAGTAGCGGAAGAAATGACCAGCATGATGCAAGGCGTGTTCAGCTCGGGAACAGGCGTCGATGCGCAGCCGTACGGATACACGATGGCAGGTAAAACGGGAACGACTGAAAGTGTCAACGTGGACGATGCATCAAAGGACCAGTGGATTATCGGTTATACTCCGGACGTTGTCATTGCGACGTGGGTCGGTTTTGACGAGAGCAGCGAGACACACTACTTGACGGGCGGCAGCGGCAGTAATTTAGCAACGCTGTTCCGTGACGAATCGCAGCGGATTTTGGCAGCATCGCCGGGCACGCCGTTTTCTGTTGCGGATGCTAGTCAGGAAAATCAGACCACCGAGTCAGAAGAAGACTTTAGACAAAAACTAGGTGAATTCGGTAATAATGTGAAAGAAAATGCCGGTAAACTGGGCGGTAAACTAAAAGAAGGCGCAGAAGTGCTGAAAGATTCTCTTTCTGATTTGCTGGGAGGACTGCGCGAGCGCATCGGCCAATAATTTATGGGAAAGTCTGTTAAAGAATGGTACAATAGCAGAGATGACAATTAAAGAGGGGACGACGAATGTATGACAGTGAATATTTACGACAGCGCTAATCAGATTGAGCGTGAAATCAGACAGTTAGATGAGTTTAAAACATTGGAAGCGGCATTTCATGCTGTGAAGTCAGATGAAACGGCCTATGACTTGTTCAAAAATTTCCAAAAACTGCAGCAGGAATTGCAGACAAAACAGATGCAGGGAGAAGAATTCTCTGAAGAAGATGCCAAGACGGCTCAGGAAATGGCGGAAAAAGTTCAGGCGTCCGAGTTGATCAATGATTTAATGCAGAAGGAGCAGGCGTTCAGTCTGATTATTAATGATTTGAACCGCATCATTATGAAACCTGTGCAAGAATTATATCAGTTAAATGATTAAATAGTTTATGAAAAACGGCCGGAATGTTTCCTGTCGTTTTTCTTTTTGCAGCGGAACATGGTAAAGTAGAAGATATGATAAAAGGGGATGACGCGGATGAAATTTATACACACAGCTGACTTGCATTTGGACCGGCCTTTTTCGCATGTTTACGGATTGCCGGAGCAGTTCCATGAAACATTAAACAGATTGAATCACCAGATGGTCAGCCGCATCGTCGATTGCTGTTTACATGAGCAGTGCGACTTTCTGCTCATCGCAGGCGATACGTTTCATCAATCGCTCTCTTCCATACATGTGCAGACTTTTTTTCTGGAACAACTGACACGATTAAAAGAGGCTGGTATTCCTGTCGTCCTGTCTTTTGGCAATCATGATTACTATACTGCTGACCGCTACTGGTTTGACTGGCCGGACAATGTGCTGCTGTTCGACAGTGCCGAGGTAACGACCAAGCGGTTGACGACTAGGTCAGGAGAAACAGTAGCAATCAGCGGCTTCTCTTATGATGAACGCTGGCTGGCGGAAGGCAAGCTGGCACAATTTCCGCCGCGTGTCAGCGGGGCGGATTACCACATCGGCTTCTATCATGGCGAACAGAGTGACGAGCAGCCGTATGCACCGTTTGCCATCCGGGAAATGCAGAGCAAAGGCTATGATTATTGGGGACTGGGGCACATTCATCAACCGCAGGTTCTGTCTGACGCCCCGCCGATTGTCTATCCCGGTACGCCCCAGGGACGCACGCGCAAAGAATCAGCAGCGAAAGGCGTTCTTGTAGTCGATATAACGCCGGAACGGACAGTGTTTGACTGGCAAGATGTCGCACTGACGGGCTGGCTTGAGGTCCCGGTCGACACATCATCTGCTGAAAGTAAAAACGATGTGCTGCTGGCGATTATCGACAGTTGTTTGGCCCGGTTGTCGGAGGGGAAAGTAATGTTTGTCACGGCAACTCTTCAAGGGTTAAAACAAGAATGGCTGGCCACTATACTGGCAGAAAAAAAAGGACTTTTGGCCTTTTTGAAACAAGAAATTTTCTCGGAAAGTCGGCAGCAAGTGGTGTTGGTTGCCCTTGAAACGGAGGCGCCTGAAGAGGAGCTGCTGTTGACAGGTATCACGCAAGAAGTGATTGATGAATTGAGCCGTGGATATGCGACACAGGAAGTGTATCAGCAGCTGACTAAAGATTTGATGCAGCAGCCGTTACTGGCAGCTAATTTGCAAATCGACCGCCGGTTAGTGACCGAGAGTTTGGCGCAAGCCGTTCAGTTGTTGAGAGAAAAAATAGCCGATAAAAAAGAGGTATGACGATGAGACTCACGAGGATAGAGATATACGGGTTTGGCAAATGGCAAAATCAGCACTTTGAGATAGATACTCCTTGTCTGCTGGTTTTCGGCAGCAATGAATCAGGCAAGTCTACTCTGTATCATTTTATACGTGCGATGCTATTCGGCTTCCCTAAGAAACGCGATAAGATACGCGACTTCACACCGGCAGCAGGTGTGTTGTTCGGCGGCCGGCTGACATGCCGCCATGCTGTTCACGGCGAGCTAATCATTGAGCGTGTCCGGGAGAAAAACAACGGGAAAAGTGTTGTTTACCTGGGCGACCAGCGTATTGTCGGCGATGATTTTCTCGAGCAGCTGTTAGCGCCGTTGACACAGACTGTTTTTGACCAGGTTTTCAGCTTTCAGCAGGAGCAGCTGGGTGATGTTGTTCATCTTAATGAAGAAGTATTGCAGAGAACATTGCTGTCTGTCGGTTTGACCGGCACGCGCCGGCTGGAGATGGCGGAAGCGGATTTTTTTAAACAGCGTCAGGAAATTTACAAACCGGCTGGCCGCAAGCCGCTGCTGAATCAAGAGTTGAGCCGGCTGGCTGAGCTGGAGGCGCAAATCAGTGTCAAGGAAGCGCAAATTCAAGATTATCAGCTGCTGCTTGAAAGAAAAGCGCAGCATCATCAGCAGCTGGAGCGGTTGGCTGAGGCAGCAGATTTATTGGCTGATGAGCTGGCTCAGAAAGAAAAACAACAGCAGCACTGGCCGTTGTTTCAGGAATACCGGGCAATCTCGCGCCAGCTGGACACAGCCGTTGTCTATGAAGCGGAAAGAGAGGCAGTGGAACGTTTGTATCGAGACTGGCAGTATTTGCAAGCTGAAGAACAGCGCTTGCTGCATGAGCAGATGCAGCAGACCGATCTATCCCAATCGGGCGCCTTCTCGTTTTATCTGGCGCATGAAGCGCAATTTGAACAGCTTGCGGCATCTGTGCCTCATGTTGAGAAGTTGTCGCTGTATCAAGCACATTTAGAGGAGCAGCTGCAAGAAACGGCTCGTGAAATGGCTGATTTGGCAGCACGTTACCAGATTGATGAGACAGCTGACCCGACGCCTCTGTCCGTTCATGACGAACAGGCAATCCAACATCTTTCCGGGGAAGAGGAGCGGGTGTCCCAGCGCTTGGCGGCGATTCAGCGGGAAAAAGAAACACAGCTGTCCGACATCGCCCAACTTGAACAACAACTGGCAGACACTGAAAAGAAATTGGGTAAGCTGCCATTGCCTTATCCGGCAGTCGTTTTAGCAGGTGTCTTGGTTATTGTGCTGGCGGCCGTTGGAGTGTTGACGGCACAACTGTGGCTTGCGGCAGCTGCGATTGTTTTGGCGGGCGTCGGTTTCGGCAGCTTCTTGCTAGGTTCAGGCAAACGCCAGCTGGCCGCAAAAGAAATATACCGCACCCAATTATCGCAAATGGATGTGCTGCAAGACAGGCACCGTGTTCTGGAGCGGGAACAAGAGGAATGTGAGAGGGAGCAGCAGACGCAGCAGCAGAAAAAAATCCAATTAGCTGAAACGTTCGGGTTTAATCAAGAGTCATCCTTGAGGGACTGGCTCATACAATTACCGGGCCGCACGCGCATGCAGCAGTTATTAGTCAAGCAGCAGTCGCTGACCAATCAGCTGACAGCTAATAATCAACAGCTGGAACAAAGCCGGCTGGCTGTATCCTTTGCGGAAAAATGGATCCAAATCGCTAATTTGCCTATACTTGACGCCTATGGTCGTGTAAAATCATTTGTAGAAGAACAGCAGCAGCTTAAACAGACGAAACTGGCAGGTACGGCGGAAGACCACAATCGCGAGCAGCTTTCCCGTCTGGCACGCAATAAGACAGAAAAAGAACATGACTTGTCCCTCGTTATGAAGCAAGCGGAAATCAAGCGGTTTGAAGATATTCCCGCTTGGCTGGAGGAACAGCAGCAGCTGCAGGACAAACAGCGGCGCCGTGAAGAACTGCTGCTGATCCTTGATGGTCTGTTTGATTTTCAGACTTCTTATGAAGCAGCGGAACTTGCCGCGCAAATAGCCGCTTGCCATAAAAAAACAGCCCGTATCCGGGAGCAGGTGAAACAAGAACAGTCTGCTTATCATGAAGTGGGTTACGCGCTGCGGCAGATTGAACAAGACGGCACACTGGATGAACTGTACCAGAAGAAAGCAAGCCAGTTGGATGTCACTGAAGAATTGAGCCGGGATTGGTTGAGTTATCGTTTTGCCGAACGTCTGACGCAAGATGTGTTTCAATATTTGTCCGATCAACAGCTGCCGGCTTTGCTGGCGACGGCCGGCAGCTTTTTTAACACATTGACGCTGTCCCGCTATGATAAACTGCTGATTGACGGCCAGCAACTGGCAGTACGGGATGCTCAGCAGCGGACCTTTGGCATCAGGCAGTTGTCAACAGGTGTTCAAGACCAGTTGTATATTGCGTTCCGGCTGGCCTTTGTGCACCTTCATCATGACCATTACCCGTCACCGATGATTATTGATGACGGCTGGCTCCATTTTGATGAAGACCGGAAAAAAGCCTTTCATTCGCTGCTGGTACAGTTGAGCAGCAGGATTCAGATTATCTGTTTGTCTTCGGATATGGCAATGAAACGCTTGTTTGAACAGTCTGACGGGCGGATACTGAGATTGAACGAGGAGGAAAAAGAGTGAAAAAATTAAGAGAGCTTGCGGTTGACGAGACATTTGAACTATTTGCTCTGATAAAAACAGCAGATGTCAGAACTGCCAGAAACGGCAAAAAATTCATCGCTTTTACCTTTCAAGACACTTCCGGCACGATTGACGGAAAGTATTGGGATGCCGGCGAAGATGAGATTTCCCGGTTTACAGCCGGCAAGGTGGTGCTTTTAGGAGGCAAGCGAGAGCTTTATCAAAATATGCCTCAAGTCAAGATTCTTCATCTGCGTTTGGCAAAACCGGGTGAACCGGGCGAACCGTCGTTATACATGGAGAGAGCGCCTGTTAAACCGGCCGATATGGCGGAAGAAATCAACCAGCTGCTCTTTGATATTACGAATGCTAAATGGCAGCGCATCGTCAGACATTTGCTGAGCAAGTATCAGAAAGATTTCTTCAGTTATCCGGCGGCTAAAACCCTTCATCATGCATTCGCCGGAGGGCTGGCTTATCATACAGTCACTATGCTGCATCTCGCCAGAGGCATTTGCGACGAATACCCTGAACTGAACCGGTCATTGTTATACGCAGGGATTATACTGCATGATTTAGGCAAAGTAGTCGAACTGTCAGGTCCGATGTCGACTGAGTATACGCTGGCCGGCAACCTGCTGGGCCACATTGTCATCGCTGATGAAGAGATTTCCAAAGCATGCACGGAACTGAAAATCGATGAGTCGGATGAAGAAGTACTGGTGCTGAAACATGTGATACTGGCGCACCACGGGCAGCTGGAATACGGCTCGCCTGTGCGTCCGAAGATTATGGAAGCAGAGGTGCTGCATATCATTGATAACTTGGATGCATCCATCCAGATGATGCTCGGGGCATTGAAGCAGGTCCAGCCGGGTGAATATACCGACCGGATCTTTGGGATGGACAACCGGAATTTTTATTTGCCTAATCTTTAAAACGTACCCGACAGCGCGCGTTTGCTGTCGGGTACGTTTTTAATTGTTTTTCTTCATGTTAAATGCCTGACTGATTGCATCGGTCGTATAGTCCTTAGCAACGATGCGGGTCAATTCCCCTTGAACAATGAGGCGGTTTTCGCCGGTCGTGTCGCAAGTGACCAGTGTAATCATCCGGCGGTCGTCTTGGTCTTCAATCACATCGATGCGTGTTGGTGCCACATATTCTTTATAAACGATGCGATATTCGTACACGTAAGACAAGTCTGTGATAAAAATGGCAGCACCTAAATCGACATCCACCAGCGGAGAGAACAACAACTCAGGGTTGTTCATATGATGGCTGGCCAACGCGTAATTTCCCTTGCCCATGACTTGTTCTTCTTTCATGGTTCCGGCGCCGACTGCAAGTGCATAGTTGGAGAGTCCTTTGAAGATCGGCAGATTCAGGTTGACACTTGGGATAGCAATCCCGCCGATGACATCCATTCCGATATCTGAATTGCTGGCTTTTACGATGGTTTCAAGATCCAGTGACTCCACTGCATCAAAATCGAAAGAAGCCGCCTTTTGATTATTTTGCTCAATGTCTTTGGAACTGACTGCTGCGATAGCATGTTTGTCAGTCGTCCGTCCCACGATAAAATCTTTGATTTGGCCGTTGAAAATCAGGGCCAAGCCGATTAACAGAAAAACAAACATGATAAAATTGAACAGGGCGTTTTTCACCCTTGCAGCCACTGATTTTTTGGGACGCTGTCTGCTGCTGCGATTATGAGATTGGTGCGAGGCTATAGCAATCCCTCCTTGATTTATTTTACAGTCATCATAACACATTTACTTGAAAAAAAGAAAAATTTAAAATGCGGCTCAACGATTGTTACACATGTATTTCCAAAAATGTTGTATTAATGAAATGATGTAACACAAACTTAACGTTAAAATCAGTCCTTTGTCCTATTAAAACACGCGCCAAAAATGTTATAGTTTAGATAGGAAGGGGGGAAAGCTGTTGATAGATTATTTGTATGTCCATTTGGATACAATGAGTAATGCCGTTTTGACAAAAGGTATTACACACGTTGAATTTAATCATTCAACGCAAAACCGCCCGAAAAACATCCTGTTATTGAATGCAAATGAAACAGATGGAGAGTATGAAAATCATACAGGCTTGAAAGTTGTTCGCGGGGAAGATCAAGTGAACAGCTATTTTTTAAAATTAGAAAACCGCAGCAACAGCGATATAAAGTGGATTGATTTCAAGGAATATGAAATATTGAAGCAGTTGACTGCTTTGGAAATTTCTGAGTTATTGTACTTTTCCCACATGAAGAAATCACTTCATTCGCCTTTTTTTTATAAACTCCAAAATGATTTTGTTTTTTTGGGTCTGGACGATGCGACCAGTAAAATTTATTACCGCCACATTGATGAGTTTTTTTGTTTGATATCGGAAAAATTATCTCAGCAGATGTCGCACTGGTTGAATCGCAGACGCTCTTTTTTGAGCCGGAAAAAAATCGACGTACGCCCCGTCCCCCTGCCGCTTATCAGTGAGCTGAAAGGCTGTATGCAAGACGGCTTAGCCTTTGATTTAGTCAATATAACATCGCAATCATCCTTATCTGAAATACGTGCGTATATCGTGGAAGATAATTTCCGGAATGTGGACAAGCAGTCGTTTGGCGGACAGGAACTGGCCTGCACGATTACTTATGACAGCGAAGAACAGAAATGGCACCTGCAAAAAGAAGAAATGGACTGGGATTTTGCTGAAATAATAACCTAAAGCGAGCTTTAGGTTATTTCTTTTGCTGATAAGGGCATGGTTTTTTCAAAAAAAATAAAGTATAATGAGATGCGGAAGACAAAGGAGGGGTATAATGAAAATAGCTCTTATCTATGGTGGAAAGAGTGCAGAGCATGATATATCTATCTTGTCAGCATTTTCAATTTTGCAAGCCATTTATTATGATTATTATCAAGTTCAGCTTATATATATCACACAGTCAGGTGACTGGTTGAAAGGTCCATTGCTGGCTGAAGCGCCTGCCGAGGAGCATCAGCTGCACATTGATAAAAATGGTCAAGGCAAAAAAATCACACCATGTGAAATCAAAGAAGACGGCATCATTGTGTTTCCCGTGCTTCATGGACCAAATGGCGAGGATGGCACGATTCAGGGGTTATTTGAGATTCTCGAAGTCCCCTATGTAGGAGCCGGTGTGCTTGCCAGCGCATGCGGCATGGATAAAATCATGGCCAAACAAGTGTTTCAGCAGGTGAGTATTCCGCAGCTGCCTTATGTTCCCGTGACAAAAATGAGCTGGAAGCTGAATCCCGAAGAAATCTACAATCAGTGTGAAGGCTCACTGATTTATCCTATGTTTGTCAAACCAGCCAATATGGGCTCAAGTGTCGGCATCAGCAAAGCCGCCGACCGTGATGAGCTGATTGCAGCTATTAAGGAAGCTTTTCGTTTTGACTACCGCGTCGTCGTTGAACAGGGAATTGACGCACGCGAGATTGAAGTTGCGGTGCTCGGCAATGAAGAAATCCGCACCACTCTTGCAGGGGAAATTGTCAAAGATGTGGCTTTTTACGACTATGAATCGAAGTATATCGACAATCAGGTGTCACTGCAGATTCCTGCAAAAGTTTCCGAAGACGTGCACAAAAAAGCCCGGGAATATGCAGAAAAAGCTTATGCTGCTCTGGACGGTTGCGGCTTGACGCGCTGCGACTTTTTCTTGACCAGCAATGGCGAACTCTTTTTAAATGAAGTCAATACGATGCCGGGCTTCACGCCTTACAGCATGTACCCGCTGTTATGGAAGCAGATGGGGCTGAATTATGGCGATTTGCTGGAAGAACTGATTCAGCTGGCTAAACTGCGGTTTGAAGAAAAGCAGAATGTAAGAGTCATAAAGTAGAAGTCGGCTGGACATCAGGTTCAGCCTTTCTTCATTGTATGAAAAGAGGAAGATGTTATGTTAACACTACAGGAAATTGCTGAAGCAGTCCATGCGACAAATGACTGGCAGACATACGGCGAGGTGCAAGTGACCGGAGTAGAGTTTGACACGCGACGCATCCAGCCCGGCAGTTTATTTGTGCCGCTTCAGGGGACGCGCGACGGGCATGACTTCATCGGGCAGGCCTTTGCAGCTGGAGCGGTCTTGACGCTGACCAGTCGTCCGCTGACAGGCGATTACCCGCATTTGCTCGTTCCGGATACGCTGCTTGCGCTTCAGCAGCTGTCAACGTATTATTTGCAAAAGGTCAATCCAAAAGTGGTGGCAATCACCGGCAGCAACGGGAAAACAACGACGAAGGATATGACAGCGTCTGTCTTGGGCACCCGCTACCGCACGTATCACACACAAGGCAACTATAACAACCATATTGGCGTTCCGTACACGATTTTACACATGGCAGCCGACACCGAAATGCTGGTCTTGGAGATGGGGATGGACCACAAAGGGGAAATCAGTGTGCTTTCCCGCATCGCCCAACCTGATGTGGCAGCCATTACGATGATTGGCGAGTCTCATATTGAACACTTGGGCTCACGGGCAGGCATTGCGGAAGCAAAAATGGAAATCACTGATGGTTTGAAATCGGACGGCTTGCTGGTCGTCCCCGGTAATGAACCGCTTTTGACGCCTCTTGTTGCAGCGTGTTCCCAACAAGTGATTACGTTTGGCGGTTCGCAGGATGTGTATCGCAGCCGCGTGTTGTCTGAAGACAAAGAACAGACGGCTTTTGCTGTGCCTGAATTGTCGCCGAAAACATACGTCATCCCGGTTTTAGGCAGTTATAATGTGAACAACGCGTTGATTGCACTGATTATCGGTCAGCATTTTGGTGTGACAGAGGCTGACATTTATCAGGGATTGGTGGCATTCAAACTGACCAAGAACCGGACGGAATGGCTCACTGCCGCTAACGGAGCTGCTATATTGAGCGATGTATACAATGCGAATCCGACAGCGATGCGGCTGGTGCTTGATACGTTTTCAGATTTGGAAACATCAGGGCGTAAGCTGGCGGTATTAGGCGACATGCTCGATTTAGGCGAGCTGACTCAACCGCTTCATGAGAGTATTGCCGACCATCTGCAGCCGGATAAAATCGACAAAGTCTATTTATTTGGTACTCACATGGCGTATTTGGCCGAACGGATTAACGGTGCATTTCCGCCGGGGGCAGTGGCTTATTTTCCGGAAACCGGGAAAGAACAGTTGATTGCTGCTTTACGGCAAGACTTGCAGCCGACGGACACAGTTTTTCTCAAGGCTAGCAACGGAATGGGGTTGAATGCGGTCGTCGCAGCTCTAATTCAGGATTAAATTATTGAAAATTTCTTGAAAACATGATAACATAAATCGGATGTACGTCGTTAGGAAATGAAATACAAAGAAAAATTAGGAGGAACCCTTTTGAAATTTAGTGAACTTGGACTTGCGCAGGAATTACTGACCGCAGTCAAACAAGTTGGGTTTGAAGAAGCAACACCTGTCCAGAAAGAAACAATTCCATTGGCATTGGAAGGCAAGGATGTTATCGGACAGGCTCAGACAGGTACAGGGAAAACGGCAGCGTTCGGCTTGCCGATGCTGCAGAAAATAGATGCGGAAAAGCGGGTCTTGCAAGGACTTGTGATTGCGCCTACGAGAGAACTGGCGATTCAAACTCAAGAAGAATTGTATCGTTTAGGAAAGAACAAACGGATTCGTGTGCAGGCCGTTTACGGCGGTGCCGATATCGGCCGTCAGATCAGAGGCTTGAAAGACCGTCCGCATATCGTGGTCGGGACACCGGGCCGGCTGATCGACCATATCAACCGCCGGACGCTCAAACTGGAAACCATCGAAACACTCGTTTTGGACGAAGCAGATGAAATGCTGAACATGGGCTTTTTGGAAGATATCGAACTGATTATTTCCAAAGTGCCGCAGGAAAGGCAAACATTATTGTTTTCTGCGACTATGCCGGACAGTATCAAACGGATTGGCGTTCAGTTTATGAAAGAACCGGAACATGTCAGAATCAAGGCGAAGGAAATGACAGCGAGCTTGATTGACCAGTACTACGTCCGCTGCAAAGAATTTGAAAAATTTGACATCATGACACGTTTGTTTGATGTGCAAAGCCCGGAACTGACAATTGTCTTCGGCCGGACTAAACGCCGGGTGGATGAGCTGGCAAAAGGTCTGGAATCACGCGGCTACAAAGCAGAAGGAATCCACGGCGATTTGTCCCAGCAAAAACGCATGAGCGTTCTTCGGGCATTTAAAGAAGGCAAACTGGATATTTTGGTTGCTACCGATGTGGCAGCCCGCGGATTGGACATCTCCGGAGTCAGCCACGTGTACAATTACGATATTCCGCAAGACCCTGAGAGCTACGTTCACCGGATCGGCCGGACAGGGCGTGCGGGCAAGGACGGCATGTCCATCACATTGGTCACGCCGAACGAGATGGGCTACTTGCACGTGATTGAAAAATTAACGAAAAAACGGATGTCACCACTGCGTCCACCATCTAAAAAAGAAGCTTTTGAAGGACAAATTGGTACAGCTGTCAAAGAAATCGATGAGCTGCTGGAGCAAAATGGTCTGGAAAATTACATTGACGCAGCAAGTGAATTGCTTGAAAACTACACGGCTGAGAATTTGGCCGCTTTGCTGGTGAAGGTAGTCGCTAAAGATGATGCATCGGCGGTGCCAGTCAAAATTACACCTGAACGGCCGCTTCCGTCTGCTAAAAAAGGCAGTCGCGGAAATTACGACCGTCGCAGCAATTACCGTGGCGGCCGGGACAATCGCCGGTCCAAAGGCGGTTACAATAAAGGCAGCCGTTCCGGCAACAAAAAATCAGGCGGCAACGACAAGCGCGGTTTTGTGATTCGCTCAAAAAATAAGTAACTTAAAAAAAGCTAATTTTAATATTAGCTTTTTTTGTATTATAATGGGAATGACATGTTAATAGGAGGGGATTTGTCCATGATATACGGCATCGGCATTGATGCGGTGGAATTGGTGCGCATTTCAGATATTATTACCCGCAATCCCAAATTCATCAATCGGGTACTGACAGCCCGGGAACGGCTGCTCTTTGATCAATTAGGCAGCCACAAGCGCCAAACCGAATTTCTTGCCGGCAGATTTGCGTGCAAAGAAGCTTTTTCCAAAGCTTACGGCACCGGTATCGGCAAAGTGACTTTAAGAGATATTGAGATACTCAAGCACGACAACGGCAGTCCGTATGTCTCGCAGTCGCCCTTTGACGGACGGGCGCATGTTTCCATTACCCATACCGATACCACGGCTGTTGCGCAAATTATTTTGGAAAAAAAATAACGAAGCGCGTTGCTTCGTTACGGATTGGCTGATAATGTATCAGGTGTACTTGAATTAATCAGGGTGATGCGCTTGATGTTTTTGGCGGAAATCATCCGGACCTGATTAGTCGACTGCAATTTTATGACCAGCGAGTCTGAATTGGTCTGATGCCGGTAAATCCGGCCGACAATTGACTCGAAAGCGGCACGTTGTCGGGAATTAGTGGCTGTACGATATTGAATGACGACGATGCTTCCTTGAGCGACGGCCAAATTGATTTTCTGGGTAATGGTGTCACGCTGTTCCTGCAGCTTGATGTCGTCATCTAAAAATGATGATAAGAACTTCTGTGACGAACGAGATAAAAACTGTGTGAAGCGTTTGACGCTGTTTTCTGAGTCTGCAGCAGTCTTCTCTTTGTCGGTCATTCTTTTCGCCTCCTTTAATCTCACATAGTAATATTATACGAGTGAATGGGTTGTTAGTCAAACAAAGAAATCAAATAGACAGTTTTTTATTGTGGTCATCCGCATGAAGCAATCGGTTTTCAGTGAGGAGGGAATCAGGTGCACTGCGAAAAATTATACCCGTCGGATTGGCCGGCTTTAGCTGAAATGGCTGAAACAAGTTTGCAATTGCTGCCTTTTTATGCGACGCGCAGCCAGTCTTGCGGGCAATTAAAAAAAGCCTTGTACCATCAGAATAAATACAGTCGCGTTTTTGGCTATGCGGCACATAAACGTCTCATGGCTGCGGTCCATGTGGTAATGAAAGACGGTCTGCTGCAAGTTAAGAACGCCTTGGTGCTGGACCGGCCGGACAATCCGCTGACACGCCTGTCGGTATTTGAGCGGGAACTGTGTTTACTGGCCAAAAACTACCGTTTGTCCCAGCTTTCGTTTTGTATTCGGGATATTGATAATCGCGTCAATCATTTTTTTGCCCAAAGACAGTATCAGCAGGAGCAGCTGGCTAATTACCGATGTTTTGCCACACGGCTGTCTTACCGAACCGGTCTTGTGCTCGGCGGGGGCGGCGCAAGAGGCGCTTATCAGATTGGAGTTTGGCGCGCGTTGGAGGAGCTGGGCATCAGCTTTGAAATGGTCAGCGGCACATCAGTCGGTGCGCTGAACGGCGGTCTGATACTACAAGGGGAGCTGGATGCGGCCGTCAAGATGTGGCAGGACATCGACACGCAGCAGATTCTTTCGTTTCCGAGCGAAAAAAAAGCGGGTGTTGAGGCACTGTCGCCGGAAGGACTGGTCTCAGCGATTCAGCAGCTGACAGTGTCAGCTATCAGAAACGTCGGTGTCAGTACGGCCCCTTTGCAGCAGCTGATTGCAGACATGATGGATCAGCAAAAAATCAGCCGCTCAGGCAAAGATTTTTTCATTGTCACAACGCATATCCCGGATATGAAAGAAACCGTCATTTCCCTAGCCGACACTAAAGAGAGCGATTTGCCTTTGTGGCTGCTTGCCTCGGCGTCATTTTTCCCAGCCATGGCAGCCGCTAAAGTGGACGGCGAGTATTATGTTGACGGCGGCTATCGGAATAATATCCCGACAGATGTTTTGCTGGCCCATGGTGCGACAGAAATCATTGAAGTCAATGTCAAAGGACCGGGGCTGACCAAGCCGCTACGGCTGCCGCCGGACATTTCGTATATTCAGCTGGAAAGCCCGTGGAGTCTGGGGACAGTACTGCTGTTCGACGGCAAGCGTTCAGACTGGAACATGAAACTGGGCTATTTCGAAACCATGAAACGATTTGAGCGGTATGCCGGAAAATTCTACACGTTTCCTTTGGCACGTTTCATGCAGGAGAGCCAAGAGTTGACGCAATCGTTTGTCAAATTTCTGGACGCGCGTTATCCTTTGAAGGAGAGCAGGTTGTTTCATGATGACACGTTGCGCGCGTTTCGCAAGCTATATGGCAGCCGGGTCGTTCCTGAAACGGTCGTGACGGTCATTTTAGAATTAAGTGCCCAGCTGTTTGATATCGACCCGACACGCGTCTATACACTGCAGGCGCTGCTGGAGGAACTGACAAGCGAACTCAGCTCCCACCAAGAAGAGCATTCGACTGAAGGCGAGATGCTGTACTCTCTTCCCGAGTGGACACAGCAATTTATCAAACAGCAGCTGCCGATTTCGGATAAACAGCTGATTCTGGACTATTGCAGGTTTTTGCAGGCAGAAGACGAGTCGTCAGTCAAAGGCAATGTCTTGTCGCTGCTTATGGATATGTCAATCGCAAACAGTTACCGGGCTTTATTTTTATTATTTTTACTCAATCAGGAGGATGAGACATAATGGCAGAGGATTTTTCATATGAAATTTTAGAAGAAATAGCCGTTCTTTCAGAAAATGCAAAGGGCTGGCGCAAAGAGCTCAATCTCGTCAGCTGGAACGGACGTCCGGCTAAATTTGATTTGCGGGACTGGGCACCGAACCATGAAAAAATGGGCAAAGGCACTACGTTGAGCAATGAAGAATTTGCGGCACTGAAAACAGCGCTGCAAAAAATGTAGATAAGGAGACCCTGTCTGATGAAAAGTATGACCGGTTTTGGCAAGAGCGTAAAAGTGACGGATGCCTATCAAGTTGAAGTGGATATGAAGGCAGTCAATCACCGTTTTTTGGATGTGCAGCTGCGGATGCCCAGAGAGTGCAATGAGCTGGAGCTGCCGCTGAAAAAGATGATTAAAAAGACGGTGAATCGCGGACGTATCGATTGTTTCATCACGATTCAGAAAGATTTGGACAGTTTTAAAGACATTAAGATTCACTGGCGGCTGCTGGACAAAGTCGTTGATGAATTGACGAGGGCACAGGAAGAACGTTACGGCGACACACCTGTTTCAGTGGCTGATTTTCTGTCCGGTGTCGTTCAACAGGAAACCTTTTTTGAAGTGGTCGACAAACAAATCGCCACGGACGATTTTTTTCAGACGGTGCTGACTGCTTGCGGCGAAGCACTGGCAAAGCTTGATGACTCCAGACAGGCGGAAGGGGAAGAAATCCGCAAATTTATTGTGGATTATGCGGAGCAGTTGCGTGTTTATACGGATGAAGTGCGGGCGCACCATGCTGAGTTCGAAGCAGAGTATGGGGAAAAGCTCCGCCAGAAAGTGACGGATTTGTTAGGCGGCGAGCTGGATGAAGTGCGTCTTCTGACTGAAGTAACCTTGATGCTTGAAAAAGGCGATATCCATGAAGAACTGGATCGTCTGGCCATTCATCTGGCTTCATTAGCCAAAATGACCGGCTCGGATAAACCGATCGGCAAAGAAATGGATTTTTTAATTCAGGAAATCAATCGGGAAATCAATACAATCGGCTCCAAAACAACGCTGATTGCGATTAAAGAACGGGTTGTCAAAATGAAAACGACCCTTGAAAAAATTCGTGAACAAATACAGAATGTCGAATAGATTTTGCTTTTTTTTCTGGAATACTTGAAAAAAGATAAGAAACAGTGCAAAATAGGTAATAAACTATCTAAGAACTTGTAAGTGAAAGGAAGACACCATGTCAGCACAGAAAGGATTACTGATTGTCCTGTCCGGCCCTTCCGGAGTAGGCAAAGGCACTGTACGTAAAGCACTATTCGAAAGTGATGACAATGATTTCGAATATTCAGTATCAATGACGACCCGTCAAAAAAGGGCAGGCGAACAAGAGGGAGTGGATTACTTTTTTCGCACCAGGGAAGAATTTGAACAACTGATAGCTTCCGGAGAGATGCTGGAATATGCGGAATATGTCGGCAATTACTACGGCACACCGCTTGAATATGTGAACAAAACGTTGGAAGAGGGAAAAGACGTTTTCCTTGAAATAGAAGTTCAAGGCGCGATGAAAGTGAAAGAAAAAGTACCGGACGGTGTTTTCATCTTTCTGACTCCGCCGGATTTGGTCGAACTGAAATCCCGGATTGTCGGCAGAGGGACAGATGATATGGCCGTGATCAATGAGCGCATGGAAATAGCCAAGGCAGAAATCGAGATGATGCGTCATTACGATTACGCAGTCGTCAACGACCAAGTCTCGCTGGCCGTTGACCGCATAAAAAAAATTATTGAAAGCGAGCACTACCGAGTGCCGCGCGTGATAGAAAAATACGAAAATATGATAAAGGGGCTATAAATGATGTTACATCCATCAATTGACAATCTATTAGAACGAATTGATTCAAAGTATTCGCTAGTGATTTTGGCCAGCAAGCGCGCCCATGAACTGGACGCCGGCGCCAAGCCGATGATTGAAGAAAAGAAATTTTCCTCACTTAAAAATGTCGGCCGGGCACTTGAAGAAATCGCTAATGGCGATGTGGTGATTGACCCGAATCCGGAATTGAAACGGGCATTATTAAAGAGACAAGAAGAGTTGCGCCGTGCAGCCAGAAGACGGGAACAGCAGGAACTGGAAGAGCGCATTCAAATGGAAGGTAAAATGTAGACATTATAGAGCAGGCAGTCATGCTTGTTCTATTTTTATGAACAAAACAAAAAAGACAAATGCCGGGAATTTTAGTACAATAAAAAGAACGAAAGGTGGTGGCGAAATGCAGCACATTGCACATGTCATCGTAGATGTACCGACCAGACAAACAGATCAGCCGTTCAGCTATGAGATTCCGGAAGAGCTTTTGACATTGGTGGAGACAGGCATGCGCGTGGAGGTGCCTTTTGGCAATGGCAATCGCCACATTCAAGGGTTTGTCGTCGGGGTAAGTCAAACTGACACTCCTGCTTCGCAGCCGCTGAAAAAGATTATCTCGGTACTGGACTTAGCACCAGTTTTAAACGATGAATTACTTTTATTGGCAGATGACATGAAAGAAACGACATTCTCATTTAAAATCACTTGCCTGCAGACGATGCTGCCGAGCGTGATGCGTTCGACTTATCAGAAAAAATTGTGCCTTTTAGATGAAGAGGTGCCCGAACACATCAAAGAAGATGTGTTTCAGGGATTGTCGGAAGTGCCGTGGGAGGACGTGGTATCGTCGCCTTATTTGCGGGAAGTCATCGCTTTGAGGCAAGCCGGCAAAGTGGATATTCAATACGAAGTCAAAACGAAGAACAAAGTCAAAAAAATAACAGTGATGCAGCCGTCCATGTCAGCGGAGGACTTACAGGCAGAAGCGCAGAAGTTACGGAAAAATGCGGTTCAAAAGAAAAAACTGCTGTCATTGCTGCTGTCATTGAAGACAGGCAGCATGACTGTCAATGAAGCAGTGAAAGAGCACGACATCAGCCGTCCGGCGATACGTGATGCTGAATCGGCCGGCTGGCTGACACTGACTGAAAAAGAAGTGTACCGCGACCCGTACGGCTTCCAAACTTTTAAAAAGAGCCTGCCGCTTCCGTTAAATGCGGAACAGCAGTCAGCCCTCGATGCCATTAAGGAGAAGATGGCGGCTAATCAGCACTGTGTGTTTCTGCTGCAAGGAATTACCGGCAGCGGCAAAACGGAAGTCTACTTGCAGGGGATTGCCGAAGCTCTGGCTCGCGGCAAAACAGCCGTCATGCTTGTGCCGGAAATCTCTTTGACGCCTCAAACAGTGACCCGTTTCAAAGAACGCTTCGGGCAGGATGTAGCCGTCTTGCACAGCGGGCTGTCGCAAGGGGAAAAATACGACGAGTGGCGCAAAATCGAGCGGAACGAAGCACGGGTCGTCGTTGGTGCCCGCTCGGCTATTTTTGCGCCGCTGACGAACATCGGGCTGATTGTCATTGACGAGGAACATGAAACAAGTTATAAACAAGACGAGTCGCCCCGCTATCACGCCCGTGATTTGGCCATCTGGCGCGGCAAGTATCATCAGTGCCCGGTTGTTCTGGGCAGTGCGACGCCGTCTTTGGAATCGCGTGCCCGCGCGCAAAAAAATGTGTACCAGCTGTTGCAGCTGCAAGAGCGTGCCAACCCGGAGGCCTCGCTGCCGTCCATCACTATTATTGATATGAAACAGGAATACCAGCAGCGCCGTACCGGCAATTTTTCTCAGATGCTTCTGGACAAACTTTCCCAGCGGCTTGAACGCGGGGAGCAAAGTGTCCTGATGCTGAACCGCAGAGGCTATTCGTCGTTTGTGATGTGCCGGGACTGCGGGTATGTCCTGCCTTGTCCGAATTGCGATATTTCCTTGACGCTTCATATGGATACCAAAAAGATGAAGTGCCATTATTGCGGACACGAGGAGCCGATTCCCAGAGAATGTCCGATTTGCGGCAGTGATAAAATACGCTACTATGGCACCGGTACGCAAAAGGTGCAAGAAGAGCTGGCCCAGCTGCTGCCGGAAAGCCGCATCATTCGGATGGATGTCGATACGACCAGAAGGAAAGGGGCGCACGAACGTCTGCTGGCACAGTTCGGCAACGGCGACGCGGATATTTTGCTGGGAACCCAGATGATTGCCAAAGGGCTGGATTTCCCGAATGTCACGCTCGTCGGGGTGTTGAACGCGGATACGGCTTTAAATTTGCCTGATTTTCGCGCCAGCGAACGGACATTTCAATTGCTGACGCAGGTCAGCGGCCGCGCCGGCAGAGCTGAAAAACCGGGAGAAGTGCTGATTCAAACATTCAATCCGAACCATTACGCGGTCCAGCTGGCCGGCACACAGGACTATGAGGCGTTTTATCAGAAGGAAATGTTTATCCGCCACCGCGGCAACTACCCGCCGTATTATTTTACGGTCCAACTGGTAGTCAGCCACGAAGAAGAAGCTGCGGCGGCTAAAAAAATGTATGAAATCGTTGTGCTGCTCAGACAGTTTTTATCGCCTCAGGCCATTCTTTTAGGGCCGACACCGAAAGCTGTTGCCCGGGTTAATAAACGGTATATGTACCAAACCGTGGTTAAATACAAACAGGAGCCGCGGCTGCATGACGGACTGAAACAGATTTTGAATGACTCTCAGCGGGAAATCAGCCGGGGTCTGCGCATCTCGATTGATGTGGAACCGCAACAATTTATTTAAAGGAGTTTATGATGATTTTACCAATAGTGACGTACCCTGACGAGATACTGACAAAGCGGGCGGCAGCAGTGACAGAAATAACAAACGCCGTGATTCAGCTGCTGGATGATATGCAGGAAACGATGCAGGCTTATGACGGCGTCGGGCTGGCGGCCCCGCAAGTAGGCCAGTCTTTGCGCGTGGCGATTGTTGAAACGGATGACGAGAGCGGACCGCTTGAACTGATTAACCCAAAACTCATCATGCAGGAAGGTGAAGCAGTTGATGTGGAAGGCTGTCTCAGTTTTCCTGATGTGTTCGGCACAGTGAAGCGTGCCGCCAAAATTGCTGTCCGTTATGTGGACAGGGAAGGTTATGAAAATGAGCTGGTTGCGCATGATTATGCCGCACGGATTATTCAACACGAAATAGAGCATTTGGATGGCGGTTTGTTCACTGACCGCATGATTCGGCGATTGACGCCGGAAGAACTTGAGGAATATATGGAGGAACATGACGATGACTAGTATTGTGTTTATGGGTACGCCCCAATTTTCAGTGCCGATTTTGGACGGGCTGGTTGCGGCCGGCTATGATGTGCTGGCTGTTGTCACACAGCCGGACCGGCCAGTCGGCAGGAAAAAAATCGTGACACCGCCGCCAGTCAAACAGGCAGCGCTCGCGCATGGCCTCCCCGTGCTGCAGCCTGAAAAAATATCCGGCTCTCCTGAAATGGCCGAAGTGCTGTCGCTAGCTCCTGACCTCATCGTGACGGCAGCTTTCGGGCAGTTTTTGCCGGAGGCGCTGTTGCATGCACCAGTCTATGGGGCTGTCAATGTGCATGCGTCATTATTGCCAAAGTATCGTGGCGGAGCGCCGGTCCACTATGCAATCATGTCAGGAGAGAGCGAAACCGGCGTGACGATAATGCGAATGGTTAAAAAAATGGATGCCGGCCCGGTTTTCAGCCAAAGAAGCCTGCCCATCGGTGCAGCAGATGATGTCGGCACGATGTTTGACAAACTGAGTCTTTTAGGCCGCGACCTGCTGCTTGAAACATTGCCGGCAATCATTGACGGGTCGGCTGAAGCTGTGCCGCAAGATGAACAGCTGGTCAGCTTTTCGCCGAATATCACCAAAGAGCAGGAACAAATCAATTGGCAGCAATCAGCTGAACAGATTGATTATCATGTCAGGGGACTGCGTCCGTGGCCGGTGGCGTTTACGACTTACCGCGGACAGCGCTGGAAGCTGTGGGATGTCACGCCGACAGACGAAACGACCGGCGCCGAACCGGGGACTATCATTGCTGCTAAGAAACAGGATTTCCGGATTGCGGCAGGAGGCGGGACTGTCCTGCAAATCAATCGTCTGCAACCGGCCGGCAAAGGCCAGCTGACTGCTGTCGATTTTTTAAATGGCGTCGGCAAGGAATTGAAAGTAGGCGATCGTGTTGGGTAAAAAAAAGCCGGAGAGGCGGCGTCTGGCTGCCAACCCGCGGTATGCCGCTTTGGAGCTGCTGATAAAAGTCGACAAACAAAAGGCGTACTCCAACCTGCTCGTTAACGACGTGATAGCCGGTCATCACCTGTCAGGCAAAGATGCCGGTTTGTTTACCGAGATTGTTTACGGCACGCTCAGCCGCCAGCTGACACTGGATTTTTATCTGGAGCCTTTCCTTCAAAAAGCGAAGAAGGTGGACAGTTGGGTGCGGCAGCTGCTGCGCTTGTCTGTTTACCAGATGGTCTATCTGGACCGTGTCCCCGACTACAGCATTTTGCATGATGCGGTAGAAATAGCGAAACAAAAGGGAAATGTCGGCATCGGCAAGTTTGTGAACGGAGTCCTGCGTTCTGTGCAGCGGCAGGGGGTTCCTTCGTTTGACACGATTGCAGACAATCATGAACGCTTATCGGTTGAACTGAGCCTGCCGGTCTGGCTGGTCGCATACTTCACAGAGCTGCTGGGAGAGGAGACGACGCGCAGCATGGGCTTGTCGCTGTTGGTGCCGAGCAGTGCCAGCGCCAGAGTCGACACGACCCGCCTGACTGTTTCCGAGGCGCTGTCTCAGCTGGAAGACGAAGGCATCATCTGCCAAAAAAGTTCTCTCTCGCCTGTCGGCATCATTGCCGAGAAGGGGCATCTCGCCGGCAGCCGCCTGTTTGCAGCCGGCGCCCTGACGATTCAGGACGAAAGTTCGATGTTAGTCGCCCCGGCGATGCAGCTTGAACCACATCATCAGGTGCTGGATGCCTGTGCAGCACCCGGCGGCAAAACGACACACATTGCCGCGTATCTGGATGCGGCGCAAGGCGGTCTGGTGACGGCTCTGGACATTCATGAGCATAAAGTAGCTTTGATTGAAGAAAATGCCCGGCGTCTTCATGTTGCCGACCGTGTCAGGGCGCTGCGTCTGGATGCGCGGCATGCCGCCGAGCAGTTTGCCGATGCGTCGTTCGACCGGATTCTGGTGGATGCACCATGCTCAGGTCTGGGTCTGTTGCGGCGCAAGCCGGATTTAAGGTATAATAAGAAGCCTGAAGACTTTATGAATTTACAACGAATTCAATTAGAAATATTAGACAGTGTTTCCACAAAGGTCAAGCTTTGGGGTATAATAACCTATAGCACGTGTACGATGACCAGAGAAGAAAATGACGAAGTTGTCAGTAAATTTATTGAAACACATCCGAATTTTGACGTGATAACGGTGGACGCCGGCGCTGCGGCTGCTGGAAGTTTGGATGGTAAGTTGTTAAAAATATATCCTCATCATTATCATTCAGACGGCTTTTTCATCAGCTGTTTAAGGAGAAAAGCGTGATTGAATCGCTGAAGGAGTGTAGGTATGCAAATTAGCTTTCAGACCAATATTGGCAGAAAACGCAAAAACAATCAGGACACGGTCGGCATCTTTTTGAATCAAGAAGATGTTTCTCTTGCGATTGTCGCAGACGGCATGGGCGGGCATCAGGCCGGCGATACGGCCAGCAACCTGCTGGTGACCAATCTGGGGGCATCCTGGGAACAAACAGTGCTCTCTGAGCGTGATGCGGTTGTTGACTGGCTGTTGACGTACATCCAAAAAGAGAATACGGCAATTTTTCAGAAAGGCCTCAATAACCCGGCTTTATTTGGCATGGGCACGACGATTGTTGCAGCGATTATGCTGGAAAAAGAACTGATTCTGGCGCATGTGGGCGACAGCCGCGCGTACTTGATTCGGGACAATCATATTTCCCAGCTGACAGAAGACCATTCGCTTGTCAATGAGCTGGTAAAAGCCGGTGAGATCACAGCCGAAATGGCTGCGACACATCCAAGAAGAAACGTGCTGACCCGGTCTGTCGGCATGCCTGAAGAGGTCGAAGTCGACATTTCTTTTGTTGCGGTCTCAGACGGTGATAAAGTGCTGCTGTGCTCTGACGGCCTGACTAACATGCTGAGTGATAATAACATTAAAGACATTGTTTTGGAGACGACCCCGTTGGATGATCGTGTCCGCACATTAATTGACGAAGCAAATGAAGCTGGTGGTTCGGATAATATCACTGTCTTACTGATAGAATTTGCTCCTGCGTCAGGGGAGGGAACAGAATGATTACTGTTGGGACAATAATTGATGAACGTTATGAGATTATTGGCAATGTCGGCAGCGGCGGCATGGCAAATGTTTATTTGGCAAAAGATTTGATTTTAAATCGTGAAGTCGCAGTGAAAGTGCTGCGGTTTGATTTTCAGGATGATCAGGATGCCATCCGCCGGTTCCGCCGGGAAGCATTGGCAGCTACTGAACTGGTCCATCCGAACATTGTCGGCGTGTATGATGTCGGCGAAGAAAACGGCATGCAGTATATCGTGATGGAATATGTGCGCGGCACGGACTTGAAGCATTATATTCACGAGAATCCGTCCATCCCGCTTGAAAAAGTCGTAGACATCATGGGGCAAATCTTGTCGGCCATCTCCCTTGCGCATCAGCACCGGATTATTCACCGCGACTTGAAACCGCAAAATATTTTGATGGATGAAAACGGCGTGGCGAAAATCACCGATTTCGGGATTGCGATTGCACTGTCCGAAACTTCCATCACTCAGACGAATACGTTGTTGGGCTCGGTCCACTATTTGTCGCCTGAACAGGCACGCGGCGGCATGGCAACGCGTCAATCCGATATTTATGCGCTGGGCATCATCCTGTATGAGATGCTGATCGGCGAGGTGCCGTTTGAAGGGGAGTCAGCTGTATCCATCGCACTGAAACATTTCCAAAATGATATCCCGTTTGTACGCGACCACAATCCGGCAATTCCTCAGCCGCTGGAAAATGTGGTGCTTCACGCTACGGCCAAGGAAATCGCTGACCGCTATGTTTCCGTCGATGAGATGTATGCCGATTTGCGCACATCGCTTAATCCCGAACGCGCTAATGAACCAAGATTCGTGCCCACAGTGATGACCGATGAAACCCGGGCAATCACGTCGCTTCAGCCGGAAGCCGTTTCGGCTGCTGCTGAACCGCCGCAGACTGAGACTGCTGAGGCGGCAGCCAAGAAGCCGCCGAAGAAGAAAAAAAGCCGGAAAAAGAAGATGATCATTTTTGCGGTACTGGCGCTGGCGGTAATCGGTGCGGTGTTCTTCCTGGCGCAAGGACGGGAAGAAATCAGGGTGCCGGATGTCACTGACATGACCCGGGCGGAAGCCATAGAAGTTTTGGAAAAAGCCAAACTGCAAGTTGACCCCAATATCGAAGAAATAGCCAGTGACGAGATTGAAGAAGGCCGGATTGTCAAAACCGACCCGGCAGCTAAAAGCATGGTCAAAGAAAATGCCCGCATCACGCTGTTTGTCAGTATCGGGTCTAAAAATATCAAGATGAAAGACTACACTGGGTGGAATGTGGATGAAGCCATATCCGACCTTGTACAGCAGGGATTTAAATCAGAAAATATCAAGACAGATGAAGTGTATGACGAATCAGCTGAACGGAACACGATCGTGAAGCAGAGTATCCGGGAAAATGCGGAAGTCTCTCCGGAAAAAAGCCAAATTACATTTAGTGTCAGCAAGGGTCCGGAAAGTTTTGTGCTGGAGGACATGACCGGGTATTCGCGGTCGCGCGTTGCGGCTTACCTGCAAAGCGTCGGTTTGACAATGGTCGAAGGGGCTGCCGAGCATTCGGAAACGATTGCCGAAGGCCAGCTGTTATACAGTGTGCCCGGCGGAGGCGTTTCGGTGCAGAAAGGCGATACCGTCACCGTTGTTTTCTCGGCGGGACCTAAAGCACCGGAAACGACGGAGACAAGTGCGCCGGAAACTTCGGAAACCACTACGCCGCCGACATCCGATACCAAAACGACTGAGCCAAACGACACACCACAATGATGACAAAACCGGATAAAAAAATTGAGAGGAGTGCATGAGGCATTCCTCTCGCTTTTTTTGTTTAAAAATGTGTTACAATGAAACGTAGCAAAGCGTCAGCAACATGATACGAAAGGAGGAACTCTATGATAGAAGGAGAAGGACAGATTATTAAGGCGCTCAGCGGCTTCTATTATGTTTACAGCGGCGGTGAGATATACCAGACGAGAGCCCGGGGAAATTTTCGGAAGCGGAACATTACCCCGCTGGTCGGTGATTTCGTTGCGTTTGAAAGCACTAGTGCAACAGACGGGTACATACTGGATGTGCTGCCGCGGAAAAATGAACTGATTCGGCCGCCGGTCGCCAATGTGGACCAGGGGGTAGTAGTGACCAGCTGTGTCGACCCGGCTTTTTCTTATAATCTGCTTGACCGGTTTCTGGTGACTCTGTCATACAACCATATCAGCCCAATCATCTACTTGACAAAAATGGATCTGCTTGATGATGACAAGCTGGAAGAAATGGCAGGGGTGAGACGGGCCTATGAAAAAATCGGCTATCCTGTGCTGTTTTCCAGCCAATTTGAAAAAGACCGCCTGACGTCTTTTTTTGCTGACCAGGTAACAGTCTTCATGGGACAGTCCGGTGCCGGAAAATCCACACTGCTGAACCGGCTTTCGCCTGATTTGGAGTTGGCTGTGGGAGAAATATCCGAAGCACTTGGCCGAGGCCGGCACACTACAAGGCATGTTGAGCTGCTGCCGTTGTTCGGCGGCTGGGTAGCGGATACGCCGGGATTCAGTTCAATTGAGTTTTTGGCAATTGAAGCTGCGGATTTATCCAAGCAGTTTCCGGAGTTTGTCAACGCATCCGCATATTGCAAATTTCGCGAATGCCGTCACCGCCATGAGCCGCAGTGTGAAGTGAAAAAAAGAGTGGCTGACGGCCAGATTCTGGAGTCGCGTTATACGAATTATTTACAGTTTTTAGATGAGATAGAAAACAGAAAACCAATGTATCGTAAAAATAATTAATTTGGAGGCATGTCACATGATTAAAATTGCACCATCGATTTTGAGTGCGGATTTCGCTAATTTGGAACGGGATATTGTGAAAGTGGATCAGGCCGGAGCGGATTACATCCATGTTGATGTGATGGACGGCCAGTTTGTGCCAAACATCACGCTGGGACCCAATATTGTTTCAGCTATCCGTCCGGTTACTGAACTGACACTGGATGTTCACTTGATGATTGTTGAGCCGGAACGGTTTATTGATGATTTTGCGCAGGCGGGCGCCGACATCATCACAGTGCATCAGGAAAGCACGGTTCATTTGCACCGGACGCTGCAGATGATTAAAAAAGCAGGCGCTAAAGCAGGTATCGTCATCAATCCGGGCACGCCGGTTTCAGCTATTGAAGAGGTGCTGCATCTGGCTGATTTGGTGCTGATAATGACGGTCAATCCGGGCTTTGGCGGCCAGTCCTTTATTAAAGAATGTCTGAAAAAAGTGACACAGCTGGCTGAGCTCCGCCGTGAACACCAGTACACATACGAGATTGAAGTCGATGGCGGTGTGGCTGATGATACAGCGGCAGCGTGTGTTGAAGCAGGTGCGGATGTGCTGGTTGCGGGTTCGTATGTTTATAACTCGGAAAATGTGGCGGAACGGATAAACAGACTAAGAGAGGCTGTCAAGTAATGACTGGCGGGACAGTCCTGATTGCGGGCGGGAGTCCGGACAGCTGGCCGGACTTGGCATTGCTCGGGTCGGATGTTGCCCTTTGGATCGGTGTGGACCGGGGCGCTTTTTACGCGCTGGAGCAGGGGCTGCCGATATCAGTGGCGGTGGGGGACTTCGATTCTCTTAACCGGACAGAGCTGGCCTATCTGGAAAAAAGGATACCGGAAATCCATTATTCGCAAGCGGAAAAGGACGATACGGATACCCAGCTGGCTTTGCTGACGGCGCTGGAAAAAGCACCGGCGGGGGACATCACCCTGATTGGCGCAACGGGTGGGCGGCTGGACCATTTTCTGTCCAATTTGTGGCTGCCGCTGGAAGAACGGTTTGCGCCGGTTCGGGAACGGCTGGTCATGCGCGACATGCAGAACAGTATCCGTTACTATTCACCCGGCCGCTACCGTATCACGCAGGAGCCGGGGATGACTTACTTGGCGTTTGTTTGTCTGACGCCGGTCACCAAACTCAGCATCCATCAGGCCAAGTACCGGCTGTCAGAAAAAGATTTTGTGCGTCCGACATCGCTGGCAAGCAATGAATTCGTCGTCGGCAGCAGTGAGTTTTCTTTTGAGAGCGGTGTTGTGGCAGTGATACAATCACGGGATAACGAAAAAAGAAGTTGATGCATTTGCATCAACTTCTTTGATTCATTTAATTTATTAGACGCGTTCAACTTTACCTGATTTCAAAGCACGAGTTGAAACCCAAACTTTCTTAGGTTTGCCGTCTACTAAAATACGAACTTTCTGCAGATTGGCTTTCCAAGTACGTTTTGATGCATTCATCGCATGAGAACGTGAGTTGCCGCTTCTTGCTTTACGCCCAGTTATATAACATTCCTTTGCCATGTTTCTTCCTCCTTTGCTTTGAATTGGTTCAGATAGTTTTCTAACCATACTAGAATAATCTATCATATTACGTTTGACAATGCAATAAAAATCCCCAAATTTTTCATCATTTTCAATGAAAAACAGCTGTTCCGATGAATTTTTCTTTAATAAACGCGGCCGCTATGATAAACTTAGGAATGATAATGGGTAACTATGACCCTTTTAATAAGGAGGCAAAAAATATGGCTGTGAAAATTAAAACACAGGCAGGAACCATTGAGATAGCGAATGAAGTCATTGCCACAGTCGTAGGCGGCGCTGCAACGGATATTTACGGCGTTGTCGGCATGGCGAGTAAAAACCAAATAAAAGATAATTTAAATGACATATTAAGAAAAGAGAACTATTCGCGCGGTGTCATTGTTCGTCAAGAGGAAAATGGTGTGGCAGTGGATGTGTACATCATTGTCAGCTACGGCACGAAAATTTCGGAAGTCAGCCGGAATGTTCAGGAAAAAGTCAAGTACAATCTCGAAACCATGCTGGGGATTGTGGCCAATTCCGTTAATATCTTTGTTCAGGGCGTACGCGTACTGCCTGAATAAGTGAGTTTTGAATCAATGAGGAGGATTATTAGTGAAAGTAACAACGATTAACGGTGGACAATTTCAAGCGATGGTACAAGCCGGAGCAAATCGTTTAAATCAAAATGCCGAATATGTGAACTCTTTGAATGTGTTTCCCGTGCCGGACGGAGATACGGGAACGAACATGGATTTGTCCATGAGCAGCGGTGCGCAGGCTGTGAGAGATGCCAGCTCAGAGAAAGTCGGCGAGCTGTCGGCGATTCTTTCCAAAGGACTGCTGATGGGGGCACGGGGCAACTCAGGCGTGATTCTATCACAGCTTTTCCGGGGTTTTTCCAAACGTATTAAGGACGTCGACGTGCTGACTGCAGCGGATATGTCGGCAGCCTTTGCCAACGGTGTTGAAACAGCATATAAAGCAGTCATGAAGCCGGTGGAGGGCACGATTTTAACGGTTGCCCGCGGAGCGGCCATTGCCAGTGAGCGCAAGGCCAAGGATTCTGATGACTGTCTAGCGGTTATGGAGGCTGCGTTGAAAGGTGCGAAAAGAGCACTGGCTAAGACGCCGGAGATGCTGCCTGTCTTGAAAGAAGTCGGTGTCGTCGACAGCGGCGGTCAAGGCCTGGTTTACATCTACGAAGGGTTTTTAGAAGCCCTCTCCGGAAAAGATGTGGAAAGTGACGCGTACCAGCCGACGCCGGCGCAAATGGACGAGATGATTAACGCGGAACATCACCGCAGTGTCCAGAGCCACTTGGCAACAGAAGATATCACTTACGGCTACTGTACGGAAATCATGGTCCAAATCGGCAATGGTCCGACAGTCGACAGCCAGTTTGATTATGACACGTTCAGAAATCATTTGGATAAAATGGGCGATTCCCTTTTAGTGGTTGCAGATGATGAAATCATCAAAGTACACGTCCATACAGAACATCCGGGCGAAGTAATGAATTACGGACAGAAATTCGGTTCGCTGATTAAAGTGAAAGTAGACAACATGCGTCTGCAGCACGAAACTATTTTGGAAGCTGACGAGAAAGAAGATTCAGCTGCGCCGGCAGAACGCATCCCTTACGGTGTGATTGTGATTGCTGCGGGCGAAGGTGTACAGGAATTATTCCGGAGTATGGGCGCCAACTATCTTATTAACGGCGGACAGACGATGAACCCGAGCACAGAAGATATCGTGAAGGCGATTGAGGCGGTGCATGCGGAGCAGGTCATTATTCTGCCGAACAACAAAAATATCTTTATGGCAGCTGACCAAGCGGCAGAAGTCAGTGATGTGCCGGTAGCGGTCGTGCCGTCCAAAACGATTTCCCAAGGAATGACCGCACTGCTGGGCTTCAATGACCAGCTGTCCTTAGAAGAAAATAAAGCGGCAATGAGCGACATGCTGGCTGATGTCGTCAGCGGACAGGTGACCACAGCGGTCCGCGACACGTCCATCGACGGCATGGCAATCCGCAAAGACGATTACATCGGCATGGTGGACGGGAAAATAGTTGTCTCTCTGCCGGACAGATTCGAGTCGTCCTTCAACACACTCAAAGAGATGCTGAATGATGACAGTGAAATAGTCACCATCCTTGTGGGAGAAGAAGGCTCGCAAGCCGAAGCCGAAAAATTGCGGGATGCCGTGTTGACTCTGTCGAAAGACCTGGAAGTTGAAATCTATCAGGGCGACCAGCCGGTTTATCCGTATCTTTTTTCAGTAGAATAATGAAAGATGTAAAGCCAGACTGATGTTGAGTTTGGCTTTGTTTGTTGAGAGGAAAGGAGGACGTTATGACACAGTTGAATCATCCCGTGACCGTCTTAAAAGGGGTCGGGGAAAAAAGACAGGCGGCACTGCAGACATTAGGTATCACGACTGTGGGGGACCTCATGGCATACTACCCGTTTCGGTATGACGATATTCAGGAGAAAAATTTACTGGAAATTCAAGATCAGGAAAAAGTTGTTCTGAAAGGCACGGTCATTTCTGATGCTGTTGTGACACATTACGGCTATCGGAAAAGCCGGCTGGTTTTCCGGATGATGATTGAACAGGCTGTGGTTAATGTGACCTTCTTCAATCAGCCTTTCTTGAAAAAACAAATCAGTTTGTCCGAAGACATCGCTGTTTTTGGAAAGTGGGATGCCCGGCGGCGGGCGCTGACCGGGATGAAAATCATTGCCTCAAAAGAAGGAGAGCTGTCCGATTTTGCCCCGATTTACCATGTCAATAAGCATGTCCGTCAAAGTACGCTGGTGGACTTGATTCGTCAGGCTTTTGCTGAATACGGCGCCGGCATTGAGGAAAATCTGCCGCAATGGCTGCTGGAAAAATACCGGCTGATGCCGAAGGGGCAAGCGATGTTTGCCATGCACTTTCCCCAGACCAATGATGAAAACCGTTTGGCCCGGCGCCGGCTGGTTTTTGAGGAGTTTTTTTTGTTTCAACTGCGGATGGCTTTGCTGAAGCAGGAAGAGACTGCGACCGCATTCGGCAACGCCATCTTGTATGATGTGGAACGATTGAAACAATTTACACGCCAGCTGCCCTTTGAGCTGACGGCAGCCCAGAAACGGGTCATCAATGAAATCTGCGGCGATATGAGGCGGCCGAACCATATGCACCGCCTGCTTCAAGGGGATGTCGGCAGCGGCAAAACAGTCGTTGCAGCCGTCAGTCTTTATGCAGCTGTGACGGCCGGCTACCAAGGGGCGCTGATGGTACCGACGGAAATATTGGCCGAACAACATGCGGAAAGCTTGCAACAGCTGTTTGAGCCATTTGAGGTACAGACGGCGCTGTTGACCAGTTCGACCAAAGCAGCGGAAAAAAAGCAGATTTTGGCAGGACTTGAGAACGGCAGCATCAACGTGGTCGTCGGCACGCATTCGCTGATTCAATCCGACGTGCTATTTCATCGTTTGGGGCTGGTTATTACTGACGAGCAGCACCGCTTTGGTGTCAATCAGCGGAAGATACTGCGGGAGAAGGGGGATAACCCTGACGTCCTCTTTATGACAGCAACACCGATTCCCCGGACATTGGCAATCACTGCTTACGGGGAAATGGACGTGTCGATTATCGACGAACTGCCGGCCGGCCGGATTCCTGTGGAAACCCGCTGGATTCGACCGAAGCAAGTTGATACGGTGCTGGAGTGGATGCGCAAGGAACTGAGGCAGGGAAGCCAGGCGTATGTCATCTGTCCTTTGATTGAGGAATCAGAAGCATTGGATGTCAAAAATGCGACCGAGATTTATGAGCATTTGCGGGCGTTTTTCCTTCCCGAGTTTGCGGTCAGCCTGCTCCACGGCAAAATGAAACCCCAGGAAAAAGAAGCGGTGATGCAGTCTTTTAAAGACAATGAGACACAAGTTCTGGTGTCCACGACAGTCATAGAAGTCGGCGTCAATGTGCCTAACGCCACCATCATGATGATCATGGATGCGGACCGTTTCGGGTTAGCGCAACTGCATCAGCTGCGAGGACGGGTCGGCCGCGGCGATAAGGCATCGTATTGTATCTTGGTTGCTAACCCAAAAGGCGAAACAGGTCAGGAACGCATGACCATCATGACGGAGACGACCGACGGGTTTGTCTTGAGCGAAAAGGACTTGGAGATGCGCGGACCGGGAGATTTCTTCGGCAGCAAACAATCCGGGTTGCCGGAATTTCGCGTTGGTGATATGATGGCAGATGCGGTGATTCTTGAGACAGCGCGCAAAGAGGCGTTTACGCTTTGTCAGGAAACGAACTGGCAAAAGCAGCCCGCTAACCGGCTGCTGGCCGAAGCTGTCGCCTCGCTGGCAGAGCAACAGACATATTTAGACTAATATGCTATTATTATCATTATCACTATGAGTGGGAATTGAGGAGGTTTAGTATGAAAATAGCTGTAGATGCAATGGGCGGCGATTATGCGCCGCAAGCCATCGTTGAAGGTGTGATGCTGGCCAAAAAAAAATTGACCGACATCGAGTTTCAACTGTACGGCGACGAGCAGGCCATCCGTCAATACGTAACGGATGAAACTAACATTCAAATTATTCATACAGATGAAAAAATAGCCAGTGACGACGAGCCGGTCCGAGCCATCCGGCGCAAAAAAAATGCGTCGATGGTACTGGCCGCCCAGGCAGTCAAGGAAGGCCGGGCCGATGCGGTGTTTTCCGCCGGCAACACAGGTGCCTTATTAGCTGCCGGGTTGTTTATCGTCGGCCGGATTAAACAAATTGAACGTCCGGGATTGATGACGACCATGCCGGTGTTTACAGGAGAGGCTGATGCCGGGTTTGATTTTATCGATATGGGGGCGAATGCGGATAATAAACCGGAACATCTGCTCCAGTACGCCATTTTGGCCTCATTCTATGCGAAAAACGTGCGGCATATTGATACCCCGCGGGTCGGCCTGCTCAATAACGGGACGGAAGAAACCAAGGGCAGCGAGCTGACAAAAAATGCGTTTGCGTTACTGTCGGCTGAAAAAAGCATTCACTTTATCGGTAATGTGGAAGCCCGCGACTTGTTCCAAGGCGTCGCCGATGTCGTCGTCACAGATGGATTTACCGGCAATGCCGTGTTGAAATCAGTTGAAGGGACGGCACTTTCCCTGATGGATTTATTAAAGTCCTCAATTATGGACAGCGGCATGAAAGGGAAAGTCGGTGCCCTGATGTTGAAGGACAGCCTGAAACAGCTGAAAAATAAACTGGATTACTCCAGCCACGGCGGGGCAGTCTTGTTCGGGTTGAAGGCGCCGGTCGTCAAAACACACGGCTCGACAGGACCGGAAGCGGTCAGCCATACTATTTCACAAATTCACACAATGCTGTCGACAGATGTCGTCGGTAAACTGGTGACATATTTTGATGCGCAAAGCACATCTTCGGACACGAAATAGTGAAAAAAGGATAGACAAACAAACTGATAAAAAGTAAAATGGCTATAAGTTGACATGACATAATGAGCAAACAGGGAGGTGTATACCGTGACAAGAGAAGAAGTATTAGGAAAAATCCGGGAAATCATTTTAAAACATTTTGATATCGAAGAAGACAAAATTGTTGATGAACTGAACATCGCAGAAGATTTGGGTGCTGATTCAATCAGTATTATGGAGTTCGTACTGGAATTGGAAGATGAATTCGATACGGAAATTTCAGATGAAGATGCGGAAAATATTGCCACCGTGGGCGCAGCAATAGACTACATACTGTCGCATCAATAATATCATATATAGCACCATCTAAGGCAGGCTGGTTATTGCACATATATACGCAATATCTGGCTTGTTTTTTTTCTGCCAAATTTTTTTGTTATGTTTTTTTCTCAAGCGCGTGTTTAATCCAACGCAATTGTATGCGCTTACCAGTGAATAAATCGCCGCATTATGCTAAAATATAGACAAGTATATTAAAAGTTGATGAATTTGTGAAATTCTGATGAGAATACGAACATATTTTAGCATAGTTAAAACCGAACAAATAGTTCTAACTATTGCAAAGGGGGGTCATTTCTAATATAATTATAAGATGCTTCATACTAATTTTTAATTAGCACCTGATTGCATTGTAGGAGTATTTGAATGAATTACTATCGGGAAAAAATCAGGAAAGGGGAATTCTATTGTTTGATGACAATAAGCTATTAGATGTGCGCAATTTGCACACAGGATTTCGCATCAAAGACGACTATTACGATGCGGTGGACGATGTGTCCATCACGCTGGACAAAAATGAAATTTTGGCTATCGTCGGCGAGTCCGGCTGTGGGAAAAGCACACTGGCTACGACAATTATGGGTCTCCATGATCTCAATTATACGCGAATTACCGGTGACATCATATATAACGATTTGAATTTAGTCGGTTTGAGCGAAACGCTGTATAACAAAATCCGTGGAAATGATATAGGGATGGTCTTTCAGGATCCGTTGGCCTCGCTCAACCCGTTGATGAGAATCGGCGACCAAATAGCAGAAAGTTTGTCTTATCACACTGATTTGACAGAGAAGGAGCGCAACGCACGTGTCCTTGAATTATTGAAGCAGGTGGGGCTGCCTTATCCGGAGCGTGTGGCAAAACAGTATCCGCATGAATTGTCAGGAGGGATGCGCCAGCGTGTCATTATCGCAATTGCCATCTCGTGCAAGCCGCCGATTATTATTGCCGACGAACCGACCACTGCACTGGATGTGACGATTCAGGCACAAATACTGGATTTATTGAATGAGCTGCAGCAGGAGACAGAAGCCGGCATTATTTTAATCACGCATGACTTGGGCGTTGTAGCAGAAACCGCTGACCGGGTGGCCGTCATGTATGCCGGACAAATCGTTGAGCAGGCGCCTGTCGACTTGCTTTTCAACAATCCGCAGCATCCTTACACGCGTTCCTTGCTGAACTCTATTCCGCAAGAAGATTCGCATGATGCCGAACTGCACGTCATTGAAGGGGTCGTGCCGTCATTAAAGAACATGGTGCGTGAAGGCTGCCGTTTTGCACCGCGGATCGACTGGATACCGGCCGAGGCACATGAAGAAAATCCGACACTGCATGAAGTGGAACCGGAACATTTTGTCCGCTGTACGTGCTACAAACATTTTCATTTTAGAAATGAAGAAGGAGAAGCGTAATGGGATTATTAGAAATTAAAGACTTAAAAGTACATTATCCGATACGCGGCGGCTTCTTTAATAAAATTGTCGACTATGTGTATGCGGTGGATGGTGTAGACTTTATCATCGAACCAGGCACGACATATGGCTTGGTGGGCGAATCGGGCTCCGGCAAATCGACTATCGGGAAATCCATCGTCGGTTTGGAAAAAGTGACGTCCGGGCAAATCGTTTTTGAAGGTACCGATGTCACGGCGAAAAATGCCCGTAAAAAAATGAACTACAACAAAGAAGTTCAGATGATTTTTCAGGATTCAATGTCAAGTTTAAATCCAAAGAAGCGGGTTATTGATATCATTGCGGAACCGATACGCAACTTTGAACGTTTATCTGTTCAGGAAGAAAAGAAAAAGGTTCAAAGCTTGCTCGATACCGTTGGCATGCCTTCCGATGCGTTGTACAAATATCCACATGAGTTTTCCGGCGGTCAGAGGCAGCGTATAGGTGTTGCTCGAGCGGTAGCAACTAATCCGAAGCTGATTGTGGCAGACGAACCTGTTTCGGCGCTGGACTTGTCTGTACAGGCGCAAGTGCTGAACTTTATGAAACGGATACAGGAAGAATATAACCTGAGCTATTTATTTATTTCCCATGATTTGGGCGTTGTCAAACACATGTGCGACAACATTGCGATTATGAACAAAGGCCGGTTTGTTGAAATCGGCACACGGGAGGATATCTATTCCAACCCCCAGCATATCTACACAAAACGGCTGTTGTCGGCTATCCCGAGAATCGATGTGGACAACCGGGAGGCGCACAAGGCTGAACGCCGCGCCGTTGAACAAGAGTACCAAAACCTTCACAGCCAGTATTACGATGACAATGGCCGTGTCTATGACTTGCAGACAGTCAGTCCGACACATCAAGCCGCTGTGAAACATGTAGAAAGAGGGGGCGCATAATTATGTGGAAGACGATACTGCGACGTGTGCTGCTGATGATTCCGCAAATCATCATTTTGAGTCTGTTTATTTTCCTGATTGCCCAAGCGATGCCGGGCGATCCGTTTACCGGGCTGATTAACCCCAACCAGAGTCAGGAAGTTATTGACCGGTTAAGGGAACAGGCCGGATTGAACGACCCGTGGTACGAACAGTATGCCCGCTGGGTCGGTAATGCGCTCCAGGGCGATTTCGGCCGGAGCTTCCTGTACAAACTACCGGTGACAGACATCATCGGTCAGCGTGTCGGCAATACGATCTGGCTGTCGCTTTTGACAGTTATCCTGACGTATTTGATTGCGTTGCCGCTGGGGCTTTTTTCCGGACGTTATCAAAACTCGCTGTTTGACAAAGCGGTTGTTGTTTACAATTTCTTCAGTTTTGCTGTGCCGCTCTTTATCTTTGCACTGATTATGCTGTTTGTATTCGGCTACCGGCTGGACTGGTTCCCGACCGCGGGCTCAGTATCCAGCGGCGTGACCAAAGGCACATTTGCGTATTTTCTGGACCGGCTGCATCACATGATACTGCCGGCCGTTTCCCAGGCGCTTCTGGGGACGGCAGTGACCATCCAGTATTTGCGGAACGAAGTCATTGATGCCAAACAGATGGACTTTGTCAGAACGGCACGTTCCAAAGGGGTGCCGACAGGTAAGGTCTTTACCCGGCACATTTTCCGGAATGCGTCGTTGCCGATTGCCGCTCAGCTGAGTTATGAAATCACCGCTTTGATCAGCGGTTCAGTCGTTATTGAACAAACATTTGCCTATCCTGGTATCGGGAAGTTGTTTATTGATGCCATCAACGGTCGTGACTATTCAGTGATTACCGCGTTGGTGCTGATTCTCGGTGTGGTGACAGTTGTCGGGAACCTGATTTCCGATATTGTCATGAGTATTGTTGACCCGAGAATTCGTATTCAATAAAACCTGATATAAAGGAAGGAGAAAACAGAAATGACTAAAGAAAAAGAACAAGCTTTAGAACAAGTAAGTATCCCGCCGACAGGTTTTCGGATGATTGCGCGGGAGTTTAAAAAAGATAAAATCGCCATGGTTTCATTGGTTGTTTTAGTCGGCGTGCTGCTGTTTGTGTTTATCGCTGCGATGCTTTTGGACCAGCAGGCTGTAATGAAAGTCAGCATTCTGGATAAATATGCGCCACCCGGCAACGGTTTTCTGCTGGGCGCTGATGAAGGCGGACGTGATGTCTACGGACAGTTGATTATCGGGGCGCGGAACTCCATCTTGATTGGTTTTTCCGTCACCATCATCACCTCCATCGTCGGGGTCGGACTGGGAGTTCTCTCCGGTTATTTTGGCGGTATCGTTGACATCATTGTGATGCGCGTGGTGGATTTTGTCATGATTTTGCCGATTCAGATGATTATTATTGTGTTTGTCACGATTGTTTCGAATTACAATGTCTTTTCATTCGTTGCAATTATGAGTGCTTTTTACTGGGTTGCCAAGGCGCGTCTTTTCAGAGGGAAAACTTTGTCTGAAGTGCGCCGCGATTACATCAGCGCATCCAAAACCTTGGGCACAAATGATTTTAAGATTATGTTTTTTGAACTGATGCCGAATTTAAGCTCGCTGATCATCACTAATTTAACCATGAATTTTGCTGCGAATATCGGCATCGAAACCACACTCTCCTACTTGGGCTTTGGTTTGCCGCCAACGACCCCGAGTTTAGGAACGCTTATCGGTTTTGCCTCAAACGGTGTGGTGCTGTCAGAAAAAACATGGATTTGGGTACCAGCATCAATACTGATTCTAGTGTTGATGTTAAGTATAAATTATGTTGGTCAGGCGTTTAAACGTTCTGCAGACGCAAGACAAAGATTAGGATAAGGGGGAAAAGAAATGAAGAAAAGAAAATTGATTGGTCTGGCGACAATGGGAGTGATTGCCTCATTGACGCTAGCTGCATGCGGTGGCGGCGGCGGGAAAAAGGAAAAAGGCGGCTCTGGCAATGGTGAAACAGAGACAGCCGACATCTCCAAATTCCCGATTAAAACCACTAACGAAGATGAAGCAATCGAAGGCGGTACACTGGAAGCTGCCATGGCAATGGATACGACATTCCAAGGACTGTTTGACCCGGCGTTCAACGAGGATGCTTACGACAGCCGTTTTATGGAAGTGTCGCATGAAACGTTGTTTGGCTTTGATGAGCACTTTATGATTGACGACAGTGGTGTTGCCACATTCAAGCTGGACAGAGAAGCTAAAAAAGGTACGATCCAGCTTGTGAAGGATGCCAAGTGGTCGGACGGCCAGCCGGTCGTAGCTGAAGACATTATCCAGCCGTACTTGATTATTGGTCATAAAGACTATGCAGGTGTCCGTTACGGCGCACAATTTGAGAACATCGTCGGAATGACTGAGTATCACGAAGGCAAGACAGAAGACGTTGCCGGAATCAAGAAAATCGACGACAAGACAGTGGAAATCGAATTTAAGGAAGTCAACCCAGGTCTTGAAATGGCTGACGGCGACGGCGGTATCTGGCAGTTTGCAATGCCTGCGCACATCTTCAAAGATCTGCCGGTCAAAGACATGGAGTCCAGCGACCCTGTCCGTAAAAACATTGTGACTTTCGGTCCTTACAAGATGAGCAAGATTGTCCGCGGCGAAGCAGTGGAGTATACACCGAACGAGTATTACTACCAAGGCAAACCGAAACTGGACAAGATTATCATCCGTCAAACGCCGACAGATTCCATCGTTGAAGCAATGAAATCGAAAAAATACGACATGATTATTTCCATGCCGACAGACAACTACTCTGCTTATAAAGATATCGAGGGCTATGAACTGTTGGGCCGCGGCGAGTTGGCGTACACATATATCGGCTTTAAACTTGGTAAATGGGACACTAAAGCAAAACGTGTTGCGTACGACCCTGAATCCAAGATGGCTAACAAATCCCTGCGTCAGGCAATGGCCTATGCAATCGACAACAAAGCAATCGGCGATAAATTCTACAATGGCTTGAGAACAGCTGCCAACACATTGGTGCCGCCAGTACTGGGCGACTTCCACGCAGAAGAAGTTAAAGGCTATGTTGACCAAGATGTCGACAAAGCCAATAAATTGCTGGACGAAGCCGGCTACAAAGACACAGACGGCGACGGACTGCGCGAAGACCCGAACGGTGAGAAACTGGAAATTAAATTTGCTTCAATGTCCGGCGGTGAAGTGGCACAGCCAATGGCCGAGTACTACATGGACCAGTGGAAAGAAATCGGACTGGATGTGAAACTGACGACTGGCCGTTTGATTGATTTCCAATCCTTCTATGACAAGTTGAAGAACGATGACCCTGAAATCGATATTTACCAAGCAGCATGGAGTATCAGTGTCAACCCGTCACAAGTAGCACTGTTCGGCCCGATTGCCTCCTTCAACTACACACGTTTTGAAGACGACAAGAACACTGAACTGCTGGAAGCAATGGACTCTGAGGAAGCCTTCGACACAGAACGCCGTATCGAAATCTTCCACGAGTGGCAAGAGTATGCAGCAGAAGAAGCATTTGCGATTCCGACATTGTACCGGAATGAGCTGCTGCCTGTCAGCGCACGCGTGAAGAACTTTGACTGGAACCATGCACCAAACGGTAGATTCTGGTACCCAGTTGAACTGACTGCAGAAGAACGTTAAGCATTTTTTAAAAGTATGTAGTTAAAAATCGGACTCTCTAATTTTTAGAGAATCCGATTTTTATTTAATGTTTCAAAAACAGATGAAAAACAAGTATAATAGGATGTGTGCGAAAAAATACGGGAAGGAATGCGGTTAGATGAAAGAAGAACTGTTAAACCTGTTGAAAAAAAATTATCAAATCGTTTTTAATGATATCACCCTGCTGGAGCAGGCCTTTACCCATTCATCCTATGTGAATGAGCATCGCCACTTGGAACTGACAGACAATGAGCGGCTGGAATTTTTAGGTGATGCCGTGTTGGAATTATTGATATCGCAATATCTGTACGCTAATTTTACGGACCTGCCGGAGGGCAAGCTGACCAAATTGCGGGCAACCATTGTCTGCGAGGAAAGTTTGGCTAAATTTGCCAGAGAGTGCGGGTTTGATAAATACGTGCGTTTAGGCAAAGGCGAGGAAAATTCCAACGGCAGAAACCGCCCGTCTTTGTTGTGCGATTTGTTCGAGGCTTTTTTGGGCGCATTGTATCTGGACCAGGGGTTCGACAGCACTAAGGCATTCGTCGAACAAGTCATGGTGCCTAAAATAGAAGCAGGTGCTTTTTCACATGAGATGGATCATAAAACCACGTTGCAGGAAATGCTGCAGCGCAACGGCGACGTCACAATCGACTACCAGCTGGTCAACGAGGAAGGCCCGGCCCATGAGCGGGTATTTTACGTGGAAGTTGTGGCGCACGGCCAAATTCTGGGCACAGGCGCCGGCAAATCAAAAAAAGCGGCGGAACAGCGTGCGGCGGAAGTAGCGCTGATTAATCTGGCCAAAAAGGGCAAATGACAATGCGAAAGGAATTCTGCCAGTCATGTATTTAAAGAGAATTGAACTATCAGGATTCAAATCATTCGCCGACCGGACGGTGATTGAATTTGATGACGGCTTGACAGCGGTTGTCGGCCCCAACGGCAGCGGCAAGAGCAACATCACTGAAGCGATCCGCTGGGTGCTGGGCGAACAGTCAGCGAAAAGCCTGCGGGGCGGCAAAATGCCGGACGTTATCTTTTCCGGTTCAGCTGCGCGCAAACCGTTGAATATTGCAGAAGTGACGCTGGTGCTGAACAATGAGTCACATTTTTTGCCGCTGGATTTCAGCGAAGTCAGTGTCACCAGACGGCTGAACCGCAACGGCGACAGCGACTTTTTTATTAATAAGCAAAGCTGCCGGCTGAAAGATATCGTCGACTTGTTTACGGACTCAGGGCTGGGAAAAGAATCGTTTTCGATTATTTCTCAAGGGAAAGTCGAGAGTATTTTTAACAGCAAACCGGAAGACCGCCGGGGGATTTTTGAAGAGGCCGCCGGTGTTTTGAAATATAAACAGCGGAAACACAAGGCCGAACAGAAACTTTTTGAAACGGAAGACAACCTCAACCGTGTGCAGGATATCATTTACGAGCTGGAAAGCCAGCTTGATCCGCTGTCACGGCAGAGCGAGCAGGCTAAGAAGTATATGATGCTGAAAGAAAAGCTGACGGAAATCGATGTCGGTGTCACGGTGGCTGAAGTGGATGCGGCCAGAGCTCAATGGGAAACGACCAAAGAAACGCTTGCCGGGCTGAATCAGTCCATCGGCGTTTCCAAAACGCAGATCGCCTCTTTTGAAGCGGAACTGGACATGCTGAGGAGTCGGCGGGCGTCGCTGAATGCCGAGCTGGATGACCAGCAGCGGCAGTTGCTGCAGGCGACAGAAGCGTATGAACAGGCGGAAGGCAAGCGTAACGTCTTGACGGAGCGCTCCAAACATACGGCGGAGAATGTGCAGGGGTATCAGCAGACGATTGCCGAGGCGGGCGAGCAGCTGACGGCTGTTCAAGGCGAGCTGACGCAACTTATTGAAACAATCGATGGAAAAAATACTGAAAAAATCCATCTTCAAAAGCAAGTGTCCGAATTGGAAAAACAGCTGGCACGTGTCAGCAAGTCTGCCAAAGAGCAGCTGGAAGAAATGCGCAGCGAGTATGTTGACGTCATGCAGCAGCAGGCGAATGCCAATAATGATTTGAAGCACTTGGAGAAAGAATACCAGCAAATGGTCCAGCGTAATGACAAGGACATTTCGCGTTACGACCAGTTGAGCGCAAGGGAAGAGGAACTGCTTGCCGAGCAGCAGCAGCTGACGGAAACGAAGGACCAAAAAAACCAAGAGCTGGCCGACTGCCGCGGACAATACCAGGACAAGCAGCAGCATCTGGCAAGGTTGAAACAGGAAGCCGGATTTACGGAAAAGCAGATGTACGAGGCGCTGGGAATACTCCAGCAGGCGCGCGCACGCCAGCACAGTTATCGGGAACTTCAGGAAAACTACGCCGGTTTTTATCAGGGCGTGCGCTCGGTGCTGACGCAACGTCAAGAACTGGGCGGCATTGTCGGGGCAGTGGCTGAGCTGATGCAAGTGCCGAAAGAGCTGGCACTTGCCATTGAAACCGCATTGGGCGGTGCCGCACAGCATATCGTAACAGAAGATGAAGCAAGCGCACGTCGGGCGATTGCCTATTTGAAGCGGCAGCGTCTGGGGCGCGCGACATTTTTGCCGCTGACAACGATCAAACCGAGAAAACTGCCTCAATCTGTGATGCAGCAGCTGGCAGGCTGTGACGGGTTTCTCGGCGTGGCGAGCGAGCAGGTGACTTTTCCCGGGCAGGTGGCGCAAATCATGGAAAATCTGCTGGGTGTCACGCTGCTGGCGCAGAATTTGGATACTGCCAATCAGATAGCCCGCCAAGTGTCGTTCCGTTACCGGGTCGTGTCGCTTGAAGGCGACTTGATTCATCCGGGCGGTTCGATGACCGGCGGTGCGACGAAAAAGAGCGGTCAAGGCAATTTGTTCATGCAGGCCAATGAGCTGGAAGAGTTGACGAAGCAGATTGCCAAGATGGAACGGGCATATCAGCAGAAAGAAGTGGCTGTAAACGGGCTGAAAGAGGCTGTTCAGAAAACCGATGTCCTGCTGGAGGAGCTGCGCCGCCAAGGGGAAACGGCTAAAGAAGCTGAGCAGGAGCTGTCCCATCAGCTGACACGCATTGCCTCGGAGCTGGAACAGGTCGTGAAGGAAAAGCAGGCCTCGGATTACGAAAAGCGTGAATTGACCCGTTTCTTGGATGCGTATCATCAGCAAAAAGGGGAACTGACAGCGTTACAGGCTGCGTTACAAGAGCGCCGGGAACAACTTGATGCGGCGATGAGCCGGACGGACGAGACTGAAGCAGAAAATGCCGCCCGCAAAGAAGCGATACAGGGACAGCTGGCTGATGCGAACGCGCAGGTCGCTGTTCTCAGCGAGCAAATCGGCCAGCTGACGACCCGCCGAGACGAGAAAGAGCAGCAGTTGGCTGATATTGAAAACCAGCGGCGGCTGGCAGAGGAACAGCTGACGTTGCTGACAACCAATCAAACGACGGTCGTCGAATCCCGGGAGATGCTTGAACAGCAGATGCGTCAGTTCAGTGCCGCCAAACAGCAAGTGGATGAGCACATTCTGCAAGTGAAAGCCTCCCGTGAGGAGACGCAGGAACGGATTTCAGAGATGGACCAGCTCCTGATGACGGAAAATAAAACCCAGCAGGAGCTGATGGACCGCAGGACACAGGCGGAAGTCGTCAAGAACCGGATGGAAGTGACGATTGACAATGGCTTGACTTATTTGCAGGAGGAGTACAGCTTGACCTTTGAAGCCGGACAGCACTTATACCCGCTGACGGTGGCGATAGATGACGGCAAGGCGACTGTCCGTCAGTTGAAAAAGAGCATCGGCCAGCTGGGACCGGTCAATACGAATGCGATTGAGCAATACGAACAAGTCAAGGAACGGTACGACTTTTTGATGACACAGCGGGATGATCTGGTGGCGGCAAAGGGTGAATTGTTTGATACAATGAGCGAGATGGACAGCATCGTGGCTGAACGATTTGCCAGTATGTTTCAAGCCATCCGCGCAGAATTCCGGCAAGTGTTTCCGAACATGTTCGGCGGCGGTCATGCGGATTTGCAGCTGACAGATGAAGCTGACCTGCTGAATACCGGGATAGAGATTGTGGCGCAGCCGCCGGGGAAAAAACTGCAAAGTCTGAGTCTGCTTTCAGGTGGCGAACGGGCGCTGACAGCTATTGCACTGCTGTTCTCCATCATTCAGGTCAGCCCGGTGCCTTTCTGTGTGCTGGACGAGGTCGAAGCGGCACTGGACGATGCCAATGTCGTCCGTTTCGGGAAATATTTGAGTGAATTTGAAAAGGACACGCAGTTTATTGTGATTACGCACCGTAAAGGGACGATGGAAGCGTCAGATGTGCTGTACGGTGTAACGATGCAGGAATCCGGTGTATCGAAGATTGTGTCGGTGCATTTGGAAGATATCAATGAGCGCGGCGATTTTCAGGTAGCGCAAAGTTAACAGGAGGAAGCAATGATAAAATTAGTAGCCATTGATTTGGACGGGACGCTATTGACAGATGACAAAACAATCAGCAAGCGGAACAAAGATGTGCTGCAGGTTGCCAAACAGCAAGGGACTAAAGTCGTGATTTGCACGGGCCGGCCTTTAAAGGCGATTCTTCATTATTTGGAACGTTTGGAACTGATGGCGCCGGGTGATTACAGCATCACGTTTAACGGCGGGTTGATCCAGAAAAATGATAACGGCGAGCAGCTGTCCGCCATATCGCTGGGGCTGCCGGCTGTTCATGAAGTGGCAGAGGTCATGCAGGAGTTGGTACTGCCTCTGGATGTCATCCGTGATGACACAGTGTATCACATCGAAACCACTCAGGGCATGTACCGGTCCATCTATCAGGAGCTGAACAGTCTGCTGCGATTTGAAACGCGCCGCCTGACTGATTTTCCGCCGGAGACGGAGTTCAACAAAATGGTGGTCGCCATTGAAGCCGCCTATCTGGACACGAAAATCCCGCTGATACCTGCGTCCATGCAGACGTCTTACGCCATCATGAAATCCCGCGACTGCTTGCTGGAAATCATGCCGAAGAATGTTACAAAGGCCAACGGCATTGCCCGGCTGGCTGAGCATCTGGGGATTCATCAAAGTGAAGTCATGGCAATCGGCGATGAAGAAAATGATTTGTCAATGATTGAATATGCCGGCTTCGGCGTGGCAATGGCCAACGGTACCCAGATTGTCAAAGAGGCGGCGAAGTTCGTCACGGACACGAACGAGCGCGACGGGGTAGCCAAAGCCATCGAGCGGTTTGTGCTTAATTAAAGAAAGTGTGGTGATTTTCCAATGGGATTGTTCGATAAATTTAAAAAAGTGTTCTCAGGTGAGACGAAAAATGAAACGGAGCCGGTCGATGAGCTGACGGAAGCTGTCGCTGATGAGGAAGATACGGCGGCCGAAGCGGAGCAGGCATTTGTCGAAACGGCAAAAAAATATGACAAAGGACTGGAAAAATCCCGTAAAACATTCGGTCAGCGGATGAACGAATTGTTTGCGGCATTCCGTACGGTGGACGATGAATTTTTTGAAGAACTGGAAGAAACACTGATCGGCGCAGATGTGGGCTTTGAAACATCGATTCGCATTTCTGAAGAATTGCAGAAAGAAGTCAAGCTGCGCAATGCCAAGAAGAAGTCTGACGTGCAAAATGCCATCATCGAAAAGCTGGTGGCAATCTACGAAGAAGAAGGCGAGGGCGAAAACAACGCCGTCAATCTGCAGACGGACGGTCCGACGATTATCCTGTTTGTAGGTGTCAACGGGGTCGGTAAAACGACGAGTATCGGCAAGCTTGCCCACCGCTACCGGATGCAGGGGAAAAAAGTATTGCTGGCCGCAGCGGATACGTTCCGGGCCGGGGCTATCGACCAGCTGGTTGTCTGGGGTGAGCGGGCCGGTGTGGAAGTCGTGCGCCATAACGCCGGCAGCGACCCGGCGACTGTGGTCTTTGATGCGGTCGCAAAAACGAAGAATGAAGGCTACGATGTGCTGCTTGTGGATACAGCGGGACGCCTGCAAAATAAAGTGAACTTGATGAAAGAGCTTGAAAAGATGAAGCGGGTCATTGAAAAGGAATACCCCGGCGCGCCGCATGAAGTCCTGCTTGTCGTTGACGCTACAACGGGGCAAAATGCGATGGTGCAGGCGAAGCAGTTCAAAGAAACCACGAACGTGACCGGGTTGGTTCTTTCCAAACTGGACGGGACAGCAAAAGGCGGTATCGTTCTGGCGATTCGCAATGAACTTCATTTGCCGGTCAAACTGGTGGGGCTTGGCGAAGGCATCGAAGATTTGGAAGACTTTGATTCAAACCAATTCATTTACGGTTTGTTTAAAGATTTGGTTTCAGAGGAAGAATAGAGGCAAACACGGTATATGCACAATGTGCATTACCGTGTTTTTTTTGAGGGCGCGGCGGTATTTGCCAAAACGGATGACTATTCTAAATCAAGTGTAAATGCTATAATGAAAAAAGCGAACAAATCATACAGAAGTTGAGGAAATAGAATGAAACAATTACAAGAACTCCTAGTCAATGAAAAAGTGCGGAAGTTGTTTCAAGGCATGCGTATCGGGATTGAAAAGGAAAGTCAGCGGGTCACTTTGGACGGTTGTCTTGCAGAAACACCGCATCCCGCAGCGCTCGGCAGCCGCGATTATCACCCGTACATTCAAACAGACTTCAGTGAAACGCAAGTCGAAATGATTACACCGGTTTTTGAAACGATTGACGATACCATGAAATTTCTGTCTGCTCTCCATGAAGTCGTGCTGCGCTCGATGCCTGAGAAGGAGATGTTCTGGCCGCTCAGTATGCCGCCAGTACTTCCTGAACAGGAGAAAGACATCATCATTGCCAGATTGTCCGACCAAGGGGACGTGAATTACCGGCGCTATTTGGCAAAAGTATACGGCAAACGGAAACAGATGGTCAGCGGTATTCATTATAATTTTGAATTTTCCCCGGAATTTCTGGCTAACTTGTTTGAGATTCAAACCGAGTTTTCCACCATCAAAGAGATGAAGACAAACATTTACCTGCAAGTCTCGCGGAAGTATTTGCGCTACCGCTGGCTGATAACCTATTTGTTCGGCGCTGCGCCATACGCGGAAGCCGGGTATTTCGATGCGACTCACGCCAGACCGGAAGAGCCGGTGCGAAGTATCCGCAACAGCGAATACGGCTACACGAACCGTGATGATGTCGTCGTGTCCTACGCTTCTATCCGCGACTACATTCAGGATATCGAAAATCTGGTCGAATCAGGCAAGTTGATTGAGGCCAAAGAATTTTATTCGCCGATTCGTCTCAGAGGCGGCTCGCATTTTGAAGATGTGGAGACAAATGGTGTGAACTATGTGGAATTGCGTAATATTGATTTGCACCCGTTTGTACCCTACGGGACGGACAAAGACACGTTGCAGTTCATCCATCTTTTTATTATGGCAATGCTCTGGCAGCCGGAAAGCGACGTGCCTGCCGACGAACTGCTGGCACAGGGGACGGAAATCAACAATCGTGTCGCACTGGAGCATCCGCTGACGAAAACGAAGTGGTATGATGAGGGCATGATGCTTCTGGACGGCATGTTGGAGATGGCAGAAGCCATCGGCCTGCCGCAGTCTGATGTGGCGCTGATTTTATCTGCCAAAGAAGCACTGGAGCAGCCGGAAAAAACACTGGCGGGGCAAATGGTGCTAAAAGGTCGGAACGGTCTGTCCAATCAGGAATTGGCGATATGTCTCGGCAAAAAGTATCACGACAAAGCACACGCCAAGCCGTATCAACTGGCCGGCTACCGTCACATGGAGCTGTCTACGCAGATTTTCATGTTTGATGTGCTGCAAAAAGGTGTCCGGCTGGAAGTGTTGGACGAAACCGACCAGTTCTTGAAACTAAAACACGGGAATAGAATTGAGTATGTCAAAAATGCCAATATGACGAGCTTGGATTCCTATATCGTGCCATTAATCATGGAGAATAAAACGGTCACGAAAAAAATCTTGGCCAAAGCCGGCTTCCGTGTGCCGAAGGGCAGCGAGTTTTCGTCTTTGGATGAGGCTGTCGCTGCGTATGACTATTTTCGTGAGGACGCTATCGTTGTCAAGCCGAAGTCCACGAATTACGGTATCGGCATCACGATTTTCAAAGACGGCGCTACGAAGGAAGATTACATCGAAGCGTTAGGAATTGCTTTTTCGGAAGACGACAGTGTGCTGGTTGAAGAATTTATGCCGGGGACAGAGTATCGTTTCTTCGTGTTGGATGGTGAGACGAAAGCTATCATGAAACGCATCCCGGCCAATGTCAAAGGCGACGGCGAACGCACCATCGCAGAGCTTGTGGCAGAGAAGAATACCGACCCGCTGCGCGGCACCCATCACCGTTCGCCGCTTGAGCAGATACAACTGGGGGATATCGAACAGCTGATGCTGAAAGAGCAGGGCTACACAGTGGACAGTGTGCCGGCTTGGGATGAGATTGTTTATTTGCGGGAAAATTCAAACGTCAGCACCGGCGGAGATTCGATTAATATTACAGAAGGCATCCACGCCAGCTATAAAACGATCGCTGAGCAGGCAGTCACGGCTTTGGGTGCTAAAATCTGCGGCATTGACCTGATTATCCCTGACGCTGGTGTTCCGAGCGATACTGGAAGCAACACCTACGGCATCATCGAGGCTAACTTCAACCCGGCGATGCACATGCACATCTACCCGTTTGCAGGCGAAAGCCGGCGGTTGACGACAGATGTGTTGAAGACGTTGTATCCTGAACTGTATTAAAGAAAAGGAAAAAGATCTCACCCCGAGTGAGATCTTTTTTTGGTTTAACCCATATCGATTGTCTGTTTTGTCCGGTTGACTTTCAATCCGGTTTTTTGTTCCCACCAGAGATTCAAGTCCTCTTCGTAGCTGGAAGGGAAAACTTTCAACAACTCCAGCAGATTCTCACCTTTGAAATCACAGTCGCTGTAACTCATTTTCAAGTTCTGTTTGAGTTCAGCCAGCAGATTGTAATATTGGAAAGCCGCAAAATACAAATCTTCTTCATTGTCGGAAATCAGGGCATCGGGTACTCTTTCCAGCATGAAACTGAAACTTTTAATGACAAACAGCAAGCCGTCCTGGCAAGCGTCGTCTGCCCGTTCAACTACTTTTAAAAAAACGATATGTTCTCTTAGAGCTTGTGCCAGCTCTTTTTTTATTTCCGAGCTTGTTGCCATATCAACCACTCCTTCTAAAAAAATATCCTGCTCCAAAATGATTTCTTTTTTGGTGTTTCCTGGGTGTCTGCTGGCGGAGGAGAAACAGACGGCGAAGCAGCTTGTTCAGGAACAGTAATGTTTTTGACATCCACGGCAGTATCCGCTGCATAAACGGCGCCCATCGTTTCTTGGTTAGAGGCGTCTGTGTCCAGCACACGGAACATCGTGCCGGCTTCCGTGGCGATGGCAATCAAGCTGTCCTGTGCCGTTTGTTGAATATTGGCATTAATCAGCAAGATGTGACCGGAATGGGTCTGCATCGTTTTTTTCAGGTATGCTTTGTGTCGTTGTTCCTGTGTCTCAGGAATCGTCAGCGCCAGGATGACCCGCTCGCGAAATGTGCCGAGATACTTTTGCTGTTCTTCAGGTTTGAGTTTTGGTGTACCGTACATGCCTTTGTCCAGATGTTGCTGAACAGAGTTTTTTTCCATAAATGCTCCTCCCGCTTGCAGATATGTTACTTAATTATATCACAAACTGCTGGTCAGCATTTGCTTTTTCGGGGAAATAAAAAAAAGATTGCTTTTTTGTGATTTATTGGTTAAACTTAACGTGATAATGATAATCGTTATCAATGAGAAGGATGTGTTCGATTGAAACAAACATATATGTCATTTACCTTTCTTTTTTTGGCCGTTTTTTCCTTATTTGTCGGTGTTCACAGTATTCCAATCCAAGATATCGGCCGTTTGACGGAGCTGCAGCAGACCGTGTTGTGGGGCGTTCGTGTGCCGCGTACCATCAGCCTGATTATCGCCGGCGCAACCACGAGTGTGTGCGGGCTGATTATGCAGCATTTGACGCAAAATAAATTTGTCTCCCCAACGACTGCGGGAACGTCTGACAGTGCGCGTCTGGGAATGGTTGTGGTGATGCTGTTTATGCCGAACAGCTCGATTTTTATGCGGTCATTGGTAGCATTTATTTTTGCGTTCATCGGGACCATGCTTTTTATTCAGCTGATTCGCTTTCTGCCGCAAAAGAATCAGGTCACAGTGCCGCTGATTGGTGTCATGTTCGGCAATGTTATCGGGTCGGTTGTGACATTTTTTGCGTACCAGTTTCAGTTGATTCAAAATATCTCATCTTGGCTGCAGGGAAATTTTTCCACAGTTGTGCGCGGCGACTATGAGTTGATTTATGTGACGGTTCCTCTGTTTATCGTGACGTACGTGTATGCCTACCGGTTTACTATCGCGGGTCTTGGGGAGGACTTGGCGACCACTGTGGGGCTTAATTACCGGCGCACGCAGCTGATTGGTTTGGGGATTGTTGCTCTGGCCAGCAGTGTCATTTTAGTCACCATCGGCAACTTGCCGTTTTTGGGGATTGTCGTGCCGAACATCGTGGCGTTGTTTTACGGTGACCAAATCAAACAAACGTTGTGGCTGACGGCATTGTCAGGCAGTATTTTTTTGCTGGCGTGTGACATTTTGTCCCGGGTGCTGATTAAACCGTACGAAATTCCGGTCAGTCTGATTGTCGGCGTATTGGGCAGCATCCTCTTTGTTTATCTTCTGGCAAGGGGGGCACGGACATGAGAGCCAAGCACTTATCTCCTGCCGGCAAAATCGTATTGCTGCTGCTCATGAATGCGGCGGTCATACTGTTATTCCTGACATTTCAGACTTACGGGAACTGGGAGTTTGCGCTGGAACTGAGAGGTCGTAAAATTCTTGCATTTATGCTGGTCGGTGCCGCCACCAGCTTTTCAACGATTACGTTCCAGACGGTGAGTCACAATCATTTCCTGACACCCAGCATCCTCGGGTTTGATTCGCTGTATGTGTTGATTCAGACACTGCTGTTTTTCTCGTTGGGGACAGCACCGGAAGCAATCACATCAGCCAGTCCGCTATTGTTTTTCAGCAATGTGGTTGTGATGGTTGCGCTGAGTATGCTGTTGTTCATGCTGCTGATGCGCGGTGAGAGGCAGGATTTGTATTTGCTGTTGATGATCGGCATGGTGTTGGGCACCTTGTTCAACAGTGCCAGCACCTTTTTGCAAGTTGTCATGGACCCTAACGAATACGATAAACTGCAAGGCAGGCTGTTCGCAAGTTTTGGAAATGTCAATGTGTCGCTGCTGTTTGTTTCGTTTCTGCTGTTGGGCATGGTGGCCGTCGGTTTGTGGCGGCTGGCTGCGAAGCTGGATGTGCTGCATCTCGGCTATGACCAGGCTGTCAATCTCGGCATCAATGTCCGCCGGCTCAGGGTACTGCTGTTTTTCCTGATCAGCCTCGGTGTGGCAGTTTCAACGGCTCTGGTCGGGCCGGTAACGTTTCTCGGTTTTATCGTTGCCAATCTGACCTATCAATATATGGGCACATTCCGGCACCGGCAGCTTTTTTTGGCAGGCGGTCTGATCAGTGTGTTTCTGTTGATTTTCGGGCAATTTCTGGTGGAGCAGGTGTTTCACCTGAATACAACATTAAGTATAGTGATTGAATTTGTCGGCGGTGTGTATTTTATCGGCAAACTGCTGCGAGAAAGGAGAGGCTGATGCTGATGGATGTCAAAGAAGTATCAAAAAAATACGGTGAGAAACAAGTGGTGACACATGTTGACCTCCGATTAAAAAAGGGGAAGTTGACAGCTTTCATTGGACCTAACGGCGCAGGCAAAAGTACTCTGCTGTCAATGATGAGCCGTTTGATACCCAAAGACAGCGGCGGGATTTATCTTGACGGCACAGAAGTCAAAGCCTGGCACACGAACGACCTTTCCAAGCGGTTGTCGATTTTGAAACAAGCGAATACGGTTCAGCTGAAATTGACTGTGAGGGAGCTGGTCGCTTTTGGCCGCTTTCCTCACAGCAAGGGCCGTTTGACGTCAGCAGACCAGCACCAAATCGACAAGGTCTTGAGCTATCTGGGATTGTCGTCTCTGCAAAATGAATACATCAATACGCTGTCGGGCGGTCAGCTGCAGCGGGCATATATTGCTATGGTATTGGCACAGGACACAGAGTATATTTTTTTGGACGAACCGTTGAATAATCTGGACATGAATCATGCGGTCCAGTTGATGAAGACGATGGTCAGGCTGGTGTCGGAGTTTGACAAGACGATTGTGATTGTTCTCCATGACATAAATTTTGCTGCGAGTTATGCGGATGAAATTGTTGCGATGAAAGACGGGCAGATTTTTGCCCAGGGGCCGACTGAGGATATCATAACCAAAGAAGTTCTAGATGAATTGTATGAAATGAATCTTCGTATTTGCGAATTGGACGGTAAACGTTTTTGTTTATATTTTAATGAATAGGGGACAGATACATGAAAAAAAAGATGATTGGATTTTTAACGATTCTAGCAATGGGCAGCCTGTTTCTGGCAGGATGTTCAACTAACGGTAAAGAGACGGCAACCAGCACAAGCAGTTCAGAGGCTGCCGGCAAGGAAAAACAGGAGTTGGCAGTAAAAGACAGTGAAGGCCATGATGTCACTGTACCTGTCAATCCGAAAAATGTCGTGGTATTTGATATGGGGGTTTTGGATACATTAAAGGCACTGGGCAAAGACAAGGCTGTCACGGCGGTACCGACAGAATCTCTGCCGGCCTATTTGGAAAGCTACGGCAATCTTGAATCTGCCGGCGGCATAAAGGAACCGGATTTAGAAAAAATCAATGCGCTGCAGCCTGAGCTGATTATTATTTCCGGACGTCAAAGCGATGCCAAAGCGGATTTGGAAAAAATTGCGCCGACGCTGTATTTATCCGCTATGACGGATGATATGTGGGGTTCCACTAAAACAAATGTCCAAACACTGGCACGTATTTTTGATGCGGAGAAAGAAGCACAGGCAAAACTTGACGAGCTGGAGACGCAAATTTCCGATTTGAAGAAAAAAGCTGATGCAAGTGATGCTAAAGCACTCATCACGCTGGTCAATGAAGGGTCGTTGTCGGCTTATGGTCACGGGTCGCGTTTCGGTCTGATTCACGATACTTTTGGCGTGAAAGAAGCGGACGACCAGATTGAAGTGTCGACGCACGGACAAGAAGTTTCGTATGAATATGTACTGGAAAAGAATCCGGATATTTTGTTTGTCGTTGACCGGACGAAAGCCATCGGCGGCGATGACAGCAAAAACAATGTGGCTGAAAATGAATTAGTCAAACAGACTAATGCAGGTAAAAACAATCAGGTCATCACACTGACACCGGATGTCTGGTACCTTTCCGGCGGCGGACTGGAATCGACTGAGCTGATGATTAAAGACGTAGCAAAGGCATTTGACTAACGATAGACTGATACGGGAAAACGGGAAACTGTTTTCCCGTTTTTTTTAGCAACAGACCAGCAGGCTGGCAGGCCGTCCATAATATTACCAATTTCAAATTTGTTGCCGTAAAATAGAGGTACAACAAATAAATTTGGTATTGGAGAGTGATAATTATGACTGAACATCATCATGGCCATGAACATGGTGCTCACACACAGCACATGCAGATGCATGACGACGGGCATCAGCCGCACGAACATTCGATGCATATGGGACATATGGGAAATTTAAAGCAGAAATTTATTATTTCTTGCTTGTTGGGGATACCTATTATCATCTTATCGCCGATGATGGGATTATCGCTTCCTTTTCAATTCACGTTTGAAGGCTCCGATTATCTTGTGCTGATATTGGCAACCGTTTTGTTTTTCTACGGCGGCATGCCGTTTTTGCAAGGTGCTAAGATGGAACTGCAGCAGAAAAGTCCGGCGATGATGACGCTGATTTCTTTGGGGATTTCTGTGTCCTACGTGTACAGCTTGTATGCGTTTGTCAACAATCATTTCTTCCATGCCAGCGCGCACGTGATGGACTTTTTCTGGGAGCTCGCCACTTTGATTTTGATTATGCTGCTTGGCCACTGGATTGAAATGAATGCAGTCAGTAATGCGGGCGATGCGCTAAAAAAGATGGCGCAGCTTTTGCCGGGTGAAGCCACGGTGATAGATGAAGAAGGACGGACGAAAGAAGTGCCGCTCACGGACGTGCAAATCGGTACAAAACTGCTGGTCAAAGCCGGCGGAAAAATACCGGCCGACGGTGTCATCGTTTCCGGTCAGACAAATGTGAACGAAGCCATGATAACTGGCGAGGCGAAAGACGTGTTTAAATCTGTGAACGACAGTGTTTTCGGCGGGTCGGTCAACGGGTCCGGCACTATTACCATCAAAGTGACGGGGACGGGCGAGTCGGGGTATCTGTCCCAAGTGATGGCTTTGGTCAAACAGGCGCAGTCTGAAAAATCCCGTATCGAAAGTTTGTCGGACAGAGTTGCAAAATGGCTGTTTTATGTGGCCTTGTTTGTCGGTTTGCTGGCATTTGCGGTCTGGCTGGCAGTCAGCGGAGACGTGTCTGTTGCACTGGAGCGGCTGGTTACAGTACTGGTCATTGCGTGTCCCCATGCGTTGGGGTTAGCGATTCCGCTGGTTGTCGCCCGTTCAACATCGCTGGGCGCCAAGAATGGTCTGCTGATTAAAAAGCGGCAAGTGCTTGAAGTTGCCAAAACAGTCGATGTGGTGATGATGGACAAAACCGGTACATTGACAGAAGGGAACTTCTCGGTCAATGAGGTGACGTCTTTGGCAAGCGAGTGGACAGACCACGGCGTTCTGGCGTGGCTGGCGGCCCTGGAAAAAAATTCAAATCATCCGCTTGCCAAGGGGATCGTTCAAGCGGCGGAAAAACTGGAGCTGGCCATCCCGCAGGCTGCAGATGTGCAAAACATTGCAGGAGTAGGACTCGTGGGAATGGTGGACGGCGCAACAGTCCGCGTGACGAGTGCCGGTTATTTGGATGAGCATCAGCTGCCCTATGACAAAGCCTTGTTCACCGAATTATCGCGCCGGGGCAATACGGTCAGCTTTTTAACCCGGGATGATCAAGTGCTCGGGCTGGTTGCTCAAGGCGATCAAATCAAATATGAAGCAAAAGACATGATTGCTGTCCTGAAAAATCAAGGCATCCAACCTGTTATGTTGACTGGCGATAACGATCAGGTTGCACATCTTGTTGCAGAAAAGCTGGGCATTTCGCAAGTCCACAGCAGACTGCTGCCTGAGGACAAAGAAACAATAATCAAAAATTATCAGGCAGATGGCCACATTGTCATGATGGTCGGTGACGGTGTCAATGATGCGCCGAGTCTGGCCAGAGCGGATGTGGGTGTGGCGATCGGTGCCGGCACTGATGTCGCAGTGGACTCGGCCGATGTGGTATTGGTGAAAAGTGACCCGGCTGATATCATCCATTTATTGTCGCTTGCGAAAAATACTTCACGCAAAATGATTCAGAATTTATGGTGGGGAGCAGGCTACAATATCATCGCCATCCCGCTGGCTGCCGGCGTGTTGGCAAAGGCCGGCCTCATATTGAGCCCGGCAGTGGGAGCGGTCTTGATGTCTTTAAGTACCGTGATAGTGGCTGTCAATGCCATGCTGCTGCGGATAAATGAATAAAAAAAAGACTGTCGCACGAGTTGCGCAGTCTTTTTTAGATAAATCTAGTTGCTATGCTTGCACTTCGCCCCGTTCTTTGGCAAGTTCATTGTTGTCGTACATTTTTACGAATGGGTAGTAGCAGACAATCGACACGATAATCAGCACGACATTCAGCACTGCGGCACGCCAGTCACCGCCGGTTGCCAGAAAGGCGCCAATCGGTCCAGGCAATGTCCATGGTGCTGTAACAGTCACAGCATTAACTAAACCGGCTTTTGTCACAAACCAAGCAATTGTCGCACAAATCATCGGTGTCAGTACGAATGGTACCATCAATATCGGGTTCAATACAATCGGTACACCGAAAATAACCGGCTCATTGATATTGAAAATCGATGGTGTCAAGACGGCTTTCCCTAATTTTGAGCCGTATTTTGATTTAGCTGTAAAGGCCAATAGAATAGCCAAACCGATTGTACAACCGGAACCGCCAATCCAGATGAACCACTGATAAAATGGTTCTGCACCAATACTTGGCAATGCCTCGCCGGCGGCAAGAGCCGATGTGTTGCCTTCAAGCAGCTGCAGCCATAATGGGCGGGCAATTGAGCCGATAATTGAAACGCCGTGGATTCCGAATGACCAGAAGAATGTAATCAGGAAAATCAACAGCAGGACACTCGGCAGTGTATCGGCAGCGTGTACCAATGGTCCCACGACTTTTGCAATAGCAGAATGCCAGTCGAAACCAAGGAAATAAGTAATAGTAGAAATACCAAGAATAACAATCAGTGTTGGTGTTAGTGATTCAAATGACCGTGCAACAGCTGGCGGTACTTGTTCAGGCATGGTAATTTTAAATTTTGATTTGTCCGTCAGACGGTAGATTTCAATAGCTAAAATCGATACAATGATTCCGACAAACATGCCGCCTCCGCCCAAGTTTGCCATTGGCAGAACAAATCCGGCTGTGCCTGCTGCTTCAGCTGCTTCTGGCGGGATGTTAACAGGTATAAATGTCAGAAGGAATGCAATTGTTGCCAGGATACCACCTGAAATAACATCCAGTCCATAAGATTTTGCCAAACTGGCGCCGATGCCGAATGTTGCATACAGCGACATGATATACATCGTCATCCGGTAAGGCAATAAAATCGTTGCGGCATTTTCGGTAAGAAACTGGGAGATTCCCCAGCTTGCCGGCAGCGGCGGGAATGCGACAATCAGGAAAAACGACCCGATAATAATTAACGGCAGTGTGGCGATAATTCCGTCACGTATGGCTCTTAAGTGACGCTGGTTTGCCAATTTGTTCATTGGACCAGCCATTTTTTGTTCAATGAAGTTAGTGAATTTTTCTAACATGATGACACTCCTTTTTTAAAAAATAATTCCTTTAAACAACCAAATGTATGCAAGTGCTGTTAATACGACAAAAGAACAGATAGTGGTAATCCAAAAGCGTTTGCAAAATCCGGATTTAGTTTCGATAAAAAACATACTGTATCCCAAGCTTAATGAAAAACACAATGGTAAGAAGAAAAGAATGGCTAGTGTAAACTTAAGATTTAGGATGTAGAATAAGTAAGGCAATGCAACTCCGCCGACTAAGCCGGATAAAAATAGCAGAAAAGCACTCTTAATAGAAAACTTCGGGATAACGGTTTCTCCTTCATTTTTAAACCCCAATCAATTTCACCTCCTGTTGTTGAAAGTAGAACTGGATAACACAATAATCTTTTGGCATGATGTTTCCATAACTCAAGTATACACTCAAAGAAATATATTTCAACACATTTTTGTAAAAAAAGAAATTAAATTTCCTTTTTGATTTAAATGTTACTTATTTTTTATAAAAAGATTGAAATAAAATTACGCAAGTGATATGATAATGCTAATCAACATGGATTGAATTACCGTTTAGTATGACGTGGTTTTTTTCATAGAACATGATAAGGAGTGGAAAATATGTTAGAGTCACTGACAACGGAAAAGCGTAATCAGCGGACGATGAATCTGGACATGCTGTCAATTGAAGACGCCGTCAGTTTAATGAACAGTGAAGATGCGAACGTGATCGATGCTGTTAGCAAAGAGACTGATGCAATCGTTCAATTAATCACACATGTGGCAAACAGACTAAAAAAAGGGGGACGCCTTTTCTATATCGGTGCGGGTACGAGCGGCCGCTTAGGCGTGCTGGATGCAGCTGAATGTGTTCCGACATTCAGCACTGACCCGGAACTTGTCCAAGGTTTGATTGCCGGCGGAGAAGAAGCCATGACACTGGCTGTCGAGGGAGCGGAAGATTCTTTGACTTTAGCTGAAGAAGATTTAAAAGCGAGAGGGTTAACAGCGGCAGATTTCGTGCTGGGCTTGAGTGCCAGCGGCCGGACACCGTATGTAATCGGCGGTTTGAAGTACGCTGCTTCGGTTGGAGCTGCTACAGGGGCTGTATCGTGCAACAAGCAAGCTGAAATGAGCACGTTTGCCGATTTTCCTGTTGAAGTGTCATGCGGCCCGGAAGTGTTGACCGGTTCGACCCGCTTAAAAGCCGGTACGGCACAGAAGCTGGTGTTAAACATGGTTTCAACCATCACAATGGTGCAGTTGGGGAAAGTTTTCCAAAACTTGATGGTCGATGTGAAACCGACCAATAAAAAATTAGTTGAGCGTGCGAAAAATATCATCATGGCAGCAACCGGTGCCACTGCAGATGATGCTGCATTTTATTTTGAGGATTCGGACCGTCAAGTAAAATTGGCTATCGTGCGTTTGTTAACAGGGACATCAAAAGAAGACGCCAACATACTTTTGGCTAAAAATGCCGGGTTCGTGCGAAAAGCCATGACAGATTCGTTAGGAGCTGAATGATGTGACGTATGTGGTTGGAGTTGATTGCGGCGGGACGTCAACTGAAGCCGCTGCCTACACTCTTTCCGGGCACCTGCTCGTTATGGAAAAGACAGGTCCCGGTAATGTGATTATCGGTTATGATGCTGCTGTACGACATATTAAAGAGGCCCTTGGCAAGATTTTCGACCGGCTCGACCCGTCAGCGTGCCAGCTGATAACACTGGGCGTGGCTGGCATTGACAGCAGCGGACTACGGGCTAAACTGTCAGCAGAGTTGGCCGGTTTTCCTCCTGAAAAAATCTTATTGAGCGATGCCCAACTGGCTTATTATTCTGTTTTGCAGGGTGAAGCGGGAATCTTGCTGATATCAGGTACCGGCTCCATTGCTGTTGCCAAAGATGCTGAAGGAAACTGGCAGCGTGCGGGGGGCTGGGGGCACTTGTTTGGCGACGAGGGCAGTGCTTATGACATCGCGGCTGCTGGTATCAAATCGTGTTTGAAAGAATACGATGAGGGCAAGAAAGCGGGATTGCTCACTCAGCAAATTTTGGCTTACTTTCAGGCGGTTGATGTATTTGACTTGTTGAAAAAAAGCTATCAACTGGATAAAAGCCGGCTGGCGGCATTATCCAAGGTGATTGCAGCATCCGCTGACACCGATCCGCAGGCTGCTGAGATATTGCAGGCTGCCGGCAAGAAGCTGGCGCGACCAGTCATCAACTTGCAAAATAGAGTATACGCCGGGCAAATGGGACTACGTTTGGGGTTGAACGGCAGCGTTCTTGAAAAAAATCTGATTGTCAGAGAGAGTTTGGTTGGGTGCTTGACAGAAGAGCACTTCGATGTGACGGTGCTGAACAAGGAAACGTCATGCGCCAAGGCAGCATATTATATTTACCATGAAAGGATGTAACCATGAGAAAATTAGGTGTATCAATTTATCCGAATCATAGTTCGTTGGAGGAAATCAAACAATATTTGAGTTTAGCGGCAAAATACGGTTTTACCCGTGTGTTCACCTGTCTGCTTTCCGTTGGTGACGACAAAGAAACACTGTTAAAAGAATTTAAGGAAAGTATTTTGCATGCCAGATCATTAGGGATGGAAGTCATTGCGGATGTGAGCCCGCGTATATTTGATGAAATCGGCATCAGTTACAAAGACTTGACTTTTTTTGAGGAAATCGGAACGAACGGTATCAGACTTGATATGGGTTATACTGGAAATGAAGAGTCAATCATGACGTTTAATCCTCAACATCTCGCCATCGAGCTGAATATCAGCAATGGTACGCGTTATTTGGAAAATATTTTAAGTTACAAAGCCAACCGAAGCAAGCTGCTCGGCTGTCACAACTTTTATCCTCACCGATACAGCGGTTTGAGCTACACTCATTTTGTCAATACGACAACTGTTTATAAAGAACACGGCATACGTACAGCCGCCTTTGTTAATTCGCCGACAGCCACAATCGGGCCGTGGCCGGTGGAGGAAGGGCTGTGCACATTGGAAATTCACCGCAACTGGCCGATAACGACACAAGCCAAGCATTTATGGGCAACAGACTTGATTGACGATGTCATTATTGCCAATGCGTTTGCTTCGGAAGAGGAACTGCGTGCATTAGGCGAATTAGACCCTTACAAGTTGACGTTTGATGTGGTGGTGCATCCGGAGACACCGGAAACAGAACGGCGCATTATGTTTGATGAGTTTCATTTCAACCGGGGCGATGTCTCTGATTACTTGGTCCGTTCCACGCAAAGCCGAGTTAAATACAAAGGCCATGAATTTGTGCCGTTTCACACTGCCGATATGGAAACAGGCGATGTGATTATCGACACATCGCTATATGCGCATTATGCGGGAGAATTGCAGATTGCCAAGCGCCCGATGGAAAATTCAGGTAAATCCAATGTGGTCGGAACGATTACCGCATCCGACAAAATTTTGCTGGATTATTTGGAGCCGTGGCAGAAGTTTGCTTTGAAAGAAGTGCATGGTTAAAGACGGATTTTTGATGAAAGGCAGGGACATGTATGACTTATGCAATAGGACTGATGTCGGGCACTTCACTGGATGGGATAGACGCTGCCCTTGTTAAAATCAACTCATTGACAGATTATGAATTAACAGCGTTTCAAAGCTATCCGTTCAGTCAGGACATTAAGGAAAAGATTGTTCGCTGTCTATCGGAGGAAACATCCAGTGTATCCGAGATTTGCAGTTTGAACTTTGAATTGGCGCAATTGTTCGGCAAAGCTGTCACCGACCTTTGCCGAGATAATCAGCTGGATAGTCAAGACTTGGTTTTTGTGGCTTCCCATGGTCAAACACTCTATCATTTACCGGTTGGCGGCAACGGCTTAGTCGCTTCCACTCTGCAAATCGGCGAGTCCAGTTTGATTGCAGAACTGGCGAAGACAACTGTGATTTCAGATTTTCGGTGCCGCGATATGGCTGTCGGTGGTCAGGGCGCACCAATAGTTCCTTTTTCGGAGTATATTTTGTATAATGATGACAGAGTCAACCGGATACTGCAGAATATCGGCGGTATTTCTAATGCGACAGTGATTCCGCGGCAAGCTGATTTTGATGATATAACGGCATTTGACACAGGACCAGGCAACATGATCATCGATGAACTATGTCGTCATTTTTTTCAGACGGAATTTGATCAAGACGGGCAGCTGGCTTCCCAAGGGACTGTTGACCACGATGTTTTGTCAGGACTGATGCGGCACCCTTATTTCCAGAAAAAGCCGCCGAAAACTACTGGTCGTGAAGATTTCGGCAAACAGTTCGTCATGCAGCTTCTTGCAAAGTATCAACTGTCGCCGTTGGACTGGATTGCCACAGCGACGATGTTTACAGCTAAATCGATTGCTGTATCGCTGATGCCGTACATTCAAGGCAGAACAGAAGTGATTATCGGCGGCGGCGGCAGTTACAACAAGACGATGCGGCGTATGCTGCAAGAGCTTTTGCCTGATGCGGTTGTGCTGACTCAGGAAGACCTGGGCCATTCGTCGGAAGCTAAAGAGGCTGTGGCGATGGTCGTTTTAGGAAATCACACGTATCATCATTTGCCAAGTAATGTGCCGAGTGCCACAGGTGCAAACAGACAAGTCATACTCGGCAAGGTAACTTATTATTAGAAAAGGGGATTGTTTGAATGTACACCAGCAGACATGTCAGCCATCTGATTGAAAGTATTTATGACGATTTGCCGAAATCAGAAAGAAAAATCGCCCGCTTTTTATTGGAAAATCCGGAAGCAGTGATTCAAATGACGGCTAGTGAATTAGCCAAATCGTCGGAAACCAGTCCGGCATCGGTCATCCGTTTTTGCAGGTCGGTAGGGATTCCCAGTTTTACGGAATTGAAACTGCAATTGTCAGCGGAAAGAACGCTGCCGGAAACACCGGCTTATTCGGATATTTCGCCTGATGAAAGCGTGTCGGAAATTAAAAGCAAGTTGCTGAGCAATGCTTATTTATCAATGAAGGAGACGTTGCATCTCATCTCGGATGACACAATTGACCGCGCTGTATCGCTTATTAAGGCAGCTCCTCTGATTTACACATTTGGCATCGGCTCGTCCTGTCTGGTTGCAGAAAATATCGCCCAAAAATGGAATCGCATTGGCAAAATCAGTATATGTGTCAGCGACGTGCATCAGCTGATCGCCGGTTTGTCTTCTGCACCGCCGGAGACCGTGTTTATCGGCATTTCCAATTCAGGTGAAACGGCGGAAGTGCTGTCGCTTGTAAGTGTTGCTCAAGAAAACGGCTTGAAGACCATGGGCATCACACAGTTTTCCCCTAATACTCTTAGCAAAAAAGTCGACTTGGTGCTGCAGACAGTCAGGTCCAAAGAGGCTGAAATCAGAAGTGCGGCTACCAGCTCGCTGATGACTCAGTTCATGACAGTGGACACGCTGTTTTATGCGTATGTCATCAGTGACTACGATACTCACTTGGATGCGATCCAGAAATCCAGGGAAGCGGTTGATCAGTACAAAAACAAATCCAAAAAATAAAGGCTTGCAGTCTGTGTCAGAAATAATGGCGCAGACTTTTTTATAGCCCACCTTATACGGTATAATACCGTTATAACTATAAGGGAGGTGCCGTAGGATCATGAAAGTAAACCGGCTGCTGATTTTAGCAGAGAATCAATTTCTGGAAACCGACCGGCTGATATTGCGCCCGGTGGTATTAGCAGATGCAGCGGATATGTACGAGTATGCCTCGGATGAAGAAACGACGCGTTACGTGTTTCCAAGACATGTATCACTTGCTATAACGCGTGCGGTGATTGCCGATTATTTTATGAGCAAGCCGTTGGGGAAATATGCTGTCGTTTTAAAAGAAACAGGCAAAATGATTGGGACGACGGAACTCAAACATGCCGAACAGCCGACTGCCGAACTAGGCTATGCCCTCAACAAAGCGTATTGGGGGCAGGGGATTGCGGCAGAGGCCGCCTCTGCGCTTGTGGCTCTGTCGTTTGATAAGCTGGGGATGATTCGCGTAGCCGCATTGCATGATGTCAGAAATCCCAATTCCGGGCGTGTTATGGAGAAAATCGGCATGACGCGGGAAGGCATATTGAAAAATTACCTGTTGCACGATGGACAGCCGCTGGACATGTGCCTTTACAGTATAACGCAAGAAGGGTATCATAAACGACGAGTAGATCACAACATGCTGCGGGAGGAAATGAACGGATGATGTTTACGGAAGAAAGTTTTGCTGTGTTTGATATTGAAGGGCTGGATGCGCGGATGGCTGCGATACGGGCGGAGATACAGCCGGTGTTTCAGCAGCTGGATGAGTATTTTGTCTCAGAGCTGCGCCCGCTGGTCGGACACGTATTGCCGATACATATTGCCCAGCACAGACGGCGTACCGCACACGCGCCGGATTTCACATGGAGTGCGATGGGCGGTGACAACCGGGGCTATAAAAAGTACCCGCATTTTCAGTTGGGTATCACTGCCGGGTATTGTGTCATGTGGCTGTCATTTATCGACAATCCGCTGAATGAACAAAAAATGGCTGATGCTTTTTTAGCTGACAGTGCGGTGTTTCAGCAGCTGCCGTCTGACTTTGTGATAAATCTGGACCACACCAGAAACACTTACGAACCATTAACAGAGGAAGGCTTGGCAAAAGGGCTGAAGCGCTGGCGCGACGTGAAAAAAGGCGAGTTCCAGATAGGGCGGGTGCTGACACGGGAAGAATTGGTCAAACTGACGCCGGCTGAGGCGCGGCAGTATATGCTGGAAACTTATGTACAATTAGTGCCGCTGTATCAATTGGCGATGTCTGTCAAATAATAAAAAAAAGTTGTCCCGAACCAGCGGGACAACTTTTTTTACGGCATTAAATCGGAATTGGTCAAGGGCATTTTTTCACGCAGGATGGTGTGGCCTTTGCCCATCACTTCGGATGCATCGGTCACTATGACGAAGGCTTCCGGGTCAATGTCGAGGACGGCCTGCTTGATTTTGGTGAATTCACGTGCCCGTATCAGCGTCATGATCATTTTTTTCTCGTCCAGAGACAGTCCGCCTTCAACGGGAATGTAGGTGACGCCGCTGTCGTAGTCATGAATCAAAGACTGACGGATAAGGTCATACTTGCTTGAGATGATAAACACGTTTTTGGAGCGGCTGCCGCCGATTTGAACCAAATCCACCATTCGGCTGGTCAGGAATAAAGCGATGAGCGCGAACAAGACCTGTTCAATGTCGAAAACCAGCAGAGCCGACAATAAAATGATACCGTCCAGTATGCCCAGCAGCACGCCGGATTTCAATTGCGTGATTTTTTGAATGAATAACACTGCCAGTGCTGTTCCGCCGGTCGAGCCGTTGCCGATAAAGACGATTCCCAGTCCGAGACCGGTCATGATGCCGCCGTAAACGGCTGCGAGAAGCTGTTCCTGTGTCCAGGCGCCGATGCCTGACAACAGCTGGATGAACAAGGGGAGCAGCAGGCTGCCCAGAATACTTTTGAAAAAAACATCTTTGCCGAGAAGGATGAATGCCATGACCAGCAAAATGCCGTTGACCGAGTAAAGCACGACACTGGGATGCCAGCCGAACGACGAGTTGAGGATGATTGTCAGGCCGTTTAATCCGCCGGAGACAATTTTATTGGGCAACAAAAAGGCATTAAACCCCAATGCCACTAAAAAACATCCTAATATAACTAAGAGGATGTCTGCTACACGTTTGCCGGTATTGTTGATGATTTGTTGATGCATGTATTGTTTCCTCCTTATAAATAAAACGAACACCATTAGTATAAGCTAAATTCGGGGGAAAAGTCATCATTTATCGCGGTGTCTGTGAATTTTCTTAAAAAAAGATGCCGGGGACGCCGGCATCTGCTTTTTACAACGTATGAACAAAATAATCGAACAGCGCCAAACTCTGCTCATTCACGTCAAAGTCCAGCTCCGGGTGCCACTGCACACCCAATATACGCAAGGCCTCGTCTTTGGCGGTGACGGCTTCGGCCACGTTGTCGCGGCTCTTAGCTGCCACTTGCAGGGCAGGGGCGGTACGTTTGATGATTTGGTGGTGATAGGAGTTGACCGACAGTTCACGGGTGTTCAGAATCTTGCTGAGCGGGCTGTCACCGGTCAGCTGTACACTGTGAGTGGCATAGCTTGGTGACGTTGGTGTCTGCACGTGCTTGACCGTCCAGTCGTCATACAGCGATAGGTCCTGATGCAAAGTTCCGCCGAAATAAACATTCAGCAGCTGCATGCCGCGGCAGACGGCAAAAATGGGCTTGTGCTGTTTCAGCGCCTCTTCAATCAGCGCCAGTTCCCAGTTATCTCTGAGAATGTCTGTCTGTCCCAGCTTGGGATGAGGTTCTTCGCCGTACAGCGCAGGCGTGACATCCTGCCCGCCGGTCAACAGCAGTTTATCGATATGAGAGACATACTCGGAAACGTCCTCGGTGTTTTGGTTGATAGGCATTACAAGCGGCAGTCCGCCGACTTTTTGCAATGCTTGAACAAAGCCTTTTGGTGTATAGGACACATGGTTTCCCTGAAAAATATCAGCGTGGGAAATAATCTGATTGGCAGGAATGCCAATGATTGGTTTCATCAAAATGAATTCCTCCTTTATGTAGGATTAATTGTAGCATGATTGGCAAAAAATAAGGACAAATATGTTTAAAAAGGGCTTTCTCATAAAAATATAAAGAAAAAAGTAAGAGATTATGATATAATATTGAGAAATTATGTCCGTCAATCGGCGGGCAGTTCTTTGTTTGATGAAGAAGGAGGTTATTGCAGGTGGAGGAAAAACAGACGTTTTATATCACGACTCCCATTTATTATCCAAGTGGTAAACTGCATATTGGAAACTCATATACAACAATTGCCTGTGATGTCATGGCTCGTTACAAAAAACTGATGGGTTATGATGTGTTTTATTTGACCGGGCTGGATGAACACGGTCAGAAGATTGAAAAAAAAGCACAAGAGCTTGATATCCCGCCGCAGGAATATGTGGATGGCATGGCGGAAGAAGTCAAAAAACTGTGGAAATTACTGGATATTGATTACACAAAATTTATCCGGACCACTGATGCAGCGCATAAAGAAGGCGTCCAAAAAATATTCCAGCGTCTAGTGGAGCAGGGGGATATTTATTTAGGAGAGTATGAAGGCTGGTATTCTGTTTCCGATGAAGAATATTTCACTGAAAACCAGCTGGCTGAAGTTTACAAAGATGATGAGGGTAATGTCATCGGCGGCAAAGCGCCCAGCGGACATGAGGTGGAGCTGGTCAAGGAACAGAGCTATTTTTTCCGCATGAGCAAATATGCCGACCGTCTGCTGGCGTATTACGAGGAGCATCCGGAATTCATTGAACCGGAATCCCGCAAAAATGAAATGATCAACAATTTCATCAAACCCGGGCTGGAAGATTTGGCAGTGTCCAGAACGTCATTTTCGTGGGGTATCCCGGTCAAAGATGACCCGAAACATGTCGTTTATGTCTGGATTGATGCGTTATCCAACTATATCACGGCTTTAGGCTACGGCTCCGAAGACGACAGCCTGTTCCAGAAATACTGGCCGGCGGATGTGCATATGATTGCGAAGGAAATCGTGCGTTTCCATACGATTTACTGGCCGATATTGCTGATGGCGCTGGATTTGCCGCTGCCTAAGAAAATCTTTGCCCATGGCTGGCTGCTGATGAGCGACGGCAAGATGTCCAAGTCCAAAGGCAACGTCGTCTATCCGGAAATGCTGGTCCGCCGTTACGGACTGGACTCTCTGCGCTATTACTTGATGAGGGCCATTTCTTTCGGGCAGGACGGCGTGTTTACACCGGAAGAATTTATTTCGCGGCTGAACTATGATTTGGCGAACGATTTAGGCAATTTGCTGAACCGGACAGTTGCCATGATTAATAAATATTGTGACGGCCTCGTTCCTGACTATGCGTCCCAAGTGACAGAATACGACAGTGAACTGTCAACGACGGCTGCCAGCGTGATCGCGCAGTATCATAAAGCGATGGAACGCATGGAATTCAACACCGCGCTGAAAGAAATCTGGCGGCTGATTTCCCGGGCGAACAAGTATATTGATGAAAACGAACCATGGGTGTTGGCAAAAGATTCCGAGAAGCAGGCCGAGTTGAACAGTGTGATGGTCCACTTAGCTGAAACTTTGCGGATTGCGGCTATTTTGCTGCAGCCGGTTATGACCCGCGCGCCTAAGGAAATTTTTGAGCAGCTGGGTCTGAATGCGGAAACTGTCTCCATGGAAGACATCCGCTTCGGCGAGTTCCCGAAAGGCACTAAAGTGGTCTCTAAAGGCACACCGATTTTCCCGCGTCTGGATGCGGAAGAAGAAGTTGCCTACATCCGGGAGCAGATGAACACGTCAAAAACAGAAAAAGAAGAAATCTGGCAGCCGGAAGAAACCGAACTAGTGTCTGAGAAGGCCGGCGAGATTAAATTTGAGGCATTTGACAAGGTCGAGTTGAAGGTGGCTGAGGTCATTGATTGCCAAAAAGTCAAAGGCGCGGATAAGCTGCTGAAGTTCCGTCTGGATGCCGGCGACAAGGGCCATCGGCAAATCCTGTCGGGGATTGCGGAATTTTATCCGGACCCTGACGAGCTGATCGGCAAAAAGGTTGTGATTGTTGCCAATCTGAAACCGCGGAAACTGCGCGGGGAAATCAGCCAAGGCATGATTTTATCGGCAGAAACTGACGGCAAACTATTCGTGGTGGAAGCCCCTAAAGGTGCAGCAAACGGCGCAAGTATCTCTTAATCAACTAAGCAAACGATTGAAAGAAACGGCAACTTCTTTCAATCGTTTTATTCTGTGTTAAAATAAAGTGACACGACAGGAGGGTCTGACAACATGATATTCGATACACACACACATTTAAATGTGTCTCAATTTGACGATGATGCGGCTGAGGTTATCCAGCGCGCAGGCGAAATGGGCGTGTCGGAAATGGCGGTGGTGGGGTTTGATACGCCGACGATTGACAAATCACTGGCACTGAGCAGCGCCTATCCGCAAATTTACAGTATTATCGGCTGGCACCCGACAGAAGCCGGCACCTATACTCGGGATGTGGAGAAAAAGCTGCAGCACTTGCTGACAGGGGAGAAAGTCGTGGCGCTTGGCGAGATAGGTCTTGACTACTACTGGATGGAAGATCCGAAAGAGGTACAGGAAAAGGTGTTCCGCCGGCAGCTGGCGATTGCTCGTGAAATGAAGCTGCCGTTCAGTGTCCATATGCGCGACGCAATCGAAGACACGTATAACATATTAAAAACAGAAAAAGTACATTTGACAGGCGGCATCATGCACAGTTTCAGCGGTGACACGGAGTGGATGAAGCGGTTTTTAGATTTAGGACTCCACATTTCACTGAGCGGCGTCGTGACGTTTAAAAAAGCTGCCGAGGTGCACGAAGTAGCACAGACAGTGCCGCTGGATAAACTGCTGGTGGAGACGGATGCGCCTTATCTGACGCCGGTTCCGTACCGCGGCAAACGTAATGAACCAGGGTATACCCGTTTTGTGGTTGAACGAATCGCCGAACTCAGAGGTGCAGCCTTCGAAGACATTGCCACGCAAACAACAAAAAATGCCCACAGGCTGTTTGGACTGATAAACAATGACGATAGAGGATAAACTGACCATTCAGGAAATAATTGTGGTGGAAGGAAAGGACGACACAAAACGCATTAAAGAAGTCGTCAATGCCGACACGATCGAGACTAACGGATCGGCGGTCAGCGAAGACGTGCTGATGCAGATTGAACATGCCCAGGAAGTCAGGGGTGTTATCATCTTCACCGATCCGGATTTTTCCGGGGAAAAGATACGCAAACAAGTGGCAGAAGTCGTGCCCGATGCCAAGCATGCCTTCATATCCAGAAAAAAAGGGACGCCCAAACGGCTGAAGGGCAGCCTCGGAGTCGAACATGCCAGCGATGAGACGATTTTGTATGCGCTGAAAACAGTCGTCACCCCCGTGACTGTACCGCACACTTCGGCAATTTCCGAAGAAGACTTGTTCCGTTACGGGCTGATTGCCGGCCCCAATGCCAAGAAACGGCGGGAACGTCTGGGCGAGTACTTGCGGATTGGCTATACGAACGGAAAACAGCTGAGGAAACGGCTGGCGATGTTTGCTGTTTCGCGGGAAGACTTTTTACGAGCGGCCGAGAAAGCGGCGGAGGAGGAACGACATGGGGAGCTATAAAGAAATTGCAACGCCAAGTCGCACAAAAGAAATACTAGAAAAACACGGATTTTCATTTAAAAAGAGTTTGGGACAGAATTTTTTAACAGACCCGAATATTTTAAAAAAAATAGTCGCTGCTGCCGGCATTGATTCGCACGTGAACGTCATTGAAATCGGCCCGGGAATCGGCGCACTGACCGAGCAGCTGGCCAAGCAGGCCAATCAGGTCCTGGCCTTTGAAATCGACCAGCGTCTGCTGCCGGTCCTGGCAGACACGTTAAGTCCGTACGACAATGTGACCGTCGTTCATCAGGATATTTTGAAAGCTGATGTCAATGCAGAAGCGCAGCGAGTATTCGCTTCAGACTTGCCGGTGAAAGTGGTGGCCAATCTGCCGTACTATATCACGACACCGATTATTCTGCATCTGTTGTCGTCGCCGCTGCCTATTCAAGAGATGGTCATCATGATGCAAAGGGAAGTTGCCGAGCGTATTTCAGCTAAACCGGGCAGTAAAGCCTACGGGTCGCTTTCCATTGCAGTGCAGTATGCGATGGCGGCATCTGTAGCGTTCATCGTCCCGAAAACGGCATTTGTGCCGCAGCCGAATGTCGATTCAGCAATTATGAAACTGACAAGACGCACAAAACCGGCGGTCGACGTGCATAACGAGGCAGCCTTCTTCCGTTTGACCCGGGCAGCCTTCAAACAGCGGCGCAAAACGTTGTGGAACAACTTGCTGAATGAATACGGCAAAGATGAGCAGACCCGGGCCAGACTTGCGGCGGCTTTGGAAAAGGCCGGCATCGATCCGAAACGGCGCGGCGAATCACTGAGTTTGCCGGAATTTGCCGAACTTGCGAACGCTATGGCCGATAAATGATAGGAATGTTCATGATTCACAACTCAATTTGACATCATCCCCATTGTTCTGTATGATAAGACTAAATTATTTGTGTCATAAGGAGAGTGAGTTTGTTTATGCAAAAAAAATCTGTAAATTCTTTGACTTATTCAGCGTTGCTGATTGCCTTGGGGATTTTGATTCCGATGGTGATGCCTGTTAAAGTCGCCATTGGTCCCGCCTCGTTTACACTGGCAAGTCACGTTCCGGTGTTTCTGGCAATGTTCGTCTCTCCTGGTGTTGCGGCAGTAGTTGCTTTAGGCACGGCTTTCGGGTTCCTTCTGTCAATGCCGATTGTTATCGCGATGCGGGCGTTGAGCCATCTGGTTTTTGCTTTGATTGGCGCGTTCATCTTGGCAAAGCGTCCGATGATTGTCGAGTCGCCGCTGAGATTCCAATTATTCAATTTGTTTATCGGTATCATTCATACGATATGTGAAGTCGCAGTTGTCACCGCCTTTTTCATGCAGGACCAGCTGGATGCTGCGACATATACGAGCGGTTTCTTCTATTCGGTGATTCTTCTGGTCGGTGTCGGGGGCTTGATTCACAGCATCGTCGACTACAACATCGCTTATGCAATCGGCAAAAAATTCGGGATGAAATTCAATTTTCCGATTTTCCGCGAGGCGCATCAGGCAGGATTGAAAAAATAAAAAAAGCATCAAGCATTGCTTTCTCCGTTATCTACCAGATAAACGGGCGCAATGCTTGATGCTTTTTTTGTCAGGCGTGTTTTTTTCGGCCGAATAGTTTTCCCAACCAAGATTGCTTAGATGCAGAAGGTGTATCCTCCGCTGGGGTCTCCGTCTCGATTTGCGGTTGTTCAGGTGCTTCAGTCAAAGCATCCAGCTTGTCAATCAAGCGGCTGATGTCTTCGCTTTGCTGCTGAATCATTTGAAACTGCTGTTCAATCATGTCGTTTTGTTTGGACACTACTTGAAACAGCGAAGAGACTACCGCTCCACCCTGTTCTGCTATTGCAACGCTATCCGTTTCAGGTTCTATCTTCTCGGCATGTTCTTCAAAGAAAACCTTTTGCAGCGCCTCTTTGATAGTGATACGGTCTTGTATCACGAGTTGTCCGGCAGACTGGAATTTCATTAACTCATTGATATTGTAGATACGTGTTTTCCGTCCGTTGATGGTTTCCGTTTTGAAGTATTCTTCTTCTGCCAGTTCATTCACGATGTTCGCATACTTGCGCATCGTTGATTTTTTCAGGTCGAATTCGGCTTCAGCTTCGCTGGGCGTGTAATAGCCTTTTTTTGTCACGTGTATCGCCTCCATATCGCTTGCGTGTCACATATAAATATAACACATTTTGTGATAAACGGAAACACTTCGCCGACTATAGCGCAAGGTGCCGTTTCATTTGCTGACGGATAAAAGCCGCAATAAGCAGAATAGTGTCGTTTTGCGGCACAGTAACGTAAAATAGAAGTAGCAACAGTCGTGAGGGCAATTCAAAAGGAGCTGATAAAGATGGAGGAACGGATTTTCTTTAACCGGGGCAATGCTATCGCTGCCAGTGCCGATTCAAAAGAACTCTTTTACCGGGCTGCCGAAATCGAAAAGATGAAGCAGCGCGATAAGGGGAAGCTGGTAATTGTAACGGATGAAGACAGTGGCGAGTACATCTTGTTTTGGAATGCGGACCAGGAGGCCGAGCCGGCTTCAGGCGATGTCAAAGAATACAAAGTTGAAAAGTTGTTTGATTAAACGGCAGCACGCACCCGCTGATTACCAGCGGGTGCGTGCTGTCTTTTTTAGTTTTTAAATGAATGAATCGGTGCCGGGATACGGCCGCCGCGTAAAATAAAATCAGTTGATGCATACTTGTTGACAGGCATCACAGGTGCGTATCCTAACAGGCCGCCGAAGGAGACCATGTCACCGACATCTTTCCCTTGTGCCGGAATAATCCGCACAGCTGTCGTCTTGTTGTTGATGACCCCGATGGCTGCTTCATCAGCAATCATGGCGGCAATCGTTTCAGCCGGTGTATCGCCGGGGATGGCAATCATATCCAGCCCGACAGAACAAATCGCAGTCATCGCTTCCAGCTTTTCAAGGTTCAATGAGCCGCGCTCAACGGCATCAATCATGCCCTTGTCTTCGGAAACAGGGATAAAAGCGCCTGACAAGCCGCCAACGTGCCCGCATGCCATCACGCCGCCTTTTTTAACAGCGTCATTCAGCAAGGCAAGGGCAGCTGTCGTACCGTGTGTACCGACGGACTCCAAGCCCATTTCTTCTAAAATGTGCGCCACTGAATCTCCGACTGCCGGTGTCGGCGCCAATGATAAATCGACAATACCAAAGTGCACCCCCAGCCGCTGGGAAGCTACCTGCCCGACCAGCTGCCCCATACGGGTGATCTTAAACGCCGTCTTTTTGACCGTTTCGGCAACGACATCGAAAGGTTCGCCCTTGACTTTTTCCAATGCGCGCTTCACGACTCCCGGACCGCTGACGCCGACGTTGATGATACAGTCTGCTTCGCCGACACCGTGGAAGGCACCGGCCATGAACGGGTTGTCCTCAACAGCGTTGGCGAAGACGACCAGCTTGGCACAGCCCAAATCCGATTGCTTTGCTGTTTCAGTCACGATATAGCCCATGTGACGGACCGCATCCATATTGATGCCGGTGCGTGTCGACCCGATATTGACAGACGCACAGACGCGTTCTGTTTCGGCTAGTGCTCGGGGGATGGAATTGATTAAAATATCATCGCCATACTGGTAGCCTTTTTGCACCAGCGCGGAAAATCCGCCGATAAAGTTGACACCGACTTCTTTAGCTGCCTCATCCAGTGTTTTGGCATAGGCGACGTAGTCTGTATCGTTGCTGGCTGCGGCAATCAAAGCGATGGGGGTGACAGAAATCCGCTTATTGATAATCGGAATCCCGTATTCTGCTTCAATATCTTCACCGACTTTGACAAGATTTTTTGCCAGCCGGGTGATTTTATCATAGATTTTTTTTCTGGCAGTTTCACCATCACTATCTATACAGTCAAGGAGGGAAATGCCCATTGTGATTGTCCGGATGTCTAATTTTTCTTCTTCAATCATCCGGATAGTTTCCATAATTTGTGCTGTTTCCAATGTTGAAAGCCTCCTTGTTATAATTTGTGCATGGTGTTGAAAATGTCTTCCCGTTGGACATTGATGGTCAGCCCCAGTTGCTTGCCGAGATCAGTCATCTGGTTTTTGATGGTGATGAAATCTGCATTAGCCGACTCCAACTCCAGCATCATCATCATCGTAAAGTTTTTTCCCATGATGGTTTGCGAGATATCTAAAATGTTAATAGATAGCGCTGCGAGCTTGTTGCTGACAGCTGCCACGATTCCCACCTTGTCTTCTCCTACCACAGTTAATATTGCCTTCATAACTCATCCTCCTTTGATGTTAGTAGTATCTTATAACAAAAACAGGAAATAATAAACATTTTTTTGATAAATTATGCAAAATGAGACAAATACCCGAACATTATCGAAAATAATGAGCGGTTATGAGAGTAAAAGACCAATAAAAAAGAACATCACGTGGATGTTCTTTTTTTATATGAGATTTTCTGTCAGATGCTGCCATCCGAGAGAAATTAGGGGGCTTGTTTGATGACTTCTTCAGTATCGTTGTCGAAGAAATGACCCTTGTTCATGTTAAATGCCAGCTCAACGACTTGTCCCGGTGTGTACAGAGCGCGGGCGTCGACTTTCGAGATGAACTCAGTTTCGCCGGTCTTCGTGTAAAGCATTGTTTCAGCACCCAGCAGCTCGGATACCACTACTTCTGATTTGACTGTGCTCGCCGGTGCTGCATCCAGTGCAATCGGTTCGCTGTGGATGTCTTCCGGACGAATGCCGAATGTCAGGTCTTTGCCTTCGTAGCCTTTGTCTTTCAGGATTTTGTATTTGCCTTCCGGGACGGCCAGTTTCAAATGGTCGCCGTCAGTGATATGACCGTCTTTCAAGGTAACCTTGAAGAAGTTCATGGCCGGTGAGCCGATAAATCCGGCGACAAAGATATTATTTGGTGTATCGTATACTTCTTTCGGTGACCCGATTTGCTGGATGAAACCGTCTTTCATGATGACGATACGGTCAGCCATGGTCATAGCCTCGGTCTGGTCGTGTGTTACGTAAATCGTTGTTGTATCAAGACGACGGTGCAGCTTAGCCAACTCAGCACGCATTGCCACACGCAATTTAGCATCCAAGTTGGATAGCGGTTCGTCCATCAGGAAGACTTTCGCGTCACGGACAATCGCACGTCCCAGTGCCACACGCTGACGCTGACCACCGGACAAGGCTGCCGGTTTGCGTTTCAAGTATTCTGTCAACCCTAAAATGTCAGCTGCGTTTTCGACACGCTGTTTGATTTCAGCTTTATCGTATTTCCGGAGTTTCAATCCAAAAGCCATGTTGTCAAAGACTGTCATGTGAGGGTACAGGGCATAGTTCTGGAAAACCATCGCGATGTCGCGGTCTTTCGGCGCAACATCGTTCATCAGCGTGTCGCCGATCCAAAGTTCGCCTTCTGTAATATCTTCAAGACCTGCCACCATCCGCAGTGTAGTCGATTTCCCGCAGCCGGACGGTCCGACAAAGACGATGAACTCCCGGTCTGCAATTTCAAGGTTAAAATCGGTTACCGAGTAATTCGGGTTGCCGTCGTATTTTTTATGAATATGTTTTAAAGCGATTTCTACCATTTGCCGTTCACTCTTTCTTTTTATTTGATAATTAGAGTATAATGAAAATGTAAGCCCTATACAATGTCAAATTGCCCAAGGTTATTTGTCATAATGCCGAAAAAATGGAGGATAGACGATGAATATTGCATTAATTGCGCACGATAAGAAGAAGAAAGCCATTGTTCAGCTTGCCCAGACATACGAGCACGTGTTGAACGTACACACATTGTATGCGACAGGCACAACAGGCACACGCATCATGGAAAAGACCGGCCTTTCCATCCACCGTTTCAAATCCGGACCGCTGGGCGGCGACCAGCAAATCGGCGCCAGAATTTCCGAAGGGACGATGGATATGGTGATTTTCCTGCGCGACCCGCTGACAGCCCAGCCCCACGAACCGGATGTCAATGCGTTGATTCGCCTGAGCGATGTGTACGAAATCCCGTTGGCGACCAATGCCAGTACAGCCGTCCTGCTGTTGAAAGAGCTGGAAAACATTTCTGAAATATAAAAATGGTGTTCTTTCAGAAAGTATGGTATATTTCGTCTGTGAAATAAAAATAAAACAGAGTAGAAATTAGCGCGTCAAGTGCCGGCGGGATGGGATGTTGCCCGCTGGACGAAAAATACAATGTATTTGCGGTGCTTTTTTCGCGTTCGCTGCATAGGTGTAAGTGAGCAGCTCTAATTAAAGGAGATGCTAAAATTGAATAGAAACTATTTCACAGCTCGAACCATCGCGACGATGGGATTATTGATGGCGCTGCAGATGATTTTGACACGTTTTTTAGCCATTCAGCTGCCGTTTTTGAGAATCAGTTTTTCATTTATTCCGACGGTGATGATGGGCCTGTTATTCGGACCTCTTTTGGCAGGGGTCGGTACGACATTGGCGGACTTCATCGGCATCACGCTGTTTCCAGTCACGGGGAGCTATTTTCCAGGGTTCAGCGTATCAGCTTTTTTGACAGGAGCCATCTACGGCTTGTTTTTTCATAAGCGGGATATCAGCTGGCGGTCAGCCTTCATCAGCAACTTGCTGATTATGGTAATCATCGATATCATCTTGAACACGCTTTGGCTGTATCTTATGATGGGGCCGGTTGCGATTGCCAATTTGCCGCTACGCATCGGCAAAGCGCTGCTGCAGTTTCCGGTCAATGTCTTTCTGACATACCACACCTGCCGCACGCTGCTGTATCAAAGAGGGTCATTACGTATTTTATAAACACAAATCTCCGAATGCTTGCCAAAGAGCATCCGGAGATTTTTTTACTCATCTTTATCAAATTGCGCCTGATACAACCGGCGGTAATAGCTGTCTGTGCGCTCTAGCAAGTCGCTATGGCTGCCGACTTCGACGACTTGGCCGTGGTCCATGACCAGAATACTGTCTGCTTCTTTAATCGTCGTCAAACGGTGGGCAATGACAAAACTGGTTTTGCCGGCCATCATCCGCAGAAACGCGTCTTGGATATGCTGTTCAGTCAATGTGTCCACCGAGCTGGTCGCTTCATCGAGAATCAGCATCGGCGGCTGGCTGAGCATCGTGCGGGCGATGGTCAGGAGCTGGCGCTGGCCGTCGGAAATCTTGATGCCATCTTGACCGATCGGCGTGTCATATCCGTCAGGCAAGCGCTCGATGAACGAATGGATTGAAGCAGCTTTGCAGGCGGCTGTCATTTCTTCATCGCTGGCATGCGGGTTGCCGAAGAGCAGATTTTCGCGGACCGTGCCGGCGAACAACCACGTGTCCTGCAAGACCATACCGAAGCACCGTCTCAGAGAATCGCGTGATAGCGTGTTGATCGGGATGCCGTCAATGCGGATTTCTCCTTCATCGACATCATAAAAACGCATCAGCAGGTTGACCAGAGTGGACTTCCCTGCCCCGGTTTTCCCGACGATGGCCACTGTGTCGCCGGCTTTGACGGTCAGGTTGAAATCTTGAATCAGCGGTGTGTCTGGTGAGTAGGAAAAGCTGACATGATCGAAAACCACATCGCCCCGCACCGTTTCTTTCGACAGTACCTTGTCAGAGTCAGGCGTTTCAGTCGGCGTATCGAGAATGTGGAAGGTGCGCTCCAGTCCCGCCAGTGCGGTTTGCAGCTGCGTCATGATTCCGGACAGTTCAATAAACGGTTTGGCAAACTGCGAGGCATAAATAATGAAACTGGAAATCATGCCCACGGTCACACTGCTGCCTGCCTGAAGGGCCAGCAGCCCCCCGGTCAATCCAATGGCGATATAGGTCATGTGATCCACGAAACGCGACAGCGGGTTGGTTAAAGAGGAGGCGAATTGCGCCTGCTGCCCGATGGTATTCAACGTTTCGTTGATTTGTTCAAAAGTCTGCTGTGCTTGCGGCTCATATTGAAAAGCTTTGACGATTTTTTGGTTGCCGACGATTTCAGAAACATAGCCGGTCATGTTGCCGATGATTTTTTGCTGTGACGCGAATTTATTTTGTGTCGTTTGCGCAACAATCCAGTTGACAACAAAAATACAGATAGTTCCTAAAATCACTGTTAGCGTCATGAGGCCATTTAGCCGCAGCATGCTCACGAGCGAGACAGCCACGACCATCATGCCGCTGAAGATGTTGGTAAAAATCGCGGCAGTCGCTTCCGATACATAATCCAAATCATTGGTGAACCGGCTCATGATATTGCCGTGGGCTGTCTGGTCATAATACCGCAGCGGCAAGTTGTTCAAATGAGCGAAGGTATCTTTTCGCAAAACGGCGACAGACTGGTAAGCAACGCGGTTGCCTAAAATCTGTACGCACCACTGGGAGATGGTCGTTGTGACAATCAGTCCGGCCAGCAGTCCGAAAATCGTAAACAGTGCAGTGAACGCGACCTGGCCTTTTCCCAGCATCGTATCAATGGCTTTCCCGGTGTAATAGGTAATCAGGGCGCTGGTGGTTCCGCCGATGGCTCCCAGAAACAGCGCCGCCGCTACTTCTTTCCGGTAGCGTTTCAGGTAAGGCAGAAAACGTGTCACAACAGATGTATTGAGTGACATTCTAAGCATGAATGGTCGCCTCCTTATTGTTCAGTTGGGATTCGGCAATTGAGCGGTACGTTTTGGATGTCTGCATCAGGACATCGTGGCTGGCAAAGCCGTCTTGTCCGCCGTCATTGAGCACGAGGATGTTGTCGGCTCCTTGCACCGAACTGATCCGCTGGGAAATAACAATAATTGTCGTGCCCGCCATGTTTTTCCGCAAAGCGTTTCGTAAATTCAAATCTGTCTGGTAATCCAGTGCGCTGAGCGAGTCGTCCAAAATCAGCAGCGCCGGCTGTTTGATCAGGGCGCGGGCAATGGTCAGCCGCTGTTTTTGTCCGCCGGAAAAGTTTTTTCCGCCGGCTAACACCGGTGCATCAAGCTGTTGTGGCAGACCTTTGACAAATTCGGTGCATTGGGCGATGTCCAGCGCGTGCCAGCATTCTTCATCCGTGGCATGCGGTTTTCCCCACTGCAAATTGCTGCGGATGGTGCCTGAAAACAGCACGCTCGTCTGGGGGACAGTCGCGATATGGCGGCGCAGTTCGTTGAGGGAGTAGTTTGTAATCGGCTGTTGGTGGATCAGCAGTTCGCCGGCTGAAATGTCGTAAAACCGCGGGATGAGCTGCATCAGCGTGGTTTTTCCGCTGCCGGTCGGTCCGATGATTCCCATGAACTCGCCTGTTTTAAGCTGAAATGAGATGTCTGTCAGTGCCCGTCCGCTTTTTGGCGTGTAGCGGAAGTCCACCTGTTTGAACGTTACGATAGCTGGTGTTTGCTGCCAGCTGGCAGTGGCGCTGTCACCGGAATCGACGACCGACGGTTCAGTCTTTAAAATCTCATTGATTCGTCCGGCAGAGGCAAATGCGCGGGTGAAGACGATGACCAGCTGCGACACGATAATCAGCGCCAGCAGCATTTGCGTCATGTAATTGACAAGCGCCAGCACATCTCCTTGCCCCATCGCACCTGTATCGACATCGATGCCGCCCAAGTAGAGAATGAGAATGATGACGCTGTTCATGATGAGTGTCGTTGCCGGCGTCAGCAAAGCAGAAATGTTCGCCACGCGTGTGTAGGCCTCCGCCAGTTCGTCACTGGTCTTTGCGACTTTGGCCGCTTCCGTTTGTTTTTTTGCGAAAGCCCGGATGATGCGCACGCCGCTAAGATGCTCGCTGATGACCAAGTTCAGTTTATCGATTTTTATTTGGACTCGCTTGTACAGCGGCACCGTCCGTTTCATGATCAGCATCAGCAGCAGGCTGAATATCGGCAGAGTCAGCAAAAACACCCAAGTGATTTGCGGGCGGATAGTAAAGGCCATGAAAATCGAACCGATGCTTAAAAACGGCGCTCTGATAGCCAGCCTGATCAGCATCGCCAGCGCATATTGCAGCTGGTTGATATCGTTAGTGACACGGGTAATCAGTGTTGACGTGCCGAAGTGATTGATTTCCGCATGGGAAAACCGGTTGATGCGCCGCATCACGTCATTTCGCAGTTCGGTACCGAATCCTTGCGAGGCGATGGAAGCGTAGTATTGGCAAGTCAGTACGCAGCCTAGTCCGATAAATGACATCAGCAGCATGATTCCTGCCATCTGGAGTGTCACTGTCCGGTTATTTGCACGGATGCCGTTATCAATCAATTTAGCCATAAACAGCGGCAGCATTAATTCAAATACGGCTTCCAAAAATTTGAAAATAGGGCCTAAAATGATTTCTTTGCGGTATTTCTTGGTGTATGGTAAAAATGATCGCATCTGTTGCCTCCTTTCCGGCAATGTTAGTCATGTTAACATTGTAGTCTAAAAAAAGTTGATTTGAAAGTGAAAGTGTGGATATAATATTAAAACGATCCTTATCTAAAAAAGGAAGTGGTGCGAATGGAAAAATTCAGCGAAATCGTTTTGCTGTTCTGTCTCTATGCCTTTATCGGCTGGCTGTGGGAAACGATTTACTGTTCGATAAAAGCTAAAAAATTTGTGTATAGAGGGTTTCTCGTCGGTCCTTATTGCCCGGTCTACGGGTTTGGTATTTTGGCCGTCCTGTATTTTGTCACTCCTTATCAGAACAACCTCGGGCAGCTTTATCTCTGGGCGACGACCGTAGTGACCGTCATTGAATACGTGACCAGTCTGTTGCTGGAAAAACTATTTCACGCGACGTGGTGGGATTACCATGGTGTGCCGTTCAATATCCACGGCCGCGTGGCGCTGCCTGTTTCATTGTTTTGGGGGGCTGCGTGTGTGCTGATTATCAACGTGATTCAACCGGAGATGACACAGCTTGTCCTGTTTCTGACACAACGTTTCGGGCTGGTTTTGCCGGTGCTTCTGCTGGGCGTTCTTCTGACGGATACCGTTTATTCTGTCACCAGCTTGCTGGCCAGCCGTCAGATTATCCGCAAATGGTACGACGCGATGGAGAAAAGCAAAGCAGAATACCGCGAGTACCGTCAAAAGCTGGAACAGGGCGTGGAACAAAAATTACAGCAGCGGCGGGACAGTTTGCAGGAATGGTCGGAGCTGTTTCGCGAGAAAGTGCCGTCTCTGCCGACGCCGCGCTTTACATTCCGGCATTTGTTGAAGAACTTTAACAAGCTGACACTGACGGAATTTGAACATGAAGAAGAATTGCGGGAACTTTTGAAAAAAGAAATCTTGAAACGCAAAAACAGGAACAAACCGTAACCGGCTGTTCCTGTTTTTTTAGTGTTACAAATAGGCTGCGATACCGCGCATCCAGTCGTCTTCTGTTGCGTAAACAGCACCGTTCAGTTTGACCAGTCCGACCGTGTAGAGATTGACATAAGGAAACTGCGACTCTGCCACATCTTTCAAGGCGGCGATTTTTTCCGGATGGTCAGCGCCTTGCTGTCTGCTGTCAGAAAAGAGGGCCACAATCGGAATCCCCGCCTGATAAGCGACGCCGATTTCAGAGGCGACACCGACGTCAATGGTCGGACCGTCCAGGACAGCCAGCATGAGCTTGCTTTTCAACAGCTGTTCGGTGTCATATTGGGCAATCATTTTGGCATCGGCATACGCTTGTTTATCATTGATAGCAGTTTGTTCCTGAGGCACATAAAACGATTCTTGCGGATACAAACTGCGGAGTTTGGCCACAATGTGTGCGTTGTATTGCTGTTCCATATTTGAAAATAATGGACTAGCATAATAAATTTGGCTGGTCATTTCAATCATCCTTCCTGCGTAATCAGTTACATGACACAGTTTACTCACATTGTAATAATTTGTAAAGAAAATGTTACAAAACCGATGGAAACTTTTAGTATAATTAGGTGTGTTTGTAAACTCAGAATCATGAAAGGTGTGGACTTTCTTGAAATCTAAGAGATTCATTGTATTCTCGCTTATGACCGTTGTGCTTAGTTTGGCAAGCCCGGCTTCATCCATGGCTGCCACTGTTTCCGAACTCAAAGAAAAAGAAACAGCGACAAAAGCAGAAAACGCGACAATCAGCGAAGAAATAACGCTGGCACTGGCTGATGTCAACAGCAAGTACCAGAACTTAGAAGAATTGAAGAACGAAGTGGCTGCGACTCAAGAAAAAATCGCCGACACAGAACAACATATCAAAGAAATCAAAAAAAGCATTGAAGCCAGAATGGAACTGATGGCTGGGCGTCTGCAAGATATTCAGGCGAACGGCACGTCTTTCAACATGGTCGACGCCTTGCTGGAAGCCGAAGACTTTTCTGATTTTCTGAACCGCGTTTATGCAGTCAGCGTGCTGCAGTCGGCAGAGAAAAGCAAAGTCAACGATTTGGCAGCCGATAAGGAAACATTGACTGCGTTAAAATCCGATTTGGAGAAAAACAAGACGGCATTGACCGACAAGGAAGAAAGCCTGACCGAAGAGACGGCAGTGCTTGATTCCAAAGTGACTGCTCTGCAAGATAAGCTTGCTAACAATCAGGAGCTGCTCAGCCAGCTGTCAAGCGAACGGTTAAGCAAAGAAGAGCAGGAAAAATTGGCTAAAGAGCGTCAAAAACTGATAGCCATCTCCAAAGAGACATCAGCCTCTTCGGAAAGCTCAAGTTCAAGCTCGAGCGCAAATTCCAGCAGTCAGACAACAGAAACAACAACCGACTCCACTGTTGAGACCAAACCGAGCGAACCAAATACGGGCGGTCAGTCGAATCAGGGCGGTCAAGGCACGCAACAGCCTGATACGGGCGGCAAGACAACGCTGACTATGCACTCGACGGCTTATTCTTACACACAGCCGGGCTTGAGTTTTTACACAGCCAACGGCACAGACTTGCGCCAAAACCCGAACGTGGTTGCTGTAGACCCGAGCGTTATCCCGCTGGGCACGATGGTAGAGGTCGTCGGTCTGGGATACCGGCTGGCAGCTGATACCGGCGGCGATATTGTGGGCACCCGGATCGATATTCATTTTAATACGGTAGCTGAGTGCGAAAGATGGGGTCGTCAGACAGTCACTGTGAGATTTTAAGAAAATTAAAAGAGATAGCGAAATTTTCGCTATCTCTTTTTTGTCTCGAATTGCCGGTCAACTGAATTCCAAGTCAACCCGTTTGTTCCTGAAAGGATTTTTTTCTTTTTTGGGGCGTTTCACCCAGTAATCCAGAATCGCGGCAATGCAGATGCAAAGCGGGGCTTCTTCCTCGGAACGGATGTCGCATTCGAAAAAGTCACCGTAACAAGTGAGCGCCGGCTGCATAGTCATGATGACATCGTTGAACTGATGGATCCGGTAACGGCGGTGTTTAATATCGCCGACTGCCGCCCATTTCAAGCCTTTGATGTAATAGTAGTCACGGTTGATTGAAAGAATGCGGCTGAGAGACCCGACTTTTTCATATTCCTTGAACAAGTCAAAGCGTGATTCCAAGGCGAACGACGTCTGTCTGATACTTGCGAGGATGGAACCTTGCATATCATAAACGGACAATACATCTCCTCGTGTGCCCCAGCGGCCGACCAGCAGAAAAGCCGCTTTTCCCATATCATCTTTGATAATGGTGCGGGCATTGGCCGATAATAAGTGCTGATTGATATAGTATTTAGGCATTCACCTCAACCTTTCCACCTGACACCTGATGCTACAACTGCTCTTCGATAGCCCGTAAAATGGCACGTCCGACACCATCATTCAAATTGGTGTCTGTTTCATATTTGGCGATTTGTTTAACTTCCGGTTCGGCATTTGCCATGGCAAAGCTGACCCCGGCAATTTTCAACATGGAAATATCATTGAAATTATCGCCAATCGTCATCACACGTTCCAGCGGAATCTCAAGGTTGTCAGCCATGATTTGGACTGCTGTTCCTTTTTGTGCTCTGAAGTGGTTGATTTCAATGTTGTTCGGGAAAGAGGATGTCACAATAATATCTTCTACCTGTTGAATTGCATCGGATGCCGGCTGCAAAACGGCCGGTCCCTTTTCATCGAATGCAATGATTTTCAGTATTTTGAGCTGATTATCATCTATCAGCTCCCGGTAGCTGTCAACATACGTGATATTTTGCATTTCCAGTTGGGTCGCTGCCATGGCGATGGCCATTTTATACGTAATGTGAGGCAGCGAGTCTGCCAGCAGCGTCGCATAGTTTTCCAGCCGTTGGGGCTGATGGTCGGAGTAGACCCCTCTTGTTGTCATTACTTCAAAATAAAGCTTATGCTCCCGCAGATGAGACATGATGTCCCACGCGGATTTTTTTGGAATATCGAAAGTAAATAGTTCGTTGCCGTGTTTGTCGAAAACCTGGGCACCGTTTCCTGTGATGATCGGACACTCGATACCAGCGTCTTCCAAAGCAGGTTTTGCTTCCGAGTAGGCACGTCCTGTCGCAATCATGAATTGAATACCTTTATCCTCTGCTATCCTGATTGCCTCCCGGTTTTTTTCCGAAATAGAGAGGTGGGACGAAAGCAGTGTGCCGTCCATGTCGGATGCAATCAAACGAATCATATAATGTCCTCCTAATATAATAGTAGTTTCATTTTACCATTTTTTCACGCAAGAAACATTAATTGTGTCGCTTGAGCGATTGAAAATCTTGTTGTATCCTTATAAGAGTGAGGTGATAGTGTGAAAGAAATAATTCACAACAGCTGGCAGGAAGTTTTAGCGGGTGAGTTCCAAAAGGACTACTATTTGCAGCTGAGGGAATTTTTAAAAACCGAATACCGGACACAAATTGTATATCCGGATATGTACCACTTGTTTGATGCACTGCAGCTGACGCCTTATGAAAAGGTGAAAGTCGTGATTTTAGGCCAAGACCCGTATCACGGGCCAAATCAGGCGCACGGATTGAGCTTCTCGGTTTTGCCGGGGAATAAAATTCCGCCGTCGCTGAAAAATATTTATCAAGAATTAGCATCGGATTTAGGCATCCCGCCAGTCGCTCACGGCTATCTTAAATCGTGGGCAGACCAAGGAGTGCTGCTTCTGAACACTGTTTTGACGGTACGCGGCGGGCAGGCTTATTCGCACCGCGGCATGGGCTGGGAAATATTTACGGATAAAATCATTGAAGAACTGAACAATCGTGACACGCCAGTCATTTTTGTCCTGTGGGGAAAGCCAGCACAAGCGAAGATCAGTATGATTGATCAGCAGAAACATTATATTTTGACAGCGCCGCATCCAAGTCCGTTATCGGCCCATAGAGGCTTTTTCGGCTCCAAACCATTTTCAAAAATAAACAACATCTTGGCAGAGAATCATCAGACACCCATTGACTGGGCATTGCCTGAAACTGTTTAATCGGTGACGGAAAACTGTATTATTTGAAATATTACTTTTTTTAGATTATGATAATGTTCTAAACTTTTTCTTGCATAAAACAGCAAATAATTCTGTTTTTTTGTTGGGAAAAGAGGTATGATAGTACTGAAAGATAAATTAATTGGAGGATTGTGTGAGTGGAACTATTTGAATGTTTGAAACAAAAGATTTCCGGAAAAAATCTTAAGATTGTTTTTCCGGAAGCGCTGGATGTACGTGTGCTGGGGGCAGCAGTTCGTTTGAATGCAGAAGGTCTGGTTTCGCCGATTATGATTGGTGAAAAGTCTGCGGTGGAAAAAGTCGCTTTGGACCGCGGCTTTAACGTGTCGAATTTGACAATCATCGACCCGAACCAATTTGACCGTTATGAAGAAATGGTTGCTGCTTTTGTGGAACGCCGCAAAGGTAAAGTGACAGAAGAACAGGCGCGTACAATGCTTCTTGACCCGAACTATTTTGGCACAATGCTTATCTACATGGATTTGGCAGACGGTCTGGTGAGCGGAGCTATCCATTCAACAGGGGATACGATTCGTCCGGCTCTGCAAATCATTAAAACCAAGCCAGGTATCAGCCGGACAAGCGGTGCGTTCCTAATGGTACGCAGCCGTGATCAAGAAAAGTATATTTTTGCGGACTGTGCCATCAATGTCAATCCGAATGCGCAAGAGTTAGCTGAAATCGCCGTTGAAAGTGCCAAGACAGCTCAAATGTTTGACATTGATCCCAAAGTTGCCATGCTGAGTTTTTCATCTAAAGGTTCAGCGCAATCGGAAGAAGTGACTAAAGTTCAGGAAGCAACAAAAATTGCTCAGGAGCTGGCACCGGAATTCGTCATTGACGGCGAGCTGCAATTTGATGCGGCTTATGTACCGAGTGTCGCCCAACAAAAAGCACCGGACTCTGAAGTAGCGGGCAAAGCTACCGTCTTTGTCTTCCCGGAAATCCAGTCCGGCAATATCGGCTACAAAATCGCACAACGTTTCGGCGATTACGAAGCGATTGGACCAATCTTGCAAGGCTTGAATAAACCAATTTCCGACTTGTCCCGCGGCTGCAATGAAGAAGATGTGTACAAGCTGTCTATTATCACAGCTTCGCAAGCACTGATGGACTAACAAGTAGAAATAAACGAGACTGCCCAAGAGTCTTGTTCAATACAAAAAGGAACGAAATCTTTTGATGATTTCGTTCCTTTTTTAGTGATAAAAATAGTACTGCTTAGTACAATTAGCCCCCCAAAAAAAACTATAATCAAAAGAAAGTGCTATCCATGTACAAAGATTCTAACATCAATATGTTTGTTAAAAAAAAAGACAGACAAATCCTTCTCTGATTCATCAGTCCTATAAATTATAGAGTTATTTTTTCAATATAGTAAAGACTTGGAAATTCGTGTCTTTGATATCTTTTTTGTCAATTCGGAGACACCGTTACAATGAGCGTTAAATAAGCACTCAAATGGACTGCTTAGACGTGATGGTTTACCTAAATCAACAGGTTTTAGAGATGTCAGTCAAGAATTTATTTCTTCTGTGAATTGTCACAGAAACCACATCCCTAAAAAACATTAAACTATCAAACATCTATTGAAGTTTTTTTGAGCTATGTACAAGAGGCAATTTATTATAACTTAATTTGACAAATGGGATGATAAAGTCCATATAATTGTGTAAAAGATAAAAGGCCATGTAACAGCCCTTTTACGGTACAATGTTTTTAACCACAAAAACATACCTAGGAGGACTTTACATGACCCAAGTACATTTTACACTGAAAAGCGATGAGGTTCAAAGAATTATTGACCATTCAGTAAAAGATGAGGTGTCTAAAAACATTTTAACCACCGTATTCAACCAGTTAATGGAAAGCCAACGAACGGCATACATTCAAGCTGAGGACTACGAACGATCAGAAAACCGTCAAAGCCAACGAAATGGCTACTATGAGCGAGAGTTTACGAACCCGTGTCGGAACACTTGAATTAAAAGTGCCTAGAACACGTGATGGCGGTTTTTCACCATCAATATTTGAGCGTTATCAGCGAAATGAAAAAGCGTTACTTGCTTCCATACTTGAGATGTATGTTTCGGGTGTTTCTACTCGTAAAGTTTCTAAAATTGTTGAAGAACTCTGTGGGAAATCTGTCTCCAAATCTTTTGTTTCCAGTCTGACTGAACTGTTGGACCCCATGGTCACAGAATGGCAGAATCGTTCGCTCTCAGATACAAATTATCCTTATCTAATGACAGATGTTCTCTACATAAAAATTCGTGAGGACCATCGGGTGCTTTCAAAAAGATGCCATATTGCGATTGGGATAAATGAAGATGGCAACCGTGAAATCATTGGCTTTATGATTCAAAATGAAGAAAGTGACGTAGCATGGGCCACGCTCTTTGAGGTATTCAAAGAGCGTGGCTTACAAGGAATAGAGTTCATCATCTCTGATGTCCATAAAGGATTAGTCTCTGCGATTCGCAAGTTGGCAGAGATGCCAAGTACATTTCTTAAGGAATATCCTTACGACTCAAAAGCTTGTGAGACCTTGGATGATGGCTTCGAAGATGCTTTTCGATACGCAGTTATCGGCAATGGACACCATCGACTGAAAAGCACCAACCTTCTTGAGCGTTTGAACCAAGAAATACGCAGAAGAGAAAAGATTATTCGTATCTTTCCTAACCGTGCGTCAGCCAACCGATTGATTGGGGCTGTCCTGATGGACTTCCACGATGAATGGCTTAGTTCTACAAGAAAGTATATTAAGTTTGAACACTAAAAGACTAGTGAAACATTGTATAGTATTTTACACAAAATTATGGACTTGACTGGGATTTATAAAAAAGTTAGCTTAATAGGATAATAATGTAGTACAATATTACTATAATTAGTACGTTGTGTATTAATTTGTCTTTTAAAAGCTTGTGTAGTTATAGCAAATTAGGAATGAGGATCATATTTTTTTAAAATGCGAAAAAAGGCTGAAAATGGTGTAACGTAATGATTTGTATTGTTACTGGGAGGATTAAAAATTCGTATCTATTTTTTAAAGTGTAAATTTTTGGTTTAACTGTTAGAACTAATAGATATTAAGAGCAATATATTTGATAAAAAAACCTTTACATTTTTAAGGAGAAACGATATTTTGTTTGTGATAAAATCCTATCATGAAGAATAGAGGGAATAATATTTCTTGAATCTTTTGAGATGAAATTCCTTTTGGAGGATACCTTTTATCCAAAAGAAATTTCTATCAATATTCAATTAAAAAGTTTAAAGCTATTATTAATGAGCTTTATCAAAAGATGAGGAGGCGTTGAAGTGATGTTAGGATGAATTGGCTCATTTTCAGTAGAATTAGATAATGAGGTAAAGAATAGATTAAATAAACACGAAGAATTTGTTCAAATCAAAATTGCTACAGAGTCTGGTAAGTTATTTTGTTGAATCATATATATAGTGATAGCGTCGCTTTAGACTACTAATTACAATAGAACCTATAAAACATATGGCTTATTCATCCCGAATAAGTTTTAAAGATGCTAACTAAAAAAATATATTTCAGAAGCATTTAAATTGTATTTATAAATTGAATGAACTGACTATGTAGTAAAATAAGAGCTAATAGGTTGCGATATTTTACTAAATTAGATGGTATCGATTATTAACCGAGATATTAATCTATGTCGCAGAGGCAAACTTGTGATCTCGATGAGATTAAAAATACTGTGGAAATTATGGGGGTTGTACACAGATAGTTATGATTTCTGTACTTCACCTCGAAAGTCAGATTTTTAGACTAACTTTTTTTAGAGAGCATACGTTTCCCTTTATTAAAAAAACCTAGAAAGATTTCTTGCAGTTAAAAATGTAACTTAAATCAGAAGGTATTTGTTGGATATACGAGATAAAAGTAAGAAATGAAAGAGAACAGAGATATGAAAATATATGAATTCGCTTCCGGACTGTATGTTAATAGTTTTCCGAAGCATAACAGCTGAAACAGTCAAAAAATTCGGAGAATATTAAAAATTTATTTACAAAATAAATAATAGGGGAGCGAAATATGTCTATTTTTTATCGAACTATTAGTTCAACGTTCTTGATTACTGAGAAACTTTTAAAGTGTTTAATTAATGAGAATGTACTATCTAAATTTTTTAATATATTTAAAATGAGGAGGAAGAAAATATGAGAGAAAGTTACACTAAGATTATGAACATAATTACTTTATTAATTATGTTTGTTCAATTTATAATTTCACCAGTTCTAGTTATCGCTGAAACAACTGATGATATTGATCCTAAAATTGACCTAAAAGTAATTAAAAGTGGACAAGAAGAACAAGGGAGTATCGAATTAGAAAAAGGAGACCAATTTACTTTACAATTATCCGGAGATGATTTAGAAAATAAGGAGTTCTTCATAAATCTATCACCGATGTTTAAGATAGTAGAAGAAAGCCAACTAAGTCAGATTCCGTTTTTAGAAGTAGATTATAATGAACTTGAAAATAAACTGTATATACATTCTCATGAAAAAGAAATCCAGAACTTAAGCATCGATTTTTCTGTCGATGATACTGGTAGTCAAGAAATCAGTGCATGGACAGGTTCGAAAAGAATATCTAATGTTTTGTTAGTTAGTGTTATAGAAAGCCAACTAGCAGATAATGATTTAATCGAAAATGAAAATAAGGAGACACCTAATCTTAGAGTAGGTAATTTAAGTTTAGATGTTGATTTGGATAGTCAACAAGTATCAGTTCTTTCCGGAGATGATATTTCCTTAAACTTGACTCTTAAGACAACAGGAATATTTGAGACATATCACAATGTTGATTTAATTGTAGATCTTTCTGAAAAAAATCAATTTTCATGGTTTGAAAATACCAAAGAAAATTTAGAACGATTAGAAATTGCTGATGTTATTCCAGAGTTTGTAGAGAAAGATGATACGAACACTAACCCTAAACTTAAGTATCATTTTGATAAGCTTGATACAGGGCAATTATACAGAAAGACAATTGATTTGAAAACTGCAGAGGGGATTGTTCCCAATAACACTGAAGTAAAGACATTCATCTCATTAAAAAGTGATGAAACCCCAGAGTTTAAAGATGAAGCAACAGTACTTATCGAAGCATCATCTCCGATAAAAAATGACATAGATTATGTAGGAACGATAAAGAATAATGAAAATGTCGATGAAACAATACTTAATCCTAAGAAAAATGATCTATTTGTGCTTAGAGCACAGACTATTCTATCACCTGAGAAAAAGGGAACAATTTTTTTGAAGGATAGTTCATTTATTGTGATAAAAGTGAAATTAGATGACAATCTAGAATACGTTGGTGATAAAGAGATTGACCAAAAATTTGATAGTCTTACAGAGCAAACAGGAGAATGGTCAGAGGAAGAAAAAACAATCAGTTTTAAAGTTCCAATTGATAAATTTAATGTTGATAACTTAGCAGAGTATGATTTCATAAGGGATATTATTGTTAAACCCAGACCTAATACGAGTGTTCCGTTATCAGTAAAAGCAAGTATTAGTGCTTCTGCAGATTATGTTACTAATGATATTCCGAAAGGGAATGAAACTAAAAAAACTTCAATCTATGTTATTAGTGAAACAGTAGACCCACCATCAATTCAAGGTTCTTTGTATCATAGTAGCTTTTATGGGCAGTCTGATGGTAATGGTACTATAATAAATGAACCCAACCCTACTACTGTCATTAATGATACAGATATTATCAGAGTTTCAGGAGACATGAGTCCGAGTATCGGAAATGATATTGCGACTATTAATGATCAAACGAAGAATACAGAAGATTTTGCAGACTATTTAAGAAATAATGTTATTAATGAATCGGTAGGGTATAAAACTTATACTGCAGAATATGAAATACCAACAGATAAGATGATATTTAACTACCTTTCTATTGGAAACCCAATATTAAATCCTATTGCTGGGGCTTCGGCCCAACCACTTCCAAGAGCTCAATCTGCGAATATCGAAATAGAACTAGTAGACGGAACAGTTAAAACAATAAAACATGTTTTTCCAGCCGTGCCGATTGACCAGCACGTTGACAACATGGTCTTTAATAGAGAAGACTTTGGTTTAACCAAAGAACAACTAGTAAAAAAAGCTCGAGTTACTTTTATTGATGCTCCTGGTGGGATAACAGTAAATCCAATAATTTTAGACGGTTCCGCTATTGAAGGGGCAACGGGTAAAGTGAATATACTTTATAGACATTATGGTACGTTTGCAAATGGAGCAAACTTTACTAAGGCTGGTCTTGATAACGGGTATAATCCAACTAGTAATATGGGAGCTCGTGGACCAACCATTGCGCCTCCCGTTGAACCAAAGAGAATAGTAGCAAGCTCTGTCCAATATTTGGAAAATAAGGACGGAGTAATTAATTTAGGGAAAAACAAATTACAAGTTAAGTTTACAAATTTAGACGTTTCAAATCAGTTACTTAAAGGACAATTTCAATCCATTATTTTATTACCTAGAGGAGCATTAGTAAATGAAAATGATGCACCGGACTTTATTTTACATAAGCATAATGCGAAGAAAAATTTGGATAATACAAAATATGAAGTTATAACGGATGAAGGAAAACAAAAAATTAAAATTGATTGGCCTGAAGATGTTGATTTATCAAGAAATAATGCTATAGAAGCAACATTTCCTATTGAAATCCAAGAATATGCAGATTCTAGTCACCAACCCATTTTCTATACAACTTCTACAGTTCCATTTACTAAGAGTAACAGTGAGACAGATCCAAACTTTCAATTTATCGAATCTATAACAGAATCCGTTTCGGTGATTACAGACACCTTTTTAGAATTGGATACAAATGATATCAATGATAATGACAATAAAGAAGAAGTAGTTGTCAGAACTGGTAATCAATATTACTTGATTGCTGACACCGCAGCTATAGTTAAGCAATTTGTTAAGGGCAATAAAGATAATGATTTTATAGATAGTGTAGGACGTGCGACTAATAATGGAAATGTTGAATATAAACTAGAAATCAATTCTTTCAGCAATGTTGATAATTTTATGGTTATAGATAGACTTCCGAGTGTTGGCGATATAAGTATTACGGATATCAAAGACAGAGAAAGCAAATTTGATATTTCTTTATCAGGACCTGTGGAAATCACAGGAGCTTATGCCGATTATTTTCAAGTTTTTTATAGTAGAGAAAAAAATCCAAGTGTTAAAGAATTGATGGATAATGTGCGATATCCGAGTTCTACAACAGAGAAGGTTGAAGATAATCCGACTGTTAAAAATCCGAATTGGCAGAAAACGGTTAGTGAGTGGTCTGAAATTCATAGTTTTAAAATTGTTTTAAAAGAAGGGAAAGTTTTACCTGAAAATAGTAAAGTTGATTTTATTGTTAAAGGATCTATCCCTAGCAAGGAAATAACATATGACCTAACTAATCCGGAAAAAGATATTGATGAACGAGCAGCTTGGAATTCTTTTGCATATGTCATGAATAATGAACAGATTATAGAACCTGCTAAAGTTGGTGTTGTTGTTGATCCTCCACAGATTACCGCAAAGAAATTGGTAAACGGTGTTCAAACGACTCAAGCCAGAGTCGGGGACGTGCTGACATACACAATCAAAGGGATTCACGAAAAAGGCAGCGGCCAGTGGGAAGGCAGTCTGAGTGATACACTGCCGGAGCATTTGACCTATGTCGCAAACAGCACCACCAAAGACGGGGTTGCCCAGCCGGACACAGTCTGGCAAGAAGGGGTATTGACGATTCCGGAAGTGACATTAAACGATGATCACCCTGAAGTAGAAGTGACGTTCCAGGCAACAATTAACGCGGGAGCGTTAGGTACCCAGATTAAAAATACCGGGCACCTGATACCGGCTGAACCACAAGAGCCGCCGGTCCCAACGCCGCCGACCACAACAGAGGTTGTGTATTCACCAGGCGAGCTGGAGGCAACCAAAGGCGTGTTTAACGCCAAGGGAGAAGCTATCCATGGCCAGACAGTCAGAGCTGGCGATATTATAGAGTATCGGATTACAGCCGCTAATCCAAAAGAGGCAACCACGATTGTCAATAATGTCATAGTGAAAGATACCATCCCAGCCAACCTGAGCTATCAAGCCAACAGCCTGAAGGTAACCTATCCAGATGGCAAAACAGCCGACTTAGCAGATGCTTCGGTTACAGGGCAGCAGCTGACAACTGTGAATCTCGGTAGTCTAAAAGGCCAAGAGTCTCTGACGGTCAGCTTTAAGGTGAAGGTCAATCCAGAAGCTAAAGGGTCGCTGGTGAACGTGGCCAATGTGACCGGTACGACACCGCCAGTAACGCCCGGGGCACCGGAAGAACCTCTGACCCCGACAGATCCTTCGACAGAAGTCGAGGTGCCGGGCGGGGTTACCGCAGGTAACCAAAAAGTGTTGCCAAAAACTAATGAGACCACATCATTATGGCTATGCATGTTTGGAATACTATGTGTTTCAATTTTCTTATTGATAATTAGTTGTTATAAAAGTGAGGTAAACAAAAAATTATGAAAAAGATTTTAGTAAGTCTAACGATATTGTTGTTACTAATGAGTGGGTGCAGTAAAGCACCTGATAAAAAAAGAGAAAAAGAAGCTACTTTTCAAAGTGAACAAAAAATAGAAAAAAAGACTAACAGTGCTGAAGTTACGGTAGAAACAGGAAATTAATTATTCTATTTGGTGTTTAAGTGTCAACGACAACGATAAAATGTAATTTGGAGGTGCAGACATAATTCTGAACCAAAAGTTAGGAGAAAATAATATGTATTCACACAGGCTAACACAGAAAATCTGTCGGTAACTTCTGGTAATATTCGCCAAATAATATTACCATCAGTAACATCATTATTACCCTATACTGACATCAATGGTAAACGGTGAATAATCGTAGCGACACGCAAATAGCACCAGATAAGGTATGATTTTGGCACTTCGTCAAATCGGACTGATAGTATCACCTATGAACATCGGAGTAAGGAATAATTTTCCTTCTCCGGTGTTTTTTTATTTTATTTGTAAGTGGGTAATAATCGACCGTCTATTTTTCTCTAACACTTCAGGGTAAACTGTATCTAACAAGTTTATCGGAGGTGTTTTTTTGAGTCAATCATCTAGTATCGTACCAGTCATCCTTAAGGACAACGCTACATCAAAAGCTCCTACCACATCTGTCAAACCTAAATTATGGTATGGCAACCCCTTTTTTGACAAAATTTATAAGGTGTCATTCCTTTTATCATGTTATCCGATTGCCCTTGACAGAGAGCCTCCCCGTCTGTGAGTTTTCACGATCAGCTTCCCAGCTTTAAAAAGTTAGGATCGTTCCCGTGAGGGTATCACAGACGGGCTCACTATCAAGGGACAGCTTCGCCAATTTCTGCGTTCGTATACTGACAGGTGTTTGATAGCCAATTGCCCCATGCAGCCGCCAGTGATTCCACCAATTGACATAATCAAATAACCCTAACTTCAAACTTTCAGGCGTTTCAAACTGATTTGGATACACAAATTCCATCTTGAATGATTTATATGTTGATTCTGCTACCGCATTATCATAAGGACAGCCTTTTTGACTAAGAGAGTGGGCAATACCAAACGTTTCCAGCACATCCGAGATTAGTGCGTTATCGAATTCCTTGCCACGGTCTGTATGAAAGTCGGATATAGGTCAAATCCGTCACGATTTTTTCCAAAGGGCAATCGGATTTAAACTCTCGTTTCAACAGATTTGACAAAGTTGTGTCATTGACAGGCGTTTTATGCGGCTTAAACTGTGCTCTTGTATAATTGGAAACCAATTGTCGTTGACTCATGATGCGGCGGACTTTCCGGCGGCTCACGCAGATGCCTTGTTGGGCCAGGTCTGCTTTGATTTTTCGCGCACCATAATGATAACGACTTTGCTGAAAACTTGTTTCAACTGCTTCCTCTAGGTCACTTTCAGATCGCACTGGTTTAACTTTGTAGTAATAGGTTTGCCGGGAAATGCCCAACGCTCGACACATGCTGATATGGCGTACTTGTGCTTGTTTTGTGAGATTACTTGTCTTTTCGTCCGAATATCAGCGCCGCTTGCTTTAAAATATTATTTTCCATTTTCAGTTTCATATTTTCTTTTCTTAGCTTGCTCAGCTCTTCCTCTTTGGGAGAACGATTATCTTTTTCACTAAATGAGCCACTGTTATCAGCTTGTTTCACCCAACGATCGAATGAAGAACCGGTAAGATCATACTCTCGGATGATTTCCGATCGTGGCTTTCCTGAACGATACAGGTCCACCATTTGTTGTTTAAATTCCTTGGTAAATGTCCGTCTCGGTCTACGTTCTGACATGATGATTCCTCCAGTGTGTTTTATTATAGTTTACTGGACTGTTGGACTGTCTGGATGGGTTATACTTAAGTAGACAGAAAGATAAGCGAATTTGGGAGGCGTAGATATGAAGAGAAGATCTTATTCAAAAGAGTTTAAACGTCAAGCCGTGTTACTCGTTCTAAATGAAGGCAACCCGCCACAAACAGTCGCTAAACAACTGGATGTCCATGTTAATTCCTTATACCGTTGGATAACTGAGTATGAAACGTACGGTGAACGGGCTTTTCCAGGAAAAGGCAGCAGAGAGTTTATCAGGCAGAATCAACTAAAACAGCTTCAGAAAGAAAACCAGGCACTGAAAGAAGAGCTAGAGATATTAAAAAAGTTCCGGGTCTTTCTCAAGAAAAGACCAAGGTGATATTTTCCTTTATTCAAGAAAACAAGGAACGATTATCTGTTGTGCGGGCCTGCAAGTACTTTAATGTATCAAGAGCTGGATATTATGTTTTTTGCCATAGAAAAACCACCGCACTTGAACTGGAAAATGAGACCTTGTCTGCTTACTTGTCGATTTATTTAAACAACACAAAGGCAGGTATGGCGCTAGAAGATTGAAATTTATCTTGTGGAAAGACTATCAACTACGTGTCAGTAGAAGGCGGATCACCCGGTTGTTACATAAGCAGGGGCTTTATACACGAGGTGCCAGACGCAAATATAGACGTCAAATGCAACAGACTCCCCATGTTCATAAAAATTTGATTAACCAAGCATTCAACATCACAGAAAAAAACAATGTATGGTATGGGGATATCACTTATTGTGTTTTGCAAGACTTTTCTACACAATAGGGGGTGCGGACATAATCCTGGACCCAAAAAGCTTCATGTTACTAACGATATGTATCAAAAACGAATGTTTTTGAGAAAATAAAATTTAAGGGAGAATTCTCCCTTAATTTGACAAATGGAATCTTTTAAAAATAGTAAATTACTTTCTATTTTTAAATAATCATAAGTAGTCATAAAACCGTCCTTTCTAGCAACGGACATCAACAGATTCACTAATTTGCAAGTCTTTCACTTCCTGCTCAGTTAGTCTCTCCATGATATCACCTCCTTGCTATATTAATTCGAACGACCATAAGCTTCAATCTATTTTTAGCCTACCTTTATTAATTATGTGTTTTAACATAATTAACAAAGTTATGAACTATTTTCCTTATCTCTGATATTTCAGAAACTGTGGGTATTCTTTGATGAGCTGTGTAATAAATCATTAAGCCTTCTGCTTGAGCCCAGAAAAAAATTGCCCATGTATTTAATATATTTTCATCAATATTTTCCTTTAAATAAACCTTAATCATATCTTTAAAAATCGATAAACTTTTTTTTGATTTATTCTTCAAAATACTTCTTAACTGATGATTATCAAAACTTTCCATCCAAAATTCTAAATTCAGTCTATAGTTAACAATGTCATCATTTGTAATATCACTAAAAATCATATCCCAAAGAGTTAACGCAATTTCCTCAAAAACACCTTCACTATCATTTTGAAGCTTACTATAAAAATGTTTCATCTCTTCAGATTCTTTGGCAATTTCTAAAAACAACTCTTCTTTACTCTTAAAATATGTATAAAATGAACCTTTGCTAATACCAGATTTTTTGCAAATATCATCAACACTAACATCCTTATATCCATTAAGAATGAACAGTTGTTTTGCGTTGCTCAAAATACCATTCATATTCTCTCTTTTTTTATCATCACTAATTTTCGGCATTTTTTCCCTCCTTTTTAAAAACTGACCAGACGGTTTCTTATAGAAAAATTATAGATTAATTTCTTTTAAAAATCAATACTTTCCGAAAATTAAATAATTAAAATTTGCATTAAATATTATAAAACGAACTGACTAGTCAGTTTTGCTATTTTGTGATAATATAATATAAAAAGGAGAAATTATTATGAACTTGCTTAAAACAAATTCATCTTTCAGATACTTATTACTTTTCTCAATAACTTTATTCTCAATCAATCAATTTTTTCTCTTAGCTTTAATTAACATAACTGAGAACACTCAAAACCCTTCTTCTACTTTAGGAAGTGCTATGACACTACTTACTATTTCCAAAATAGTTATCCTTCCAATTTCAGGATACTTGGTAGACTATTTTAAAGAAAAGAAAATTTTATTTTTCAGTTCTATTGTATTTGTTCTATTTTTTTTAATAGTTTTTTGGCAAAGTTCATTCATAGATTACTCAGTGAAAGATATTTATTTTTATGCAATTGTAAGTGGTATTATACTAGGTATGACCCAGCCATCAACATTGTCGATTATTCCTAAAATTATACAGTCTAATCAACATTCTGAAGCAAATAGTTTATTTCAAACTTCTTCACAGTTATCTCAATTTATTTCACCTTCAATAGCTGGTTTTTTTATTGGAAACTTATCTAAAAGTAGCTATTACCTAATAATCATTTTTCTTTCTCTATTTTGCTTATACTTTTCTATAAAAATGAATGTAAACTATACAACAGACTTTAGAAGACCGGTACATACCAATAAAACTTCAATAGCTGAATATAGAATAATTCTTCAAAATAGTTCTATCATTAGTTTACTATTATTAACAGCAATAATTAATTTCTCAACTAGTGGTTCTTTACAAGTCGCTTTACCTATGTTTGTAAATCATGAATTAAATCAAAATACATCTACTTATGGATATTTTATATCTATATATGGATTTGGATCCTTCATAGGTTCATTTGGTTCAATACTTTTTAAAAAGAAACATGAGACTTTATCGCTCTTACTAATTTTCTCAGCTTACTTCGGATTCATTTGGATGATTATTTTACAATGTTTAAATCTTTTTTTTGTAATCACCTTACTACTTCTTTCTGGTATTTTTATTGGAATGATCAATGTTTTATACATGTCTGTTCTCCAAAATAGCACACCTGAACATTTATTTGGGAGAGTTACAAGTGTACAATTATTTTTTTCAACAGTGTTAACGCCTGTATCATTTTTCATTACAGGAAAACTCACTTCACTATATTCAGCTTCAACTATTTTTTCTATAGCTGGTTTACTAATTATATTTATTGTTGTTTTTATCAGTATTCTCAATAAATCAAATCAATATAAAAGCAGCAATCATTAAAATGCTAAAAGCTGGAAATATCGAACCTAAAGAAGCATTGAAATAAATCAGCGCTTCTTTTTCCTTTATATTCAGTAATTATATAGTAATTTTTCTATACGACTCCTCAGAATTTACTATTAAATGTATTTTAGCTTTATTGTCATTAAAACTTATAAACATTTCTCCTGTCTTATCAACCAAATGCCACCTGCCATCATAAGCTCCTCCTCTTTCTCTAGTACTCTAAGTGTACCACGTACAGATAAGCTATTCTTATTTTGCCTTGTGCTATGGATTTAAGTCAATATCGAATTTAAAATATAATACATTATATGTAAACAAAAGTATGCAAAGAGGTGTTAAAATGAATAGTATTCCAGACACGCTAAAAAAAGTGCGTAAGTCAAAAAAATATACGCAGGAAGATGTAGCTAACAAATTGCATGTAACAAGACAAACAATTTCGAAGTGGGAAAATGGAAAGACAACTCCAGATATAAGTACTTTGCAAAAAATTTGCGAAATTTATAGTATTAATTTAAATGAATTTATCTCATCGGATATATCAGATACTAAAAATAATCAAGTAAGTGAACCTGCAAAAGTAAATGAAGAAAATAACATTGTTTTTATGTTTGCATTAATAATGAATGTTACCATCATGATTATTTTACTTTTTAATTTGATACAAAGTTCATTTTTAGCATACTCACATGGAGTGTTTACGTGGGCGATTCTTTTTATTATGAGTATTCTTTTTATTTTGAACATTGGAGCTCTATTTATTAATAAAAATAGTAGACTATACCTCTTTCATCTAGTCTTCCCAATAGTACTACTCATTTTAGCAAACAATCTAGTTTAGATGGACAGGATGCGCGTATATCCTTTCTTATCCTTAATTGTATTTCAATTTCAATTGAAAGAAGAGCATACAAAAATGTAGGAAACGACAATTATAGCGCCTGTTTTTTGTTGCTGGCTTTTTTGCCGACTTCCCGTTATACTGGAAAAAATAGTAGGAGAAAATGAGATGGAATTAATTGTACAAGGAGAGCAGGAAACACTGTCTTTCGGCAAAAAGCTCGGTCAATTCGCACAAGCCGGGGATGTATTCATCTTAACGGGCGACTTAGGTGCCGGCAAAACCACGCTGACAAAAGGTTTTGCGGCAGGGCTTGGCATCACACAAATGATTAAAAGTCCCACCTATACCCTGATTCGCGAATATGATACAGGGCGGTTGCCGCTGTATCACATGGATGTTTACCGGCTGAGTGACGGCGCGGATGAATTGGGGCTGGAAGAATATTTTGAAGGCGAAGGTGTGTGTGTGGTTGAGTGGGGCGAGCTGATCCGCGACATGATTGATGTGCCCTATATTGAACTCACGCTTCAAAAAATCGCCGGTGATGATGAACAGCGGGCGATTAAGCTGACGACACCGGATGACCATCTGCGTCAGCGCCTTGCCGCCTTTCTGGAAAATAAAGAAAACACATAGGAGAGGAAGACACATGCAACACCTGGATGTCGTTATCAGAGAGGCAGTGCCCGCTGATGGTGCCGCGTTTGGCGCAAGAACTGGAAGAAATCGGTCGGACCCCCAATCGGCTGGTGCTGGTCGGCACTGCCGGCGACCGGCTGATCGGGCTTGCGACAGTCACCGGGGCTGACGATGAAAGTGTGCAGCACATTGGCGAAGTCGGAATTTCCGTGTTGAAAGAATTTTGGGGGTTAGGTCTGGGGTCGATTTTACTTGAAGAGGTCATCGACTGGGCACGGCATTCAGGAATCATCCGCCGTCTGGAGCTGAGTGTTCAGGAGCGGAATGAACAGGCAGTCCGGCTGTACCGCAAATTGGGATTCACAACTGAATGCGTGATACCGCGCGGCATGCAAACAGCTGACGGCCGCTTTTTAAACGTGGCTTTCATGAGCCTGCTGATTGATTAGTATGAAAAAAGCAGAAAATGCTGAATTTTTTCAGCGCTTTCTGCTTTTTTTCTTTATTTGACGATGAGAACGTTGCAATGGGCATGATTTAAGATGTACGATGTCGTGGAACCAATCAAGACACGTTCGACCCCGTGTGTCCCGGTTGCGCCCACCACAATCAGGTCGACTTGATGGTGTTTGGCATAGGCAACAATATCGCGCTTTGGTGTTCCGCGTTTCGTCAGAATGTCAACAGTAACGGTCTCAGGGAAATCCAGCTGTTTAGTTAATTCCCGTATTTCTTTTCTTACCCGCATGTCTTCTTCTTTATGGAACTTTTTGATAGCTTCCAACATGATAGTGTCTGAGGGGCTGAATGTGGAAGGTTCAAAGACTTGCATCACCGTGACGCGGCTGACTGCAAAGTCGGCTAGGGAACGGGCATGTTTCAGCGCCTTTTTCGATTGCTCGGAACCGTCGAAACCAACAAGAATATGATGTATGTTTTTAGCCAATGTAAGCGCCTCCTTCAAGCTTATCATATCACACTATCATCAAAAATCGGGCATTTTTTACGCAAAACATCTGCCGTTCAGCAGATTTAATCTTTGCAGACATCAACCCATCCGAGAAAACCGGAGTAAGTTTCAAGCTCTTCAAGCGATAATTCAATGATAGCACTGGTGCTGCCGCAGGCGATAAAAACGGTGTCGACGCGCTTGATAGAATCATCCAGATAGACTTCCACGCCGTCATTGATGACAAATGGGCAAATCGCACCGACCTCGTGTCCGATAACATTCATGGCGCTTTCGGCCGGGACCATCAGCGGGCGTTCATTGAAATGGGCTTTAAATTTTTTATTATCGACTTTTTTATCTCCGGAAGCAACAATCAGAATGGCTTTGTCTTGTTTTTTCAACAGGAAAGAAAGTGTTTTGGCAATTTGCTTCAATTCACATCCCAGTGCGTTGGCGGACATTTCTGCTGTTGCAAGAGATGTATCAAATTCCTGGATTCTGTCAGCTAAATCATAATTGGAAAAGAAGGCACGTACGTTTTCAATCGGCATGATGGACATTCCTTTCTTAAATGAGTGTTAACTCAATCTTACCACAATCCTAAACCAATATATAGACACTGCCTGTTTCATAACAAGACATGTGTCGGCCGATGATTTTGAGTCTGTCTTTTTTAAAAATCAATCCAAGACTGTGTATCGACCAGCTTGATGTGGCGGATGTCCTCGAATGCGATACAGGTGTCCTTGACATACAGCAGACGCTGGTCGTATCCGCTGACCGGTCCGATGATGTCGTCACTAAACCGGTGCTCAAGATCCGATTGATTGGCTTGTACATTGACATGTTTGTTTTTCAGTACAGCTTCGCTGATAACAGCGCTAATCTCATCAAAGGACATCTGTTCCCTGACAGGAATGATTGTATTCCGCTGTGCCGTTTCCGAATCGACATGGGCGGTGTGGTCGGATAAATAGAACCCCATCCATTTCATCATGCCCCGGTCGTGGTATTCACTGTTCAAATAATGCATCATCAAGCCCCCATAACATAAGCCCGCTCAAACGATGTCGGGTTTCTGACCATCATTTTTTCGACGACCAGCTGTCCTCGCCGATTGGCATGACCGAACAGGGCAATTTCTGTTTTGCCGTTCTCCAGAAACAGTAGTTTATTTGCCAGCTGTCTGTCCGAAGCAAGGCAGTTGATTGTTTCGTTGTGCGTCATCAAAGTGAACCTCACCAGCATATCAGGAAAGGAAGAAATCAATTTGATTTTATCGACAATGCCAACATAATTCCGTTTCATGATAATCACACTCCTTGCTTTCATTATACAAACATACGTTTGCTTTGTAAAGCAGGTAACCGTTGATTTGTCACGTCCACGAAAAAAAGGAAGCGGCTAATCGCTTCCTTCCTCATCTTGTTTATTGTAATGTTTGAATAAGTTTGATTCGTTTATACCATTTTTTACGGCCGCTTTTATGACAAAATAGAACACTACGACACCTGCCAGCCAAAAAAGCAATCCAACGAGATTCAAGAAATAACTCATGGTTTTTCCCTCTTTTTTCCGTATGAATGAAGCTGTGAGGAGTTGTCATGGGAGCAAAAGGCGGCGGCCGATTGACAAACGAATCATCCGCTGAATCGTGGAGCAGGTGCTTGCTGCGGGAGGTCAGCTGTCGTGTTGGTTAAAGCAGTGTATTAAAAAAAGAGTCGAAACTTTTTTATACGATTATACCGACATGGCAATCATGGCGATGGCGGCAATCGCGTTATTGAGGAAATGAATCATGATCGAGACTTCCAATTTCTTTGTTTTATAATAAGCGAGCGCCATAACCAGCCCCATGAGCGCATATAATGTAAACTGGAGAATATCTGTTGCGGTGTGGATAAGACCAAAACACGCACTGCCTAAAATAATCCCGACAACCGGCATTTTTTTGAATAATAGGCCAATAAATCCCGCTCTGAATACAATTTCTTCCATAATCGGCGCAGCAACGGCAATCAATAGGAAAAGCAGAAGCGGATGGACACCGCTGAACATGCTGTTAATTACCTGGTCATTGGCACTCATCTCTTGTCCGCTGAACTGCTGGATAAGCAGTGTAAAGACAGTTGCAATAACGCGCAGCAAAATCGTTCCAGCAAGAATAATCAATCCGTTTTTGAGGGTAAGCCATGACATGTCCAAATCTATCAGTTTCAGTTTTTTGGCAAGCCAGACAACTAAAGCGATATTCAGTAAGACAAACACAATCATGGCAATCAGTCCGAAACCTGTCAGCGGTTCACTGGAGAGGGCAAGGGTAACACCAAACCCGACCATACTTAATTGACTTAAAACAAATAAACCAAAAACAATAAAAAAATTTTTAACGTAATGCAACAAATAACCTCCTTTTAGTATGTTTATAGTATCAAATCATGAGGTTATTGTAAATAAAAGTTTAAAAAAATAAAATTGGCTTGACCTAGTTAACAGACTCTAGGTCAAACCAATATCACAAAGTATGCTTGGAACAAGAATCGAACTTGCGACCTACGCATTACGAGTGCGTTGCTCTACCGACTGAGCTATCCAAGCTGGTTAAAAATCATCCGAAATCTATTGTATCGTTTTTTACTTCCAAGGTCAATGGGAAATTATTGTATGATTTCCGTTGATTATAAGGGGATGTCTCCTAAAAAAGTCATACTGGTTTGTGAAGATGTCTTCACTACTGTCTTGGTTAATGCCTAAAACGTGCTAAAATAAAGAGTGACAGAAAGATTAAAGGATAGATGCTATGTTTGGTTATATTGTTTTATACGTATTGATTGTCGGGCTGGCTAATTTGGTAGGGGTCATATCCGGCATGGGTGGAGGTGTCATCATCAAGCCGCTGATGGACAGTTTGCAGGTTCATTCGATGGCGACCATCGACTTCTTTTCCACCGTGGCTGTGTTCACAACGTCGATTGTATCCACAGGCCGGCAGTTGAAAACCGGTGCGCTGGCTTTTTCCCGGCGGCTGCTGTTTATAGCAGTGGGGGCGGGTATCGGCGGAATTGCGGGCAAGATGTGGCTGTCTTATTTGGTCGGCAGCCTGGGCGAGCAGTCGGCAAGCGGCATTCAAATCGCAACGACGATTGTGCTGTTGTTTGTGTCGATTGTCTACACGTTTCGGTTTAAGCACGTGTCCCTTCACCTGAGCCGGAATCACTGGTATTTTTTTGCTTCGCTGTCGCTGGGCCTCTTGTCGTCATTCATGGGGATTGGCGGCGGTCCGATGAACGTTGCGCTGTTCCTCTTTGCGTTTGGTGTGGATATTAAGGTGAGCACGATGTATTCCATCGTGACGATTTTCAGTTCGCAGTTGCTGAAGCTGGCGACGATTGGTGCGGATGTGTTTGCTGCCCGCACTGTAGTGCTTGAGGACACTGGTATTGTGTGGTTCATCATTCCTGCGGCGATTGTGGGCGGTATTATCGGCACGCGTCTCAGCCAGTATCTGTCAGATGCCCAAGTGGAAATCATCTATTTGCTTATTTGTGTGGTGGTGTTAGTTATCAACATGATGAACTTATGGCATCTGATCGGCTGATAGGATTTTGTGGATAAACAGTTGAAAAACACAAAGGTTATCCCCGTTACCTATGGAAAAATGGGAGTAATTCACAGAAAATCTGTGGAAAACTCTGTGGACATTGGGGATAACTTTTGAAAACGGCGGAAAATAAGGACTGGAGTTGTGTAAAAAGGACATGTGGATAACACGCTGTTATCCACATGTCCTTTTTTATTATTTATCTTCTAAAATACGCTGTAGAAATATGTTTGTCCGTTCTTCTTTCGGGTGATGAAAAATCTCTTCCGGCGTGCCTTCCTCGGCGACGACGCCTTGATCCATGAAAATGACGCGGTCAGAAACATCTTCTGCGAATTTCATTTCGTGAGTGACGATAATCATCGTCAAACCTGTGTGAGCCAATGAGCGCATGGTTTTCAGAACTTCTCCGACCATTTCCGGGTCGAGTGCGGATGTCGGTTCATCAAAGAGCATGACGTCAGGGTCCATCGAGATGGCCCGGGCAATGGCGACCCGCTGTTTTTGTCCGCCGGAAAGCTGTGACGGTTTGGCGGAGGCGAATTGTTTCATGCCGACTTTATCCAGATTTTCCAAGGCGATTTTTTCCGCCTCTTCCCGCGAGCGTTTTAGGACTTTCACTTGCCCGACGGTACAGTTTGTCAGGACGTTGTGATTTTCAAACAGGTTGAACTGTTGAAAAACCATGCCGACGTGTGCCCGGTATGCCGGCAGAGAATAGTCGTCAGACAAAATATTGTCGCCGCGAAACAGGATCTCTCCGCCAGTGGGTGTCTCCAGCAGATTGATGCAGCGGAGCAGTGTTGATTTACCTGAGCCGGATGAACCGATGATTGTCAGCACTTCGCCGTCCTTTACAGAAAGGTTGATGTCTTTCAGGACAGCGTGATTGCCGAAACTTTTTTGCAGGTGCCGGATTTGAATCAATTCATTCATGATTAATGTTCCCCTTTCTGTTTGAGCATGGCTTCAGGCTGCTGCACTTGCATCTGGTTGGCATAAGGTGCGTAGTATTCCGTACCGTCCATCCGTTTTTCAAGGTAACGCAGGATACGTGTCACTGTAAACGTCATGACAAAGTAAATGACACAGGCCACGAAAAAGGTATCAAAGAACCGGAAATTGCTGCCCGCGACAGTTTTTGCCTGAAAGAATAATTCCGACACGGCGATAACGTTCAAAACGGACGTGTCTTTGATATTGATGACAAATTCATTACCGGTTGCCGGTAAAATATTGCGGACGACTTGCGGGATAATCACATTCCGCATGGCCTGGAAGTGGGTCATGCCGATGGCTTCGGCGGCTTCGAACTGGCCTTTATCGACTGCAAAGATACCGCCGCGGACGATTTCCGTCATGTAGGCACCGGTGTTGATCGAAACGATGAACAGAGCAGCTGCCAATGGATCGACATCAATATTGAATGCCTGTGCCGAGCCGTAATAAATAACCATTGCCTGAACAATCATCGGCGTGCCTCTGAAAATCTCAATATAAATGCTGAAAAAGGTGTTGAGCAGCTTGAACAGTGTGCGTTTCACAGCTTTTTTCGGCTGCGGAATCGTTCTGAAAATACCGATTGCCATGCCGATAAATGTGCCGACGACTGTGCCGATTAGAGAGATGAGCAGGGTCATACCGGCGCCGCGGATGAACATCATGCCGTTTTCTTTCACGATTTTAACGACCCAGATTTCCTGTTTATCGCTCTCCAGCTGACTTTCTGTGGCCTCATCCATAATAGCGGTGCGCTTATCTTCAGAAATATCGGCGAGAATGGCATTGATTTCTTCTTTAGCAGGGTCATCTTGACGCAGACCAATGGCGATGGCTGTGTCTTCATCAGATGTTTCAAAACCGCTGCCTTCTGCAAACTCGATCATTTTAAAATTGGGATTCAGTTTTTCGGCAGTGACTCCTTCAGGCCGCTCGGTCACGTAGCCGTCGATTTTGCCGGATTCGAGGGCGACACGCATGGCGGGAAAGTTATCCATAGCCGTTTGCTGGTCCGCATCGGGAATCTGGTCAATGACTGAGTAGTGGAACGTATTTAACTGTCCGGTGATACGGGCGTGTTTAAAATCGGCCAGTTGAGAGGCCTGTTCAAAGGCACTGCCTTTTTTCACCAGCATTACCAGGTGCGAGCGGTAGTATGTATCGGTAAAATCAATGGTTTTCTTTCGTTCTTCAGTCGGCGACATGCCGGCAATGATGGCGTCGATTTTGCCGGAAGTCAGCGCCGGTGCCAGTCCGTCCCATTCAGTTTTGACGATGACCAGCTCTTTGCCCAGTCCGTCCGCCACGCGTTTGGCAATCTCGACATCGTAGCCGCCGGCAAACTCCCGGGAGCCTTCGATGGGTACTGCACCGTTGGTCTGGTCGGTCTGGGTCCAGTTGAACGGCGGGTACCCCGCTTCCATTCCGACGCGGAATTGGTTTTGTGCGGCATAGGCAGTGTCTGGTGTTATGATGCCAAGAAGCATCAGTCCCAGCCACAGTACAAAAAGCCGGTAGCTGTTTGTTTTGTTTGTTTTCATGATAAACTCTCCTTTGATGTAATAAAAAAGAAGCAACCAATGAAAGAGGCTGCTTCTTGCTGAATGGACAAAGTCTATCATTCATTAATCGTAGCGCAACTCAGTTGAAACTGAGACAGTGTAAAAGTTATTCACCTTTACCCCAACAACTGTCGGTGAGGCCGGCAGTCATTTCGGCGATGTCTCCTCTGGCCAGTTTCACAGTACCCTCATACTCGACTAGCCGTCTTAGTTCATCGCAACCTCTAGATTGATATTCATTTGTTGTTCTTTAGTGTCACCTATTGTAACATGTTCTCTTTGTAAAGTCATGTCTTTTTTTGCATTGACGAAAGAGCGGTTTTAGGTTAAGTTACTTAGGTAATTATTTTTTTAAAAAAGGAGTCATCGAACATATGTGGTTTATATCAGCATTGGTTGCGACGCTGTCGTGGGGGACAGCAGATTTGTTTTATAAGATAGGAAATAATGAACGGGACCGTTATAGCGCTGCTAAAACGGTGGTGATGGTCGGTCTGGTCATGGGCCTGCACGTCTTTGTCTATTATTTCATGGTTAAAGGTGTCCGCTATGACTGGCACAATCTCATCGTGTATTTACCAGTGTCGGCGATGTATATTTTATCCATGACATTGGGCTATGTCGGTCTGCGTTATATCGAATTGTCGATTGCTTCGCCGATCAGCAACTCGTCGGGTGCGGTATCGGCGCTGATGACGTATTTCTTTTTAAACAGCTCAATGTCGCCGGTTCAGTTTGCGGCCGTCGGTGTCATTTCGGCAGGCATCGTTTTGTTGTCGCTGTTTGAAAAACAGGAGGCCGACAAAGAACTGACGGCAGCTGACAAGGTGCATTACAAAAAGTACAGGCTGAGTGCAATTGCTATTGTTTTTCCGATATTATATTGTATCATTGATGGTGTAGGGACGTTTCTTGACGGCTATTATCTTGAATACCGCCAGCTTTTGTCCGAGGATCAGGGGAATATCAGTTATGAACTGACCTTTTTGATGGTCGGCTTACTGGTCTGGCTGTATCTGGCAGTTGTAAAAAAAGAGCGCATCCGCATTTTCAGCGAACGTGCAAAGGGACTGGCAGCTTGTTTTGAAACATTTGGTCAATTTTTCTATGTCGGGGCGATTGCAACGAATGCGATTGTGGTGGCACCGATGATTTCTTCTTATAGTATTGTTTCGGTGATACTGTCGCGTATTTTTTTAAAGGAAAAATTGTCGGTCAAGCAATATCTTGTTGTTGCCGCAATCATTATCGCAATCGCTGTGTTAGGTTTTTATGACGGGTAGCAAAGAAGAAGGGGGATTCATCATGTCGGATGTTGAAAAAGCGCGTCAGTTGATTCATGAAGCAGAAGTGCTGACGGTGTTGACCGGTGCAGGGGTTTCCACTCCGTCAGGTATACCGGATTACCGATCCCTGACAGGCGTGTATCACGGTCTGGAAAATCCCGAATATTTGTTGAGTCATACATGTCTGATGACTGAACCGGATAAATTTTATAATTTCAATAAATCATTGTACCATCCTGAGGCCGAGCCGAATGTCATTCACAGAAAGTTGAAGCAGCTGGAAGCAGATAAAACAGTTAATATCATCACACAAAACATCGACCAGCTGCATCATAAAGCGGGCAGTACTAATGTGGTCGATTTTCACGGAAATTTATATGACTGCTACTGCACGTCTTGCGGGGCGTCTGTGCCGGTTGAGGAATATTTGGAGAGCTACTGGCATCACGAGTGCGGCGGTCTTGTCCGCCCGAATGTCGTCTTGTACGAGGAAGGGCTGTCACAAGAGGCAATCAGCCGTTCAGTCCAGATGATGACGGAGGCAGAGCTGGTGATGATTGCGGGTACCAGTTTTCAAGTTGTTCCGTTCAGTACATTGATTCAATACAAACGGCCGGACGTGCCTGTTGTGGTCGTTAACCGTGAACCGATTTATTTGTTTGAACCGCATCTCATGGTTACCGGTTCAGCGGAAGATTTTTTTGAAAAACTATAGGAGAGAAATGCATGCTGGAAAAACAACGGGAAAAAATTGACACTCTTGACAAACAACTGGTCAGCCTCATTGAAGAACGTTTTGATGTGGTTCAAGAAGTGGCTGACATTAAGCAGCAGCACAACATACCAGTGCTGGATGATGAGCGGGAGAAACGGGTCATCCAAAAAGTTCAATCGTATGTGAAAAATCCCGAGTACCGCTCTGTTATGGGACAAGTCTTTCAGTCTATGATGGACGTGTCTAAAGACTTTCAAAAGGAAAAGATGGAGAAACAAGACTAGCTTTTAATAAGCAATGCAGGGAAAAACAGACAAGAGGCAGTGTTATGTGCGTGCTTCTTGTCTGTTTTTGGTTAATTCAAGTGCAAAGAGATGCGTAGTTTTTTTAGCGAGAGACGGTAGATGCCAAACTGGAAGAGCCATATGAGTAACATCAGTTGTTTGCGGTCCGGACACGCTGCCCGTCAGCCGCCAGTATAAGCAGGCGCTGGCTGTCGCGTTTGCTCAAAAAATGTTGACATAGGAGGCTGCCATGATTTTATTTAAAACGATATTGCCCGTGATTTTCGGGGGAGGTTCAGCGTATCTGTTGTATCTGCTCGTCCGCAGTTTTTTTCCGCTGAAGACGAATCATCTTTGGAAAGAACTTGTCTTTATCGGTTTTTTGCCAGTAATGACGACCCCTTCTTATTCCAATGAAGGGGTCGAAGTCCTCATGTTTTTTTCACAGCGTTTGCCTTGTCAGTGGTACTGGCATTCGAAGGGACGTTTGTGCAAAAAATCTCTGTTGCCGTTATTTTGTTTCCGGTAGCGCAAGGCAGTAGTTATTTATTTTATGATTTGGGTTTTCAAATCTGGTTGTTGACAGGTGAAAGTCCCGTCATGGACGTCATTTTGCAACATCTGTCATTTTTACTAAAGTTGGTAGTTTGGATAGTGATATACAAACTATTCAAAGACTATGTGAAGGACAGCCGGACATTTTTAAATAATAACATGTGGCTGATTATCGTGCTGATCAGTTTGGCTTCATTTATTTCGCTGCAAACGCTGATTCTTTTGCCCCGCAGCAAGCGGTTTTGATTTAACCAGCTTGTTTGGCATGTATTTTAACCAGTTTAGAAATCATCTATTTAGTTGGCTATATCGCTGAAACAGTTAAAACTGATTTGGCAAACCAGCAGTTGAAACTTCAGGAAGTCTATTATGAGGAACTGGCGGACAATCAATTGGAAATCAGAAAAATCAGACACGACATGAATCATCATCTTAGTGTCATCGCTACTTTGATCGAAGCCGGCGAATATGAAAAAACACAAGATTATTTTAACCAGCTTTCATCGCACGGTAAAGTGTTTTGTCAAAACAGTCTGGTCAATGCGGTCATCAATTCCGAATACAGTAAGTTTCAGGAACAGGGCATTGATATTTTTTTGAATATCGCGATCGATCAACTGCTGGCCATCGACGATATCAGTCTGTGCGCCATCTTTGCCAATACCATGGATAATGCGCTTGAAGCGATTTCAGGTGTGCCCGATCCGGGAAATCGGACAATCAATTTGCAAGCCAGATACCAGAATGGTTACTTCAGCTATAAAATCAGCAACACGAAACAGCATGACATCCAGAAAAACAGTGAAGGTCTGTTGACTACAAAGAAAAATAAAAAAGACCATGGCTATGGTCTCAAGACAGTGGCAGCCATTGTGGAGAAGTATCACGGCACGCTGGATATTTCATATGGCGATGAGGAGTTTTCAGTTTTGATACTAATCGGGGATGGTTAGTTTTTTCTCAGGCTGTCAAAGCTTTTTGACGAGCATGTTGTTATGCGTTAAAGGAATTTGATAGACAAAAGTTCTTCTGGCGGCTATGGTATAAATAGAAAAGGAGCGTGCTGTTAATGGTTATTGGACTTAAAATCAAACAAGCGCGAATCAAAGCTGAACTCACGCAAGAGCAGGTTGCAGCGGCTCTGGGGGTCAGCCGGCAGACAGTCTCTAACTGGGAAAACGGAAAAACATATCCTGATATTGTGAGTGTGGTAAAAATGAGCAGTCTTTATCACATTAGCCTCGACCATCTGCTGAAGGAGGAGCAGCCTCCACATTACTTGGATTATCTAGAAGAAAGCACCAACGTTGTTAACAGCAAAAACAAGCTGTCGCAACTGATTTTAATAGTTGCTTATCTAGGAATATGGGCGTTTTCATTAATCGTCTTTTGGTTTTTTACAAGCGGCTCAGATGCCATGGGGTATGGTGTGATGTTTTTGTGGGTACTGCTGCCGGTTACCACGTTTATCATGTCTCTGGTGATTGGCAAAAACAATTACTGGGGAAGGTGGAAGTGGTTTTCTGTCATTGTGTTCGGTGTTATGTATATGCTTGCCGAGTATGCCACATTCAGTGCTGCCAATATGGTTTCATTTAATAAAATCAACAGTCCGGCTTTTGGCATGATTTTTGCCGGAGCGGCTGTTTCTCTTGCGGGGTTGGGTATCGGCACTGGTATTAATTATTTGAAAGCTAAGAACAATCATTAGGCGGTTTTAAAAGAATTCTGAACTAAAAAAACCAGCAAGGGACTTTTCCTTGCTGGTTTTCATTATCTTTATGATTAGAACACAATCACCGGTGTGCCGACTTCCACCATTTCGAACAATTGCGCCATGACTCCCGGTGGTGTGTTGACACAACCGTGGGAGCCGATAGACTGGTAAGAGCTGCCGCCGTAAGCGCCGGACGGCTGCCACGGCGAGTCGTGGATGCCGACGCCATTCCAGTCGATGGGCATCCAGTAAGCTACCGGTGTACGGTAGTCTTCGCCTACAAGTGTCGCATTACGTTCCTTATTCCAAACGTAGTTGACCGCCGGCGGTGTCGGCGTGCTTGGCTTGCCGGTAATCACCGCTGTGTCCAGTTTCAGCGTGCCGTTTTGATAATACCACATGTGCTGATTTTGCAAGTCGACTTCAATGTACGTATTGCCGATCAGAGGCGATGCGGGCGAACCGCTGCCCTGAAAGGCGGGGACGCGACCGGAAAAATCTTTTCCTTCGAGAATCAGCTTGGTCAGCTGTTCAGTCTCGGTATCCGTTGAAATCGTCCAGCCGTAAGCACCGGCCGGGACCGAGACTTCTCCTCTGCGGGTACTGCTGAACGTGCTTGGGTTGGAGCTGGTATTGTACGTGCTGCCCAGTTTTTCGACAAATGCCCGCACTTTATCATTTTTCAGCGTCACTTTACCGTCTTTGTACATAATCCATGACGCAATATCTTCCGACGGGATGCTGACGTCATTCCCGTTGATTGTATAGGAAGCGTTGATTTTGGCAATGGTGTTGATTTGTTCCAGCTCGTTTTTCAGCTCTTGGCTGTCGGCAGTAATCACAGGCACTTCCTTGAATTCTTCAAGTTCCAGTTTATCAGAGCCTGTAAACAATTCTTTTTCCAACGCTGCCGTGATTTTCGGGATATCCAGAGAATCGCCCTGAACTTCCGGAATGATTTGAAATTGGGTCCCGTCATGCTCGATGGCGGCATTTTTAGTTGCTGTCCGGCTTTTGTTCAGCTCGCCCAGCTGTTCTGCCGTGGAGGCAAGCAGCTGCTGGAGTTTGTCCTTGTCCCATGATGTGACCTTAAGATCGACGGATTCTTGTTTGGCGACATAAGGCAGGAACCACAGCCAAGGATTTTGTTTCTTGAGAGTACTGGCGACAGATGTATCAATGTCATATTGAATCTCCAGATCTTTTTTCTGAATCTGCCGCCACGGTTCACCGTTATCCAAGAGGACAAACGTTTCTTTGTCCATGGTTTTTTTTATGGCAGATGCGGCTTCTTTTTCTGTCATGTTGCCAACAGTGATATTATTAATTTTAGAGTTAGGAAGGAATTTATGCTGAAAATGAACCACCTGGTAACCATAGATCACCATCACAACAATAAGAAGTGCTATAGGTACCATCAGCCATTTTGATTTCTTCATCGTATAAAAAATCTCCTTTAATCAGTAAAATTGTAATCATATTGTAACATAATTGAAAAAGAAAAACCGCATTTTTTATTTTTTGCTGGCTTTTTAGTCTTCTAACGCATCAAAAGCTTCACTCATGACTTTTTTCAATGTTTCAGCAGAAAGAGCCATCTTGTCTTTCTCAGAATCGCTCAATGGAATTTCGATGACGTTGGCAACACCGTCACGGTTAATGATGGCAGGTGCGCCGATAAAGATGTCAGACTGGCCGTATTCGCCGTTCAAATAAACCGAAAGCGGGAAGACCGAGTTTTCATCGTTTAAAATAGCTCTGGTGATGCGCGCCATTGCGACAGCGATACCGTAGAAGGTTGCGCCTTTTTTATCAATGATATCGTATGCTGCGTCACGTACTTTGAAGAAGATGTTGACCAGTTCTTCTTCATCGATTTCCGGATGGGATTTTGTCCATTCGTAAATTTGCAGACCGGCGACATTTGCATGGGACCAGACAGGGAATTCTGTGTCCCCGTGTTCTCCCAGAATATAGCCGTGGACGTTACGGGCATCAACGTGCATCAATTCGGCGATGGCTTGTCTGAAACGGGCAGAGTCAAGTGAGGTGCCAGTACCGATGACTCTGTTTTGCGGAAATCCGGAAAACTTCCAAGTCGCGTAAGTCAAAATATCAACCGGGTTGGTCGCAACTAAGAACACGCCGTCAAAACCGGAAGCCACAACGTTGGAGACGATGTCTTTAAAGATGCGCAGGTTTTTGTTGACCAGATCAAGACGTGTTTCGCCTGGTTTTTGTGCCGCGCCGGCAGTAATCGCAACGATGTCGGCATTATGGCAGTCAGAATAGTCCGCGCTGTATATTTTCTTAGGTGAGGTAAAAGCCAGCGCGTGGGACAAGTCCATTGCGTCTCCTTCAGCTTTGGCCGTATTGACATCAATAATTCCGATTTCCTGAGCAATGTTCTGGTTGACCAGGGAAAATGCATAGCTGGACCCTACCGCTCCGTTTCCAATCAAAATCACCTTTTGATGTTTAATAGTGTTTGTCATGTAAATTACCTCTTTCTTGTTCCCAAAAAGGGATACTTTTTTCTCACACATTATAACACTGGCAATCAGAGGTGTCATGAAATAAGGATTAATTTTTTTCGACCAAAATGAGAAGTTATTCTTCTGAATTGTACTGCCACTATGATATACTGGTTGAGAGTCTGGGCATAGAAATATGCTCAGTTATTTTGGGTTGCTTTCGAAACTGTTGAAAAGGAGACATATAAGTGAAGCTAATTGTTGGATTGGGAAATCCAGGTGCAAAGTACCAAGCGACAAAACACAATATCGGGTTCATCACACTGGATGAACTGGCCTATCAGGAGAATATCCGGTTTACCAAACACCAGTTTGAGGCAGACATCGCAGAATTCTTTGTCGGCGGCGAGAAGGTATTGCTGGTAAAACCTCAAACATTTATGAATGAATCAGGCCGCTCGTTAAAGCCGCTGATGACCTACTATCAAGTACCGCTTGACAATGTGCTGGTCATCTATGACGACCTGGATTTGAAGATTGGCGATATCCGTTTGCGCGAAAAGGGCGGTGCAGGCGGCCATAACGGCATCAAGAGCCTCATCAGCCACTTGGGCACGAATGAGTTCAAACGAATCAAAGTCGGCATCGACCGGCCGCATGCGACCAAAGAAGTCGTGCATTATGTATTGAGCCCGTTTCCGAAGGCAGTGCATGAAGACATGCTGGCGGCGGTCAAAAAAGCGGCCGAAGCGGCACGCTACTGGCTTGAAGGCCACAGCTTTTTGGATGCCATGACGCATTATAATAGTAGAAAATAGAGGAGGAACAGGCGGGATGTTTATAAAAGAAAGTTTAATCGAACGTATTCAACACAGCTCGCAGGTTCACAGCTGGCTGACGCAAGCAGACAGTCAAGTGCAGCAGCTGATTGTCGGACTGACCGGTTCGGCAAAAATGCTGGTTATGGCGGCACTGCTGTCGAAAAAAGACAAGATTCTCATCGTTTCGCCCAACTTGTATTATGCGACAAGTCTGGTAGATGATTTAAGAAATGTTGTGGACGAGGAGTGGGTCCACTTTTATCCGGTGGACGAAGTGACTTCGGTGGAAATGTCGTTTTCTTCGCCGGAAGCGATGGCAGACCGCATTGATGCGCTGACTTTTTTAGCGTCGGATGATGCGGGCATCGTTGTCACGACACTGGCCGGCATGCGGCGCTATCTGCCGGCACCGGATATGTGGCGGGACCATTTATTATCATTGGAAACAGATGGTACACTGCCACTGGCTGAGTTGCCGGAAAAACTGGTGCTGATGGGTTATGAGCGCCAGCAGATGATCGGCAAGCCCGGCGAATTCAGCATACGCGGCAGTATTGTCGATATTTATCCTTTAACAAGCGAATATCCTGTACGGATAGACTTGTTCGATGATGAAATCGAGTCTATTCGTTTATTTGATGTGGAGACGCAGCGTTCCATCGACAAAGTGGACGGTGTGGTAATCCCGCCTGCCACAGACCGCTTTTTTTCCAAAGAACAGCTGACTGCTGGGGCGGATGTCTTGAACGAATTGACAGAGAAGAAACTGGCAGCCGTCACTAACAATGAGGTGAAAACGTTCGTCGCCGCGCGCAACGAGGCCATCGTTTCCGAATGGCTGCAAGGCCGTCCGGTCGATGAAGGGATGATGTATGCGGATATCTTGTATCAGGGAAAGTATTACCTGACAGATTATATGAGTGCCTCCGACCATTTGATTGTGGACGATTACAGCCGGATCATGGAATCGGAGCGCGAAATTTTGCGTGAAGAAGCAGAGTGGGTCACGCTGAAATTGGAAGAGCAGGTGTTTTTTGACAGTCAGGAACTGGCTGGCGACTTCCGCACGAATGTGAGACAGGCACGCACGTCGAAAACTTATTTTTCCCTGTTTCAAAAAGGCATGGGTAATCTCAGGTTTCAGGCAGTCCATGCCTTTGAATACCGGACGATGCAGCAGTTTTTCGGCCAGCTGCCGTTGTTGAAGGTGGAGATGGACCGCTGGCACAAGCAGCAGCAGACAGTGGTCGTGTTGGCTGAGGACAGCGACCGCGCGAAGAAAATCGAAGAAATTTTCATTGATGAGCATATACCGAACGTTGTCACAGGAAAAGACGAACTGCTGCCCGGCGAGATTCAGATTCAGACAGGCAGTCTGCAAAACGGTTTCGAGCTGCCGGAAGAAAAACTTGTGGTGATTACGGAAAAAGAAATTTTGCACACAAGAACGAAAAAACGCGCACGCAAGCAGACGATTTCCAATGCTGAGCGGCTGAAAAGTTACAATGAATTGAAACCGGGCGACTATGTCGTGCATGCCAATCACGGTATCGGCAAATACATCGGCATGGAAACGCTGGAGAGCCGCGGTGTGCATCAAGACTACATGACGATTTTATATCAAAACAATGATAAACTGTTTATTCCGGTGTCGCAGCTGGATTTGATTCAAAAGTATGTTGCGTCCGAGTCCAAAGCCCCCAAAATCAATAAACTTGGCGGTGCGGAGTGGGCGAAGACTAAGCGGAAAGTGTCGGCGAAAGTCGAGGACATTGCGGATGATTTGATTAAACTTTACGCTGAGCGGGAGGCGCAAAAGGGCTATGCCTTTTCTCAAGATGACGATTATCAGCGGGAGTTTGAAGAAGCGTTTGTGTATTCGGAAACGGACGATCAGCTGCGCAGCATTGCTGAAATCAAAAAAGATATGGAGAAAGAGCGGCCGATGGACCGTCTGCTGGTTGGCGATGTCGGGTACGGAAAAACAGAAGTGGCGATTCGGGCCGCTTTCAAAGCTGTCAAGGACAGTAAACAGGTCGCATTTTTAGTGCCGACGACGATTTTGGCGCAGCAGCATTATGAAACGATGCGCGACCGCTTTGCCGGTTTTCCGGTCAATGTCGGGCTGCTGAGCCGGTTCCGGACCAAAAAACAGCAGCAGGAAACCATCGACGGTTTGCGGAAAGGGATGGTCGACATCGTGGTGGGCACCCACCGCTTGTTGTCGAAAGATGTTGTCTTTGCCGATTTGGGTCTGCTGGTCGTTGACGAGGAGCAGCGTTTTGGCGTCAAACATAAGGAACGGCTGAAACAGCTGAAGTCCCAAGTGGACGTGTTGACACTGACGGCTACACCGATTCCCCGCACGCTGCATATGTCGATGCTCGGCGTCCGGGATTTATCGGTGATTGAAACACCGCCGGCCGACCGCTATCCGGTCCAAACGTATGTGATGGAAAAAAATCCCGGAGCCATCAGAGAAGCCATTGAACGGGAGCTGGCACGCGACGGGCAAGTCTTCTATTTGCATAATCGGGTGGAAACGATTGAACAAAAAGTGGAGGAGTTGCAGCAGCTGGTGCCTGATGCCCGGATTGCGTACGCCCACGGCCAGCTGAGCGAAGTCCAGCTGGAAAACGTCTTGATGGCGTTTATTAACGGCGAGTACGATGTGCTGGTCACGACGACGATTATCGAAACAGGTGTCGATATGCCTAATGTGAACACTTTGTTTGTGGATAATGCCGATTACATGGGCTTGTCGACACTGTATCAGCTGCGCGGCCGGGTCGGCCGGAGCAATCGTGTCGCGTATGCGTATTTTATGTATGAGCCGCAGAAAATTTTAAATGAAGTCAGCGAAAAGCGTCTACAGGCAATCAAAGACTTTACTGAGCTTGGTTCAGGCTTCAAGATTGCCATGCGTGATCTGTCCATTCGCGGTGCCGGCAATTTATTGGGCGCCCAGCAGCACGGTTTTATTGATTCGGTCGGCTTCGACATGTATACGCAAATGCTGCAAGAGGCCGTCAACCGCAAGCAAGGGAAAACAGGTGCCGATGTTAAAACCACAACAGAAATCGATGTCGGGATTGATGCCTATATCCCTTCAGAGTACATTCAAGATGAACGGCAGAAGATTGAAATCTACAAACGGATCCGCGAGCTGGACAGTCAGGAGATGTATGACGAGCTGGAAGCGGACTTGCTGGACCGTTTCGGCGAGTATCCGGATGAGGTCGCCTATTTATTGTCAGTCGGACAAATTAAGATGAACAGCGACTTTGCCTTGGTAGAGAAGATTCAGCGCAACGACAATGTCATAGAGGTCGTATTGAGCAAGGAAGGCACGCACACGTACAACATTGAACAAATCTTCAAAGCGCTGTCCGCAACCACGCTGAAAGCCGGCTTGAGTCCCGGCAGCGACCACCTGATTGTCCACCTGACAATCGGCAAAGGGATGGCACCGGCTGTTTGGCTGAATGAAATCGCCCAGTTTGTACATGGACTGCGCCAGCAAAAATACCAAAAGGCAAGTTAACTGGAGGAAACAGAAATGGCTGAGATGAACCGAAGAAAAGTAATTCAAGGCGCCATGCTGTTGACGGTCACTTCTTTGGTCGTAAAAGTGTTGAGTGCTGTGTACCGCGTACCGTATCAAAACCTGGTGGGCGACGAAGGGTTTTACGTCTACCAGCAGGTCTATCCGCTTTACGGGATTGCCATGACGCTGTCTTTGTCCGGCTTGCCGGTCTATCTCTCCAAGCTGGTGGCTGAGACGCGTGATGAGGCAGCACGGCAAGTCATCACGCAACGCTTCTTCACGGTGGTCATGAGTCTGGCCGCCGTCTGTTTTGCAGGTTTGTTTGCCGGCAGCGGCTGGCTGGCCGCGCAAATGGGGGACAATCAGCTGGCACCTTTGATACGTTCAGTCGCTTTTGTGTTTTTACTGGTGCCTTTTTTGGCGAGCTACCGCGGTTTTTTTCAAGGCCAGCTGCTGATGACGCCGACGTCTGTGTCGCAACTGACCGAGCAGACGATACGTGTCGGCGTCATCTTGGCAGCCGGAATTGTATTTATGACCGGCCGGCTGTCGATTTATCAGACCGGCCAGCTGGCGGTCACAGGCGCCACTGCCGGCGGCTTAGGCGCAGTCTTTGTACTGTTATGGTACCTCAGGCGCACGGGTGCCGTTTGTCCAGTCGGTTTGCAGCTGCCGGACAGGCAGTTTTTGAGCCGGCTGTTAATGGAAGGCGGGACGCTCTGTCTGTACAGCGCGTATCTGGTTTTGTATCAGCTGGTGGACTCCTTTGTTGTGAAAGACGCGCTGGTCCGTTCTGGCCAGCCGGACTTGGCTGCCAAAATCGCTAAAGGGGTGTTTGACCGGGGCCAGCCGATTGTGCAATTGGGGCTGGTGGTCGCTGTTGCGTTGACAACTGCTTTTCTGCCGACGCTGACCACTTTGATTTCTCAAAAGCGGTGGCGGGAGTACCATCAGGCAACGGCACTGTTTTTAAGAATGTCGCTGACGATTGCCAGCGTGGCGGCCTGCGGTCTGGGATGTATTCTGCCTTATATGAACGTGACGCTTTTTGCCGACAATCAGGGCGAAGCCACGTTGGTGATTTTTATGTCGGCAGTTTTGTTCATGTCCATGATTCAATCGTATCAGGCGATTCTCCAAAGTCGGAATCGGATCGCTTGTCAATTGATTGCGGCTGCCAGTGGCATCTTGGTGAAAATAATGGTAACATCAGTTTTGACCCGGACTTTCGGCACAGTCGGAACCAGTTTAAGTACAATTTCGGGGCTGCTTTGCTGCAGTGTCCTGCTGCATGTGTTTTACCGCAAGCAAGTGTCAGTCCAGCCGGTTTATCAGCGCCGCTTTCTCATGAAACTGGCAGCCGGTTTAAGTGCGATGATTGTAACGCTGGCAGGGTACCGCTATTTGCTGAATCAGGCCGGCTGGGAACAGTTTAGCCGCCTGACGACTTTTCTTTTGACGCTGATTGGCGTGGCGGCCGGCGGAGTCGTATTTCTGAAAGTTGCAGCCGGCATCGGACTGTTCACGGAAAAAGAGTGGCATTATATTCCTTTTTGGCCTATCATAAAAAAATACTTATAATCGAGGTGGCAAAATGAGGCTGGACAAGTTTTTAAAGGTATCCAGAATTATCAAGCGGCGCACTGTCGCCAAGGAAGTGGCGGACAAAGGGCGCATTGATGTCAACGGTCAGCTGGCAAAATCATCGACGACGGTGAAGCCGGGCGACCGCCTGACGATTCGTTTCGGCAATAAAACGCTGGAAGTCGAAGTCAAGGAGCTGAAAGATACCACAAAAAAAGATGATGCGCGGAGCATGTACGACATCTTGTCAGAAACAACCCCTGATAATTTGGATTAGACAAGGCGCACGGGACTTGGTATAATAACTGTAATGTAAATTTTCGAATGGAGCATTGAAGATGACAGACAAGCAAAAAGAATCAATGTATGAGTACCAGAAAATCGGTAAAACTTTTGTGTATCGTCGCAGACGTCTGACACTGGTTTTTGTTTTGGCTATTGTCTTCTTTTCAATAGCGGGATTCAACCTTTTCCGGAACGGCCAGCGCTTACTGGCACTTCAAGAAAAAAAAGAAGAAGTCAAAGCCGAGCAGACAGAGGTCAGTCAGGAAAAGAAAGTGCTGAAAAATGAAGTACAATTGTTGAAAGATGATGAATATGTGGCGAAATTGGCACGGGCTAAATACTTCTATTCAAAAGAAGGGGAGCAAGTATACAGTATTCCACAACTAAACAGTTCCATTGATGATGAAAAATAAACATAATAATAATGATGAAAGATTCAAGGAGGAAAAAATTTTTTATGTCGATCGAAGTTGGAGTAAAGCTCTCAGGAAAAGTGTCTGGTATTACAAATTTTGGTGCATTCATTGATCTTGGGAACAAAAAGACAGGGTTGGTTCACATCAGCGAGGTATCAAACTCATTTGTCAAGGACATAAATGATGTGCTGTCTATTGGTGATGAAGTGCAAGTGAAGGTGATGACAGTCGGTGATGATGGTAAAATCGGCCTGTCAATCAGACGAGCAAATGAAGATGAAACAAAGAAAGAAAGTTCCGGTCCAAGAAGAGGCCAATACAATAAAGAGCGATTCAGCCAACGGAAACCTGCCGCGTCCTCCCAGAAAAAAGAGGATTTTGACGCGCTGATGAGTTCCTTCTTGAAAGACAGTGATGATCGACTGAGTTCTTTACGGAGAAACACAGAAGGCAAGCGGGGCGGCCGGGGCGGTCGACGTAACTAGCAAAGATGTAAAAGGATAAGATTGCTTATCCTTTTTTCATTTTTTACGGAGGGAAACGATGAGCGAGTTAACAAGAGATTTTGCCAAAACAGCAGAAGAAAGAACATTGTGGCAGCCGGAGGACAAACTGCTCTTGGCAGTGTCGGGCGGCGTTGATTCCATGGCACTTCTCGATGCGTTTTTGAGACTGCCTGATGCGCTGCGGCCTGAATTTGCCGTTGCGCATGTCAATCACGGATTGAGACAGGCAGCAGTTGAAGAAGAACGTTACCTGAAAACGTACTGCCGCGAGCGGGGTCTCTCTTTTTTTTCAGCGTTCTGGGAAGAAGGCCGGACGATAGTCAGCAATGTCGAACATGAGGCCAGGCAGTTCCGTTATGCTTTTTTTGCTGAAGTGATGGCGGAAAAAGGCTACCGCGTGCTGGCAACAGCCCATCACGGCGATGACCAGATTGAAACAGTCCTGATGCGTCTGGCAAAAGGGAGCGAACTTCAGAGTCTGACCGGCATCAGGCAGCTGCGGCCGTTTGACGGCGGAGTCATTATCCGCCCGTTTTTGCATTTGCCGAAACAAGTCATCGTTGATTATGCCAAGAGCCGCCGCCTTGTCTATTTTGAAGATGAAACGAATCAAGGCGATGCGTTTTTGCGCAACCGCCTGCGCCGGCAAGTCGTACCGGTGCTGAAAGATGAAAATCCCCAGCTGTATCAGCATATCACGTACTTCGCTGCGCAGCTGGATGCGGTCCTCGCTACTGCCCAACGTGCTCTTTTCCCCCTGTATCAGTCCTCTGTGCAGCGGCTGGAAGACGGCTGGGCCATTGCGCTGCCGGCCATCGTGTCGGCGGATGTCCAGACGCAGCGCGTACTGCTGGATATGTTCTGGACGGCATGCTTTGAAGAAGAGCAGCTGGTCGTGTCGTTGAAACAGCGGCAGCAGGTAGTCGAGCTGCTGAATCAGGACTCAGCCAAACCGCAATGGACGCTCAGCTTCAAAGACGACTGGCAGCTTGTGCGGACGTATGACAAATTGCTGCTGAAAAAAACAGCAGCCGGACATGAGGCCGACGCAGACATCCAGCTGATTCCTGAACAGGGTGTGTTTTTGTCTGACACATCATGGCTGATGTTGACAGCAGAAGCCTTGCCGGCGGTCCCGGAGAATGTGCGGCACTGGCAACGGGATGAGATGCCGGTTGATGAACGCTTCAGCCTGCCGCTCACTGTCAGACACCGTCGTCCGGGCGACCGGCTGATACTGGACGAAAAGGGGCGGCGCAAGAAGGTTTCGCGCTACTTTATCGATGAAAAAGTACCGACCGCCAAGCGGGACAGCAGCCGGCTGATTGCTGATGCGGCACAGAACGTTTTATGGATACTGCCAAATAAGAAGTCTTATTTGAGTATTCACAAAGAACCTGATAAAATACATTACAGACTAATATACTTGAGGAAAGACAGTTAGGTTTGGAAGGAGAAACTCATGTTAGAAAAAGACATAAAAGAGACGTTTTATTCAAAAGAGGAAATTCATGAGCGGATTGCTCAGTTGGGCAAAACACTCAGTGAAGATTATAAAGATAAAAACCCGCTGGTCGTGGGAATATTAAAGGGTGCTGTCCCGTTTTTGACGGATTTAGTCAGGGAAATGAACATTCCTCTTGAAATGGATTTCATGGATGTTTCCAGCTACGGCAACACAACTGTTTCCTCCGGGGAAGTAAAGATCTTGAAAGACTTGGACACAGTGGTAGAAAACCGCCACTTGCTGATTGTAGAAGACATTATCGACAGCGGACGGACATTGAACTATCTGGTGAATTTGTTGAAATACCGTCAGGCCTCCTCGGTTAAAATCGTAACGCTGCTGGACAAGCCGGACGGCCGCGTGATTGATATCGAAGCTGACTACGTGGGGTTTGAGGTGCCTAATGAGTTTGTGGTCGGTTTTGGACTGGATTATGCAGAACGTTACCGTAATCTGCCTTATATCGGCGTTTTAAAACCAGAAGTTTACGAAAAAAATAGCTAAAAATTCACACTTAAACAGATAAAGTATGTTATGATTATAAATTGTATAAAATGAAAAAGCTGAAAGTCTAAGGAGGACATTCATGAATAAAAAAAATTCTGGAATGAAGAATACCCTCTATTACATCATCGTCCTGCTGTCGATGGTGATGTTGGTGTATTTCTTTTTTGGTTCAGGCAGTGACCAGTCGCCTGATATCAACTATTCCACATTTTATAAACAACTAAGAGATGAACAAATAAAAGAAATTACGATTCAGCCGACTAACGGCGTTTACCGTATCACTGGCGAGTATTTCGAAAAGCAGGAAGTCAACGACTCCGGCGGACTGCCGGTGTTCGGCAGCCGGACAGCGCCGTCAACCGGCTTCTCTACGGTCGTTTTGCCGAACGATGCGACGATGGCTGACATCACGGCGGCGGCCAAAGACACGCAAACCAAGATAGTCATCAAAGAACAGTCCAACAGCGGCATGTGGCTGTCTCTGATCTTCTCCTTCTTGCCGATGATCTTCCTTATTTTCATGATTTACATGATGATGGGACAGGCTGGTCAGGGCGGCGGCAGCGGCCGTGTGATGAACTTCGGTAAATCGAAACCGAAAGAAGCTGATAAAAAATCAGTCAAAGTCAGGTTTTCCGATGTGGCCGGAGCCGAGGAGGAAAAACAGGAACTGGTGGAAGTGGTCGAGTTCTTGAAAGACCCGCGCCGCTTTGTCGCGCTGGGTGCCAGAATCCCCGCCGGTGTACTGCTGGAAGGACCTCCGGGAACGGGTAAAACATTGCTGGCCAAAGCCGTCGCCGGTGAAGCCGGTGTGCCGTTCTATTCGATTTCCGGTTCTGATTTCGTGGAAATGTTTGTCGGTGTCGGTGCCAGCCGTGTGCGTGATTTGTTTGACACAGCCAAGAAAAATGCACCGTCGATTATCTTTATTGATGAGATTGACGCAGTTGGGCGTCAACGTGGCGCCGGTATGGGCGGCGGTCACGATGAGCGTGAGCAGACGCTTAACCAGCTGCTTGTTGAGATGGACGGCTTCAGCGGCAACGAAGGCGTAATCGTCATCGCTGCAACCAACCGTTCAGACGTGTTGGACCCGGCACTGCTTCGCCCGGGACGTTTTGACCGTCAAATTTTGGTCGGCGTACCAGACGTCAAAGGGCGTGAAGCGATTCTTCGTGTCCACTCACGCAACAAACCGCTAGCTAACGACGTGGATTTGAAAGTCGTTGCACAGCAGACACCGGGATTTGCCGGCGCTGATTTAGAAAACGTCTTGAACGAAGCGGCACTTGTCGCTGCCAGACGCAACAAGAAAAAAATTGACGCGTCCGACATTGACGAAGCGCAGGACCGCGTAATTGCCGGGCCGGCGAAAAAAGACCGTGTCGTCAGCAAGCGCGAACGCGAGATGGTCGCTTATCACGAAGCGGGTCATACGATTTGCGGACTGGTATTGAGCGATGCACGGGTTGTCCATAAAGTAACCATCGTTCCCCGCGGACGGGCTGGGGGTTATATGATTGCCCTGCCGAAAGAAGACCGTTTCTTGATGACAAAAGACGAGATGTTTGAACAAATCGTCGGCTTGCTTGGCGGACGTGTGGCAGAAGAAATCGTGTTCGGCACGAAATCAACAGGAGCCAGCAATGACTTCGAGCAGGCAACCCGTCTGGCACGGAGCATGATTACCGAGTACGGCATGAGCGACAAGCTCGGTCCAGTGCAGTATGAAGGCAATCACCAAGTGTTTATCGGCCGGGATTACGGTCAGACTAAAGCTTATTCAGAACAAGTCGCTTTTGAAATCGATGAAGAAGTCCGCATGCTGCTGAACCGTGCGCATGACAAAGCGCGTGAAATCATTGAAGAACATCTTGAGCAACACAAGATTATCGCAGAAGCGCTGTTGAAATACGAAACATTGGATGCCAAGAGCATCAAATCGCTGTTTGAAACAGGGACAATGCCTGAAAAAGCAGTTGATGAAGAGTTTCCAAGTGAAAAATCAGGGTCTTTCGAAGAAGCTAAAGAAGCGTTAGAACGGAAAGAAGCTGAGAAGCAGCAGGAATCCGGCAAAGAAGAACAGACGGATGCGCCGCAACCTGAAAAAACAACGCATGATTCCGAGTATGAGCAAAATAATTTTGAAGATCGGTACAAATAAGTTATGATAAGTGGGATACAGACCTGTATCCCACTTTCAATTCGTTTAAGGGAACAATTAAGATAGGAAGCGATAAACAATGAATGATTATTTAGTAAAAGCATTGTGCTATGACGGTCAAATCAGAGCGATGGCAGTCCGCTCGACAGAGACGGTAGCAGAAGCCAAACGCCGCCACAAAACATGGCGCGGCTCCTCGGTCGCTTTGGGAAGAGGCATGACCGGCGCGCTATTGTTGGGAGCGATGCTGAAAAATGAAGAAAAATTAACAGTTAAAATCCAGGGAGACGGAACCGGCGGCGCCATCATCATCGATGCCAATGCCAAAGGCGACGTCAAAGGCTACATTCAAAACCCTCAAGCCAACCTTCCTTCATACCAAGAAGGAAAAATAAATGTCCGCGATATCGTCGGTACCAACGGCAGTTTGACAGTCATCAAGGATTTGGGGCTGAAAGAGCCGTTTTCCGGTCAAGTGCCGCTGATTTCCGGAGAACTGGGTGAAGATTTTACTTATTATCTGGCGAACTCGGAACAAACACCATCCTCTGTCGGACTTAGCGTACTCATCGATTTTGAAGAGGAAAGTGTCAAAGCTGCCGGGGGATTTGTGATTCAGGTAATGCCGGGGGCAACCGATGACACATTGACGGATATTGAAAACCGGTTGAAAGAGTTGCCGGCGATTTCCGCTCTGTTAGATGAAGGCAAATCACCGGAAGGCATCTTGGAATCTCTGTTTGGTGCGGACAATATTGAAATACTTGATACAATGCCAGTCCAGTTCAAATGCGACTGTTCCAAAGAACGGTTTGCTGAAGCGTTGATTGCAGTCGGCGAAAAGGACTTGCGCGAGATGATTGAAGAAGACGGCGGCGCAGAGGCAGTCTGCCATTTTTGCGAAAACAAATATTATTTCACCGCGGAAGAGCTGGAGCAGTTGATTATTGAAGGGAAAAGCTAGAGGGGGCAAACGATTTTGTGGAAAATAGGTAATGTGGAAATTCCAAACCGAGTGGTCGTGGCACCCATGGCCGGTATCAGCAATGCGGCTTTCCGGGTGACTGTAAAAGAGTTTGGTGCAGGACTGGTCGTCTGCGAGATGATCAGCGACAAAGGCATCCAGCACCGCAACAAAAAGACACTCGATATGTTGTACATTGATGAAAAAGAACACCCGCTAAGCTTGCAGATTTTTGGCGGCGACAAGTCGACACTCGTCGAAGCGGCCAAATTTGTCGAAGCTCACACGGAGGCAGACATTATCGACATCAATATGGGGTGTCCGGTCAATAAAGTGATTAAAGCAGAAGCAGGCGCCAAGTGGCTGCTTGACCCGGATAAAGTGTATGAGATGGTCTTTGCAGTTGTGTCGGCAGTCACTATTCCAGTCACTGTCAAAATGCGTATCGGCTGGGACGAACAGCATATTTTTGCTGTGCAGAACGCCCTTGCTGCGGAAAAAGCCGGTGCGGCAGCTGTGGCGATGCATGGACGGACCCGCGTACAAATGTATGAAGGAAAAGCCAATTGGGATATTTTGCGGGAAGTCAGCAGCGCCTTGACGATTCCCTTTATGGGCAACGGCGATGTGCGCACGCCGGAAGATGCGGAGCGCATGCTGGCAGAAACCGGCTGCGATGCTGTCATGATCGGCAGGGCAGCTTTAGGCAATCCGTGGATGATTTACCGCACCCGTCATTATCTCGAAACCGGCGAACTTTTGCCGGAACCGTCGCCGGGCGATAAAATCGATATCGCCAAAGTGCATCTGAAGCGCTTGATTGCGCTGAAAGGTGAAAAAATCGGCGCACGGGAATTCCGTCAACATGCGGCCTATTACTTGAAAGGCATTCCGCGGGCAGCCAAGACCAAAGTTGCCATCAATCAAGCGGAAACCGAAGCAGAAATAACGGATATTCTTGAACAATTCATCGAGTCATTGGCGAGCAAAGGCTTGACCCGCTAAAAAACTGAAAGAAAAGGCAATTTCGACTTGCCTTTTTTGTTTTTAGTGTGGCATTATAGATACGACACGACTAGAGAGAAGAACTGGGGGAATAAATACGGTGACAGAACAAACCAACACTCATCGTGAAGAGATGAATGACCAGCTGATTGTGAGACGTGAAAAAATGGCGGCGCTGCGCGAAAAAGGCATCGACCCGTTTGGCGGCCGTTTTGAACGCACACACAGCTCGGCAGAGATTCATGAAAAATATGATGGCAATACAAAAGAAGAATTGGCTGAGCTGCATCTGACAGCGACCGTTGCCGGTCGGATGATGACCAAACGCGGCAAAGGCAAAGTCGGCTTCGCTCATTTGCAGGACCGGGAAGGCCAAATTCAGATTTATGTCAGAAAGGACGAAGTCGGAGAAGCGGCTTATGACCTTTTCAAACAGGCTGACTTGGGTGATTTTATCGGTGTCACAGGCGACATCATGAAAACAGATACCGGCGAAGTGACAATCAAGCCGACAGAGCTTGTCATGCTGACGAAAGCCTTGCGTCCGCTTCCGGACAAGTATCATGGCCTGACGAATATTGAGCAGATCTACCGTCAGCGCTATCTTGATTTAATCAGCAACAGAGACAGCTTTGACAAATTTATCAAACGCAGTGAGATTATCAAAGAAATACGCAATTACCTGAACGGGCACGGCTACTTGGAAGTGGAAACACCTACGTTGCACAATATGGCCGGCGGTGCGGCAGCCCGGCCGTTCATCACACACCATAATGCATTGGACATGGATTTGTATTTGCGGATTGCGCTGGAATTGCACCTGAAACGGCTGATTGTCGGTGGTATGGAAAAAGTGTACGAAATCGGCCGTGTTTTCCGGAACGAAGGCATTGATACAACACATAACCCTGAGTTTACCATGCTGGAAGTCTATACAGCCTATACAGACTACAGAGACATCATGGACTTGACAGAAGGCATCATCAAGCACACTGCCGAAAAAGTATTAGGTACCTTTGACGTCACTTACGGAGACCACACAGTCCAATTAGGAAACGAGTGGAAGAGAATACATATGGTAGACGCCGTCAAGGAAGCCACAGGCGTTGATTTCTGGCAAGACATGACGGACGAAGAAGCCCGGGCGCTTGCCAAACAGCACGGTGTAAAGATTGAAGAACACATGGGATACGGACATGTTGTCAATGAATTTTTCGAAGAATTCGTCGAAGCCCAATTGATTCAACCGACATTTGTTTATGGACATCCGGTGGCAGTTTCGCCGCTGGCCAAAAAGAATGCCGAAGATCCGCGTTTTACCGACCGATTCGAAGTGTTTATTGTCGGCAAAGAATACGGCAATGCGTTTACAGAGCTGAATGACCCGATCGATCAAAGAGAACGCTTTGAAGCACAAGTGCGCGAAAAAGACTTGGGCAATGATGAAGCCCATGGCGTGGACGAAGACTTCCTTGAAGCGCTGGAATACGGCATGCCACCAACTGGAGGCCTTGGTATCGGTATTGACCGGCTGGTGATGCTCTTGACAGACTCGCAGTCTATCCGGGATGTGCTATTGTTCCCGACCATGAGATAACCGAACCGCACACACTGATTAACCGGCAGGTTTGTTGCCTGTGTTTAATCAGTGTGTTTTATTGTATTTATCTGACGCAGAAAAAGGCGTGAAGACACAGCGGAATCAAGTGATTGATACACTTATCAAAAAAAAGTGAAAAAATCGCTTTTTATAGTTGACTAAAAGATAAGAAGTTGGTATATTATAACGTGTTGTTAAGTTGCCGGACACAAACCGGCGATACCAGCAAAATATTTTAAAAAAGCAGTTGACAAGTGAAAAGATGTTATGCTAAGATATGAAAGTTCGCGTCGGAGCACGACAATCAGTCGCGCGTCAGCAGAAAAAACTTTTCAAAAAAAGTCATCAAAACAGTTGACAAAACAAACGCCAGCTGTTATGATATAAAAGTTGCTACAAACGCACACGTAGACCTTTGAAAACTGAATAAAGTAAGACGAACCAA
>NZ_NGKC01000006.1 GCF_003987655.1 Vagococcus acidifermentans | reverse complement strand
TTGATAGTGAGCCCGTCTGTGATACCGTCACGGAAACGATCCTGACTTTTTAAAGCTGGGAAGCTGATCGTGAAAACTCACAGACGGGGAGGCTCGCTGTCAAGGGCAATCGGATAACATGATAAAAGGAACGACACCTTATAAATTTTGTCAAAAAAGGGGTTGCCATACCAGTATTTATCTGATAATTGAAATTTCCGAGTCAAGTAATTAGCAACCGAAATCGAAGTACCTGTTGCAAAGATAAACAATCGCTGAGACTTGTGAATTGCTTTGACCGCCTCTTCAATTGTATCTGCACTCAAATACTCAATTGTTTTCGTAACTTCCTCAAGATTCTTATTAATTACTTCATTAATCTCATCTGAGAAATGGCTGTGTTGTTTGACAGACTGATGTTTTACTAAATTCTTGTATTCTGAATACCCGGAATATCCCTTCTTCTTTAGAGCTCGAATAATCGTTGCAGGTGACACATGGGCGTTCTCAGCTAACTTTTCAATCGTCAAATTCACAACCTGATCCCTGTGCTGAACTAAGTAGGTCAGAGTATATTTTTCGGTCGTACTTAATGATCTACTTCCCATAAAAATCTCCTAGCTTTCATAATTTTAAAAAATAAATATTTTCTTGTATAGTTAGTAATTTATCAGAAGTATCTCTGAAGGTCAATTTAGTTATAAGGTTTAAATAATTTTTCTTTTATAAACCGTAAAATATCAACGGTACATTTTATAATCAAGTTAGCCACTTAAAATGCCATAAGCAAATGTTATGTATGATTGGGCGACAACCACTAAATCATAAAAGATGAACTGACTATGACGCAACATCTGTATCAATACTACCGTCCAGACTGTCATAAAATTAAATAAGGATGACTGTTTTCTGGGAGGCTAACTGATACGCGAAAGTTGGAAAAGAAAATGATCTACAATTTGATACCTTCTTTCATGCATCTTTCAACAGTCAACAACTTTACCCTACTTCTCTTGATAACTACACTATAATGCTTTCGTAAAATGTGATATGATGTGGTTAGAGCACCAGTGGAATGAGGAGATAGCCAATTTGATTGAAATCAATTCAAGAGCGAGTCGCTCTTGAAAAATAGCACGGGAGCGATTGTTACTGTAATTCGTTCAATGTGCTTCAGCACATGATATGTGCTACAGTCTGCGACGACGCACATCTCGCTCATTACAGCATCATTTTTAAGTATCTTTCTCATTTTGCTGGTGCCTTATTTTTTAGGGGGGATTAGGCCTATGAATAAGTCAATTTGGAAATATATTACAACAGATCAATGCAATGATTTTTTACTTTCTTTTAATTTATTAGCCCCCACAAATTTGTCTCCAGAAAAGCAACTGGCATGTCTATATGCCGTCAGTAACTCAATTGAAAGCCACTACACTACGACCTATTTAAAAAAGAAAACCGGCGGGCACAGAGTCATCCACGAGCCAAGTCCTTTATTGAAAAAAATACAAAAAAATATTTTGGTTCACGTATTAGAACCTCAAGCCTGCTCCGTTTATGCAACTGCTTATCAAAAAGAGAAGTCTCTCTTGGACAACGCAGCCCCACACATAGGAAAAAAACAAGTTTATAAATTAGACATAGATGATTTTTTTGACAGTATTTCTTTTACCATGGTCTTTCAGCGGGCGTTCCCGAGAGAATATTTCCCGCCGCAAGCAGCCGGTATTCTAACCCAATTGTGCTGCTTTAACGATTGTCTGCCACAGGGCGCACCGACTTCCCCGATGATTTCGAATCTTGTACTTAAACCATTTGATGATTATATCGGGCAGTGGTGCCGGGAAAGAAATATTGCCTATACCAGATATTGCGATGACATGACATTCTCCGGAGAGTTTAATGTAAAAAAACTGCATCACAAAGTCAGAGCGTTTCTTGAAGCTTTAGATTTTTCTCTCAACCAAAAGAAGACCAAACTGCTCGCTACCGGGAAACAACAAATAGTAACAGGGATAACCGTTAACGAAAAAATGCAAGTCCCGAAAAAATACCGGAGAGAAGTCAGACAGTCTGCTTATTACTGTTTGAATTACGGAACGGCTTCCCATTTAAAGCGTATGAATGAAGGAAATGGGGAACTCGACCCGGAAACTTACTTAAATTCACTGCTTGGAAAAATCAATTTCATTTTGTCAGTAAACCCGTCGGACAAAGAGTTTTCCTTACTAAAAGAAGAAATAAGCAAGCTCTTGTCTCATTCTTAAACAGTCAGTGATTGACTCAAAAAATGTACCTGCCCCCAAAAAACTGAATTTTGGAGGCAGGTACGTTTTTTATTTTACACCTATATATCAATAAAACTTTAAATCTTCCGATAATCCTCTAACTGTCAGCTATTCCAAAGCACACAAAAAGAACCCTCGATACACAAGGGTTCCCGGTACACTGAAAGTATCTCCAGTTTTTCTTAACGACGGATTTCTCTGATTCTTGCTGCTTTACCTTGACGGTCACGCAAGTAGTACAATTTCGCACGACGAACTCTACCATGACGGATAACTTCGATTTGTGCAACACGCGGTGTATGGATTGGGAATGTACGCTCTACCCCAACACCACCGGACATCTTGCGGACAGTATATGTTTCGCTGATGCCTGCGCCGCGGCGTTTGATAACGACACCTTCAAAAATCTGGATACGTTCGCGTGTGCCTTCCACAACTTTTGCATGGACACGGACAGTGTCGCCAGGGCGAAAATCAGGAATATCTGTACGCAGTTGTTCTTGTGTAATTGACTCAATTAATGGATTCATCTTGTCATTCTCCTTATTTCCAAACATTCATATGACATCTTCACAGCGGAATGTCGTAATAGATGAGTGCCGGACACTCACTGAAACAGTTTAACACAAAGAAATTTGAATGTAAAGAGTCTTTTCTTGACATCAGTTTTCTTTTTTTATTTCCTCAAGCATCTGCTTCATCTGCTCTGTCAATGTGATTTTCTCAAGCATTTCCGGACGGCGCAGATACGTGCGGCGCAGTGATTCTTTCAGCTGCCATTCGGCAATCAGCTTGTGGTTGCCGTTCATCAGCACTTCGGGTACTGCCATGCCGAGATACTCTGCCGGTCGTGTGTACTGCGGATGCTCCAGCAGTCCTGTGGAATGGGAGTCGCCTTGCGCTGAGGCCACATTGCCGAGGACATCAGGCAAAAGACGGACGGTGGCATCAATCATGACCATCGCCCCCAGCTCCCCGCCTGTGAGCACATAGTCGCCCAAAGACACCTCATCCGTAACAAAGGAGCGGATGCGTTCATCATAGCCTTCATAGTGTCCACAAATGAATACCAGATGCTCAGCTTGCGAAAATTCTTCTGCCATGTGCTGATTAAACGGTTTGCCCGCTGGGTCCAGCAGGATGACACGCTTGTCTGTTGCCGGATGCTTTTCTTCAATGTGTTTCAAAGCATCATGGATCGGCTGAACTTTCAGCAGCATGCCCGCACCGCCGCCGTATGGATAATCATCAACCTGCTGGTGCTTGTTCAGCGCAAACTCCCGGAAATTGATAACATCCACGTCTAAAAGCCCTTTGTCGATTGCTTTGCCCAATATTGATTCTGTCAAAGGTCCCTCAAACATTTTCGGAAACAGGGTCAACACATCAATCTTCATCATCAATCAGTCCTTCCGGAATATCTGCAATAATCCTGCCCTCCGCAACGGAAACGTGTTTAACGACGGACTCGATGTATGGCAGATAGACATCACTCTGGCCTTTGCGTTTTACAACCCACACATCATTGGCACCCGGCGATAAAATTTCAGACACAACCCCCAGCTCCTGCCCTGCTTCGTCATAAACTGACAGACCGATGATTTCATGGTAATAAAATTCATTGTCAGGCAAAACATCGAGCTGTTCCTTTGAAACTTTCAGGATGCCTCCGCGGTATGCTTCCACATCATTTATCGACATGTGGTCTGCAAAACTTAGAATATCAAAATTTTTGTGTTTGCGATGTGAAGCCACGGTTAATGCGACCGCATCTTTCCCCTCGCGAAACAGATACAGTGTATTCCCTTTGCGGTAGCGGCTGTCGCTGAAATCTGTGGTCGAAATGACACGAACTTCCCCTTTTATTCCTTGGGTATTGACGATTTTCCCGACATTTAAAAATTCAGGCATGGATTTCCCCCCTGTTCTCTAGCTTGTTGATTTTGATTACAACTGCTCATAAATAAAAAACACTTAAACAATGTTCAAGTGTTTAGTCATTGCCATCTAAGATATTCAGACGAACTTTTTTCGGCTCGTCTGTGCGGACACTATAGACAATCGTACGGATAGCTTTTGCTACGCGTCCCTGCTTGCCAATGATTCTGCCAATATCTTCCGGCGCAACAGATAAATTATATTCCATAAAATTATCAGATTCTTCCACTGATAATGATACGGCATCAGGTTGACTAACTAATGGACGCACAATGGTTAACACCAATTCTTTAACATCAGTCATTTTCAGCCCACCTTATTTTTTTGTATATTTTGCTTCGTGATGCTTTTGCATGATTCCTTCACGAGATAAAATGTTACGTACTGTATCTGAAGGCTGAGCACCTTTTGACAACCAGTCAAGAACCAAGTCTTCTTTCACAGTCACTTCTGCCGGGTTTTTCAATGGATTGTAAGTTCCGACAACTTCGATGAAACGACCATCACGCGGAGAACGTGAATCAGCCACGACCATACGGTAGAAAGGTTTTTTCTTAGTACCCATGCGTTTTAAACGAATTTTTACTGCCACTTGTTTACACCTCACTTATTCTTAATCACAAGAGCTAGTTTAACAGATTTGAAAAAGGATGTAAAGTGTTTTTTCTTTACAGGCTCATTTTTTTGTCTGTTTATTTATAAAAACGAAACAATACCTGTCGGGACAGTAAATTTGTTATAATGGGAGAAATAGAAAGGAGTGCGTTTGCTATGGGTGTTTTAAGCGGACTGATGGGAAATGCGACACAAATCAAACCTGAAAAGGCTGAAGCTGATTTAAAAGATGTGCTGGCAGTCGGCGAACAGGTCGATTTAGCTTTCAAGCTGGTGCGTGACATGATCGTGTTTACCGACTTCCGGCTCATAATCGTTGATAAACAAGGCATCACTGCCAAAAAAACAGAATACAAGTCCATCCCTTACAAATCAATTTCCAGATTCAGTGTGGAAACATCCGGTCATTTTGATTTGGATGCTGAATTGAAAATTTGGCTGTCCAGTGCGGAATTGCCGGCGGAAACACTGCAATTCAAAAAGGATAAAAATATCATTGCCGTGCAAAAAGCGCTGGCAACTGCTGTTTCAAGTTGACAGCACTCATCACAGAGCAATTAATTAACTACTGGTCTTGCGGTTCAGCGCCGAGTGTCTTCTTAAGCTCATTGACTTCCTGCTCGCTGAGCTCATGGGCGCCGTCGAGCAGCAAAAACGAAACCTGCCCGAAATGACCATCGAGCTGTTCTTTCAGCTGCAGTATCTGCCCTGCCGGACTAGTGTAGTCATTGGCGCCGGTCGTCAACACCACTTCAACGTCCGGTTGACTGCCTGAGAAGTGATACCCCAGATTGCTTGGATGAAGCAGCAGCACCTTGTCGGCAATTGCCGGCTCATCCGCCAGCAGGCCCAATATAAAATTGGCACCGTTGGAATAACCGATGAATATAATTTCACGGTCAGTTATGTCGACAGTTGGCCACTGTTCTAAAAACGATTGTATTTTAGACTTATAATCGTCGTGCTGTAGCGTACCATCTACCAGCGGTGCAAAAAAACGGCGGGCAGCACCAGTGCCGGCATCACCTAAAAAACTAAGAACTGAAGCTTGCGGGTAGAGCTCTCTGGCAAGCGGCAGCAGCTGATATTCGTTGCCGCCCGTACCGTGAAAAAGAACGACCAGCTGTTCATCAGCGGGACCTTCTTGAAAAAAGTATGCCATTATTTACCTCCTCCAGCAACAGTCAGACAGAAAGGAAGGAATTACTTTGATACCAACAATCCATCACGTTTCCATCATCAATCGCTATATTGTACCATCTTTTGAATTTTATCATAATATACTTGGACTAAAATTGCTAATGAAAACTGTTAATCAAGACGACACGTCCATGTATCATCTGTTCTTTTCGGATGAACAAGGCAGACCCGGCACGGAATTCACCGTTTTTGAAATGACGGAAGGCAAACAGCGGACGTTTGGCACCAATGCCATTGAACGGACCGTTTTCAAAGTCCCCTCGGAACACTCACTGGACTTCTGGGAAAAAAGGTTCGACGCATTCGATGTTTGTCATTACGGCAAGGAGCGCTACAACGGTCGGCCGATTCTGCGCTTTGAAGGTCCGGACGGCACAGGGCTGGGACTGGTCGCTATGAAAGAACAAGAATCATTGGCTGATTTCCGGCCGCCTGCCGCTGAGGACATCCCTGAGGCACACAGAATTCTCGGCATTGATTCCGTCCATTTGCGTGTGCACTACTCTGAGGCAACCAAAAGGGAGTTGGAGACGCTCTTAGGCTGGTCAGTCAAAGGGGAAACGCCGTTTTTTGACACACCGTTCAAGGTGACTGTCCTTACAAATAACGATGACCGGCTCAATCAGGAAGTCCACATTATTCATGACAATCAGTCGCCTGTGGAAGAACAGGGAATCGGCAGTATCCATCACGTGGCTTTCGGAGTGCCTGACCGCAAGGCGTTGGATGATGCACTGAGCCGGGTGCAAGTTAAAAATTTCCGGCATTCACCGATTAAAAACCGTGAATTCTTCCAGTCGCTTTATTATCGTGAGCCGAATCAGCTGCTGATTGAAATCGCGACGAATGACGGATATTTGGCTGAACATGAAGCAGGTGCAGCAGACGCATTTGACACAATTCCGCTTTATTTGCCGACTTTTCTGGAACCGCAGCGGCGGCAGCTTGAACGTCAACTGGCAGAATCGGCACATACACCTTTATAATTTCACCCATTGGCAGCTAAAAAGCCCGATACTCTTGCGTATCGGGCTTTTTAGCATCACCTTAGAAGCGGTTGTCAATCTCTGGATAAAACAAAATCGGCTGAAAAATTATCATACCGGTAAACAGAAACGGAAAATTCAAACGACTGACCGCACGACAGATAGCCTGTCTGCGTGACGATTGCAACTGGGTCATTTTCAGACAGTTCCAAATGCTTGGCTTCCATAAGTGTGGCTTTGCGGACTGTGACTGTACGGTGGATACTTGTGATTTTCCGTTTCAGCACATCTTCCACATATTCATAAATTGAACCGACGATATAGCTCATTTCCAATCCCGGGATTTTTTCCACCGGCATGTATAAATACTCGACCGCATAAGGCTGGTCATTGGTGTACTTGATGCGGGAAATATCATACACAAACTGACTCGCGTCCAGATTCAGCTTTTTTTGTGCTATCTCCGGGGCATAAATCACTGCAAATTTTAAAATTTTGCTGGTTGTTTTTTCAGATGGATGGTACGCCGCTGCCTGCTGCTGTTGTACCGAAAGCAAAATATTTTCCATTTCGTCTTTGGACAAATCTTTGACAAATGTCCCCGAGCCACGGCGTTTGATGATCAACCCTTCTGAAACTAACATATCCATCGCCCGTTTGACCGTCATTTTACTGGCGCCGTAATGGGCACACAATTCTTTTTCAAATGGAATCCGGTCATTCGACTTAAACTGACCAGCCATAATTTTTTTACGAATCTCATCGGCTATGTATTTGTATTTGGGCATGTTGTCACTCTTTTCTAGTCTGAAGTTTAGTAAACAGTTCTGTTTTTTATTGCATCCTGCCGCTAATCTCATTGATCACCTAAAAAAACAGCTACTTTTAAAAAAAAATTTAGCAGCTGCTTGTTAATCGGCGGATATCATGTTCTATATACAGCAGGCAGTTTAAACTTCTGATGAATTTCAAAATGCCGGCCGACTTCCAGCAATAATTGGTCGTTGCCTTTAGCAGACATCAGCTGTACACCAAGCGGCATGCCTGTATCAGTCACGTAGGTAGGCAAACTAAGCGCCGGCTGTCCCGTTAAATTGGCCAGCTGTGTATACGGGGTAATCTGCAGACTTTTTTCAAACATGGCATAAACCAGTTCCGCCAATTCTGTTTTATCCCGCATTTCAGCTGTCTGCATTTCTTGGCGAAGCGTATCGCTTTGCAAGTCAGTTGTCATTTTAGGGGCTGTGTCAGCCGTTGTCGGCGAAAGAAACAGGTCATACGTGGTAAAGAGCTGTTCCATGACGGCTGCGGCTTCGTCCCAGCATCCAAAAGTTCGGCTGTACTCAGCTGCGGACAGGCGGCGGCCGTACTGATAAATCGTCCAAGTCATCGGCTCCACATCAGTCAGACGGACAGACCGGCCCAGTGCCTGCTCAATGCCTGCCATCATGCTAGCTGTTTCACCGCCGTTCATTGTGTAGTAACTGCGGATAAGCGCATCGCCGTTGACAGGATAAGCTATCACGTCCACGTCATGACCCAGCGATGCAAGAAAATCGGCCGCTTGTTTGACTGCGGTCTTGGCGCTTTCAGAAACAGGACTTCCCACGGGCGATTCTGTACATACAGCAATTTTCAGGTGCTTTTTGTGACTGTCGACTGTCGGGAGCGGTTTGCCATAGGGCGATATTTGGTGCGTCGGCCGCAAGAGTGACAACATTTTTTCCGCATCTCTAATGGACACACCCAGCACAAAGTCGATTGACGCGCCTTGCCAGCCGCGATAACCGCCCGGTCCGGTCACGACATTGCCGCGGCTAGGCTTTAATCCGACAAGCCCGCAAAATGACGCGGGAATGCGGATTGACCCGCCCCCGTCACTGGCAGCCGCCAGCGGTATGATGCCGGCAGCAACGGCAGCGGCGGCACCGCCGCTGCTGCCGCCGGCGTGACACGCTGTATCCCACGGATTGCGTACCACGCCATACAACCGGGAGTCACTGATATTTTTGAATCCGAATTCAGGCGCATTGGTCTGTCCAAAAGGAATAAAACCGGCACGTTCCAGCGCCTGAACAAAGTAATCTGTCTGTGAAGCAGCTGCATCTTTCAGCAACTTCGAGCCGGCAGTCGCCGGCCAGCCGCGTTTGTTCTGACCCAAGTTTTTCAAAGGAATAGGCACGCCGCTGAATGGTTTATCATATGATGTCAAGCGGTCGGCTGCCGCCAGTGCTTCTGATAAATTTAAACTGGTAAAAGCATTCAGCTCGCCATACACGCGCGCTTTATTATAAAAACTCTCAATTAACTCTGATGGAGTTATTTTCCGTTGTTTGATTAGTTCTGCAAAATAGGTTGCGTCTTCCATTCTTTTCCTCCCACTTCCCATCTGGAACCATTATAACAGGGAATGAAACTAATCAAAAAGTGTTGCCTCGATTAATCATGATTTTTTAATCTTTTTTGCGCATTGTACGCCGGGATATCAGCCAGCCGATACGGCGTCAGCTGGTACACATCATTCAGCCAGTTATGATAGAGCAGATGGGCATGACCACGCCATCTGTTACGGATTACACCGTCTGCTTTGTCATCAGCAAAGTAATTTTCCGGCAAAGCTGTCCCCAGTCCTTTGTCGCGGTCACGTAAATACTCGTTCTTCAACGAATCCGTATCATACTCCAGATGACCCAGCAAGAAAATATTGTGATTGTCTTGGGATACCAGCATGGTTGCCCCGATTCCTTCTCCGTGGGCAATTACCTGAATGATTTTCCCATCGATTTGTGCTTCATCAATGCCGGTATAGCGCGACTGCGGGGCTTCAAATACATCATCAAACCCTCTCAGCAGACGGTGGGACGCCAGTGCATATTGCGGAAAAACACCAAACAGTTTTTTCTCATAAGCAACTTTATCAATCCCGTAATGATGAAACAGTGCCGCCTGAGCGCCCCAACAAATGTGGATGACTGATGTCACATTGGTTTGGCTCCAATCCATGATGACTTTCAACTCATCCCAGTAAGTCACCTGATGAAACGGCAAATGTTCCACCGGTGCCCCAGTGATTATCATGCCGTCGTATGTACGGTCTGCCACATCCGGATAATCCAGATAAAATTTCGACAGATGGTGGATACTGGTGTTTTTATGCTGATGAGAAGCAATTTTCAAAAAATCCACGTCGATTTGCAGCGGGCTCTGACTAATCAGGCGCAGCAGCTGGGTTTCCGTGTCAATTTTATTCGGCATCAAATTCAGTATCAACAGTTTCAGCGGACGGATGTCCTGAGTCGACGCCCGCTGATTGTCAATAGCAAAAATATCTTCCCTTTCCAGTATTTCTTTCGCCGGAAAGTCATTCATCAATTTAATCGGCATCACCTATCCCTCCAGTGTCCGGAATGCCTGCTCCAAATCCGCTATGATGTCATCAACCGACTCAATGCCGCAAGACAAGCGGATCAGACCAGGTGAAATTCCCGCTTCAACCAATTCTTTTTCTGACAGCTGTCTGTGTGTGGAAGTGGCAGGATGCAGCGCACATGTCCGAATATCGGCGACATGGACTTCCAGCGATACCAGTTTCAATGCATCCAGCCACTTGCCCGCTGTTTCACGGTCATCGCCGACTTCAAAGGAGATGACGCCGCTCAGCCCGTTTGGCAAATATTTTTGTGCCAATGCGTAATTTGGGTCAGACGGCAAGCCCGGGAACATGATTTTTTTGACCAGCGGTTGTTTTTCCAGATAATGTGCCACAGCCAGCGCATTTTCATAATGCCGGTCCATTCTGACAGCCAGTGTCTCGATACCCAAGTTCAGCAGAAACGAGTTTTGCGGTGACGGTGTCGCACCGATGTCCCTCATCAGCTGTACCCGTGCTTTGGTAATATAAGCAGCTTCGCCAAACACATCTGTATAAACAAGGCCATGATAAGTCACATCAGGTTCTGACAACTGTGGGAACTTGCCATTTTGCCAGTTAAATTTCCCGCTGTCGACGATGACGCCGCCAGTTTGTACAGCATGTCCGTCCAAATATTTCGTCGTGCTGTGCACCACGATATCTGCCCCGTGTTCAATCGGCCGGCAAAAATAAGGCGTAGCGAACGTATTATCAATGATCAGCGGTACATCTGCTTCTTTGGCCAATGCCGCAAATTTGTCGATGTCCAGCACAAGTAGTGCCGGATTGGCAATCGTTTCCGCAAAGATGGCCCGGGTATTCGGCCGCACTTCTTTTGTTAACTCGGACAGCGGCAACGTCTGGTCCACAAAGGTCACATCGACGCCGAGCTTTTTAAACGTGTGCCCCAGCAAATTGAAGGCGCCGCCATAGATGGCTGACGAAGAAATGATGTGGTCGCCGCTTTCAACAATATTTAGCAGGGCAAAAAAGATGGCTGACTGTCCTGACGAGGTACACAAGGCGCCGACACCGCCTTCCAAAGCGGCAATTTTTTGCTCCACCGCATCCGTGGTCGGATTCGCCAGACGCGTGTAGAAATAACCCGCTGCCTCCAAATCAAAGAGTTTGCCGATCTCTTCTGTGGAATCATAGCGGAAAGTCGTCGTCTGACTGATCGGCACAACACGTGACTCCCCGTTTTTCGGCGTATATCCGGCATGTAAACATTTTGTTTCAAAGTTCATATTAATTCCTCCATCTCTTTTATAAAATAATAAAAAAAAGCCCGCATCCTTTACTATGAAAGGACGCGAGCTGTTGCTCCGTGTTACCACCTTAATTTACCGGTTCTTCGCAAAACCAGCCTCAACCAGTACAGAACGCCTGAACGTTCGATACCGTGATGCTGTAACAGGCACACCTGTCAGCCGCTCATGAAACGCATTCGCAGCTGATTGCTCAAAGACCATCTTCCAAACCGCCGCCAGTACTTCTTTTCACCTGCCGAAGCTCTCTTTGACTTTTGTCAGTTTGTACTCTTCTTATCAATGCAATATCGTTGTTTATATGTTTGTTCATAATCATACAAAATTTTGATCAAAATGTCAAATAGGAATCGGCATTTTCTGGCCAATGTCCGGCTAACGTTTTTTCTTGTTGCGCTTCTTTTTGTTTTTCTTTTGTTTGCGGACCATTTTGTTCATCGCCATCTTGCCCAACTTCCCTTTGACACCGCCGCCCATCATTTGGTCAAAACCGGCAGGCATGTTGCCTTTAGTCATCTGCTGCATCATTTTCCGCGATTCATTAAACGATTTAATCATGCGGTTCACTTCCACCACGCTGTTGCCCGATCCGGCAGCGATTCTCCGGCGGCGACTCGGATTCAGCAAGTCAGGGTTTTCCCGCTCTTCAGGCGTCATGGAGAAGACCATCGCCTTTTTGCGGGCCACATCTTTCGGGTCGACTTGCAGCTTATCGATGCCCGGTACATTGCTCATGCCCGGCATCATCTTAATCAAATCTTCCAGCGGTCCCATGTTCATGACCTGGTCGAGCTGTTCAATGAAATCATTGAAGTCAAAGCTGTCTTCTTTCATCTTGCGGGCCAGCTCTTCCGCTTTTTTCTCATCATATTCCTGCTGCGCCTTTTCAATCAGCGTCAGCATATCACCCATGCCGAGGATTCTGCTGGACATTCTGTCCGGGTGGAACACTTCGATGTCGGTCAGTTTTTCCCCTGTACCGGTGAATTTAATCGGCTTTCCTGTCACCGCACGGATGGACAGTGCCGCACCGCCCCGGGTATCGCCGTCAAGTTTTGTGACAACCACACCGGTGATGCCCAACTGCTCATTAAAACTCTCGGCAACAGTCACCGCATCCTGCCCGGTCATCGCATCCACAGTCAGCAGAATTTCATCCGGCTGCGCCAGTTCCTGAATCTCTTTCAGCTCGTTCATCAGCGTTTCATCAATATGCAGACGACCTGCCGTATCTATGAACACATAGTCGTTCCGGTTTTCTTTGGCAACTGCCAGACCTTGACGGACAATTTCCACCGGACTATGGTCAGTCCCCATATCGAAGACAGGCACATCCAGCTGATGACCCAATACTTTCAGCTGGTCGATGGCCGCCGGACGATACACGTCTCCGGCAATCATCAGCGGACGGGCCTTTTCATTTTTTTTCAAATAGTTGGCAAGTTTCCCTACGAAAGTTGTTTTACCTGCCCCTTGCAAACCGACCATCATGATAATCGTCGGAATTTTCGGCGACTTGTTCAGTTCGGCAGTTTCGCTCCCGAGTACTTTGGTCAATTCCTCGTCCACAATTTTGACGATTTGCTGAGTTGGATTCAGCGTTTCCAATACTTCCGCACCGACTGCCCGTTCGCTGACCCGTTTGGTAAACTGACGGACAACCTGCAAATTGACGTCTGCTTCAAGCAGTGCCAGTCTGATTTCGCGCATCATTTCTTTGACGTCAGCTTCTTTGATGGTGCCCTTGCGGCGCAATTTGCTCATTGCCGCCTGTAATCTCTCACTTAAATTTTCAAACGCCATTTATCTATCTCCTAATCTTCTATTTCTTGTATCTGGTCAATCAGTTGGTTCAGTTTCTCATCATCGCCGTATTGCGCGGTAACATGTGTTTTGACTTCCTGAAGAAGCTGATTGCGCACCACGTAATTGGAAAACAAATGCAGTTTCCGCTCGTACTCTTCCAAAATTTTTTCTGTGCGCTTGATATTATCATAAACTGCCTGACGACTGACGGCAAATTCCTCGGCAATTTCACCAAGGGAAAAATCATCGGCATAGTATAATTCCATGTAATTCATTTGTTTTTCAGTCAACAACGTAGCATAAAATTCAAACAGGGAATTCATCCGATTAGTTTTATCTATCTCCACGACCTGTCCCTCCTTTTGGCAACACATCCTGCCAGTTGCTTTCCGAACATATCAGGATATCATTCATCTGAAACAGCGCCGCAGCGACTCCCAGCCCCTCTCTTAACGAACCGGTGAACGACCCGTCGTAAACAGCACTGACGCCGCAGGACGGACTATTCTCTTTTAAAATCACCCAGTCGATGTCGAGTTCTTTCAAGGCGGCCAAAGCTTTCTCTGCTCCTTGTTTGTAGCAGCCGGTCACGTCTTTACCGTCTTTGGCAATCACGTGTGCTTTGCCGGCCCAAACATCAAACCCGTCGCCAAACTGAATCTCCGCCGGAATCCGCGGCACCGGCAGCCCGCCCAAAACCTCCGGGCAAATGACCAGCGCTTGTTCCGATGCAACCAGCCGGCGCAGTGCTTCAACTGTTTTCGCCTTTCCGTCATAGCGGCAGGACACCCCGCCCAGACATGCACTTATCCCGATCATCGCTGATTACTCCTTCATCACAATTTCACTACAACATTATATCACAAAACACCGGGCTTTTTTCAGAAAATTCGCCCATTCGCTTTGAGCGCTTTGCTGCATGCCAAAAAGTGTATCTGGCAAACGAATCGCACGTGTTTGCCAGATACACTTTTTTATAGCAGGTGTTCATCCTTTGACACATCGGCAACTGTCGGCAAGACCACGCGGAAGGAAGAGCCTTGTCCTTCCACACTTTTCACTGAAATACGGCCATTATAGCTTTCTACCAGCTGCTGGGCAATTGACAGTCCCAACCCGTTGCCGCCTGTATTGCGCGCGCGTGCTTTGTCGACGCGGTAAAAGCGGTTGAAAATTTTCTTTTGATTCTCTTCGGAAATGCCCTCGCCAAAATCTTGAATAATGATATCCAGCCGGTTTAAAACATGGGAGGCGGAAATAGATACCTCTTTGCGGTCCCGGGAATACTTGACTGCATTATCCATCAAAATAATCAGTACTTGTTCGAAGTGATTGCGGTACATCTTGACCCGCAGCGTATCCGGCAAGTCATCATCTAAAATAAAATAGAACTCCGGGTGCAGCATGCGAAAATTATTCACATTTTGATTCAAGACTTCTTTGGCATTGCACGACTCATTGCGGTGCTGGAATTCCACCTGTTCTGCCCGCGACAAATCCAGCATTTCCTGTACCAGTTTTTTCATTCTGGATATTTCCTGAAGGGATGCCTGCAGCGACTCCTCCAGCACTTCGGGGTCATCTTTCCCCCAGCGGTTCAGCAGATTTAAATGCCCTTCGATGACAGCGACCGGCGTACGCAGCTCATGCGACACATCTTCAACAAATTCTTTCTGCTGCTCCACAAACAGCTGCATCTTGTCCAGCATGTCGTTGAAGGACTCTGCCAGGTCAGAAAATTCATCCTCGCCCTTCAGTGTCGTGACACGTTCGTTGGTCAACGGATCGCCTTTAACACTGTCCAGCGTTTTGACAATTTTCTTCATCGGTTTAGTAAAATAAGTCGACAGCAGGAATCCAAGCAGCAAACTGACCACCAGCCCGATGATTTCAAATACCAACAGCAGTCGGAATAAATCGCGCCGGATATCATAATAAGAAGTCAGTTCGTAAAATCCTTGAACGTATCCGACCAGTTCGTCTTCCGTATCAGAGTAGACTGGCAGCACTTGCACAAAACCGGCGTAGCCGTCAAAACTTTGAACCGAGATTTTCACGTTGTCCTTGCCGGTAAACGGCAAGGTGATGCCTCTCGTTTCAAAAATCATTTCTTCCTTTGTGTTGTAGAGTTTAACCGTTAAATCCTTTTGGGATAATTCGGAGATAAAACTGTCCAGTCTAATAGCGTTGGCTTCCAAAGGGACTTGCGGATAACTTCCGGGCTTATTGCCGCTGACCGTATTTTTCAACAAGCGGATACTGTTGCTGATCGTCAGTTCACGGTCGGACATTTCCAGCCGCTCCTGAATCTGTGTCATGATTTCCGAAAAATTTTCCCGTTCTTCCCGTACCAGCAAATTGGAACTCGTGTAATAAATAATCAGGCTAAGCGCGGTAAACAGTATAAAAATGACGGCGCTGCTCAGCACCGTCCATTTTACTGTAATTGACTGCCAGTGAATACGTTTGGCTTGATTTTTTTTGCTCATGAGCGCATCACGTATCCTGTGCCGCGGACAGTCTGGATGTAACTCTCTTCTCCCGGCACATCAATTTTATTTCTCAGATAGCGGATGTATACGTCAACAACATTCGTTTCTACTTCAATTTCGTATCCCCATACTTTATTCAGCAGCACATCCCGTGATAATACAACATTGATGTTTTCCATCAGTGTCAACAATAGTTCATATTCCCGTTTCGTCAGTTCGATAACTTCTTCATTGCGCCTGACGACCCTGTTTTCTTTCTCAATCACCAAATCGCGATAAGATAAGGTCGTCTGTTTCAACACATTTTTATCACTCTCGATATCAATGCGGCGCAGCAACGCGCGCAAGCGGGCCAACAGCTCCTCAATGGCAAACGGCTTGACAACATAATCATCTGCCCCGTGGTCCAGACCGGATACCCGGTCTATGACAGAATCTCTCGCTGTCATCATAATAATAGGTGTGTTTTTCGATTGACGAATGCGGCGGCATACTTCTATGCCGTTCAGCTCGGGCAGCATCAAATCCAGGAGAATCGCATCCCAGTCTGAGGCCAGAGCGGCTTCTAAACCTGTCCTGCCATTATAGTGAATCTCAGTTTCATATCCCTCATGATTCAGTTCCAATTCAACGAAACGGGCCAGGTTCTTTTCGTCTTCGATAATTAGAATTTTATTTGACATATAACACATGCCTTTCTGCGAATGTTAAATTTTTTTAATCATTAACTGAGTATATTATAACTATAATTTCTTAAAAAATCTATTTATAAATGCTCAGTAAATTACAAAAGGAAAAATCAGAGAAAAAGATGACTTTTTGAGTCATCTCTATCCTTGTTCTGCACTTTTTTTCTTCTTCGCTGCTTTTTCACGCTCAGCTTTGTTCAGCACTCGTTTTCTCAGGCGGATACTTTCCGGTGTCACTTCACAATACTCATCGTCATTCAAAAACTGCAACGATTCTTCCAATGACAAAATTTTCGGTTTTTTAATGACAGACGTCTGGTCTTTCGTGGCCGAACGGACATTGGTCATCTGTTTTGCCTTGGTGATGTTGACCGTCAAGTCATTGTCCCGGTTGTTTTCACCGACAATCATCCCTTCGTAGACTTCTGTGCCGGGCTCAACAAAGACTGTACCGCGTTCTTCGATACTCATGATACTGTAAGTTGTCGCCTTGCCTGTGTCGATTGAAACCAGCGCACCGTTCCTACGTCCTGCAACCAGCCCGGAAATCACTGGCAAATACTGGTCGAATGTGTGATTCATGATACCATAGCCGCGGGTCAATGACATAAATTCGGTCGAATACCCTATCAACCCTCTGGCCGGCACGAGAAAAATCAGACGAATCTGACCGTTTCCGGTATGAATCATATCTTGCATCTCGCCCTTGCGCTGACCGAGCGACTCAATGACACCGCCCATATATTCTTCTGGTGTATCGATTTGGACGCGTTCAAACGGTTCACACTTGACACCGTCAAATTCTTTTTCAATCACCTGCGGTCTGGACACTTGCAGTTCAAAGCCTTCACGACGCATATTTTCTATCAAAATTGACAAATGCAGCTCGCCGCGTCCGGATACAACCCAGCGGTCCGGCGAATCTGTCGGGTCCACTTTCAAAGAAACATCCGTCTGAATCTGCTTTTGCAGACGCTCTTCAATTTTTCGGGCAGTGACAAATTTCCCTTCGCGTCCTGCAAAGGGTGAATTGTTTACAAGAAATGTCATCTGCAGCGTTGGTTCATCTATGTGAAGGACCGGCAAGCCTTCCTGTGTATCCACCGGCGTGACCGTTTCACCGACAAAGATATCCTCCATCCCTGAAACGGCAATCAAATCGCCTGCTTTAGCCTCTTTGATTTCAATGCGGTCCAATGCCATAAAACCGAACAGTTTAGTCACACGGAATTTCTTGACTTCGCCATTCAGCTTCAAAAGCGCTACTTGGTCGCCGACACGGATGGTCCCGCGAAATACCCGGCCAATCCCAATCCGTCCGACATAATCATTGTAGTCAAGGAGCGACACCTGAAACTGCAGCGGCTCGTCGCTGTTGTCCACAGGAGCCGGGATATGGTCGATAATCGTGTCATAGACATAGCTCATCGTGTGTTCCTGATCTTCAGGATTGTCTGACAAACTGGACGTGCCGTTAACAGCTGACGTATAAATGACTGGGAACTCCAGCTGGTCATCATCGGCTCCCAGCTCGATAAACAGTTCAAGAACTTCATCAATGACTTCATCCGGTCTGGCTGCCGGTTTGTCAATTTTATTTACCACGACAATCGGTGTCAGCTTTTGCTCCAGCGCCTTTTTCAACACAAAACGTGTCTGGGGCATCGTGCCCTCATACGCATCCACTACCAGCAGTACACCATCGACCATCTTCATGATCCGTTCCACTTCACCGCCAAAATCAGCGTGTCCCGGTGTGTCCATGATATTGATTCGTGTGTCTTTGTATTTAATCGCTGTATTCTTAGCTAAAATCGTAATGCCGCGTTCTTTTTCGATATCGCCTGAATCCATTGCGCGTTCCTGTAACTGGATGTGATCGTCTAATGTATCAGATTGCTTCAGCATCTCGTCCACCAATGTTGTTTTCCCGTGGTCAACATGCGCAATAATCGCTACATTCCTAATATCTTCTCTTAATTTCAATTTTTAGACTCTCCTCACTTGGTTAGCAGTTGATGCTCTCACATCAGTTATCTATCTTTTTCGACGGTTCATTATAACAGAAAATGGAAATGAAAAAAAGCACAATGTTTTCATTCACAGTTAACTATCATCCAGCCGCAATGACCAGCGCTTGAATTTCTTCATATGCGGACGGTGTTGCAATCACAAACGGCACACGCTCCCCGATAATGTCTGCCTCACGTCCGTCCAGACGGGAACAGCGTAAACCGAGCGCATGGCCGATCACCATCCCGGCGGCAAAATCCCATGGAGCCAAGTTAGAAACGTACGCACATTGTCTGCTCATAAACATATGCAGGAAATCCAATCCGGCACACCCCAAAATCCTAAAGCCCGAACTGGCAAGCCCGACATTTCTCGTGCTCATATAATTGTTGACAAACATCGTGCCGTTAACGCCGACCAAACCTTCCGACAGCGGCACATCTTCTATTTGTTTCAGCGGCGAGCCGTTCAAAAACACACCTGTGCCCGAGCCGCCATATACAAATTCGTCTTTTATCACATCATAAATAAACCCTAACTTGCCCAGACCATCTTCAAAAATACCAATCATGATGCAAAAATTTTCGCGTTGCTTGACAAAATTGATGGTGCCGTCAATCGGGTCGATAATCCAGACCCGGCCGTCCGTGGTTTCGGGTTTATCACCCAGCCCCTCTTCGCCTAGTATCTGGTCAGCCGGGTAGTGCGAGCGAATCTTCTCAACAAGAAACGCTTCTGTCTCCTTGTCAACATTTGTGACCAAATCGGTACGGCTGGATTTTTGTTCCACAATCAGCGGGTCTTGCAGCTTGCGTTTTACTTCCTCGCCGGCTTCCAATATCCACTGTTTCACCTGCGCCATCAGTTGTTTGTCATCTGCCATTCTTAAAGTGCCTCCTTTTTCAATACACCTGTCTGCTGTTTTTTCGCTGCTTTAACTACACGGTACAACGAATAACCGGTCAGTTCCTCAAACTCCCTGCCCAGCTGCCGCTCTTCGCCGACACTGCGGACAATTGTTTTAAACAAACGATATTGTGTTAAGATATCCTCTGCCGCTGCCCGGCTTTCATATGCCTGTTCAACCAGCTGCCACATTTCCATGACAGCGATGATTTCTTCTGTTGTCCAGTCCATGTTCAACGGGTAGCTAAAATTTTCTTTCATGTCATCACCTGTATTTTTTCTTCCTTACTTAGTATAGCAAAAATAGCTGGAGAAATATAGAAAGGCTTTCTCACACACCTGTGAAAAAAGCCTTTCTATTATGTATTATCCGAAGACTTGCTTAAATCGACATCAGGAAATCTGACAGTAAAAGTCGTGCCCTGACCCAGCTCACTTTCAACTTCAATGTGTCCTTTGTGCAGACGTACCAGCTGATCAACAATGGATAACCCTAATCCTGACTCGCCGTATGTGGTGTTCTTCCTTGACGGGTCGGCTTTATAGTATCTGTCCCAAATATTCTTCACTTGTTTTTCATCCATGCCGATACCTGTGTCGGAAATTTTGATGATCGTTTCCAAATAGCCTTTGGTAATGGACACCCTGATTTCGCCATCCTGAGTAAATTGAATGGCATTTTGCAGGAGGTTGACCATGATTTGCACAAACCTGTCATAATCCGCATACACTGCCACAGATTCGCTCGTCTCCAAAATCAGCTCATTGCCGGCCGCTTCCGCCTTGCTGTGGAGCTGCTGAAAAATACTCCTCATGATTTCGGTCGCATTCAGTTTTTGAATCACGATACTGATTTGATTGGTCCGGATTTTTTCATAATCCAGATTTTCATTCACCAGTCGAATCAGACGATTAGTTTCATTACGCATCAAGTTGATGCTTTTTTCTTTTTGAGCTTCCGGAATCGCACCATACGCCAACCCTTCAAGCAGACCGTTGATGGTCGTCAAAGGTGTGCGCATTTCATGCGCCACATCTGCCATGAAATTCCGCCGGCGTTCCTCCTGACGCAGGACCTCTTCATTCGTTTCTTTCAGAGCTACAGCCATCTGGTTAAAGTCTTGCGCCAAATCGTCCAGCTCGTCGTTGTTTTTCACTTCCAGATGGACGTCAAAGTTTCCTTCAGCGATTTGCGTGGTCGCTTTCCGGATACGGTTGATGCGGTTGACCTGAAACTGTGCAAGCCCGTAACTGATAAACAACGCCACGACACTTGAAATGATGAACCCTTTAAACAAATTCTGTGTCAGAGAATTGACGTTGTCTTCAATATTAGTGTACGGCTGGTACACAATCAGAATATTGGAAAAATCAATTTCCTTTCCCGTCCCGTCTGTTTCGGTCGTAAACAAGGGGCGGATGTAGACGGCCAGCGTGGTCGATTTCCCGCTGAAATTATCTTTGACCAGCTTTGTGATACGTTCGTTACTCCGCAGCTCTGCCAGCTCAGCATCAGAAATAACGTTGCTGCCGTTGCTGCCGATATATTTTTTAGGGTAAAGCACGTTCCGGTCTGTATCCAGCAAATAAAAACCGACCCGTTGATTCTTCAGCACACTTTCCGTGTTCATCAGCGATTGCTCCCACGTCCAGCCGTTTTCATTCACATTATCGACAAACGTATCCGAGTAGCCTTCCAATTGTTTATAGGCTGACCCGGTAATCGTTTCTTTCGTAAATTGTGTGAAGAAAATACCAATCACCAGCAGAATCGTCAAAATAACCGCAAGAAACGCCATCATTTGTTGAATTAAATAGCGCATTACTCAGCGACTCCAGAATCATCGAATTTATAGCCGACGCCCCAAACAGTCTGAATCACTTGCGGACCGACTTTTTCAATTTTTTGGCGCAGCTTCTTGATATGGGCATCGACTGTCCGCTCATCCCCAAAATATTGATAGTCCCACACCAATTCCAGCAGCTGCTCCCGCGAAAAGACTTGCCGCGGTTTTTTAGCCAGTGTGTACAACAAATCAAATTCTTTCGGTGTCAGACCGTCAATGGCTTTATCATCCAAATAGGCTTCACGGGTCTTTGTATTCATCTTGAAATGCTCAGTTTGAATATCGAACGCATTGTCAATCTTTTCACTCTCAGGAATCTGTTCTTCCACCAGCGTAGCCCGACGGTGAAGTGCCTTCATTCGTGCAATCAGTGTCAGCGGACTGAACGGTTTTGTCACGTAATCATCCGCACCTAGTTCCAATCCGATGACTTGGTCGCTTTCAGAATCCCGTGCTGTCAGCATTATAATCGGCACTGTCGGGGACACTTTGCGCATCTCGCGGCACACTGTCACACCGTCCATAGTCGGTAAATTTAAATCCAGCGTAATCATATCCCACTGTTCCGGATTATCAAGAAATGCGTCCAGCCCTTCCTTGCCGTCATATGCGTAGGTCACATCCCAGTCCTCATTCAAAAAGAATATTTGCATCATTTCAGATACCGACTGATTATCTTCAATCATTAGAACCTTCATCCTTCTCAACTCCTTTTGCGAACTTCATTTATATTATACAATATGTCTAATTAATCGCCTATACTCTGCCCAAAGACTTACCCGGTTTTTCACACATTCTTCCAATTATTTAAAGGGAACCGGCATTTTCGGAACTCTTGTCTTCATATTTTTTCAGTTTCTCTTCCGTAACGACAAAAATCGGAATAATCGGAAACACCAGCACCATCAATTCAATTAGAAAAAAGTTGGTCCAGCCATTCCACTTCAAAAAAGACCCGAACAAAAACATCAGGCTTCCCATCAGTATCGCCATGTTCCCGCTAACCTTTTGTGCATATCGCCACAAGTCAAGACTCTTTTCAGCTTGAGGTGAGCGATAGCCATATATCCGGTTCACATGTTTTGAAGGAAACAGACGGAAAACAACACCGACTGCCAGAATAAACAATCCCACATAATAAAAAATCATTGCTCTCACCCCATTGAATTCCTATCCCTTAGTATACTTCACTTGTAAAAAATTACCAACCAATCTGCTGATTCCCCAGCTTATTTCTTTATCATCAGTCCTGTTTATGCTATACTCTATATGGTATCAGGAGATACATCTTTTACAAAGGGGACGTTATGGATTCGACAGGTATAGTTTGAGCTTGAATGGCGCTTCGTAGGTTACGTCTACGTTAAAACGTTACAGTTAAATATAACTGCTAAAAACGAAAACAACAATTTCGCTTTAGCTGCCTAAAAACAGCTTGCGAAGATCCTCTCGGCATCGCCCATGTGCTCGAGCAAGGGTCTCAAATTTAGTGGGATACGTCAGTATTTTCCGTCTGCAAATACTGCAAGAGACCATCAGACTAGCGAGGCTCAAGGCCTGTTATACGGCATAGAGCTGAGCGAATAATAAAATAGTATAACTATGAGCGTAGACATTTAAGTGGCGATATATTTGGACGCGGGTTCAAATCCCGCCGTCTCCATTTTAGGTAGCTTCACTATAACAAATTTAAAGTAAAGACGCTGATAAACCGGCGTCTTTTTTTGATAGATGTAAGTCAATAAAAACCAGCTGCACCAATCAAGGACTCGGGTGACACAAACTGCTCTATCAAAAAAGAAAAATGTCATTACTTAGTTTTTTTACGTTAGCACACATTAAAAAGGAGGGTCACGATGAAAAATAAACAGCCTTTAGCTCCTTGTTTGTCTTCTCTTCAAACTGGCAATTTTTATTTGGAGGATGAAGCCGCCTTCTCTGATCTTTACATACATAATGAAGACCACAGTTACTCATCCGCAGCAAATGTCATTCTGCGTTCGTGTCATGTGGAGAGAATGACGTTGCAAAATGTACAACTGGAACGATTTGATTGCAGCAATGTCATATTTGAAAAATGTGATCTGTCAAATCTTGAGTGGATGGGCGGCAGCTTCCATCAAGTCATTTTTCGCCAATGTAAATTGATTGGCACAAATTTCGCCGAGAGTATGCTGCGCGATTGCACGTTTGAAGACTGTGTTGCAAATATGTCTTCTTTCAGCAACACCAACCTCAATACAGTGACTTTCTCATTTTGTGATTTGGAAGAAAGTGATTTTTATGACGTAACATGGAAAAATTTACAATTAAATAAAAATTCCCTTACAGGTTCCAATTGGTTTTATACAAAACTGTCAACACTTGATTTAACGACAAATACATTTGAAAAAATCGCGCTGTCTCAAGAATTACTCAAAGGTCTGGTAGTCAATACCGAGCAGGCGCTCGTGATTGCGCTAGGGTTAGGAATTGTTATTAAGGACTGATTTGGGCATAGTTAATCTTTTTAAAAACTTTGTACTAGTCCGTGTCTGCCATCCCCCAAACACAAACCCAAATACATCAACCAATTTCCCCAAAACGTGCTACTATGGAATTAAGGGGGTGAGGCAATGAAACCGTTGGATTTTTCTGAATTACTGGTTGTGGCAAAGGAAAACTTAAACCCTAAAATGACGGCGCGCAATTGTGAAGCCGGGCATGTTTCTTGTGCGCTGCAAACGACTAGCGGAACAATTTATACAGGTGTCGCTATCACCGTTCCGTGCGGTATCGGATTTTGTGCCGAACATGCTGCTATTGCAGCGATGATAAACAATGACGAAAGTCGCATCAACAAACTTGTGACGGTCTATAAAGACGGCTCTATTCTAGCGCCCTGCGGCAGATGCAGAGAATTCATCAGCCAAGTCGATGATCAAAATGATAACTGCCAGATTTTACTTGAAAACAATATCGTTGCAACGCTGGCTGAGCTGCTTCCTGAAAAGTGGGATAAACCAGTATTTTGAAATAGTCTTCCAAATCAATCAGTTAGAACTGTCTTTCCTCGATTTATTTTTATTGACAATTTAAAGAAAAGCCTGCTAAATTACTAAAAGACGTGTCATTTAACCGCACGTCTTCCTTTTTTGTCATATCTTCCTAAAAGTTATTTCCCGCCCTCTCTAAAAAAAAGAAAAGTCGTGCAAAAAATGAAGAATAAACAAAAGAAAAAGGCCCGCCCTGTAAAAGCGGCTGCCGAAACCACTTATACCATCAGCGAGTCGAGCGATTTATTGCCTTTCCTGTTGAAGTCGCTTAACAAATTGAGCCGAAATGCTGTGAAGTCCATCCTGACCAGAGGACAAGTCAGAGTCAACAATCAGACTGTCACAAAACACAACTACATTTTGCACCCCGGCGATACTGTTATGATTCAGGACAATAAAACAGCCATGAAAACAACAGCTTTGACAGGTATCACCATCATCCATGAAGATGATGACATCATTGTTATAGAAAAAGCAGCCGGCATCCTGTCCGTCGCAACACAAAAAAAAGACGGTGAATCAACAGCTTATGCGCAATTGACGGCCTATGTCAGACAAGATCACCCGCGCAATAGAATCTTTATTGTCCATCGTTTGGATAGAGATACATCCGGTATCATGGTGTTCGCAAAAAACGAACAGACAAAAGAGCGGCTGCAGCAGCAGTGGAAACACTTGGTTATCGAAAGAATGTATACTGCTGTCGTTGAAGGCAATGTCGGCAAGCCTGCAGGCACCATCACGTCTTGGCTAACTGAAAGCAAAACCTTTAAAATACATTCCTGTCCCTTTGACAACGGCGGCAAAAAAGCAGTGACGCATTACAAAAAAATCCAAGGAAATCATGCCTATAGTCTGCTGCAGGTACATTTGGAGACTGGACGAAAAAATCAAATCCGCGTGCACATGCAAGACATCGGTCATCCTATTGCCGGTGATAAAAAATACGGCGCACATACGAACCCGCTGAAACGGTTGGGGTTGCATGCAACGACGTTGGTATTACTTCATCCGTCAACCAACAAACGCATGGCATTCTCGGCCGCTGTGCCTAAAAAGTTCTCAGCAATAAGTAAAAGTATTGTATAAACTAGTGTGCTGTAACCAAAAAGAACGGATATTTTGGGTATACTCACTGCTTATAAAAAGGCTGGCTCAATTTTACATAAGCCAGCCTTTGCCATTCACAGGCGAACAAGATGCCTATGCTGAAGTATTTCTTTTGTACCGTTTGCACACTTGTAACATGACTGTCTTTGAGCGTCAGCGATTAATCAGCTCGTACTGTTTCGCCGCGTGCTCATGTAACAGTTCCAGTTCGCTCTTATTCTTATCCAAATACTCATTGATGCGCTCTAAATCTTCAGGATGTGCTATAAAATCCAAATATACCGGCATTTCCCCATCTCCCATCAGTTCCATTTTAGAATCGACCTGCACAAGCCCCAAAACCTTGCCAATCGGGACAAGGACATTGATTTTCCCCTTCGCTGAAAGTGAGATATTTGGACTAGGCTCGCCGTCTTTTGAATCATCTTCAACATATACAGCCCATACCGGCAGCGTCTCTTTTTTCAAGTAATGATTCCTAAATAAAGCAGCATGATCAAATTTAGGGGTGCTATACTCGATTCCGTCACTTTGCATCACATAGGAGCTGCCTTCTTCACGCCAGTTTTCCTTGACGTAGTTATATTGCCGGTAATTCATCACATACCACCAAAGGTTTATCAATAAAAACAGCATCAAAATGATACCCGTACCGACAACTATCCGTTTGTAAATTCTTTTTTGTTTAACTTCCTTGCTGACCTGCTCAACCATCTTCATATCCTCCTTTAACAAAGTATCCAAAGATAACTCATACAGCTCACTCAATTCAACCAGCACATCCAGACCTGGATACGTTCTGCCGACCTCCCAGCTGGAAACCGTCGCTCGTGACACGTGTACTATTTCAGCCACTTCCTGCTGAGTTAGTTCTTTTTGTTTTCTTGCTGTTTTTAACCGTTTCCCTATCATCCTATTTTTCCTCCTTCACTGCCAGTATCACTGCATATTACACTCCAGTACAGCTTAAAACTGTTGCATTCCTGCCTTTTTTACCATGATACGATTTGTTGCATCAGGCAATGCTGAGCAGCCAGGCTTACTCATTGGCAATAATATTTAGGCGGTTTTTATCTTAAAAAATACTAAAACCTAAAGTAATTAAAAAAACAGACCCAGCGAAGTCTGTTTATAAAATCTCAATTTGGTCATTTTCCACATAAATTGCTTGCTGATCAGTAAGCGGCACTAGGTTTAACTTATCATCATACATTGCCATGATTTGCTCCGCGTATTCATTCAGGTAAACATTCTCCATGTGAGGCAGCGGATAGAAGTCGACTACGCCCAATCCCTCGTAAGTTTCAAGCAATGGCGCTTTTGTTTCATCATCCATCGGCATGATGTATGCAATATCAGGCGCCATAACGATTGCCCCAGCAGACTCTCCGATAACAAATTTTCCGGCATTGATTTCTTCAATTAACAATCTATCCACTTGGTGTCGCTTTAATTCTTGTAATAAATAAAAAGTATTCCCGCCTGATAGATAAATATAGTCAGCGTCGCGGATGGTGTGAGCAATCTGCTCTCTGCTCTCTTTTGACACATCCAGTATCGTCACAGCCATTTCCAGCTTGCTTAAAATATCCTGCTCATCCTCTTCAAAGCCGGATGCATCTTCCACATTCGCAGCTGTTGGAATCAGTGTCAGCTTTTTCCCTTTTAACGTCTCACCGACAATTTGTCTGAACAAATGAACCGAATCGGCTAATGATGAACATAAAAATAATTTCCGCATTGTTTCTTCCCCTCACTCTTTTTTGTGTCTCTACCTATACCCAGTATCCCATGAACTGACTCAGAATTAAAGTCAAACAAAGACAGCTGTTGTGGTATCAGCTGTCTTTTCATCCATATTTAAAAAGGTGTCACCAGTTATTTTTCCACCGTATACCGTTCTTGTCTGAATGTAGTCATCTCACCATCTTCATTATCATCTTCAAATTGAATGAGCTGAACTTTAGGTTTATAATCTAAACGATGAGCATCCTTGACTCCAGCAATACTAATAGTATATTCTTCGCCATTTTTCATTTTCTGCTCAAACACTTTTTCATTAGCGACATAAATATACGTTATTTTTTCTTCATCGATACCTTCTGATTTAACTCGCAGTTCATTGTCAGTCGGACGAATGGTCTGTGTCAGCAGTTCAAACTCTCCCTCGCCCACATATAAATTCTCCGTAGTCTGAACAGCTGTTTTTTTAGCCGAATCCGCTACTTTACCAGCTATATGTGAACAGCCCGTCAGTAACATACTGAACAATAGTACAAATCCTAACCAATACTTTTTTCTCATATCAGCCACTCCTCTTTTCTATTCAATTTCAGCATAACATTCTCAAAATTAATAATCATCAGCTTTTAGACTGAAGTTACAACGATGTCTAGCAGTAAGCATATTCAAGCTGCATGAAAACCAAATAAAACCGATACTAATGGAGACACTGCCTTCTCATATCTTTATCGTTGTCAACTATGGGGAAATCCTGACCATTATGCCTAACGTATACTAGACATGTCCTAAGTTATCTGCTAAACTTTTTTGAAATGACTGACTTGAAGGAGGCCACACATGACACCTTATTTTTCTTTAAATATCGAAGATGACCTGAATCTAGTGTATCCGGAACTCGGAATGGCAAAAGAAATTTTCGAACTGCTCGACAGTGACCGTGACCATTTGCGGGTATTTTTGGATTTCGTTGATGACTCTAAAGACGAAAAAAATCAGGAAGATTATATCAAAATGAAGATGCAGGGTGCTGCCAATGGAACAGATAAACTATTTTTTATTGCTAAAGGCGACAGATTAATCGGGTGTATCGATTTACATTTTATCCATTCCGCATCAAAAAAGGCCGATATCGGCTACTGGCTGCATTCGGATTACACAAAACAAGGCATTGTTTCCAAATCGGTCAGAAAACTCTGTGAATATGCCTTTGTCACACTCGGTTTAAACAAGTTGACCATCTTGGCTGATACTGAAAACTCAGGCAGCAACGCCGTGGCATTGTCATGCGGTTTTTCATTTCTCGGGACGCGCAAGCAAGATAAGCAGCTATATGGCAAGTATCGGGACATAAATGAGTACTATCTGCTGAAATCCGACTTTAGCAGTTAGCTTAACTGGCGTTCAAAGACCTTACGAAATTGTCACTGTTTTTTCCGCTCATTCTGATTTATAATTCATAAAGAAATGAGGATGATTAAATATGACAAAAAGAGTAGATGCATTTTATTTAAAAATTATCGGTATCGTATTGATGGTGTTAGACCACATTCATCAAATGTGGGCAGCTGATGGTGCGCCGATGTGGCTGACCATGCTGGGCCGAGTGGTAGCACCAATCTTTTTATTTCTAGCTGCTGAAGGAGTACATTATACCCGGAACAGACTCGCCTATCTGAGAAATCTGCTGGCTGGCTTCTGGCTGATGTCGATTATCGACTTGTACCTGCCGAAACTCGTGCCGAATGATTCAATCGTTTTAATGAATAATATTTTCAGCACACTTTTTTTATCTGCTGTAGCTATGATTGCCTATGATTCCATCAGAAACGGCATACGAAACAAGGAAGGGAAAAAAATCGGGTTAGGTATACTGATTATTATCGTTATGGCAGTATTTTCTGTAGCGCCCCTGCTCCTAATGAGCCATGAGCTGACTAGACAAATCGGGATTTACAGCATTTTTATCTTCCCGTCGCTGCTGTTTACTGAAGGCGGCTTTCTTCTCGTTCTTTTAGGCCTGCTGTTTTTTATCTTTCGAGAAAAAAGGCTGTTGCAAGTTGTTTCCCTGCTGATTGTTGCTTTCATTTCGACCAGATTTCAATTTACTGATTTATTCACAACGAACATTCAATGGATGATGGCTTTTGCAGCTATCCCGATGTTGTTGTACTCCGGCAAAGAAGGGAAAAAAATGAAGTGGTTCTTTTACTTCTTTTATCCGGCACATATCGTCGTTCTTTACCTACTGGCCACTCTCGTTTTTTAATATGTGATGTTACTGACATCAAGCAAGCCTCTAAAACCGGATCCGGTTTTAGAGGCTTTTAATATTTGAAAAACTTCTTATATTCAGCAAAAAAAGCCTTTCGAAAATTTCGAAAGGCTTGATAGATGGCTTTTCATACAGGCACATGACGGCACAAACTTAGTGCTGCTTCCTTCCAGACCTGACACGCTTCGTAAGCCCGTCATTGCCCTGGCCTTGCGGCCAAGTTCTATTGTAGCGTATTTATGGAATCAATGCCAGTGTTTTGGGCAATTTTTTTATTTCTTTTTCGTTTGTTCCTCAGTTCTTTGAAAAAAGAGCTGATTTTTTCTCGACACTGTTCTTCTAGGATGCCTTTTTCAACGTATGCCATATGATTAAACCGGGAATCTTGTAACAAGTTCATAAAGGTGCCGGCTGTGCCGGCTTTGGGGTCGGCTGCACCGTAAAATACCTCAGCAATACGGGACAGGAGGATGGCGCCGCTGCACATTGGACATGGCTCAAGTGTGACGAATAACTGAGCATCTTCTAACCGCCAACTGGCAGTTTGTTTGTTGGCGTTTTGGATAGCAAGTATTTCCGCATGCGTGGTGGCATCTTGGGTCGATTCCCTGAGGTTGTGGCCCCGGCCGATGATCTCACCGTTCAATACAACGACTGCACCTATTGGCACTTCCCCTTTTTCAAGGGCTTTGTCGGCTTCTTTCAACGCTTCCTGCATGAAGTACTCTTTTTCTTTGTCAGACAGCTCTGTTTCCTTGATAAACACGTTATCACCTCTGCTTCTTCTACGTTATGATTCTACCACATCTTTTACAGTTATTTCTTCTTTTTCGACTGTTTTTTATGTTAAGATAAGACTATCCATCACTGTTATGAAAGGATTAAAATGGGTTATGAATAATAACGTTCTGAAAGATATTTATCCTGATGCCGAACTAAAGCCGACTTTTCAGCCTCAAGAAGATGTCATCATCATTCCTGTTGACGAGCAGTGGCTATATATTAATAAAAACGGACTCAGTCCCACAGAAATAAAATTACTGACCACTCTCTATCAGCAAGTCAACCATTCGTCCCAGCTGGAACAGCATGTTTGGTACCGATTTTTATTTAACAAAGGCGAGATGCCGGACACAACAGACTTTTGCCGCATCATTCAATTTCGTCTGCTTGAACCTAAAAGCGCTCATATACGCGAAGAGTGGCTAAGCAGTTTAGAGAATATGTTTGAAAAAAACGCTGACTGTTTTTTCATTACCGACGAGTACGGACTGCTAGTGGAGCAGCAGTCAGGCTACATGTTGACAACGGAAGATTTGACAGGTATTCTGTTAACGCTTGAAAGTGAGATGCTGGTTAAGGCAGTGGCCTTCATCGGACTGTTTTTCCCTGTCTCCAATAATTTTCCTGAATTTTTCAAAACAGAAAACCGGATTTTTTCCGGTACTGCTTCGAACACAAGAGAGATTCAAACTTTTTCTGTTCCAGACACAGTGCTTGCTTACTTGACAGAAGAACAGATCAATCAAAATCATTATTTAAAAACACTTAAAAATCAGCTGGCTTTTGATGAAGAATTCAAAGACATCATCCAAGCGCTTTGGCAAAATCAGGGAAACATTACGTCTGCGGCAAAACAACTCTATATCCATCGCAACACTTTGCAATATCGTCTAGATAAATTTTACGAACGGACCGGTCTGTCTCTAAAAAAGATGGACGACCTGGTTTTATGCTACATCCTGCTGTGACAAAAAAGTCTGCCCGTTTATTCCGGCAGACTTTTTTCATTATCCCAATCAGTCGTTACGGCGATTCCCGCCAAATAATAAAATCATCCACAGCAACTGTAACAGTGATGCCAATAATGCGGCAACGTAAGTCAAGGCAGCTGCAAAAAGCACTTTTCTAACCACGGCCAGTTCCTCTTCGTCTAAAATTTGACCGTCACGCAATATTGTGATGGCACGTCGCGAAGCGTCGAACTCCACTGGCAGTGTGATAACTTGAAACAAAAATGCAAATGAAAAGCAAAATAATCCGATTGTAATCAGCGTTTGATTCCACTGCAGCAATACACCCAGCAAAATCAGCGGGACAGAAATCGTCGACCCAAAATTAGCAACTGGTACAAACCCGGAACGCAACTTCAACGGCACGTAATTTTTATTGTCCTGTAACGCATGGCCGCATTCATGTGCGGCAACGCCGATAGCTGAGACCGAACTGGAATGGTAGACAGTTTCAGATAAACTCAACATCTTGGTTTGCGCATTATAGTTATCGGTCAGGTCCCCGGCAATCTGCTGAACCCCCACATCATTAATGTGCGATTGCTGTAAAATCAAACTTGCCACTTCTTGTGCGGAATAGCCTTTCTTAGACTTAAACGTGCTGTAACGGCGGAATGTGCTGTTGACATAGCCGGATGCCATCATCGAAATAACCAGACCGATGATTACAAGGATATATGTCGAATCCCAGAAGAACATCATGTTTTTTCACCTCAAAATCTTATGTCTTGCAATGTATTTTAACATGTTACTTTAAATTTGTAACGAAATCTTTATGAATTCTTCATGAATTATCAATCTTTATTCACAAAATAATGGATTTATGTCTTGAAATAAGTTATCTTAATAGTAGTAGTAGTAACGGATTTCACAAAATATTCGTTTTGTGAAATATGATGATACCGGATTCTCGGCTGTTGTTAATAACATTATTAACTTAACCGACATTCATCAGAGTATTGTTATTTTAGGAGGGGTTTTCTTGCGAGAGTTATTAGATTCTTCGACTCAGAGACGTCTGAGTATTCTCGAAACGTTAAATGAACACGGCGGATGGATTAGTTCAAATGAGCTGGCAAAGCGCAATAGCGCATCATTGCGTACCATAAACAGCGATGTCAATTATTTAAAGGATCACTGGTATCCGCACTTGTTAATTGAAACATCAAAAAAAATGGTATCCGACTCCAAACGCAACCAAGCAGTCATGTTGGTCTTGTCTACAACTACATCATGAAACATTCAGAGGCTTTTCAATTTCTTGAAGAGGTCTTTTTTAATCCTACTTTGAGTATTGAACGATGGGGCGAAAAGTTGTTTATCAGCGAATCCTCTCTGTACCGCATCACCAATCAGGTGGCCCGTTCGCTTGGCCGGTACGGTTTGACACTGCTGAAAAAACCGTGCAATATTTCAGGCGACAATGAAGCCTATGTACGCTTTTTTTATGCCAACTACTTTTTTGAAAAGTGCGGGATGATGGAATGGCCCTTCGCCATTGAGAAGAAACTGGTCTTTAATTATGTCAAGCAAGTTCTGACTGACAGAAATATCTTTACTAATGACGAGTCAAAAATCATGTATTTCTGCTACCTGGTCTCGGTCTCGCTTGTGCGAATCAGTCAAAACTTTTTACTGACCACGGATACACTGCCGGAAGACGATTGTTCGACAAAACAAGAAATTCTTGAACAAAACAATTACCTTGACCCGATGTTGGCTGTCTATGCCATCGGAAAAAATGAGTCTGTCATGAAGGACCTTAGTTTTTTCTCTTTTTTCTATGAAGGGATTTGGGATTCAGATGAGGAAAAACACATTGTAGAGCAAGAAATTCACACCCTGATCAAAAGTGTTCGGGACGCATTTGATATCAAGCTGACGCATTTAGACCTTTATACGATTGAAACAAATCTCGCTTATTTATACACACATCGAAAGGTCTACCCTTTTGCTGATTTTATTTTGTTCGACAAGTTCCTATACAACGGCAAAGCAATCAGACATAACTACCCTGATTTGGCGCATGTTGTTTATCAATCTTTGAAAAAAATTCAAAAAAACACCAAATTTCCTTGGTATTCTGATTACCGGGATGAGGTACTTTATTTACTTATGACAAAATGGCAGGATATGCCGAACATCCTTGACAATCGCAAAGAAAAAGCCCGCCTGTTAGTGCTTAGCGATTTAGGCATCGATCATGAACGATTATTAGTGAAGTTGATAAAAAAGAACTTTGACAGTAAAATTCACATTTCATCCTATACGAATTCCGTTATCTTTCTGGATGAAACATCTGAAACGGATTTCCAGCACTACGATATATTAGTGACAACATTTATTGCAAATACCCTGCCTGAAGAAAAAATTGTTGTCGTAGATGATATCCCTTCTGATCAAGACTGGGGAAATCTTAGGAAAGCGATCAATGCTGTCAGAAAATTAACTCCAAACGACATCAATCAACTGCACTAATTATCGGATTAAGAAGGAGTTTCTTTTATGACTACATATATTAACAGCTATCTTATTAATTTAGCGTTGATAATCAGTGCATTTCTAACTTTGTATTTTATTTCACTTAAAGACAAAACAGCCAATCAATACTTTTTTCTTCAACGGGAGGCATTTGTTGATCAAACAAAATTCTATTTAACAAAAAAACAGCAGATTTGGATTGGATTCATGCTGGGCTTTCTTTGTTTCTTGATTTCTATCAATCAAATCAGCACACCTAATATTTATCCTGTTGACGTTAGGTATTTACCTATATATTTTGCTGTCTATTACTGTTCAAATATTACCGGTGTGATCACCGCGGGAACCCTGATTGCACTAAAAATCATCCAGCACTTTACGGCGGGGTATGCCCCTCTTGACATCGTCAACAACTTCATTCTGACAAGTCTACTGCTGGTTGTCAGTATTGTTGTCGTCAAACGGAATTATTCTAAAGTAAAATCAACTCTGACATTTCTTTTTTACTTGATGACTTTTCGTCTGATTATTCTTTTTGTTGCTTATTCGCCGCTTGAGACAGAGGGAGCTCTTGCGAATACTATGCTGTATATCTTTACTTTTGCGAGCATTTTTTTAATTACAGCTTATATCATTAATTTAGGCATTTCCGTTTCAAAATCAGTATATTTCTTTCAAAACACAGCCGTGTATGATTCCCTCACTAAAGTTTACAACAGGGATTCGTTTTATTTCTTTTTGGACCATGCATACAGTGATGCCATTATCAACAAGGGAACATTCTCGCTGGCCATCATCGACATTGATAATTTCAAACAAATCAATGACACTTACGGGCACAATGTCGGTGATGATGTACTCAAGCATGTTGCCCGTATTTTTACCGAACCGGTGCAAGGTGCCATCTTCAATATTTGCCGCATTGGCGGAGATGAATTCGCACTTGTCTTAACCGGCGAACCAAAAGCGAACTTCGATTCCCTGCAAAAAAAACTGAGCATTGTCAATAACAGCCCATTTGAAACAGCTGCCCGCAGCATCGACATCAATCTCTCCATCGGCCTGACACATTTTCATTCGGTTTCTGCAAGAACAGACAATGAAATTGCGGAGAAAATTTTTGAAAATGCGGATAAAGCATTGTATCATGCCAAAAAGAATGGTAAAAACAGAATTTATGAAACCTTCCAAACAATTTAACGGCCCGCGTAACCTAGGCGGCAACCAACAGTCAACAGCAAAAAGCCTGCATCCAGTCGTGAAGAAACGCATTTCAGGCTTGTTTGCTTTGGAGTTGATATCTGTTACAAGTGACGGGACCGCCGCTGCTGCTCAGGTACCCCCGTATATAAATAACTGACTTGTTGCAGATACCCCGTATTGGCCATCACATATTTTTTCTCTCTAAATTGCACTCTATGCTATTTACTATTTTTAATAGTCATAACTTAGCTATCCTACCTTCTTTCTCAATTAAAAAGAACGAAATCATAAAAAGATTTCGTTCTTTTTTGCACTGATGAAGACTTATACATCAGTCTTCTCTTCTTTGTGTTTTTAATACCATGACACTGCTAATTCTATTTACCGGACAATTCGCGATACAATTCAACCCGGTCTTTTGCATCTTCCATCGTCTTATCCATCAAACGCTCAACTTCTTGCTGATCTTTAATAATATTCGGCAGTGCAGAGAAGCGTGTTTGACGTGATAGAAACTCCGGCAACTTCGCAAAATCAGATTTACGGTAGTCAACAACCATCGGCTCTTTACCTTTGGCAATAAGCTGCGGGTTGTAACGATACAGTGGCCAGTACCCTGACTCCACAGCCTCTTTCGAGATTTGAACAGCTTGGCTCAAACCGCCGATAACGCCATGGTTGATACAAGGGACGTAACCGATAATGATAGACGGTCCAGGATATTTTTCAGCCTCGTCAATGGCTTTGATTGTCTGCATCGGATTGGCATTCAATGCGATTTGAGCAACATATACATTGCCGTAAGTCATCGCCATCATGCCCAAGTCTTTCTTCGATGTCCGTTTACCGCCGGCTGCAAATTTCGCAATAGCCGCCGCTGGTGTTGCTTTGGAGGTCTGCCCACCTGTGTTGGCATACACTTCATTGTCCATAACAAAAATATTAACATCTTCGCCGCTGGCCAAAACATGGTCAATACCGCTAAAGCCGATATCATATGCCCAGCCGTCCCCGCCGATAATCCACTGACTCGGCTTGATGAACAAATCTTTTTGCTGATAGATGTCTTCTAACACATCATTGCCGGCTTTTTCTGCTTCCAGAGCAGCAATCAGTTTAGTTGAACGCTGACGTGACCCTTCGCCCTCGGACATATGGTCAATCCAGTCCTGCATCAGAGCCTGCAATTCTTCCGACCCTTGTTTATCTGCCAAGGCCTTTTCCATCACATGCTGTAAATGTTCCCGCTTCGTTTTATTAGCAAGATACATTCCCAGACCATATTCAGCATTATCTTCAAACAACGAATTACTCCATGCCGGTCCTTGCCCGTATTGGTTGGTCGTATATGGAGTCGCAGGTGATGACGCGCCCCAAATAGACGAACACCCTGTGGCATTGGCCATCAACATTCTATCACCATACAATTGCGTGATCAGCTTGATATAAGCTGTTTCGCCGCAGCCGGCACAAGCGCCTGAAAACTCAACTAGCGGCTGTTCGAACTGCGACCCTTTGATAGACAATTTTTTCACCGGGTTGGCTTTTTGTTTCAGCGTCATTGCAAAGGCCCAGTTCATTGCCTCTTCTTTTTGTTCCTCGTAAGGTTTCATCACCAAGGCTTTTTCACGGGCCGGACAAACATCGACACACAGACCGCAGCCTGTACAGTCTTCCAGCGAGACTTGAATACGATACATCAAGCCGTCTGCACCGCGCATCTCACGCGTGATGAAGCCTTCCGGTGCTTCGGTCATCTCTTCTTCATCTGCAAGGAACGGACGGATAGCCGCATGAGGACAAACAAATGCACATTCATTACACATCGTACATTTTTCCGGAATCCATTCCGGTACTTCCAGCGCAATGCCTCGTTTTTCATAAGCCGCTGTGCCGGACGGAATGGTACCGTCAGTCATTTCATTATCAACTAAATCGCCGACTGTCAGCAAATCGCCTTCCTGACGGTTCATCGGTTCCAGAATTTCCCGGATAAACTTAGGTTTGGATTCATCCGCAGGCTCTGGAACGACCTCAAGCTCAGCCCAGTTTGCCGGCACCTCAACTTGATGCAATGCTTCAAAGGTGGCATCCACGGCCTGATGATTGCGTTCAACAATCTTCATGGATTTTTTGCCGTATGCTGATTCAATTTCTGCCTTTAATAACGGCAGGAATGTCTCGCGGTCCATAATGGATGTCAATTCAAAGAATGCCGTTGACATGACAGTATTGATACGTCTGCCCAAGCCACACTCACGGGCAATGACATCCGCGTTGATGATGTAAAACTTAATATCGTGTTCTGCGATATATTTTTTCAAACGTTTTGGCAGTAACCGCAGCACATGTTCTTCATCCCATGTTGTATTCAACAGGAACGTGCCACCGTTTTTCAAGCCTTTCAGCAAGTCATATTGATGAATGTATGACGCGTTATGACAGCCGATAAAATCAGCTTGTTCAATCAGATACGTCGATGTAATCGGTTCTTTGCCGAAACGTAAATGAGACACGGTCAGCCCGCCGGATTTTTTCGAGTCGTATGAAAAATAAGCTTGCGCATATAAATCAGTATTATTCCCGATAATTTTAATTGCCTGCTTATTGGCGCCGACAGTTCCGTCAGAACCGAAGCCCCAGAATTTTGCCTGATACGTTGTTTCAGGTGTCAAATCCAATGTGCCTTCGCTTGGCAATGACAGATTCGTCACGTCATCAACTATACCGATTGTAAAGCGCTGTTTCAGCTCCTCAGCCGGCAGCAGCAGATGGTCGAAAACAGCTTTTATCTGATCTGGCGCCACGTTCTTCGAGCCTAATCCGTAGCGTCCGCCAATCACAACAGGACGGTTAGTGTGACGATACAACACGCTTTGCACGTCAAGCAACAGCGGCTCGCCGTCGGCACCTGGTTCTTTTGTCCGGTCTAGAACAGCGATGCGTTCAACCGTGTCAGGCAGTTTTTCCAGCAGATTGTCAGCCGGGAACGGACGATACAAATGGATATTGATATGACCGACTTTTCTTCCTTGAGCATTCAGGTAGTCAACCACTTGCTGAATGACCGGAGACACTGACCCCATTGAAATAATAACTTCGGTCGCATCATCTGCACCATAATAATCTGTTAAATCATACGTCGTTCCACGCAGTTTATTGATTTCTTGCATGTACTTTTGAACGATTTCCGGCACCGCATCATAGTAGGTATTTACCGTTTCACGCTGCTGGAAATGAATGTCAGGGTTTTGTGCTGTCCCTGTGATACTTGGTCTGTTAGGGTTCATACTGCGATTTCTGAATTTTTGTAAAGCATCCTGATTGATCAGTTTTTTCAAATCATCATAGTCCAGTGCTTCAATTTTTTGAATCTCGTGACTGGTTCTAAAGCCATCAAAAAAACTCAGAAACGGCAGGCTGGCCTCAATACTTGCCAAGTGAGCCACTGCAGCCAAATCCATAACTTCTTGCACACTGCTTTCCGCCAACATACAAAAACCAGTTTGGCGTGCAGCCATCACATCGCCATGGTCACCGAAAATATTCAACGCATTGGTCGTGATGGCACGCGCCGCCACGTGAAAGACGGCAGGAAGCAATTCGCCGGCTATTTTATACATGTTGGGAATCATCAGCAGCAAGCCTTGAGAGGCAGTGTATGTAGAAGTAAGCGCACCAGATTTCAGCGAACCATGCACTGCACCGGCTGCACCAGCCTCCGACTGCATTTCAACCAGCTTTAATTTCTCGCCAAAGATATTTTTCTTGCCTTGCGTTGCCCATTCGTCCACGACTTCTGCCATAGTAGAACTTGGCGTGATGGGATAAATTGCTGCTACTTCGGTAAATGCGTATGAAATATAAGATGCAGCTGTGTTACCATCCATCGTCTTGGTATTTTTCATTCTATTCAATCCTTTTCTCTCTTACTTAGATTTTCCCGACGCAACTTTTTTTTCTTCAACATACTTCATTATTTCATTTGCCGCAACTTTTCCTGCCCCCATGGCAAGTATCACCGTTGCTGCCCCCGTTACAATATCACCGCCGGCAAACACTCCCGGCACAGACGTTTTACCCGTTTCAGGATCAGCATCAACATACCCCCACTTGTTCAACTTCAATTCAGGAAACGTTGTCAATAAGACTTTGTTCGCTCCTTGACCGATGGCTTCGATGACCGCATCGGCTTCAATGATAAATTCGCTGCCTGGTATCGGTGACGGACGGCGTCTGCCGGACTCATCCGGTTCTCCAAGCGCCATCTTCACAACCTTGACACCGCCAACCGCCCCCGTGCCGTCATCCAAGTATTCCACTGGATTTGTCTGCCAGTAATACTCGATGCCTTCTTCTACCGAGTGATGGTATTCTTCAATCCGCGCCGGCAGTTCTTCTAAAGAACGCCGATAAATAATCGACACTTTTTCAGCACCAATCCGTTTCGCTGAACGGGCGGAATCCATGGCTACATTTCCTCCGCCAATAACCACCACATGCTTGGAATCTTTGATTGGTGTATCGAAGCGCGGGAACTCATACCCGTGCATTAAGTTGATACGTGTCAAATATTCGCTGGATGAATACACCCCGTTGAGCGAGGTGCCCGATATTCCCATAAAGTTCGGCGTGCCTGCGCCCACTGCTAAATAACAGGCATCAAATTCCGACATAATTTCTTCCATGTCAATTGTCTTGCCGACGACGACATTCGTCTCAATTTTTACCCCGAGTTTTTCAATCGTACCGATTTCCTGCTTAACGATTTTTTTAGGCAAGCGAAACTCCGGGATACCGTAAGAAAGTACACCGCCTGCGCTATGCAGCGCCTCAAAAATAGTGACATCATACCCGGCTTTCGCCAAATCACCGGCAACTGTCAGCCCTGATGGTCCAGAACCAACGACTGCAACCTTGCCTTTTTTCTCATCAGGCAGGACAAGATCTTCACTGTAATCATTATCAAGCGCCCAATCACCTACAAGACGTTCTAATTTACCAATCGCGACTGGCTCGAAATTCTTGGCTTTGCCAAGCTTGCAGACCATTTCGCATTGTTTTTCCTGAGGGCATACCCGTCCGCAAATAGCCGGCAAATTAGTGTACTTTTTTAATATTTTAGCCGCTTCTTCTAAATTACCTTCACGAATTTGTAAAATGAAACCCGGAATATCAATCATGACCGGACAAGCCTCAATACACGGCGCATTGCGGCACTGAAGGCATCTAGCCGCCTCCAGCTTGCCTTCATCGAGCGTGTAACCGAGACACACTTCATTAAAATTGGTCACACGTACTTCTGGTGCCTGTTCTGCAATCGCAGTTTTTTCCCGACTTCTTCTAGCCATTATCAATCACCTGCTCTTTCTGATAAGTCTCAAGAGAACAGGCCTCTTCGTCACGATACTGCTTCATTCGCTGGATAAATTCATCCCAATGGACGTCTGTTCCAAGAAATTCAGGACCGTCCACACAGGCAAACTTCGTCGTATCGCCGATAGACACCCGGCATCCGCCGCACATGCCTGTGCCGTCAATCATGATCGGATTCAACGAAACATAAATCGGCACGCCGTATTTCTCAGCTGTCAATGTGCAAAACTTCATCATCACACTCGGCCCGATTGCCCATGCAGTATCCACTGTTTCACGTTTGAATATCCGTTCCATGGCATCTGTTACCAGACCTTTTTCCCCAAGAGAGCCATCATCTGTCATAACTATTAGTTCATCGGAGTATGCTTCGCACTGCTCTTTCAGAATAATCAGGTCAGCTGTCCGCGCTCCCAACACTGTAATAACTTTGTTGCCGGCTTCCTTCAGACCTTTAACAATGGGGAATAAAGCGGCAATCCCGACGCCGCCTCCAACTAAAAGAACAGTCCCGTATTGTTTAATCTCTGTCGGTGTGCCCAACGGACCTAAAACATCTAAAATATGATCTCCTACTGTTAAAGTCGACAGTTTTTTGGTGGATTTTCCAATAACCTGATAAATCAGACAGACAGTCCCATTATCTTTATCAGTATCAACGATCGTCAGTGGAATTCTCTCACCTAATTCGTCAACCCGCAGAATAATAAACTGTCCTGGCTGTGCTTTCTTGGCAATCCGGTCATTCTCAAACCAGATTTCATACTCATTATCAGACAACTGCCGGTATTTAGTTATTCTATTCACAAACAAACTCCCTTCTAAGAAGAAATTGGCATATTACGCCAATTTCCTGTGGTTCCTTAAACGTTTGCCATTAAATCGTCTACAAATTTCTGGAGCAATTCAATGTCTTCGTCTTCAGCATTATTTTCGATTTCTACTGTTTCAGCACCTTTTTTGGCACCGGTTTTCTCAAATTCTTCCACAAAATCATGAGCTGATTTACAATAGAATTCACCATATTCCTTATCCCCAGAACCAACAACACCGTAAATTTTGCCATCTAAATCCTGTTCGCCTAATTCATCAAAGAAATCTTCGAATTCAAAAGGCAAGTCACCTTCGCCGTATGTGTAGGTTGCTACAATACAAATATCTGCATCCTCGAAGAAATCCTCATCCACGTCCGAACATTCTTCACGTTCGACTTCTGCCCCAGCCTCTTGCAGTTTTTCTTCGATGATTTCAGAAATTTCTTCGGTGTTACCTGTCATACTTGCATAAACAATTTTCGCTAGTGTCATAATCAACTTTCCTTTCTTTCCAAAAATAATTATACCTATTCAGCAGCAAATGCAGCTGAAAAATGGACAAATCAATGCGGCATTCTTTTTATGAAAACGCTCATAAAAAGAACTTTAGAAACCCGTTACAATCTATAAATATACTATACCATATCATGTCAAAACTACAATAATATTCAGGCGAAAAAAAATTTTTTCTGTTTAGTTTCTACCCATATCTTTTTCTTTGCATACACACCGCTTCCAAAACAGCGCCGCCTAACGCCCTTGCTTTATCAGAAATTGTGAAGCAGTTCATTTTTTCTTCAAGGCGAGGGTCTATGTCAGCTACTTTTAATCCCTCAGTTATCCGGACATTTTCAGAGATGAGACCTCTCAACACGCCGGATATAGGAGCTGTCACGTTTTGACCAGCGATACTGAAAAGAGTGTCTCCCGCCAAAACAGAATCACCTATTTTTTTATTATGGCTAATGCGGCCTGACACGGGTGCATGAATCACGCGTTCCGAACTCTTGCTGGCAATTAATCCAGGGATACCGGTATTCGGCAAAGCTGTGCCTTGAAAAATCAACCTTCCTAAGTTGTGCCCCCGCATGGTCTCTACAACCACATCTACTTCATCCGGAGCACTGAACCCTGGACCCAAAGCTACAACGAAAGGCGCCATTGCTTTAGATGTACCAAGATTTTTTTGGCCATGATAGCATCTATGACATACGCCGGTTTCAGCTTTTCAATCACTGCACCTTCTTCATCAATTAATACCGGAACTTTTCCGGAGGACAGTATCTCCTGGCACATTTCACTGTCGGCAGCGTACACAGCCGGCACGTCCTCAACCTGATACTCGCCATATTCAATAGCTGTGGAAATGGAAACAGTGCGTCTGATAGCTAGCGGTTTTGCAACTTCCAGCACAATGACCAGAAAGCCGCAGCGCCAAAGTTTCTGGACGACGCCCGTAGCCAAATCGCCGCCGCCCCGAACGATTACAAGCTGACCGGTGTTGACTCGTTTTTCTCCCAAAGAATCACCCCCTGTCCCTTTTGTGCGCTCCCTGCAATGATTTTGTCGATACCGGCCCTTTTTTTTGAAGACAGTTCTGCTATACGGACGGCTTGTTGCAACGCATTTTCGTTAACATCGGCCTGGTTTAAAAATAGGATACGTTGACCGGCGCCCTCCCTGAAAAGGCCATTGTCATGTGTCGCGATTCGGGCAAGAAGCTCTGCACTGATAGGGTCGCCTAAAGAAACCTCAAAATCCTTTGCAAACAGTGCCAGCCGGTGCACAGTCCCTTCTGAAACCGGCCGCCCGATTACTGTCAAAGGGAGAATCCCCACTGTCATCGTCGTTTCCGGGATAATCACCGGTTCATAACTTTTCCAAGCTTTTAGCGGCAGTGTTTTGGAACCGTCACATTCCATCACAACCTTTTGAAATAATGGGACAATTTCCCGCAATTGCGATAAAGGCAAGGAAGTTATTTTCGATTTTCCCGGCAAAACTTTTCCGACAACAGTGATTCCGCTTGCCACCTGTTCCTTCGAGACAGAGCCGGGATAAAAGGAGATGTCCCTGAAAGGCGGGAACGGGTAGCCGATATGGGTCGTTGTTGTAATGAGTAGCGCTTCATCAGACAAACGACCTGCCAAGTGCCATAACAAGGTTGTTTTGCCGCCGCTGCCGACCAGCGAAATAATCTCACGTTTTTTTAACTGAAAACAATCAACTAACGGCCGCATACGATACCATCCTTTTTGTCTTCAGCAGCAAGTGCAATCAATTTTCGGAAGTCAGTTTGTGTGTCCACATCCATCAGTTGACGGCTGGTAGTATTGATGCAGTACCATGACGACTTGTTGTTGTCGCGGATTTCCTTGCCGCCCTTATCGCCCGTCAGCTGCAGCAGTTCAGCCCTGAATCTCTTGCCGAAACTTGCCGGACTGCCGACTTGCCCTGTTTCATCCACTGGTACGACAATACGATGTTCCTCCGAAGCATTAACGATACGATTGAGTAAGGCGGCTGACAGCAGCGGCTGGTCGATTGGTAAAAACAAATAGCTGTCGCCGGTGGCATGACTGACCCCTAAACGTACAGCTGCACTTTGTCCGGTCTCGGCTTCATGATTGAAAATGACTTTTATCTGCTCGGGTACGGATACTCCAGCAGCATTTTCCGGTGAAATGACCAGCAGCTTTTCAACAGCAGACACTTGTTGGACTAGCCTGAATGTATGCTCAATAAAAGTCAAGCCTTGATAGGGTAAAAACAACTTATTGCATGCCAGTCGTTTGGAAAGACCAGAGGCTAAAATAATGATGCTAACTTTACTCATTGTCTGCTCTCCTTATCAACAGGATACCACAATGCGTCGCGAAAAACATCGGCAAATCGTAAATCCGGCCGAAGCTTTTCACGACTAGCACAGCAGTTTATTTGTCAGTTATTTCTTTTTCTTTTTTTGGTAAGGGGTGTCAGCCAGCGGCAGTACCGGTCTCAACTGCTTGTCCATACTGAAGTATGCTCCGGCAATTGCTGGTGCGGTCGGAATCGTAGCCAACTCGCCAACCCCTTTGATGCCATATGCCAACCCCTCGTGAATGTCCTTTGCTTGGACCAGCTTGATTTCAATCGGAGGCACGTCAACCGCCCGCGTCAATCCGAGAGTACCGTATTTCGCATCCACGTAGCCGTTTGTCATATCAAATTTTTCGGTGAGGGCATAACCCATCCCCATGACGATGCCGCCTTCGATTTGTCCCTCTGCCGCTTTAGGATTGACAACTTGCCCCATATCGTAGGCAGCGACTATTTTTTCCAGCTTTCCGTCAGCTTTCAATGTGACAACTTCTGCCGCATAACCGTATCCTGCATGACTGACCGGGTGCTTTTTGTCATTAATCAACGGATCTGTTTTAGCCGAGTATTCCCCGTAAAACTCCTGACCTTCTAAATCATCCAGTGTGCGCCCCATATCCAGCTCATAACGCAGCTGCTGGCATGCTCTGCGGGTCGCCTCGCCAGTGAATAGCGACTGCCGTGAAGCTGTTGTCGTTCCTGAGTCAGGTGTCCGTCTTGTGTCCGGCGCTTCCGCCACAATCATGTCTGCCGGCACATTCAGCGTTTCAACGGCAACTTGAGTAGTGACTGTCGCCATTCCTTGTCCAATACACGCCGCACTTGTCCGGAGATGGATTTTTCCTTCCTCTACCGAAACGATGCAACGGCCGACATCCGGCAAACCAACACCGATACCGCTGTTTTTATAAAAGCTCGCGATGCCGGCAAACTCAGCCGACTCATACTCTTCTTTGACCGCTTCAAGACATTCTTTCAAAGCTGCATTGCCGGAAACGATTTGCCCGTTCGGCAGACTGTCTCCCGGAGCGACAGCATTGCGATAACGAATTTCCCAAGGTGAAATACCGACCTTGTCAGCCAGAATATTCAGGTTGCTTTCTGTTGAAAATGCCGATTGACTTACACCGAATCCTCTAAATGCGCCGGCAGGAGGATTGTTGGTGTACACAGCAGTGCCCTCTATGTCAATGGCCTGATATTTGTAAGGACCGGCGGCGTGGGTACATGCTCTTTGCAGAACAGGACCGCCCAGCGACGCATACGCCCCCGTATCCGAAACGATAACCGCTTTCATGGCAGTCAAGTACCCGTTCTCATCACAGGCTGTCGTAAAGGTCATTTCCATAGCATGGCGTTTAGGGTGGATCATGATGCTTTCCTGACGAGTAAACAGAACTTTCACAGGCTTTTGCAAACACCAGGCTGCCAGTGCCGCGTGGTGCTGGACGCTCATGTCTTCCTTACCGCCAAAGCCTCCGCCGACCAGTTTTCCTTGAACATGAATCTGTTCTTTGTCCACACCCAACATTCTGGCAACTTCGCGCTGTTCATCGTAGATGCTTTGTCCGGCTGTATATAACAGCAGGCCGTTTTCGCCTTCCGGCATGGCGATCGCGCACTCCGGCTCCATGAAGGCGTGCTCATTGATCGGGACAGAGTAGTGCTGAGTCACAACATGCTTGGACCGGGCAATCACTTCATCAGCATCTCCCCGAATCAGGCGTTCATGAGATAAAATATTGCCCTTTTCATGGATGTTCGGTGCGCCTTCCGCAAGTGCCTGTTCCGGACTTGTGAGAGGCTCCAATTCTTCATAGGACACCTGAACAAGCTCTTTTATTTCTTCCAGTGTTTCTTTTTTCTTCGATACGACCAATGCTACCGCATCACCGACATATCTGGTAATATCGCCCACGCGAATCATAACGTCCCAGTCAGAAATAAACTCCAAGTGGCCGATTTTATTGTTGCCGGGTACGTCATCTGCTGTCAGTACGGCTTCACAATCCGGATGCGCCAATGCCTGACTGCTGTCTATTGCCAACACCCGGGCGCGAGGGTATTTGGTGCGGACTGCTGACGCATGAAGCATCCCTTCTACCACAATGTCATCCACATACTTACCTGTCCCCAATGTTTTTTCAACTGCATCCACGCGATGAAAATCAGTGCCCAGCTTGCCACTGGCACTATTTTCCGGAATGGCAAGATTTTCTCTGAATAGTTTGGCTGCCAGTTTAATCGCCTCAATGATTTTGACATAGCCAGTACACCGGCAGATATTGCCGCGAATCGCCTTTCTGACATCACTATCACTTGGGTCCGGCTTCTTATTAATAAGTCCCTGTGCCGCCAAAACCATACCTGGAATACAAAAACCGCATTGCACCGCCCCGGTTTCTGCGAATGCGTATGCATAAACTTCTTTTTGCCTCTCGCTCAACCCTTCAATCGTCAGGACTTCTTTACCTTCCAGCTTCTCTAATTTGAACAAACAGGCATTTGACACTCTGCCGTTAATCAGAACTGAACAGGCACCGCACTGACCCGATGCACACGCATCTTTCGTTCCTGTCAAACCTAAATCATCCCTGAGAAACTCCAACAAAGTTTTATTGACTGTTGACGTTTCAACCTTACCGTTGATGGTTATTGAATACATGAACTATTCTCCCCACTTCCTATTAATTAGTCTAATATCATGTTTATTGTAACAGAAAGATGATAGTCTCTTTTATCACTTTCTGTCCAACAGTTTTTGTTCAGACCTTTTTTGAATCAACTCTCCGGCAATACTGATGGCTAATTCTTCAGGTGTTTCAGCACCGATGTCTAAACCTATCGGCATGTTGACACGTTCGATTTGTGTCTCTGAAAAACCATCCTCTGCTAGCTTCTGTTTCTGGATCGCTACTTTCCGTTTGCTTCCCATCACACCTATATAGAAGGGCGACAGTTCCAGCAATTGAGTCAGGACGCAAAAGTCCAGCTTATGCCCTCTTGTCATTACAATAGCGTAGTCATCTGTTGATACTGTCACGAGTGAGTCGATTGCATGAAAATCGCCGCAAATCAATTCGCCAGCTGTTGGAAATCGCTCTTTTGACACATACTCTTGACGGTCGTCAACAACCGTGCAATCAAAGTCCAGTGTAGACAGCACAGCAGCCAGTGCTTGCGACACGTGACCGCAACCAAAAATCACCACTCTGTCGCTTAATGAAATTTCGTCGATGTAATAGGTTGTTTCACCGATTTGTTCACTGTGACAGCCCGCTTTAAAAGCATCTTTCTTCAGTTCTGGAAATGGCTGCCCTGTCCAGCCCTGTGTTTCTTCAACTAATGAAAAAGAACTGACTTGTTGTGATGCCACGCGGGTGACCAGCCAGGCTTTGCGGTCGACCTGTTTCTGAAGCTGGAGCACATCACGCAATTTTATGACAGGACGGGAAGTTGTATCTAAAAATTGAAACAGCACAAATGCCGTCCCGCCGCAGACCATGCCGATATCATCTTCGCGGTTTGGTGATAAAATGAATTTTTTTACCTCATTTTTTTGCTCATCAAGACAAATGCGGGCATGCACAAGCGACTGGTGTTCAATCGCACCGCCGCCGATTGTTCCTGCTTGTTCTCCTGCGGCTGACAGCAATAGTTTTGCACCGCTGCTTCTGGGCGTCGAGCCTATAGTTTTGACAACAGTCATCAGCACGGCTGGTATGCCTTCACGTACACATTTGGTTAATAAATCCACAATTGCTTTATTCATTGGTTCAAACTTCTCCTTATGCTTACCATTCAAGTTCTTTCGCAAAAATATCATTAAAATATTCATCGACCACTTCATACGTTTTCTGTTGAAATAACTGGTACTTTTTCATCAAACATTTGCCTTCCTCTGTAACAATCGAGCCGCCGCCATTGGCTCCGCCGATATTCGTGATAATCAGCGGGTAGCCGATTTCCTGTTCCGCCCGTTTTAAAATTCGCCACGCTTTATTATAAGACATCCCCATCCCTTTCGCAGCAGAATTTATCGATTTCGTTTCACAGATTCTGTCCAGCAATTCAATGACACCTGGGCCAAAAAAAGGCTTATCCGTACTTAGTTTCAGGTTTAACGAGTAACCAAACCTTTTCTCATGATCTGTCACGACAACCATCCCCTCCCTTATCAAAAATCATCGCAACACAGCTATACCTCAAATTTAGATAACGATTTTCAAAAACAAGTCCAGCCTTTGTCATTGATTGTCAAGCAACTGCCGCCCAGAATGTCTGTCTTAAGCCGGTTCGGTTTTTTCTTTGCTGCGTTTGCCGTGATTCAGTATCAAATTAAACAGGACCGCCGCAAGTGTCGTTAAAATGACTTCCGAACTGCCGAAAATCGTGTCAACCCATGCCGGAAAGCCGTTCAAACAGCCGGCAGATAATGCGACACCGACACCAAATGCCAGTGACAGACCGACAACCGCGGTATTTTCCGGCGTCAGCTTTTGGGAAGATATCATGCGGATTCCAGTCATAGAGATGGTGGCAAAGACGGAAATTGTCGCACCGCCTATAACTGGTTGAGGGATCGTCGTCAACACAGCGGCAATTTTAGGCACAACACCTGCAATAATCAATACCGCTGAAGCAAAAGCAAACACATACTTATTAATGACCTTTGTCACAGAAACCAGGCCGACATTCTGTCCGAACGTCGCCACCGGAACTGAGCCGAAAAAGCCGCCAATGACGTTGGTCAATCCGCTTCCCATAATCCCGCCGGACAATTCTTTGTCAGTCGGTTCCCTGTCCATTGCACCGACTGTTGTTGCTGTAAATTGACCGATGGCTTGCACGGAATCAACGATGAACATAATGATTAATGTAAAAATCGGTACGACTTTAAAAGACAGGCCGAAATGTCCAGGCATTATCACTTGAAACAGCGAGGCATTTTTAATCGGCTCAAAATCTACCATGCCCAGGAAAAGAGCTAACACATAACCGACAATCATGCCGCAAAGTATGGAAGCTAGTTTCAAAGTTCCTTTTGAAAAATTATTAAGATAAAAAACAATGCCAAAGGTAACGAGTGCGACGAGCCAATTTTGCAGAGAACCGAAATTATCGCTGCTGGCGCCTCCAGCCATGTATTTAATCGCTACTGGAAAAAGTGATAACCCGATGCTCAAAATAACTGTCCCAGTGACTAATGGCGGAAAAAGTATGCGTATTTTTTTGATGAAAAAGCCGATTAAAATAACAACCACTCCGCCAATCAGTTGGGCGCCGAAAATCGTTGCGATACCAAAGTCCGCTCCGATAGTCATCAGTACCGGCACGTAGGCAAAACTGGCCCCCATCATCACCGGCAGACGCGAGCCGACAATGCCGAACGGCTGAAAAACCTGTACCAGTGTCGCAATACCGGAAAAAAGCAGTGAGGTCTGAATCATCAATGTCGTATCACTCTGATTCAATCCTGACACCCCGGCAATCATGATACCTGGAGTCACAATTCCGACAACTGCGGCTACCACGTGCTGGAGCCCCATGGGGATAATATCCTTTAAAGCCGGCTTGTCATCATACTTAAACAGTGCATCTTTCTCTTCTTTCATGCAATCTCACTCCTTCAATTCATTGTATGCAGCTAAATTTTTGAGTTTAGCTGACAGTGCAGCCGCTAATAGTTACTTAACGGCTACAGCTTCAACTTCCACAAGTCCGCCTTTTGGTAATTCACACACTTGGATACAGGAACGTGCCGGTAATGCCTCGGAAAAATAAATGCCGTAAATATCATTCACGGTCGCAAAATCCGACATGTCCGTCAAAAAGATTGTCGTTTTGACCACGTCAATGTAAGACATACCTGCTGTTGTTAAGATGCTGCCCAAGTTATCCAACGCTTGAATTGTCTGAGTTGAAATATCTGTCTTCAATTCTCCTGTCACTGGGTCTAGCCCCAATTGACCTGATACATACAATGTATTGCCCGCCAACACCGAATGCGAGTAAGGCCCCACAGCGGCTGGTGCACTTTGTGAGTTGATTTGCTTGTTGCTCATTGTTTCATCCCTTTCAAATAGACTAATGCCGGATCAACGTCCCTGTTTTCCCTTCAATGCCGTCATGCGCTTTTTCCAGTAACGTAATAAGTGTTTTTCTCCCCGGCTTGGATTTGGCGAATTTAATAGCTGCTTCAACTTTAGGCAGCATTGAGCCTGGTGCAAAATGACCCTCTTCCGCTAATTTTTCCATTTCGTGAACGCTTACAGAAGAAAGTGCCTGCTGATCTGGTTTGCCGTAATTAATGCAGACCTTTTCCACAGCTGTCAAAATAATCAGGAAATCGGCATCCACTGCTTCTGCCAATATCTCGCTGCAAAAATCTTTGTCGATGACAGCCCCGACGCCCTTCAAGTGATTGGCGTTCTCTTTAACAATCGGAATCCCCCCGCCGCCGCAAGCAATGACCGTCTGACCGGCATCAATCAAAGCTTTGATTGTTTCGATTTCAATAATCTCTGTCGGTTTTGGCGATGCCACGACTTGCCGGTATCCGCGGCCGGCATCTTCCATTACCGTAATGTTTTTTTCCTGCACAAGCCGGTCTGCTTCTTCCTTTGACATAAAACGGCCAATCGGTTTTGTAGGTCGCTCAAAAGCTTTGTCAGTCGGGTCGACTGCGACTTGTGTGATGACAGTTGCAACCGGGCAAGTGATGCCTCTGTTCAGCAGTTCTTCCCGTAAGGCGTTCTGCAAATCATACCCCACATAGCTCTGACTCATTGCCACGCAAACTGACAAAGGCACGGTCGGATATTTTTCCGGCTGTTTCAAACTCAGCTCCTCCATTGCCAGTTGAATCATCCCTACCTGAGGACCATTTCCGTGAGAGAGGACGACCTCATAGCCGGCTTCAATCAAGTCCGCAATCGCTTGAGATGTGTGTTTAACAGCAGTCATCTGCTCGTTCAGATTGTTTCCGAGGGCATTGCCGCCTAAAGCAACAACAACGCGTTTTGCCATATTATCCACTCCTTACATTCTCTAAAAATCACAAACACCCACTTTCAGCAGGTCTGGCCAGGCCCGCAGTCCTGCACATTATTAACATCATAACTGCTGAAAGTGAGTGATTAAATGAGCTGCAGTCACTGAACCGTGACGGCACAACGTTTATTTATGAAATTCTCTTGGTGTCCCCTTTTCGGCAAGTTTTTTCAAGACATCTTGAGGTGCCTTCACTTTGCTCAGGAAAATCATCGCTGCAATGATATATGGTTTATAGCTGGCCTCTTTGTACAACGGCACCCGGTAGCGGTCAAAGACAGACGCTGCCACTTCACCCTGATCACAGCTGACACCTGTAATGTCCGCCGGCAGGCAGTGCATGTAAAGAGCTTTGCCGTCTTTGGTCGTTGCCATCAGTTCTTCTGTACATTCCCAGTCGGTGTGGTTGGCGTTTTGTGCCAGCAGCTCCTGCTCCAGCTTGTCGATACCGTCAAAATCACCTTTGCCGTAAAGTTCCGTTCTTTTTTCCATGGCAGCAAACGGTGCCCAGCTTTTCGGATACACAATGTCTGCATCTTTGAATGCTTCAGCCATTGAATTGGTTTTTGTGAACGAGCCGCCTGTTTCAGCAGCGTTGCGTTTGGCAACTTCTTCTACTTCCGGCATGATTTCATAACCTTCCGGATGAGCCAGCACAACATCCATTCCCAGTCTTGTCATTAAACCGACAATGCCTTGAGGAACAGACAGCGGTTTGCCGTATGAAGGCGAGTAGGCCCAAGTCATGGCGATTTTCTTGCCTTTCAAGTTTTCAATGCCGCCGAATTCATGGATTAGATGAAGCGCATCCGCCATTGACTGCGTCGGGTGGTCGATGTCACATTGTAAGTTGACAAGCGTTGGACGCTGTTCCAGCACACCGTCATCATGGCCTTCTTTGACAGAATCTGCTACTTCGTGCATGTAGGCATTGCCTTTTCCGATAAACATATCATCGCGAATTCCTATCACATCAGCCATAAAGGAAATCATATTGGCTGTCTCACGGACTGTTTCACCGTGGGAGATTTGACTCTTGCCTTCGTCCAAATCTTGAACTTCTAACCCAAGCAGGTTGCAAGCTGACGCAAAACTGAAGCGCGTACGGGTAGAATTGTCGCGAAACAGCGAAATACCTAAGCCGCTGTCAAAAATTTTAGTCGAAATATTATTTTCTCTCATGTAACGCAATGTATCGGCGATTGTGAAGACTGCTTCCAATTCTTCCGGTGTTTTCTCCCATGTCAGAAAGAAATCATTGTCGTACATGTTTTCAAAATCAAGTTGGTCCAGTTTCTCAATAAAATCCTGTAAAGTTGTCATATTTTTTTAGGCTCCTCATTTATTGTTTATGTTTCATATAAATACTAGGCAACGCTGCATAGAAAGCGGCACAACGCACTAAATCTTCTTTCCAAGTTTTTTCATTTGGGGCATGGGCCTGAGCTTCTGCTCCCGGGCCAAAACCGATACATGGGATGCCGTTACGCCCCATGATGGTCACGCCGTTAGTTGAGAACGTCCATTTGTCAAGCAGCGGACGTGATTGGCGCATCTTAACTGTGCCTTCTGACCCTTGACGCTCGGTACCGAATAATTGTTCGTGGGTTTCCATTAATGCCTTGGTAACATCATGGTCTTCTGGAATCACCCATGTCGGGAAGTAGCATTCGATCGGGTAAACTAGTCCGGTATATGATGGACGGTCGTAATCATACATGGAAACCGTCACGTCATCGCCATACTTCTTCACTGCCGGCAAATTGCGAATCTCTTCCAGACAGCTTTCCCATGTTTCGCCGGCCGTCATACGGCGATCGAGTGATACCGTACAGCCGTCAGCCACCGCACAGCGGCTAGGCGATGAATGGTAAATCTGAGAGACGGTGACTGTACCGCGGCCCAAGAAGCGCGCTTCCTGCCATTCCGGATTGTATTTTTCATCAAGCATTCTAACCAACCCTTTGATGGCTGTGCTTTCTGTATCGCCATTGTTGTTCAGTGCCCGTACATCTTGTAAAATATCTGCCATTTTGTAAATCGCGTTGTCGCCGCGCTCCGGAGCTGAACCGTGGCTTGATACACCTTTGACGTCAACACGGATTTCCATCCGTCCGCGTTGTCCGCGGTAAATACCGCCATCCGTCGGCTCTGTGGAAACAACAAATTCCGGACGAACTTTGTCTTCTTTGATGATGTATTGCCAGCATAAACCGTCGCAATCTTCTTCCTGCACAGTGACAGCAACCAGCACAGTGTACTGATCAGACAGCAGACCCAAATCTTTCATGATTTTTGCCCCGTAAACGGCTGATACGATACCGCCTTCTTGATCAGACGTACCGCGTCCGCCGATTTCTTCATCTGTTTCATACCCTTCATACGGGTCGAATTTCCAGTTAGAACGCTCGCCGATACCGACTGTGTCGATATGACCGTCAAACGCAATCAGTGTCTCACCAGTCCCCATGTAGCCCAACAAGTTGCCTTGAGGATCGACTTCAACTTTATCAAAGCCCAGTTTTTCCATTTCCTCTCTGGCTCTGGCCATTTTGGGACCTTCTTCAGCACTTTCGCCCGGTATATTGACTAAATCGCGTAAAAATTTTGTCATATCCTTTTCGTATGCTTGTGCAGCTTCTTTGATTGCATTAAAATCCATTATTCTTTCCCCCATACAATTTTTTTATAATGATCCGGATCAGTGTCGCCTTCTGTTGAAAACATCACAACAGTAGAGTGCTCATCCAGCTCAAGCGCTTCTTTCAATTCTTTGTACTCCTCATTTTGCATGATGGCTGCCAGCAATCCCATGCCGACAGCACCAGATTCACCGGAGATGACTTGCGGGTCGCCTTTCAGCGGTGCTCCCAAGAGACGCATGCCGTAAGCAGCCACCCAATCCGGGCAGGAGACGAAACAGTCCACGTGATTTTTTAAAATGTCGAACGAAATCGTGTTTGGTTCTCCACAGGCCAGACCTGCCATAATCGTCTGCAAGTCGCCGGTCACAAACCGGATTTTGCCGTCTTTGGCAATGGCTGATTGATACAAGCAATCGGCTGCCTCTGCCTCCATTACGATCATCTTAGGCGGATTATCTGGGTATTTATTCGCATAGTAACCGACCACTGCACCTGCCAGACTGCCGACACCTGCTTGCACGAATACGTGCGTTGGACGGTCTTTTCCTGCTTCTTCCAGCTGTCTGGAGGATTCCAGTGCCATTGTGCCGTAGCCTTGCATGATCCAAGTCGGAATTTTTTCGTAGCCTTCCCAAGCCGTATCCTGAACCATCACGCCGTTTTCGGTATTTTCGGCCATCTCATTTGCCATACGGACACACTCATCGTAATTGACCTCTTCAATCGTCACTGTGGCGCCTTCTTTTTGAATATTTTCAAGGCGTGTCTGAGTTGTACCTTTAGGCATCAAAACAACTGCTTTTTGGCCGAGCTTATTCGCCGCCCATGCAACACCGCGGCCGTGATTGCCGTCAGTTGCGGTGAAAAATGTCGCCTGTCCAAATTCGTCTCTCAGCGCGTCGGAAGTCAATACATCATAAGTCAGCTCTGACACATCTTTTCCAAGCTTGTCGGCAATATAGTTGGCCATCGCAAAAGAGCCGCCAAGCACTTTGAATGCATTTAAGCCGAATCGATAGGATTCATCCTTTATGAAAATATCCCCCAGCCCAAGGTACGCGGCCATTTGGTTTAATTTTGCCAGCGGTGTTTCGCTGTACTGTGGAAAACTACGGTGAAATGCCAGTGCTTTTTGGATTTTCTCGTCTCCCATCAGTGAAAAATACTGATCATCTGTCTTAGGCATCTCATTATTTGCCCATTTAATTTTTTCCAATGAATCTTCCTCCAATATCTATTTTTCCGGGTTGCGGAAAACCCGCAACCCAGCCGTTAAACAGTCGTTAATCAGGCTAATCCGGTTGATTTTTTGTGTGACGGTACACAAATTTTCCTTGTTTTTCAATTAAGACTTGCCCGTTTTCTGCCACTTTGATTCCCCGTAAATAAACTTTTTCAGGAGCGCCGATTGTTGCCATGCCTTCGTACGGCGTATAGTCGACATTTTGCAATTGTGTCGTATGAGAAATAACGGATTGGACGTTCGGGTCCCACACAACGATATCTGCGTCGCTCCCCGGCTGAATCACGCCTTTTTGCGGAAATAAATGAAATTGCCTGGCGATATTTTCTGATAACAGCGCGACCATTTTTTCCAGCGTGATTCGCCCTTTGGCTACGCCATAGGTATATATCAGCTCCGGTCTCGTTTCAACACCCGGCATACCATTGGGTATTTTACTGAAGTCAGCTTTCCCGAGGTCTTTTTGCCCGTGGAAATTAAAACTGCAATGATCTGTTGACACGGTGTCGATGTCATTGTGCTGTATGCCGAGCCAAAGTGCTTCTTGGTCAGCGACACTGCGCAAGGGCGGTGAACAGACATACTTCGCACTTTCAAAATCCGGCAAATCATACAGATGATCATCCAACACCAAGTATTGCGGACACGTTTCCACAAATACCTGCTGTCCGGCCTGGCGGGCACGTCGGACGGCCTCCAACCCTTCTTTTGTGCTGAGATGCACGATATTGACCGGCAATTCCGCCATTTTAGCAATGGTCAAATAACGCGTAACTGCTTCTGCCTCCAGTGCATTGGGACGGGATAAGGGATGATAATAAGGTGTCAGCTTCCCCTCGCCAACGAGCTTGGCAATCATTTCATTGACCAGTTCGCCATTTTCACAGTGAACCCCCAGCATGCCGCCGTATTTTTTGATCACCAGCATTGCTTCATACAACTCGGAGTCGCTTGCCCGCAGATTATCATAAGCCAGATACATCTTAAACGAGGTAATCCCCTGATTGAACATGGCTTTGATTTCATCTGCAGTTCCTGCATGCCAGTCAATCACCGACATGTGGTAAGTGTAGTCGCAGCTGCTTTTGTTTTCAGCCAGCCGGTTCCATGTTGCCAGGCATGACTGAAGTGTGCCCCCTTGATCCGGCGTTGCCATATCAATCACTGTCGTGGTTCCTTTGGCAACTGCCGCTCGGCTGCCGGTTGCAAAATTATCTGCTGTCCCTTGAGTTCCGGGACCGTTATTCAATTCTAAATGCGTATGCGCATCAATAAAGCCCGGCAGCAGAAACCGTCCGGTCACATCTTCGACACGGGAGTCTTCTTCAAGAAGATTCCCGCCGACCTCGATTATTTTACCGTCTGACAATCGTACATCCAGTTGGCGTCTGCCGTGAGCCGACACGACTGTACCGCCTTTTAATAATATTGACATATTGTCGTCCTCCATCAGAACGAAACAGCCGATTCAGCTGGTTTATAGCTGTAATGTGTAGTGATAATCTGCTACAATCGTCTGCATCATTTCAAAAATATCTGTTGGAATAGTAGCTGTTGCTTCATTCAGGTTCACCGTTGAAACAGTGCCCCATAATCTGACGCGGCAGTCGCCGGTTTCAGCATTTTCCAGATAAAAACCGGAATTGGTGCTGTCTGCAAAGTCCTCCGCACTGGTGAAAATAGTAAATTTATCTTTGTAAGGCGCACTTGAATACGGGCAGAAGGTTTCGCAGTTGCCGCACTCGTTGCACATTCTGTCAACGTGAACGATTTGCGGTGCACCATTCACAATAACGACTATGTTCGCACGGTTAGGACATACATCCATACAGGATTCGCAAATAGTGGAACACTCCAGACACCGTCCCGCCTGATTCATGGTGCATCCCGGCAGCTGCATGTCGCCGCGTTTTTGCCGGACTTTATCCACATCAGGATTGATGTTGACCTGTTCATAATGTTTATTATGAATCTCGCAAATATTGCTGACTGCTTTCGTGGCATCGGCAATGGCTTCAACAATTGTGGCCGGCCCGCGGTAAGCGTCGCCGATCACATAGACATTTTCCAGATTAGTTTTCAGCGTATCCGGTTGTGCAACAACATAACCGTATTGGTTTGTCTGTATCCCTATTTCCTGATAAAATGCTGTGTCGACTTTCTCTCCCACTGCCGCAATCAGCTGATCAGCAGGCATGTCGATAAACTCACCAGTCGGCACAGGGCGTCGGCGGCCTGACGCATCTCTGTCACCCAGCCGCATCTTTTCGCAGGTCAAAATACCGTCCACATGTTTGACAGGCGCCAATAATTCTCTGAATTTAACGCCGTCTTCAAGTGCCAGATACAATTCTTCTTCATCTGCCGGCATATTGCGTTTGTCACGGCGATAAACGACAGACACTTCTTTTACGCCCGGCAATCGCTTGGCCGCACGGGCGCAGTCCATCGCCGTGTTGCCGCCGCCGATGACGATGATGTGTTCACCGTAAGGATTGTCTGTCGGATTTTGGCGGTTGGCCACTAAAAATTTGATGGCATTCAACGAGGAACCGGCTTCCAAGTGCAGCACACCCGGTTGCCAGGCACCGATTGCGTAAATAACATTAGTGTAGCCTTGTGCACGTAGTTCAGCGAGACTCGGTGCGGCTTGCCCTGTTTTGAATTCTGCGCCCATGAATTTTGCCAAATCAACATCCCGCTGTACCGATGCCATCGAAATCCGGAACTCAGGAACTACTTGACTGCACACGCCGCCCGGCTGGTCCGCTTTTTCAAACACAGTGACAGGCATCCCTTCTCGTGCAAGCAGGAAACCCGCCGAAATACCTGCCGGTCCTCCGCCGACAACAGCTGTTTTTGGTGCATCAGCTTTGAGTGACGGCTTAGTCAGTGAGGCAAGATACTCATCATAAGCATTTTCAGCAGCTTCAAGCTTGGCTGCCCGGATGTGGATGGAGTCCTCATAAAATTGACGGGTACACTTTTCCATGCACGGATGGGCACATATCGTACCAGTGATGAATGGCAGCGGGTTTTTATCCACGATTACCTGCATCGCTTCGAAATATCTGCCCTCGGTCACATAGCGGAGATAAGCCGGGATATCCTGCGATATCGGACAGCCTCCGCGGCACGGCGCCGTGTAGCAATTGGTCAGCGGCACCTGCTCTTTGAGTTTAGGACTGGCCGGCAATTTGACCGACTTCCGGTAGCGGGCGGTGTCCTTAGCTTTTTCGACCAGTTTTGCCAAATGGGCACTGTTCACATTGACGGCATCAGGATAATCCGCATCACTCAGTAAATTTGCAATCTGGTTCATCCGCTGATAGCCGCCCGGTTTCAACAGTGTGGTAGCTACCGTAATCGGCCAGATACCTGCATCAAAAATTTCCCGCACATTGAAAACATCCGCCCCGCCGGAATAAGAAATTTGCAGTTTGCCGTCGAAAACGTCCGACAGCTTTTTCGCTAATGAAATACTGAGCGGATACAATGAACGGCCCGACATGTACATTTCTTCACTCGGCAGTTCGTCAGCTGCGACATCTACCGGGAAGGTATTTGTCAGCTTCACACCAAAACTCAGACCAAGCTTGTCAGCCTTTGCCTGCAAACGCTGAAGCATCGGCACGGCATCTTCAAATTGGAGGTCTTCTTTGAAATGGTGGTCATCGAATTGAATATAATCGAAGCCCAGCGCGTCCAGCGTGCTGCGTGCATAATCGTAACCAAGCATGGTCGGATTGCATTTGATGAATGTATTCAATCCTTTTTCTTCCAATAAATAATTCGAGATGCGCTCAATCTCTTCCGGCGGACAGCCGTGAAGCGTGGAAAGCGTAATCGAGCGGCAGACATTTGGTGAAATTGAATCGATGTACTCGCGGTCAATGTGTTTGAAATGCGGCAAGTAATTGTACGCTGTTTGGCGGCATTCTTCCCAAATCGGTGTACGGCTGGCATCCTGCATATCAACGATATACTTGTCCACTTTTTCGGACTTGATACCTGCCAAATCGTACCCGACACTCATATTGAAGATGAACCCGTTTTCAGACCCCAAACCTAATTCCTTGCTTAAAATTTTTAACAGGAACCAGGCTTTCACATACTCATCGTACGCTTGAGGTACACGCAGTTCTGTCGACCACTCGCAGTTATAGGCTTCATCGGCAGCAGTGATACACGGTTTAGCTACCGGCAAATCTTCACCGTCCAGCACTTGGACGGTCTTTACTTCAAAGAAGCGCGATCCCGTCAAATAGGACGCCACAATATTTTGCGTGAGTTGCGTATGCGGGCCGGCAGCAGGACCGCACGGCACTTCCATCGTTTCGCCGAAAAGCGAAACTGACTTGTCCGGGTCGGCTTTGAAAAATTTTCTGATACCAAAAATTTTCTGTTCGTCTTGGTATTCCTTCATAATCCAATTGAATAGCGCGTCAATTGAAATTGGATGCATTATATCGCTCATGTTCTATACCCTCTCTTATCCGAAATTGATTTAGCCGTTGATGCGCTTCCACAAATCATGTGCCTGTGCTTGTGCATCGGCATAAATTTTTTCCTCGTCTATACCGACCATTTCCCGGTCTTTCATTCTGACGGTACCGTTGATAATTGTGTCGGTCACTGCACGTCCATTGACACCGAACAGGATGTGGCTGTTGATGTTGTTCTCGGTAATCGGTGTCGGCGAGTGGTAATCCACTACGATAATATCGGCAGAGGCGCCTTCCTTAATGACGCCAAGCGGTTTGTCAAAGTAACGGTTAGCCATTTTAGGATTATTGTCAAACAGCATGGCCGGTACTTCGCTCCAAGCCGCATTCGGATCAACCAGATGATGCTTGTGGATGATGTTGGCGACCTTGAATGATTCGGTCATATCATTGGTATAACCGTCTGTTCCCAGCCCCATCATAATGCCGAACTCGTTGAACATTTTCATGGCCGGCGGACAGCCGACAGCGTTACCCATGTTGGACTCAGGATTGGTGACGACCATTGTGTCTGTTTCGCGAATAATGTCCATTTCCCGCGGATCGATATAAATGCAGTGTCCCAGCATGGTTTTTTCACCTAACAACCCAAGTTCAAACAGGCGGTTGACAATCGGCTTGCCGTATTTTTTCAATGAATCATATAAATCGTCCATGCCTTCGGCGACGTGTATGTGATAACCGATACCATCTGGAGTCTGTTCTTTGCATAGCGCCATGGAAGCATCGGAGAGGGTGAACGAAGCATGCATGCCCATCATCGCCTTTTGCATGTCGTCGGTACGGGATGCGGCTGCCTGGATAAAATCAGCATTTTCCTTAACAGCTTGTTTCATCTGTTCTTCACCATTGCGGTCGGAAACTTCATAACAGAGACATGTTCTCACACCGATTTCATCAGCAGCACGGGACAATTCTGCCAAACTGCCTGACACTTCACCATAGCTTGCATGGTGGTCAAAGACTGTCGTGACGCCATTTTTGACACTGTCCAAATACGCTGTTGCCGCACTGTGGTAGCAGTCTTTCAGATTCAGTTCGCTGTCAATGCGCCACCACTGGTCTCTCAGGATATCCATAAAATTTTTCGGATGATAGCCCCTAATGCTCAGGCCTCTGGCAAATGTGCTGTAAATATGATTGTGCATGTTGATGAAGCCGGGCATGATCAGCTTGCCTTTCGCATCAATAAAATCGGCGTCAGGGTAGGAAGCTTTCACGTCTTTTGTTATGCCAACTTGTTTGACCTGCGTGCCTTCAATAGCCACACAACCATCCTCTATCAGCATTTGTTCCGGGTTTCGAGTAATGAGTTTTCCATTTCCAATTAGTAACATACAATATCCTCCTGTGTTATTATTTTCACATACAAAAGCAAACGCTTACAATCAAAACACAATGAATCATAGTTATTTTATTCACACAGACAACATTCACTTTACCAGTTAAAAAGCCATTTCATGCGACCGTGATTTTCATACAATCAAAGTATATCACTTAGCCTGAAAAAAAACAATGCTAGCTAAAAAATATTTTTTAGTTTTTTCTTAATCCTTGTCAGAAGTGTATTTGCGTGCTATCATAATCTAAGATACTAGGTTGTAATGTAGGGAGTTACAGTCAGAAGGAGGAGGGAGTTTATGCTTCCAGATGAAAAATTCAATTTTTTGTCAAAAATTTCCAAGGCTATAGCAGGCCAGTTCGGACAAAATTGTGAAGTTGTTATCCATAGAATTAACGAGGATAACATAAACAACACTGTCATTTCTATCGAAAATGGGCATGTGTCTTCCCGTCAGGTTGGCGATGGTCCTTCCCAGATTGTGCTGGAAGCACTCAAAAAGCAGGCAGGATCGCTCAATGACCATGTCAATTATTTTACACGTACCCATGATGGAAAAATTCTCAAATCAAGTACAGTCTATTTCAAAGATGAGGAAGGCAAAGTCGAGTATATTTTTGCAATCAACTATGACATCAGCGCTTTAGCAGCTGCTTCCGAAACCATTTCTTCTTTCATTTCGATTCACGATGACGAGGATAAGGACAGAGAACCTGATTATATTCCTCAAAACATTAATGAACTGCTTGACGACTTGATTGAAGAATCCGTCAAACTCGTAGGAAAACCGGTTGCGATGATGACAAAAGAGGACAAAATAAGATGTATCCAGTTTTTGAATGACAAAGGCGCCTTCTTAGTGACCAAATCGGGGGATAAAATCGCTAACTTTTTTAATATCTCAAAATACACACTGTACAATTATATCGACGCCAAGTAACAAAATGGAAATGTCAGTTTTAAAAAGCGCATGAAAAAATGAAAAATCGTTTTTTCATGCGCTTTTTAAGTGTTGCTTCAACTGATTGCTTTTTCTGTAATATGCCCGTCCTGCATATCAATGATGCGCGAACTGTATTTGGCCAGCCCCTGCTCGTTCAGGCTGGAGAGAAGCACCATCACGATCTTTGAGTTTTCCTGATCGAGATTCCCGGTCGGCTCATCGACCAGTAAAACAGCCGGTCCGTTGATGATTGCCCGAAACGCCAGTTGTTCCATCAATTGCTTTTATAGCATTTTACTATTTTTCCGGCCTCCGGCATTGCGATATAGTGCTCCTGCTCCTTCGTGATTGACAGTTGTGGGACTAGTTCATCGTTCAGGCCCTTGATGTAAGCAAATGTTTCAACGTACTCCCCTTGCCAGTTCAAGCGATACACGCCCTCTCCTGATCCAGAAAGGCAAACGATCCCCTTGTCATCCAAGGCAAAGTCTGTGATATAGAGTCCCTGAGGCAGTTCACATACTTTTTCAATAGTATCGTTTTTGATTTTTATCAGCCATTCTGGTCCTCCACCTCGAGCACCAAAGCTATCCTCTTTTTTGTCGTAATAGCGGACCATTGAATTGATTAAATAGATATTGTTGTTATACCTAGAAGATGTACCGATAAAATTTTTACCTGCCTCTTTCGATTGACCATCCATATAATTGTCGACAGCTCCTTCGTCACTCAATAAGAGACTTGTGACATATAACCCTTCATGATTCACTGAAATGCGGTTTGGCTCAAAGTGCGGATCACTCTTCGTTTTATCCTTTAATTTTACTTCTCTCACATATGATAAATCCGTATCGAATACTTGCACTCGATTATTCCCCTGATCGATGACATACACTTCATTATCATACTCTGCGATAGCACCCGGTGACAGAAATTCACTTTTACCGCTGCCGGTTTGTCCGATTTTTTTAAGGACATTGCCATCATAATCAGCTTTTATCAGGCAATCATTTTTCCTGTCAGAAATAATCACCTCATTGTCTCTGCAGACGATTCCAGCTGGTTCCTTGACATCAGTGACAACCCAATCTTCCACTGTATAGTCAGAGGTGTACACATCGGTCAGTGTGGCAAGTGCATGATTTTCTGCGTCAAATAGTTTATCATCTGCATCATAGATTTGCAGAACTTCTTTTCGCGAATCTTTGACTAGTTTCTGATTCTCAGTTTCTTTACAGCCTGTGATAGTGATGCCCGCTGTTAGACAGAAAACAGCTAGAACAATCCTCTTTTTTTTCATTTTTTCTCCTCTTTCAATCACGGGAAAGCTCGTCTTTGGTATTACTTCTACAATAAACATCTGATAAATAAACGTCTGGCAAAATATTTATCAGTCAATTTCATGCTATTATTTCATTATGCTTATACTAACTTTAGAACTGTATTTGACAAAATTAAACGGTTCACTTTAAAAAAAGATTCGTTTCCCGAAAGTCACGGATGGTACTAAACCAGCATATTCCCAATTGATAGTTACTGAGCAAATTCGCCTTGTCCACTACTGGTAAAATGTCAGTTCGCCAGCTCTTAAAGATTTATTTATGATTGGCTTTTGTGTTTTAAATGTTTTTCTTTTACTTGATTTTACCATAAAATTTATGCTGATTGAGAACATTTATAAGGTAATCTCTCGCTGAAAAAAACTGCCCATAAGACACAAAAAAAGTAGAGCCGCTGTCTCTACTTTACTTAAATGTTTCTGTTATCTGCTGGTATTGATAACCGATAACCGCATTAGGCTTTTTGCAGCCGGACGAGCCATGCCTGTTTGACATCCTCGCTGTCCAGCACCGCCGGATTATTTTTCGCTTCTTCATTAATTTCAAGCACCGTTCCGGAAAGCGGCGCAACATATTCAATGACTGCTTTTTCAGCTTCCATTTCAATAAATGCTTCGCCTTTTTGCAGAACCGCACCTATTTCCGGGAAAGTCACAAAATTGATTTTCCCCAGTTCTTCCTGAGCCTCGCTGGTCAGACCCAGTGTCACCACACCGTCAGTTTCATCTATCCACAAATTTTGCTCGTTCATTTGCCTTCCTCCTTGCCAAACAACAGTTCATACTCTGACACCTTGAATCCCAGTTGAATCAACCCGTTTGTGATAAGCACAGGGCGTTTAATCAACATGCCGTCTGAGGACAACAGTTCGGCGGCTTCTTCATGGGATAATGAGTCTACCTTGTCCTTCAAACCCATCTCCCTATATCTGATGCCGCTTGTATTAAAGAACCGTCTGACCGTGTAGCGGTCGGTCTGCAGCCAGTGTTGGATGGTCTCTTTTGAAGGTGTATCCTCTATCAAATCTCTGAGCTCATACACAATATCGTGTTCATCAAGCCAAGCCTTGGCTTTCTTGCATGTGCTTCATCTTGGATACCAATAAAAAATCGTCATATGTCTCCCCCTCATGTTTGATAACTCATGAATAGTATATCACAGACCTTTTAAAAAAAGACTGCCGGATGACTAGATATTTTTCAATTATTTCGTGTGTTGTCCAAAATATGATAAAATAAAGTATCGTGTCATTTTTATAATGATACTAAGTAGGAGGAGTATGTCATGAACACGTCATCAAGCAACAAAGAAGACTATTTAAAGGCAATTTACGAAAATAACGGCGTCGATGCATACGTGCCGAACAAAATATTGGCAAATACCTTGAATGTATCGCCTGCTTCCGTCACCGAGATGGTTGAAAAACTGCAGGCTGACGGATTGCTGGATTACAAACCTTATACCGGAGCAAAATTGACAGAAACCGGACGCAATCACACCATCCAAGTGATTCGCAACCACCGGATCATCGAGACCTTTCTGTTTGAAAAACTCGGGTATTCTCTGCTGGACTTGCACCGCTTGTCCGAGGAGATGGAGCACATCAAAGACACGGTTTTCTTTTCTAAGCTGTATCATTTCCTCGGCGAACCGAAGACTTGTCCTCATGGCGGGATAATCCCGACAGAGACACACTACAACGAGCTGTATACGACACCGCTGACCAGCTATATACCCGGGCAGACGGTCACACTGAAGCGGGTTGTCGATACAGCCAGTCTGTTGGAATTTCTGGCATCCATCAATTTGCAAGTGGGCGACAAGTTGACGATTCAAAACAAAGATGCATTCAATGAGATTATCAGTTTCACAATCAATGATGGCCAGACGGTCTTTCATATTAATGAAAAACAGGCCGGCATGCTGTTTGCCGACAAATAAGAGTATGGCTCAAAAAAAAGAACACCTTGCAACAGGACGGACGAACCGTTGTTGCAAGGTGTTCTTTCAATAATCTATTTCTTTCACTGAATGATTGTAGCGCATGGAGAGTATCAGACCGATACCCAGCATATTGCCTATCAGCGAGGATCCGCCCTGGCTGATGAACGGCAGCGGGATACCTGTCAGCGGCAGCAGACCGATATTGGCGCCAATGTTTTCAAACACATGAAATAAAATCATCATGATGATACCTGTGGCGATATACGAATGGAACTCATTGTTTGTATCAAAGCAGACACGAATCATGCGGTAAATCAAAATGAAGTATAAAAAGATGACAAAGCAACTGCCTACAAAGCCGAAGTTTTCACCAATGACGGTGAAAATCATGTCGGATTCGCGGACGGGCACGTTCACTTCCACCACGTTGAATCCTTTTCCGAAAATCCCTCCCGACGCAATAGACAGCAAAGCATTCGCCTGCTGATAGCTACTGGAAGTCGCATCAGAAAACGGATCGATCCAAGCATCGATTCTCCTAAACTGATATTCTTTTGCCCCGAAAATCTTTAAAAATTCCCGGCCGCTGTCGGTAGTGACTAGAAAAATCAATCCCGCACACAACAAGGCAAAAGCGATGACAGTCGGAATAATAATCTTCCACGAGATGCCGGACATCAAGAAAACACCGCCTAAAATGGCAATAAACACCAGCATCGTTCCCAAATCTTTTTGAAGCAGAAGCAACACAATAATCGGCAGAGTTACTAAGCCCATCTTTAAAATAAGGCGCCCGTCCGAACGCAAATCACGCTCCCGATACGCGATGTTGTGGTGAGTAACGACATAAGCCAACATCAAAATATAGGCTATCTTCATTAGCTCGGAAGGCTGAAAAGTAAATTGCCCTACTCTGAACCAGTTTAAAGAACCGGTCAATGTGGCCATATCTTTATCACCAAAAAACAAAAGGGCTGTCATCACTCCCAGTCCCAACGTATAGACCGCTGGTGTCAACTTCCAGATTGCTTTCGAGTTAAACTGCATCACGATAAAAATCATGACGCTCCCAACTACATACCACAGCCCTTGAGACAACAGATTCGTAACCACATTTTTTTGAGCCGGGTCGTTACTAAGAGCAACATATAAAGAAAGCATCCCGATAACTGAGAGAATAAACACAGGCAGCAGCACGCCGTAGTCAATTTGTTTTGTTGTAGAACGCTCAAGTCTTTCCATTTTTCATCTCTTTTCTAGTTCTTGTCCTGCTTATTAGTATAGCCATAAATTCATAAGAATCCATGAATTATTTGACTAGTTTATAAGAAAATTAATTTTCATCGACTCACCGCTAGGATAAATAATCATTATCCAGAAAATCCGCTGACAGCAACTGGCGCAGCTCCGACAGTTCGTTCTCTTGTGCTTCGATCTGGGCCAAAAGCGATGCTTCCCGGTCAGAAGACGCTTCTCTGATTTGTTCGGCTGCGGTCTGTTCAGCTTGATAGAGCTGCTGGTTCAAGTCCTTGATTTGGCGCTTCTTTTGGAAATAACCGACGCCCATGAACACCGCTGAAAAAAGCGCGCCAACGAGAAAAGAGCCCAGAATGACAAGGACCAGCGGCAGATTCACCTTCGTAAAGCCGAAGTTGATGACAACAGGTTGTGCATTGACAACGGAGAACAATACGATGATAAATAAGATTACCACGAAAGCGATGGTTATCCAAGTCCGTTTCATTAGTTTTTACCTCATTTCTTGTTGAAAATCGTTTGCGCAAGAAAATCGCCGATAGTTGGAAACAACGTGTAAGCTTTGCTGGCGGCTTCCATAATGAACGGCGCATTGACTTCGCGTTTGGGCGTTCCCATGATGCTGACAATTTTCCGGGCCAACGGCTGCGGCTCCAGCAAAAAGCGGTCAACTGCCTGCAAATAAGTGCCGCTTTTATCAGCAATCTGGAAAAAATCTGTCCGGATGGGCCCGGGATTGACTGTTGTCACATGAACACCCAAAGGCTTCAGTTCAAGCCGCAGGGCATTGGAAAAACCGAGAACAGCGAATTTCGTGGCTGAGTAGACAGTGGATTTTGCCGTCGCCATTTTCCCAGCTTGGGAACTGATATTGATGATGTGTCCGTGTCTGCTCGCTGCCATGTCGATGCCGATTTTTTGTGTCAGGTACATCAGTCCGAGAACATTGACACGAAACATCCGCTCCATTGCAGTCATGTCAAAATCGAGAAACGGTTCAAACAAACCGAAACCGGCACAATTGACCAGCACATCGACTGTGCCGAAAGCGTCTTTCAGCGCTGTACTGGTCTGTTCCACACTGTCAAAATCCTCTATGTTCATGACATAATACGCTGATTCCCGCTGAGAGAGTCGGCGGCACTTGGCAGAAACGTCTTTCAGACACTCTGCTCTGCGTGCGGTCACGATTACGACTGCCCCTTGTTTTGCTGCTTCATAAGCGATTTGTTCGCCTAGGCCGGATGATGCGCCTGTGACCAGGACGGTTTTATTTGCCAGCCTATTATGTTTTTGTCTCATGAATGATACCTCTACTTCTTAAATGGAATGTCAAAGCTGTCAAGGTCGTTGACAATCGTTGACTGTTTGAAAACTGACTGAGCTTCTTTTTCCAGCTTCAACGCTTCTTTGCCGATATAACGGGCGCTGATATGCGTCAGAAACAAACGCTTGGCACCAGCCTGCTTAGCAACTTCGGCAGCTTGCTTGGTCGTTGCATGATAATAGCTTTTTGCCAGTGCCGCTTCATCCTGCCTAAACGTACTCTCATGAACGAGAACATCTGCGTCTTTAGCCAGCTTGACGCTGTTAGGATGCTTGCGCGTATCGCCAAGAATCGTCACAATCCGCCCCTTTTTCTCAGGACCGATATAATCACGGCCGTCAATTCGTCTGCCGTCCGGCAATTCCACGGTTTCCCCGCGTTTTATTCTGCCGTAAAGCGGACCGGACGGAATGCCTGCTTCTTTCAGCTTAGCTGCCTGCAATTCGCCCGGCAGGTTTTTTTCGACAACCCGGTAACCGATAGATTCAATGCGGTGGTCCAGAAAATCACAATACACCTGAAACGTCCCGCTGTCATAAATCAATCCTGCCTCTGAAATCTCTACAAAGGTGATCGGGTATTTCAGATGAGAGTCCGAAATCTTAAGACAAACTGTGACGAACTGCTGAATCCCTTTTGGACCGAAAATCATCAATTCATCATCGCCGCCTTGAAACGCACGACTGCTGAGCAGTCCCGGCAGACCGAAAATATGGTCGCCGTGCAGATGCGTGATGAATATTTTTTTTATTTTACGGGGGCGGACCGCCGTTTTTAAAATTTGGTGCTGTGTCCCTTCTCCGCAGTCAAACAGCCAGATTTCATTGATTTCATCCAGCAGTTTTAAAGCAATGCTTGAGACGTTCCGTAATCTTCCCGGCACACCTGCACCTGTTCCTAAAAATTGTATTTCCATGTATTACCCAACTTTTCTGTGAGATTTTCTGTCATTATTGTATGGGATTTTACGTTGTTTCGCAAATATAAGCCCACATGCGTCCGTCATTCAAAAAAAAGTTCCTATGTGACTCACATAGGAACACACGTCATCTCTTTAATTGTTGCCGGTCAGACCATTTCTGCTGTGCCTGGTTGCAGGCACTTTCTTCTATTTCCTTGGCATCCGACATCTCTGAAGCAACATCGTCATAGTCCAGACGCACAATGTGGCCGCCCAGATTATCAAAAATAATATGATTTAACGGACGGTTGTCTTCTTCTTCCGCAATTAAGATGACCCCCGTCTGACCGGGGCAAATGTTCTTGACCAAATGTTCAAAAACACTGTTGGCTGTGCGGATTTCCTTGGCATCCCGGTAAGAACCGATCATGCTGCCGGCAAACCAGCCCAAAAGCAGTCCGAGCGGTCCCATCAGGATGCCGACAAGCATACCGATTGTGCTGTCTTTTGCCGTGTGATTGTTGCCGGTGAAATCAATAAAGTCCTTGATTTCAAATTGATGGCTGTTGTCGTTTTTCTGATGAATAATTGCCATCTGTTCACCGACAATTGCCCGCTGAGCATGTAATTTTTTTATTTCTGAAAAAGCTTGGTATGATAAACTTTCCATATCAAAATTGATAATGAGCACTTTCTTCGTCATGGGTCACATTCCTTTCCGCAACGACTTCATTGTTTCCAGCAGTTTGACTGACTATTCGCTTTTAACCAGACAGCCGGCATGAACCATGTCTGCCATTAAATAATTGAATTGTTCCTGTTTATCTTGATGAGCCGCACTGTTGAAAATATTCAGCGCCTTCATGCCGTTAGCTGTTGTAATGGACATCTTCAGCGTCTGCAAATCTTCCGCCACTGTTATTTTTAATTTCGGGCTCTGTTTATTTTGCAGATTCGTATCCAACGGACGAATCAGCTGCAGATTGCCAGATGCTGTTTCCTTAAACCCGTAATCCCTGAACAAATATTTTTTAGCTTGCGGATTTACCTCATAGTAATCATTGCTGCCTAATACCGCAGCCTTTTTTAAAAATGCCATTAAAATCCCCCTCCATGTACGTTTCACTTCATTATATCTGATTTCCAGCCGATGTGCCATGCTTTACCGGTGCTTGAGACGTGTAATGATTTTAACCAGCTCAGCGGCAAAGCGGCGGATGTCCGCCTCAGTCAGTCCCAGCCCAAAGCTGATACGGATAGATTCCGTAGCCGCCGGCGATGATTCGCCGCGCAGCGCGACAATGACCCGCGAAGGCTTGACATCACCGGCACTGCATGCCGAACCGGTCGAAACAGCAAAACCTGCCAAATCAAGATTCAACAGCAGGACATTGTTTTTAATGCCCTTGACCCAAAGATTCAATATGTGCGCCAGACTGTTAGCGGGGTCACCATTGATTTCAAACGGGATTTGCGCTGCGGTCAGTTCTTGTAAAATGATATCTTTGAACTGCTGATACGTCTGCCGTTTTGCAGCTTTGGCATCATCGTCCAGCAGCTGGACCGCCTTGGCCAGTCCGGCGATACCTGCCAAATTTTCCGTGCCGGCCCTTTTTTTAAATTCCTGTTCGCCGCCATGGGCATAAGGCTCTATTGAAATGCCGCCGCGCAGATAGAGAAAGCCGACACCTTTCGGCCCATTGATTTTATGTGCTGAAACACTTAAAAAATCCACCTGCAGTTGCTTCACATCAATTGCTTCCGTCCCGAATGCCTGAACTGCATCCACGTGAAAGTAGGCTTGATGTGCGGCCAGCAGCTGACCGACTTCGGCGATTGGGTAAAGATTACCTGTTTCATTGTTGCCATACATCATAGTGACCAGTATGGTATCATCCCGCAGTGCCGCAGCCACATCTGCCGCTTGAATCGAACCGTCTTCAGCAACAGGCAGATAAGTGATATCAAACCCCCGTGCCGCCAAAAAGGCGAGCGATTTCAGCACCGCGCTGTGCTCGACGTTCAGTGTTATGATGTGTTTGCCAAGATGTTCTCTGGCTAAAGCAGTCTGGATGATGGCCGTATTATCCCCTTCGGTACCGCCGCTGTTAAAGATGATTTCCTGCGGTTCCGCGTGAATCGCCTGTGCCACTGTCTCCCGCGCTTTTTCCAGTTCGCTGTGCGCCTGTCTCCCGAATTGGTGGATACTGGATGGATTGCCGTAAACGGTTGTCATAATCCGCGTCATTTCATCAACGACTGCCGGGTGCATCGGTGTCGTTGCAGCATGATCTAAATAGATGTGTGTCATTTTCAACTGTCCTTTTCTTTATTATTTACCCGTTATCTACAGTATACGATGAACCGCACAATCCGTAAAACACTTTGGTTTTTATTAGAGTAGCGGTGAAAAGACACCCAGCACGGCGCGAAGCATCGTCCGCAGCCAAGATACCCGGTGGACATCCTCAAGAGTCATCTCCTGACTGAGTGCCTCTGTATGCAAGTGGTCTTGCAGTACTTCTTGAACTGACGGCGACTGATACATCCAGATCCCGTTTTCAAAATGCAAGTACAGACTGCGGTAATCCAGATTGACTGTCCCCACCGTCGCATACTCACCGTCCACGACAAAGGTTTTGGAATGGATAAATCCCGGTGTGTATTCAAAAATCCTCACGCCGGACTCCATCAGCCGCGCATAGTTGGAACGGGTGACTTCATGAACGTACCATTTATCCGGGATATGCGGGGTGATGATGTGGACATCCACACCACTTTTGGCGGCAGTCGTCAGCGCTTCGGTCAGCAGATTATCAATCACTAGATAAGGTGTTGTGATATACACGTATTTTTCAGCCCGGTAAATCAAATTAAGGTAAACGTTCATGCCCACGTCTTCTTTATCAAAAGGGGAATCCACATACGGGTGGTAATAGCCCTGAGATTCTTCCCCTGCAGCCAGACGCAACGCTTCGTAACCAGGGAAATAATAGGCATAGTCCCGCTCTTTCCCCCGCGAGTACTCCCATAAAGACAGAAACAGCAGCGTAAAGCCCCATGCCACTTCTCCTTTGACCATGATGGCATTGTCCTTCCAATGGCCGAACCGCTCGTATTGATTGATGTATTCATCCGCCAGATTTATTCCGCCAGTAAATGCGACCTTGCCGTCAATGACCAAAATTTTCCGGTGATTGCGGTTGTTAAAGATCGGGGACAATACCGGATTTATCTGGTTGAATATACAGCACTTGATGCCCATCCGCTCAAGTTCTTTGTCGTAATTATGCGGCAAAGTCAGCAAACAGCCGAAATCATCATACATGAGCCTCACGTCGACCCCTTCTCTGGCTTTGCGGACCATGACTTCCAAAATAGTGTCCCACATTTTGCCTTCCGCAATAATAAAATACTCCAAGAAAAGATATTTTTCCGCTTTTTCCATTTCTTCCAGCATCGCCTGAAATGCTTCTTCGCCTAAAGGAAAATAGCGGCTGCTTGAATTGACAAACAACGAACTTTCACCAAAATGACTTAAATAATGCGCCTGCGCACGCGCATCCAGCGACAGCCCTGACATGTCCAAAGCGGTGACAGTGCGCTCGTTTGCCTCTTTTTCTTTTTTCTGGATAATAAACATTTTAATCTTTTCAGATTTTTTAAACCGGACACGGCCAAAAATCAAATAAATCGCTGTGCCAAAAATGGGTATCAGCATAATAGGCACGAGCCAAGCTATTTTATAAGCCGGATTACTCCGATTATTGATGATTTTCAAGACAATAAAAATCGAAATAACAATATTTGTCGCATAAAAATAGACAAAGAAATCATTGAATCGCCAGACGACTGTCAACAGGACAGCCAGCTGCAGAATAATCAAAAACACAATAATAATGATGCGATTGGTCATTATCTTTAAGAGATTCTTCATCTTGCTTCCCCACACTTCCTCAGTCAATTAACATATAACGTAGTATAACAGATTTCGAAAATAAAAAAAAACAGAAACGCTGGGTGTCATCACGTCCAGACGCGGGTATCTCTATAGTCAGCCGCCCGGCGGTTAGCCGCTTGGACGATTTCCTGCGGGAAAAGCAAGTGGTCCAGCAATAAAATGGCATTGCTTGTTGTAGACGCTCCAGAGCGCACCTTAAAATCAAACATCATCCCCTGCTCATCAGAAATTGTTTCGCGGAAGTGGATATTTGCACATGTATCGTGCAGTATTTCTGTCAGCTCAATATCGTGGGTCGCAACAAGTACCAGTGCTTGTGAACGCGACAACCATACCATGACACTGGCCGACGAGGCAATCCGCTCAATCGTGTTCGTACCTTTCAGAATCTCATCAATGAAGCCGTAAACCATGACTCCGTCTTCAACTTGCGAAATGACGCGGTGCAAGGATTTCAATTCAGCAATAAAATAGCTGTCGCCTGCCAGTACATCATCTTCCACGGCCATTGCCGTCATCACCAGTCCCGGAAAATAATTGAACGTGTCCGCTATGGCAATCCCCACCGTTTGGGCCAGTATGAGGTTGATGGCAATAGCTTTCACATAAGTCGACTTGCCGGATGCGTTCGAACCGGTGACCAGTGTGGCCTGCTCCCAACAGACCGGATTAGGAACACATTCGTCAATCAAGGGATGCCTCAGCCCGACCGCCTCCACACCTCTGCTTTTCATCTCCGTGGCTTCACAGACGGTTTTTGCCAGCTTAAAATTATTCAGGGCAAGTGCTACTTCGATTTGCCCGACCGCCTTGTAAACCGCTCTGATGGCCTCTTGTTTGCTTTTCAACAGACGGTTGAGACGGATGTAGGCAAAAACCGGCAACAGCAGCACAATATTAACATATTCAACCAAAATTTCCGCCTCTGTTGTACCTGATACGCGGAACGCATTGCTATACCGCCCCAGGGACTGGACTTCGGAGATGGCTGAGTGCGTCTCTGCCGGCAGCGGCACACTTGTTTTTTTCAGCTTTGCCGACAATCCCGCCAGTTCAGATAAATAGCGTAATGTCCGGAACTCGGTTTCCAGAAATGATTTGACCCTGTAATAAGTCAGCACATTTACACACAAGAAAAGCAGCAGCAGATACAGGCCGATCTTGCCTGCCACAGCCGTCAGTAGCAGTGACACAATTAGGCCGGCACCTAAAAACCAGTAATACGGTTCGTATGGAATCGACTGTTTTTCAGGCGTTTCAATGTGCGGCAGTAAATAGTTATTATCTTGCTTGCCCATTTTCACCAAATGATATTGAACTTTTTCCCTTGTTTCCGGATGCTTATCGAAAAAAGTCATCATGTTTTTCAAATCCGACAAATCCTCTGATGCGTCATACTCGCGCAACCGCTGATAAAGCGACTCTGAGCCGACACTGGTTTCAGTTTTATTGAGCATCTGAAAAACTGACCACATGTCCAAATCGTACCAAGTGGTATCATCTATCTGATACATTTTTGCCTGCTGTTTGCGCCAAACATCGTATGCCTTGGCGAGACTGTCTTCCTTATCATATTTTGTCGGGGAAGGCAGTTTACCCCATTCATTTCTTATTTTCTGTTTTACTTTTAACTGGCTGTAAACATACCATGCGACGAGACCGCAAATCACAAGTCCCGCGAAACTAACGACCTGTATCATCAGCTCCACATCCCTTTCCTGACGAACAATTGCCCGATCATAATAGCTCAACTGTTCACAAATTTTCAATCATCCCTGTTTAATAAAAATGATGCTTTTATTATACGTCATTTTCAGACTGGAACATATAAAAAAGTTATCTGTTCGAAAACAGATAACTTTATAATCATTAAATAGGCATGACTATCTTTCTTGAACGTATTTGTACGCCGTACCTAAAGAGATATTGCATTCTTCTGCAATTTGACGTAATGTGTAGCGGTTGTTGTTGTAAAGGAAACGAATTTGGTTAATCTTTTCCTGGGAAATCTTTGGTCTGCCGCCGATACGTCCGTTTTTCCGCGCTTCTTCCAATCCTTTTGTTGTTCTTTCTTTGATGATGATTTTTTCTGTTTCAGCAATCCGTTTGACTAAATTCAAGTAAACGTCATTGTCGAGACCATTGAATTCTTTGTCTTTTTCGATTACGACCAAAGAAATGCCTTTGTCGTCAAGTTTCCCTAAGAAGTCCGCCAGCTGAATGATTGATTTGCCCAATGAGCGCAATTGGTAGACAACAATGCGGTCGCCTTCAGAAAGTTCATCCAACAAACGATTGATTTTTTTCGCGTCTTTGCTGTCGTTCTCGTTTTCAATCACGAGTTCGTCATGAGGGTACTTTTCAACCTCTTTTAACTGGAGATTCACATACTCCTCATTGCCAGTTTGATGTACATACACTACCGTTTTCATTAATAATCCTCCCTTAAGACTTTAAATAATTATTTTTTTTACGGTACGGTTTTGTAAAAAATGTTATTCAACCACGCTTATAATATACTCTTTTTTTGTAAAACCCACCATATCATTGTTTTCCTATGGTTATGAAATTTCTGATACTAATTGTACCATAAATAAAAATAAGGTGCAATCGCGCCTTTTATTTTAATTTTTAGTTAAAAAAGGAGGTTTTTAAAACAGTGCAAGCATTTTAATTGAGAATGTCTTTCAATTCATGTATATTGATTATGTTTTTAAAAATTTTTTTTGAGGTGGAGACATGGCAGAATTACTTGTTATTAAAGCACATCCGTTGACAGCAAATGAATCAAAAACGCTAAAAGCACTCGATACATTTACAGCTTCATATCGAAAAGCACATGCCGGCGACACGATTACGACACTGGATTTGTACAATGATTTCATCCCTGAAATCGATTTCGACTTGCTGAACGGATGGCAAAAATCAGCTCAAGCAAACGACCTTTCCGCAGAGGAAGCGGCCAAAGTCAAACGGTTTAGTGAGCTGACAGAACAATTTTTAAGCGTTGATAAAGTCGTTATCGCTAACGCACTTTGGAATTTAAATATACCGACTCGCCTGAAAGCATGGATTGACACCATCAATGTTGCGGGCAAAACATTCCGCTACACTGAAAACGGGCCAAAAGGGCTGACAGAAAATAAAAAGCTGCTGCATATCCAGTCAAACGGCGGTGTGTACAACGGTAATGATTATTCATCACAATATATTAAAGGCATTTTCAACTTTATCGGCGTCAATGATGTCACTCAGTTGTTTATCGAAGGAATCGACTACGACCCTGAAAAACGCGATGTCATCCTGAATGCCGCACTGAGCGAAGCTGAAAAAATCGGCGAACAATTTTAAGATAAAAAACAGGAGTCTAAGACTCCTGTTTTTGCTGTTCTTCTAATATATCGTCATCGTACAGCCCTGACACTTGCTTGTACCAAGCAAAGAAATGTGTCACAACAACTTTGATGGCCGCATAACCGGGTATTCCTAAAATCACGCCTATCAGCCCGAACAGTTTGCCGGCTGTCAATAAGACAAAGATAATCGTGACCGGATGAATTTCCATTTTACTGCCCAAAACAAGCGGCGAAACAAATCTGCCTTCCAGCGTTTGTTCAATAATGAAAACCAGAATAACAGATATCAGCATCTTAGGTCCGGCAACTATCCCAATAACGATTGCCGGCACTGTTGCCAAAGCCGAACCGACGTACGGAATCAGATTCAGAAAGCCGGCCAAAACACCAAGCGTCACACTATAGTCCAACCCAATGGCCGAAAAGCCAATGATAAACATGACCGCAACGGCAAAAGCAACTGTCAGCTGACCGGTAATGTAAGACGCAACTTGCTTGTTGATATCCAATAGCACATCTGTAATCGGCTTTCTCGCTTTCGTAGGCAAAAACTGTGTAAAGTAAGGCAACATTTTCGAACCGTCTTTTAATAGGAAAAACAATAAAAACGGTACTGTTACAACCGTCACGACAATACTTGCCACTGCACCGACAATATTGCCGATACCTTGAAAAGCATTTTTCGAATACGTGCTGACCATCTGGCCGATAGAGTCGAAAATCTCATTGGCCGTTTTCTCTAGCGGTGTCCGGAACTGTTCAAACAGCGGGTTCGTCAGCAGCTCGGTAAATTTTTCTTCGATGACACGCCAGTAATTCGGCCATTCTTGAATCAGGCTTCTGGTTTGAAGCTGAATCTGGGGAATTAAGATGACGACACCCCAGCTGATTAACGCCACGACCAAAATATAAAGAATGGTAATCCCCCACACACGGGTGATACCTTTTTTTTCCAGCCAATCGACAAGGGGATTCAGAAGATAGAACAACAAGCCCGATATGATGACAGGCAGCCCGACTATCCCGACAAATTCGATAACTGGTGTAAATAAATAAGATACTTTCGTAAAGACGAAAATAATCAGCAGACACAGCAAAACAATCAGCAATGCCGTGACAACCTGATTATTCAGAAACCACTTGAAAAACCAAGTGGTACTGTGCTTTCCCTTATTTTTTTCCATAGCGGCTATTTTCCTCCATTTTGGCTGTAGGAAATAACCGTCCCTTCATTCACAACAGGTAATTCAAACGGCTCCAAGTACAAACCGTTGGCCAGCAAATCTTCCTCGGGCACTTTGCCGAACACGAGCGACACATGTCCCATTGAGTTTAGATGCTCATTGGCAACCGGGCCTACATGCTTGATGGTATAAGCTTGACGGTCGAACATAATTTTGTCGCCGACGGTCAAGTCCACTGGTTCATCACTGTTAAACTTTTGAATAACTGAAAACTGCTTCAACATATCAGTTGCTTTATCGTCAAACAAAATCAGCATTTTGTCTTTGGCATCCAATGCTTGTGGCCCTATTTCACGCACGATTGATGTTAACATATAATATAACCTCTCTTATCTTGATTCAAATTTTATTATAGCATAAGTGCATTTAAATAAAAATTATTGTGAAGCCTTTTAACTCTTTTTCGCAATTATGTTATAATCAATGATGAAAACTGCAAAAGAAGGGATTTTTTTTATGAAAGAAACGCTATTTCTTGGTACCTATACCAAACGCGACAGCAAAGGTGTCTATCAAATATCACTGGACACTGATAAACCTGAACTCATCGAGCTAAATCATTTGGTTGAGGAAGATAATCCGACATACCTTACATTGTCAGCTGACAAACGTCTGTATTGTGTTACCAAAGCAGCCGACAAAGGCGGGGTGGCTGCGTATCAGCTGAATGAAGACGGAACGTTTTCATTCATCAATCGTGAAGTGACCGACGGCGCACCGCCATGCTACGTTGCGGTTGATGAAGAACGCCAGCTGGTTTATTCGGCCTTTTACCATCAGGGAAGTGTGGCATCTTATACGATTCGTGAAGACGGCGGCCTTGAACTGGCAGATTTAATCCAGCATGATGGTAACGGCCCCCATGCCAACCAGCAAGGTCCGCATGTTCATTATGCTGATTTGACACCGGATAACCGGTTAGTTGTCTGTGATTTGGGCAATGACTCAGTCTATACGTATCACGTTGCACCGGACGGCAAACTGACCGAAACAGCCCGCTTCGCAGCAGAGCCAGGCACCGGACCACGTCATCTTGTTTTTCATCCAAACAAGCAAACGGCTTATCTGTTTGGCGAACTGGCCAATACTGTTACAGTGCTGGCCTATGATGCAGCAGCTGGGTCTTTCGAAGCTCTGCAAACTGTCAGCACCTTGCCGGAAGACTTTCACGACTTCAACGGCGGAGCAGCCATCCGGATTTCCAGTGACGGCAAGTTTTTATATGCCTCCAACCGCGGGCATAATTCGCTGGCTGTTTTTTCAGTTGCCGACAACAGCGAGAGTATTCAACTGATTCAGCTGATCAGTGTAGAAGGTGATTTCCCGCGCGATTTTGCATTGGATAACACTGAGCGTTTTATCGTTGTGGCTAATCAAAACACTGACAATCTGACTCTCATCCAACGGGACCAGACATCAGGCAAACTGACTCTGCTTGCCAAAGACATCTACGCACCTGAGACGGTCTGCACATTCTTTGTCCCGGCCAACGACTAATATTAGCAAACAGACAGCCCTGTTTCATCATCCATGATTGAAACAGGGCTGTCTGTTTTGCTAGTAGCCGGCAGTATAGTCGATGTGATTTTTCTGCAACGTGCCATCATGCAAATAAGAAGCCAGATTGTCCAGAAAAAGCGGCAGCAAACGGTCGTAGTACCTATCCGAACTGCCTGCAATATGCGGCGTGATAAGGACATTTTCCATCCCCCAAAGCGGATGAGCTTCGGGCAAAGGCTCTTCTTCAAAAACATCCAGCCCTGCAAAGGCAATCGTCCCATCTTGACACGCGGTCATCAAGTCCAGCGTCTTCACTGATTCGCCGCGTCCCGCATTAATGAACATCACTCCTTTTTTCATGCGACTGAACACCTCGCTGTCAAAAAAGTGGTACGTTTCTTTTGTCAGCGGCAACAGATTGATAACTACATCCATCGTCGGCAGGACTGCCAAAAATTCCTGATACACATACGTTTTGACAAATCCGTGCGGCTGCCGTCCGCTGCGGTTCACGCCGTAGACGGACACATCGAAGGCTCCCAATGTTTTAGCCAAATGCTGGCCGATTTGCCCCGTACCGGCAATCAGAACTTTTTTGCCGCTCAAATCAGACCCTTTATCGCCGCGAACCCATTGCCGGCGTTCCTGATTGATGACGGCTTGCCTGATACGCCGCGTGTGCGACAATAGCATGCCCAGCACTGATTCCGTCATCTGAAAACTGTGAATGCCGCTGGCACTGGAAAGCAGTATGCCTTTTGCTTGCAGCAAAGAAAAATCAAATTGATTGACGCCGGCGGAATCTGCCTGAATCCATTTCAAGCGGCTGTCCACCTCCTGCAACACTTGTTTGCCGATTTCCCTGTTCCAGCCGAACATAATCTCAATGCGCGCGGTATCAAATATTTTGTCACGCCAGTCAGCGGCGGTCATCACATCATACCCTTCTGCAGCATTTTTTACCGCCGAAATAAGCGCATCCGGTATATCAGGCACAAGCAACAACACTGGTTTTTCCAAGATTTTCTCACCCTTGCTTTGTGTATTTAGGATTTTTCTTCCGAGTGTACAGGTATCCTATGAACCCATGCAATAATCTCGTCATTTTTTCGTCTATTGTTACTCCCACTTTATCATGAAACATTTTCCCTGTAACTTAAAAAACATCTTTTTTGAAATGGATGAGTGAAAAACAGCCCAATTGGTTGTTTTTTTTCTGGATTATTCGTACTATGATTAGCAAGAGAGGTGATGGATTAATGAACAACATCCTGACGATAGCCGGCTCAGACACGATTAGCGGCGGCGGTCTGCAAGCGGACTTAAGAACATTTCAGGAATACGGCATGAACGGGTTGAATGTCTTAACCTGCATTGCCACGCTGAGCGATACACAAATGATTCAGGTGGATGCCGTTCAAGAAGAACTTTTGAACGAACAGCTGAACCAAATCACGACTTACCTGCCGCAGTTGAATGCCATCAAACTAGGGATGCTGGGAACGGTCGACAACGCCGTGACAATTGCCCGATTTTTAGCACGCTTGCGTGAGGACATCCCAGTTATTATCGACCCTGTGCTCGCGCTGAAGGAGTCGCCGCTGACGCTTGAGCTGGATGCAGTGACTGTTTTTCAAGAACAGCTGCTGCCCCTTGCGACCATCGTGACACCCAATTTGCGGGAAGCGGAACTGCTGTCGGGTATGACCAATATCGCTTCTGTTGATGATATGAAACAAGCGGCAGCAAACATTTTTAATTTTGGCGCAAAACAAGTAGTCATCAAAGGCGGGGCCCGTATCCCCGGCAGTCAGGCAGTAGATGTCTTTTACGACGGCAGCACATACCGTGAGTTAGTCGTCTCAAAACTCCCTACCAATACTACTAACGGCGCCGGCTGTACATTCGCTTCTGCCATCGCCTGCGGTCTGGCCAAAGGACTGCCTGCTGAACAGGCTGTGGCAGACAGCAAAGAATTTGTCTATTATGCCATCAAATATGGCCAGCCTTTTTCCGAAGACTACGGCAATGTCTGGCAAGGCGGACTGGCCAAACACCGAAAGGAGCGTGCTCTCAGCCATGAACCATCGTAACAGTACGATAGCGCTAGTTGCTCTGATGAGCGCCTTATCAGTCATACTGGCACTCTTTTTTATTATTCCTCTGCCTTTGACAAAAGGCTATGTGAATTTGCTGGAAGTCGGCATCTACACCTCGGCTATGCTCTTCGGTAGGAAGACCGCCGGATTTGTCGGGGGCATCAGCGGCGCGCTGCTGGATTTGATTTCCGGCTATCCGCAGTGGCTTCTGGCTTCTGCAATCATTCACGGACTGCAAGGTGTCATCGCAGGAAACGCGCGGACGCAATCCCGTCCGCTTCTCCGCGGCTTCTCTCTGGCAGCTGCATCCGCTGTTATGATAATCGGTTATTTTATTGCCAGTTATGTGCTCTACGGCGCAGCTGCCGCATGGGCATCGCTTATCGGCAATCTTTTCCAAAACCTGATAGGACTGGTTATTGCAGTACCGCTGGCCGCTATTTTAACCAAACGATTGACAAGTAAAAGGAGTGTGTCACATGATTAACGTCAAACAGTTAACAGACGATTTAACCGACATCATTGAAGATGTCATCGAACAATCACACATTAATGAAGGAGATATCTTTGTACTGGGCTGCAGCTCCAGCGAAATTGTCGGTGGTGTTATCGGCAAACAATCCAGCGAAGAAGTCGGCAAGCTGGTTATCGAGACATTGCTGCCGATTTTGACTGCGCGCGGTATTCACTTGGCGGTTCAAGGATGCGAACACATCAACCGCGCCCTGACCGTCGAACGCCAGACAGCCACCGCACATCGGCTGGACATCGTCTCCGTCGTCCCTGCGCTGCATGCGGGAGGCGCCTGTTCTGTAGCTGCTTTCCGGCAGATGAACGACCCCGTCGTAGTGGAGTTTGTCACGGCAAAAGCCGGACTTGATATCGGCGATACGGCAATCGGCATGCACATCAAACACGTCCAGATTCCTATCCGTCCTGTTAAAAAGGAACTCGGCGGCGCCCACGTCACGGCACTGACGTCACGGCCAAAACTAATCGGCGGCGAACGCGCGGTTTATCAATAAAAACAAAGCGGACAATCAGCTGATTGTCCGCTTGTTTTATCCAATTGACTAACGGTTCATGAAAGGGTACAGCAACTGATTCGACGGATAAAGCTACTTTTCCTGTTCTGAATTACGGCTTGATTGTGCCGAAATCATTAGTCGCGCTGTCCCATGAAAAAAGACCTGTTGTTTCATCTGTCGGACTCAAGTAAATAGTCAGCCAATAGGCATCGGTTGACGTATAGTCAAGTTTGACTTCAGGGGATGTTACTAGTCCTGACAAATTGTGTGCGTCCTCCTCCGATGTGAGGACATACCCTTCATACTGATAATATTGCGGTGTGATCCATGAAACGAGCATCCCGTCATACCCTTTTTCTTTAGTCAAGATGTAAGGGGTAAACGCAACTCGAGTATCACTTTTTCCGCTGGCTGAAATCAGATTTTTAGAACTGGCTGCTTGTTGGCTGTCGGTCAGTTTGACATTAGCCACGCTCAAATAGCCGTTATCCGGAAGGGGAATCAGATAATTTGCGTTCAATATCACCTGTCTGACGTTCAAATGCACATTTGGCGGTTCATAAATAAAGATAACAGTCAATTCACTATTGAGGTCTTGACCAAGCGGAATCATAAATTCTGCTTCACCGGCTGACCCCAGCTCGGCAGCGACTGACAAGTCCAACGGAAATTCAGTCGGCGGCTGTCCATCTTGAGTCATGTACTTTTTAGCGGTGACATTTAGTGTCTCTAATAAATCCGGGGGGATTCGCCGATACGTGACACCTTTGAGTACTTCCTCACTGCTCATCCTGAACTGGTCAAGCTGGTCGCCTTCCCGGTCCACTCCGAGATAATGTACTTGCGCAAACTTAGCAGCGTCTTTCGTGTAATAGAATGTGTGCGTGTAACTTTCGCTCACTGGCAATTCACCGGTTGCCGCTGTCAAATCATCATTGTTGGTTTTGTCAACGCCGTTCAGCGTGTACGTCTTTTGACTGCTCTGAGGCTCGTGCCATTTCCAGACACTTGCATAGCGCATCAGCCACTCATTCTCAAACCAGTCATCAAACCATGTGTCGACCCACGCTTGATAGGCATCCTCAATTTCCTTGTTCCAAGCTGCACCTGAGTCGGTGTAGTCCTTTTCAGCCTTTTCAAGCATGTCCGAGCGGTATTGTTCTTTCAGTTTTGCTATCGTTGTTTCATCGGATGTGATAAAAGTCGGCAGAACTGCCTCGTCGAATTTGCTGACTGAAACCTCGTCATAGCCGTAAGTTGGCGGCTGACTAGGCTCTCCGATAATATTCCCCTCTGTATCAAGAGGAAATCCGACTTTATCCGCAATCTTATCCTTAGTGACTTTGGTGACATTCTGACTTGTCTTTTGGTACAGTTCGTCAGTCTGACCGTAGGCCATTCCATTATGGGTAATGACAGCATCTGTATAGAAATTATCATACACAGCCCGTGTCACTTGCGACATTTTTTGCGTGTAGGCCAAGGTTTCCGTGTAAACCCAAACAACTGAATTGTCTTTGACTGTTACACTGTCATCAGTCAGCGTAATCGGTTTTTCTGACAAATTATGCACCAGATCCCAGTCCGGATTTTTTTGGATGTAATCACCTTTCTCATAAGCGCCACTATTATAGGCACTCATGAAATCCTCTTTCGTCGGTGTGCTGTTAACGACGTTCTCATCTGAGCTGTCATAAGGCATGACGACATATTTAGCCTCTCTTAATTCTGGTTCGACAGATATATTCAGCTGTTCATCGTGCATTGCACCATCCAATTCAATCGTCAATTTCACGGATTCGCTCAAGTCCTGTGACACGTATTTTTTGCTTTCCGGCTTATCAACAGTGACGCTTGGCGCGCTCATCCGCGGTGCACCGCGCATGAACATCACTTCATAAGTGTACATATTGTACAAACCGTTGGCGGCATTATTCCCTGCTGTTCCTCTTTCATAGGTTGAATAATCCCAACCCCACGCCACTGTCCCCGAACCATCCAGACCTGTTTTGTACAAGTTGCCGGCAGGGTCAAGGAACAACGTAGAAGACTGGTACGTGTTGATACTCTGAACATAAGGCATCTCTTTCAAGTTATTGCCTGTAAAATCGAACGTATCAATATCCACTGACAATCCTATCCAGCCGCGTTCCGACTCTTTGATAGCAGGAAAACTGGTTTCAGACGTCACTCCCGCCGGAAGTTCTTTGTTGGATAACATGACTGCCCAAGCGCCGTTATAACTGTCTTCAGCAATATAGTAGTTGCCGTGGTATGTACCGTCATCATCAACTTTAATGACATAAACCAGCCGTTCACCTTGCTTGTTCAGCAAGTAAACATTGGTATGCGAATCGCCTGTCGGCTCTTTGTCTGTGACAGAGTATTTCTTGTCATAGATAGTGGGGTGCAATCCGTCACCGATTGACGACCACTGACCGTGATTCTGATAGCTTAAAAACGATGCATATGCTTGCCCATATGTGTGGCCGGAGAAAACCGGTGCTTTCGGTACATTGATGACTCCTTCAGTATCGCCGTCACCGAGTGTCTTCGGCATCTGAGTTGCCACAGCGACGGAATGGTTTAATTTGGAAGGCAGCGAGCCGTCCGTTCCCCAGCTGTAATAGGTGTTGTACCCCCAACTCCAGACTCTACCGTTCGTGTCGGTGAAATAATTGACCATTCTTCCGGCAGTCACTGAAGCAACTTGCGGCATATATCCCGCTGAAGAGCTGTCGATTTTGACTTCTTCCGGCAGGCTAACATTTACTGGGGCAGCGGTTTTGTAAATTTGCCCCCACTGAAAGACTTTGCCGTCTTCTGTCAGCACCAAGTTGCTCTCAAAGCTAGCAGAGACCTGCTTGACTTTTTTGTCTGCGAAGTAGGCTACTTCTTTGGGATAGACAGCGGGTGTAGTACTGCTGCCATCGCCGATTTGCCCGAAGGCATCCGACCCCCAAACATAGACACGTCCCTCTTTATCCAGTACGATACCGTGTTTGTTGCCCAAATCGAAATCTACAATGTCAATCGCTGACAAAGACGGGACTTCACTGGCAACAGACTGATAGCTGATTTTATCCGGAATGCGGTAATCATCTGCATAGCCCCAAGCATATACGTTGCCTTTGTCATCCATAGCATAGGTAAAGCTTGATGCTTCAATACTTGTTGAGATTTTAACGATTTTTTTGCCTGTTAAGGACGTCACTACGACAGGTACCGGGTTATTTGGAGTTACTGTGCCATTCCCCATCTGTCCTTCGTTACCTCTGCCCCACGCATAGACGACACCATTTATATCAACTGCGTAGTTCGTGTGATAACCAGCTTCAATATCAACCACTTCGATATTGTTTTTGACAAAATAATCCAGTCTTTCCATACCGCCGGCATAAGTTGCCGGAACTATCGGTCTGTTGGTGCCCAGCATACCGTGAATATTATAGCCCCATGTCCAAACTTTCCCTGCAGCGTCAAGGGCTATCCCTCCAAGATAGTTTGTCTCAGCCTGTTCAAATTTGATAATGGATTGCTGCTCCGGAATCCAGGCATCTTCAGCAGCAGAAAATGGAGCGGCTGCCCTGAGTGTTGGCACTCCGGGCAGACTTTCTTCCGAAATGGCCGTGTCCTCGCTGCTTATCTTTGCGTCATCTTTCCCTGAGGGCTGATTTATGCTTTCTGCTGTTGCAGATGTTGATGACGATGCCATTGTCTCGGCAACAGACTGGTCAGTCGTCTGAACTGACTCGCTTATCTCTGAACTGGTCAGCTCAGCCGCTTTTAATGATACTGGATCATTGAATAAGGTAACACTGCCTACGGTGACAGAAAGAAGGACAGCCAGCAGCTGAAGCCTAATGAATCGTTTCTTTTTCAGTTTATTTTTCATTTTGCGACTCCCTTCCGCTATTTAGTAAGTGATGACAATATGTCATCAATTGCTTTATAGGCAGTATCACTGGCATCCTGTTCTTCCTGTGTCCCCCACCAAGAGCTTCGGTAGTTCCACTTGACGGTGTCAACAGCTTCAGTTTTAACGATAATATCGAATTCTGCATCGGCATATTCGGATGCGCCTGCAGGAATAGTCAACGTTACTGACTCAAACAGGGTCGGAGCCGTTTCTCCGGGAGAAAGTTTTCCCAGATAATAATAATAACCATCATTGCCAAACCGCCAATGAGTGATGTTCGGGCTTGACAACTGAACGCGGTCATTTAAATTTACTTCCATTGGTATTCCGTCTTTTAATGCGACTGGAAAAACCATAACGCGAACGAAAGCATCTACTGTACCAGTATTAGTCGCACTTACTATTTTTGTTATTTCCTTGTCTGGTTCAATTTCAAGCGGCGGCAAAAAGTGATCGACTACATTCACTTGAAACTCATAATGCGCTGACTTGAAATTATTTTCTTTTGAATCTGCCGCTGAAAACCAAGCCAAGGTGGAAGTAAGAATCAAGAGAGCTGTGACAAGACAGGCGAGGAATAACCTTTTCGGGTGTTGTTCCTTCAGTCTTTTCACTCTCTTTATAAGTGCGGCCGACACAGCCGCACTTTTTTGTTTTAGCATTGCCACACCTCGTTTCTTACACCAATCAAGCATGTGCTGTCCAAACAGCTTTTACTTGATTTGTCTACGATTATTCATCAATTTCTTTGATATGCCTTTTACGACTCTTTTGCGTGTGAACAAAGATATAGATAAGTGTCAGGAAAGTTAATGTCATCCCTAAATAGGTCAGCATCACTGAATGCTGTTCGTTTGTCTTTGGCAGAAAACCGCCTGTTGACGACGATTTGCTCTCGCTAGGCACTGTTTTGGCGTCAAAACGCCAATCAACAATTGCTTCACTTTTACCTGAATAATAATCCCAATAAGCTATATCATCTGCCACGTTTAATTGAATCGTGTAGGTTTTCTCCGAGTTGTTTTTAATCTCTCCAAAAGGAACTTCACATTTAGCGACTGTTTTTCCAGAAGAGTCGCTGCTTAAATTTCCTGAATAGATTACCCGGTCGTTTGACAAGATTGTCATAGACATTTTTTCAACTAAATCAATTTTTCCAGACTTGGATTTCGGCTCAATTGTAAGTGTTAAATGATAGTCCTCATCTCTGGTATTTTTTACAATCAGTTTCCTCGTTATGGTATCTCCAGGTTGCAAATCTTCCAAGTGAAAGAAATAGCCGCCATCTTTTGAGATGGTAATACCCTCGTCATCACCGACTAAAAAACCGTCAGGAAGATTGGCAGCCGCTGCAACATGCGGGGATGTCGAACAGAAAAAAACGATGAGAATGCCGCTAAGAAAAAATTTAAGCATTTGTTTCATGTGCAAAACTCCTGTTCACTGCAACCTCACTGGAGATTGACTTGACTGTGCTTATAGTGCATCTATCATTGCTTGCTTGATTGCGTCAGGAATACCTGGGAAACCGCCTTCGTTGATTGCTTCTGGTGTCGCTTGCAATGCTTCGATTCTGACATCCAAGCTGTAGTTCATCAGCTGGTAAGTGTTGTCAGCAGAGCTGTGCAGTGTCACGCTGGAAAGCAGTATTGGCGAAACTTCACCTGTTGACAATTTGCCGATGTAGTAGAACCAACCGTCTTCGCCATAAACCCAATTTTCAGCAGTCGGTGTGTTTGTCAAGCTGTTGTATGTGAAGAGCAGCTTGTCGTCAATAGCAGATGTGTTTGTGCCAGCTGGTTTCGCTTGTGCCCAGTCTTTAGTTACTTCAGCAGTTGGTTTGTAGTAAACATATTGGACATCTTTTACACTAACAACAGTGCCTGCGTCATTCATGGAAATGTCTGCGGCAATTGAATGGAAGTTGTCACCGTCTTTTTCATAAATGACAAACGCATACTTCGTCTGACCAGAAGCATCTTCCGCAATTCGTTTACCCAGCAGCTTGACACCATCCGGCAGGCTGCCGTCAACAGTCAAACCAAGTATGGACAGTTCCTTATAATCGCCTGTCACAGAATAGTCGACAGATGGTGCCGGAACATACTCGCTTCCTGTTTGTTTGGTAGGAAAAACATATTTTTTCAGGTTCGTGCCGTCAGCTTCCAGTTTAGTCATCGCTTCTTTGTAAGCCAAACGAACGACGACGTCACCTTCACTATTGTTAATCACACCAACTTGTTTCTCAACTTCTTCGCCCGGAAGCCATGCTGTCGGTTCTTCAAAGATTTCCCAGATTTTCACTGAGCCGTCAGGCAGTGCCCCTGTAGTAAATTTGTTGGTCACATTGTCGGTGGATGAGAACCACGCATAGGTTGCAGCAAGCAATAAACCGGCTGACAACACGAGTGTCGCTCCCAAAACACGTTTTTTCCTAGTTGATTTTTTCATAAAACAACTCTCCTCCTATAAAATTTATATATAAAACACAGCCCAACGGCCGCGATTCATATCCTGACATTTGTTTCCGCGGCAATCATAACGATATAAAGTATTTGATTAGCACAGAAAGAACAAGAATACCGATTATCATGATGCTGACAAACATCAGATTATCTCGAATAAATGTCATGACTTTGCCGCCAAATGGAATCACAAAAGCGACTCTGCCAATCACTTGCCCGCTTTGAATCTCGGGATCTGCCAAATTATTGGCATCGCCTTGCGTCACAAAACTGATTTCTCCATTATCCAGCTTTTCTTTTTGGATGACCCGATGTGTCAGAAAAGCTTCCGCATCATCGCCCGGATTAAACGTGATAATATCACCGACTGCTATTTCCTCCGGCGGTGTCACTCTCACAATAATCATGTCCCCGGCGACAAAATTACCTGATTGGGCGGGACTTGTTTGCTTCATCGAATTTGTTAAAACATTGTACATGCGGAAACCGAAGAACGATTTATCCGGATGATCACTAAATTTAAACAATACGGCACCGCTGATAATCAGAATAATGAAGAGATAAAAAGAGAAGTGCCAAAGCAGCCCTCCTATCTTTTTTACTATGGTATGATTGTCATCTGCTTTTTTCCTAGACACAGCAGCCGCTGTGTCTGTTTGGTTGTCAAATTGCGTCACTGTTAACATTCTCCCATCCGTCGGTTTTACCATCTGCAATACATCTGCCTGCATGTCTTAAATTTATAATTTTCAGAAATTTTATGCGTTTGCCGTCACGTATCCTTTTTTCCGCATAAATTTATATTTAATTTAAGCAAATCAGGTTAGAAAAAATATAACATGGAACATATCGATTATTTTTAATACTTTTTTTCAATTTTAGAAAAAGAAAAAAAACTCACAATCGTTAGTTGCACATCTAACGATTGTGAGTTGTTTTTTTGAGGTTACAAGCCCATCATCAAACCGACTATCAAGCCGCCGGTGATGACTGAGGTAATGGTAATCGTCGAGAAACCGCCGGTAACCATTATCGGCAAAATATTCTGTTCGATGACAGCAATCTCTTCTTCCGTCTCGCCGACAGCTGCCGCTGCTTCTTTGGTCAAGACCATCGTTCCCGGAAATCCAAAAAAGCTTGTCATGCCGACTGCAATGGACAGCGGACCGGAATAGCCGACACGTCGTCCGATAACATAAGCAGAAGCAAAGATAATCAACACACCGGCAACCAGATAAAAGATGATTGGCCAAACAAGCGCCAGCAAGTCCTTCGGCTGGATATCCGCTAACGGGCCAAAAGCAATCACCATAATTGAAATCATCAGCAAACCGAAACTGTCAGTCGGAGTCAACGCATTCGGCTTGAACACTTTGAAGTGCCTTAAAATAATCCCCAGCAAGAGTGCGATGACAAATGTATTGATATAGCCTCCCGACATCCGGCTGAGCCAGCCGGAAACATACACGGTCAACCCGAGCAAAAACAGCGTTGCATACGGTGTCTGCAAAAAGTCAGGCAGCACACTTTTGACATCAGCAGAAGTGTTAGCTGCTACTTCTTCTTCATAAAAGCTCAAGTTGCCCTTGCGGTACTCGCCCTTCACACGAGTTGCTTCCTTCTTCAGAATATTGGCAGTTACCAAAAAGCCGACTAAATTTTTCATGTTTAGAATCAGAAGCGGAAAGACCGCCAGTAAATAACTGCTTAAATGACCTGTGCTTTGACCGGCCTGATAAATTTCCTGTATTTTATCTTGTACCATTAATACAGAAACAGTACCGCCGGTAATCGCAGCAGTACCGGCAACCGCAATATTGCGGTCAAAGAATAACTGGCTGACCAACAGCAACACAAGCGTCATCACCACGACCGTGGAAGCGCCGATGACAAATGTTTTCCACTGAGCTTTTAAATCTTCAAAGCTCATCATGGTGCCCAAGTGTACGATGATAATACCGATGACTGCAGTGCCCAGATTCAGCAAACCCGAATCTAATATCAAATCATGCGGAAAAAAATCCGCCGAAAAACCAATTAAAAAAATCATCGATGCAACAAGCATCATTGAAATCAGCGCTCGGGTCTTGGATGAGATAAACTCTCCAATCGTCCAGATCGCCATTACTATTGTAAAAGCTAATACGGGTTCCATATTATTCCTCCATTATTTATCCTACTGAATCGGGTGATACGTAAAACCCAATCCATGTACTTCAGCAACATTATAGGTAATCAAAAAACACTTTGGGTCAATTGCATCAATGATTTCGAGCGCTCTGGGATACTCCTTGTTTGAAATCGTCAGGAGAATCATTTCGTGCGCATTGTCATCATGACCGCCGCGCACATCGAAGATTGTCATGCCTCGTGCCAAGTTGACTTTCAGTGCTTCGCGAATGGCACCGGTATTCTGAGGACTGACAATCATCAGTGCTTTGCGGCGTTTGGTACCCGTTTCGATATACGTCATAACCATTGATGTGATGATGATGGACAGAATTGCATACAAAAATTCTTCGAAGCCAAAAACTACCAGACTCATGCACACAATCACCATATCTGTCAGCAACAAGCCAATGGATGTGTTCAGATTGAAATACTTCTCGAAAATCAAAGGGGGAATTGTAGTTCCTCCGCTGGAAGCCCGGATGCGGTAAAGCATCGCCACTCCAATAGCAAAGACCGCGCTGCCAAAAATCACTGACAGCAGTCTGTCTGTGGTCAGCGTCACCTCAGGCACAACTGCAAGAGCAAATGGAAAAGCCAGACTTCCGAATAAAATATTGAGAAACACTTTTTTTCCGAGAAACATGATGGCAAGAAGCAGCATGATGACATTCAATACAAACACAACGATTGACCGGTCAATATTCAAAGCCGACTCTGCTAAAATCCCTATGCCGCTGACCCCGCCTGCTGCAATATCATGCGGCCCTAGAAACATATTGATGGCGACTGCTAAAATGAATACCGATACCAGAATCTGGACAATGTTTTTAACTACTTTAACCATATACACACCTTATTTCTTTGTTGGAGAATGCTCTATCAGCCTTAAAACAAGCGCCACTCCTTTTTCCATTTCCGACACCGGAATGTATTCGGATGTCGTGTGAATCTCCTCATACCCAATCGACAGATTTACAACTTCTTTCCCTTTAGCATTGAACACATTTGCGTCACTTCCGCCGCCGCTGACTTCCGTTCTAGGCGCAATCGCCAACGCTTCGACTGAACGTCTGAACAGCTTCATGACAGTCAAATCATCTGTCATACGATAGCCGGTAGCTTTCAAATCTACATTGATGGCGACTTCCGCCCCGTTGTCCTTGGCTGCCGTTTCAAATGCCTGCGTCATTTCTTTAATCAACGCATCGGCTTTATCCTTGGAAATCGAACGTACCTCGCCTTTCAGTACTGCTTCATCCATGACGACGTTGGTTGCCTGTCCGCCTGAAATCACGCCGATGTTCGCCGTTGTTTCTGCGTCAATCCGGCCTGTTTGAATGTGCGGCAGCGCCTGTGCCAAAACAGCCATTGCTGACACGCCTTTTTCAGGCTCCAACCCGGCATGTGCTGCTTTCCCGGTAATTGTCACATCATACATGTACAGTGTCGGGCTGGCAATGATCGCACTGCCGACTGGTCCCGCATTGTCCAGCACATAACCGACCCTGCTCTCGATTAAATCCATAGACATGGCACTTGAGCCGACCAATCCGATTTCTTCCCCTGGCGACAATACAAACTCAACTTTGCCAGTTGGAAGCTCTTCTTCAATGATTGTCTCAATCGCTTCAAGCATGATGGCAATGCCTGCTTTGTCATCGGCACCTAGAATAGTTGTGCCGTCAGAATAGAGCACTCCGTCCCGCTCAACTACTTTGATACCGTTCCCCGGTGAAACAGTGTCTGTATGGGCAGAAAAGAAAATCGGCTCTTTGGCAGTATTAGTGCCAGCCAGGGTGGCAACCAAATTGTTTGCCCCAAGCCCTGTACTCAGCATGGAATCGTCTTCTTTGACTGTCAGACCAAGCTGTTTGAACTTGTCTGTCAAAAACTCATGCATAGCACCTTCTTCGCCAGACTGCGAGTCAATCTGTACCATTGTTTTAAACGTCTCTACTAGTCTTTCTCTCTTCATAGTGTATCTCTCCCTTATACAAATAAAATTTTTTCCCAACATGGCGCATAAATTATGCCCCTAATACAGTCTTTATCCCCATTTATTAAAAAACTTGCTGGAACAAAGAAGCTTCCTGTTAAACACTTCTCATGTTGCACAAGTTTTAACCAGTATTGCTGCAGACCATTTTTCCTTCAGCGACTTTCCTATCTCGCATGCAGCCAGTGGCAGCACGTTTCTACGGAGACCATACTAAATGTTATTTATTTAAAAATCCAGTCATTTGTGATTGATTAAACATTCACATTTTTCCTATCCATGTGCAAACGGGCTTAAATGGCAAAAACTTAATATAAAAGGCATTTATATGTGATTTCCATGTATTGTTTATGCTAATAACATAACGGATAATGATAACATAATGTGTGTTCGTTTATATAAATATAATTTTATTCGTTATTTTATTAGATTTAGTCAACCCCAACTACCGGCAAATAAATCGGTATAGAAAAAAAGCTTCATCCCAATACGAAATTGGGATGAAGCTGTCAGTGATATTTTGACTCACACACCATCATAAACAATCATGTGCGCTTGCGTATTTCGAGTATTTTTTCATTGAAGTGCGACCAGTCTGTCACTCGCGGAGGGGATATCCAGATTATTTTTTCAGCGGAAACACTTGTTTGAAAGTTCCGGTCTGACAAAATAAGATTGGTGCGCCTCGTAACATGCGTATCAAAAATAATATTTAAATCGTTGATTTTCTTTATCTCTTTTTGAATCAATTCATTGTATAGACGACCGTATGAAAAATCGACATAAATATAAATCGGCGGCAAACTGTCTTTTAAAGACAGGATATTGATTAAAATCAGCAAGTATTTCAGGAACAATACCTCTCTTAACTCCCAGATGATAGTATTATTCTTCTGATTCGAGATAAATTTTTTGGAAAAATCAACAAATTCAGGGAAAACTTCCAGAAAATAAGCCACATCGTACTCTTTCAGCATCCGATTGACTTCAAATGAAAAATTTAACGCCTGATAATGGACGAGGTTGCATTCTTCATTTAACCGTTGTTTTTCTGCTGCACTGACAGAAAATTCACGACTTACTCCTTTGATAAACGCCTGATTCATTTCCTTTATCAAGTCCGAGGTGACCACATCCGACAACCACGATTTTGGGAAGGTGTCGAGTGCAACCAGAAAAAACATGAGTTCAGAGACTTCCACGTTTTTCTGCTCTTCGGTAAAACGATAATTTTTGCTGGTGAACCATTGATCAAGACTAACGAAAATATCGTACGACTCAAAATCCCGCAGCAATTTGTTTTCGTCCGTTTTTTCCAGAAAAAAACCTTGCTGCATGCGCAGCAACGAAAGTGAAATGAAATGTTTCAAGTCTCTTCTGGACGACAGGGGAATCGTTTGTTTGATATACCTGAAAATAATCTGGCACAACTCCTCAGCTGCTTTTAAAACCGAGGCCGGATAATAAGAATAGTCATCTTCATAAACAGCTGAAAATAACCATAAAAAGTATTTTCGGATACTTTGCTCACAGCCTTCTATTAAGAATTCTCTGTTAACAGTGATTCCCAACTTGCCAAGTTCTTTTCTATATACTTTCAATTTTTTATAGACAACCGGATAACTGATAAAGTTGTCATTTGCGTACTTTTCCACTGAATCGAATCTGCCAAAAAGAATTGTTGAAACCATGGAAAAGCCCATTGACCGTCTAATATACAGATTTTCAAGTACATTGGCATCAATTCTGCTGGATTCTTCCAACTGAACTGAACGGTAATCCTCATTTATTGATATGCGTGTACACAACCCGAGCTGTTTGAAATCCTCAGACAATTCTTCCAGCGTTTTGTTCAGAAGAAATGTCGACAGCCCTAATTCCGACATGATTGTGTCCTTGATTGCCAACATTGCAGGCTGCTCTTCTAAATAACGCAGCAGCCGCAGTTTTCTTGACTCTTTTTTCTCTAAAAATTCGACAAACATTTATTCTTTCACCACTCTCACTTACATTACCAATCATCAATATCCCAATGACCTTTTCCTTCGTCATAAGAAGGCAAATCCAGACGTCGCTGTGTCTGGTCGAATGTACTGCTATTAAGAAAGGATATCTCCCTAATTAATCCTTCCTTGAACAGATAACTGAAAATGATATGTGCAGTTGAAGTTCGTCTGCTAAACATAACTTTATAATCAATTCCCCAAAATTGATTTCATCTCAGTCATCAATAAAGTCAGACATTCAACATTATATTGTGCCGGTTTTAGTGAAGATGTCTGTTTTTTTATACAATAAAACAAAACTATTTTAATACTGATGATTGTTATAAATATAATATTCATTTTTAAAGAAAACGTTTTTTAAATTTTTGGCGTTTCATTCAAAAAACCAGTGATCTGTAGCAAAATTATAGCATCGTCTTCTGTCAAAATTTTTAATTATTTTTTTTTTAAATCAAAAAATATTTAAAAAGCGTTATTTCATTACCTGTTCTTTAAACCTTCTCATTTAACTTATTTTTTTGTTTTTTTATCATACATTCAGTTATATTATATTCATTTTTTCCTCTCAGTCAAAAGTTTTACGATAATTACAACCGTTATTAACGATATATGTATATTTATTATAACTATTAACCATATCCGGCCTTTGTCATGAAAAAAAACACTGACGAAAACATCACCTTCGTCAGTGTCTAATCAGCTTAATCTACAATGATTGGATTAACTTGTCTAAAACTTCAACCGCTTCTGAAGGCAGGGCGTTAAAGCCACTTGCTTCCTGCTGGTTCGCTAAAATGTGCTGGCGTCTGACAGCTAATCGTTGTTTAATTTTTTCAACATATGCAGCATCATTAAAGTCAGGCTGGTACTCAGGCACAACTAAATAGGACAAGTCTTCCATATCTCCCATTTGTTCAAATGACGCGCGCCCTTCCACGACCGCTTCAATACTGCCCAATGTAATTTGAGGGGTGACTTTTTTCCCGTTAAAATGATCTGTGTTCAAAATGTAACAGTCTGTTTTGTGTGTGAAAAACAGCTGTTTAAATGCCTCATAGTCTTCCGCCAGCGGATACACGCGAAACGGATTGGCAAAAGGTTCAATCACAAGACTTTTCAGGTCAACATCGGGGCTGACGTTTTCAGCTGTCGTCCGTTTAGTTGCCAGCGTTGCACCAAACACTGCGGCGGTCACCGGATCATTGATTTTCACCAGCGGCGGCAAGCTGTCATCTTTCATTATCCAAAAGACCGCATTAATTTTTTCCGACAATTTATTCACCCGGTTCGGAGTCGAAAAGAAAGATTTCACTGTTCTGCCGTTGCCGTTGCGGATATCCTCTGTCACCAGTACTTTTCTGCCGTCATCATCCAGTGTTACGCCGACATTTTGTACAGTCAGAAAATACTTCACGGCTTCTGACGTCATCGGGTAATCCTGTGTCTTGTCAAAGTAAGCCGGCTCTAAAGCTATGGACGAGCCGTCATCATGGGAAACGACAAACGCATCATCATGCAACACCTTGATCGGGTATTTGTTTCCGTGGTTCGACAGCGTAATGGTCGATTTGCCTGAACCGGATAAACCAAATGCCGCCATCGTATATGTCCGGTCATCAGGCAGCTGAAACTGTTTCATGCCGCCATGACAAGAGACAAAGCCGCTGCGGTGCGCGATCGTCCACGCCATCGTCAAGGTGGCTTTCTTGATTTCGCCAAAATAACGCAAGCCGAGAACAGCCGCCACATTATGATCCGGATCGAATAGAGCCAGGCCCTGTGGAAATTCCGGGTGCCGCCATTCAGGATCAACAAATAAAAACAAATCCGTTTCAGGATACGCTTTTGACTGACGGTACCTGTCACGCCACGAGTGATTGACTATCTGGAAATTAAGCAAATAAGAATATAATAACGATTCATAGCCTTCCGATACCATGATGTTGGCCTTGACCATAAACTCTTCATCCAATCCCACCACTGCTTGACTACGATAGAATGTGCGGTCACGTGACACATAAACAGCTTCCCTTAAGAGTGCGGCATACTTTTTTCTGTCGATGGTGTCCTGATTCATCAGTCTCCGTGCGGCGGCTGTTCTGCCGACAATCTCGCCACAATTGTCAACCAGTACTTTGGCATCTGCCGGAATGTCCAGTTTCTCTGGCTGATAAACAGGGATATCGGTCACAATCGTTCCTGGTGATTCAGCTGCCAACTGGTATGCCTCTTTCAAACTGTTGACTGGTTGTACGTGGTTTTCATAAAAAACACTTTCAATAATTGCTTTGAACTCTGATAATTGCGGATTTTTTTTAACAAGGTCTGTTATTGAAAATCGATCAATTGAACTCATACCTTCTTCCTCCTAAATTATATAATTTCGTCAATTGTTAATACGTGCCACTCCTTTTCTTAAAACGTCGGCTTTTTATAACTGGCTGTTAAGCGGTCGTTCGATAAGCTTATAGCTTTATTTTACCAGAAAAAAAATAAAACGCTTACTAATTTCAACGAATCATGTGCTATTTATTAAATTGGGCAGATTATTTGTCTATTTTTGACTCCGCCGGCAGTAGAACAACTCCCGCAGGCTCACGCCGAAAAAAACAAGATACCTGCCAAACGACCGCCGGACGAGTATCTTGTTTTTTTATCAGCAGATTTTTTATCTAGGAACAGTGTTTAGTCAAGTCAGCGATTTTTTCTTGCATATCTGCATAAATCGCAGCAACGCTCTGTTCTGACTCGCTGATTCTGTCAAAAATCTGTTTTGCTTTTCCGCGAATGCTCAGCAATTCGAGCTTTGCGGTGCTGATGATTCTTTCGGCTTCTTTTTCAGCATCGCTGACAGTTCTTTTTGCCTGTTGTTTAGCTGAAATCAGCACTTCGCCGATTTCTTCTTGCGCCCGCGTCATTTCCGAACGTAAATCGCCGTAAGGGTGCTCGGACAAATGAGCCACTTGAGCGGACAAGGCAGCTGCCTCCCGTGTTTTTTCTGCCAGAGCTTCCTCAGATCTTTGTTGGTACGCGGATAATTCCTCTTCTTTTTGGGCGATAACGCTGGTCAGATGTTCGTGAACAGCATGGGCATTTGACAGTTGTGCAGTCAGCTGTTCCACGTCGGTCTGGGCGGCTGCCAGATCACGTATCAGCTGCTCTGTATGTTGCGAGTCGCGGGCTGATTGTGTCAGGCGCTCTTGCAATTGTGCCTGCTCACGTTGCTGTTCGGCCAGCTGTCTGTTTAAACAATCTTTTTCAGCTGCCAGTTGGTGCATTTCGGTTTTTAATCCGGCAGTTTCAGCCAGTTGTTTTGTCAGCTGACTTACCTCAGCCTCGGCATCTGCCAACTGCTTTTGCAGGACGGCTTTTTCTTGTCTGAACTGGTCGAACACGGCCTCGTTCTTTTCGCCCATTTTTTGGCTGTCAGCCTGCGCTTGTTCCAGTTCAGAGACTTGCCGCTGCAATCGGTGTGCTTCTTCAGTCAGACTGATTCTTGCTTGTTCATGACTGTTGGCCTGCTCAACCAGCTGTGACTCCAGCGCTGCAACCAGCGCATCGTTTTTTTGTTGTGCAGCCAACAATACTTCCAGCTGTTCCTTGTAGTTTTCAACTTTGTTTTGCTCAATTTGCAGATTTTTTTGGTAGGCTTGTCTTTCTGCCTCAAACCGGTTGAACTGTTCATGTTCAACTGAATATGCTGCTTCCAGATGGGCTAATTTGTCTTGGTACGATGCTTCAATCGTCTGTACTGCCGCTTCTTGTGTACGGATATCAGACCTCAGCTGTTCATTTTCGTGTCTCAAAGCATTTAATTCGTTGGTGAATTCGTTTTTGACAGCTTTCTCTTTGTCGATAATCTGTGCAAGGGAGCGCTCGTACTCGTTCACACTTCTTTGCAGCATTGCGTTTTCCTGTTTTAGTGCGTTGACTTCTTCTTCACCTAATGTGCCGCTGTGCTCCAGACGCTGCTTCAGACTGTTCAACTGCTGCCGGCTAGATTCAAGCAATTGCTTTAGTTCACGATTGCTGTTTTTTACATCATATAACTTTTGTTCATGCTGTTGGACGACTGTTTCAAGCTTTTGTGCATAACTTTTTTTCATATCAAGCTGAAGCATCGCAATATCTTTTTGCGCCTGGTCCCGCTCTTCTTCAATTTGTGCAATCAAGCTTTGATTCTGACTTTCCAATGAATCGATTGTCTGGTGCAAATGGGCAGTCTCCAGCTGTTTATCCGCCGTACTTACCGCATAAGACGCCTCGTCGTCCTCATCAAATAACTCATCATCCGGAATCGCATCTATTTCATCCAATATGCTTTTTGAGAAAAACCAGCCCCTTTTCTCTTTGCCCATCACTTCTCCTCCTTTATCTAGTGAACCTGTTCCAATTGACTTGTTTCATCATTGCGAACATAGGTGTTGCTGCTTGTCTGATTTTTTTTGTCAGTCTGTTTCGCTATCATCTCCACTTGTGAAACTAGCTTGACATCAGTGATTTCATTCAAAAACTGCTCAATATTTTGGGAAACTTTTTTGCCTTGCCAAAACTCGTCGCCGGAATTTTCAATCACAGATAATGAAACTTCCCCTTTTTTCTGGTTTACCGACAACAAAGCGCTGATTTTCCCTAGATAAGGTTCCAGATCACGACACAGCATGCCGGATATTTTGGCTTTGGATTCGACTTGTTTTTCCTCCACCATCAGTTCCTCCCATGGGTAGTCTGCCAGGCTGACACCTGCATACGGGTAGTCTTCAAACATCAACTCATCATACAACACGTCACTCTTCTGTTTTAATGCAACGGTCGTTTCCTCGTAGTCAGCGACTTTTTTCTGGAGCGCTTGCCGCTGGTCATTAAGATGGAAAAAAGAATAGAGTACCAACAGCAGAACAATCCCCATAACAGTATTGATAAACACCAGATAATGGACTATTTTCTGGTGTGTCCGCATACGAAATAATGCCAGTTTTTTTTGAAATGTTTGTGATGCTGTTCTGTCAGCGCGAATATAAGAAACACGCAGTATTTGGAATAGACAATAAAAAATCACTAGAAATATAATGACAATAAGACCGGTCGAAACCCAGTTGATAATAACCAATCGTTTGCCTCCCTTCACAACCTTCTTCAGTGAAAACTGCCCGATAATGTTATCAATTCAAAGCATATCACTTGAAACTGTCTGTATTAGAAATTATATACTTGATTGACTCATCTGATTCATAATGTTTTTTTCAAAATAATGAAAAAAGATATAAGTTTATGATTTTAAACGGCAATCAAGATGGCACGTGTAGTAAAAGCCGGCGGTCAGCCTTTACCGGGAACAACTTTTTCTTCGGAAAGCACAAACGCATTGTTTTTGCTGTCCTTTAAATAGATGAGCCGATTCACTTCTTTCGCTGCGTGATTTTTTTCTATCACTTGCACTTGATGAACAACCTTGACTTTTGAAAAGCTCTCAAGAATCGGCGACATGACATGATCCGCTGCCTGCTCTTCAAAGGTTTCATCAAACTGACGGATAATTTCAACGGCAACTTTTTTTTGTGCGTTATTTTTTTCCAAATTAACTGCTGAAGCACCGAGCGGTTCCGCAAATTTTTCTGACAAATCCCGCTCTATTTCCGCTTTGACCTGTTCTGCCCCGCTTTCGCTGAACAGATCGGGCCAGTTGTAATCCTCAATTTTTCTTGCACGGTGTTTTTCCTTTTGATAACTTTCGGAAGTTGCCACAACAGCCAACTCATCATAGACAGTCGCCAGCTCATCACTCAGCCCGCGGGTCTGTGACAGTTTGGCATAAACCTCGCATTGCTTTTGCGAGAGATTGCTGATTTTCATCAGCAGTAAAAGCACCGTCAAGGTAAGCAGAAAATTAGCGAGCAATAGGATGATACGGTTACGTACCTGTTCTTTTTGTTGAAATAGTGCAAATTTTCTGTGAAATTGATTTGAGCGGTTGCAGGGTTTAGCGAGCCGAGTTATTTTCAATTGGCGGATTCCCCAGCAACATAACATCATAAAAAAAAGACCCAAACTCACAACAGCCGCTGCTCTCAGGATGTCCAACTGCATGCCTCCTCCATTCAGAATTTTTGCCTGGATAGCTTATGCCAAATAACAACCAGCTTTCACTCGCCTCCCTCAAAAGACCAGTTCAACATCGCCAACGCAACTTGTCCAGCCAACATTCAGCCCTCATTGGTTTAGAATCTCATAATTAAAAAACACTGTCAATAAATGATTTTTCAACTTTTTGCAAAAAAAAAATAGTTGTTATTCGAAACCGCTGAAACGATGGTGTCCGTCTTTTCGACCAGCACTCTCAGACAAAAAACACTTCTGACGAACCAGCTAACATGCTAGCCGGTTCACAGAAGTGTTCTTTCATCATATCAGTTGCACATATTTCCGATAAAACAAATAGGTCAAACACAGCGTACCCGCACAGATACCCGCTAGAGTCCCGTAAACAGACACCTTGTCGCCAGCTTGCAAGGCAAACAGTAAGCCTGTCAAAAGACAATTGACCAACGTGCTGCTGCGCAAGACATAGCGGGACAAGCCATAAAGCTGGAGAACGGCTTTGATCTGTTCATACCCTATTTGGCATGCCCCGAGCAACCCTACAACAATAATGAGCTGATAGGCCTGATTGATAACCTGCTGATTGCGGCTGAACAACGCCAAAAGAGGCGTGATGTTCAGCATGATCAGCATGCTGAACATAGCGTACACTGACATGGTTGACCATAAAACATACCTGAGCAGTTTCCTGACGGTTCCGCTTTGACGCAACTCGGCACCGCCCAGTACAATCAATGCCTGTACATTCGGAAACAGATAGATAAGGGCCACGTCCACCAGGCGCCGGCAAATAGTGTAACCAGCAAAAATCAGCGGCCCTTGGCGGCTCACCAGCACAACTAAACCGGCTTCAACCAGCAAACTTTCCAATATTTCCTGACCGGATAAAGGCAATATAGCCTCCAACAATACCCTTTTCTTCGTGCTGACACTGCGCACCGCATCGTGCAGCTGCTTAAACTCAGCGGTGGTATAAACAATCACCTGCGCGAGATTGCCGACGAGTTGCGCAACCCCGACATTTAACACACGGGAGGTTTCATCAGTCAGCACCAAGTCACCCAGTACCAAGAATCCGACTTGCATCACAGTGGCTGTAATCACAGCCGCCAGGATTAAACCCGTTCGTCTTTGGAGCTTGACATGGGCGGCCAGCGCGAAGACCAGCATAGTCAGAAACATATTAACACTGACCAGCCGGCTGTACTGACAGGCAACCGGCAACATAACAGCCGGTATGCGGTACCAGACCGTTAAAAGCCATTGATGTGTGCATTGGAGCAACACGCCGCCGGCCACTCCCAACAGCGTACTAATAACCAGTGTCCCGCTAAAATAATCGCGGTACTGCCTGCGATCGTCGGTTTGAGCCGCCAGCAGACTGAATGCAACAGCAGCCGTTCCCATGACCCCCAATAAGTTGAACGAGAGATTGTCCATTACAGATATCAGTTGAAGAGCTTTAGGAGAAATGCGCCCGCTAATGATGCCGGAAACAACTGAGACGGTCTGATAGGTCAATTGCCCCGCCACAAGCGGCGTTGAAAACGAATAAATCTTATGTAGTATCTTTCTATTCATTACTTAACCTGCTTTCATAACACTTACTCGCAGGTCTGTATTTGCGACCTGCGTAAAGACGATGCTGTCTTTACGCTCGTACAGGTGCGTCCATATCGGTCGATACCTCCTGTATCCCATTTTATTAATTTTACCATATCGCTGACAGTTGGACGACATCGCCCCTTGTCTGTTCAGCGAGTGCTCTGTGTCACAGAGCATGTATGCTAGGAAAAGGCTTCAGCGGGCAAGTCTTTTTATCGTAACTTTTTCTTCATGTTTATATATTTTTTTAGTCACAATTTATTCACAACTATCATCTATTATATAAGCATACCAACAAAACAACCCTAACAAACTTTTCATTTATTTACTCCTCCAAAGTAAATAAAAACTCCTTTTAACTGCCCGGAACGGAAAACCGGGCAGTTTTTCTGTTTACTACACTACCCAATACACGGCACCGTCCAGCGTCCGTGCAAGCAGGCCATAGTCCACTAAATAACGGCGAATGCTCACATAGTCAGAAAACATGGTGGTGATTACCTGATTCACCTCTTTTTCCGTATAATTCCGCTGCCTGTCAAACCGTTTTATCAGCTCTTGCAACAAAATAATTTTCCGCTTTTCTTTTTTCGGTATCTGTTTGGCCAGCCCCTTTTCGTCTAGGAAATTCGCCAAAACTTTTTGCCGTTCCTCTTCCGAAATATCAAAACGCTCATCATGAATAATCATCGGGACCTCTCCTTCATCAATATTTTTTTCCAGCAGTGTCATGATTGCTAAAAACTTTTCCGCCTGCCTCTTTTTTTCCCGCAGTTTGAACCGGTGATTGCGGACCGTCACCGGACGTATGCCCATCCTTTCAGCTATCTCATCATCTTTTAAATGTCCTGCAAAATAAGACAACAGCTGCTGCTGAACTTCTGATAAACCTGTTTCATGGCGGTCCAACTGTATCAGTGCCTGCAAGACACCGCCGTGCACCTGCAAAATATGCTGTCTCATCGCATAAGAAGCATCCGCCAGATGTTCACCCACAGTATAGATGAGACCGTCTTCATATGTTTGTTGGCAAAAGTCGCACACAAACATATTTCCTTCTTTTTGATATCCGTCCACTTTACCACTCCTAACAAACGTTTCGTTAGAACGTTTGGTTAAATAGTAACATTTATTCTATTTGTTTTCAAATAAATAAAAAAGAGGCGGATGCCTCTTTTTATGTCATTGATGCGAGCCACTTTTTCGCGGCAGCGACTTCTTCGATTGTCAATTGATGGCCGGTCATTGTTTGATGTAGTGTCACCTGCGCACCTCTTTTTTCAAATGCCTGTTGCAAATCCTGCGCTGTGCTGAATGGTACAATCGGGTCATTCACCCCGGCCGACAGCCAGATTGACTGCTCCGCAAGCGGAAAACTCTGTGTGTGTCTGCCGAGGAACATGCCATGAAACAAAATCGCTGTGTTAAAGTTCCCTTGTCTCTCAAGCATGATGTGCCCGGCAATATTGGCCCCATTTGAATAGCCTACGGGAATCATTTGTGCAATCGGCAGCTGGTATTTTTTGGATAGCCGGCTCAGCTCCTCAAGCAATTCATCTGATCTTTTTTCCAAATCTTCCAAATTAAACTGGCCTTCGCTGTATCGTTCAAAAAAGCGGTTCATCCCATTTTCCTGAACGGTCCCTCTTAATGCCAGCTTGGGAGAGTCTGGTGATAACATGTCTGCCACTGTCAGCAAATCATGTTCATCTCCGCCAGTACCATGTAACAAAAGCAGCACCGGCAGGTTTCTGTTGCCGTCAATAAAAAGATGTTCCATAATGATTATCCTTTCCAAACGGTGTCGAAAGGTCTGACAGCCGCTTCAATTTCTGCCCGCTGACTTTCCAAAAACGGTGGCAGTGACAAGATTTCGCCCAATGTTTCATACGGTTCGTCCTGCATAAATCCTGGACCGTCTGTGGCAAATTCAAATAAAATGTAACCAATGCGAACATAAAGTGATTCAAAGTAGTAGCGGTCTACATAGCCCGAGTTCGGCAATTTCATGTGATTGATACGGTCAATCCAGACGTTCAGCGCTTCGCGGTCTTCGACACGTACCGCAACGTGATGAACTTCCCCGTAGCCTTGCATCCCATTGGGCAAATCTTCTTCAGATTCACTGACAATGATGATTTGAGCACCGTTGCCGCCTTCACCGGTTTCATACAAATAACGGTTGTCGACTTGCGAAACGAGACGGAAGCCCAACACTTGGGTCAGCCAAACCTTCATCGTATCGGCATAACTGACAGTGATTTCTACTGGTCCCAGACCAACGATAGCATACTCGTAAGGCACTGGTCCGCGCTGCCAAGGAATACCTGCCTCAACCCCTTTGTTGTTTTCATCTGAAATCAGCTGATAATTCTGCTCATCGAAATCGATAAACTTCACTATTTTTTTGCCGAAGGCTGTCTCAATCTCGCCATGCTCAACGCCGTGTTCATCAAAACGTGCTACCCAGTAATCCAAGGCCTTATCGCTTGGCACTCTGAAGCTCGTTCTTGAAATACTGTTGTTGCCTTTTTTGCCTTTCGGTATATCTGGAAAATCAAAGAAAGTCATGTCCGTTCCCGGTGCCGCAACATCATCTGCGAAATAGGTGTGATATGTTTGAATATCATCTTGATTGACTGTCTTCTTGACCAAACGAATGCCCAGTATTTTTGTAAAGAACTCATAGTTTTTTTCTGCACTGCTCGTCATTGCTGTGACGTGATGTATTCCTTTAATTGTTGTGTTTGCCATTTTTTTCTCCTCTTTCCATGATATCTTTTTTTAGTTTTTCCATTAATTTTGAAAAAACAGCGAGCTCATCATCTGTTAAACTGTCAAACATCGCCGCCTGTTTTTTCCCTTGGATAAGTTGAAGTGTCCCCATGAGCGTTTCGCCTTCCTCCGTCAGGGAAATATGTTTTTCCTTCCATTGACGTTCCCGGTAAACCAGCTGATTATCCTCCAGCCGGTGAAGCATCTGGGACACGCCGCCTTTCGAAATCATCAGGTAGTCTCCCAGATCTTTCTGAGTGACAGGCTGATGAAGATAAATCTGATTCAACATATCAAACTGCGCCAGTGTCAAATCATATTGCTTTAGAAAGTCATTTGACAGCTGGTTGCTCATATTGATAAAGTGCATCATCCTGAACCAAGTGACCAGCTGCTTTTTCTCGCGCTTGCTTAACGCCTCTGTCATGGTCCCACCTCCTTTATCAGTTTAAGTCTAAACTTAAGCTTGACTATAACTTACATTAAATAAGTTTGATTTGCAATCAATATGCTTTATATAAATTTAGATTGACTTTATAGATAATGGTGGTGATACGATGAAACCAAAAGAAATCCCACTGACTGGAACTGTGTTTTTTATACTCTTGGCTTTTTCCAAACCTAATTACGGCTATTTCGCCATTCAAATCATTGAGGATATTACTTCAGGTGCTGTCAGAATTGCTGCCGGAACCATGTATGGTGCCATCGAAAATCTTTTAACATCAGATATGTTGACACAACTTTCATCCGACAGCGACAGAGGAAAAATGTATCAGACTACCGAGTACGGACAGCAGGTTTTGGCTTCAGATGTCGCGAGAATGCAGCTGACAATTAAGTTATATCAAGTGATGGGGGAGTAACGATGACTATAAAATTAAAAATTTTTATCTCTAGTGATAAACAGGAAAAGTGGTTGAACAAGCAATTGCCAAAAAGGACGATGTCTCTCTAGTGTCACAGCTGGGTGCCTATATAAATTTAAAACCATCGAGACATCACATTAGATTATCCGTCTGGATTACCGCGTGTTTGATACCGGGGTTGCCTTTGAAGATTACTTGCTGTTTATGCAAGACGCCGGCTGGACACATATTTGGGGAAGCCGACAAAGCGGTATGCAGTACTTTCTTGGGGATGCCAACATAACGAATGAATTGTTTTCTGATATTCAGTCGCAAGTCGACCGCTTGAAACGCATAAAAAGTCAGATGAAGATAAGTTTTATCACATTGCTCCCTATTTATGTCGTTTTCTTTCAAACTATCCAAAACTATCGTGTTGTTTACCATTTGGACAGTTTGTTCTTAACACCCGGTCTCTGGGAAAAACAAGGAAGTTCTTTCTGGTTCCGTTTTCTATTTGACTTGCCGTTTGCTGCCGGCAGGTTGATTTCGACCTTTATCTTCCCGATTTACTTGATTATTTATGGGATTGTTTTTTTTAAACCATTTCAGGAAACCAAACAGATAAGCGGCAATCCATTCAATAGAACATCACGGTAATACAAAAATCGAGCCTTTAAAAAGACTCGATTTTTTCATTATACTGTATATTTTTCCAAGGCTCGCATTGCCTTGGCCACAACATCCTGCGTGATTGTTTCTTTCATGTAGTGAATCCATTCATCTTCATGGCTGGCTTTTTTTGCTACAGTCTCAATCACGTCCGCTGTCATTCCCATGTCTTTCAGCGAAACAGGCAGACCGAGCTTGCGGTAAAACGGCAGCAGCAAGTCGATTTCATCCCATTTGCCCTCAATCGCCAGCTGTACGAGAATGCCGTATGCCACTTTATTGCCGTGAAGCAGTCCGTGACTGGCAGGGACAGAAGTTAATGCGTCATGAATCGAATGAGCGCCCGACGACCGGCCGTAGGCATCGCCAAACCCGCCGACCATGCCCGCCAGCATGATGTTCGTCTCAACCACGTTGATAAACGCCTGACTGAGCGCCTGCTCATCAATCGCCTGCAGTGCCTTCTCGCTGTCGGTCAACAGGTTGTCCCGGCATTTACGGGCAGCAAAACGGGCAACCTCGACTTCCATCGGCAAAACATCCAGCTGCGAGATGATGGCATCTGACTCGTACCATTTAGCCAGTGTGTCGCCGATTCCGGCAGCGAGATACTCTTTCGGTGAATCCAACAGCACTTGCGGATCAAGCAGTGTCAGTGCCACGGACTGCGGAAATATAATCAGCCGATCCATTTCGCCTGTTTCCCTGTACACGACACTGATAGGTGTATACGCCGCGCAGGTGGCAGCCAATGTCGGCAGGATAATAACCGGTTTGAAGGTTTCTGCACCGACAAATTTAGCCAAGTCTGATACTTTCCCGCCGCCGACGGCAACGATTCCGTCGACATCTGTTTCTTTGATCCAGTCAACAAAATGGTCTTTCAATGCATCGCTGCATTCACCGCCATAATAATGACTGAACACGTCAAATCCACTTAAATCAGGCAAAAAGCGCTCCGCCACTTGCCACGATTTTTTGCCATGCAACAGCAAAAATTTTGTTATGTCCCTGTTTTTCAAATGTTGAGGCAATTCTTGCCACGCCCCTTGTTTGCAGACATACTCTTGAGGGGCACCTCTTACAATCAGTGATTTTTCCAACTCCGCACCTTCATTCATTTTTTTCAATCAGAATATACAATTCCTTATTGTCATTTATTATAGTAGGAAAAAGCTAAAAAAACAATGGCTGAGAGCAAATAGATACATTTTTATTCATTTTTAGCGATTTTCGCGAAAAAATATTGCATAAAATTTCATTTTCGTTTATAATACGAGACATGCTAAACAATTAAAAAGGAGTTGCTTACCATGAAAAAAACACTGTTCAAAGGCTGGCTTGCCATCCTGTCTGTTTTATTCATATTAATCAGCGGTTTGCCGCTATCGGCTTCAGCACAAGAATCCGATCCGGTGCTTGACCGTATTAAAGAGAGAGGGTCACTGATTGTAGGGCTGTCAGCAGACTACCCTCCTTACGAATTCCATGCGACTGTCGACGGCAAAGACACCATCGTCGGTATTGATATTTCCATCGCCGAAAAAATCGCCGAAGACCTCGGTGTCGAGCTGAAAGTCGAAGAGTACGGATTCGATGCCCTGCTCGGTGCACTTAAAACTAATAAAATCGATATTGTTATTTCCGGGATGTCGCCGACACCTGAACGGAAAAAAGAAGTCAATTTCTCAATTGCCTACATGGATGTGAAACAAAAAGTCGTCATCAGAAAAGACGATTTGGACCGTTTCCAGTCTGTCAATGATTTTAACGGCGTCAAAGTCGGTGCCCAAAAACAAACAACACAGGAAGAACTGGCAAAAAATGAGCTGACCGGTTCTCAAGTCGTGTCATTGCAAAAATTGACAGATGTCATTTTACAACTTCAAAATAAAAAAATTGATGCAGCTGTTGTTGAAGGGCCTGTAGCTGAAGCTTATGTGTCGCAAGACGAGAATCTGGTCTTTGCAGAAAGCGTCCAATTCAGAGATGCAGACAAACAAACTGCTGTGGCGATTCAAAAAGGTGCGCCGGTCTTTGAAGCAAAAATCAACGCAACGATTGAAACAATCAGAGAAAAAAATCTGATTGAAGATTATAAAAAAGAAGCGACCGGACACATGTTCAGTGATAAGTCGTTCTTTGAAAAATACGGTTCTTACTATGTCAAAGGAACACTTTACACGATTTTTCTGGCACTAATCGGCGTGTTCTTCGGCGCAATCATCGGTTCACTGCTGGCACTGATGAAAATTTCGAAAAATAAACTGCTGAAAGGCATTGCTGCTGTTTATATCGAATATGTCCGCGGCACCCCGCTGCTGGTACAGATTTTCCTCGTGTTCTTCGGGTCAAATGTGCTGGGCTTTGAGCTGAGTGCTTTAGTCGCCAGCTGTCTGGCGTTGTCACTCAACAGTGCCGCCTATGTGGCAGAAATCGTGAGAGCCGGTATCAATGCTGTCAACAAAGGGCAGACAGAGGCCGCCCGTTCCCTCGGTATGAATCAAGGACAGGCAATGCGTTTCATTATTTTGCCGCAGGCCATCAAAAATATTTTGCCGGCACTGGGAAATGAATTTGTCACGGTCATCAAAGAATCATCCGTTGTATCGGTCATTGGTGTTTCAGAGTTGATGTTTCAGTCCGGTGTGGTACAAGGAGCGAGTTTCAAACCGTTCGTGCCGATTGTTATCGCGTCATTGATTTATTTTGTCCTGACATTCTCGCTGTCACGCCTGCTTGGAGTTGCTGAAAGGAGATTGAGAACAAGTGATTAATATAAAAAACCTGCATAAGTCCTTCGATCAGAACGAAGTGTTGAAGGGCATTGACTTAAACATTAAAAACGGCGAAGTTGTCGTTATCATCGGCCCGTCCGGCAGCGGCAAAAGTACGTTGCTGCGTTGCTTGAACTTACTGGAACAGCCGACCAGCGGCATCATTGAATTTGAAGGCAAGAACCTGCTGGATAAACAGACGGACATTAATCAGCTGAGACAGAAAATGGGGATGGTGTTCCAAAGCTTCAACCTGTTTCCTCACAAGACTGTTCTTGAAAATCTGACTATCAGCCCGATTAAAGTCAAAGGCGAAGCTCCTGCACAAGCAGAGAAAACAGCCCGGGAATTGTTGGAAAGAGTCGGATTGAAAGATAAAGCTGACAGCTATCCGTCACAATTATCCGGCGGTCAGCAGCAGCGGGTCGCCATTGCCCGGGCACTGGCGATGAATCCGGACGTTATGCTGTTTGATGAGCCGACATCGGCCCTTGATCCTGAAATGGTCGGTGAAGTACTGGCCGTCATGAAAAATCTGGCGCAGTCGGGAATGACCATGGCAATCGTGACCCATGAAATGGGCTTTGCAAAAGAAGTCGCAGACCGTGTCATTTTCATGGATGCCGGTATTATCCAAGAAGAAGGCACGCCGGATGATATTTTTAATCACCCGCAAAATCCAAGAACACAGGACTTTTTGAAGAAAGTATTGTAAGATATAAGATAAGCTACCTGGAGGAATACGTGTTGTATTCCTCTTTGCGCTCAGTTATTTACTCGGAGGTTATTACCTATGGACAAATCTAAACTCTCTTATTTTTATCAACACCCTCAGGAAAATCTTCTGATGGAAATTGCAACGCTGGCCAAGAAAACCGACGGGCTCCTCGACTTGTCGATCGGCGATCCGGATTTGATTACCGACCAGTCCATTATCGACGCGGCCTTCAAAGATGTTACAGCCGGTCACACAAAGTACACGGCGTCTGACGGCAGTCAGGATTTCATTGACACAGTGATTGACTTTTACCAAAGACGTTACAACTTGACGTTTCAATCGAACCAGGTCCGCGCAACTGTCGGCGCTTTGCACGGCATGTTTATTGCGCTCCAAGTACTGCTCAATCCCGGCGACGAGGTCATCATCCATGAACCGTTCTTCTCGCCTTATAAAGAGCAAGTAGTGGCAGCCGGCGGGACACCTGTCATAATACCGACGTATGAAAAAGATGGATTCCAAATTGATTTGGCTGTGCTGGAAGCGGCTATTACCTCAAAAACCAAAGCACTGATTCTAAATTCGCCAAACAATCCGACCGGCGCTGTGTTCTCAAAAGAGACCTTTCAAAAAATTGCTGAACTGGCAAAAACCCATGATTTTTATATTTTGTCAGATGAAGTTTATGAGGCTTTTTGCTTCAATCAGGACTTTGTGCCCATGGCGACATTTGCACCAGACCATACATTGACATTCAGCAGTTTTTCAAAAGCCTTTGCCATGACAGGCTGGCGTATCGGGTATATGATAGCACCGGATTATATCAATGCGGCGTGCAAACGATTGAATGAAAATGTCTGCTACTCTGCACCGACACCGTCTCAGCGCGCAGGTATTTTTGCCTTGAACAACGCCGAGGCACTGGTGCCGAAAGTGACTGCCGTTTTTAAAGAGCGGCTCGAGTATGTGGCACAGCGTGTAGCTGAGATACCTTTCCTGTCGCTCCATCCGGTCAAGGGCAGTATGTACGCCTTTATCAACATTTCAAAAACCGGCATGAACTCGGTCGACTTTACAAAAAAATTGCTGAATGACACCAAAGTGCTGGTCATTCCCGGCAAAGCTTTCGGCGACAGCGGCGACAACTATGTGCGTCTGGCAGCGACTCAGGATATCAGTATCCTGAAAGAAGCATTTGACCGTATCGCAAACCAAAATTATTAAAAAAAAGCAGCAGGACAAAGCGGTTTTGTCCTGCTGCTTTTTTGGCGGCACTGCATGGTTGACCAGACTCATGCCGGCACAAGTCCTTTTAATAAACAGGTGTTAGTCAATTCCTTTTAAAAAGTCGGTAATGGCACAAATATTGCCCGCTGCCATTTTCATTATTTCTTCTGTTAAACGGGTGGTATTGCTGAAATCCGGCGCACTGATCAATGAGAGTTCCATCACTGCGTAACACGGCATTTGCGAATTCCCGGTCAGCCATCTGCTGCGCCGCAGTTTTTGCCAGAATTCTTTTTGGATAGCCGTATTTTGGCCAATCAGCCAAAGTTCGAAAGACAGCAGCCGGTGATTAAATACGATGCCGAAGCGTAACTTTTTACTTCTGAGGTACTCGTCGGATACTGAAAAATACGTATAATCCATATACCCTTGTGAGACATTCCCATACTTGTATTCAGGATAGTGGTTGACCATGGATATTTTTAATTTCATAACATAATTAACAAGCGCATGATAGGCTTGCTGCATCTTACCATCCTCCAGTTGTTCTCTGTAATAATCTGTCAACTGTGTTAGCTCATTCATTGCAATTCCCCTTTCAATATTTATGGAAAAAATGAACACGGCATTATAAATAACGTTACATCCACCTTCGTGGATTGCACTATTATATCACGGCTTGCCGCCAAATAGATTTCAGCTTTTTAAAAAAAACATCAAAAAAAACGTTGGCTGTTTAGCACAGCTATCAAAAAATAACGCTATAGATGCTTTTGATAACGTTTGGTTCATTTTTCTGAGACAGTGCAGCTGACACTAAATATGCAATAATGCTTACAATTGAACGGAACACCGCTTACGCAACAAGCAACGAAAACTATCCAGCTCACCCGTCCTCTTTTCAACAGCCAAGCTGTGATAAACCGGTGATGCCATCAGGAAATAACACGAAACTGCTGCATCATGTCTGTTTAAATAAGTGTCAAGCCGTGATACAAAGCGGCGAGTAACATTTTTTAGAATAGATTCAAAAAACTTTCAGTCCGGAATCATTTATTTTTTCAGCGACTATGCTACAATAAGAAAAAAGGAGTACGACAACGGTTTGACACTCATCGTCACCAGCTGATAGGAGTGAACAAACATGTCATTAGCTAAAAATCAATGTCTATGATGTTAAGTATCTGAAGGAGTTGACTTGTACAAGAGTGGTATCTTGCACTTGACGGATGCGCTTAAATGTTTCTCTTTTTGAATGCATGCATCCAGTTTCAAAGTCAAATGAGGTGTTTTTATGCGGGTTTTGTTGTTTGTGTTAATATGCTTGGCAGTAGCGGTTCCCTCGCTGGTGATTTCCCTGGCTGTTTTTTTGTTTAACGGATTGACCGACCGGGAAAATACTTGGTTCACTGACAGTTTCCTAAAAAGTGTCGAACAACCAGTCAGTGACGGTGTACAAGAACTGGCGGTCCAGCAGCAGAAAATGGGCGCTGAGTTTTGGGACTCGTATGATGAAAGGGTATCGATTCGCGGAACCGGCGATGTCAAATTGGTTGGAACTATTTTTTACAGTCGGCAGCCTAGCCAAAAATGGCTGATGTGCTTTCACGGCTACCGTACGACGGGGAAAGACGATTTCGCTTTCCTAGTCCGCGCCTGTCTTTCAGACGGCTACAATTGTCTGGTAGTAGACCAGCGCAGTCACGGCATGAGCGGCGGACGGTACATCTCCCTCGGCTATCTTGAAAAAATGGATATTCTGGCATGGACAGATTTTCTGATTCTTGAAAAAGTGCCGAAAGCCATTGTCTGGTTTGGAAAATCACTGGGCGCTAATGCCGCTTTGCACAACCTGTCTGCCAATCAAAACATCCCCAATGTCGTCAAGGGCGTCATTGCGGAAAACAGCTTTTCATCATTCCGGAAGTTATTTGCCTATATGCAGAGCAAACTGCTCCGGCTGCCTTCATGGCTGCCCGTCCTGCCGGTTATCAATCTGCTTTATTGGGGCAGGTTCCGAAAAGGCATCGACAGCGCTGTTTCAGTCAACCATTTGGCACACAACCGGTTGCCGGTATTATTCATTCACCGGGACAATTCCGACATTATCCCGGCTTACATGATGTATGAAAATTTACGTGCAACAAAAATGCACGGCACAAGTTTCGTGGCGACAGACAGTCCTTTTTCATCATCGGTACTTGTCAATCCCCACGCATATTGCGACGCACTGAAAACATTTTTAGGAAAGCTTAATTTATAATTTTCATCTTTTCTAAACCGTTTCTTTCTGATATACTTTCAACATTGTTTTAACGATCAGGAGGATAACTGTCAATGATGAAAGAAAGATACGAAGAATTAAAAACCGCAGAACGGGGTGCCATTGTCAGTATCACGGCTTATGTCGTATTGGCAGCTTTTAAGCTGGTCGTCGGCTCGCTCTCAAATTCAAATGCCTTAACTGCGGACGGTTTGAACAATTTTACAGATGTCATTGCGTCTGTTGCCGTCTTGATCGGCTTGCGTTTGTCACAGAAACCGCCTGACAATAATCACCGCTACGGGCATTGGAAAGCTGAGAATGTTGCCAGTTTGCTGACATCTGTCATCATGCTTCTAGTCGGGCTGCAAGTGCTCTTTGACAGCATACTGCGCATCTTTTCCGACAAACCGATTGAACAACCCGATTTAAGGGCAGCTGTTGTCGCTCTCATGTCAGCAGTGGTGATGTTCGGTGTTTACTGGTACAATTGTTCCTTGTCCAAAAAAGTCAACAGCAGTGCCTTGATGGCAGCTGCCAAAGACAATTTGAGCGATGCCCTGACAAGTATCGGGACCGCCGTTGCCGTCTTTGCCGCTTCTGTCAAAATGGGCTGGATCGACACACTGGCCGCGGTCATCGTCAGCATCATCATCTTGAAAACCGCGTTTGAGATTTTCCAAGAAAGTGCCTTTTATTTGTCCGACGGTTTCGACACGGAAAAGCTGGCTGAGTATGCAGAGGAAATTTTAAAAGTAGACGGCATCCGCGAGGTCGCCGATATGCGTGCAAGAACACTGGGAACAAATGTGTTCCTTGATGTCACCGTGCTGATGAACCCGCACTTTACTGTGCGCCAAAGCCATGACATTGCCGATTATGTTGAAAAAAGACTGAAAGACTGCTTCGGCATTTTTGATGTGGACGTTCATGTCGAACCATACGAAGAAAACAATTCCATCTAGTCAGTCTCTGACTAGATTTATTTTTTATCAGAGGTGTTGAAAATGGGACAAAGAATCGCCATTATCGGCGGCGGGATAATCGGGACGACAACCGCCTTCTATTTGAGCCGCAACAACCAGCAAGTGACGCTGTTTGACGACGGCACCGGTCAAGCCACAAAAGCAGCAGCCGGCATTATTTCGCCGTGGCTGTCCCAGCGGCGGAACAAAGAATGGTACGCACTGGCAAAAGCAGGCGCACATTTTTACCGGATACTGATGGACGAGCTGACCTTGACTAAAGAGACAGACAGTTACTGCCGAACCGGGACGCTGCTCTTTAAAAAAAATGACCCGCTGCTCCATAAATTGACTAGTCTGGCGGAAAAACGCCGCGAAGACGCGCCGGAAATCGGCCGCATCACCCGTCTGACGCAACAGGAAATAACAGCTCAGTGGCCGTCTCTGCGCCCTTCTGCCGGCGGCCTTCATATTGCCGGAGGCGCCAGAGTGGACGGCCGGTCGCTGTTAACTGCCATGGGAACACAAGCGGCTAAAAGCGGCTGCTGCATCGTTCCGCAAAAAGTGCAGGCTGTGGTTCCTGAATCAGGCGGCTACACAGTCCATACAGACACTCTGGCTTGCCCGTTCGATGCTGTTGTATTGGCAGCAGGTGCTTGGCTGCCGGAGCTGCTCTCACCGCTGGGGTATCAGACGGATATCAGACCGCAAAAAGGACAGCTGGCAGAGATCACGCTGCCCCGGCCGATTGAACAGCTCCCCGTCATCATGCCTGTCGGGGAAATCGACATCATTCCGGCGACGCGGCAAAAAATATTAGTCGGTGCTACCCATGAAAATGACATGGGGTACAATTTGGCACCTGATCCGCAGCTATTAACGCAAATGGTCAGCCAAGCTGCTGACTTGCTGCCTGTTTTGAAAGACGGACAAATCACCGGACACCGCGTCGGCACCCGGGCATATACGTCTGATTTTTTACCTTTCTTTGGTCCGGTCGCCGGACTGCCTCGCGTCTATGCCGCCGGAGGATTGGGTTCTTCCGGTTTAACAACCGGCACGATTATCGGAAAAACGCTTGCTGACTGGCTGCTGGACCAGCCCTCCTGCTTCGAGCATTACCGCAGACAAGCAGTACCAGCTGTCAAAAAAATGCCGTAGGTGCCAAAACATGGTAAAATATACACACCAGCATCACATCAAAGGAGGCTAACGCCTATGGGATTAAAATTCACGCGAAAAGACGATTTGGAAAAACTGTTTGACCAGTTCGCCATTGACCCGGATAAAAAAGCGGAAAAGGAACTGGCAAAAGACGCCAGCGAAGCGCGGTTTCTGACCTCTTCTGAAAAGCAGGCAGACACGCAAAAAGACGCACGCACTTCAGACTGATACCTAAGCACTTAACGTGACTAAACCATTCCTGCGCGAATGGTTTAGTCTTTTTCCGGCAGCTTTTTCGATAATCCGACGATTGACAAACAAGCAGTCAGATGTGACACTAGTGTGGTGAGGTGAAAGAAATGGGAAAAATCCGCATCAACAATATGAAATTCTATACATACAACGGCGCCCTGTCTGAAGAAAGAGTGCTTGGTCAACCGATTGAAATCGATTTGACGCTGGTGCTGCCTTTGGAAGATGCCGGACGGTCCGATGACCTCAAGCAAACGGTCAGCTATGCGGACGTTTACGAGGTAATCAAAAACTATATCGCTAAACATTCGTTCAATCTGATTGAAGCGCTGGCCTATGGTATTCTGGACACTCTTGAGGCGCATTATCAGCCGGCTCTTGACAAAATCGTCATAAAAATCCGCAAATACCATGTGCCGATTGATGGCATATTTGATAATATCGAAATTGAGATGGAGAGAATCATTTAATATGAGGACTTATTTAGCATTAGGCAGCAACCTTGGCGATAGAATGGACTATTTGCAGCAGGCCGTCACTAAGCTGGCTCAGGAGGCGGATATCCGCATCGTGAAAAAAGCCCGGATCTATGAAACAGCCCCCTACGGCGATGTGCCGCAAGATGACTTTTTGAACACCGTTGTCGCAGTCGAGACGACGCTGTCTCCTGACAATCTTCTGCAAGTCATCCACCGCATTGAGGCGGAGCTGGACAGAAAACGCGTCGTCCGCTGGGGACCAAGAACAATCGACATCGACATCCTGTTGATGAACGGGCTTGAAATCAATACGCCCTCATTGACCATTCCCCATCAGGAACTGACAAAACGGGCGTTTGTGCTGATTCCTCTGCAAGATGTCTATGACGAGGAAATGTTGTTTGGCAAATCGCTGCCGGAATGGATTGACGCAGCAGGCAATGCGCAAGATGTCACATTAAGTAAAGAAAGTTGGTTGGTCTAACATGAATAGCGAGCAAAAAAAAATTATCCAAGAATCCGTCAAAAACATCCTGCGGGCAATCGGCGAGGACGTGACACGCGAAGGGTTGATTGAAACGCCGGAACGGGTGGCAAAGATGTATGAAGAAATCTTCTCTTCCGTGACAGAAACGGATTTCAATAATTGCAAAGTCTTCACCAGCCTGAGCGACGATGACATCGTCCTGGTCAAGGATATTCCTTTCTATTCCATGTGTGAGCACCATCTTCTGCCGTTTTACGGAAAGGCGCATGTGGCTTATATCCCGTCGAATAAGCAAATCATCGGATTAAGCAAGATTCCGCGAATGGTGGATTACTGTGCCAAGCGCCCCAATGTGCAGGAAAACCTGACGATTCAAATTGCCCGCCTGCTGGAGGAAAAAGTATCCCCTCAAGGCATCGCGGTGGCAATCGAAGCGGAACACATGTGCATGTCCATGCGCGGCATCAAAAAGCCCGGCAGCACCACCAAGACGTTTCACTATTCCGGCTGTTTCAAGACGGACAGAGACCTGAAACGCGAATTTTTGGAGGCTCTGACATAACATGTCGATTATCGTTGCAACTAATAACGCCGGAAAACTTGCCGAGCTGCAGACAGCTTCGACCATACCTGTGGTGTCGTATACAGCATATCTGCCCCCTGTTGCTATCAGTGAAACAAGCACTACTTATTTCGGCAATGCCCTCAAGAAAGCCGGCACTTTGGCTGAACTGCTCCAGCGGCCGGTGCTGGGAGATGACGGCGGTCTGGCACTGGGAGCCTTTCCGGGCAAGCTGGGCGTGCATACCGCGCGTTTTTTTCCGCCGGGAGCTTCTGACCAAGCTAAAAACCGTCAGCTGCTTGAGCTGCTTGAACAACAGGACGACAGATCATTCACGCTGCATGCCGTACTGGTTTACTGCTGGCCGGACGGCAGGAAGTTGTCGGCGGCTGAAACACTAACAGGTGTGATTGCACCGGAAAGCCGCGGCGTCGGGGGATACGGTTTTGACCCGATTCTCTATATCCCGGATAAAAAACAGACACTGGCTGAGATGCAGGCAGCCGAAAGACTGGCACTCAGCCCCAGAACACGAGCATTTCAGGCACTATTGAGGAGGATTGCCGATGTTTCATAACAAACCGATTATGGGAATTGTCAACGTGACGCCGGACTCGTTTTCAGACGGAGGGGATTTCTATCAGACAGAACAGGCTGTCGCACATGCTCGCCAGCTGATTGCCGACGGTGCCGACATCCTGGATATCGGCGGCCAATCGACACGCCCTGGCTATCAGGAAATACCGCCGGAAGAAGAAGCTAAACGGGTGATACCCGTTATTGAAGGCATCCGTCGTTTCGCAACTGTCCCGATATCTGTCGATACTTATTTTCCTGAAGTCGCCCGGCAGGCACTGGCAGCCGGCGCAGACATCATCAATGATATCAAAGGACTGGACCAGCCCGGGATGATTGATGTCATCGCCGACTATCAGTGTCCGGTCATCATCATGCACTCCCGTCAGCGGGACAAAAGCCTGAGTGTTGCCGAAGACATCCAGCGTTTTTATGAAGAGAAAATGACACTGGCTGTTGCACGCGGCATCAAAAAAGAGCATATCTGCTTTGACCCGGGTATCGGCTTTCATAAAGCGCCGGAAGAAAACGTGGAGATACTCGCACGCCCCGAAACATTTCGTTATCGCGATTTGCCGCTCCTGTATGGTTTCTCGCGCAAGCGCACGATTGCCCGGCTGACAGGCAATGACGCACCGAAAGAACGGGATGCCGGCACACTCGCGGCCTCGCTGTTCGTCAAGCACAAAGGCGTCGACATCGTCAGAGTCCATAACGTAAAAGCGACCAGAGAGGCATTTGCTGTCTGGCAGGCGCTTGATTAAAAACCTAAAACAAGACGGCAGGACCAACCAGTGTCCTGCCGTCTTGTTTTTTTACAAATAGGATTCAATTGCCTGCCAGGCTGCTTCCTTGCCTTCCTTCGTTTCCGAAGAAAAAATCACAAAGGTGTCCTGCGGGTCCATGTTGAGCTTCTTTTTGATAACAGCCGCATGCTTTTGCCATTTCCCCCGCGGTATCTTGTCAGATTTAGTCGCCACGACAATGACCGGCAGCTGATAGTATTTCAAAAATTCATACATCTGTACATCATCAGCGGTCGGCTCATGGCGCATGTCCACCAGCGACACGACAGCCTTCAGCTGCTTGCGCCCGGTCAAATAGGTTTCAATCATCTTGCCCCACTTGGCCCGCTCTGTTTTAGATACTTTGGCATAGCCGTAGCCCGGCACGTCGACAAAGTGCAGTGCATTTTCAATCAGATAAAAATTCAGCGTCTGTGTTTTCCCCGGCTTGCCTGACGTGCGTGCCAGCCCTTTCCGGTTGATCAACGTATTGATAAACGATGACTTGCCGACATTCGAGCGGCCTGCCAGCGCAATCTCCGGCAACGGCGTATCTGGATACTGTGCCGGCGATACGGCGCTTATCACCAGTTCTGCATTGTGTACGTTCATAAGTCTCTCCTTCCAACTGTCACTTTACATACTAACAAAAAAAATAAGAAATGGGAACTGTTATCCCACTTCTTATTTCGGCAGAGTAATCGTCACGTCAGTGCCTTTGCCCAGCGTACTTTTCAAATCAACCCGTCCATTCAGCAGCTCTGTGTAGTGTTCGACGATGGAAAGTCCGAGACCGGACCCGCCTTTATTCCGCTGACGGGAGCGGCTGACACGGTAAAACCGTTCGAAAATCCGCTTTTGATCCTCCTTGCTGATGCCGACACCTGTATCTGTCACGTTGAAAATCAGGTAATTGTCATCTTCTGTCAGACTGATGTCGATTTTTCCCTTATCCTCCGTATACACTACCGCATTTTCTATAATATTTTTAGCAATAATCTGAAACGCATAGGACGGGACCGCAATGTCTGACGCCAACTGAATCGCCACTGATACCGCCAGCTGTTTTTCTTTGATTTGACGGTCATAGCGTTTGACTTCTTCCTGCACGATGCTTTCTGGTGTCACCAGCAGCGTATCTGTCATGCGGACATCTTTTTCCGTCCGCAGCAGCATCAGTATATTTTGAATCAAATGATACAGGCGGTTAGCCTCATTGTCGATAATCGTCAAAAATTCTTTGGTCGCCTCCGCATCGTACATGGCGCCATTTAGCAGTGTTTCTGTAAAACCGACGATGGACGTCGTCGGTGTTTTCAGTTCATGGGAAATATTGCTGATAAAATCCTGATGCAGCCGCTCCATCTTGCGGATGCCGGAAATATCGTAAATGATGCCGACAAATTCGACCGTTTCAGATTTCAGTACCCGCAGTACGACTTTCAAATGTTTCTCGCCGTAACCTTTCAAGTGGATTTCCCCCTGAATGTCGCGTTCTCCTAAAATCAGCTGATTGATTAAATCATTCATGTCGCGCTGGCGAAACCAGTCCTGATAGTGGGCATGGCTGAAAGTTCGGTCGAAAAGTTTTTCTGTCACCACATTGGCCAAGACCATATAGCCGTCTTTATCCAAAATAAACAGCCCAATCTCCAGATTCTCAAACAGAAACTGCAGCTTCGTTTCGTTTTTCAGCTGCTTGTAGTATAGGCTGTTCGTTTCATCCATCAGCTCGTAGGCTGCTTGGTAAAATGCCTGCCATTCAGACGGGGCATTGACGACCTGCTGCTTCACCTGCGGGTTCTTCGCCGCATTTTTCAAAATCGGCAAAATATATGTGATGGGCTGTGTGTTGCGTTTCAAAATATGATAAAACATAATCAATATCGCAACTGAGAGAACAAAGAACAACAGAAAAATGTTCCGCCGGAAGTGGTCGATTCTTTGGGAAAAACCGAGGAACTTTTCTGAATAACGGACAATACCTATCAGCTGACCGTCAAACACAATCGGTTTGGCAACATACAACAATTCTTCGCCAATCGTCTCACTGTCGCGCAATGAAAAACCGACGTCTTTGCCTTGTATCAGAATCTGCTGGATTTCCGGCCGGCTTTCGCGTCGGCCTGTCGCATCCTTGGCATGGGAAGAATCATAAACAATCGACGCCTCAGCATCCAACACCGTCAATCTTTCCATGTCTTTCATGCTGTCGTCCAGCCGTTCTTGGTCAAGCGTCAGCTGGCCGTTTCGGCTCAGAAAAGGCAGCAGCAGATCAATCTCGCCGGAGAGTGCGTTTTTCTGCTGGTCGATCACTTCTGTTCGAAAAAAGTGATTCGTGTAGAGTGCTCCCGCTAAAAAGAGAGCAACTACACCAATCACCGGTAAAATATATTTCAATTGAATATTAAGCTTCTTTTTCATTATTGACTGGCTCCTGAAATTTGTACCCAAATCCGCGTACGGTCAGCAAGTACTTGGGATTTTTGGGGTTGTCTTCAATTTTTTCCCGCAGATGGCTGATATGGATATCCACTGTGCGCGACTGGTAGTAATTATCATCCTGCCACAGCGCCAGCATCAGTTCATCCCGGTCGATGATGCGGTTCATCCGGCGCATGAAATAAATCAGCAACTCAAATTCTTTTTTCGTCAGTGCCAGCTCCTGACCATGTTTCAGGATACGGTAGCTGTCAGGATAAGCTGTCAGGTCCCCTACTTTGATGCGTTCAGTCAACTTATCATGTAACTGAGCTTTTTTTGAGGAGTCATCAACGTAGGGTGTCATCCGTCTTTCGACAGCACGGATGCGCGCCACCAGTTCACGAGGACTGAACGGTTTCGTCAGGTAGTCATCCGCCCCGATTTCCAGACCGATAATTTTATCCACGACATCATCCTTGGCCGTCAACATCAGAATCGGCGTTGCGATTTTTTCAGCACGCAGTTTTTTAGTCACATCAAAGCCGCTGAGTTTGGGCAGCATCAAGTCCAGTATGATGAAATCATACGGCTGACTCGTCGCCAGCTCAACCGCCTCCACACCATCATAAGCCACATCCACTGAAAAATCTTCTTTTTCCAAATTGTACTTAAGCAAGGTCGTGATGGAGGGCTCATCATCAACCACTAAAATCCGTTTCATCCGAGCGCCTTCCTTTCATTTTCCTAAATTATATCACACCTTGATAAGTTTGGGATTATTTTACCTTGCCGTCAACATCTCTTTCCACTTTCATATCAGAAATCGGAATGTAGCCCAATTCTTTGATAACGTGTTCCTGAACATCGGCACTCTTCATGAAGTCCAAAAATACCAAGATGTTTTTGTCGGTATCCTTTTGTGTGTACATATGCTCGTATGCCCAGATTGTCCATGAATTATCCAGAACGTTTTCCGCCTTAGGTTCTACGCCATCGATGGCAATCGCCTGGACTGCATCATCAATGTACGAAAACGCCAGATAGCTGACCGCACCCGGTGTTTCAGCTACGATTTTGTGAACTGTGCCGGAAGAATCCTGCTCTTGTCCCTTGGCTGCTGAAGCACCGTCAAGTACCCATTTTTCAAACGTCGCGCGCGTGCCGCTGCCTTCCGCCCGGTTGACAAGAGCGACGTCCATATCTTTCCCGCCGACTTCTTTCCAGTTAGTCACTTTGCCGGTAAAGACATCACGCAGCTGCTGCATCGTCAAACCAGTCACTCCTGCATCTTTGTTGACAATCGGCGCAATGCCGACCACCGCGATTTTGTGGTCTTCCAGTTTACCGGCGTCAATGCCGTCCTTCTCTTCCGCAAACAAATCAGAGTTCCCGATATCGACAGCCCCTGAACTGACCTGGCTCAAACCTGTGCCGCTGCCGCCGCCCTGAACAGTAATCGAATAGTTCGGATTGTCCGTCATGTATATTTCACTTGCTTTTTCCACCAGCGGCTGAATAGCAGTTGACCCCACCGCAGTAATGGATACTTTTTCGCTGCTCTTGCCTTTTTCTGTTGAAGCACTGCTGCCTCCTTTATTGTCAGATGAGCCGCATCCGACTGCTAGTATCACAGAAAAAATCAAACTTGCTGAAAATAATAGTTTTTTCATGTTCTATCTCCTTTTTTGATTAGTACAAACGGAGTATAACAAGCGAATGTAAATTCTGATCTTTTATCTTTGTAAAGTTTATGTAAAGTTCTGTTATTCTGCATTATTTTCGGAAATCACCGCAGTCTGACGCGAACCAGCTGTTTATTTAGTCTTAGTAACGTTATTTTTTGAAACGTTGACGGACGGTTTACCTGTTGTTTACAATCAAAAAATCGCCAGCTCTGTCAATATGCTGACGATTTTTTCAGTTACTGCGTCTGTCTATTGCTTTCTAGCCGCAAAGGACAGAATAATGCCCAGTGCAATTGACGAAAAGGCAGCGACCATGACTTGAATATTTCCCGGCAGCAGAAAGACAATCGTATGAACCGGTATCCAGAAAAATATCCCGACTTTCAACCAATTAAACACCACAAAATGCTGCCAATCAATGCCTGCCAATATTTTTCTTAGAGTGATCGCTTGCCCCCTATTTTCAGCACGGGCAGAAATCACCCCGTCCAAGACACGGTGAAAGGTATTCATCGCGGGAGCAAACGTCAAGTTCATGATGGCACTGCCAAAAAATGCCTGCATCGGTTTAACCCCGGCAAATGGCAGCAAGCCGCCGTCCTGTGCAACACTGGCACCTCCCATATAAACAGGAAACACCAGCGTCACCATACAGCCAATCACGCCCCAGACAATCATCCGCCAAAACACATCAGCAGTTACAACATATGTGCCCGTCACAATCCGGTTGCCCATCAAATCACCCATCGTTGCAAGAATCGCAAATTTGACAAAACCGGAAATATAAGGACTGGACTCTGTCAATGCGATAATCACGCTGCGCGAATCAGGAATCAGAAACAGCAGAACGATCAACAGCAGTGTGCCTCCCCATACGACATCGCCTTTTTTAATCATGCCCATCACCCCTGTTGCGGAGGCTGATATGTCTTATCCATAATAAGAACTGATTTCAATGTTTTCCCAGAAACAGAATCTGCCTCCGCTTGAACGATGTCTTCAAAATCATAAAATTTGATAAACTGATCAAAAGGAAATTGGCCTTTCTTATAAAAATCAATCAGCCGCGGCAAGTGATATTTTGGAATCGTATCACCGATTAGACAGCCGACCATTTTTTTGTTGCCGAATACCAGATTAAAGAACGTGTTGACTTCAAATTCCTTTTTCGTCACCGCCAGCGGCACAAATGTACCGCCATTACTAACGACAGCCAACGCCTGCTGCATGACCGGGATAACACCTGAGGTATCAATCGCATAATCCACTCCGACGCCGCCCGTCAGCTCTTTAATCTCGTCAACCAGTGTCTCACTGTGTTCCTGACTGTTGATGACGTGGGTCGCACCAAGTTCTTTCGCCTTATTCAATCGTTCCGCATTGATATCCAGGGCAATGATTGTCGAACAGCCGACGATTTTGGCCGCCATAAGCGCAGCAAACCCGACAGCCCCTGTTCCGAAAATAGCCATTGATGAACCCGGTTTAGGATTTAGCACTTCCATGACCACGCCGCTGCCTGTTCCCAAGCCGCAGCCCAAGGGACCGAGAATCCGCAAATCAATATCCTTATCTACTTTCACAATATTGGCTTCATTGGTAATACTATATGTCGCAAAGGCAGACTGATTGAAGAAGTTATTAATTTCCTTGCCGTCTTCATCTTTAAAAACATGTTCTCCTCTTGGATTGACCCCTGAATTATTAATATCCATCCAATGATAGCAGGATGACGGATGCCCCTCATTACATTTCTTGCACTTGTCGCAGTATCCATATGACAAGATGACATGGTCGCCGGGCTGAACCGTCGTCACACTGCGTCCGATTTTTTCAACGATCCCAGACCCTTCATGTCCTAAAATATTAGGAAACGGAACAACTGCGCCATTCCGTTCTGAATAGTCCGACCTGCAAATACCGGAGGCAACGATTTTAACCAGAATATCTGTGTCTTGCAGCTCCTGCAACTCAACTGTCTCAATCCGATAATCATCGCCCGGCGCCTTAACTACTGCTGCTTTTATTTTCATAATAACATATCCCTTTCTTTCTGAAGAGCGGCTTTTATCCTTTGAAACGATGCAGCTCTTCCTGGCCTAGTACAACCCGTTCAGCTCCCTTTGACAGCGCTATCATCTCATGCTCACCGGGCTCTGCAATAACCGGAGCAATAAATGCTGTCTTTTGCGTCAACGCCGCTACCACATAATCGGAATAAGCGACGCCTCCTGTTAAAATTATCCTGTCCACCTTACCGTCTGTAATCGTCGCCAAGCCCCCGATTGCTCTAGCAATCTGATAAATATAGGCATCGTAGACCAGCTTCGCTTCTTCATCACCTTGTTTAATCCGCGTCTCAATTTCACGCGCATCATTTGTTCCTGTATATGATTTTAATCCGCCCTCGCGCTTGTACAGCCTGAGCATTTCTTCCTTTGACTTTTCATAACACAGTGCAATGACTTCCTTCACCGGCAGTCCGCCTGTACGTTCTGTCGCAAAGGGACCTTCATCATCCGAAAACGAATCAATCATTCGTCCCTGGTGGTGGATACTGATGGAGTTGCCGCCGCCCAGATGAGCGACAATCAACGTTGCCTGCTGATAATCCAGCTGCGCATCCTGAGCTGCTTTCATCGCGACAGCCCGCATGTTCAACGCATGTCCGAGACTTTTCCGCTCGATTCCTTTCAGTCCCGAAATCCGGGCGACATCTTCAAATTCATCCACAGACACAGGGTCATAAACCAGTGCGATTGTCCGCTCGTTTCCCTGCTTTTTTACTTCATTCGCCAGCAGGGCACCGAGATTTGAGGGATGCTCGACAGTCGTTTCATACAGCAGATAATTCATCAATTTTTCAGTGACCTCGTAGGCTCCTGCTTTAACCGGCGGCAAGATACCGCCCCGGCCGACGACTGCATCCAGCTCGACAGCAGAAATTTTTTCTTCCTTTAAAAACCTCAGTAAGATCTCCCATCTGAAGTCCACCTGTTCAGTAACGGCACCAAATTTTTCGATTGTTTCAAGCGGATGCACGATGCTTTGCTCTTTTATAATTGTGCCATCGACATAATAAGCGACTTTGGTAGATGTCGAGCCCGGATTGATTGCTAAAATCTTCATGCTAATCCTCCTTACTGCAGTACATCGCCATCAAGATCGCATACATTTTTTCATTTTCAGTTGACGCCCGCGACACCATCACAATCGGCACTTCCGCCCCCATGATGATGCCGGCCATCTCTCCGCCAGCCAGCACCGTCAGGCTTTTGCCAAGGACGTTCATCGTTGTAATATCCGGTCCGACCAGTATATCTGCATCGCCGGCAACGGCACTGTCATACTCTTTCTGGCGGGCAATCTCCTTGCTGACTGCCAAATCGAGGGAAATCGGCCCGTCAATGTCACAGCTCTCCGGTGCCTCTGCTTGAATCTCACGCATGATTTCTTCGGCCTCGACACTTGACGGTACTTTAGGATTAACTGACTCCGACGCTGCCAGCAAAGCAACTTTAGGTTTGGCCACACCGATTTTATTCATCACTTCAATGCTGTAGGCAATCAATTGTTTTTTCTCTTCTTTATCTGGCTTGAGCACCATCCCGCCATCTGTCGTCAACAGCAGCTTGTGATAGGCCGGCACATCATCCAAGACGATATGTCCCAACAGGCGCCCGCCTGAGATGCCATGCTCTTTATTAACGACCGCTCTTAAAAAAGTCCGTGTGGAAAGATGACCTTTCATCAAAAAGTCGATTTGCTTGTCTTTAGTCAGCTTGACACCTATTTGTGCGCACTCTTCGTCAGTTGCCGCCGGGATGATTTCAGCCGATTCATTCAGCTTGGATAATATTCCCCTGATAGCTGCTTCATCGCCAATCAAAACCGGCTTGAGGAACTCACGTATCTTCGGATGGAAAACTGCTTTGATTGCCGCTTCATCAGCAGCGTTCACGATCCCGATTCTGATTTTTTTATCAGTTTGAAAGTTTTCCAGTAAAGCTTCAAATTTACTCATAATGACCTACTCCCAAGGTGATCCTTGCGTCTTTGGTGCGATTGGTGTTGCTATCCGGGAAATATTAATCAAATGTTTATAGTAGAGGTTTTCTGAAATGATGTTATTCCCCCACGTACCGCATCCGAGTGAAACGGTCGCATTCAATCCATTAGTCGGTGCACCGCCTGCATCAATCGTCGGCTGGTTCACTACCAAACGGCTGACTGGAAGTGTTTCGCCGGCATATAACATATGCTCGCGGTTATTTGAAAATAAACCGACTGAGTGTCCGGCGCCTTCAAGCAGCAGGTTTGCTTTCGCAATGGCAACGGCCTCCTCAAAGGTATCGTAGCCAATCATGACCAATACCGGCAACAATTTTTCCTTGTTCAACAGCTCGTCAGCTCCGGCTTTATCAGCTTTCACTGCAATTATTTCCGCATCATCAGAAATCGTCAGACCGGCTGCCTCCGCTATGACTTGCGGATCTTGCCCAATCATTTCAGGATTGGCTTTACCGTCCGGGAAAATTGTTTGCCTGATTTTTGCAACAGACTCTTCATCGGAAAAAACAGCCGCATGCTTTTGTCTTAATGCCTCAAAAACTTCTGCCTCTTTTTGATTAGGGTAAATCAGACTCTGCTGGCAGGCACACACGATACCGTTGTCAAACGAGCGCCCGATCAGTGTCAGTTCAGCTGCCTGCTCAACATCAAAATCCGTATCAAGAATGCCCTGCACGTTCCCCGGTCCGACACCGTAGGCTGGTTTTCCGCTGGAATATGCAGAACGGACCAAGCCCGGGCCGCCTGTCGCTACGACCAGATCACTGGCACTCATTAATTCCTGCGACCGTTCAACGCTTGGTTCTTCAATACACTGCATCAAGTCTTCAGGAGCGCCGACAGATTTTAGTGCTTTGCGCATCAAGGCGATTGTTTCATAGGTAGTTTTTTTAGCCCGCGGATGCGGAGAAACAATCAGCGCATTTTTACCTTTTAATGCCATTAAACCATTACCCAGCGGTGTAATTGTCGGATTGGTAGTCGGTGCGACTGACCCGATCACGCCCACTGGATGAGCAACCTCCACCAGTCCTTCCTCCTTGATTTCCCGAATGACTCCTACCGATTTTTTGTCTTTCAGTGCTGCATAAATGTTGATAGCCATCCCAATGTTCTTACCTGTTTTATGATCGACTCGTCCCATCCTCGTTTCTTCGCGCGCCATTTTTGCCAAAGGTTCTGCATTGTCATAAATAATCTTGGAGACGACATGCAACATGTTATCCACTTGCTCTTGGTTGTAGCCGCTAATTTCCTCAACTGCTGCCCGCGCCTTCTTCACCATATCCATGATAGTCATCACTGCGTCTCTCCTTTCTTTAACATACATACGTGTATGTATGTTCTCACCTTTATAGTACATGCTATAGAAAACGATGTCAATAACAAAAAAACAACGTGACCGTTGCTTTATGCAAATCTCACATTGTTTTTTGGTATTATAGATGTTGAAAAATCAGTTCCAAACTTTTTTCGATGGCTTCCGGTGTATAACAGTTCGATACTTCTGGGGGAATCAATGTACTGTGCATCCCTTCAAAATAAGTGAACAGCAAGGTTGCGACCTCGGCAGCATTCCCATTCACAGTACCTGACTGAGCCTTCTGCAAATCGCGGATGCCGTTCAGGAAAAAATGATATAATTTTAATTTTGTTGCTTCAATGGCTGCTTTTAAATCCTCGAATTCCGGATTTTTTTCAATCGTCTGAGATGCTTGTTGGAGAAATTTATAATCCTGATTGTCGTTATACGGGATAGCAATCATCTGAACAGCTTTTTCCTTAAAGGTCTGCTGGTCATCTTCATAAATAGGCTGCTTTCGTTTCTTGATTCTTTCCAGAGCAGACAGCACTGTTTCCCGAAAAAGATCGTGTTTATTTTTAAAATGCCAATAAGCTGCTCCGCGGCTCACGTGAGCATCCCGCGAAATTTTTTCTAAGGTTGTGTTTTCAAATCCGACATCAAAAAAATTTTCAAATGCCGCATCAACTAGTTTCTGTCTGGTTATTAAACTTTGCTCTTGCTTTTTTGTCAGCTGCGACATGCACTCACCCCATCTTCATATCAATTTAGTATGATAACAGATTAACTCGCTGTTTACATATAACTGCGTATATTATGAAATTGTATCACGCAACTCTGGATTTTGCCACCAAACTATCTGTTTGTCTGCAAAAAGACAAAAAACAGCCGGAGAATGGTTTCTCTCCGACCGTTTTTTCTAACTAACTTTCAACTTCAGCTCCGGCGAACTGTCGCCGACGACTGATTCTTTGGTGATGATGACTTTTTCAACATCTTCGCGGGTTGGTATTTCATACATGATGTCCAACATGATGTGCTCGATGATTGAACGCAATCCTCTGGCACCTGTATTCCGCTCGATGGCCTGCTCAGCAATAGCCCGAAGCGCCCCAGGGGTAAAATCAAGCATGACGTCATCCAGCGACAACAGTTTTTTATACTGCTTCACCAGTGCATTTTTCGGTTCTGTCAGAATGTGAACCAAGTCGTCTTCTGTCAGCTTTTCCAAAGAAGCCATGACCGGCAGACGGCCGATAAATTCTGGAATCAGGCCGAACTTCAGCAAGTCTTCCGGAATGATTTGAGACATCAGACTCTGGCTTTCATCACGTTTTTTGTTGGATGAGCCGAAGCCGATGATTTTTTCGCCTAAACGCTCTTTGACGATGTTTTCAATACCGTCAAACGCGCCGCCCACGATGAACAGGATATTCGTGGTGTCGATTTGGATGAACTCTTGCTGCGGGTGCTTGCGTCCGCCTTGCGGAGGCACACTGGCGACGGTACCTTCCAAAATTTTCAGCAATGCCTGCTGGACACCTTCACCTGACACATCCCGTGTAATAGAGACATTTTCACTTTTGCGGGCGATTTTGTCGATTTCATCAATGTAGATGATGCCCTTTTCAGCTTTTTCCACATTGAAATCAGCAGCCTGCAGTAATTTCAGCAAAATATTTTCAACATCTTCCCCGACATATCCCGCTTCTGTCAAACTTGTAGCGTCCGCAATGGCAAAGGGAACATTTAACGTTTTAGCCAAGGTTTGCGCAAGAAATGTTTTACCGGAACCGGTCGGACCGATGAGGCAGATATTACTTTTCTGCAAGTCGACGCCATCATCTTCTTCCGCCATGTCCATGCTTTCGACCCGTTTGTAGTGATTGTACACGGCGACGGATAACGCCTTTTTCGCCCGTTCCTGACCGATGACGTACTCATCGAGGACAGACAGTATTTCCTGTGGTTTTAAGACATTGATGATGTCTGTGGCATTTTCAGCACTGATTTCTTCATCAATGATTTCTTTGCATAAATCAATACACTCATTACATATATAGACGCCAGGACCAGCAACAATCTTCTTTACTTCTTCCTGCGATTTTCCACAAAAGGAACAACGAACCTCATGGTTTCCGCTTGTGTTGTCGTACATACTTTTTCCTCCCGTTGACTTTGTCAGAAGTCAATCTCATTTTCAACTATCCTAATCATAGTAACACACTAGTCAAGACAATGCATCTATTTTAACCAATAGGTGAGCAAAAGACGAAGATAGCCATCTTCGTCTTTTTGGTTGGTTTAGTCTTCTTCTATTGCTGTTGATGTAATCAAGTCAACCGCACGTTTCATTTTGATATCATGAATCAGCATGTCGTTTGACAGTGCCCGGCGGACGGCATCTTCTTCCATACCGTACTGAGCAGCCAAATCAGCGATTTCTTTCTGAATGTCTTCATCAGAAACGTCAAATTCTTCAGCTTTCACGATTTCTTCAATGACTAAGTTTGTTTTAGTACGTGTTTCAGCTTCTCCTTCGAACTGTTTATGAAGGTCGGCTTCTGTCGTGTTTGTCAATTGATAGTACATATCAGGTGAAATACCTTGACGCTGCATGTTGCCAAGGAACTCGTCCATGGCACGATGTACTTCATTGTGAACCATTTCATGCGGCAATTCAACGATTTCCGCATTATTGACAGCTTGCTCGATGGCCAACTCTTCGATGGCGTTCTTGGCAGCCGTTTCTTTCTGTTCGATTAATTCTTGTTTGATTTTTTCTTTCAATTCGTCAAGAGTTTCGACTTCATCATCGACATCTTTGGCAAACTCGTCATCCAGTTCAGGCAGCTCTTTCGCTTTGACTTCATGCACTTTGACGTTGAAGACTGCTTCTTGTCCAGCCAAGTCCTCGGCCTGATAGTCTTCCGGGAAAGTAACTTTGACTTCAACATCTTCGCCGGCTTTTTTGCCGATCAGCTGATCTTCAAAGCCCGGGATGAATGAGTTAGACCCCAGCTCCAGCGAATGGTTTTCTGCTTTGCCGCCTTCAAACGCTACACCGTCTTTGAATCCTTCAAAGTCGATGACAACAGTGTCGCCCTCTGCAGCTGGTTCGTCTTCTTTAACAACCAGTTCAGCTTGAGCTGTTTGTTTTTGTTTCAGGTTTTCTTCCACATCGCTGTCAGTGACTTCACGGTCTTGTTTGGCAACTTTCAGGTTTTTATATTCGCCAAGTTTGACTTCAGGTTTAACCACTACTTCAGCTGTGATAACCCAAGGCTGGCCTTTTTCCATACTTGAAACATCGATTTTAGGTTGTGATACCGGATCGATTGCCGCTTCGGCAACTGCAGCTTCATAAGCCGCAGGCAGAACAGCGTTCAATGCGTCTTCGTACAGTGTTTCCTCCCCGTACATCTTGTTGAAAATCTGGCGAGGCACTTTGCCTTTACGGAAGCCAGGCACGCTTAAATTTTTCTTGACGCGGTTGAAAGCGACTTTCAACCCTTCATTTACTTTTTCTTCAGATATTTCAAACGTCAGGATACCATCATTCGTACCCTTTTTTTCCCATTTTGCTGACATTATTTCTTTACCTCCAACATCTCATTCTTACAATTATCTTGTTCATTGCATACCTTACAATAGTACACTAGAAACAGCGAAAAGTAAATCTTTTTCCATTATGAATTTTGAATCTCCGCTACGGGTGCTGCGGCAGTTGACTGTCTATTTTCTGCTGAAGCAGCTGTATTTCTTTCAGCAGCTGCTGCTCTTCAGCGGACAGCGGCACTGTCTCTGGCTGAAACAAGCCGCTGTAACTATAGACCCACAAATCAGGCCATGTCAGCCAACGATCAGCCTGAGGGTACAAACAGCCGAGATGGAGACGGGCGGTTTTCAATACCATTTTGGCCATACTGGGCTGGTTTTTTTCCATTTCTTCAGCTACATCATTTAGCACGCGCTGAACTTTTTCCGAGCCGTAAATCGTGCCGCAGTCGGCTGGCACAACTGTGATGGTTTCGTCTTTGACTGTTAAAAAATGCAGCGGCTCTGTGATTTTCAGCTGGGCAAGATTTTCCAGCAAGGACGTTCTGATCATCAGAGTCACCCGCTGGTCAACCAGCAGCTGCTGTGCCGCCGGTACCAGTTCGTCTCTAGTCAGTCCTTCGATGACTGGTATCCGCTGCAGCTGCTCAAAGGGCGGCAAGCCACCCAGTGCCAGCAGCTGCTCGGACTTTTGACGAATATTCCGGCTCTCCGTTGACTGATACACACGTTTGGCAGCGTTGAACAAGTCCATGATGTCTTTATTAAGAGGACTGCCGGTTTCCGCCAGGTTAGCCACGACTTTTTCCGCCTTTAAATAATGCTTCGTTGCCAGCAATACATTGACATAGAGTGCTGTCCAGCAGCCGTCAGCCAAGTACATCGGCACGAATTCTCTAGCAACTGTCAGCGCACGCTCGGGCTGTCCCATTTCCATCAATGCCCGTACGAGATACGTGTTCAACTCGAAATTGCTGTCCAGTTCATAGGCGGCTTCGAAGTTTGCCAGTGCCTCGACATAGTGCTCCTGTTCAAATGCATGCTTGCCGATATTCAAAAAGCCGTTGAAATTATTTGGGAATTCGATAGGCTTGTTCACTCTGCATTTCTCTCCTAGCTGATTATATATAAAAAAGTGCAAAGAACGTCAAAATTCCCTACACTTAATTTCTTTTAGTCTTGCAATAACTCAAAGATTTCCAATGTTACTAAATCAATGTCGTCGAACTGATAAACTTGTTGTGAATCCGATTCTGTCAGTTCGAACATTTCAGTGTTACTGTCATAAGTAACGATGCATCGCTCTTGTCCTTCACGCTCAAATCTCCGGACTTGAACGTCACTATCTGTAGACTCTATCATCGCAGTCAATCGCTTGATGATTGCTGCTAGTTGTGAATTTTTCATAGAGCTAGCCTCCTTCAAATTTCTACTGTTATATTGTAACAGAAACTCTAGTGATGTGCATTCAAAATCAATTATTTTTTTAGAATTCTTATTAATCATGCCACCAGAGTTTGATTAAGGCTTGCGTGCCGTCGTCACCATGACCGTTATCAATCAGCTTTTCATATAAATCCCGGGCAAGTTTTGTCGCAGGCAGTTCGATGGCCATTTTTTCAGCCTCTGCCAGTGCAATCGTCAAGTCTTTGACAAAATGCTTCACAAAAAATCCCGGAGTGTAATCCTGCCGAAGTATGCGCGGCGAATAGTTGGTCAGCGACCAGTTGGCTGCACTGCCGCCGCCGACCGTGTCAATGACTTTTTCCACGTCCAGTCCTGCCGCTTTGGCATAGACCAGCAGTTCCGTCATGCCGGTCATTGTGCCGGCTATCATAATCTGATTGGCCATTTTGGTGTGCTGCCCGGCGCCGGCTGCCCCTTGCAAGTTGACTTTGCTGCCAAACACGTCAAAAATCGGCACCACGCTTTGGTAAACAGCTTCATCTCCACCGACCATGATAGTCAGTGTGCCGTTTTTGGCGCCCAAGTCGCCGCCGGAAACCGGTGCGTCAAGACTGTCTGCATGTAATTCTTTGGCACTGTGATAAATTTTTTCCGCCAGCGACGGTGTACTTGTCGTCATATCAATCAGCAATTTACCTGAGACATCTGTTTGAAAAATCCCCTGCGTGCCGTAATACGTCTCTTCCACGTCTGACGGGTAACCAACCATTGTAAAGACAATGTCGCTGTTTGCCGCAACTGAGGCCGGCGACTCCTGCCAGACCGCTCCCAGCTCCACTAAATCGTCTGTTTTGCTTTTCGTGCGATTATAGACAGCCACCTGATAGCCGGCTGCCAGCAAATGCTTGACAATGGCGCTGCCCATGACACCTGTTCCGATAAATCCGATTTTTTTCATGTGTGCCACCCCTTCATAAAAGTTAACTTCTCTATCCTTCATTATAAAGAAGTTGGTACAAATAATAAAGCAGAAGAGACAGCCTGTTTGCTTAAATCTCTTCTGCTATTCTTCTTGGATTGCCGGCTTTGGGCGTTTCACCCAGGGCCGCTGACTGGTCAGGCTTCACAGCTACGGCCACCAGCCCCAGCAAGATACCGGTATAATGCGTCACTAGCCGCCACAGCACTATCGCTACGACCAGTTTGCTTGTGATGGTGATAAAGCTGCCGAACAATAGCGTGAAACTATACTCGGCGCCGCCTGTTCCACCCGGCACAGGGAACAACGAAATCACTAAAATAATAAACGCATGCAGCACGACAATCTGAAAAACATCGTGGTGTTCCACGCCCAGACTGAGCAGGATGAAGTACGGCACGATATAATAGCAGACCAGCTGCAGAAACGTCAGCAGAAAAGTGCGGGCCATCACTTTCTTTTGACTGCGCATATACAAACTTTCCCGGTGAAAATTAATCATCTTTTCGAAAACTGTGCGGGACAGCGTGTCAAACCGTTCAGCGCTGACAAATTTTTTGATGACGGACATGACCGCGCCGACAATCCGGTTGGTCAGCGGGTAATAGTACATCAGCATCAAAATGCTGACTACCACAATGACGTTAATTGCAAACCCGAACAGCACCAGATAAGACAGTTTTTTCAAATCATTGGCCAGCATACTGAAGCCGAATAAAATACAGGCCACAAAATTCAGGACAATCATTACCTGATAGACCACAAATTTCATCAACAAGACAGACCCGCTGACACCGGGGTCGATGCCTGACTTTGACAAGGCCAACAGTTGGGCCGGCTGTCCGCCTGTTGAAAATGGTGTGATGGCGTTGAAAAGATGCTCGATCAGCGGTATCCGTACTGCATTTTTGAACGAAAAACGCGGTGTTTCGCGATGCAGCAAGCCTTGCAGTATCTTCGCTTCTAGAGACCAGTGAAGCAGCATACACACGATGGCAATAACCAACCACACCCATTTGATGGTCAAAAACTCGCCCATGACTTCCTGCAAACTCAATTTGCGCAGCTCATTGGCAATGACAAGCGCGCCTAACAAGACCGCAGCCGCCAGATACATACGATTCTTTTTACTCATCTTCACTGCCTCCTAGCGGTTTTTGAAAAAACGCAAGGGGATGAAGCGTTTCTCATCAATCTCTTCTTCTTCGATTCTGTCAATGACGTTTGCATAATAATCAAACGCATCCTCATAAAACGACTCGATCCGGTGGCCGAACGCCGTACTGGAAATGTCATACAATTTCTCTTGCAGCAGCTCTTTGTCCAGCGGGATACTGTCTGCCACGTAGGCTATCAGTGTTTCGGCAAACTCATGGTCCTCGGCAAACGTCACCCCGAGACTGCGGTCGTCAAACAACTCATTCAAATAATCATTGCCTTTTGCAACGACTTGGGTTTGTGAGGCCATTGCTTCAGTATACATTAATCCCTGTGTTTCTGAATCCGATGCACTGACAAATAAATCTGCGGCATGATAGACAGGTGAAATGATTTCATTAGGGATTTCACCGGAAAATATCACCTGCTCAGTAAGTCCCAGCGAGGCAGCCTGCGCCTCCAGCGCTTCCCGATACGGACCGGCACCGACTATCAGCAGCTTGGCATGCGGCAGTGCAGCGGTGATTTTCGGCATACCGGAAATAATTGTCTGGACATTTTTTTCATAAGACAGGCGGCAAACAGATACCAACAGCAAGTCGGAGTCCGCAATGCCGAAACGTTCTCTGACCTCTTTGGTCATCGCCGGCGATACCTCTTTAAATTTATCAATGTCAATCCCAGTCGGGATAATGCTGAGCGGGGTATCAATGTCATATTCCAACAGCTTGTCCACAACTTTTTGGCTTGGACAGGCAATCCCTGAAACGCGGTGTGTAAAGAAACGCGACAATTGCCGGACATGATAAGGACGAAGGATTTTGCCGTTAGCAATGTAATGCAGATAATCTTCGTACATCGTGTGATAAGTGTGCACACATGGGATGCCAAGACTTTTTGCAACATACTTCCCCAAAAAACCCATGCCGAACTCTGTGTGTGTGTGGACGATGTCCAGCTCCAGTTCCTTCGCTGCGTAATACGCATAGACGACGCCGCTGACGACGATTCGCCGTTCCTTGAATGATGCCAGCGGGATACTTGGCATACGAATAATGCCCGGTTCCAATTCCGTTACATTCGGATCAGTTGTCGTAAATATATAAACATCATGACCATTTTTTTCCAACTCGTGTTTCAGCGTTCGCACAGATGTGGACACGCCGCTGACTTGCGGGAAATAAGTATCAGTAAAAAAACCAATTTTCATAACCAGCACCTCCAGTTTTTTGGTTATGTTTTCTGAGAAACGACCGAGCTTTCAGATAGCAGCAGCCGATTATAGTAAGCTGCCCACAGAGAAGCCACATTCTCTTCGGAATAAAATGCCGCCGCTTCCCGGGATTTCCGCCGGTAAACTTCCAGCTCTTCGCGCTGACGATACAGGCGGTTCAACGCGCGGGACATGTCTGTCACATCATCTGTACCTAAATAATAATCTTTAATAATAGCTTCGTACAGTTCCAGATTACGCAACATGACAGGCGTGCCGCAATTGAAGCCTTCCAAAATACTCATCGGAAACAGTTCATTGTATGACGGCAAAAGAAACACATCAGCTGCATTATACAAATCGGCCAGAACGTGTCTTTCAATAATGCCGGTAAATGTCAGATTTTTTGGCGGATTGTCGTAGACTTTTTTGTATCTGTCATATCCGTCAGTGATTTTTCCAAAAGAGAAGCCGCCAGCCCAGACAAACGATATATCCGGATTTTCCTCCGCCAGCTGAATAAAATCATCAATCCCTTTTCGCTGCTGGATCTGTCCGGCACCGAGCACAACGAAATCTTTTTCATCATACCCCAACTTTTGTCTTAATGCCATTCTTTTTTCTTCCGGCTCTTCATGAAACACTTCTGTGGAAACGAAATTCGGGATATACGTTACCTTATCCTTTGAAATGCCAATACCTTCGAGCTTCGAAATAAATGACGGGTTGACAACGACCAGCTCATCCATCCGCTTATAGAAGGAAACGACATACCAATTAAACACTTTTTGAAACGGGGAAAACAATTCGATGCTTCCTTCCAGCGTTTCCGGGAGAAAGTGAACGTAACCGACTGTCTTGCCGCGTTTTTTTCTGGAAAAAGTGGACAGGTAAAACCAAGGGTCGACGGTATGATAGTGTGAAATATCTGCTTTTGAATAACTGTTGATAGCAATGTCGAAACTATCCGGAAATTTTCTTTTGAGCATCGCAATCAGCTCAAGATAGGCACTGCCGACTCCCTGACCTTTTACTTTGTCAGCAGAAGAGAACATATTTATTTTTATCATGAGTATCACTCCCTGTTTCCACTATACAATTAAATCGTGTGAGAAACATCCAACTTTAGACGTAATATTTTCCTGCTTTCAGTATAACATACTCTGATGAACGGCAATAAAAAAGCTGTGACTCAGCCTCAATGCCACTAAGTCACAGCTTTTCACTATCATTACCTATTCAGCTGTATATTCTTCAACCAGCGCAACTACTTCTTCAGCAGTATCGCATTCAGTCACAGCTTTTTCGGCTAATTCAGCCATTTTTGTCGTGTCCAGACGTTTCATCAGACTGCGTGTTCTCAGTATGCTTGTAGCACTCATGGAGAATTCATCAAGTCCCAATCCCATCAATAGAGGGACTGCTGTCTGGTCACCGGCCATCTCGCCGCACATACCGGCCCATTTGCCTTCTGCGTGAGCCGCGTCAATCACATTTTTGATAAGACGCAAAATAGACGGGTTGTAAGGCTGATACAGATAAGACACACGTTCGTTCATCCGGTCTGCCGCCATCGTATATTGAATCAAATCATTCGTACCGATGGAGAAGAAATCAACTTCCTTGGCAAAACGGTCAGCCAAAACTGCCGCTGCCGGAATTTCAATCATGATACCTACCTGAATATCGTCCGATACATTGACGCCTTCGGCAATCAATTTTGCTTTTTCTTCATCAAAAATTGCCTTCGCACTGCGGAAATCCTGCAATGTCGCAATCATCGGGAACATAATCCGCAGATTGCCGTATGCAGAAGCACGCAACAACGCACGCAGCTGTGTGCGGAACATTCCGTCCTCAGCTAAAGAGATTCGGATAGCCCGATAACCTAGAAACGGATTCATTTCATGAGGCAATTTAAGGTAAGGAAGCTCCTTGTCGCCGCCGATGTCCATCGTACGTACAACAACCGGCTTGCCTGCCATGCCTTCCAAAACAGCCTTATAAGCATTAAACTGGTCTTCTTCGCTCGGAAAATCGGAGGCATCCATGTACAAGAACTCTGTCCGGTATAATCCGACACCTTCGCCGCCGTTTTTGATGACACCTTCTAAATCTTTCGGTGTACCGATGTTGGCTGCCAATTCCAAGTGTTTGCCGTCAGCAGTAATTGTTTCGGCATGCACCAGTTTTTCCCATTCAGCTTTTTGTTCAGCGAATGCTTGCGCTTTGGTATTAAACTCAGCGATCTGGCTGTCTGTCGGGTTCACGATGACATCGCCTTCGATACCGTTGACTGCCAATATGTCGCCTTCTTTGACCATCTGAGTGATTTCTTTTGTTCCGACAACAGCCGGTATTTCAAGAGAACGGGCCATGATAGCCGAGTGAGATGTTCTCCCGCCGATATTCGTTACAAACGCTTTAACAAAGCGGCGGTCCAGCTGTGCCGTATCGCTTGGTGTCAAGTCATCTGCGACAATGATGACTTCTTCATCAATCATAGTTAAATCCGGTAATTTTACGCCAAGTAAATGGCTCAATACCCGTTTCGTCACATCGCGAATATCAGCCGCACGTTCCTGCATATACGGATTGTCTTCCATCGCCTCGAACATGCCGATAAACATGTCGGTTACTTCTTTAAGGGCTGATTCAGCATTTACCTGATTATCTTTAATATTGCTTTCAATAGCGCCAATCAGCTCCGGGTCCGAGAGAACCATCAAATGCGCATCAAAAACCTGAGCTTCTTCTTCGCCAAGTGATTCAGCCGCTTTGCTTCGGATAGCTTCCAGATCGCTTGTAGATTTTGCCAGAGCATCAGCCAAACGTGCTGATTCAGCTGATACGTCATCTACTGAAACTTTTTCAAAAGACAAGTCAGGAGCTACCAGAAGATATGCTTTCGCAACTGCGACACCATCACTAACAGCTATGCCTTTCAACAGTTCAGCCATTATTCAGATAACCCTTCTTTTTTCATTGTTTCTTCGATTGCTGCCATTGCTTCAGCTTCGTCAGCACCGTCAGCACTGATAGTCACGTCAGCACCTTGACCGACACCCAATGACATGACACCCATGATTGATTTCAAGTTAACTGATTTACCTTTATATTCCAAGTTAATATCAGAACTGAATTTGCTTGCTGTCTGCACCAATAGAGTTGCAGGGCGAGCATGAATACCTGTATCTGCTACAACGTGAAAATCTCTTTTTTCCATAACTATCTTTCTCCTTCGCCAAATGAATATTTTTTTATTGAGTGAGGTCGACCAAGAAACAAAAAAACGACTTGGACGCACCCCTTTCAATCATACAGATTACCATTTTTTGAGCCTAGTTACAACTTTTTTATACATTTTTTACAAATAATATAATCAGCTCTTAAATCGGTAAATAATTTTTCCGTACAAGAAGGCTTCTCCTACTATCTTGTCTCTGTCAGGATGCTCCCGCCACGCCTCACGGAATAAAAAAAAATCTCCTTTTTCAACAACCAACTCAGATACCTCTCCCAAAACCAGTTTTGCTAATTCTTCCTCGTACTTGTTTTCTGCCATAGTCCCCCTCCCTCGCAAAGAGTACTTCTCCTTATTTTATCATTTTCCGAACAAAAAAAACAGTCCCTCAGCGGGAATAAGGCAATCGTATTACTTGCTTCTCATCACAAAAATGATATAATTGTCTCAAAGGTCAAATTAGGTCAAAGCCTAGTTTGCTTAATTTTCTAAAAGGAGTGATTAAATGCTTTGTCAAAATTGTCAAAAAAATGAAGCAACCATTCACCTTTATACAAATGTCAATGGTCAACGTCAACAAATCGACTATTGTCAAAATTGCTACCAACAATTAAAAATGCAGCAAGAATCACAACGTCAACAGATGAATGGACAAGATCCATATGGATTTAACTCACTAGATGATTTATTCCGCGCCCTTTCTCAACAAGGTCAGCGTCCGCAGCAAATGCCCGGTCAAGTGCCGCCTACTCAATTCGGCAAGATGGGGCCTCCGCAAGGACCTGGCGGAGGCGGAAAAGGTTTGCTGGATGAATTCGGATTAAACCTGACTGAAGAAGCACGTCAAGGTAAAATCGACCCGGTTATCGGACGCGATGAAGAAATCCGGCGCGTGATTGAAATCCTGAACCGCCGGACGAAAAATAATCCGGTCCTAATCGGTGAGGCCGGCGTCGGGAAAACAGCTGTTGTTGAAGGATTGGCTTTAAAAATCGTGAACGGCGATGTGCCTCAAAAACTGCTTAATAAAGAAGTGATCCGGTTGGATGTCGTCTCTTTAGTGCAAGGCACAGGCATCCGCGGACAGTTTGAAGAGCGCATGAACCAACTGATGGAAGAAGTTAAAGCCGATGATTCCATCATCTTGTTCATCGATGAAGTACACGAATTGGTCGGCGCCGGCACAGCCGGAGACAGCAGCATGGATGCCGGCAACATTTTAAAACCTGCCCTTGCACGCGGCGAACTGCAAATGGTCGGAGCAACCACGCTGAACGAGTACCGCATCATTGAAAAAGATGCCGCACTTGAGCGCCGGATGCAGCCCGTCAGAGTAGACGAACCGACTGAGGCAGAAACCATCACGATTCTAAAAGGACTGCAAAAGCGGTACGAAGATTTCCACCATGTGAAATATACGGATGACGCTATCGAAAGTGCGGTCAAGCTCTCCAGCCGTTACATCCAGGACCGCTTCCTGCCGGACAAAGCCATTGACTTGCTGGATGAAACAGGCTCCAAAAAGAACCTGACCATTCAGACGCTTGACCCGAAAATCATTGAAGAACGGATGCAGGAAGCAGAGCGCCAAAAAAATAAGGCGTCTCAAGAAGAGGACTTCGAAAAAGCCGCTTACTACCGCGACCAAGTCAACCGGTTTGCTGCCATGAAAAATCAGCATATCTCTGATGAAGATATTCCGACAGTCACCAGCAAAGACATGGAACAAGTCGTGGAAATGATGACAAACATTCCTGTCGGCGAATTGAAAGAAAAAGAACAGACACAGATGAAAAATCTGGACAGCGATCTGCGCAAACATGTCATCGGACAAGATGAAGCAATTGAAAAAGTGGCTAAAGCCATCCGCCGGAACCGTGTCGGTCTGGGCAAGAAGAATCGGCCAATCGGCTCCTTCCTGTTTGTCGGACCGACAGGCGTCGGGAAAACGGAATTGGCACGCCAGCTGGCGCGGGAACTGTTCGGTTCGTCCGAATCGATGGTCCGCTTTGATATGAGCGAGTACATGGAAAAACACAGTGTGTCCAAACTGATCGGCTCGCCTCCTGGATACGTCGGCTATGACGAAGCCGGGCAGCTGACTGAACAAGTCCGGCGCAATCCGTACAGTCTGGTGCTGCTTGATGAAATCGAAAAAGCCCATCCGGATGTCCTGCACATGTTCCTGCAAATCCTTGATGACGGCCGGTTGACCGATGCACAAGGTCGGACAGTCAGCTTTAAAGATACAATCATCATCATGACCAGCAACGCCGGAACCGGGGCAGTCGAAGCCAATGTCGGCTTTGGCGCAATTAAAGAAGGCACAACCCATTCCGTCCTTGGACAGCTGGGCGACTTCTTCAAGCCGGAATTCCTGAACCGCTTCGACGGCATCGTGGAATTCAAGCCGCTTTCCAAAGAAGACTTGCTGTCAATTGTCGATCTGATGATTGATGAAGTCAACGGCTTGCTGGAAGATCAGGGACTGCACATTGACGTCAGTGACGACGTCAAAGAAAAATTGGTCGATTTAGGCTACGATCCGAAAATGGGCGCCCGTCCATTACGCCGAGTCATTCAAGAATATATTGAAGACGGCATTGCCGAGCACTTCCTGGATCATCCGAGCGAAAAGGAACTTGCCGCTGAAATGGCAGAAGACAGCATTGTTATCAAAACAAAGGCTTAAATAACTAAATAAATGTCATTGTCGCAGGCAATGACATTTATTTTTTTCAAAAATATGGTATAATATGCTTAATCATTTTATGCACTGATTTATATATTAAGGGGGGATTGATATTGAAATTAGTTGATGTTACGAACAGTTATGGAACTCTTGTCGCAAAACAGCTAGCTAATACAGACTCCTATCTGGTTCGCGTGTATTCATTGGGCAAAACGATGATTGTTTTTTCCGAGGCACCTTCCCATGTGGAGATTGTCATTGTGAACAAAATGAGGGATATCAAACGTTTTGAAATTGAGCAGGTTGTCGAAGAGCTGCTTGGCACAACTATGGATAATGGCCGGCTTAAATTTATACATACCAAAGGAATCGTAGAAATATCCGCACCGTCAGACATCAAAGAAAGCATCTAAAAAATACTAAGAAGTCTTCAATCAGACAGAGCGTTGGTTGCAGTCTTCTTGTTATTTTTTTTGCATTAAAATTTCACAAAAAAAATAGCCTAGCAAGTGTGTGTTTGTTTTGGATTCTGTACATCATACTGAGCGGTACATTGAAGCCGGTACCTAAATGTACCAGATTCGTTGTTGGTTGTTTTATGTTAAACACTTGCTAGACCATATTCAATTGGTAAGGAGTAACTCAAATTCCCACATCCTTCTTTAGATTTTTGGTTAAGTCTCACACAAATTCTCTTCACAAGCGGGCTCTCTTTTTACTGCCAGAGCACCCAATTTTACTACTGGGAATTTATATGACCCCTTACACTCTCTTTATACCATATTCCGACTATTTTTGCAAGCGTTTTCCGCCAGACTTCAGCTGTTTTTTTATCAGCCGTCTGACGCCCTCAGCTGAGTTGCTGTACAAAATAGCTTTGAGGCAGCCCAAATTAGCAGTTTATGCAAAAACACTTCGTCGTTCTTGAAATGGTAACGACATCTCTCAGCTTTTAGTTCACTTTTCGAGAGATGTCAATTACCATTATAACAAGAACAATATGCTGAAATTAGCTACGTGACACCTTTTTTATTTCTCTTTACTTCTAAAGAAAAATCTCACCAGAACTGCACCAGCGGCCATGATCCCGCCGCATACAGCCACAAACGGATTGACTGTTTCGTTCGTTTTAGGCAAACCGCCCCTCGCTAAGCCGCCGCTTGAATATCTTGAATTTCCGGACACTCCGCTGCCCGTCGATCCGAAATTGCCGCCTTGACCGCCAGTGCTTTCTTTAGCAGGTTCCTCTTTCAAATTGGCGACGGCCTCTTCAAGTGCTTGCAGCGCGTCGTCGACTTCTTTTTGTACCGCATCTTTTTTCTTGGCAATTTTCCGGGCATCTGCCAGTGCGTCGAACAAGACTTTTTGCGTAGCTTCTGTGAATTGTTTCCCTGCCGACGGTTTCAAGATTTCCGCTTGTTGTATCAGCTCTTCCAGCTTTGCTTTATCAACCGGAATAGGCTGTTCCTTCAGATCAGCTGCAGCGTCACTCACGGCTTTTGTTGCGCGCGCGATTTCCGACTGCGGTGAATTCGGGTTCGCCGCGACTTCTTCCGCATCGGCTAAGGCTTTTTCTAACGCCTCTTGCGTGTCACGCGTGTACATCATGCCTTTTGACGGTTGGCCCAATTTTTTCTTAGCGTCTGCAATCGCCTTCGTTAATGGTGTTTTATCTGTTTTTACAGGCGTTTCTTCCAGTCCTTTGAGCGCTTTTTGCAATTGTGCAACGGCTTCGTTGACTGCTTCCTGTGCGGCTGCAGGATTGTCCAGCACTTCTTGCGCTTGATTCAGCGCTTTTTGCAATATGACCAAGCTCTCCGGCGTGAACATGTGCTGTTCATCGGAAGGCGTAACCTGCCGTGCTTGTTCCAGCACTTCTAACAACTCGTTTTTATCAGCAGGAATCAGCTGTGCTGTAAGATTGTCAATGGCTGCCTGCAAATCTTCCGCCGCCTTATCCACGTCTTGTTGCGCAGCGGCAGGGTCTGCTGCAACTGCTTTGGCGGTGTTGACCGCAGCCTCCAGCGCCGCCTTTGTCTCATCTGTGAAACGGTAGCCTACTGGTGGTTCCAGCTTTTCCGCTTGACCAATCACATCGCTCAACAGTGTTTTGTCTGCCGGAACGGCTTCTTCTTTCAAATTGTCGACTGCCTGATTCAACCCGTCGGCTGCCTGTCTGACCATTTCAGACGTTGCAATTGAATCTGCCGCAACTTGCTTCGCCTGTTTGAGTGCAGCTGCCAGTGCCGCCTTTGTCTCAGCGGTAAATTGCCGGCCTGCTTGCGGCTGTGCTTCAACCGCCCGTTTAATCGCCGCATTGAGCGCGGTTTTATCAAGTGCTTCCGTTTTTTTCTCAAGAGCATCCAACTTGTCGTTGATTTCTTTAACGATTTGGTCCACTTGCGCCTGAGTTGCCTCCGGATTATCAATGACCTCCTGACCTTTTTGCAGCAAGTCCATCAATGCCTGCCATGATTCGGTCGTGTAATCTTCTTCTATGAGAGACTCAAGTCGTTCGTTGATTGCGTCAACGCCTGATTTATCAATAGCAACCGTTGTATCCTGCTCAATCGCCGCTTCAAAATTCCCGACTTCTGCCTGCTGCAACCCTTGACCGACCAGCAATCCTTGTGTTGCTTTAAAGACGAGCCGGCTGCCAGCTGCTTTTTGCGGCAATTTTTCCTTCACTTTGACTTTAAATGTGACAAGGTCAACGTCCCCTTTCAGCAGTGTCGCCTGCCCTTGATTGCTCAACACCAAATACAGCGACTCAGTGCTGTCGGAGTGCTTGCGGTAAGTGGAATAATTTTCCATCCAGGCGGCATTATCGGCTGCAGTCGGCTGTGACACCAGTTCATACATCGTTGAGTCGAAATCCAGCTTCACACTTAGCGCATTGACGTTAACAAATTCTTTCCCTTTTAAAGTCAACGTCAATATATCGCCCGCCAGATATTTGTCTGCATCGCGCTGGCCGGTGATTGCCAAGGTCAACGCGCCGCTGATTTTACCAGTATCCGGACTGGCAATACCGCCGTCCAGCTGGCGCAGGACATAACTGATGTCATACGCATCGATGACTTTATTTTTATTCAAATCCCCCTGCTCGACATAGCCGTTAAAATCACTGTCGACCGCTTCGAGTCCAGTGTAGTTGCGGTAGGAAAGGGCATCATTTTCATCCACTTTGCCGTCGTTTGTAATATCCCCCGGCAAATATCCTTTCGCTCCGTCTTTTTTGAAAAACATCATTTCGCGGCCTGAGCCAAAGTTGCCGACAGATTCCAGTACTTTCAACTCAAGGAACCGGTAAGAAGTCCCTTGCGTTTCAACGGTTTTAAGGTCTGCTGTCCCGGCCCATGAAATCGGCTTCGAATAGTCCGTCCAGTTGATGCCGTCAGTCGAGGTACGGTACTGAATTTTTCTGAAATTACCATTTCCGGCATTTTCCCGCGGCAAATATTGAAACTTATCCATCTCATACACCTTGCCTAAATCAAATTGCAGCGTTAAGAAATGGCCGATTGACGGACTGGCAATACCGGTAAACCAGTTGGTGTGCCATTGCGAAGATAAATCCCCGTCAGTCAATTTTTCAAGTCCTTCCCCGTTTTGACTGATGATATTACTCTTGGCTTTCACAGTTCCGATACGGTTTTTGAACGGATCTTCGTTTGTCTTTCCGATAACTGGTTCGCTCCACTCGGAAACACCCGCCTCACCGACTGACCGCACCCGAAACTGATGTTCCGACAAAAATTTGAAGCCGCCGAATATTGCATTAGTGTCAGTATACCCGCTAAAAATACTGCCGTCGCGCTCAATATCATATGACACTGCACCGTCAACATTGTCCCATTGAATCGCCAACTGGCTTTCGGTGGTTTTGGACTCATCAAGCTTCACATTTTTCGGTACTGCCAGCTTTTCATCAACCGGCGTTTTAGCTCCGGCAATCGTACCTTTGTTAATAAATCCTGCCACTTTTACCTGCACATTTTTAGCTGTTACATTTTGTTTGTCTAATTTGACTGACAAGAAGGACTGGCTGATTTTTTCATCCGTCAAACCTTCGAGGTAACCATTCACTTGGAAATCCCGGTCGAAATAGTAGCTGTTGGCCTTTTCTGCAAATTCTTCCTTGGTAGCTGCTTTTTCCAGCGTCACTTCCTGACCGCCGACCACAGCTGTCACACTTTCAGGTTCTGCCGATGCCATGATATCAAACTGGGTGCTGCGCTCAGCAACAAAACCATTGTAGCCGCCCTCCGTCGGGTCAACTGTAATAAGCAGTCGCCTTTTTCGTTTGTTTTCGGACCGTTACTCGAAATGTTTGTCGTCGCAAATTCACCCGTCTGATAACCTGTCGAGATGCCGTCATCCTCATAAACTTCAAACGAAGACTCCTGATTAGGGTAAATCAAAAACTTGCGCTGGTCACGTTTGATTTCGCCAGGGTTATTGTTTGGATTAGTCATCGGGATGATTGCACCGTCTTTTACATACACCGGCAATTTCCAAAGAGGCGTCTTCACTTGCCTCAATACCCGCCCGCCTTGTATTTTCTCGCCGGTAAACAAGTCTATCCAAACCTGATTGTGATCCGGCAAATAGATGTTGTCGCGGAGCGAATTGCCTTTTGCATCAGTCTGTCCAGTGTAAACAGGGGCTATCAATAAATTCGGTCCCCACATGTATTGGTACTCAGTGTCCTTAGTGTAAGCATAGCTGTCTGCCGGATATTCCAGAGCCATTGCCCTAACCATCGGCAAACCGGTGACAGATTCTCTGGCAATCGAATAATTGTACGGCATCATCATCGATTTAAACTTCAAATAAGCGCGGTTGATAGCGGTCGCCTCTTTGTCAAACGCAAACGGATTTTTCTCATTTCTTCCCCAGCCGTCCATGTTTAACTGCATCGGCGTGAAAGCTTTCCACTGATAGTCACGGATATTGACATGTTTATTGCCGCCGCCAAAAATACCATCCATATCTGAACTGACATTCGGCTGACCGGACAACGAGGTCCCGATATATGTCGGAATATGGAAACGAATGTATTCCCACTCTCCGCCTGTTTGGTCCCCGGACCAGATACCGCCATGACGCTGTGTCCCGGCCCAACCGTCCAATGTAACAATCAGCGGACGGACATTGCCGTTTGTTTGATTCACAAATGTATTAGCCGCGTCTTCAATGCCGTTCAAACCGAATGAATAACCGTAACCTACCCACGCCACATCGGTTTTCAGTGCCTTCACCCCGGCAACCCGGACTTCTTTTTCGATATCACGTTCGCCTTTTTTGGGATTGTTTACATCGGACGGATGAAGATTCGATTGTGTCCAAAGTCCTACTTCAACGCCTTTGCTGTTGGCATAAGCGGTAAATTCTTTCAGATTTTGAATATCGCCGTCCAGCGAATCTGTCTGACCGTACCCGGCGCCATAACCGTCATTCGGCAAAAACCAGCCCAACGGCATATCATTTTTTATGTATCTATCGATGACCGCACGCGCCGAAAACTGATAATTATTTTTTTCACCATTTAATGATTCCAATATGCCTGACTGTCCGCCTAAATGAGCCGGCTGATATTCTTTATACCATTTCCCATCTTCAAACTTAATTGCACCGCCGGCTGCACTGGAAGCTTCGACCCAGTAATCTCTGTTGTATGCATTTAGATGAGCTTCATAAAAACCGTACTCAGGCAACAACACCGGATAGCCTGTCAGCTCGAAGTAGTGTTTCAAAATTCCCGATGCTGAATCATCAAAGAAATAAAAAGCATCGAAGTTGGCATCGTCATGGGTCGTCTTGACCTCATTACCGTCCGTTAGCCCGAAATCATATATCCCCTTTTTCCAAGTATTGCGCACAACGCCGTAGCCGTTTGTTGACCAATAAAAAGGATTCGGCGAGGCCACGCCGCCATCTACCCAGTTATTTGTATTTTCGATTTTTATTTGCGTGCCTTTATGGGTAAAGCGGCCATTTTGCGTCCCGCCGCCAAAAAAGTTTTCTGCTGACGTCTGTTTCAGCGTTTGTGTCGCCTTGTTATTTTGATAATTGAGCGGCGCCGATTCTTCCAGCACAACTTTATTTGTTACCTTGTTGAATACACTCATCAAAGACGTTTTTTTATGAAACGAAATCGTCAATTCAGGTGTCTCTATCGAATAAATAGACCCTTCATCATTTAATACGGACTCGCCAAACGCTTCCAAGCCGTAGTCTTCCATCGACTTGGCCGTGATTGTGGCTATATGTTCAGGCTTATTCGGTTTCGGATATTCCTGGAAATTGCCGTTTGGGTCCATTTGAAACCGAAACAGATTGTTTTTCATTACGCTTAATTGTGCTTTTTCACCGCTTTCGTACTGAATCAGATAATTTTTGTCCTGCTTTTCAATTGATGAAATAGCGCCCAGCGTCTGTGTTTTAGCGACACTTTTCTGTTCCGTCTTTGCTGCGTTTTCCGCCTCTGCCGACTGGCTGCTCATACTTGTCACCACACACAGCGACAACACCGCTCCGCTGACTAACAGAAATTGATAGAACCGCTTTTTCCCCTGAACCCACTGTCTGTCTTTTTCCATATTTTTCCCCCTTATTAACTTGCTCAAACTTTCCATCACAACTTGCACTGGCACACTGCAAACACTAAAATGACTCAGGCGACAATTCATCCACAGCTTTTAAAATAATAACCAGATAACGCTGAATAGCTTGTGAAACCCCTTTTAAAGAACAAGTGGTTTTTATTTGTAAGAAACAGTATTCTCACGAACCACGGCGACATAACTGCTGTTTAATATGAAAGACGTGTTAGTTTCTTATCAAAAATAACACCACAACTGGTATCAACCACTTGTGGAAAGTATAGAAGAAAACGCCTTCTTTGTCAATGAGAAATTTTGTCAGAGAGTTCCTCCACATTAAACCTGCACAAAAAAAAAAGCCCCTTTCTATCATTTTTTTGACAAAAAAGAACTTCTGTCCGTTACACATATATTTTAGTGTTGCACTTACTACAGCAATGATTTCAATTCCACATCCGGGTACTTATCCGCAAACCATCTCATGGCAAATTGATTTTCAAACAGAAACAGCGGCTGGTCAAAACGGTCTTTGGCCAGAATGTTACGGCTGGAACTCATGCGTTCATCCAAGTCATCTGGGTCAATCCAGCGGGCTATTTTACTGCCCATCGGCTCCATAATAACTTCTGTATTGTACTCATTCAACATGCGGTGTTTGAACACTTCAAACTGCAGCTGACCGACGGCTCCCAAAATGAAGTCGCCTGACAAATACGTTTTGTACAGTTGAACAGCCCCTTCCTGTACCAGTTGATACAATCCTTTATAAAATGATTTTTGCTTCATGACATTTTTAGCTGTCACCTTCATGAACAGCTCCGGCGTGAACTGCGGCAGATCTTCAAATGCCACGCTGCTTTTACCGGTATAAATCGTATCACCAATCTGATAGGTACCTGTATCATACAAGCCGATAATATCACCGGCTACAGCTGTTTCCACATTTTCCCGGCTATCTGCCATGAACTGAGTGGAATTGCTCAATTTGATTTTTTTCCCGGTACGCTCCAGCTGAACATCCATGCCGCGTTCAAATGTCCCTGAACAAATTCTAACAAATGCAATCCGGTCGCGGTGGGCAGGGTTCATGTTAGCTTGAATCTTAAAAATAAAGCCTGAAAACTCGCTGTCATACGGGCTGACCTGCCCGCCGTCTTTGGTTTGGTGTCCTGACGGCTGAGGTGCAAACTGCAAAAATGTTTCCAGAAATGTCTGTACGCCAAAGTTAGTCAGTGCCGACCCGAAAAAGACCGGTGTCAGCTCGCCTGCCGCAATTTTCTCTTCTGAAAACTCATTGCCTGCTTCGACCAAGAGCTCCACATCCTCCATCACTTGGCTGAACAAAGAATTGGCATGCAGCGGATGGCCGGCATCAATGTCACCGGCATCATCCAGCGGCAAGAAGCGTTCGCCGTCATACCGCTCGGGGCGGTACAGTTCCACACGCTGATGGAAAATATCGTACAATCCTTCAAACCCTTTTCCCATCCCAATCGGCCAGTTCATCGGATAAGATTCGATTTCCAGTACTTCTTCCAGTTCTTCCAGCAAATCCAGCGGTTCGCGGCCGTCCCGGTCCAGTTTATTGATAAAGGTAAAAATCGGAATACCGCGCATCCGGCAAACTTGGAATAATTTCTTCGTCTGTGCCTCAATCCCCTTGGCACTGTCGATTACCATGACGGCACTGTCCACAGCCATTAAAGTCCGGTAAGTATCTTCTGAAAAATCCTCGTGTCCCGGTGTGTCAAGAATATTCACCCGTTTGTCGTCATAGTCAAACTGCATCACAGAACTCGTCACAGAAATCCCGCGTTGTTTTTCAATATCCATCCAGTCCGATTTGGCAAAATGCCCGCTTTTTTTCCCCTTGACTGTGCCTGCATTGCGGATAGCGCCGCCGAACAGCAGCAGCTGCTCCGTAATCGTCGTTTTCCCTGCATCGGGGTGAGAGATGATTGCAAAGGTCCGCCGTTTATTTACTTCATTTTGTTGATTACTTATCATGAATCACGTTCTCCTTAAATTTCTGGTATCTACTATATAATGCGTCTGCATATACTTGTCCTTCAAAACATTTTTTAGTATATCATGAGCGCCGTTGAAATAAAAGCATCTTGGGCGGATAAGGTACGAAAACGACTTATTTCATAAAAATAGAGCTGCTCTATCTTCACATAAGAGCAGCTCTATCTCTTTATTCTATTACACACTGTGGTGACGTTCTAGCCAAAACTTTGCTCCGTCCGGGAAATAATCTCATCCTGCAGTGCACGGTCCAAGTTATTGAAGTAATCACTGTACCCTGCAACACGGACAATCAAATTCTCGTAATCTTCCGGATGTTTTTGAGCATTGATCAGTGTTTGTCTGTCAATGACGTTAAACTGGATATGGTGGCCGTCCATAGCGAAGTATGAACGAACCAGACTTGCCATGTGCGACAATCCGTCCTCGCCGGCAACCACAGCCGGTGTGAATTTCTGGTTCAGCAATGCCCCGCCGGTCTTCAGCTGATCCAGCTTGGAAGCTGATTTGATGACAGCTGTCGGACCATTACGGTCAGCTCCCTTTTCAGGGGAGATACCGTCAGGCAGCGGGATACCCGCGTGACGGCCATTGGCACTTGCTTCCATCACTTCACCAAAGTATACGTGACAAGTCGTCGGCAAGAATTCCACTACTGTTGTTGAGCCTTTCGGTGTCTTTCTGCCGGCAATCACATCTTGCAAGGTCTGGTCCACTTCGCGCAAGATATCATCCGCATAGTCGTCGTCGTTACCGTATTTTGGCGTCTGATTGTACACAATGTCAAACACCTCATCGTGTCCCTTGAAATCATCCTTCAGTGCTTTCAACAGCTCATCCATCGTAAAGCGTTGGTCTTCCATCACATTTTTCTTGATGGCAGCCAGCGAATCTGTCACTGTTGCAATGCCGACACACTGGATATAACTTGTGTTGTAGCGGGCGCCTCCAGCATTATAGTCTTTTCCTTTTTTGATGCAGTCATCTGTCAAAACAGACAGCAGCGGTACCGGCATATACTCCATGTACATGCGTTCAATCATGTTGTTGCCGGCTACTTTCACGTCCACAACATATTGCATTTGAGCTTTAAATGCGGCATACAATTCGTCAAAATCTTTAAAGTCACGCGGGTCGCCCAAATCAAGTGCCACTTGTTTGTTGGTATAGCTGTCAAATCCGCGGTTCATGACCAACTCAAAAATTTTCGGTACGTTCAGATACCCCGTCAGAACGTATGCCTCCTTGCCGGCCACTCCTACTTCGACACAACCGCTGGCAATGCCGCTTTCACGAGCATCATCGATTGTTTTACCAAGATACATCAGTTCCTGGATAAGTGCTTCGGAATTATAAAACGCCGGTTGGCCCCAGCCTCGGCGGGATACTTTGGCAGCTTCACGCAAGAATTTCTCCGGTGATTTACGGGAAATTTGCACGTTCGAGCTTGGCTGAAGCAGCTTCATCTCATCCATCACTTCCAGAATCAAATAGCTGACATCGCTCACTCCGCTCGTGCCGTCAGGACGCAGTGCTCCTGTGTTGATGTTACAGAAATCAGTATAGGTGGCACTTTCTTTCAGCGTGATACCGACTTTTGGCGGTGCCGGCTGGTTGTTGAACTGAATCCACAGATTTTCCAGCAGTTCGCGGGCAAATTCGCGGGTCAAGGTACCTTCTTCAATTTCCTTTTCATAAAACGGTTCAAGATGCTGATCCAGTTTTCCTGGAGAATACGCATCCCAGTTGTTCATTTCAGTTGTAACACCGATATGTGTGAACCAGTACATTTGAATCGCTTGTCTGAATGTTTCCGGTTTGTTTTCAGGTACAACGTCGCATATATCAGCTAATTCCAGAAGCTCGTCTCTCCACTGCGGATTTTCTTCCACAGCAGCCAGTTCGCGGGCTTTTTTGGCATAGCGTTTGCCAAAAATAATCATGCCTTCACAAACAAGGCGCATGCCTTCCAGTTCTGATTTCTTATTCAGCGCATCCAAATCATTGTTGTAATCCAGCGCTGCAATTTCAGCGTCGATTTTCTCAATAAAGTCTTTGTAGCCGTACTGGTAGATTTTGCCGTCAGCAACTGTATGACCCGGTCCTCTTTGCATCAGAAATTCTGTGTACAAACCTGCGTCAAACAAATTATGCCATTCTTCCGGCAACAGCTTGTTCATACGCGTCATCATCGCGCGGTCTTTCCAATATGGAATAATAACCTCTTCCTGAATGCGGCGGTCTTCTTCCGATACTTTGAAGAAAACTTTTTCGCGGTTGTTCATATTGTCAAAGTCTTCCAGCGTGTGGCAGCACAACTCCGGAAATGTTGGCGCTGCCCAAGGACGGTGACCTTTTTCACCAAAAATCAATGACCCTTTTTCAACATACAATGTCCGGTTTTCCATCAAATACTTGAACGCTTTACCTCTTAAGACTGGTGCTTCATACTTGCCTTCATATTTTTTGTAGGCTTCTGTCAGCAGCACTGCCCGCTCGATTGAAATGGACGGAACACATTCTTTATCGCTGATTTCCCTCAAGCGCTTGATCCGTTCTGTTGATCCTCTTCGTCTTGTTTCTAAAGTAAGTGTTGACATATGATTCTTTCCTTTCCCATTTATATATTCATTGCCTCTTCATTCAGCGAATCAACCAGCTATCCGCCGATTTTTACCTTGTATTGATGATTTTCCAGCAACTGCTTGATTTGTTCCTGCCGCTCTTCAGAAGGCGCCTGGAACAACTGCGGGTCCTTCCTGCCGAGACGCTTGTATTTATCAAACCCAAATTCATGATATGGCAGCAGATTAATGATTGACACAGAAATGTTATTCATCTTCAACCATGCGACTGTTTCCTCGATGACTTCATCAGAAGTGTTGAGCCCTTCCAATAAAATCAGCCGCAGATGGATAGTTGCGCCATGTTCTGACAATTTTTTCAAATTATCCAGCACCAGCTCATTGCCGACTCCCGTATATTCTTTATGTAATTGTGAATTTATGAACTTTAAATCATACAGAAAGTAGTCGACATATGGCAAAATCCGTTCAAAGTTCTCAAATGGCGCGACTCCGCACGTATCCACAGCAACTGAAATACCTTTTGATTGAATCTTTTTCACAAGTGGTGCCACATAGTCCATGTCCTGCGTCATGACCTCGCCGCCGGACAATGTCACACCGCCGCCGGACTGTTCGTAAAAGATGATGTCCTTTTCTACTTCCTTGACCAACTCATTGACAGTATAATCCTTGCCGACAACCTCTACCTTCCCCTCCTTCGTTTCAATGTTCTCTACTTCGTAGCACTGGCTCTCAGGATTATGACACCACAAACATCTGATTGGGCAGCCTTTGAAAAAAAGTGTCGTCCGAATCCCCGGGCCGTCATGAACTGAAAATTTTTGTATATTAAAAACTAGCGGCATATTTTTCACCTCTCTATTCTTCACCTCTATTATATTCACTATAGTGAAAAAATACAAGCCTTATTGTGATTTTATTCACTTTAATAAACAAACGGGCGCTTTTTAATTTGAACTAAACGACATAACCTCGTTTGACTATCGAAAAAATAACTCTGTAAAATAAACTTGTTCCTAAAAAACAGCTGTGTCCTAAAAGGAAATGGGGCTTCAAAAATAAGACATAGCTTGTTTGAATGACTATTATCAGTCGGATATGAAGTCGTATGAAACCGGAAAATCCACGTATAACTTATACAGTACACGCTAATGAACAAACTACTGTCAAATATCGAAAAGAGAGTCAGTGTATCTTTTGGTACAAAACCCTTTTAAGGATTTACAAGATTTAGAAAAAAAGTAGCAGGGGGCATTCACGAACACCATGGTGTGACTGCTATAATAGAGACACGGTAACAGAGACTTTTAATTTAAAAGCAAAAAACTGCTGACAGACGTCAAAATAATGTAAGCGCCTGATAAAACAGTATCTATCATCTGCTGCCACCCCCAAGTAAACTTGAGCTAACAAATAACTATGGAGGTGGCATATTTGCATAAACAAAATGAAATAATCCCTATTCAACTCATCGA
>NZ_NGKC01000005.1 GCF_003987655.1 Vagococcus acidifermentans | reverse complement strand
TCCCACAGAGTTCTTCAACAATTTTAGAAACTTTACGAGTAGAAACACCCGAAACGTACATCTCAAGCATGGCAGCAAGCAGCGCTTTTTCATTTCGCTGATAACGCTCAAATACTGATGGTGAAAACCCGCCATCACGTGTTCTAGGCACTTTTAATTCAAGTGTTCCGACACGGGTCGTAAACTCCCGCTCATAGTAGCCATTTCGTTGGCTTTGACGTTTTTCTGATCGTTCGTAGTCCTCAGCTTGAATGTATTCCGTTCGTTGGCTTTCCATTAACTGGTTGAACACGGTGGTCAAAATGTTTTTAGACACCTCATCTTTTACTGAATGGTCAATCATTCTTTGAACCTCTTCGCTTTTCAGTGTAAAATGTACTTGGGTCATGTAAAGTCCTCCTAGGTATGTTTTTGTGGTTAAAAACATTGTACCGTAAAAGGGCTGTTACATGGCCTTTTATCTTTTACACAATTATATGGACTTTATCCTTTCAAGTAATCTAAATCCTTTTTATAATTCATTATATAAGTTAATATAAAATATACTCCATTTGTCGATATTGTTTTAAATTCCATTGAATAATTACTTTCTTCAAACTTTTGGAAACTATCCTTTAATGAACTATTTTTGCTTTTTTCAAAATCTTTGAAAATTTCATCTAAATAAGCTTTTACTCTAAATGCTTGATTAACATCTTTATATTCCTCTTTAAATTTTTCTCCAAAGCCATCGATATCATCTTTTTCTAAAAAATCTTGTCCTATAAAAATTGTTTTTTCAGCAAACTGATCGATATCATTATTATTTTCTGTTTTAGTTTTAATTTTCAACAAAGAATTTATTCCCTTGCTTCTAGCTGATCCTGGATGCTCATTTTTGTATGCCTCTACAATTCTTGCAAAAGCAATTAAAGAATACCTTTGTAAATAATTACTTTGAGTCTCACCCCTTCTTATAAATTCAAAGCTTATTTCAGAATCCGTTTTCTCCTCAAACGATAATTGATTAACAGCTTCTACAAAAGGCATTCTATATCTTAAATCCTCTGTAGTAATTGGTTTTTGTCTATTTAAAGATATCGTAATTTTCTCAATCTCCTTCGACATTACACTTTTTATATCATTATCTTTATTTTTTAAATTAACGGCTTTTTTCTCATTATCGTGCACTTCATAAAATGTGAAAATTCTAAAAATGACTTTAACTTTTCCAGTAATTTCTTCGAATAAACTAGAGGAGATTGTTTGTGCACCATTCACTACTGAAACAACCTTATCTTCTCCTAATAAAATTCTCAATCTATCATATCTGCTTAAATCTAATTGATCAAAGTTTTCAACATACATAGTGATTCCATTATTTAAAAACCAAAAAGATTCAGGATCTTCCTTAATTGTTTTTCTTATGGATGAATCGACTCCCAATTGTTCCTTAATCTGATATCTCAAATTCTTTTCAAATAAAGCTTCTCCTAAATCATCATAAAATGTTATTATATCTTTTAAATCTGCAGTAAATGCCATTCCTTTTAAGTATATATCTTTTTCATTATTATTTAGTTCTAATTTCTTTTCGACTTCTAAAGATTTAATTCTTCTTTCTAATTTTACAGAATTATATTTTTCTTTTAAAGGTTGTGGAATAAACAATGCTCTATAATTTATTTGACGTAGCAACATTTTTCCAAGTCCTTTTTCCTTGAAGACCTTTTGAAATAATTTTTTTATTTTTTTCTCTTCTTCTTTACTACTAACTATCCTTCTATCCTTAATACTATCAACTAGCATGTATATAAAAACATTTGGTTTGTCATTTTTTTTAACTTTCAATTCTGATAAATCAATATATTTGTCTCCTATACATTTTTCTATTTGATCGGTTAACCCTCCATTGTCAGTGAAAGCTGTCTTGATTTTCTTGTAATTAATAAAAATAAATATGTTTTGATCTTCAAGCATTTCTCCACTCTCATATGAGATACCCAGACTTGTATTAGTCAATCCTATTTTATCCTTAATTTCATTATTCAATAATTCATCTACCTGATTTACTAGGAGTGGATAGTCATATGATTCATTACCATTATCAGTTAATAATTGCGTTATCTCTTTACGTACCTTCATAGTATATTTATTATTTATAGACATCTCTAACTCCTCTTTTCTAATCTAAATAGTATTTCCTGGGTGCTAAATTTGATTCTTCTAAAAACCCTAACATTTCTAATTCTTCATATGTTGAATTAATATGCTTTTCAAATTTATCTTTTACTTCATCATAAATTCCATCTACAGATAATGAACTTTTCTTAAAATCTTCAATAGTCATATATGCAGTTTCTAAGTACTCTTCAAACTCAATTAATAGATCGTTATATGTATTTTGATTAATCTTTTTATTAATTAAATTATATTTTCCTAATTTAATGGATTGAATATACCCATCAATTGAATCAACAATACTCTCAACAGACTTATTAAGTGAATTATTAATTTCATATGTATCATTATTTAAGAGTTCTGATTTTTTCAATAAATAATCAACTTTATTAAAAATTTCTGGATACACTGTGCCCATATTATAACCAAAATTTGTTTCTAATTGGTGTCTGATTTGTTCCTTAAAAGCTCCATCTATAATAATTTGTTTTTGTTTATGCTTTGGATATTGTACAAATTCATTCCCCTTAAATAATATAAATCCTCCTTGTTGAGCAACAATTCTTTCATTAAGATAAGAATGATCAATTATTAGATGTTTATAGTTTAGCAGCCTAACTTCATTATACTTACCTTTTATAAGTTCATTAAACTCATCAGATAAATTTTTGGACATTGGGGAATAGAGCTCATCTACATTATAGATAATAACTACTGCATCTTTTCCATCACTACTTTTTATGTTTTTACTATAATGTGGTGTCACAGCAAAAAAAAGAGCTATTAGCGAGTTAAAACTAACATCCAGTAGTCTACTTGGGAATCCCCCGTGTTGTGCATTGATTGCTTTTTGTAAGTTATTATTTTTATTTTGCATACTATGTGATGAAAGCTCATCTAAAATATTTTGTTCAAAGTATTTTATCTCACTTAATTTTTTGTTACTTTCATCTCTAAATATATTAGGCATTCCAGAAACAGCATATCTTTCTTGCTCACCTCTAAAAACACATAGCTTATCATTACCGTAAGTCAATTCTCTTATTATAACATCAATTTGTCCTAAAAATTCAGAAACATTTTTTATCTTTTTTTGTTTCATTTTAGTTGTCTCCTCTCGTCCAAAAAATATAGTTAATTAATTCTATCATTTTAAAATTTAAAATGTTGATAGAATATTGATTTAAACGCTTTGTCTTATAATTAACTTTTTGTAACTATTGATGTTATGCTGAATTCATGAACACATTTTGGTAGAATTATGACTAAGAAAAAAAGAACGCGTCTAAGATGCAAAGAAAAATCTACTGAAGATTTTAAATAAACAGTGGTGGAACTATATCGTGCTGAAATCTCAGTGGATTAGCTGGTAAACGAATATGGAATGACAACACAGACTATTTATAAATGGATTAGACTCTACACACTGAGTAAGAAGTCAGACATTACAAAATCAGAATGGTCCTGTTGCAAAGTTTTCCAATCAAGTTCTTTTAGAGTAAACCTAGTCAAACACGGACTAGAAGGAATTAAGATGGATCACTTTAAAGGTAAACAATTTCAGAAAGATATTATCATTGTCACTGTAGTCTACAATCTTTAGTATAACCTTAGTTATCTTGAAGTCCAATAAATCCTTTATGATCGTGATATTAACGTGTGTCACACAATCATTTATCGTTAGTTTCAAGAGTAAGGGAAGCGATTCAAGACAATATAAGAGAAATTGAAAAGAAGGCGCTCCCTTTGGTTTTTCAGTTGTACTGAAATCAAAATATTATTGGGAGTTCCTGTTTAACTACAACAAATTAGCCAAAACTTGTCGTTCTCTGTAAACTTTGTAACGCAACTCTTTTTTATCATCGATATGCTTTAGAAGTTACCATAATCATCTGCCAAATGAAATGATTATGGTAACTTCCTAAAAGCCATCAAGGATATTATCTTTTTAAAACGAGTATCGAGAAAATGGTAGCAATATTCCCAAGTAAAACAAATACTTTTGCACTATTTTTATTTTTCCAACACTTTTTAAGACTTTTATCAAGTCCAAAAACATTGATAAATCAACAATCCTACCCAATACTGCCCACCATCAAAGAAGAGTGGGAATAGTAACAGCTAAGCTTCAACCCCTTATTTGCCAAGGATTTGATGCTTGGCTGATTGCAAAAATCCGCTTTATGATTCTTGTCAACTTTGTCGCTACTCTCGAAATTATTGTTGGAGTAAACATACCTGTAGGATTCCTGAGTCGCTTCGATGTCTTCATGGTTCAAACGATTTGATACTTCTAACAGTTCGCTCTTCACTACCAACACGGTTAATAAGGTCTTTTTGCCGAAATATACCTAGAAAGATAAACACACACAAATTTCTTTTGAAGTTTGTGTGTGAAGCTATGCTGAGCAAAATATTTATGCTGCTACTAAAATTGCCTGGTATTATGCAAACTAACACTGGTTAACAATTTCAATAAATTTTTCCTATTAAATCCGTTTGATTTCTCCATATTTTTATTGATTTTTGTCTCAACGACTGTTACTACAAAGCGTGTGTTGTTTATCTTTATGAAGCGCATGCTTTTCTCAATTATCCTTCAACTTATCCGTAATTTTAATGTAGACGAGATCCATCATGAAAGCCATAGTTAAGCCGTAAGCATACATGGCACAAGCAATCAATATACCAACAGTGATTGTTTTATCTCCTAAAAGTCCTTGACCAATAAACGGTGCCGGCCGTCCCCATAACAAGATTGTTACTGTCAATCCAGTAAAAGTTGCAGGCAGGCACCCGGGGAGTTTGTTATCGAAGACAATCACCGCACCAATACACAATAAAAAAATGAGAAGTCCACCATCAATGAAATTGATGGATAAAAATGAGAATAAATCAGAAAAATAATGCCAAATAAAATTAGAAAGCTGTCCCCAGACGAGACCCATTGTGAATGAGACAAACATTTGAAGACACTCTTTCTTTCGCATAGCTATATTTCCCATGAAATAAAACTGTAACGCAAGGAAACTAATCCAAATGAACTGGCCGATTTCTAATTTCCCAATCAATAGTGTTCCACTCAGATTAATTAGTGCTATCACAAGGCATAGTAAAAAATTGCTTTTCATCAAATCACCTCTTTAATTTACTTAAGATTTGCCTTTCCCATAGTTCGTTCACAAAAACTATGCCTATTTTATGCGTAGCCCTCATCGCTTATCAGTAGTGTTGATGAGAATTTTTCAAGCAATTCCGCCTATTTACTTGATGTCTACTATATTTTCTTAAATACCTCTTCAAGCCGCTGAAATCGCAACAACCTTATTGTAAAATTGAGTTTCAAAAAAATAATTGATTTTTCCTACACCATACACTAACCTAATCAATTAGAGATAAACAGACTGCCCTCGCTTTTTAATTTCTTCCAGTGTTGGCATCCCTTCTTGTGCTCCAACTTTTTCAACTGAGATTGAGGCTCCTAGAGTTGCCCATTTTACAGCATGTTTTAGCAGCATATTTTGGGATAAACAAACAGCAAGTATGCCATTAAACGTATCCCCAGCACCTGTCGTATCTGCCACCTCAACTGGTATTGCAGGAACTTCACACACTTGATTGTTGTCAATGTAAGCTGCTCCCTTTGATCCTCTGGTCACTATTACTTTGGTTCCTAATTTTTTCTCTAAATAAAGTAAATCTTCTGCAAATGTTTTTGGCTGTCCGAAAAGCTTGAAAATCTCATTAAATTCAGTTTCATTTGGGGTTAGATAATCTGTGTACGGTAACAGTACTTTTAAAGCTTGACAAAATGGCGCAGGATTTAACAGAGTAGGAATATTCTTTTGCTTAGCTATTTTAAATGCTCTACATAGAGCTGAAATAGGAATTTCAAGTTGTCCCAACAAAATACCAGCTTCCGAAATTACTTCTTGTTTTCTATCAACATAAGCTTCATCAGTTTTTTCATTGGCTCCTGAAATCACAATGATATGATTATCCCCTCTAGCTCTAGTAATTACGGCAGTACCTGTGGACATACCCTCCTCTATCTCAATATGTGATAAATCTATTTGTTTATCTTTAAGAGTGGTCCATATCTTTTCACCAAATGGATCTCTCCCGATTTTACCTAATAAAATAGTGGGTACCTGCATCTTAGCAGCTGCCACAGCTTGATTAGCGCCTTTACCTCCTGGATAGTACACAAGTTCTTGCCCTAAAATCGTTTCTCCAATTTTCGGAAAGCGGTCGCAGCTGACACTCAAGTCCATATTTAAACTCCCCAAGACAATTACTTTCTTCATTGAGCAATCTCCTCATCCAATTTTTCTAAGGCCTTCACTAACAGTTCGACAAACCCTTCCCGATCTACGTCCTCTAAAACCAAGGTGTTTTTCTTTTGACTAGCAGTCAAACGCTTATCAGCAAATGTGTGACCTCTTCCTATCCCTTCGTTAGTATCAACTGTGACAAAGTAGTGAGTACCAGTAAATAGAGCTGGCTTCAAGAGATATGCAATAGCACACAAATCATGAATGGGACTATCCTCAAAGCCAAACTGGCGCCCAGACTGATTGTAAAAATGCAGCAATTCATATGCTAAATGACTAACAGGCCCTTTGTTTTTTAGAGCTTGAATTTCAGAAACTTTTATGGCAGCTTTTTCGGTAACATCCAAACCTGCCATAATAATTGGAAGATTTGAATTAAAAACAATATGAGCAGCTTCGGGATCAATATAAATATTGAATTCTGCTAAAGCAGTCATATTACCGTGAGTCAATCCTCCGCCCATCAAACTGATAGCTTCGATTTTTTCATGAATTTCGGGATAACTTTTCAACAAGATGGCTATATTGGTCAAAGGAGCTAAACCAACGATTGTTACCTTCTCATCAACTGACATTATTTGTTTGTACATAAAATGTACAGCATTTTCATCAACAATCGGATAAGCAGTGTCTTTGAAATAAGGTCCATCCATACCACTTTGGCCGTGAGCTTCATCTGAAGGTATAAACTCCTTTACAAGCGGGCCTTTTTGCCCCATTGCTAAAGGGATAGTCGCTGAAACAAAACTAAGAACATTTTTAGCGTTTTGCGTCACTTTAGCTAATGTTTGATTACCGCCAACCGTTGTAATACCTATGATATTTAATTTTTGTGCATTCGCTAAAGCTGTCAAAATAGCTAAAGCGTCATCATGCCCAGGATCACAATCGATTAAAATATGTTTCATCAGAATACCCTCTCTATCAACTCATTTATTGTTATAATATCCTTAAAACCTAATCTATCAGCCAATTGACAGATATACGGCTGTTTTAAGTTAGCTTTTTTCAACAAAGGAAAATCCCAGAATATGATCTCTGGACTGGCATCTTGTTGCTTTTCTTTATCAGTTAAGACAATCACACGTTTGAATTGTTGAGCAACGAACTCCATATCATGGGTTATAGTGATCACAGTCTTATTTTCTTTAGAAAGATAAGTGATTATATCTGCCAATAACTCTGTAGATTCACGGTCTTGCCCCGCCGTAGGCTCATCCAAAATGATGACCGGTGTATCCATCACAATTACTGCTGCAATCGTCACAAATTTTCGTTTAGAATACGGAAGATTATAAGGATGCTCTTGTAAGACTTCACTCAAACCGCAAAGCGCTGCAGCTTTTTTTACTTTTTCTTGAATTGTTTGGGTTGGCAACTTTTTACTCACAAGACCATAGGCGATTTCTTTATAAATCGTTTCTTGAAAAATTTGCTCATCCGGATTTTGAAAAACATAACCCACAAGCCGGGACGTTTGGGCCGTCGTCATGCGGGCAGTCACGTTACCCTCAACCAGTACTTCACCTTTAGTTGGCTTCAACAGGCCGTTCATCAGCTTGACTGCAGTTGTTTTCCCTGCGCCATTTTGTCCGATGATTGCCACAGACTCGCCGAGGTCAAATTCCAGATTTAAATTTTTTACTGCTTCAAAACCATTTGGATAAGTATAAGAAACATTTTTCAATTGCAAGAAGCTCATTTATTTCACTTCCTCTCTTAATTTGGCATACGCTTCATCAAGGGTTAGCGGTAATCTTTTTTCCTTTTTTAGCTTCTCTTGCGCCATGGCTTCAAGAAAGAAACGTGTGACTTGCGGCAATTGGCCCCCATGCTTCAAAACTTCAGGATTAGATAACACTGACTTCACATCTCCAGATAAGACGATTTCGCCATCTGCCATCAAGATGATTTCATCACAATATTCTGCTAATAAATCTACTTTATGTTCCACCAAAATGACAGTTTTCCCCTGATGTTTCAATAGGTCAATCACTGAAAAAATTTCTTCAGTACTCTGTGGGTCAAGTTGGGATGTAGGTTCATCAAGGATTATTATTTCAGGATTCAAAGCTACTATCGAAGCTAAAGCTACACGCTGCTTCTGTCCTCCAGACAACTCAAACGGGTTCTTATCTTGCAAGTCAGCCAATTTAAACAGATCAATCAATTCTTCTACTTTAGCTATCATTTCTTGACGAGGAAAACCAAGATTTTCCATACCATAGGCAATTTCTTCATAAACTGTTTCTTTTACCCCTGAAATCTGAGTAAACGGATTTTGAAAAGAATAACCGATAATCGATGCGAGTTCTCCCTCTTTATATTCGTCAAGTTGTTTGTTTTTAAGGCGTATGTCCCCTTCCAGTTTCCCTTTATAAAAACTTGGAATAAATCCTCGGATAATATGGCACATTGTGGTTTTGCCCGCTTCATTTGCACCGAGAATTCCATAAACTTTACCTTTCTCAAATTCAAAAGAAAGATTATGAACAGCTTCTTTTTCTTCTAATGGATAAGTATAACTAACCTTTGACAATGATAAAAAACTCATTTTACTACCCTCCATATCATTAAACCTACTACAATCAACAAGCAACTCCAACTAATTAAATGATCCATAGTAGATTTTTTTATTTCATAAATAGAGGTTCTTTTATTCTTGGACGAAAAAGCTCTTGATTCCAAGGTCAAAACTCTCTCCTCTGTTTGTTGTATTGACGACAATACCAATGGCCCAATCATCGGAACAAATGATTTCATTCTAATCCATAAAGAGCCCTCTGTTTCAATCCCTCTTGATTTTTGGGCATCTGTAATAGCTTTTGAGAGCCCAGACATTTGTGGAATCAATTGAATAGTCGAAGCAACAACAAATGTCACTTTTTTGGGAACACCGGATTTCTCCAACGCATAATTGATATCTTTAGTACTTGTCACTTGGAAAAAATAAATGATGGCTGAGCTGATTCCAATAATTTTAGAAATCATCAACAGACTATTTTGCCATCCTGTTTCGGAAAAATGAAAAATCCACCACAAATGTTGTGAATCGTCATTTTTTACGATAAAAACTTGAATTGCAATTATAAACAATACGATTATCAATATCGACTTCATAAACACTGAAATAAAATTCCCAGCTGTTTTAGAAAAAAAGCTCAAAACAATAATTATAGGCAGGACAGCAAACTGGAGTTTGTAGCCTGGTGTAAACATACAAAGTAAAATAATCACCAACAGACAAAAAAATTTTGTAGAAGGATAAAGTTTTCCTATAGTACTTTTCATGCCAGCTCCCCCTTTTTGCGCACATAAGGTGCCCCGTAATTTAATTTAACCAAAAACCGGTCTGGTATCCTTCTAACAATCAGCCAACTAATAGAAAAATTAATAATGGTATTCACTGTACCTGAAATCAGATTAGTTGACATAACAGAGTTCCAGAGTTCTTGACCTGCTGCAAGAAATGCTGCTGTAATCAAATCCGTTCCTGCTCCGGTTACTCCGCCAAACATAAATACCGTCACTACTGCAGCAGATGTCGCTGAAATAACAGACAAAATCATGCAACTGATAATGACACCCACAATGTTCGTATAAAACTTCCACCTCGAAAGATAGCCTGAAACCAGCCCTACACACAAAGACACCAAGCCATACGCTATGGCAATTGGATTCAACATACCGCTTACCACATTACCTAATAGCCCCGTCATTCCACCGACCCATGGGCCTGCAATCATCGACACCATGATAGTGCCAATCATATCAATAAAAACTGGTAACTTTAAAATCGAAGATAATTGATAACCGACAACATTAAGAGAGACGCCAACTGGAATCAGCAACAGAGCAATCAAAGGAAAATCATATTTTAGACCTCTTTTCACTAAATAAAACCTCCATTTCTGTGAAACGCTTTCATTTAACAACATCATTATAAAAGGATTCCCATTTTTCGAAAAGGACATCTGTCTGTATTATGAAAAAGAGTTGCCACCAAATCATAGAATTGAAAAATCCCATAAAATCAATGATTTAGAAAGATGATTTCATGAGATTTTTTATTTAGTATTTAAAAGCTATTTATAAGTCAGCCTCAACCTGCCCAATAATTTTTTAATTTTTGATATTGGTCTTCTGAAATTTTTATTTTTTTTCCAGATATTGATATTTCACCATTCTTTTTCAGTTTGTGAACACTCCTGCCGACAGTTCGAATGCTGACACCAATTTGAGCTGCGATTTGTTCATAACTCATCTCAACCAAAAGACTGTCTTGGGATAAATATTTCATTTGAAGTTGCTCGGCATAGTTTAATAAAAACAAACGAAGCCGATCAATTCCCTCATAATAATAATAAATGCCATCATTGCCGGAACGCTGATACAAATCATCCGCCAACAATAAAGAACACTTCCTCAATAAATCCAAATCATTCATCAATATGTCATAAACGGCAGCTGACTCCACTTTAACAGCTACGACTTCCGTCAGACTAGTGATTGTCGCAACATATTGTTCATTTTTACTTAGTATCTCCAACAATCCCAGATTGCCATTTTGTTTATCAACTTGAAAATAGCGGTATTCACTTCCATCTTCATATTCCCGTTGTCCAATTGCCAATCCCTCAATAATAAAGTAGATATACTCAGGGAAATCGCCCCTTTGAACAATCATTTTACCTGGAGGATAAGTTACTGTTTGACCTTCTTTAGTCAAAAACTTAGCAACATCTGCATAATTTAGCAATTTATTTACTTGGTATTTTTCCCATACATCGTGCAACTTCATAATAACCCTCCCTTTTCATCTCCTCTTTTAAATGTTATCATTTTTTTATAAAAAATACATCAGACGTGTCCCTCTTATAACGAAAGCTTCTTTGTATGCTGATTTACTGATACGCATTAAAAATCGCTCGGTAGCATATCTGACATCTAAAATGCAGAGGCACGGCCTCGTCTTGCCAAGTTCTTTTTTATATCTCTAAATCTGTTAGGATTCATTGTTCAATACGACCTCTACAATCTGAAGGTTCTCCTCATATACACCTTCTTTTTTCGCCATTCTCAACAGCTTACGATGGTCAGCATCTTCTCGCTTCATGTAATCGATCACTACCTTGCTCCTGATTTCTTCGTCAACCGAATACTTAGGATTCATAATATCACAAATCGTTTTGTATATATTGGTAAATTGTGCATAGTTCCCTTGATTGGTCGGCATCACAACAGTGTTTTCTGCCACATCGAAATTCTTATCTCTAATCACCCTGAGGTTAGGCGTATTATTCAATGTTTGATTGTTATAATTGATATCAACCGAACACACTGTAAATCGAGGAAGCACGTTTGTCAAATTGTGGTGATACAAGGCCGTCTCGTGACTGAAAACCAGTTTCGGATATCTAATGTGAAGTTCGAACAGTTCGTCATGTTCTCCGGATATTTTTCTGAATACATTGCGAGCAACGTATTCATAGCCCATGCGTCGCAACAATTCCTTACCTGCCGTGCCGCTTAGGTACTCGACCCAGACAAAGTCTGTGACTGGAGCCGTTCTATCTGACAATTGTTTTAGCTTCGACGTAAGCACATTCGAATCCTTCTGAATCGATAGGAAAAGATTGATAATGTCATTCAGAGCCACGTAATTTTGTTTTTTCAGCGTATGCTTGATTAGATTCAGTACATTTGGGTGGTCCATGATCTCTTTCATCAGCGACCTATTATTTTTGTATAAGGGAGCAGCACTTTTATTCTGCCATAAACAATATGGTGGTGGCATATTTGCGTAAACCCAATGAAATAAGCCCTATTCAACTCATTTAAGAAGTTAAAAGTGCGGAGAAACAGTAAATAGCCTGACCTTTATACTAAAGTCAGGCTATTTGGTGTGTAGGCACCGTTTTATCAGGCGCCTGCTTTTTAGAGATTAAAGAAGATACAGCACTTTAAGACAATAATTATACATTAGCATTTTCATTTAAAAAGTTAATAGCAAATTTGACTGTGGAACCAAGGCTGTATGGCATAGCATCATTATCCATGTCAAAACGATCATTATGATGTTCAGCACCACTGCCCAACTCCTCATTTCCAATACCAACGAAAGCAAAAACACTAGGCGCTATTTTTTCATAATGTGAAAATGATTCGGAAGCATACCATTGAATACCTGTTACCAGTTTCTCTGGGTAGAGTTCTTTGACTCCTTCACGAGCGAGTAAAGATAGTTTATCATCATTGTACACAGGTATTGTGGCAATTTTCATGTCGTTTGAAAATTCAACTGTGCAAAGGTGAGCGGAAGCAGTTTTTTCCGTCAAATATTTGAAAACATCAAACGCCTTTTTACCTTCATTCAAATCAAAATATCTGAGACTACCGCTAATGCGAGCCTTTTCAGGAATAACATTATTGACTGTTCCTGCATGAAACTGAGTGAGTCCTAGAGTTACAGTTTTGCTAACATCTAGCTGATTCGCCCACGCACTAGTCAATCCGTTTAGGATGGCAGAAGCCGCAAAAATCGGATTGATAGATAAATCAGGACGTGACCCATGGCCGGAACGTCCGATAACCTCGAAGTCAATGACGATAGCTCCAGCCATTCTTGGACCGCTATCCAGACAAATTTGTCCAGTAGGCATGAAAGAAGTCAAGTGAGTCCCATAGATTGCATCAATAGATTGATCCTTGATGCCATCCAACATAGCCTCAATGCCTGAACCTATTTCCTCCCCTTCTTCAAACAGAAAAAGAACTCTACCTTGTAGATCATCTTTGATGTCCACTAAGAGCTTCATAGCTGCTAGTAAAACAGCCATATGCCCGTCATGACCACACATGTGAGCCACTCCATCATTTTTAGAAATCCATTTTCTTGGACCTTTTAAATTGTTTGGATTTTCTTGAATTGGCAGTGCATCGATGTCAGTACGTAATGCAACTGTTTTCCCAGGCTTGCCAGTATCAAGAATTGCAAAGAAGCCTGTTCCTTTGACTGGAATGATTGGCAAGCCCAACTTTTGAATTTCTTTTTTTAAAAATTCTGCCGTTTCATATTCTTGTGAGGATAGCTCAGGGTGCTGATGCAGATAGACTCGAGTTTCTTTCATATAAGGAGTTAGTTCGTTTATTTTTTCCAGTAATATTTGATTATTGATCATAATAAAGTTTCCCCCTGTTTTTAGAATGACGTACGCTGATGAACAGCTGTTTTTAGGCGTTGCAATCCATCCTGTAATTTCTCAGTGGAGCAAGCAAGGTTTATTCTTTGATAACCGGAACCTTCAGGCCCGAAGATATGGCCGGCATCGAGTATCAATTGGCAATCTTTAATCAGAAAGTCATCTAGTTCTTCATCTGACATTCGCAGCGCTCTGCAATCAAACCATTGAAGATAGGTTCCTTCCAAAGGTGTTAGTTTAATCATAGGCAAATGTTGTGTGACATATTGTTCAAACGTTTGGCGATTGTGTTCAATCAGTGAAAGAAATTCTTTCAACCATAAATCTCCATGCTGGTACATGATCTCACAGGCTTTTGGACCGATACAATTCAGCATATGGAACCCATCACGGCTTTGCTGGTCAATAAACGCTTGTCGCAATTGAGGATTTGTGATTACCACATTTGCAGTTTGCAGACCTGCAAGATTAAACGTTTTGCTAGGTGCCGTGAAGACAATCGTATTTTCACTTGTTTCAGGAGATAGTGTGCTGAATACCGTATGAGAATGCCCCGGTAAAATCAAATCAAAGTGAATTTCATCAGAAACCAAAATGACATTATGCTTTCGGCAAATCTGGTCAACTTTTTCCAATTCTTCTTTTTTCCATACTCTTCCTACGGGATTATGAGGACTGCAAAATAACAACAAACCAACATCTGGCTGACTAGCTTTATTTTCCAAATCAGTGAAGTCAATGGTATACTCTCCATTTCTTTCAATGAGCGGACTGCTTAAAACCTGACGGCCGGACTTTAAAATGGCGTTGCGGAAAGGATAGTAAACTGGCGATATAATCAGAACTGAATCACCAATTCTTGTATAAGCTTTGACTGCATTAAACAAAGCGCTCACCACTCCCGGTGAAGGAACGATGGTTTCTGGACTGATTTTCCATTGATGATGACGCTCAAACCAGTTAACGACAGTTTCGAGATAAGTATTTGTTAGTCCCGTATAGCCAAAGATCATTTCTTGTATATACTCTTGCAGACCATCAATAAGTTCCGGAGGGTGAGGTAAATCTACGTCTGCTACAGAATAAGGGACAACATCTTCTTCGATTTTTGGATTTAAGTCCATCATTTGTTGCCATTTGGCAGAACCTTGCGGCAGACGATTAATAGTGGTTCTAAAATCATAAGTCATTTATTATTGTTTCCTTTCATAATTTAGGTAAAGGCAATACCTGCAAACAATCCTGCAAGAATTGCAGAAACAATGGACACAGATACGATACCGGCAATAATCATTTTTGGCATAAGATAAGCAGTTAAGTAGTTGACTTCTGCTGGATCATCTGTCGCTCCTTTAATAGCTTCCGTTGTTAAAGCAAAGTTAAAAGGAAATCCTAAAAAGCAGTTGAGACCGATAACAAAAGCCATTTGTGGCGAATAGCCAAACAATTTTCCAAAAAAATACGTTGATATAAAAATGGCAATTAAAGCTAACACCATTAAGACAACGATTTTTATTAAAAGTGCGATCAATACCTCCCAAGTTGCCATAGCAAAAGAACTCATAAAACTTGCAAACAAAGCCAAATTGAGGATGCCGCTAGAAGCAGTTTTATCCATTAACTTAGGCTCGACCAGTCCAACGTAACTTAAAACTATTCCTACGAGAACTTGAACGATGGCATTGTTTATCCCTGTTATTTCCGTAATTTTAGAACATACAAATCCAAGAATAGTTAACAATGCCAAGTAATAAGTGGGTGTTCTAAAGCGTTCAGGCACCTTTTCATAAAAAGGACGAGAGCTATTATTATGTTCGTCTGTATTTTCTACAGTATCGCCTGTTTTTTGAGTAGATGTTTCAGACTGATCATGATTATTTTGACGAAACACATTTAACAATCGTTGACTTTCTTTTCCAAGAAAAGTCGCTGTCAATGGGAATCCGAAAAAACCGTGCATAATAAAAATCATCATAGCTAACATACCTAATTCAGGTAAACCCGCAGTAGTTGCTGCATCTTTCATAATTAAAGCAGCCATACCACCACCCGTCATAGGCGCAGCAGCAGTAAAAGCAGTTTCTTTCCCGAAAAGCAACGTCCCAAAAATAAGAATTACAAACACAATACCTGCAACAGCCGCCAGAGTCGTGACTACTACTTTCCATTCGTTTAAAATATCTTTGATGTTGAACATTGTTCCAACATGAATCAGAATGAAGGACATCATAATATTGGCCAGTGTCGTAATGCCGGCTATGTCCAAAATATCTTTAGGAAATATTGTCCAATAGCCTATTAGAAAAATTACCGCAACTACCAGCATTTGGGGGATACGACCTTTAGAGCACGTTGATATGATATCTCCAATGAACATCGTTACGACTACAATCGCTAGTGCAGAACTCATAGTGAGATTTAACATAGGGCGCATCAGTCTCCTATTCGTGTTTTTTCATTGATAAGTTATTTGTCAGGATAATTTAGGGGCTTCTCCCACAAAATAGTGTCAGAAATTAATAATCAAATAGTCTATAGCCTATTTGATAAAATCAGCTGACAAAAACTCGTCAGTTTTCTTGCCGCAGGAAAAACCGAAATGTCCAGAGCACACAAAAAAGCGGTATCAGACAAGTTGTCTAATACCGCTTACCATAGCCTATGGAAAATATATCTCCAGCTCGACACATAACCATGTAATTTAAAATAATCCATTCTATACTATTCTGTCCGAAACCTTGCCTCAGACAAAAAAGGACTAGAAATTATCCTTAGAATTGATTATAATAAACATGTTAGCGTCTAGCGCTAGCCTATTGGCAACTTGATTAGTCAGCTCATATCTGATTAGTCAAGGCTTCACAGGAAGGTTGCCGCCTTCCTGTGCAGTGCCAAAGAACATATTCATTTTTCTAAATTATCCTAACGCCCACATTGTATAATCAATAGAAAACGTTGTCAAACCGTTTTTGTAACATAGCAGGTTTAAAAAATCTTTTAAATAACATTTAAATATAACAAACAGGAACTATATAATGATAAAGAAAACAATTTAACAGGTGATGTTAAATTGTTTTCTTTATCATTATACGTTGATTAGTTAGCGTTTACATGAAATGTTTTTGATTAACTGTTTTTAAATAAAAGATTATTATTTAAATTGGCAGAATAACACGCAGTTTTTTCTAATTTGTGGGCTTTTTTAATGTTTTCAGATATTTCCCGGCAAAACCGGGCACTTTATCACATTCGATGCTCCTACAAAAGGGATATTTGCACTACATGAATGGCTAACTGAATTTGATTCCTAATCCTTTTGTGTCAGAGGAACTCATACAACATTTGCGTGAATTAAGTGTGGACATATAAAATCTTCCTTTCTAGATAGTGTTACGGTGATTCTATTCTAACGGAAATTTTGTATGTCTGCTTTTTTTTATAAAAATATGGGACCGACAGAATTTTTCTACCAGTCCCATTCACTATAGTACTGCAATTAATTGCTTTTCTTATTTTCTGACGTGCTAAATCTACTCAACTTACGGCGACTAATTGAAACAGCCGATAAAAACATACCTAAGAAAATCAAGCTAAATTGGCCGGCTTGGCCAGTAGCAGGCAACTTGCCTCTGCGTTCTTCCGATTTTTCGGATACGGGACTGGAGCTCTCAGCAACGCTTACTTCCCACAAAAGTTTCCCTTTTTGGTTCTGAACCTCATTAGGTGTTTCCTCCCCTTTAATACCCAGCACCATTGACATTTCCACCGTTTCATCGGCAGCCACTTTTTCTGTCAGCAGCAAAGGTAATTGAGTAAACTTTTCTTTCCTGTAATCAGTATCACGCGTCACAACTATTTCCCCTTCAAAATAGTCATTCAACTTATCTATGCCGCTATCAGCTACTAATGAAATCGAAAGCGCCCGCGGAGTACCTGTTTTATTCACAAGCAAAAATTTTTCTTCGGGAAATTGATAACCCGGATAAGCATTTTCCACATCATTCAGCTTCAACTCCCCGGCCAACTCCTGAGATTGTCCGCTTTTCTGAATAATAATTGTGTTGTCTTGGTTTTCTGCCTTCACGATTTGTGGTGGAGACAGACACAATAACAACAAAACGGCAACTATTTTCTTCATCGGCATTCACTGCTTACTTGCCGCGGGAAACTAACTCATGAAGTCTTTGTTCCCCTTTGCTGAGTCCTCTCTTCGTACGGGTGCCATTGGCTGATTCAGCCAACTCCGTCAAATCATCTGTTGTCAAACCAAATTGTGATTGCAACGCACCGTTCAATACTTGAGTGGCATCCAGCTTGGCTCCAATCCGGATAGTTGAATCCTGGTATTTGTTCCCCATCACATTGCCATCAAATTCAGCCACGATTTCTGTGTCTACAAATCCGCCTGTTTCTAATAATATATATCTGCCGCCACTACTGTCTTTAAAGAAGTAAGCTTCATCACTTTCCCCGGTGAGATCAATTGATAATTTGATTGCTTCTTCCCCATCCTTTATGAATTTCTGCTCCGACTCCGGGATAGCTGTCATTTGATCATCACTATACACAAATTTGATTTCGGAATTATTATTTAACTTTATCATCGCCGGGATGGTTCCCTTGTTTTCAATTCTACCGCCAATTTCTGCCGTTAAGCCAGGTTCATAACCGATCGGATCTTCTAATTCAGCAAAGTCTGCTTTTATTTTCAAATTCCCCATCGTAACTTCCTGCTCTTTTTGAATAGAAGCAACCCACCAAGCATATGTTCCTCCAATTGCTACCAGCAAAATGGCAATGCCAGTTAAAATCAAAGACCATTTTCTTCTTTTATTCGACATCTTTATGTCTCCTTTCCATTCTCAATAACTCTACAAAATATCTGATAAGCAACATCAATACAACTGTTAAGAAAACTGCCGCAACCCCTGCTGGTTTTTGAGCAGTTAAAAGAAATTTACCTAAAAGCGGAAAATGACATAAAACTTTTTCTTGTATGTTTTCCGCAGTCACGGGTTCACGGTCAATTGTCTCGTTGTTATCGCCTTGAGTAATCAAAACGGTTTCCCCGTCATCTATCCGCTTGTCTTTCACACGATGTGAAACTAAGTCATCTTCCGTTTTAAATGTGACAATATCATTTTTCTGGACGTCTCCTATGGTGGTATTTTGAGTCACGACTAAGCTCCCTGATGGCATTGCCGGCTCCATGCTTTTACTTAAAACCACTCTTAAATGATAGGTTAAATAGGCTCTGTCTTCAGTCATTCTCGCTCCTGCTGACAAGATTATCAGCAGGAGCAACAGCCCAATATAACACATTTCAACGACAGCCCAACAGGTTGTTCTATCCTTTAACTTGTGATGACTCTTCTTACGGGTTAGTTTCTTTTTCATCATTCTTGCAACCACCTGTGTGTAAAACTTCTGTGTTAGAGAAGCGTCCTTATGAATAACTGTTTACCTACTCAGCTTCTAAAATTTCTAGTACTTCAGCTGATGTGCCGATTGCTGTCTCACTCGTCTCCGTAGACTCGGTCTGAGAAAGCGTTGATTCAGTATCATCATCGGCATCAGTGGCTGAATGATGCTCATCTTCCGGCTGGTCTTGAGTCGTATTCATTTCTTCCTTTAACGGTTCAACACGACCGATAAAAATTTCTACCGAATCACTAAGATAACCAAAGGCGTTGACGGCTAAAGAATGATATAAGAGACCGCTGATTAAAATGAGTAAACACATCCCGATTTTCACTTTCACGTTATCTCATTCCTTTTCTTACTTAACGAGTCACTCGCAGAGTAAAGCTGGTTTCAACGCCGTTTTCCGCAACGGCAGTCACTTTTGTCGTACCGGGCTTCAGAGCCTTCAAAATACCTTTATCATCCACAGAAGCAATTGTCTCTTTAGCAATTTTCCAAGTCAGCTTTCCTTCTGCTGCCTCTTTAGGAGATATTTCAGGCTTCAAATCCAGTGTTTTGCCTTTTTTCAAAATGGTTAAATCTGACGTGTTCAGTGTGATTGATTCAACAGGCGGTATGACTTTTTTCACAGTGAAATTATCAATAATCAAATCATACGCTCTGCCATTTGTGTAGAAGCCAAACATCGTATTACCATTTTCAGACCCCACAATTTCCCAGTCAATGTGGCGTGTTTTTCCGTTACCCGCTGTTGAAGGCAGAGCTGCAGGTCCCCACTTGACTTGATTTGTCTCTTTAAATTCTGTATCAAATACTCCGTAATAGAAATGATTTGAGGCATCTGTTTGATAATCAAAGCTGATTTGATAGCGCACACCCGGCTCAAAAGTCAACGTCTGCGGAGTCGTCTGCAGCATCATGCCGACCCGTTGTTTATGAGCTTTCAAGGACCAGTTTCCTTCTAAAACATCAGACACTTTATTGCCGTTCCATCCGTATTGCGTATAGGGTTCATGTTTCTCGGATAAATGAACTCTCGGATCTTCCACGCCTCCTGCTGATCCTTTGACAAACGGATACAGGCCAACAGCTTTCGTATCTTCAAAATTTTGTGAAACCAGTGTGCGATCGTCCACCTGTTGAACATCCTCTTGACGTTCAATAATCTGAATATCGTCAAAACGGACGATGCCTTCCCCGGCCTCAGCTGCGATTGAAAGAGAAACTTTATCCGCATCTTTTTCTGGCACCTCAAAATCTATCCGTGCTTTTTGCATATACTGCGGATATTTAGCCTTAGTATGATTCACATCTGCCTGAATATAATTTTGAACTAACGCATCTTTGTATTCATGGTCATATGTTTTCCCGCCAACTTCAACAGCTAGTTTTACCAGCCGGTTATGAGCCTCAGTGTTAATGTAAGCACTGTATTTCCCTGCTTTCAGATTTCTTAATGTCTGAGTTACCCGCATTTCCTGAGGACCTGCTTCCATGACGTAATCACCATTGATATCACGTTTAATTTCCGGTGAGCCTTTTTCTACTTTCCAATTCTTTTTCAAAGTATCCTTGGCATTGAACCCCGGGTCTTTCAAAGCCGTATGACTGCCGAATTCTACAGATTTGATGCTGTCCGGTGAAGCTATCACATAAGGCGTTTTCCCGGCTGCTTCAATAACGACTTTACCGTCTTTGATAACAACAGCGCCTTTGTCAACTCTGCCTTGGTCTGTTAATTGATACAAATGGAGGTCACTAAGGTTTTCTACATCTCCGCCTACTTCCCACGTTGTTGTTCCTCCTTCAGCATTCCAATGGTACAGTTTCTTCTGCCCGTCAACGTCCCACGGCAGCAGGTAGCTGTCTCCTTGTAAAACGATTTTATCGTTCAGTGTCATCACACGTTCCTTTGATTCATTGTCATCTGTGACAACTACATGATCATCGCCCTTTTTCAATTGAATTGTTCCGTGGATTTTGCCGTTTGCCGCTGTGTCTGTCTGCCAATTAGTAATTTCATAGTGCTGCAAAAACTTTGTCGGAATATTGGTTGAAAAAGTTACTTGCTCATACAAGTTAAAGTCCACACCTGTTGTGTACCATCCCTCGTGAGCAATAAATTCTGTCCCGCCGAGCAACACATTATCAGAAATAATCCAAGTGTCTTTTTGATGGTTTCTGATAAAACGGACGATATTGCTGTTAAAACCTTTGACCGTTTTGCCGCCGTAATCCCTTTGAGCGGACCAGTGATTCCAAATAGAATCATATTCCAGGGAATTAGGAAACTCGTTAGTTACCACCATATCCAAATCATTGATTTCTCTTGCGATTTGCCTGCTTTCCCAGCCTGCTTCTCCTCTATTTCCCCAAACATCGACATAGATGAAGTCCATGCCGGGAACCTTTTTCTTCAATTCTTTGAAACGGTTGAAACGATTGCCGGTCAGCGCATCGGGTCTTTGCTTGATCATATAAGACGGGTCCAGCCAATCCCAACCGCGTGCATTGATATCCACCAGCTCCTCGTTGAATGATTTAGCTTCCGGATAAGACTCGCTGTCATTAATATGGACACCAAAGACGCTGTTCAGCTTATGGCCTTCCTCTATCAGTTTGTTTAAATCATCCGCTCCGCCCGGTCTAAGTCCAACAGCATCATAGTCCGGATGAGCCGAGTCATGGCCTTCGTTTTGATACCCTTTCAACAAGACCATCTGACCCAATCCGTCCGTTAAATTGTACACTCGTTTCGTTTCATCAAGAGACATTAAAAATGGGTTGGTTGCTTGTGAGGCAAAGTTCATCGGGATTCTCTGATTAACCAATTCAGGAACAAGTTCTGAACCTTTAGGATTATTCATAATCTCTCTAAAATTAATCGCAGCATCCTGCCAGTCCACTTGCTCATCCTGATTCAAGTCGCCAGAAAAATTAATTTTGACTTCCGGCACTTCATCGACAACAGCTTCCTTATTGCCGTCAAACGGTCGGTAAGTCCACGCACCGCTGGATAACTCTGTCACAAATCCCCGATCTGTTTTTTCCGTTTTGCGATGAATACGGTGACTATCGCTGTGGTCGATTTTATTGCCGGAACTATCCTTGTCTCCGTTGGCATTTGTCCAGATGCTGGCCGCATATTTGCTGCTGTTTAAAAACGCATACATGTATTTAAATGACCCCACTTTGTTACTGACAGTCAAATCCTCAAATGTATCACCATTTTTATTATTATTATTTTCATTGACGGCGGTATACATTGACGCACCGGCAAAAGCCGCGCCTTTATCCAAGCTGCTCACCGATAATAATCCCTGATTTGGCAAGCTGATTGTATGAATCAATTTTTTTCCTTCTGTGATATCAGTCAGCGTCATTGAAAGTTGTTTCTCTTTGCCGATTTTGAAATTAACTTTGAAGCTAAGAGACAGCTCATCCACTTTAACCAAGTAAATCGCCTTATCGCCGGCTGCTGATTCCAAGCTTGCACTTGCAGTATAGTTTTTCCCGTCAATGGCAACCTGATTGTTTTTTTGCTCCTGTCCTTTGAAAATCAACGTATCGTCTGCCGGGTTTTCATAACGGAGAACGCGCGGAAATTCCGGATCTAAAATGACGGCCAGCTGATCCGTTGAAATCTTTTCTCCTTTTTCCTGCTCACCGGCTGCCACAACAGTGATAACTGCTTTTGCAGGTATCTCCGTTCCGGCCACTTTTCCAGTAACTTCAACCTTCCCCGGTTTTTCGAACTTTTCTTCAGATATTTCTTCCCATTCCACCTTCTTGGATTCAGTTTTACCAGTATTATAGTGAACGGTTACAGTTTCAGGTAATTTAGGAACCGTCCCTTTATTCGTAAACAGTTCCACGGGATCGATCGAAATTATTTCCGGTACTAATTCAGGAATGCTGCCCACTGCACCGTTTTTAAAATATGAAAATGAAACAGTTTTGGTATCATACCACGTTCTAAAACCAAGACGCCCTTCATTAACCGGTATTTTACTGCCATCACTTAAAATCGGTTCGCCGGAATAAAACTCTTCACCGTTTAGATACATTGTCACTTTCGTTCCCTCGTATCTTGCTTTAAACACATAAGATTTATTCTCTTCCAAAGTCGGACCTTTAATATCATCTTTCCAAGCTCCTGGCTTTTCAACCATCCAAGTCCCGTTATTGTACCCCAAAAAGACCCATTTACCGGCTTCTGTTCCTCTAACAACGAGGCCAATTCGGCTATTTCCCCCAGTCATGGAAAAACTGACTTCAGCTTCACCATCCGCTTGATTAGGAGAATCCAGATTGAGAGATACTGCATTGTTACCGCTATCCACATCTCTGACGATTTCCAGCCCTTTTGCCGTTACTTTTTTATTAATTTTTCCAACAATGTCCTTCCAATTTCCTAATTCTTCGCCTGCAAAATCAATCTCCCAACAGCTGGACTGATTGTCTTCAATCGTTTCAGCTAAGACCGTTGATATATCATTCCCTAAGACAACATTTGGCAAAACTGCACTTGACAATGACAAAAGCATGGCACCGCTGACAGCTTTCACTAGATATCGCTTTTTCTTCTTCATTTCCAACCTCCAAAATTTGTAAGCGCTTTTTAAGACATGTTAAATATAGCGTAATTTTTAAAGAGTTTTATATAAATTATTGGTGGTTTTTTTATAAATATTTATGAATTAGCTAGAATTTTGATATTTCAGCCACTTATTAAAATCTTCCTATACCTTTTCATCTGCCGCAAATAACTGTTCTCTGGAAGAAGCACAGCTCCTTTTAAAGACGGACAATTCTCCGAAGAAGAATAAAAAAAGGACAAGCAAAGTAACTTTTGCTTGTCCTTTTTTGCGGATGATTATTGTTCAGTTTTTTTTCGTTTTATCATTGTAAAAGCAATAAATCCTGACAATAAAATCCCTGATAATACAGGTATTAATGTTGCTTCTTCTCCAGTTTTCGGCAATACACTTGTTTTATTTGAAGGAGTCACTTTTGGATTGCCATTGTTGGATTTTTTAGAATCCAAACCGGAATCCAGACCGGGATTTGTTAACTTTGTTGTGTGAATATTAGTGATAATAATATTTCCTTTGTCCGTATCATCAATGACTGTTGTATAGCCTGCCACTTTAGTTATTTCTTTGACCGTGTAACTGATGTCTTTACCGCCGACTTTTTGGTCCAAGTCTGTCCAAGTATACGTCCAAGCTGTCTGGTCGGCTAACGTCACCGGTTCACCGGCTGCTTTGCCGTCGGCATACAGCTGGACTTGGACACTGTCTGGACGCTTGCCGTCTTGATTGTTGTTGTCTGCCCAGGCCTTTGTGACCGTCACACTGGTTTTACCCGGTGTGTAGCTGTTAGTGATGGTTGTGCCGTCAATGCTGGTCGTGTAGCCTGATACCTCATTTTCGGTTACTGTGTAACGGATGGCTTCACCGGCTTGATACTGCGGGACATCTGTAAACTCATATGTCCAGCCGTCGGCTGCCGTGACGTCTTTACTCGCTGCGACTTGCCCGTTGGCCAGCAGGTTCACCGTGATCGACTCCGGACGCTTGCCGTCTTGGTTATCGTGATCATCCCAGACCTTGCTGCCTGTGATTGTGGTGACCTCAGGTGTGTGGCTGTTGGTTATCACGATATTGCCCTTGTCTGTATCATCAATGACTGTTGTATAGCCTGCCACTTCGGTCACTTCTTTGACTGTGTAACTGATGTCTTGACCGCCGGCTTTTTGGTCTAAGTCTGTCCAGGTATACGTCCAAGCTGTCTGTTCGGCTAACGTCACCGGTTCACCGGCTGCTTTGCCGTCGGCATACAGCTGGACTTGGACACTGTCTGGACGCTTGCCGTCTTGATTGTTGTTGTCTTCCCAAGCCTTTGTGACCGTCACACTGGTTTTCCCTGGTGTGTAGCTGTTAGTGATGGTTGTGCCGTCAATGCTGGTCGTGTAGCCTGATACCTCATTTTCGGTTACTGTGTAGCGGATGGCTTCACCGGCCTGATACTGCGGGACATTTGTAAATTCATATGCCCAGCCGTCGGCTGCCGTGACGTCTTTACTCGCTGCGACTTGCCCGTTGGCCAGCAGGTTCACCGTAATCGACTCCGGACGCTTGCCGTCTTGGTTATCGTGATCATCCCAGACCTTGCTGCCTGTGATTGTGGTGACTTCAGGTGTGTGGCTGTTGGTTATCACGATATTGCCCTTGTCTGTATCATCAATGACTGTTGTATAGCCTGCCACTTCGGTTATTTCTTTGACCGTGTAACTGATGTCTTTACCGCCGGCTTTTTGGTCCAAGTCTGTCCAGGTATACGTCCAATCTGTCTGTTCGGCTAACGTCACCGGTTCACCGGCTGCTTTGCCGTCGGCATACAGCTGGACTTGGATACTGTTTGGACGCATGCCGTCTTGATTGTTGTTGTCTGCCCAGGCCTTTGTGACCGTCACACTGGTTTTACCCGGTGTGTAGCTGTTAGTGATTGTTGTGCCGTCAATGCTGGTCGTGTAGCCTGATACCTCATTTTCGGTTACCGTGTAGCGGATGGCTTCACCGGCCTGATACTGCGGGACATCTGTAAATCCATATGTCCAGCCATCGGCTGCCGTGACGTCTTTACTCGCTGCGACTTGCCCGTTGGCCAGCAGGTTCACCGTAATCGACTCCGGACGCTTGCCGTCTTGGTTATCGTGATCATCCCAGACCTTGCTGCCTGTGATTGTCGTGACCTCAGGTGTGTGACTGTTGGTTACCGTAATGACTCCCACTCCGTCGGCATCAATGGTAATATCATAGTTCTCCGTGTATCCGGCCGGCACATTAATTTCTTTAGCTATATATTTAGCGTTAATATCCAAGTTATGAAATGATGTCGTCCACGAATTATTACTATTGAGAGCGACAGGGCTTCCTTCTTCTTCGCCGTCTTTATACAATTGAACTGCCACATCTTCAGGACGTATGCCATCTTGGTCATCACTGTCATCCCATACTTTTTTTACAATTAAATCAGTTAGTGTATAACCTGTCCCAGTCCCGCCTGTCTCTGGGGTAAACGCCTCTAAAGTTTGCGGCTGAATGTTGTCACCAGTAAATTCAATGTTATTCGAATAGAACTTGGATGCCCCGCCATCTGTCGCCCGCGTCGAATAGTATATAAAAATTTTATTATGGATATCACCAAAATCTATCTTAAAACTTGTGGTGTCATAGGTGATATCAACTGTGGTTTTATTTACGTTTTCATAACGGTCTATGGTTCCATCTGATTTAAAAAATATAATGGACAAGGTTTCCGGCATAAAATTTTGAGCGTTACCGATAGTATCTTCCAAGATAGCATTTGTTATATCTAATCCGCTATTATTCAGCGTAACAGTCCACTTAATTAAAGTGTCGTCATCTCCACTCAAGCGTCCGCTTTTTGTTAACAACCGCGTATCAGGACCGACTTCCTTAAGATAAACACTCGTTTCTTTAAATCCCCAGTCAATCGTATTGTTGGCGCCATTCTTGATTTTAGATACGTCCCAGAGCACAAAAATACTGAAACTACCCGTAATATTATTCCTAGTATTTTCTTCCACATATTCAGTAAATGTGATTACTATTTTTTTGGTATCTTTATTGACTGATGCTTTGCCAATGACATGATCGCCGCTGTCCAACAAATCAAAGTCGGCAGATTTCTGTATAGTAAAAATTTCAGGAACAGCCACAGTCACGGTGTCTCCTGCTTTAACATTCGATCCGCTAGGTATGTTAAAATCCCATTTGGCACTATTGTTTGAGTTTCCTGTAGTTTCTTTGACAATATTTCCATTAGAATCGTATAAATTCGCATCGACGATAAAGTTTAAGCCGTAATCTTGTGAATAAGTAGAATCCGATGGTGCCCGTGTTTGTTGTTCATCCGATTGAATAAACTCCGACTGCTGTATTCGGTCAGTTTGTGTCCTTTTTAATGTAGCGGAATCATCTGTGTCAACTTGTTTACCTTCATTTTCAACAGGTGCCTTTTGGGAAGTTGATTCAGCACTTTTTTCTTGTCCGACGGAACCCGCTGTTGCTGTTGTTTCAGTCCAAACTGATTGTGCACCGGCAACCGAATTGGTTGTTTCTGTTTGTGCATATTCTGTACTGTCAACTATCCCGTTGGTTTTCGCCAGTCCAGTTAAAGGTGTTGTTATAAATGCGTTTAATATAACAAACAAACTCAGATACTTTGATATATTTTTTTTCATATTGATTGATACCTTCTTTCTTTCCCGACTTTATTTTGTTCGATTAACGTGGTGTTTAAAGGCTTTATACCCCCTAACCCATTATGGTTTTTTCATAAACACATTATAGTATTTTATTTGTTAAAAAACATTTTTTTTGCTCACTAAAACGGCTTTTTTAGTCTTTTTTTTAAAGGAACTTTTATTTTATAGCAACATTTTTTCTAAATATGAATGGTTTTTCGGCATTGAAGAATCTTATTGTGTGCAATCATTTCATTCTTGAATTGTTAAAAAACAGTTTGATACTGGGATGCTAACAACCTGTATCTCCGATATCTGAATCAAACAAAAGAGCCGCTAACATCTGAGATGTTGCTCTCAACTGTTAGTAGAATGACACCTATTTTTATTATCATTTTTCCAGAATTAGTTTTATTTCATACGTCTATAAATCTTTAACATACAAAAACCAGCTTTTTAAGTTCAACATTGCTTTCAGCTATTTTTTACTTTATACTCAAGGGGAAAACAGTTTATGAACAGTTGCTCAAAAAATCACAAGGAGGTCATTTAACATGTTGTTATTGTCAAGAAATGATATCAAACAAGTCTTTTCTATGAAAGATGCTATTGAGGCTGATAAGCAGGCATTTACATTGTTTACTCAAGGAAAAAGCGATGTACCGTTACGAACACAGATTGTATCAGAGAAACAGGAAGGCACATTTTTATTCATGCCGGCGTATGTAGAAGAGTTAGACGCAGCTGCCTTAAAAGTAGTCAACATTTTCCCGAAAAATATTGATAAAGGATTGCCTTCTGCTCCTGCACAAGTTTTATTGATTGACGGGGAAACAGGAATAGTCAACGCATTATTGGACGGAACGTATGTCACACAGTTAAGAACAGGTGCAGCTTCTGGAGTGGCTTTGGAATTGTTCGCACGTAAAGATGCCAAAGAAGGCGCTTTGATTGGAACTGGCGGGCAAGCTGCGACTCAATTGGAAGCGATGCTGTGTACAAGAAAGCTTGAGGTTGTGCGTGTTTACGACTTAAACTATGAACGGACAAAAGAATTTTCAGAAAAAATGTCTGAAGAATTAGCTCATTATGGCACACGAATCATTCCTGCCGCATCTTCTGATGAAGCCATTACAGGTGCAGATGTGATCGTTACAGTCACGCCTTCTACTAAACCTGTTTTCGATGGGACAAAAGTTAAAGAAGGTGCGACTGTCAGTTGCGTCGGCTCATACCAGCCCGACATGCAAGAGATGGATCCTGTTATTTTGGAAAGAGCTTCCAAAATTTATTTCGATTCAGAGGAAGCCGTCTTGTCAGAAGCCGGCGATATTTTGATTCCGTTGGAAAAAGGCATCATCTCCAAGGATGATTTTACCGGAGATATCGGGGAAGTTTTACTCGGCAATCTGGTTGGCCGTGAAAATGAGCAAGAAATCATTGTTTTTAAAACAGTCGGCATCGGAACACAAGATTTGGTAACTGCTAAAACGATTGTTGATAAAGCACGAGAACAACATGTCGGGACAGAATGGTCTTAACTTTTTGATAAGTAGGACGATAGCGAAAGCGTATGATGTTTAAGGTGTGGTAAATCTTGTTTGCAAATTCGGGAAGGGAAATTTACTGCTGAAAGATTGCACCACTACATAATCAGCAGCGACTTTTGAAAAAATGAAGGAGGTCTTTGATAATGGTTAAAGAACATGCAAGCATTTTCAATGATGTATTGGGTCCGGTCATGGTAGGACCATCAAGCTCACATACAGCAGCCTCGGTTAGGATTGGACGTGCTTTGGCTCAGATGGTAAAAGGGAATATCATCTTCTTTCAGGCTGATTTTGATCCTGAAGGGTCGTTAGCAGCGAGTTATATCGGTCAGTGTTCAGATGTCGGTTTAGTCGGCGGGTTGCTTGGCATGGATCCAACTGATAAAGATTTGCTTAACTCCATCACCATCGCACAAAATAACGGGATGGAAGTCAATTTTAGAATCGTTCCTTATGGTGCAACCCACCCTAATACATACAAGATGACTATCAAATCAGATCAAGATGAAAGCGTTGATGCTACAGCCTTGTCAGTTGGCGGCGGCATGATTGAGTTTACCGAAATTAATGGGGCAGCTGTTTCTATTCAGGGCGGTTTTTATGAGACGCTGATTTTTGGGCATGATGTGTCTATTTCAGACAGTGAGATGGACAGTCTGCTGGAACAAAACATTGACAAATTCTGTTCCGTGTCAATACATCAAGCAGGTAAGCAGACAGTGCTAAATATTAAAACACATCAGCCAATTGAGGATGAAAAATTGGCTTGGTTATCTGAGCAGATGACTGTCGAGTCGGTTATCGCATTTGATCCAGTACTGCCGGTCATGTCACAGAAGGTCCCTCATCTTCCTTTCTATACGGCTGAAGAAATGATTGACATCGCCAACAAGGAAAATCTCGACTTAGCGGATATGGCGCTAAGATATGAAAGCGTTCGCGGGAATATTTCTGAGGACGAGGTATATCAAAAAGCGGTGCGGATCGTTGATATTATGACTGAGGGAATTAAAACAGGGGTAGCCGGCACCAGCTATGATGACCGAATCTTAGGCTACCAGTCTCATAAAATACTTGAAGCACGTGACAAGATGATTGGCGGCGATTTGAATGCCCAAATTATTGGTTATATTTCCGCAATGATGGAAGTCAAAAGTTCAATGCATGTTTTTGTTGCTGCTCCGACGGCAGGCTCATGCGGCGCACTGCCGGGGACTGTTATTGCAGTGAGTGAATATTACCATAAGTCGAAAGATGAGCTGGTCCGTGCTATACTTGCGTCCGGCATGATTGGCGTTTTTATTGCAGAATATGCTACATTTGCAGCTGAAGTAGCCGGATGTCAGGCGGAGTGCGGGTCGGGATCAGGTATGACAGCTGGAGCACTGGTACAATTGATGGGCGGCACTATTCAACAGGCCGTGGATGCGGCATCTATGGCTTTACAAAATGTTTTCGGAATGGTTTGCGACCCTGTCGCCATGAGAGTGGAAGTGCCTTGCCTAGGAAAAAATGTTATGTGCGGTTTAAATGCGTTAGGAGCAGCTAATATGTCATTAGCTGGATTTGACGTGGTTATCCCGCTGGACGAAACGATTGACAGTTTCAATAAAGTCGGCCGAATGATTCCTTCTGAATTAAGATGTACTGGTTTAGCAGGACTGGCTCAAACAAAAAGCGGGTTAAAAATTGCAGAGCAATTAGGATGCGCAATGGGGTGCTGTTCATAATAAGACAGAAAAAGGTGTTTGCCACACACCGGCCTATGCAACACAAATTAAGGAACGACATCATAAAACGATGTCGTTCCTTTTTCAAAACCTGAATTGTAAAACATAACAAAAAAGTCATAGGATTTCATCATAAGCGGCAAAAACGCAGCAATGAGTTACTCGTTGCAGACGATTCCCAGGAAGCACCCAAAATCTGCCTTGCTAAATAAACAAGTTCAAGTTTGCCCCTTCAGCATCCCCTAGATAAGCGGCAACACCGCCGTACTCCACAAAGTCAAAGAGCTCGGCACGTTCGACTCCCATGATGTCCATACTCATTGTACATGCAACAAATTTGACACCCAATTCATTCGCTTTAGTTATCATTTCCGGTAGAGGGTCGACGTTCTTTTGCTTCATTACGGATTTCATCATTTTAGCACCGAGTCCGCCCATATTCATTTTAGATAGCGGAAGCTTAGTTGCTCCGTTTGGCAGCATGATGTCAAACATCTTGGCCAGTCCGCTTTTTTTGATTTTTTCTTTTTTCAAAATACTTAACCCCCAGAAGGTAAAGAAGATGGTGACTTTTTTACCCATAGCGGCTGCACCGCTGGCAATAATCATTGACGCCAATGCTTTATCCATGTCACCGCTGAAAACGACCATCGTTGCGCCTTCTTTTGTTTCGTGAAGTACACCTTCTTCCGGCAGCCGGTTTGGGACTTTGACCGGACTTTCTGCTCCTAGTCCTTTAATGATTGTCGCCTTTACTTTATTTCCCTCAAGTCGGTTCTCTACTAACGTATTTCCGGTATTTTTACTCCACGCTTCAATATCTGCAACAAAGCCGAAGTCACTGGCCTGAATTTCTAATTTTTGTCCTTCTTCCATGTGATCAATGGCTTCTTTCACTTTCAATATCGGACCGGGACACTGCAAGCCGCAAGCATCTACTTGGATGGTTTCAACGGCTTCATTGGTTTTCTGTGCAGTTTTTGGTGATGGTTGTTTAGCTATCAATGGTTCTCTCTTCTTCACTTGATAGTGAGCCTGTTTATACGTCTTGTACCCGCCATCGATATTTTTCGCAACAAAGCCGTTTTGCATCAGGATTCTCGCCGCATTATACCCGCGCAACCCAACTTGGCAATAGACATAAATCGGCTGGTCTTGCGGTAATTCTTCCAAGCGGTGCCTTAATTGTGACAGCGGAATAAAATGACTGTTAGGCAGTTCTCCAGTAGCCCGTTCAAAGTCTTCGCGGATATCCAGTAAATACGCACCTTCTGCTATTAACTGGTCCACTTCCTGCCAAGAAACTGTTTCTACTCTTCCCGACATGATATTGTCAGCTGTATACCCCAGCATGTTGACCGGATCTTTAGCGCTGGAGTAAGGAGGGGCATAAGCCAGTTCGACAGCTGCCAAATCCGGCGCAGCGGCACCAAACTTCATCGCTGTTGAAATGACATCAATCCGCTTGTCGACACCTTCCGTCCCGACGCCTTGTGCACCCAAGATTTTACCGTCTGTTCCAAATAAAAGCTTCAACGCAATCGGACTGGCCCCGGGATAATACCCGGCATGAGAGTTCGGGTGAATATGGATACTGTGATAAGGTATGCCCAAACGTTTCAGAGTTTTCTCCGAATTTCCTGTGGAAGCTGCCGTCAGTTCAAAGATTTTCGCGGCTGACGTGCCTTGGGTTCCCTGATAAACTGCGTCAATGCCGTTAATGATATCTGCAACCAGCCGCCCTTGTCGATTGGCCGGCCAGGCAAGCGGAATAAGGGTCGGCTGCCCATTGACAAAATCTGTCACTTCAATAGCATCACCAATGGCATAAATATCCGGAATACTCGTTTCCAGCTTATCATTGACTTTGATTGATCCCCGTAAGCCTAGTTCGATGCCGGCTTCTTTAGCCAGTGTGCTTTCCGGAGCGACACCGATTGACAAGATTGTCATATCAGCTGAAATAGTTTTACCGCTATTTAAGAGTAATTTCTTCCCTTGCTGTTGAAAAGCTTTCAAGCCATCCGATAATGTCAGGTCGACACCGTGCAAATCGATTTGCGCATGTAAAATCTGCGCCAGCTCGAAATCAATATTCGGCATGACTTGATCAGACATTTCCACCAGATGGACATGAATACCCAATTCAACTAAATTTTCCATCATCTCCAGCCCGATAAAACCGCCACCGATAATGGCAGCTTCTTTGACTTGCTTATCTGCGATATATTTTTTTATGTTATCCATGTCAGGAATATTTCTCAGGCTAAAGACATTGTCAGCTTCATCCAGCCCGTCTATAGGCGGCACGATCGCCTTTGCTCCTGTTGAGATAATCAGCTGGTCAAAGGTTTCCTCATAGGTCTCATTTGTTTGATGGTTTTTGACAGAAACAGATTTTTTATCCGGATTGATGGCCGTCACTTCTGAAAAATTGCGGATATCCAAACCGTATTGTTCTGACATACCGTCGACTGTCTGTAACAGCAAGTCCTCCCGGTTTTTGATAGTGCCGCCCACATGATAAGGAAGACCACAATTGGCAAAAGAAATGTATTCGCCTTTTTCAAACAAAATAATGTCATCTTTTTCATTTAACCTTCTCAATCTTGTTGCTGCCGTTGCGCCACCAGCTACTCCGCCGATGATTACAATTTTTTTCTTCATGATACAGCTCCTTCTGACATAAAGTCTATACCCTGTATAGGTATTAAAAGTTGAATTAATTTTGCTGCAGGTATCATCACTCAATGTCTTAATTGATGATAACCGCTTTATGTATAGTTTAATATACCCCGTTAGGTATTTCAAGAGGCGTTTTATGCTCAAAAGTAAATTAGGCAGGATTACAGATGGATAAAGCAATAAATCAGCCGGTCTATTGTTCTTATAACTAGTCAAAAGTTTCAAAATACCAAAGAGGGTATGCTACTGTTTAGACAGTACCTTTATAATAAGGTACAATCAGAGAAGGTATAGTACGTATTTTACTGATATGTTCTCCTAGGAAGGAGGGATGACAATGGCGTCTTGTGATAAAGCAATTTTAAATCGGCTGAAAAGAACAGAAGGACAGCTGCGGGGCATTCAAAAAATGATTGAAGAGGAAAAAGAATGTGTGGATGTTATCACGCAGTTAAGCGCGGTGCGTTCCAGCGTAGACCATATCATGGGCCTGATTGTGGCAGAAAATTTGAAAAACTGTCTGGAAAACCCTGAAGCGGATGCAGACCTTCAACATAAAAAAATCGCACAAGCTGTAAAATTAATCGTAAAAAAATAGCAGAACTTTGAAAATTGAACGTGATAACGCGATGAATAAAGAGCATTGCAAACCAACGATTGCCAGCTGTATCGTGTCAAAAAATGCGTTTAGAGTCACCTTTACATATAACGCTAACAACCCGATAAAATAAAGTGCTGACTTGTTTTTAGGCCATAGAAGAAAATACACTTCAAACAAAAGGATGATTTTATTGCATCACATCTTCAAAAATGGGTATGTTTTCGATAACCAACCTTGCCGGATATTACGCTATCGAGCTGACATATGCTTTTTGATAGTTTAATAGCAAGCAGGAAAAATATCAGCGGTGAAAATGACTATTTGGGAAAATTGTTTTATTCACAATTGACCGTGTCAGTTTTCAGCGATATGATGCAGAAAGTTAATGACGCCAAGAAAATTTCTCGGCGTCATTTTTAATTTGACAAAAGCAGCGGACTTCATGTGTCCTGCATTTTTCCATACTCTAACCTTCATCTAAAATCCTTGTCACGGGAATCCATGTTTCAATCGTATTGTCTTCCCCATAAACTTCCAAATCTGGACCTGCTGCAAATTCGTACCCGCTTGTCGGTAGCCAGTCCATGACAATCTGGCATTGACATGCTTGGATTTCTTCCGGCGTCGCCCCCTGATGCTTAAAAGTCGCCCAAGTAGCGGCTGCAATCGTAAGTTCATGCCAACCTTCTCCAGCCTCATGAGTGCTGGAGACACCGATATAGTAATCAAATTTACTATCGTCTATGTTAGGATTATAGTCACTGATTCCCAGCAAGCCAACCGGCGCTTGATTCATGTGGGACAGAATGCTCGGAATAACCTTGTTCATTTGAAGCTCTCCCCAGAAGGCCGGGATTTCACGATAGCTTCTCCCCTCTTTCATGGTTGTCCGGATTTTCTTTCCAATAATACGAAAACACTCTGTACGCACTATTTTGTAGTCAAGTACTGCCGCTCCTTTAACGGTCACTTCCAGACTTAACGGCGGATATGCCTTCACAAAATGTTCTTTCTTTTTGATATCTTTTGGTGTGATACCGTGAAAAGCTTTAAATGCCCGGTTGAATGATGTGGGTGAACTATACCCATATTTGTATGCAATGTCTGTCACACGATTGTTTTCATCCAGCAAATCATGCGCAGAACAAGCGAGTCGCCGGCAACGTATGTACTCTGAAATCGGCACATTTGACAGCATTAAAAAAAGTCTTTGAAGGTGATAAGGAGAGTAGCCGACGTTTTTCCCCATCTCTTCATAATCAATCTTTTCAGTCAGATGCTCCTCAATGAATGCAACTATATCATTAAAGCGATCCACAATATTTTCCATAACAAACTCTCCTTTTTTGACAGGTACTATACCGCGTCCATCAGCCAGATTATACACATGCTCCGCTGGTGCACCGGTAGTTTGCTTATCTATTGGCAATCTACTTTGCAGACAAAATAAGCATATGTCCTGCTAACATCGTACCAAAAAAAATAGGGAAAAACCTTACATCTGCTGTTGGATAATGTAAGGTTTGCGCTTGGTTTGATTATTTGAGCTAATAATGTCGCAATATTATCACTTAATACCAAAATATAACCGAAAAAAGTTGTTTCCCTTTTGAGCAAAAGCTGCTAGATAAATCAACCGTTTCCTCAACGGCACAGTCATCAAGGTGTACTTTTCTACGTAAAATATACTCTAAACACCACACACATACAACAGACACCCAACCATTCCGACGACTGCCAAGCTGGGAATCACAGCTAATTTATAGCGAAAACGCAATAGTGACACAGTCACCATTGATACGATGGAAACCACAGGCAACTCGCTACTGAACAGGGAATCAGAAAGCAGCGAAATCGCCACGGAAGCGATCATTGATACTGCGGCGATTTTTAAATATTGAAGCATTTTTTCTAAATATATATTGTTTACAATGGTTGTTTCATATTTCAAAAACAAGGCTGAGCAGACGAATGATGAAGTGCAGACTGCTAATGTTGCAACCAATCCGCCAACCAAACCAAAGGTCATATAGCCGACATATGTTGCAGAGTTGACTGCAATCGGCCCTGGAGCCAATAAATCCAGCGTATTCATATCAGTAAATTGCTGCATGGTCAGCCCTAGCGACAAAGCGTCTTTAAAAATCAGCGACAACATTGCATAGCCGCCGCCAAATCCTAAAAATCCAATCTTCAAAAAAATCCAAATCAGTCTTATCATAACAAATCCTTTCCCAACCACACGGAAATAACTGCTAACACGCCGTACACGATGAGAATCAGCACGCTGGAAATCGGCAAAAAAGCTAGCATTACGGCAACGAGCGGCACGATGAATTTTAATTTCTTCTTGCCGTTCGTAACATGCGGGTACATACCCAAAACAGCTTCCAAAATATATACGCCGGCAGTTGCCCTGAACGCACTCATCACATAAACAATAATCCCGGTCTGGGGAAGAAGGCGATACGCTGCCGTCAAAGCTGTCATAATCACCAGCACCGGGGCAATCGCTCCTAAACTTGCGGCGTATCTGCCCCAGCGCCCGTTGATTTTATATCCTAACAAACAGGCAACACTAACAACTTGCACACCGGGCATCGTTTGTCCCAAACTCACATAATGATAAAAACTTTCACTGCTCATCTCATTTCTTTTTATGACAATTTCCTCATGGAGCATCGGCACCGTGGCCAAACCGCCTGAAAATGTCAGTGTACTTGCCAGAGCAAATAATTTGAATATCGTCATAAACCGTTTCATGTCACACTCTCCACAAGAATTATACGTCATTTTTCTTATTAATAAAATTTATAAAATATTATATAATGTATAAGAGGTGGTTATATGACGATTGATAAAATTAAAATGTTTTTGGCTATTTGCACGGAAGGAACTGCATCAAAAGCGGCGCTCAGTTTGCACATCACACAACCGGCAATTACACAAGGCATCAAAGATTTGGAAGCTGCACTGCAGACCAAGCTCTTTCACCGCATCGGTCGTCAGCTCATTTTGAGTGATAACGGCTATAAATTTTTAGACCACGCAAAAATAATTATCCAGGCGTATGATGACGCATTTTATGAATTTACCCACGCGGCGATTCACCTGCGGATTGGCAGCTCCTTGACTATCGCAGCGTATCTCTTGGCTGATATGATTCAAGCTTATGAGCATGATACAAACGCCAGCGTGGACGTTTACTGCAACAACATGAAAACGATTCAAGAAAAAATGGCCAATAATGAACTGGACATCGCCTTTATTGAAGGGAGCATTGATGAAAGGGACTATAGCTATTACCCCTTGGGTGAATTTGACCTGCACTTTGTGGCTAGCCCCACTTATATGGCACGGCGGAAGGACTTGCCGTCTGATGCTTATTTGATACGGGAACGGGGCAGTACATACAGACGTCTGATAGACAGCTACTTTCAAGAAGAACAGATCAGTGCCTATAAGAAATGGGAGTCTTCAAGCAACGGGGCGTTAAAACAAGCTGCTTTATGCCACCAAGGAATCGCACTGCTGCCACAAGAAGCCATCGCTGACGCCGTCAAGGAAAATAAACTCGTCATTTTGAAACTCACAGACAAAACGTTTAAAAAGAAATACGGAATGATTGTCAAAACTATTAAGAAAGATGACTACAGGGTGCAGTCATTTTTGAAGTTTATGATGCGGGGTATGGAGGAATGACGCACGTCAAAGAGCAGCCAACAACTGTTTTGGCGACTGGCAAACTGGGGAGATAGCACTGTTGCAATCAAAATTTGAACTGCAAGTATCGCTTGACTAAGCGAGGTATCTATAAAAAAAAGAGTAGCTTTCCCCTAAAAAACGGCTGGTTAGCTACTCTTTATTCAGTATGTATACAAGCATATTTATAATAAATGAGTTTCATACAAATTGTCAAAGCATCTCTAATAGCGTTGAGTTACTTTTAAAAAAATAAACACACCTATTAATTCCCCGCAACAATATCAGCAAACCCTTTTACAAGCTCCGCGTTTTCAGATTCGTTAAAATACAAATAATTGAACTCATTGCCTTGATTCTGCATGGTCACAAGCACTGACGGTGTCCCGTCAGAACGTAGAGTAAAGAAGTAAACGTGTTGCTTCAAATAGGGCTGGCTTTCTGCATCTGAATAAACCGCAACCAGAGCATAGCCAGAATCTGTTGCCCCTGTTTCTGACCATTGCAGCTGAATCGGATTATCGCCGATAGCCGCCTGCCAGTCACCACCGTTACCAAGTACAGCAGCAGGTAACATTAGACCGTATAAATCCACATTGTTGGTTGGAGAGTATTGTTTGTAGCTCTGGTCCATCCGTTGTCCCCAATCTGCCATGAATGTCGCAAGTTTTTGGGACTTGTTCGCATCCCACAGCGCCCCGCCTGCTTTTTTGGCATCAACGTAAGCCAGCTGTTCTTCAAACAAAGATTTCATATTGTCTGACGCTTCAACCTTCTGCGTTGCTTTGTCGATATTTGCCTGATTCTCCTCGTATGCTTGAAACATTTTATCTTTCGCTATATGTTCATTAGTGACGGCTACTTCTTCATATCCGTTGGCTGCGCCCATATAGCTTACAGCTTGCAAAGGCCGAATCCCCTGCTCATCGACAGCTAAATGATAGACCGGATGGCCGGAGCCGGCACCACTGCTTATTTGAAAATAGAGGTCGTTGCCAACCATCTGATATGAGAGCAATAGTCCTTCCAAACCAGGATAATCCCGCACACGATTGTCAACCGTGTCTGCGTACAGGACAATTTGAGTTGCCTGAGAAAGTTTGTCAAACGGCTGTTTTTCCTTCGCTGCTTCTTTTGTTTCAGTTGTGCTGACAGATGTGTCCTGAATGCTTCGTTCCGTACTGGTTTGGGTCGGTTTTTTGGAACTGCAGCCGCACAGTATAAGAAACGCGGCAACTCCTAACAACACCAGTGGCTTCTTCTTCATTATAATCACTCCAAGTAGTCGTTATTTGAACAAACCTGAGTGTATTGCCAGATTTGTTATGGTTAAGTTAAGTATATCAAAATAATGAGGAGTGATGTGGTGTATTTCTGATTAAAATCTTGATGTTAGCAATGATAATTGTTTATTCTGGAAGTCGTACGATTTCTAAAGTAAAAGTTGTTTTTCAGATTAAAGTTTTATGATACAAAAAACGCTGGCACTTTTGTTTGCCAGCGTCAAATAGGAAATTATATTCGTATAGAGGAAATGCCCCTGTTTGTCGCAAAAACACCTAAACAATCTTTCCCGCCGGATTCCCTACACGTCCCGGTTTCATCACTACTTCTCCCATACTGATGGCATTGACCGGGCAAACCAGCGCACAGAGGTGACAGCCGACACATTTCTCTTTATTACACGTCGGTTCGCGTGTTTCCTCGTTCCAGTCGATTGCTTGATGGGCACCGTCATAGCAGGAAATGTAACAGCGACCGCAATTAATGCATTTCTCCAAGTCGATTTCCGGGTATACTTTATAGTCGCGGTCCAGCTCCTCGGCCGGAATAATCTGTTTATTGGCCAAACCGATTAACTCTTCAAGAGAATCAACGTTTTGTTCGTCCATATAATGCATGAGGCCATTTGTCAAATCTTCGATGATACGATACCCGTACTGCATGACAGCAGTGGTGACTTGTACGGTAGTGGCACCAAGCAAGATAAATTCCGCAGCATCTTCCCATGTTTCAACGCCGCCAATGCCGGAAATAGCCAAATCTGATAAGCCGTCAGCTACTCGCAACTGTTGGATAAACCGCAAGGCAATCGGTTTGACTGCTTTTCCTGAGTACCCGGAAATAGACGACTTGCCATTGATGACCGGCAGTCCTACTTTACGTTCCAAATCCAAATTTGTAATGGATTTAACTGTATTGATAGCGGCGATACCATCTGCACCGCCGTCTAGACTGGCTCTTGCTACTTCGACCATATCAGTGACGTTTGGTGTCATCTTGGCCATCATCGGCAAACTCGAACCACGCTTGACCGCAGCACTATATTTGCGGCATAAATCCGGATTGGCGCCAACGTCAGACCCCATGGCATGTGATGTCATCTGGGGGCAGGATAAGTTCATTTCGATCATGTCTGCGCCGGCTTCCGTTACCAAGCGGGCAAGCTCAACCCAGTCTTCCTCGTTGGTTCCCATAATGGATGCAATCAGCACTTTTTCAGGATAGTCTGCTTTCAGGCGCCGCAAGTCTGCCAAATTTTCTTCCAGCGTGTGTTCAGCAATTTGCTCCATGTTTTTAAAGCCGATAAATGGTGTGCTTTCCTTCTCCAACATCGCAAATCTCGGCGAAACTTCATCAATCAGAAAATGCTCTGGTCCGATGGTTTTGAAAACAACACCGCCCCAGCCTTCGTCATACGCTTTTTTACACATATCGTAACAATTGCCCACTGGAGAGGAAGACAAACAGAAAGGATTTTCGAAGCGGACACCTAAAAACGTCACGGACAAATCTTTTTTTATCATTACTTGTCGCCTCCCAACGCATGATGGATTGCCTGAGCGGCTTCTTTGCCTTTTTGAACTGCCCAAACAACTGTTTTATCCCCTTGAACAATATCGCCTGTCACAAATATTTTTTCATCCGGCGACTGATACCCGGCAAATGCCGTCTCGTTATGAATGATTTCTATCCCCAAGTTATCGTCCCTGACAATCTGTCCGACCGCCAGAATGATTTTATCGGCTTTAATAACTATCTGACTGTCGATTTTCCGGTGCCTAAAGGTGACTTGATTACCCGAAACCTCTTCCGGGACGTAACCGTCAATAATGGTGACACCTTGTTCCTGAGCTCCTGCCAGCTCTTTTTTGGACGCGAGAAACTCGGAAAATTCTTCATAGACGATATCCGTCACGTTCGGCACATTCAGCAATTTCAGTGTCGTGGCGACGTCCATCGCGACATCTCCGCCGCCGATGACCAGCACATTTTCAGGCAACTGAATGTTCCCCCGCTTCATCTTGACATCGGCTAAAAATTCGACTGCTGTTTCAACGAGCGGGTTGTTTTCAAAAAGCGGCAGCACTTTGCCTGCCCCTGCTCCTATGGCAATTAAAACCGCATCATATATCTCTTTCAATTCGTCCAGCGGCATATCTTTTCCTATCGTTACACCGCATGTGATGTCGGCGCCCAAAGCCGTGATTCTTTCGATTTCATAATCAACAATCGCGTTTGGCAGACGATATTCCGGAATACCATATTTAAGATATCCGCCTGCTTCGGCTTGCTTTTCATAGATATGGACATCATAACCTAATTGCAGCAGAGAAGCTGCCGCTTGCAAACCGGAAGGACCGCTGCCGACAATTGCCACTTTTTTACCATTTTTCTTTCCTTGTTCCAAAATCGTCATGTTGGCTTTTTGTTCAAAGTCAGTCACAAACTGTTGAATCCCGCCGATATTAATCGGCTCGTCTATACCGCTTCTCTTGCATCCTAACTGACAGTATTTTTCTGTGGGACACACTCTTGCACAGACAGCTCCCAGCGCATTGTTTTCACGAATCGTTTCCGCTGCCCCTTTAAAATTTCGGAAGCGCACGCTTCGAATAAATTTGCCGGGGTCGGTTTTCGCGGGACACGCTTCCGAGCACGGTGCATCAAGACAGAGCAGGCATCTTTGTGCTTCTTCCATGACCGTTTGTATGGTATATGCTGTTTCTGCCTCGTTTAAATATTTTTGATTCATCGCTCGACATCCTTTCTGCGTCAAATTGTTAACCGATTGTTTCTTATCGCATCACTAATTGTTCACAACTTCACATGAAGATGCAGCGTCAGACTTTTTTCTTTTCATCAACTAGAAATCTTTTTCCAACCATCCAATTGCCAGTATATCATCACTATACTCCTTATCCTCATCCGTTTCAAGCGCTTACACAAGTGTGCCTATGGATAGGAAAAATCTGCATAGCAAAAAAATGTCAGGCAAGGATATTATCCCGCCTGACATTCTTGCTGACAAAAACGGCTCAGCGCACTAAGCTCGATTATTCCTGACCTTTCTCCACATAACTCATGTCATTAACAGATTCAATGCTGTATTTGCCATCACTAAATGTGACTTTTGACACACTGGCATTTTCAAGACCCATTCCTATTTCAACATCAGGATCGATATGGCTTAAAAATGCGGCAATCGTCATGCCGTGGGAGACAACCAGCACATTTTTTGCATTTTTCGACTGTGCATCTTTGACAATTTCATCTATGCCTTTTGTTGTCCGGGCGATATATGTGTCATAATCTTCCGCCGGCCAGTTGACGCCTTCTTCAACTTTTTCTTTATCCAGCTTTGCTAAAGAATTTGCTGCGCTAATCAGGCCACCTTTCATGCCACTTTTTTGCATCTCAGCCATATATTCTTCCATAGTTTTTCCTTGTACTTCTGCAATAGCAGCCCACATTTCTTCATTCATCATGCCTTCGAACGTGCCGAAGTTCAGTTCCCTGATGTTTTTATTGGTAACCAACGAGTCTACCAGCTCTTTTTGCCCGTTGTTCTCAAGGACCAGTGTTGCTGTTTCAATGGCGCGGCCGCTGTCGCTGGAGTAGGCTGCGTCAAACTTCAGACCGTCCAAACCTTTCCCTAATGCCTCAGCCACTTCTATACCGGCAGGTGTCAACGGCGAATCAATCCAGCCTTGGGAACGGTCGACTGTATTCAGCATGGTTTTGCCGTGACGCGTGATGTAAAGTGTGACATCTTCGGTCTTGGCTGTTTCCGTGCTCTTCGTTTCACTTGTGCCTGCCGTACTCCCGCCAGCGGAGTTTCCGCATCCTGCAAGCAGTGTCAACGACAATAACCCCACACCCAACAATTTCAACAACTTTTTCATATAACTTCTCCCCTATCTTTTTTCTAAAACACTTTTTCCGTTAGTTGCAATCACTTCTTTATACCAATCAAATGACTTCTTCTTGCAGCGTGCCAATGTGCCCTTGCCTTCATTGTCCCTGTCAACATAAATGAATCCGTACCGTTTCTTCATCTCGCCTGTACCGGCAGAAATCAAATCGATACAGCCCCACATCGTGTAACCCATCAATTCAACACCATCATCAATGGCATCTGACATCGCGATGACATGGTCCCGCAAATAATCGATTCTATAATCGTCAATAATTTCACCGGTCTCATTCATCGTATCCTCGGCGCCCAATCCATTTTCGACAATCATCAGAGGCACTTGATAGCGGTCATACAGCTTGTTCAGTGTATACCTCAGTCCGACCGGGTCGATTTGCCAGCCCCATTCACTTGATTTTAAGTACGGATTTTTGACCCCGCCTACAAGATTTCCCATCGTCATCTCTTTGCCGCTTTCAGCACTGATACAATTCGTCATGTAATACGAGAAGGAATAGAAATCAACAGTACCGCGTTTTAAAATATCCTTGTCGCCTTCTTCAAAATGGATGTCAATGTCATTTTCAGCAAAGTATTGCTTGATAAAATACGGATACTCCCCTTTGACTTGGACATCACCGCAGAAATTATTGAAGTGATTGTCCCAGCGCTGCGTCAATAATACATCTTCCGGGTTAGGAGTTAATGGGTAAGACGTCGCATGGGCAATCATACAGCCGATTTGAAAATCCTGATTGATTTTATGACCTTCGACAACTGTTTTTGCACTGGCGACAAACACATTGTGCAGCGCTTGGAAGCGTTCCTGTTTGTTGTCGACTGGATTAAAAATATCCTCAGTCCGGTCATCCAGCATGCCCAGCACATTCAATGCACCGAAAGGCAGTGTGGCAAAATTGACTTCATTAAATGTCAGCCAGTATGTCACCTTGTCCTTATAGCGTTCCATGACGGTCGTCGCGTAACGGACGAAGAAATCCACAACCCGTCTATCTGAAAATCCGTTATATTTTTTTACCAAATTGTACGGTATTTCAAAGTGGCTCAATGTTACCAGCGGCTCAATGCCGTGTTTTAAGCATTCAGCGAATACCTTGTCATAAAAGGCCAGTCCGGCTTCATTTGGTTCTGCGTCATCACCGTTAGGAAAAATCCTGCTCCACGCGATGGAAATCCTGAATACTTTAAAACCCATCTCGCCGAACAAAGCGATATCTTCTTTATAATGATGGTAAAAATCAATGGCCGTGTGGCTCGGGTAATATTCATCTTCTAAAATTTCTCTGTCAAATACCCGTTGTTTAGTTAAACTGCCGGCCCGGTTATGGTCGCAAATACTCGCCCCTTTACCGTCAATATTCCAAGCTCCCTCGCATTGATTGGCCGCTGTTGCGCCGCCCCATAAAAAACCATTTTGAAATGTCAATCTATCGTCATCCTTTCTGTTTATATCATCAGCGTCAATATGTCGTCCGTTGTTTCAACCATTTCATGGCTGTTTTTCATCGGTATGATATCAGTATAGTCATTGGAATTCGTAATAATGACCGGTGTTTGGACGGAGAAACCTGCGGCTGTGATTTTTTCTATATCGAAAGAAACCAGCAGTTCGCCTTGTTTGATCTTTTGGCCTTGAACGATATCACTGTCAAAATATTTCCCGTCTAGTTTGACGGTATCCAGTCCAATGTGAATCAGCACCTCTGCGCCCTCATCGCTGACGATACCGATTGCATGTTTTGTCGGGAACGCTGTCACGATCGTGCCGTCACATGGGGCAAAGACTTTGCCTTCTGATGGATTCAGCCCAATCCCTTGACCCAGCAACCCTTCTGAAAAAGCCTTGTCCTCAATGTCTTTTAAATCGATAACTTCACCTTTGACCGGACTGCAGATTTTCTCGGTTTTGCCTAATCTGGTTTGAGAATCAGCTGACGTATCCGTTTCGGCGGCTTCGACCGTGTCATCTTTGTACATGACCATCGCCAGGACAAAACTAATGATTGAACTGATTAACGTTGCAATCAGGAAATTAACCAAGTCTCTCATGGACCCATTCGCTGGATTAATCATCGCCGGTAACGAGAATATCCCCATACCAGCCATTGTATACATCGTCACATTTAAGCCGCCGACTATCGCCCCGCCGATTGCCCCGCCAATACAGGAAATGACGAACATCTTGATTCTCGGCAGCGTCACACCATAAATAGCAGGTTCTGTCACACCGAAAATACCTGAAATCCATGCCGGAAAAGCGATATTTTTCAATTTCCTGTCTTTTGTTTTTAACCAAATGGCAATGACCACTGCTGTCTGCGCAAATGAAACTGTTCCCATTAATGCCATAAACGTGTCCGGATTCCCTGAAATCAAGCCTGTTATTGAAGGCATAATCAGCATCATATGAACACCGAACATCACGAGTATCTGCCAAAGCGCCCCCATCACAAATCCTGCAATAATCGGGCTGATTTTTACTATTTTATTCATCACATCAGCTAAACCAAAACCGATTAAATTGGCTGTAGGGCCGATTAATACAAAGCCGATAGGAACCGCTACCAAGAGCACCAAAATCGGGGTAATGAATGTCTTGATCACATCAGGCACTACCTTGTCAAAAAAACGTTCCAACGGAGCCGCCAGCGCAACCACTAAAATGACAGGCAGCACTGATGATGTGTACGTCGCATTAACTGTCATGCCGAAAAAGTTCATGTCCACACCGTTAATCGCCGGATAACAAAGAATCAAGCCAATCAATAAACCGGTGTATTGATTCGATTTGAGCTTTCTAGCCGTATTTAACCCCAGCACAGCCGGCATGAAATAAAAAACTGCATCGCCAATCGCATTTATCAGGACATAATAGGAGCTTTCCATGGTGTAAAGTCCCATAGAAAATAAAATCGTGTTTAGCCCCTTGATAATCCCGGAAGCAGACAGGAGCGCAATCATCGGCAGCATAATGCCGGAAATCAAATCGATGGCCCTTGCCCCGAGACTCATTTTCTTTTTCTCGCCGGATGAGGCCGTCTGCTCGGATATGCCGGCGATTTCTGTAAACTGTTTGTACACTTGCGGCACATGGTTGCCGATAACAACTTGAAACTGCCCCCCGGCTCTCATCGTCGTCACAACACCATCCAGTTCTTTGAGCGCCTCATCTTGAGCCAGCGAATCGTCTTTTAATACAAACCGCAGCCGTGTCACACAGTGGGTCAAGGATTCGATGTTATCCCTGCCGCCAACATGCTGTAAAATTTCTTTTGATAATTCTTCATAATTTGCCATAGGTCAATCCCCCTTGGTATCTTAATGTTCTTCTTTATAAATCAATCGTTCGATGTGAATCGTTAAATATGACTGTTCTTCATCTGACAGACGGTAATGGTAATTTTTTTCAATAAATTCATCAATAAGGGCAACACATTCGAATGAATTGTGATACTTCTTTTTTAAAATCGCCAGCAAATCACTGTCATCGTCGTGATACTGTTTACCTGAAATGACCCGCTGGGCAAAAAATTTCAAATGGGTCACAAACCGGTAATAATAGACACTCTCAGGATTCAGGGAAACTTTGAAAAAGTATGTCACGATGTCTAAAATCTCTTGCATCAATTTCGTTACTTCATTAATATCAGCCATTTCCACTTCTGTTTCGGCACTGACGACGTGGGTGGCGATGAATGCGGCTTCGTCTATCGGCAGTTTGACGTGAAAATTCTTTTCGATGATGTTTAGCGCCTCGACACCGATTTCGAATTCATCTTTGTAGAAACGCTTGATATCCCACAAAAGCGCATTTTTCAAACTAATGCCTTCTTTAAACCGTATCAGCGACGAATGAATGTGGTCGCTCAGCGAAATAATCAAGCTGTCGCTGATTTTCTTTCCCAGTTTTAGTTTGGCGTATCTGATGATGTCGTCGGCTACTTCGATATTTTTGATTGGAATATCTTCAATCAGCTGCTGCAGCCGCAGATTCGTCTGATTGTTTTGAACAACAAACTTTTTGTTTATCTTTTTTTTGTCAATCTCATCCCCTTTTCGTTTGCCGTAAGCTAGACCTGGTCCACAAACAATTCTTTCTTCTTTATTCTCATCTAAAATAATGACAGCATTATTGTTTAGTATTCGGTATATTTTCATGCACATCCCCCTTTCTGCAACAAAAAAAACCCATCCAAAAATAAGCGTAAAGACGCTCTTTTTAGATAGGTTTAGCTTGCTAATTATGCAATGACCAGCCTACTCAACGTTATTCAACTGAAATCAGTCTAACATACTCCATTTAAAATGTAAACCCTAACAACCAATTATTTTTTTGACACTACTGTTTTCCAAACCCAATCACAAAGGCTTCATAAGGGCGCAAAGTCACGTCGCCCGCCGGTACTTCCGGCATGTCATAATTGGCAATAATCACTTTTTCCCCTTTTGCCGGCACTGTGATGGTGTTTTCTTTTGCACTGATATTGGCCACGACTAACCATGTCTCGCCGTTGAATATCCGTTTGTAAGCAAAGACATCATCTGGTGTATCGTCCAACAATTCATACTCGCCCCAGACGACCAGCTCGTGGTCCTTGCGCAGAGCAATCAGTTTTTTGTACGTGTGGAAAATCGAATTCGGGTCCGCCAAGTTGTTTTCCACGTTGATGTCTTTATAATTCGGATTCACATGCAGCCACGGTTTGCCGGTCGTGAAGCCGCCATTGGCAGACTCATCCCACTGCATCGGTGTCCGGGCATTGTCCCGCCCCTTGGCATTGATTGATTCAATCAGCTCGTCATTTGTAAAGCCTAACGAGCGGCGCTCACGATACATGTTGATGGTTTCAATATCCTCTGCCTCGGCAATATCGCTAATCGGGTAGTTTGTCATCCCGATTTCTTCTCCTTGATAAATATAAGGCGTCCCTTTCATCATATGCAGGAGAATGGCAAACAGCTTCGCACTCTCTTCACGGTAAGCCGTGTCATTGCCCCAGCGGGAAACGATTCTCGGCAAATCGTGGTTATTCCAGAACAAGCTGTTCCACCCTTCATTGCCCAGTGACACTTGCCATTTGGAGAGCACTTTTTTTAGTTCGGGGATACTCAGCGGTTTCAAGTCCCACTTGTCTTTCCCTTCGCCATGTTCCTGGTCCAGCCCGACATGTTCAAACTGGAAGACCATCGACAGTTCGTGGCGTTCCGGATTGGAATACAGCTTGGCAATTTCCGGTGTTGCACCCCATGTCTCGCCGACTGTCATCAAGTCCTTGCCGCCAAAAGTCGCCTTGTTCATTTCTTGCAGATACTCATGAAGTTTCGGACCGTTGCCGGTAATTTCCTGATCCGGCACTTTGCCAATCAAGTCAATGACATCCATCCGGAAGCCGCCGACCCCTTTGTCAATCCAAAAATTCATCATCTCATACACTTTTTGGCGGACTGTTTCATTTTCCCAGTTCAAATCCGGCTGACGCTTGCTGAACAGATGCAGGAAATACTGCCCTGTCTGCTCGTCAAATTCCCACGCTGTCCCGCTGAATGTTGACCGTAGTCCGTTGGGAACATCGCCGTTGACTGCATCGCGCCAGATATAGTAATCACGGTAAGGATTATCTTTGCTTTTGCGCGATTCGACAAACCACGCATGCTCATCTGACGTATGGTTGACCACTAAGTCCATGATGATTTTGATGCCGCGTTTCTCGGCTTCCGCAAGCAACCGGTCCATATCGGCCATCGTGCCGAATTCTGCCATGATGTCTTCATAATCACTGATGTCGTAACCATTGTCGTCATTGGGCGATTGATAGACCGGGGACAGCCATATCGCATCGATTCCCAGATTTTCCAAATAATCGAGGCGCTGGATAATTCCATTTAAATCGCCAATGCCGTCGCCGTTGGTATCTTGAAAACTGCGGGGGTAAATTTGATATACCACCGATTGATGCCACCATTTTTTCTCCATTCTTTTTCCTCCTATAGTTCAATCCATTCTATCTCAAAAGCCAGTTCGCCTTCACAAGTGACTGACCGGGCTGACGCGTTGACCGTCAAGTGAAGCGTGTTGCCTACGTGGTCGCGGATGGTTTGCTGAAAATCATCTTTGGCTGCGATAATCAGCTTCGGCTGTGTGTACTGTGTCACATCGTTGCCCACGTGGCCGCCCACTTGTCCCGATTCGCCGACGTTCAGCAAAACGGCTGTGTTCTCTTTGATGAAAACAGGGATTTGATGCACGTCAGCCAAGACCTCAATGGTTCTGTTGCCTTCATAAACATCGTGTGTCCAAAAATCGGTCCAGATACCTGCCGGCAGCGTCACCTTCCGTGATTGTACACCTTCTTTGATGACTGGTGCAACCAGCAAGGCATCTCCCAGCATAAACTGGTCATAACAATGATAAAAGTCTTCGTCGGGATATTCCAGCTGCAGCGCCCGCATCAGCGGCACACACTCCGTCACTGACTTTTGCCTTGTACACGGCACACATTTTCCTGTGCCGTCGCACCCAGAAAATCCATTTGATTGAACGTGACAGTCGAACGAATCAGCAAGCGGTTACACTATTATTTTCTGCTTAAAATTGGCAACTAGCTGCTGATGGGCAGTTGACTTATGAATTACATAGCAACCAATTGCAACTTGCCTTTTTGGTACGTTGCCAAGTGCGACACACCAAATCCTTTTAAAAATTCACTCATATCATCAAAAGCCAGTTCATAGTCTGCTGCACGGTGAGCATCAGAGCCTAATGTGAACAATTTACCGCCAAGCGACCTATACAAAGGCACTGCATAATTGTACAATAGACGATTGCCGTACGTGATGAAGCTTTTGGCATTCAACTCAAATGCCAGCTGCTTTTCAATGACTGCTTTAAACAATGGAATCAAATACGGCTCGGCATATGATTGAAATGCTTCCGGAGTCAGCGACAATCTTCTGACGCCATAATCAAAATGAGTCAGTATATTACAGCTGTCGGCTGTTTCAACGGCACTGAGCATCCGCGTGTAATAGTCTGCTATCAACTCTTGGGGGTCAAGCGTCAGGACCACATCGTCCATATAGTCATATTTGCCATTCTGATGCACACTCAACAATTGCACATCAAAATCTTTGCCGGCCAAATAAGATGCAATCGCCGGCCAATGCTCTTTGACAAAACCAATCTCAATGCCTTTTAAAATCCGGATAGTATGCTTAGCCTCCAACTCAGCAATTTCAGCTGTGTATGCGTCATAATCCGGCATGCTGTCGGCAAAGTCCTCTGCTGGATTACATAAATCAAGATGCTCGGTCGTCACCAGTTGCCCGGGCGACAACGCCAAATAATTTTCAAACGATTCCTGACAATCAAACGAATGATGTGTATGCAAATGCTGGTCGTAATAAGTCATGATAACTCCTCCTCAGATGTCAATGTAGCACATTTTTGAAGGAAGGAAAAGAGAGACATTGAAACTAAGAGAATCTGTCTGCCGGATAATTGCAGACAGAAAAAAACAGCTGCAGCGGTTCCTGTTTCACTTCGGAACGGCTGAAGCTGTCGTATTCATTGATTAGTTGCTGTTGTTCTGTTTCAGACTCTTATCAGCTCCGCAACCCTCTCCCCGTATCGACCAGGTACCAGCAGACTGTATAGAGCACGGTGATAAACAAAACAAGTATCGTTACGGAAACTTGAATCGGCACATCTGTCGTCCCGAGGAAACCATAGCGGAAACCTGAAATCATATACACGATCGGATTAATTTTCGATACCGTCTGCCAGAAAGGCGGCAACATCGAGATGGCATAAAAGACACCGCCGAGATAGGTCAGCGGCTGCAGAACAAACGTCGGGACAATAGATACATCGTCATACGTTTGAGCGAAGACGCCATTGATTAAACCTGCCAAAGAAAACAACACAGCTGTCATCAATAATGTGAGGATGACAATCAGCCATGAGTGCACATGCAGCGGAACAAAAAAGAGCGACACCACCGTGACCAGCGTCCCGACGAGGAGACTTCTGCCAAGCCCGCCAATCACAAAGCCCCAAATGATAACATGCGTCGGAACAGGTGCAACCAGTAGTTCCTCAATATTTTTCTGAAACTTTTGCGAGAAAAAGGATGAAGAGACATTGGCATAAGAGCTAGTGATGGCGGACATCATAATAAGTCCCGGCACGATAAACTCCATGTACGAGAAACCGCCCATGTCACCAATCCGTCCACCGATCATTTTTCCGAAAATAACAAAATATAATGACGTTGTGATGACTGGCGGCACGAGCGTCTGTACCCAAATCCGCAAATAACGGTTAGTCTCTTTGACCGCCAAACTTTTTAGCGCTGTAAAATACGTACTAATCATGTGTGTCCCCCGCTTGCTGTTTTTCTTCTGTGATTTTTAAAAATAGCTCTTCCAGTCGATTGGATTTATTGCGCATGGACAAAACTTTTATGCCCTGCTCGCTGAACTGCTCAAATATCTCATTGACTCCTTGGTGACGTTCGATTTCTACAGCAAGTGTCATGTCATCTTCAAATGAGCTTGTATAGCCTTTTATCTCAGGTTTTGTATCATAAGGCGCCAAATCGAACAAAAATGTTTCAAACTGCAGTTTTGACAGCAGTTTCTTCATACTGGTGTTTTCGATTAATTCACCAGACTGGATGATGCCGATGTTGCGGCACAGCATCTCTGCTTCTTCCAAGTAATGGGTCGTCAAAATAATGGTCGTGCCGCTTTCATTCAACTCGCTTAGAAATGCCCACATTTCCCGCCTCAGCTCGATGTCGACACCTGCTGTCGGTTCGTCCAGTATCAGCAGCCGCGGCTTATGCATCAGCGCCCGGGCAATCATCAGTCTGCGCTTCATCCCGCCGGACAGCATACGCGCACGAGTGTGGCGTTTCTCCCATAAATCTGCTTGTTTCAAATATATCTCGCTGCGCACCAAGGCTTCTTTGCGAGGAACACCGTAATAGCCCGCCTGATTGACTACGATTTGCTGTACCGTCTCAAAGGGATTAAAATTAAACTCCTGCGGCACAAGTCCAATCTGTTTTTTGGCCAGCTCTAAGTCCTTGTCGATATCATAGCCAAATACTTTCACCTGTCCGGATGTTTTATTGACAAGCGATGTAATAATGCCGATGGTGGTCGATTTGCCGGCGCCATTCGGTCCCAGAAGGGCATAAAAGTCACCTTCTTTGACTGCCAAATCAATACCGCGCAGAGCTTCCACCCCTGTTGCATAAACTTTTTTCAACTGTTTTATTTCAAGTGCATTCGTCATATAGTCGCTATCTCCTTATGAGTAGATTCATCTGGTCGGCTCTGGTCAGTTAGCTTGTGTCGCCCGCAAACAATTGTGCCATAGATGCCATGAGGTCTCTTTCAAAATTGTCTTTTAAGGTATAGTGGTGCCACTGTCCTTGTTTGCTGACAGAGATGATGCCGGCTTTTTCCAGTACTTTCATGTGATGCGACAATGTGGGCTGGGTAAATTCAAAATAGCCCAGTACCTCACACGCACACATCGTCCCGCGCGACAAAAGCTTGATGATTTTCAATCTGCTCGGATCAGCCATGGCCTTTAGTACCAATGACATCCTTTCGTCATTCATTGTTTTTCTTCCTTTCGTATATAGACAGTTGTCTATGTTCGTAATATAAAACAGCTGGAAAATAATGTCAAGCATCATTTATTGGCCAGTTAAATTTTTTTATGGAAAAAGATAAAAGCGGCCTCACCTGCTGACCCAATGCTGGTGAAGCCGCTCATTTAGTCAGTTTACGGTTTATCAGCCAAAACTGCCAACGACTTAGCCAGTTCAACTAAATCAAACTGATTTGCTTTTTGAACTGCATCGAATAACGAGATAAAATGCGGGTCATCTGTATTAATTAACGCACCGACCATAGACCCGGTGATTGTGGCAACGGTATCTGTATCATAGCCAATATTTACAGCATCGATTACTGCTTGCAGCGCATCATCCTGATTCAGTGCAACAATTCCAAATGCGCATGGAACTGCTTCTGAAATATGCAGACCGCTGCCAATAATTTGTGATAATCTGCGCAGCTTCTCTTCTTTGCTGCCCGGACCAGCGGCAATTTCAAACGATAGACCGATTCGTTTGGCAACACTTGGTCCCGCTACCTCTCTAGATTTAATTTTCCCCAATGTTTCCCCGCGCGCAGCGCCATATGCCCCTGCGCTTAACACATCTGTCATTGTCGCATTAGTTGCTAAAGAAACACTTGTTGCTGCTGCAACTGCACACGCACCAGAAACCGCTAAAGAATTATCATGTGTGACTTGTGTGATTGTTATTGCTGCTTCCATTGCTTTTTCAATGTTATCAGGAAATAAAATACCCGCAGGTGCAATTTTCATTGCTGCGCCATTCGTAGCTTTTGAAGCATAATCGACTGTAGCAGCACCTGCCAAAGGCTGCATCTTCTTTGATGGGTCTTTATACATCGCGACTGCACTTCTTGTAGTCGGACCAGCAAATCGGTCAAAGTACCATGGTTCGTTTGACCAATCCAAAATTGCTTGAATCACAATATCCTTTGTTAAAACACCTTCATTTTTTAAAATCGCTTGACACAGATAGTATATTTGTGAAAAATCATCCGTAACTTGTCCAGCATCATTTCCTATGGCAAATGCCGTTTCTTTTGGTTTTTCAAATGTCTTAACTGTACCGCCGAACTCATGTCTTATTTGGTCAAATGACAGATTTTCTGTTGCCGCTCCCATTGCATCCCCAATAGCCGCTGCGCCTAACGTACCACTGATTTTTTCTTGTAAATTCATGTGTATCTCCCTTTCTTTTATTATTTCATTGCAGCTTCGGGATCTTTAATCCCAAAAATAAACGTTAAAATGGTTCCTCCTAAAAACGAAATTCCCAAACCTAAGACATATGCCCATAAAGTCGGACCTGCAAACGCAGGAATAGTTGTCAATCCCCCAAACACAAAAGCATTGCCTGTAACGTTAAATGCACCCATAAATGCACCACCTAAAGCTGCTCCAAGACATCCTGCTGCTAGAGGGGTCTTAAATTTAACACCGATACCATAGATTGCCGGTTCAACGATGCCTGATAAAAAAACGGAGGTAATAGCTGTCAAAGAAAAGCTGCGCAACTGCCTATTCTTACTTCTCAAGAAAACAGCAAACGCTGCCCCGGCCATTCCAAAGTTTGCATTCGCACCATATGCGATAAATGGAGAACTTCCTGTTTTAGCTATTTCAGGAATAATGACCATCGTATTAGGTGCCCAATGAACACCAAACATGATTAATATGTTCCAAATTCCGCCAATTAAAGCTCCAGTTATTATTTGATTAATACCAGCAAGCTTATCCACAATATTGGCAATCCCGATACTCAGATAATTACCGACGGGACCAATAATTATCGCAGCCAACGGGACAAGGACCAGCAGGAGAATAGTCGGTATAACAATCATGTGCAAACTATTTGGTAATTTTCTTTTCATCAGTTGTTCCATTTTAGACTGTACCCAAGTCGTTAAAATAGCCGGAATAACCTGACTTGTATAATTGAAGACCGGCAATGATATGCCTAAAAAAGTAACCCAGTTACCCCCATCTCCTTTCATCAAATTCATAAAGTCCGGCATAATCAATGCTCCCATCACTGCGACAGCAATATACGGACTGGTTTTAAACCGGTTAGCAGACGTCACTGCCACCAGCAAAGGCAGAAAGTAAAAAACTGATGTTGCTGCAACTGTGAAAATCAAGTTAGTCGTACTTTCCGTAGAAAGCCATCCTGCTTCATTCGCTAAAATTGTGAACCCTCTTAATAGCCCCGAACCGGCAAGCAATGGCAATAAGGGTGAAAAAATACTCACGACAAGTGCAACAAACTCATTTAGCGGATGTCCCTTTACTTTGGCAGTATCTTCGGTAATCATAGTTCCCTCTTGGTTATCTGCCTCACATAGTTTCATCAACTCATCATAAACATCGCCCACGTTGGTCCCAATAACAATTTGAAGACCTGATTCTTTATCAACAATACCTGCAACATCTTCTAATGCTTCGATTTCTTCAATTTTCGCCAAACTTCTGTCTTTTAAAATGGGACGCAGCCGTGTCGCACAGTACGTGATTGACTCAATGTTCCCTTTTCCACCCATCAATTTCAGAAGTTGTTCTGATAGATTAGTTATTGGATTCATAGCTTTTTCCTTTCTTTATTTATCTTTCTCATCACATATTAAATATCAGCATGCAACAAACAATTTCCTAACACCCTTTCGCGGCAACGTTTTCATTTTTTATTACAATCACTTGCATCTACTTTAATATCCTAAAACCAACTTGCTTCACTTTCTATGCGCAATAGAAGATGATTGATAAATAATTTGCTTACGTAAACATGTTAACTACTCTTATAATATCACAAAAGCAAACTAATAGTAACTATATTTTTATATATAATTACATTTAGTTTGTATATTTAAAAAATCATACTGCCTACAATTAATTTGAAGGGGAAATAATCCGAAATGGATGGGAGAAACGACATGAAATTAGCTCAAATGGAAGAAATTGGAAAACATATTGCCAATTACAGAAAAAAAGCCGGTATGACACAGCTTGAACTAGCCGCAAAAACCGACTTGAGTTTGCAACACATCGGCTACATCGAGAATGGCCGACGGCAGGTTACGCTAAAAACACTGATTAATATCACTAATGCTCTTGAGGTGAATTTATCAACCTTTTTCTTAGGAATAGAAAGAGCTGACGATCAGGTAGGGCAATTAGTGACAAAATTAGAGTATCACCCTAAAAAGGAAACATACCTGACTATTTTTAATGCTATTTTGGATGCGTCATCCGATTAATAACCTAATACAAAAAATCGCAAGGCATGACTGAATTTAGTCACACCATGCGATTTTTTTATACTTACTGGTATTGCGCAGCAGCTTCTACTCTTCCGGCACAACCGCAAACACGCGCGCATTAAATCCGGGAGCTGCTTGAATTTTAGGCAGTCCGATGATGATGGCTCCGCCAGTTGCCGGCAAACGGGACAGATTGTTCATTACTTCCACTTGATATTTGTCTTGCGACAGCCAGTACAATTCGCCGACTAGGCCGCCGTTTTGCCGTGTGTCGGCTGCACTGTCCGTATCCAGCGTTTCATGGCCGATGGCAAGGACATCCCGTTCTTCATGCAAAAACTTCAACGCTTCCAGTGACCAGCCAGGCGTATGCGCCTCGCCCTCTGCATCGCGATTATAAAACTGCTCATGATTATTCCAGCGTTCCGACCAGCCGCTTGAAAAAGCCATAAAACATCCCGCAGGAATCCGGCCGTTTTCTTCTTCAAATTGCAGTAAATCTGCCAAAGTCACAGCATAGTCATTATTTGCCGCCACTTCTTTTTCTTTATGAATCACACACAACGGCAATACCAACTCTTTCAACGTCAGCTGGTCAACGTTTCTGCCGGGCTCATAGAAATGAGACGGTGCATCGACATGTGTGCCGTATTGCGTCACAAGGCTGTACTCTTTGGCATAAAACCCGTCTTCCTTCACTGTTGTGACTGTTTTTTCCGTCATTGGGCTGAATGAGGAAAAATAAGGAATGTTGTCATTCACGTCATGAGACAGGTCAATCCATGTTTGTGTCTTTAAAAAATGCAGGGCTGTTTGAATATCCGTCATCCTGATTCTCTCCTTCTTAAAGTTCTCCCCAGACTTCTTTGGCTATATCCACCACCAAGGAAAGTTTTTTCCACTGGTCATCCTCAGTCAAGGCATTGCCCTCTTGTGTGGAAGAAAAACCGCACTGCGGGCTGAGGCACAGCTGATCCAGCGGTACATAGTTCGCCGCTTCAGCAATACGTTCTTTGATTGCTTCAGGATTTTCCAATTCGCCTGTTTTAGATGTGATTAAACCGACGACGACACGCTGGTCTTTGATATTTTTTAACGGTTCAAAACTGCCTGACCGCTCATCGTCGAATTCAAGGAAGAACCCGTCGAATGCTGCAATAGCCAGCAGGCGCTCGGCAATGCGGTCGTAGGAACCGTTGTACAACCATTTGGACTGGAAATTACCTTTGCAAAAATGGAATGTAACGACCATGTCTGCCGGTTTTTTAGCCAAAACTTGCTCGGTGATATCGCCGAACTCCTGAATCAGCGCATCAGGGTCGTAACCGTTCTTGGCGATACTTTCTCTAAAGTTGTCATCAAACAGTGCACCCCAGCTCGTATCGTCCAGTTGCAGATAACGGCAGCCGACATCGTAAAATGCCTGAATAGCGTCTTGATATGTGTTAATCAAGTCAGCCACAAACTGGTCTTTCGTCTGATAGACCGGCTGCTCATGGTACCGTTCTGACATTAAAAAGGAATTCAAAAAAATCATGTTCGGACCGGGAATTGTTTGTTTTGCCAATGTTTCTCCTGCATGCTTTTTCGTAAACGCGAAGTGCGCCAAAAAAGGATGATCCGGATTGAATGAAAGTTCGTCGCTGACGTAGGTGCCTTGCGCTTCCGATTCGATGCCGAAGCCTTTCATGATATAGTCAAACACTGTGATACCGTTTAACCCAGCAATAAAATCCAGATGCCACCAGCGTCTGCGAAACTCGCCGTCTGTCACAGCCTTTAAACCGACCGCTTTTTGCTTGTCGATGGCGGCGATTATTTCCTCATCTTCTATTTTTTGTAATTCTTCTTTGCTCAATGCACCTGATTTAACGGCTTCTCTCGCTTTTTTCAGCCGTTCAGGGCGCAGCAGGCTGCCGACTTGGTCGCCTCTAAATGGAATGTTAGACAACATGCATCAACCTTTCTTATTTAAGATAAGTCTATTATAGCAGAAGGCAACAGGTTTAATGGATAATTTTCTGACTTTTCTAAAAATTTATAGTAAAACGGAACGGCCGGGAAATGGTCTTTCACACAGCCGTTCCGTTTGTTCGATTATCTTCTGACTGATCTGGCAATTCTGCTCATCGTATGGCGGATGCCTCTGATGGCAACTGACAGTGCATAGATGTTTTCCAAAGTTGCTACACCGGCAACATAGCCGCCGTCACCGATATGCTGGATATCTACACCGGCAATCTTGTTGCGCAAGGCGATGTGTCGAATTGTTTCCTGATCGGCACTTTCTTGACTCGTGCCGATTGCTGACATAGTCAAAGCCCCCCGTTCTTGGGCGTATTTGACCCCTTCAATCAGTTCGGCGTCCGTAAAGCCCGGGATGGAGCCGACTGCCGGCATCAAAATGATATCTGCACCAGCGGCGACAAATGCTTGAATCGCTTCTTTGGATACAACCGGTTCATCCACGCCTGCACTGTGCATTTTCCCGGCAATCACCAAACCTGAAAAATGTTTTTTAGCCACGGCAACTGCTTTTTCGATGCTCTTGTTTGTGACGCCAGTTCCCGGATTGCCTGTCAGGCAAATGAAGTCTAGGCCCAACTTATCCGCCAATGCCAGCGTGTCGGCAGAGCAGGTACGGCCTGCTGGAATATTGATGCGGTTTTGCAATAGGTCGATGGTGTCATCCACCGGCTCCAAGTTGATGCCCACGGGACGTCCCGTCAGTTCACGAAGTGTTTGTATCAGGCGGTCGCCGTCAACGTCCGGCATGCCGTTAATTTGAGGCGCATAGCAATCAAAGCCGTTCAACAGCAACAAATCAGCGCCATAGGACACGGCCACCTCCGCATTGGTGATGTCGCCAATGATTGCTGCATGTTGCCGATTATCTCTGAACAAATCGTCCGCCCAGCTGATGCTTTGATAGACTGCTTCAGTTCTTCCTTATTCATCGCCAGTATCTCACTGGCATTGGCACTTAAAAATCGTTTGACCATTGGTTTACCTCTCCTCTATAAGTTTTCTTGACCGGCTTCCTTGGCTGCGTACTTGTCAGCTGCCTTTAAGAACGGCATATAGATAACTATTGAACTCAGCAAACAAGTAATCCCCAACAGCAATCCCTGCCATGTACCACCTGTAGCTAAAAATGACAAGATTGGGCCGGGTGTCGTCCAAGGCACACCGATACCTGCTGGTACTACCCATTTTAAACCAACTGTTGCAACATAAGCAATCGTCAAACTGACAATCGGAGTTAATATAAATGGTACGGCTAAAATCGAATTCAAAACCAGCGGCAGACCAATTAAACAAAAAAACCGCTGTATATTGCTATACAGCGGTAACGTCGTGTCAGTTACTATAAGCGCTCGCTATTACCGAAAATAGTAGCGGCTCAGTTCAAGCGCGCTGCGTTCCATCAGCAGACGCCCGTATTCTTCCAGCATATCAAGGGTAATGTGTGTTTTGTCTCCGTATTCATAAAGCAGTGCAATGTCATTGGCAATCTGCCCGTCTGTCGACTCATCTGTCAAAAATGTCACTACTAAATAGTATTCGCCGTTCAGCGTATACAAGTCAGTCACTACATTCGCCAGTCGGATGTTTTTTGCCAAAGCGATAAATTCTTCAAAATCGTTGAGTTTAAAGACGACTTCCAGAGTCATCGCATCCGGCGCGCTGAGGTATTCCTCTATATCATCCACATCATCCACATTGGATTTGACATCTTTTCCTTGCTCAAACATATGTTGCTTCAGATAGTCTGCAAAGCCTTCCTGATAGCCTTCAAACTGTCCGTCTATGTCATCGCCGTCTGCCATTGGAGTATTTTTACTGATAAACAGCTCTAATCCATCACGGTTGGGTAGCACTTGAAATGTCACGGAATCAGTTTCTTGAAATTGTTCATCTACATCTACTTCCTCTAAAATACTGTAGAAGAAACTTTCAATCTGCTTGTGATTCCCTAACAAGTCCAGAAACGTTATTCCTCTTTCAGCTAAATCGTCATTGCCGATTAAAACACGGATTGTATTTTCGTTGATACGTTCCATTTCCATCTTGCTACACCTCATTTCTGTAAAAAATTCCTTCCCTAGCCTCATTGTATCGAAAATACGGAAAAAGTAAAGGGATTGGGTTTAAAAGATACGTAAATTAAATAAAATCAGCATACAGGACAAGAGTTCTTGTATGCTGAATACACGTCAAATTTTAAAAATGCCGGCAACTTTTTATAAACCGGCCATCATTTGTGCCCGTTTTAATTCCAATGCGCGGACTTCCCGCGGCAGGAATCTGCGAATTTCATCTTCATTGAATCCAACTTGAAGTCTTTTTTCATCTATCATAATCGGTCTTCTCAATAGCCCCGGATTGTCTTTCACCAGTGTCAATAACTCGGCCAATGGCAGGTCATCCAAATCAACATCTAATTTTTGAAAAACTTTTGAGCGGGTGGAGATGATCTCTTCAGTCCCATCTTCAGTCATCCGCAAAATTTCTTTCAACTCGTCTTGACTTAATGGCTCGGAAAAAATGTTTCGTTCTATGAAGGGAATTTTATGTTCCTGCAACCAGGCGCGCGCTTTACGACAAGAGGTGCAACTAGGCGACGTATATAACTTTAACATAGACATTCACTCCCTTTTTGCCAGATTGGCAATACTTTTTAGACAGTTTTTTTTACTTGTCTTCCAATACATAATTATTATACAACATTCCATTGAGAATGACTACACTTATTTAAAAATTCTTAATTTGTTTTCATTTTAATAACCTTGATAATACAAGGGTTACCAGACTTTTTTCATTCAAATTTTAGTCAAATAAAAATCGCTAAAAATTCACAAATAAGAAAAATATAACAGTTTTCACTGCTGTACCATCAAAATTTATTTGTTTTCTTTTTTCAAAAAATTCCCGTTCTTGCCGCTTACCTGAAAAAGCCTCCCCGGGAATGTAACCGTTTGATATCAAGGGAGAATAACGCTGATTTCCTTTTTTTCCGGTGCGTGCCGGACATCTTTCTGCATGAAATACGGTGGTAATTCAAACAGGGGTGCAGCTTCTTTAGCAGTATTTTATGATACATGACAAATACACGCTTTGTTTTCTGCTATAATTGTCAGCCACTATTGTATAAAACGTTACTCTTTTATAGCAAACGCATATTTTACGGAACTATAAAACCGTTTTTGTCTATTTGCGTTTTTGGGTAAAGCGGCTCCGCCGGTTAAAGTTAGAAATCCGGACGCCACGGTGAAAAGTTGTTTTGGACTTCAATGTCTTGCACAATGCCTTTGTCATCAAAGATAACACCATGCATCGAGCCGCCGTACACAGCCCCGCCGTCAATGCCGATTTTATTATCTTGCAGCCACAAATCAGTTGTCACATTATCCCCATGCAAGCTTGGCGTGATCGTATGGCCAAAGATGATGACCTTGCCTGTCCGGTTTTCTCCTGAATGGAATGGTTCGCGTATCCAGACAAAATCTCTCGCACTGCTGTGCCGCCAATCGTTCAACTCGAGGTTCACGCCTGCGTGCACGCAGACATAGTCATGCCATTCATAATAGAGCGGCAATGATGACAAAAACGCAATCAGTTCCTTGTACGCCGACCGTATCATCAGCGCCATTTCTGTTGGCGAATACTCAGCCGCCGCGCCCGGATGGAGCAGGCTGTTAAGCGTGCTGTCACCGCCGTTGAAATGATAATTGGGATACATCAGCTCCGGTTTTGCCAGAAAATCGAGGAACATCCGCTCATGATTCCCCATCAGATACACCGCACCGGTTTCTTCCACCAGCTGTTTACCCAAGAGCAGGCACGCTTTCGACTGGGGGCCTCTGTCTAGCAAATCGCCAATCAGCACCAGTTGATGCATCTTCTGATCGTAATCTTTCAAAAGCTCATTAAAAAGGGACAAATTACCATGGACATCACTTATCACAAATAATAATTTTGACATCTTTCTCCATCCTTTTTTGTGTGGCTGTGTTTGTTACTGCGGGTTGCTTGCAAAATTTAGTTGTATGCCGGGGGCGTCCAGTGCGATTTCCGTGACTTCATAGGTCAGCCGCTCAATCATTAACAGCAGCGGACGTACCAGCAAATCAATTTCTTCTTTTGCCAAGTCTGTGTTGCTGGATACTTTTTTATTTTTTAATGTACTGACCTGTCCCAGTGTGCCGGATATCAGCACTTGCTTCAAAACAATTTTGAATTCCACGCTGATTCCGACAATACTGTCTTTATCGCTGTCCAGCGCCATTTCTTTAGTAATCGGCAGCGGTGTCACGCTGACATTAATCGCTGTTTCTTCGCTATGATCTTTTGGCAATGCATCGTAATGAAAGGCATTGACAAATTCTTTCTGTCTATTAATTTCCAAAAATATACCCTCGCTTTTTCGTCAGTTACCTTTATTTTATACAATAACCAGAAGAATGTATACAGGCAAATAAAAAAAGCTTGTCATTACTCGCCGACAAGCTCTTGTTCGCTGATTTCTTTTTCTTTTTGACGGTACTTTTCCATTTTTTTGCTGAACAGTTCGCCATTTGTTGGCGGCGTGTACGTGATGGCGTTCGCTCCGGCCTGAATCGTTTCCAAAATCGATTCATCCGTTGGGCCGCCTGTGGCAATAATCGGAAAATCCGGATAGTCTTCCCTGATTTTCCGTACGATGGCTGCCGTATGGCGTCCGCCGCTGACGTTCAGGATTTTCGTTCCGGCGTCGATTTTTTCTTTAACATCTGTGTATTCCGAGGTGATAGTGCCAATAATCGGCACGTCGACCACCTTGGCAATCTCCCGAATCGTTTCTTTCCCCGTCGGCGCGTTGACGACAACGCCTATGGAGCCATTTGCCTCGGCAAATATACTCATCACAACAGACCTGTTGCCTTGTGTCAGACCGCCGCCTACGCCTGAGAATACCGGCAGGTCGGCTCCTTCCACAATACTTTTAATAATCGTCGGGTGAGGGGTAAACGGATAAACAGCGATGACCGCATCCGCATCAATGTTGCGGATGACGGCAATGTCCGTCGAATAGCAAATTGATTTGATGCGCCGCCCGAATATCCGGATCCCCGAGCATTCTCTGATGACAGACGGAACCTGAATAATGTCCCGCCGCAAATCAGTCGTAATTTCTGGTACTTTTTTCTTCATAACTCACCACATCTCCCCATCATGTGCCTTTGCCGTATAGCGTGTTTGTGTTACAAATCATATTGATAGAGCTCGTATGTTTCAATGACGGATATAATCTTTTGGGCATAGCCCGGGTCGGTCGCATAGCCGGCAGCCTCCAAAGACTTGGCCGCGCTGCGATAATTGTCGGCAAGCAGTACGCCCCTGTATAAATAAGGGTCCCAATCAACGCCGTTAACAAACAGCAGCGTATGGTCCTTCATTGATGCTTCCCAGCTGTCGTATACTTTAAAATCTGCTTTGATTTCAATCCACTCGCCGTCAACATGTTCCTTTGTTACCAGATTTACTGAATTGTTGTCGGGATGAAACGATTTCATGCCAAAAAGATTGTTATAGGTGGCACTCAATTCACTTCTTCCCCAGTCCGATTCGAGAATCGCCTGACCGATGATGATGCTTGGAAGGATACCATACTCCTGCTGCAACTGCTGAGAATACGGGACCAGCCGTTCGATAAATTCGGTCTGATTCATCGTCGGCTCCTCCACTGTGACAGCTGACGGACGGGACAATCCTCTCAAACTGATGACAAAAACAACGATTCCTATCACGATGATGCCCAAGCTGATAAATGCAGGAATGTTTTTGACGTTCGGCGATTGGTATTTCCTTCTATTCCTCTTCATTCTCTACCTACTTTTTAGTTGATCGATATATTCTTCCAGCGACAAATTGTTTGCCATGATGTAACGGGCGCTTTCAACACCGACATAGCGGATATGCCATGGTTCGTACTTGATACCTGTCTGTGCTTCTTTGCCCTCAGGGTACCGGATGATGAACCCGTAATCGGCACAGTTGGCTGCCAGCCACTTGCCGCCTTTGGATTTGCCGAAGTCTGTTTCCAACCCTCTGCCGGACTGATACCAGCTGTCGTCCAGAACATCCAGCGCCAAACCGGTCTGATGCTCGCTGCAGCCCGGTGTGGCCACATAATCAAGTGCTTTTTTCTTGGCTTCCGATTCACTGTAGCCTTGTGCCATGTAATCTTCTGTGTCCGTTGCCAAAATAGCTTCCTGCTCTTGAAGCGAGCGGTACCCGGAAAGAACAATCAGGCGAATATCTGATTTCAGAGCCGCCTGTAATAAATTATCATAGGCTGTTTTAATCCGTTTGTCAATTTTGTAGCCACTTTCCAGTTCGACAAGTTCCATACTGGAATCGGGCGCAGGATTGTCTTTATTGACAAGCATCAGCTCCCAGTCTTTCACCGATACACTGGGCAGCTTTTTATTGGTCGCTTGTTTCTTTTTTGCGGCACTTTCTTCATTGTTCTCTGCATTCGTTTGTCTATTTCCCTGATGGGTGTGCGTAATACGCGCCTCATCAGCAAAAAATGCCATCCCAGCGAAAATAATAAGAACGCTCAAAAAGAAAACCATTATTCTCTTCGCCATTCTATCATTCCTCACTCCTCTTGTGCCGAAACCTCGTCCGCCATGTATGTATCTTCCAGATTTTCATCGACCCACTCCAGCAGGTCGACAGAGGCATCCTCTATTTGCTGCTGGATCACTGCCGGCATGAAAAATTCCAAAATATCGTCATAGCCCCATTCGCCGTAGGACATGACGACCCGTAAATTCACTGTGTGTTTCATCACCTGCTGTTCTGACTGTCTAGGGAAATGGCTTTTCTTCGACACCAGTTCCACATCCGCTTCGTCGGAATGCAGCCATTTTTTTGCGATGATGGCTTTCAGACGTTTGTATTCGGAGACCACGTAGTTTCTTTTTTCCGGAAACAGAATCGTCTGACGGATAATTTTTTGAACCAGCATCCATTCGTAATCCGAAAACAGTCCTTTCATCTTCTGCATGACGTCTGCCGGCAGATTGCTGCGCCCTTTCTGCCATTCCCACCATACCTCAGTGGAAATTTGTAAATAATGTTTACAAAAAAGTTCTTCATTTATAAATTGTTCTTGAATACGGTCTTGCACGATTCTTACTAATGCCTGATGCATGTCAATCACCTCACTTATCATTTTACCTGTTTCAACCGAAAAAATCAGCTTTATCCATTTTCTGTAATCAATTTTTAAAGCTCTCTTGATATTTTAGTTACTATTCGGCCCTGTTTAAGGATATAATATAGTAAAAAAGACAAAGGAGCCAGTAAATTGACACAATACCATTGGGGCATTATCGGGCTTGGCGGCATCGCGACCCAGTTCGCCGAAACATTCAACCAGCGGCACAGCCGTCTGTCAGCAGTTGCTTCCCGCGACTTGCGGAAAGCTCGGCAGTTTGCCAACACGCACAATATCGGCAAAGCTTACGGCAGCTATATGGAGCTGTTGCAGGACAAAGAAATTGATATGGTGTACATCGCCACACCGCACAACTACCATTTGGAATGGATACTTGCCACTCTGACACACGGCAAGCATGTGTTGTGCGAAAAAGCCATCACCTTGACTCACAATGAACTTGCCGAAGCAATTGAAACTGCCGATGCGCACAACGTCTATCTGGCAGAGGCAATGACCATTTACAACATGCCGCTTTATGACACGCTGAAAAAACGCATCGCAGCAAATGAATTCGGCAAACTGAAAACTATCCAAGTCTCATTCGGCAGTTTGAAAGAAGCAGACCCTGAAAACCGGTTTTTCAATCCTGATTTGGCAGGAGGGGCGCTGCTTGACATCGGCACGTACGCCATGTCCTTTGCCCGTTTTTTCCTGTCAGAACAGCCGGATAAACTGTCGTCTTTCATGACGCCGTTTTCTACCGGGGTGGATGAACAGTCGGTAACGATCCTCAACAACCCGGCCAATGAAATGGCCACCGTCGCCCTTAATTTCCGTGCCAAAATGCCAAAGCGCGGCATCGTCGCCTTTGAAAAAGCCTACTTGACAATTGACGACTACCCGCGTGCCGATACTGCTGTCATTACTTATCCGGATGGCAAAACAGAACTGGTCGAAAGCGGAAAGTCCGCCGATGCACTGAATTATGAAATTGCCAACTTCACACAAATGGTCGCTAGACAAGAAGACAATCCCTCGCTGCGCTTGACAGGCGATGTGATGAAATTGCTTGACTGGATGCGGCGCGACTGGCAAGCAGACAACTAGCACACACTGAAAAAACCGGCCGCACCTTGTTGGTGGCCGGTTTTTTCATATCTCTTCACCTGACTGCTTTCCTTATATACTTTGGCGTTCTGCGTCAAGCTTCGTCTGGCTGAAGACGACTTTGATGTCGATGAAAGTTTTAAATTCTGTCAGGAGCTGATACAAACGGGCGCGGTTTTCAAATTCTTCACGTGTTGCCGGCAGCGGCATCGTGCGGTAGCTCTCATATACACGTTCGATTTTTTCCAGAATCAGCAGCCCGTCATTGTCTTCCCCGTATGTGTCATAAGTAAACTCAAATAATTCCCTGATACCTTCGGCAATCTCATAGCTGACATCAGTCTGCTCAAGCAAATCGAGCATTTCTTTCAAAACTGTGACTTGGATGTTCCGCATGTCAAAATAATCCATTTCATAAGCAGACTGCCCCAGCAGACGGTTTTCCGCATCGCGTCGGGCGTACTCCCTGCCTTCCTGAATCATTTCGTCCAGTGAATCCAATATTTGTTCACAGTTGAGCTGGAGACTTTTATCCGCCAGCGTCTGCGACATTTTTTTCAGCAAGTAGCGGATCGTTTCGTCGACAGCTTGCTTATCCCGCTTGATTTTTTCAGCCGTACTCGGCATGTACAAGTTGGACAGCAAGGCCAAACCCGCCCCAATCACCAGCAAAGAAAAACTGTTGACGATCAGCTCGAAAGATATGCTCTGTTCATTCAAAAAATGCGTCACGAGCACTGAGCTGACAGGAATGCCTTCCGACAGTCCCCAGCGGGCGGCACACGGGATGAACAGCAGCAAATAAACGCCGAAGGCAAGCGCATTGTACCCAATCAGGCGGTAACAGACAAACGCAATGATGATGGCGGTCGCCAGTGCGATGAGGCGCGACAGGCCGACTTTAAATGATGATTTCTTAGTATTTGTCACACTCAGTATGGCAATGACCCCGGCAGTTGCCGGATATAACAGTCCCAGCTGTGCCGCCAGCCAAATCGCCAGCGCCGCACTGATTGCCGTTTTGATCGTTCTCAACCCTATTTTCACCGGTTAACCCCCTGTAAATGAATTTAGCCGTCTTTATAGTTATAACATTTATTTTTTCGAAAAACTAGCCGAATAGCTCATCTTCGTTTATTATAATAAGTAGACAGAAGGAGGAACGATTTTTGAAAAAAAGAGCTGCGATTATTTTACATGTACTAAGCGCAATGTTGTTTCTTTCGGCCTGCGGCATCACGCAAGAGTTAGAGCAAGCCAGCACGACTGTCTCAGCACTGAAGGAACTGCTGCACACGCAGACATCTCAACTGCAAGAACTGCAGGAAGATGTGCAAGATATTTGGCGTGCATTTGATAGTGATGATTTAAACAACGTCAAAGGCGAAAATCTATTTAACCAGGAAAAAGGCGAACTTTTTGAAAATATGGAACGGCGCACGGAACAATTGCAACAAATCACGGACACGCAAAAAGAAATAGACGCTGTCCAACGACAGCTCAAAGGCATCCACAAAAAAGAAGCCGTCGATGTTGACAATGAAAAGCTTCAGCTGATTATCAACAGTCTGGATATACTGAAAAACGACTTTGAATCATTGTCGCTGTATCTCACATCAAGTTTTGAACAAGAGGAAGCATTATACAGCCAGCTGCCAGTTGAAAACCTGAGCAGCCAGCAATCGATTTTAAACCGGACATTCGGGGCAATCATGCTCGTTTCCGATGAGAGTATTGCAAACATCGATTACACACTTGGTTTGATCGACACATTCACAGCGTCTCAAAACAAAGCTGCGGCATCGCAATAGGAAGGGAAAAACATGTTTATTGGCGGAAAATTTCATCTGGGGTTGCGTACGATAAAAACCTCTTTAGCGGTGATGCTGTGCATCATCTTCTTTCAGCTCACTGATAGAGGGAATCCTGTGATTGCATCCCTTGGGGCGGTCTTTGCTTTGCGGGAAGATATTTCATCATCTGTCAACTTTGGCAAATCGCGCGTTGTTGCCACTTTGCTGGGAGGCGTCAATGCCCTGCTTTACTATTTTTTCCTGCGCTTCTTCGATAGTCAGGACATTGTTCAAGTGATTCTCGTGCCGGTATTCGTCGCGCTGACGATTGCCATCTCAGTGGGACTGGACAACAAGACCGGCGTTATCGGTAGTGTGGCCACGCTGCTGGTCATTGCCTTCACTATCCCCAAAAGCGAATCAGTCCTATACGTTATCAACCGCGTCGTCGATACGTTCATCGGGACATTTTTCGCGATTGCCATTAATTACCTGATAAAATCACCTAAAGAGGACAAAGGCGCATCCATTGAAGAAAAGTTGCTGAAGATTAAAGAAAAAGAACGGGAAATCACCCAACTAAAACAGGATATCAAAGACTTAAGGCGCTAAAACGGAGAAAGGCTAATGTTCTTTCTCCGTTTTTATGTTATCGGACAGCGGCAATGAACGAAGTGCCTGTTTACTGTGATTCCTTCAATTGTTTCTTTCCCGATGATAGTTGTGATTCGATTTTAAATTTTATTTTTTACCGACTTTTTTAGACTGGTCCAGAGGTCCCGTTACCCCAGAAACTGAGGTATAAAAAGGATAAAGTTATGCAACATATGGATAAAAATCGAATCTGCTAAATTTTTATGTCTTGAAAAGGCATAGTACAAACCGCAGCCGGCGATAAAGAAGTAACACCCCAGATAAATGCTGTTTGGAACATGGATCACCAAGAAAATGAGTGATGAAGCAATCAACTTAATGATAAAAGGTTTATCGAAAAAGAATTTTTCAAACATTCCTCTGTATACTGTCTCTTCCCAGACAGGGATAACAATAACTTGAAAAATAAAGTAAAAAAAGATAAGTGCCAGTGATTCCCTTTCGCTGGTAGCAGCTGAGGAAGGCCCACCTTGGTCCAGCACTGATTTAATATACATAAATAGAAACGGCACGCTCGCAATCAACATGACACAATAAATAATGATGTTGTGCAACATATCTTGCCAGCTTAACATGGTGAAGTTGATATGATACCTTTTTAAAAATCGATACGCACCATATAAACAAGCAACCCCCAAGAGACCTGTTAAAAAAAAAATGCGTTTGTATTTGACATACTTTCAAGTGAATCTGTTAGCATACCTGCTACTATTGAATATACCAACAAAAATATGATATATATGGTAATTCGCGACCCAAGTGACAGTTCTTTCATTCTAGTTCTGCTCCTTTTACTTGCAAAATTAATTCAGCGGCTGTTTTAACCGCTCTTTTATTTTAGCTGCCTTACCGATTGAAAAGACCCGTACCAAGTCAGCTTCAAAATGAATCTCACGCGTTTTAAAATTGATTTCTTGCATGTTTAACGGGTTGGCTAAGCACGACCGGTTGATGCGGATAAGGGAAGGATACTGCTTTTCCAGCTCGGATAATTTCCCGTAAAATTCGTAGTGTCCATTTTTCGTGTAAAGGCGAACCCTGTGAGGCAGCTCGGAAGGCTCAATAAAATAAACATCGTGCAAGTTAACGACAAATTGTTGCGAGCCGATAGAAAAAATGAATGCTTGATGGGCATTCGTCCTGACTGCGTCGATTCGCTGCTGCGCCAGTGTCAACAGCTCGACGATTTCTGCCCGGTAATCATCCAGCGGCTGGTCCTTTGTGACGAAGCCCAGCGTTTCTACCCGCCGTTTAATGGTCAGCGGCAGCATTTCTTCATGGGTCGTGGTGAAAATAATCTTGGCCTGCACGTCAGACTCGCGGATTTTTTCCGCCAAATCAATGCCGTCAATCGTGTGATTCAAGTCAATGTCTAAAAAGTAGATACCTTGACTCGGCTTAAAGGTTTTTAAGTATTTTTCCACTTCGACCGGACTCTGTGTCTTGAGCTTGATTTCAAATAAATCACTGTGAAACAAGATATAGTTCTGAATAATGGTTTCAAGCTGGTTTAACTGAGTAATCTGATCTTCGCAGATGATGATAGGATAGCTCATGTTTACGACCTTTCTTCCCGCATCAGGATAACTTGAGCGGTAAATTGTAATTGGTTGCTGTGATATTGTACAAACATGTTGCGGTGCTTGTGATTGATTTCTTGGATAGTATGCAACCCTAACCCTTGATGACCTGCTTTGGTGGAAAATCCTTTCTGCAACAGGCTGTTGATGGGCACATTGAGCGGCTGACAGCTGTTTTCAATCAAAAATTCTATCTGATGTGCGTCTTGATAAATCAGTAAAGACAGCTCCTTCGCTTCGCTTTCGCTGGCAGCCTCTATAGCGTTATCCAGCATAATCCCCAATACTCGCACACAATCAAAGATGGGAATCGGGACCACCTCAATCACCTGAGAACACTCGAAACGGCAATGCAGCGAAGACTCGGTTGCCTGGTAGAGCTTGGCAATCAGCAAGCTTTTTAAATAGTCATTTTTGACATTTTTTAAGTGAGGATAATCAAACTTAGTTGACGATAGATAGGCATCAGAATAAACTTCCAACTCCTGAATCTTATCCGCAAAATCAGCATCAGCATTTATGTCGACCGTCTCTTTCAAGCTCAACAGCAAATTTTTGTAATCATGCCGGAACTTTCTTAAGCGTTCTTGACTTTGTTCCAGCTTGTCCGTATATTTTTTTAGATGACTGAGTTCCTGTTCCTTTAATTGTTGTTCGTACTTATCCTTTTGTTTGACTGTGGTGATAAGAAATAAGAAAAGCACAAAAACCAGTTGAAGCATCACGAAAACAGAAATCCCGATAATAAACTGGTCAAACGCTTCAAAGTAGTGGGCGCCGTATGAAACCAGCAGCGTTGCCAAAATCAAATAGCTCATAAAAAATGCAGTTGTCTTAGAGCTGTATTTTTCGATAAAAGCTTGTGTCCGTAATTTCTTGTATAAATAAACAAACCCAGCTAACAGAAGTAAGTTAAGCATTAGATGGAAAAACACAAAACTATATCCTTTGACGCCTTCATGTGAAAAACTGAAGTACATAATGATAGAACTCACTAAAGATGCACTGAAGTTTACTAACGTGCATAACAAAAGAACATTCAGTAAACTGATGTCTGATTTTCCTTTTGGTTTTAAAATGAAGTAACTCGCCACAACAGGAATAACCTCAGCAAATCCCGTAAATAATTGCGCAACAAATGTGACGGGTAAAAACAGCAGTGCCATCACTTTCTTTTTTCTGCTGTATGGTGCAGGCAGCAAACTAAAAATCAGCAGATAGTACAATACTAAATTACCAATCATCCTGACAATATAAGCCTTTGTATCAATAATAACCAAGCATCATCCCTCCCGATTAAATTATAACAAAGGTTATATTTTTTAACACTTCTTAAAAAGAGAAAAAACACATTTTTCGAGCTCAGAACCATTTTTCCCCATAAAATTAAAATTTTCTCCACCGTTTATCTTTTTTACTCGTTTTCTTCCCATTGCCAAAATGTGATAGTGATAGTATGCCATATGTTTATGGTTAACATGAAAAGTTTTCCCGAACGCGCATGGGAGCATTCCTGAACGTGACACTTTTACAGTATTGTCCGTTCAGGAAATATTTCGATGGTGCCCAGGAAGATTTTGGCCGCAGATAGATCAAAAGTACTATAATTAATATGAAAATTCTAGAATACAATAAGAAATGGAAAGACTAGTTGAAAAATCAGTCACTAAAAAAATATAATAATGGAGGTTTACTATGAAGGCACTGTACAAAGGTAAAATAGCTCATGTTTGGGAAATCAGTAAAACAGGGAAACAACCGGAATGGATTGCTGATTTATTTAACAAACACTACCTTACATGGTACGATAATCGATTAAAAATTTTAGTTCAGGCTATCTCTCCCTCGCCTGCTAGGAATATAAAACGTGGGTTACTAGATACTCTCGAACGAAGTTACAACGGCGGATATAAAATGGGAGATATAGGCGATTTTTTTGATGCAACTAATGGCAGAGTAATCTCTAAAGAAAAATTTCACGCGCAATATGCTATTGAAATTGAGTAAAGGAAGCTTTCTGAAAGGTGACGAAGATGCCAATTTTGGAATGAAGCGAACAAATATTTATCCAGCAAGTAAAATGGAAAATATAAATATTTGGTAGCCTAAGACCTATTAGAAGTTTCTTTAAGTAAAAAAATGTACTGGACACCAAACAATCATTGTCAGGAGATGTTGATTATGAAAAAAAGAGAGCAAGAACAACAAGTGTTACAACAAGTGAATGCACTGTTAGATTTGGATATCAGCAGCGAGGAACGCAAAGCCCTTGCCTATGCGAAGAAAGGCTTGGAAAAGTCAGATTATTTTCCTAGCGTTATTGGCGCCTTAAGAAATGATTTAACCCCATTGGCTATGAGACGTTCACTATCACCAGCTGTTTCAAAATTTTATTTGACCGTTACTAATCATAAATATATGAATAAAAATTTTGGCGGCGGACTAATTAGCACTTGGGCTAATATTTTCAAGTAGATTTCGGAATAAAAAATCAACTTATTTGTCCCTGAAAAAATTCAGCTTTCTTTATTATCATGAAATACATTAAAGGAGAGTGTTGTACATGCAAAATGTAAAAGAGTTACTAAAAATTAATGCTAGAAAATATTTTACTAATGGCTCTGTAATAAATCCTATTGCGAGTTCTGCCGGTGACGTTACAGGGTTGTTTGCAGGGAAGACGGGGTGTGTTCAGCATGGCTAGAAATAAGAATTTATACCTTAAAGGAGCTATTCAAATAATGGTTTTCATACTAGTAATGATACTATTATCTTCCTACGCAAATTTTTCATTAACTAATTTCTTAATTGGGACAATGATCTTCTCTTTAGGTGTAGGAATCAATATTTATTTGAAGAGGAATGGTTCTGAGAAGTGAAGTAAGTTGTAGATGTCAAAAGTTATATGATTCTTGAAGAAGCCAGTAAAGTATAAAGTCAGTGCAGAATCATTAAAAAAATACAAAAAAACAGGTGGCTGCTGGTGAATTATAATGGGCGTAATTTTATAAGATGCTTGTCTTGTCTGAAAAATGTGATGTTTACTTGGTTTTTATTCGTGGGAGCAATCGTATCCTTCCAATTTGTAGTGGGGATTAACCCTGCCATATTAAATGAAAACCTATGGCTATTTATGCTGGGGACATCAATAGTTGCTAATATAGTTACAGCGATTAGAAAATACAAAGGAAAGGTGTATCGATGAGTATTATACCATCATCGTTCTTCTAACTTTTTAGTCGGAAAATTGAGATTAGGCACTTTTAATAGCTGTGTTGTGAAGTATCTAAATATTTTAGTGTCTAATCTTTCCTTTAGCTAGTTGCTTTTCTATTTGTTTCAATATTTCTTTTCCGCTTTCATAGCTGATGATTTGATAGGCTTCCTCAAGCGAACACCAGATTAACTCAGCAAATTCTTCGCCATCTTCAATCGTAAATTCAGGAAATTTCCCCGTCCATTCTTCAATCAAATAAATATAAAAAATAACGCTTATTTCTGATACTTTCAAGGTACCTCTATCAGTTGATACTTTTTTACAATAATTTTATGGTCAAATTCCTCCATCACCTCACGAAACATTGCATTGAGCAAATGATCATGACCATCTTTTTGCTCCTTGATTTCCACAGACCCATTTGTAAAAAAATATCTTTTCAAGCTTTATCTCTTTTTTCCAGTAGTATGGTATTTTGCTTATTATCATAGAAAGCAAAAATGACACCTTCACGATAATTACCATCATGTGAATATATTTTATTTCCTCCTAGCCATCATTTTAATGGTGATATGTATCCCTTTGTTCATAAACTAACGTCTGTATATAGATAACTGTAGTTTGCAAGCATGGGGCAAGACTTTCGCGACCGACGAATGACAACGTTAACATTTTTTCGTTTGTAAATTTAAATTTATACCTTAATTAAGAGGCAGCGTCAAGATACACCTCTCCTGCCCTCTTTGGCTAATAGCCACACAAGTTTGTCAGTAACGCGCGATTTTGGCAAGTCTCCGGACTCCATGGAAAAATTGGAATGTCCGTTATTATGTATAACTAATAAACCTAGCTTTTAAATTCTTCAGCGGCATCGCTTTCGTTAGAGAGTTCTTTTTCTATTATTTTTGCAATTTCGTCAATATTCATTTCGTAAAATAATATAGCCGGCACACGAACCTCGAACACTTTTTCTTCATTCAAGACAGGCGGAAATGGGTCTGGGATTATTAATGCATCTAAGTGTCCTTCCTTTTTTGATTTTTCCCATTCAAATGTGACATCCCATTTGTCACCTAATGATTCAAGCAGCTTTTTTTCTAAAATAGAAATTTTCTTTCCTGGAATACCTCCTAAATAGGATACTCCAAATGGCTGATTAGTATAAAGAACAAATGCAATTTTTCTCACAATAATCTCTCCTCGTATTTATAATTTTAGAACATGAACAGCCTATAAAACAGATATTAGCAATCACATATGGGAAGCGTTAAGAACTCCCATTACCGGAATAACCAGATTTAAAGTCAGAATGGTCATACTTTTCATAATCTAAGAAATCCGTTAGATCAGCACGTAGTAAAATTAATCATGAGAAAGTTCTCCTGAAAAATTTCGGTGTCGCAACTTTAATTCTGTAGAATGGACTTTCTTTTTTTACTACCCCTAATTTCTATTTATACAAAACAGTTTACACTATCTTTAAAATATTTACTTACCTTCATTTTTAAATTTCTCCTTTTTTTAAAATTCAATGTCTCTAAATACAGCTACACTAATAATCATATCATAGTCTTAGATAACTTAAGAAATTAATTTAGATTCCAAATTATCAATGGTAATTGAGAAAATTTATTACTTCAACTTCAAAACAGATAATTTACTTCTTCTTTTGTGTGTTATGTCAATTTTGCCGTTTTTTACACTTCACTAAAAAAGGATGTTCGGCTTTTGTTGAGAGTGCAATTCCAAGCGACTGAGATAAAAATTAACAGCGGAAATGCCTCTTACTAATTTTTGCCCGAGTTTTCGACATAGGAGCTTCTTGGATTATTTCTCCGAACATATCTTTGAGTGCATTTTTAATATTATCAGTTGTTTTTATATCGTAATGTTTGATCTTTTTTATTTGATCTTTAGAGATTATACTCGTTGGTATATTCCTTCTAGATGTTTTTTAATTAGACTATTTTAGAACTCACACAAAATATTGTACACTCCCATTTTTCAAAAAAAGTAGTCGTTTAAATGGCATTGTCATTCAGGAATCATATTGGCAACATTCAAGAAGGTTTTTACTAAACATATTAGAAACGTGTTATAGTCATCTTATTAAAAAAACCCTTCAAGGGAAGTGAAAGGAATGACATTTTTTGGAAAAGTTAAAATGGTTTTCAGGCGGAAAAGACCGTGGCAATCAAGCCCTCACTCTCATTACCGAACTATTGAAAGAACTCAGTAATGACCCAAAGAGTAATACACTGCAAAATGTACTACTTAATTATAAGGATGAGCTAGAAAGAAAACAGTCTGCTGTCCCGCATATTTTAAGCCGTATGAATCTGGATATTTCGAGTGCCATTAGGAAAGACCAGCTTTCTTTATCTCATACTCAGTCGAGTGTGTTGAACGAGTTAACTACTCTATCAACTATTAGATACGGGTATTAGATTAAACTGCCCTTGCATATAATTTTAGTCGTAATGTCGGCACGTCTTATCCATTCAGGAATTATATCGGCAGCACTCAAGAAGGTTTGTACCGAATATCATGGAATCGTGTTACACTTTTCCTGTAGAAAATTATATAACAGGAGGTGATTCCATGTCTGAGAAGAAAGATTCAAAAATGATTCTTGCTAAATTTGGGTTTCTAGGACTTTTCTTAACTAAAATAACTGCTGCTAAGAAAAAATACACATTTTTTCTATTAGCGTCATTGTCCTTTGCTGTGTTGTTTATCGGCTTTGACTTATTTTTAGATGGATTGCATGGACAGAAAATGATTCGCTACATCATCGTTTTAGCATTTTCGATTATATATGGTGCGTGTTTGTCTGCTGCTGCAAAAAAACTAAAATAATAAGACCAGTGGAGAAGAACTGTTTGACAGCCTCCCCAAAAATAGCTGTTGAAAATAAACATATTTAGAAGGAGCTGTCACTCTGTGAATAGAGAACAGCTCCTTCTTTATATCCAGCCACATCTCTGCGGACATTTTTCAGTTAGAATCCCACCTCAGCCGATTCTTTTCCTAACTCCTCGTAGGTTTAAAGCCTGTATCTTACCCGTTACTGCGGCTGTAAATTATCCAGAAAGCAAAAATAAGCTATTGGCTTTAGTAAATGACATTGAATTTACGATTTATTAATTTGATTTCGATTAGTTTAATACAAAATGAAAAGGATTACTGTGAGTAATTTTTTTTACATGGAAAATTGATTGAATCATGTGATTAGCAGGAAGCCGGGAAAACGATATTGTCATGGGGCCATTTAGCGGCTCTAGAATAGCTGCAGAAGTGACCGTAAAATATAGCAGACAATATACCCTGATTCAGCTAAATCTGATACCATCACAAAGGACGAACAACATACGAGTAAAACTATTGTGAGCATCTAGCATAATCACAATAAAAAAGACATGCAATGAGCATGTCTCATGTCTAAGGTCCGTGGCCGAAAATAATCCAACCGAAAATATAAAGTCCCAAGTAACAAAGTAAAACTACTGAAGAGAAAATCAAAGGAACTAGCAAAGCTTTTAACTTGAATTTTTTTAAAAGTACCGCTGAAAGTATGATTGCTAGGATATTTCCAGTAAAAAATAGATATAAAGCTGGAGAGTAGTATTTGAGAAAAGCATCTACACTTTGAACAGAAAGAGGTGATAAAATGTAAAACATTGGCGCTGTACAGATGATGGCTAAAATAAAAATCACAAGTGGAAGAACGTTAATATACTTTGATTTCATGGCTATTACCTCTTTTCTCCTTTAAAACTATTATACCAAAAAAAACAGCCGCTGAACTACTTCAACGGCTGTCTTATCTTAATCTTTTTCGTGATAGTTGACCACATTGCTGTTATTCTTTTTCGTAAAGTTTTCAATCAGTTCCTTAACGTCCAGACCGGTGGTTTCCTTCAACGTTTCCTGAGAAGCGGAAAGCAGGTTTGTGGCGTAGTTAGTAATCCGGTTTGCACCGCTGTTCTCGCCACCTTGACCTGTGTCCACCACAGAAATACGTTCGATATTGCCCATCGGTTGAGCAGCTTCTTTCACCATCTGAGGCATGATTTCAACAATCATACTGATGACGGCCGCTTCGCCATATTGCTTGAAGGCTTCGGCAATCAGTTCTTTCGCCTCGGCTTCCGCCCGTCCTTTTGCCAAGATTGCTTCCGCAGCTGCCTGACCTTCCAACCGTACTTGTGACGCATTGGCTTCAGCCATTGCCTCTACGCGGAATTTCTCCGCTTCGGCATCGGCAACTTCTTTAGCTTTTTCTGCCAGCGCTTCTTGTTCCTTGGCGTAACGGTCAGCATCCGCTTTTTTCTTCACTTCAGAATCGTACTGTTTCTCACGACGGATGATTTCTTTTTCTTCCAATTCGATTTGTTTCTGACGCTCAATGACTTTGACTTCCATCTCCTGAGCGATAACGTCTTGTTGGGCACGGGCGCTTTCCAAGTTATACGCTTGGTCGGCACGCGCTTTGGCAACATCTTGCTCTTCTTTATATGCTGCCAGCTTCAGTTCTTTTTCCTTCGCCGCTTCCGCGATTTCTGTCTGGCGTTCAAGCTCTGCTTTGGTCGATTCTTTTTCAGCCATCGCCCGTTTGATTCGCGTTTCTTTGTCCGCTTCAGCTTCAGCAATATTTGCGTCACGTTTGACTTGGGCAATCCGCGGCTTCCCTAAAGAATCCAAATAACCATTTTTGTCTTTGACTTCTTTAATCGTGAAGGATACGATGACCAGTCCCATTTTTGCCAAATCGACACTGGCAACCTCTTGCACGCTCTGACTAAATTTATCTCTGTTCTGATAAATCTCTTCCACTGTCATCGAACCAAGAATGGAACGCAGGTGGCCTTCCAGCACTTCACGCGCTTCATTTTCCAATTCTTCACGTGTTTTGCCTAGAAACTGTTCGGCCGCTGTAGCGATTTCTTCCACCGACGAACCGATTTTAATGATAGACGTGCCGTCTGCCATCACCGGTACACCCTGCTCTGTGTAGACTTCCGGTGTTGACACATCTAGCTTGCTGGACAAAAGACTTAGTCTGTTTGACCGCTGGAAAACCGGCAGAACGAACGCACCACCGCCTCTGACGATTTTTACTTTGTTGCCGGCATCGTCCTGATGCACATTTTTTACTCCCAGATAACTCCCGCTGATAATCAGCGCTTCATCCGGTTTAGCTGTCTGATATTTTGAAATAAACACAACCAGCATCATCAATAAAATAAAGACCACAATTGCAATAGGTATAAACAATCCAAAACTCATTAGTTCTCCTCCTTTTTTACATCACAAAATTTTCTTTGTACGGGACTACGTAGCAGACACGCTCCCTGATTTCAATAATCAGCACTTCTTTACCCGCAGCAATTGCTTCTTCCTGCGGTTCATAGAATTTTGCCGGTCTGGTCATTGAGCCGGTCACGCTGACGATTTTAATCTCCCCCATGCCGTCCACTGGAATCGGTGTCACGACTTCTGCTTTTCTGCCTTCCAGATCCCGTTCCGAAACAGAAATAGTTGCTTCTGAATTGCGTAAAGGGACCAACACGTAGAAATTTAGGATGAACACCAGAATACTGGAAATACCAACACCAAGGAAAATGATGAAATAGCTGTTCCAATCCGTCAGCATTTCACCAAGATAGCCCACCAATGCAGCAAATGCGAACCACGGCACCAACAACATCGGGTCAACTGGTCCATCAAATTCAAAAACATCTCCAAACAAAAACAACAGGACCGAGATGACCGCACAAATAATCAACACATAGAAATAAATGGTTTGTAATGGGATCTGCGCTAACAAACTTTCTCACTCCCTTTCTGTTCCGACTATTCTTATATTTTACCAATCTTTTTCATAAAAAAATAGATTTAGATAACACTTTTGTAAAAATCATCCTAAAGTCTGAGAGGCGGTACAATCCCACCAGCTGTTCCCCTTCGCTTTCGCCTGTCCGCAGAAAAGAGAATAGCACCGCCTGTCTCCCCCGCCGAATCCTGCAATTTTTTGTTGCCGCAAGTGCCGGAGAGGTACGTCCTTGTTGCGGTGGACATTGCTTTTTCCACCAGTCCATAATAGATATTTATAAGCGTTCTGTGTTATATTTAAAAAATAAAAATAACGTTTTTTGCCTTGACTTCCCGCCCCGTTCCGCAAGGATGATATAATTTTAAACATAATCCGAACAACGCTTTATTTCATACAACTTTGTTTCTTCCGAGAATGCGGTTCCACAACTCTTTTGGGCCAATATATGACACAAACGGAATGCTGTTTTTTTCGGATATTGTTTTTTTGTCTGTTTATACGACATTCACACGCTGGTTCGGACTGCTGCCTGAAACAGTGAGTGAAACGGGATAGAAGAAACAATGCGTTCTCTGTGAACCCTCACTTACGACCGCTTGAAAATTATCGTCATTAACGATTGCTGCCCAATTTTCTTCTGTGATAACCACCCAGGGAACGTCCATCATGTCGGTACTGTTTGTAACCATCTCTCATCCAAGATAAAAATAGTGTCAATCGCCGAATGGCGGGCAGGCTCTGCATAAAAAAGCTGTCAGGAGTGACCCCTGACAGCTTTTTTATATCCTGTCTTACCCTTGGATTTAATCATTCATTAGACTTCAGCGCTTCAATCATATCGACCTTTTTCAGCTTGCGGTGCATTACCATCATCACAATCAGTGAGAACAGAAAAGTCAGCAATATCGCATAAACATAGCTCATGGCATGAATTGTTTTCGGGAACATCATCAAGTCCACTTCCGCGGTCTGCAGCACAAACCCGTGCAGCAGAATCCCCAGCAAGCAGCCGACGCCGACCCCCAGCAGTGTCAGCAGATTATTTTCCCGGTAGACATATTGGGTGACTTCGTTGTCGTAGAAGCCCAGCACTTTTATCGTGGACAGCTCCCTGATTCGTTCCGAGATGTTGATATTGGTCAGATTGTACAGCACGATAAAGGCCAGCATTGCGGCGGACACAATCAGCACCCAAACAACGATGTTCAAACTGTTCATCGTATCATCCAGCGCCTGACCAATTTGTGTCGTGTAACTGACATTCAAAATACCGTCTGTCGCCATCAGCTGAGCCGCGATGTCTTTTTCGCGGTCATCCGAAAGGGACGTATTGAGGCGGACCAAATCCACATTATACACTGGTGTTTCGCCGAATACTTTCTCGTAGTACGCCGGTGTCATGTAAGCAAAATGCATGGTGTAGTTTTCGACGATGTGTGACACTTTCATACGGTATGTGTCGCGGTCGGCATTTTTCAGCGTCACTGTATCGCCTGCTTCGATGTCAAACAGTTTTGCCAGCTTTTCGTTGATGATCGCACCCTCGTCGTCAAGGCTGTAGACTGCACCTGTTTTGCGGTCGTTGAACAAAACAAACTGGTCAAGATTGTCGGTTTGCTGCGGAACGTCCACGGTCACGTCGTGCGTCGTATAACCTTGTTTGACGACCTCGAACGTGTTTTGTGACAGCTGCAGCTGGTCTTCGTATTCGGGCAGACCGGTCAGTGCCGCTTGGTACGCTTCTTTTTCTGCGTCTGAGCTGTCGTCGTTCAGCGTAATCGTTGCGTCATAGTGCCACAACTTATTAAACTGAATCGTCACGATGTCACCAATCGAATCCCTGACGCCAAAACCGGTCAGCATCAGTGCCGTACAACCGGCAATCCCGATGACGGTCATCAGCATGCGCTGTTTATAGCGGAAGAGATTGCGGGCAGTCACCTTCTGATTAAAATTCAGGCGGGACCACAGCCATGTCACCCGCTCCAGCAAAATGCGCTTGCCTGGTTTGGGCGCTTTCGGACGCATCAGCGCAGCCGGCGTGCTTAACAGATCGATTCGCAGCACAATCAGCGATGACAGCAGTGTACAAATCAGCGCCACGACAATCGACTGAACAGAATAGCTGGTATAGTAAGTCAGACGGACATCCGGCAGATTGTACATCGAGCCGTACGCATTAAAAATAATTTTCGGAAAAGTGTTGTACCCGATAATCAGACCCAGCACACTGCCGGCGACACTAGCCAACGTGGCATACACGATGAATTTCAGCGAGATTTCCCAGTTGGCATAGCCTAATGCCTTTAACGTACCGATTTCACTGCGCTTTTCATCGACCATCCGCGTCATCGTCGTCAGACACACCAACGCGGCTATCATAAAGAAAAAAACCGGAAAAACAGACGCAATGGACGATAAACGCTTGGCATTTTCATGATATTCAGAGTAGGCCGGCGTATCGTCGCGGCTTAAAAAGAAGTACTCCGGTGCTTCCAGCTCGGACAGTTTTTGTTTTTCTTCCGCAAGTGTCTCGTAGGAGTCGGCCAGCTCGGCTTTTTTCTCATCCAATTCTGCCTGCTGTGTATCAAGTTCCGCTTTGGCAGACGTCAGCTGGTCCTTTTGCGCTTGCGGTACCGGCTGTCCCATTGCCTCGGCTGCCGTCAGCATTGACAGATTTTGTGTCACCTCGCCCAGTGCGGCATCCAGCTGGCTTTGCGCTTCATCCAGACTGTTTTGTCCGTCACGCAGTTCTGATTCGGCCTCGTCGATTTCCTTTTGTGCGTCAGACGTGATTTCCGCCAGCTTTTCCGCCGGGCGGTCGGCAAACTGTTTCTCCAGCGCCGCCTCATGCTTGGCTAGACGTTGGTCATACGTGTCGCTGTAACTCTGTACTCTTTCCAAGTCTTTGAACCGGACGGCCAGCTCGGTATAAGCATCCATATTGAAATCTTCTTCGGGGATGACCCCAAAATAATCGATTGACCCCTTGCCGACCGACGTATTGCCGCGGCTCACCTTGTCGATATACAGCGGACTGTTGACAAAACCGACGATTTTAAAAGAGGTTTTAGCAACATTGGCTTTCGCCTCTTCGTCGGTTTTCAAGGTAAACGTATCTCCGATGTTATACGATCCGAGAGTATCAGCGCGACTGTCAAGAGCAATCTCACCCGATTGTTTCGGCAGTCTGCCCTCAATCACCCGGTAGTCGTTCAAGTTATTCTTGCGCTCCGTGTCGTAAGAAAAAAGTTTCATGACCACATTTTCATTGGTCAGATTGACATCCAAACTGTATCCTGCCTGAAAATCCAGCACATCAGGATTATCCTCCACCAGCCGGATATCCTCGTCATACAGCCCCATGGTCGAGACGATTTGACTGTGCATGAGCCGTTTATCGCGGAAATAATGGTCTGCGGTGTCAATCATATTCGGGCCGGTCGCCTTAATGCCTACATAAAAGCAGACGCCTAAAAGAATAATCCCCAGAATGGATAGAAACCGGGTTTTGGACTGAAAAATTTCACGTTGAATGGATTTGTACAAGGCTTTCTTTTTCATACCATCACCTTACCATTCAATCTGTTCGACCGGCTGCGGCTGAGGATTCACATCAATGCTTCTGACCTTCGCATCGTTGATTCGAATGATTCGGTCGGCCATTTTGGCAATAGCGGAATTATGGGTGATGACAATCACTGTCGTCTTAAATTCCCGGCACGTGTCCTGCAAAATTTTTAAAATCTGCTTGCCTGTCTCATAATCCAACGCTCCTGTCGGTTCATCACACAGCAGGAGTTTCGGATTTTTGGCCAGTGCCCGGGCAATCGCCACCCGCTGCTGTTCGCCTCCAGATAACTGGGCCGGAAAATTTTGCTTGCAGTTATCAAGTCCGACCAGATTCAAGACCTGATCCACGTCCAGCGCATTCGGCGCCACCTGCGACGCCAATTCAACATTTTCTTTCGCCGTTAAATTGGGAACCAGATTATAAAACTGAAACACAAACCCGACATCCACGCGCCGGTACTGTGTCAGCTGCTTTTGAGAAAATCGGGCAATGTCTGTCTGATCAACAATGATTTCTCCCTCATCACAGCTGTCCATGCCGCCCAAAATATTCAGTACAGTTGATTTGCCGGCGCCGCTGGGACCAAGAATCACAGCAAACTCGCCTTCCTCAATCGTAAAACTGACGCCGTTATTCGCAACAATCACTGTATCCCCCATCTGATAACGTTTATAAACATCCTTCACTTTTACATAACTCATTAGCCATACGCTCGTTTCATCCAAATTTTTTTACACTACCTTCATTTTAGTATAGAATGAAAGATACATCAACGATTCAGAAATGAATTAATCATGAATTATTTTGTTATAATTTTAACATCTCCCATTGCAGGAGCTCTTTTAAATAACAAGGAGGGTGTCATGGCACGCAAAAAGAAAAAAAACAATTATTTCCCCAAACTAAGTCCGCCGATTATGCTGTTCGGTGCGCTCGTCGTTCTGATACTTGGGATGTTCGGTATCCAAACACCTGAATTTATTTCCGACTACTTCAATTCGCCGCAAAGCCAGCCAACCGAGCAGCAGGCACCGGCTAAAAAAAATTCCACAAATCCCGGGCCTCAAGACAATGGCTTGGCTGTGTTTACAGAGGATGAGCTGAAAGATGCCAAACAAGGCTGGATTACTTATCATGAACTGGACGGGCTCGGGCGCGCAACAGGAGCCGACGCGCTGATTAAACAAAAGATGATCAACACAGGGACCTCTGCCAACAGGAATATCCGCCCGCCAGGGTTTATTTCAGGCTTAGAGCCGTATTTCCATTCCCGCGGGCATCTGATCGGCCGGCAGTTCGGTGGCAGCGGCGACGATGAACGCAACCTTGTCACATTGTATCAGAACCCTGTCAACACCCCGTACATGACTGAGTACGAAAACCGGATTCGTCGAGCGGTGGATGCAGGTGAAACAGTCCGCTACCGTGTCACCCCGGTCTATAATGACAAAGATTTGATGCCGGCTGAGGTGCATTTGGAGGCGCAGGGCATAACCGCCGGCACGCAGGTTAATTTCAACGTCACCATCATCAACGAACCTTAGGAAGGACGGCGAGGACATGAGCAGTTTGTTCAACGCTTTAAAAAAGCAGGCAGCAGATACATTGCCGGAGACCTTTCTCCGGCTGCTGGAAGAAAAAGGGATACAGCAAGTTGAGGAGTATTTCTTTTTCCAGACAATGTATAATCAGACAGCCTTTGATCAGGCACTGGCCTACCTGTCATCTGACATCACTCTCACTGCTGAGGCACTGTCGGGCTACACGATAGTCGCCAGAACTGTCGATGGTGATTTTATCGCCGCCGATTCGCAGACGGTGCTGGTAATTCCCCGGACACTTGTCACAGCCGATGTGGAGCAACATCCGCTTTCCGTCTTTGATTTTTTCATTGCTTGGGAAGACGGCAGCCTTCATTCGCAGCTGGTCAGCTGACTGAATAAGGCTGCCAAACCGTTGTCCCAAACCAGAGGAAGCGCTGTCTTTTCGCTTGAAAAATGGCAGAAATATTGTATAATATAAGTGAGGGGTTAGATAAATTCCCTGTGAGAGCAGTTAGAAGAAACCTTCGACGAAGGCGGCTGCTGAACGAAACGCTTCGCAGTTTGGAAGCAGAACAAGAGAATGAGGTGGGAATTTGAAAACTCCTTATCAATTTCATACGGTCTAGCAAGTGACGCTCAACAAGACGGGATAAACAGAACATCGCTGTCCCGCACGACATCTACTGACGGATGGACGTTTATCACTTGCTGGACTGTTTTTTTGTGGCTCTATAATAAATAGGACTGATGAATCAGAAAACTGATTTATTTGTCCTATTTTCTTTGGCACGATAAAAAACATATCATCTTTCTGATATGATTAAGTCACGACAACCCAACACAGAAAGGATGATATGCTTTGTCTCATCATATCAAACAATTACTCAAAATCATAGACCCTGACTTGATTATTTCAACTGTCACACAAGAATCGTATCACGGCAGACAGACTCAGGTCGTTCATGCCAAGCTCTCGCCAGAATGGCAGAGCTGTCCAAACTGTCACTCGAAAGCCATGACTGCAGATAATCAGCACATCCTGGTCAAAAACGGCTCAAAACAAGTGACAGTCAGACTAGGCACCTATCATCACTTACCGCTTGTCAGGAGACTGGCCAAACAGCGTTACTTTTGTCGGAACTGCCACTCTCATTATACGGCCCAAACCTATTTTCTCTCACCTCATTGCTCCATCTCAAAGCAGGTGACGTTTAAAATCATCGATTTGTTGCAGGAGAAACTCTCCTTGACATGTATTGCCAAATTGACTCAGGTTTCAATCACTACGGTCATTCGTGTGCTGAAAAGCTTGGCTGATTATGTCCCTGACCGTTACCATGAACGGTTGCCGGAGGTCTTGATGGTCGATGAGTTTCGATCCCACGCTACGATAGAAGACAGTATGAGCTTTATTTGTGCGGATGGTCAGACGGGGGAATTAGTGGATATTTTTCCGAGTCGTAAGCTGACAGATTTAAAAAAATCTTTTTTACGTTATTCGCTGGATGTCAGGCATACGGTTAAATTCCTCGTGACCGACATGAATGCGCCCTACATCGAGTTAACAAAAAAGGTGTTCCCAAACGCTAAAGTGATCATTGATCGCTTCCATATCGTTCGTCATTTGAACGACGCCTTTAATCAGTTCCGTGTCAGGGAAATGAAGCGATTGAAGGCTGCTGGGTTTACAGAGGAAGCCCGTAAATTGAAATCTCACTGGAAACGATTATTGAAAAACAGGCAGTCAATCAATGTATCCGAGTACAAACGCTGGCAAGGTTTCCGCTCACATCGCTACCCATTGATGACTGAAGGAATCCTGATTGACCGGCTGTTGAGTTATTCTGAACCGTTAAAGAAAGCATATCATGCCTTTCACGCATTAGCCGATGCCTTTCGCAGAAAAGAAGGCACATTCTTTTTCGAATTGTTGACGACCCTTCCTGCAGATCTGGATGATACTTTCCGACAGAAATTGCAAAATTTGCTTCCGTTTAAAGAAGGGATTCTGAATGCGATGATTTATCCTTATTCCAATGGCAAGCTGGAAGCTAAAAACACGCATACTAAGACGTTGAAGCGTATTTCCTATGGATTTAAATCATTCGAAAATATGCGGCTCAGGATTTTCATGATTAATGGGATGATTCAAATTAAATAACTAAAAAAGATGCTGATCAGGAGACAATTGTCCTTGATCAACATCTTCGATTTAATCGTCATCAGTCCTACTTGACAAAGAGCCGTTTTTTTGTCCAACCGGCAGCTCTTTTCCACAAATCCACAGAGTTATCCACAATATATAGTGCTGTTCGTTTTTTGTTCCCGCTATATTTTGTTACCACCGAGTTGAAATGGTAACCTCCTTAACCAAAAAACGGTTGCATGACATTGAGACTAAAGTCTGATGCCGCAGTCTCCTGCACTATGCTATAGTTAAAATAACCTATATTAAACAAAACGATTAAGGAGGTTGGCAACATGAACACACCGCTGCGGCGCAAATCACTGCTGATTGAATTCGCTTTCTTGCTGATTGTTATCATCGCCCCCATCAGGCCGATTAGCGAGGCAGCCAACCAGTTTGGCAGCATTGCACACATCATCAGCATTCTTTTCTTAGTAATAGTCTTTGGCGCCGGCTGGTGGCTCAGCAGCAAGCTGCCGAATGTCGGTCTGATATATCTTGCTTTCTGGGAACATATGTTGACGTTCGGCGCGTGTCTGATTCCTGTTACCTACTTTATGCTGACCGGGGTCAACCCTGTCAGCCTGCTGATTACATTCTTTGCCGCCGTGATGGCTGTGGCGTGTACCTTAAAAGATATCCAGCTTTTGACAAAAGGGCGTTTGACCTTCAACTGAAAAAAACTGCGGCTTGCATAACACCAAGCCGCAGTTTTTTTGTGCTGTCTTTAAATCGCCCCGCTACCGGTTGACACCGACTGCTTTTTCCGGCTGAGTTTTTGCCGGTACAACGCCTCTTCATCTTCGCTGCAGTAAACAAAATGACCGTCGGCAATCTCCCGTAAAGACTGAACTTTGCCAGTCTGCTCCTGCGGCGCGTAAACCATCCGCTGCCGATGACGCTCGTAGTTCGGGTCAGGCAGAGGAATTGCCGACAGCAAACTTTCCGTGTAGGGATGAACCCCGTATGTGTAGATGTCCGCAGCGGTTCCGACTTCGACCAGTTTGCCGTAATACATGACCCCAATACGGTCGCTGATATGTTTGACCATCGACAAATCATGAGCAATAAAGAGATACGTCAGTTTTTTAGTTTGCTGCAACTCTTGCAGCAAGTTGACAACTTGTGCTTGAATAGAGACATCCAGCGCAGAAATCGGTTCGTCGCAAATAATGAACCGCGGCTTGACCGCCAGTGCCCGGGCAATGCCGATCCGCTGGCGCTGGCCGCCGGAAAACTCGTGGGGATAGCGGGTACTGTGCGACTGGTCCAAGCCCACCGTTTTCAACAGCTCATTGACCTGCTCGTTCCTGCTTGCCTCGCTGTCTGCCAAGCCGTGAATATCAATTCCTTCGGCAATAATGTCTTTTACTTTCATTCTCGGGTTCAAAGATGCATACGGGTCCTGATAAATCATTTGTACTGCCTGCCTGAATGTTTTCAGTTCAGCTTGCCCTTTGATGCTGCTGATGTCTTCGCCATCAAAGATAATCCGGCCGGCAGTCGGCTCATACAAGCGGATAATGCTGCGGCCGGTCGTCGACTTGCCGCAACCCGATTCGCCCACCAGTCCGAAAGTTTCTCCTTCATAAATGTGGAAGCTGATGTCATCCACAGCTCTGACTTCATCCGCTCTGCCGACATTGAAATATTGCTTCAGATGTGTGACTTCAAGTATTTTTCGCGGTGTTTCTCCATCTTTCATCGTTTCGGCTCCTTTGCTTCTAGCTGTTACTGCCTCTCCAAAAACTGTTTCTGCCGCCTTTGAATCTCCAGCGGCGGTTCGACTTTTGGCGCGCCGGGTGCAAGCAGCCATGTGGCGGCTTGATGTGTCGGCGACACGTCAAAAAATGGCGGCGCTTGCCGGGTGTCAATCTTCATGGCATACGCGTTTCTCGGATAAAAAGCGTCACCGCTGGGCGGATCAAGCAAATCCGGCGGCGAGCCGGGGATAGCATACAACTTGCTGCCTTTCGTATCCAATGTCGGCATGGAGCTCAGCAATCCCCACGTATACGGGTGCTGCGGATTATAAAAAATGTCGTCCGCCGTCCCGATTTCAACAATCCTGCCGCCGTACATGACTGCCACACGATCGGCAACATTTGCCACAACGCCCAAATCATGGGTAATAAAAATAATGGATGTGCTGATTTTCCGTTGAATTTCCTTCATCAGCCCAATGATTTGCGCTTGAATCGTGACATCCAGTGCCGTCGTCGGCTCGTCTGCTATCAAAATTTCCGGATAACAAATCAGCGCGATGGCAATAACAATCCGCTGGCGCTGACCGCCGGAAAACTGATGGGGATAATGTTTCAACCGGTCTGCCGCATTTGGAATCCCCACCAGCTGCAGCAAACTGAGCGCCCGTTCCAGAGCCTCTTTTTTACTGATTTTTTTATGCTTTCTTAACGACTCGGCCACCTGATTGCCGATTGTCATTGTCGGGTCCAGGGAGGTCATCGGGTCCTGAAAAATCATCGCGATGTCTTTGCCGCGAATCAACTGCATCTCTTTCTCCGTTTTCTTTACCAAATCCGAATTCTTAAACAAAATTTCCCCCTGATCGATTGTCGCATTATTCGCCAATAATTTCATGATGCTGCGTGTCGTCACAGACTTGCCTGAACCTGATTCGCCGACAATCGCCAGTGTTTCGCCTTTGTATAAGTCAAAGCTGACGCCGCGGATGGCATGCACCTTGCCCGCAAACGTCTCAAATGAAATCGCCAGCTCCTTAACTTCCAATACTTTTTCCATCTCGTCACCTGCCCTAATCTTTCATTTTCGGATCAAACGCATCGCGCATGCCGTCTGCCAGCAAATTAAAACAAATCATCACGGCTGACAGCGTGACGGCCGGCACCCACATTAAATGAGGGAGAAAACGAAATGTTTTGTACCCTTCGCTCAGCATGATGCCTAGTGAGGATACCGGCGGCGTCAGCCCCAGCCCGATAAAGCTCAAAAAAGCTTCAAAAAATATCGCCGACGGGATGCTGAACATCATCTGAACGATGACGACACTTGAAATATTCGGCAGAACATGTTTCACGGCGATTTGCCATTGCGGGGCACCTAGGGTCATGGCCGCCAACACAAATTCCTGATCTTTGACTTTCAATGTCTGTGCCCGGACGACCCGGGCCATGGTAATCCAGCCGGTCACAATCATCGCCAAAATAATGGTTTTCATTCCGGGCTTGAAGATGGTCAGAAACAAAATCATAACGACAAGATTGGGGACTCCTGACAATACTTCCAGTATCCGCTGCATGATATTGTCTGTCCGCCCGCCTTTCAGCCCTGAAAACAGTCCGTAGACCAACCCGATCGTCACATCCAGCAACGCCGCCGCAAAAGCAATAATCAGTGAGGACCTGGTCCCCATCAGCAGGCGCGACAGGACATCCCGTCCCAGTCCGTCAGTTCCTAAAAAGAAATGAACGTCGGCCGGCACCTTTGCCTGTGCATATTTGTCAACGACCTGCTGGCCGACTTTGGCCGTCCCGTTGAACCCGTTGATTGACACGCCCGGAATTTTCGGCGGCAAATTGACATAGGAAATATTTTGTTTGGTCGGGTCATGGGGTGTCAGCCAGATGGAGCCGAAAGCCAACACGGCGATTACCGACAAAACAGCCAGCGACACAACGGCCCCTTTGTTCTTTCTCAGCCGCCGCCACGAATCTTGTAAAAAATTCAGTGAAGGCGCGGCGATTTTTTCCCGTTCGCTGCTTTGGCTGACGTCAATCCTCTCGAAACTGTCTTCTGGCAAATGGTGTCTATCTGCATGTGTCATCTTTATGTCCGCCCCCTTCCTGCAACCCGGATTCGCGGATCAATAATGCCGTAGAGCAAATCCACAGCCAAAATAACAATCACCAGCATCGTTGAAAACAAAATCGTCACGGCCATGATGGTAGAAAAGTCCTTGGTCATGATGGACTTGACGAATTGTTCGCCGATTCCCGGTATCGCAAAGATATTTTCAACAACCAGCGAACCGGTCATCAAAGACACAGCCAGCGGTCCCAAAAGCGTCACCAGCGGAATCAGACTATTCCGCAACCCATGCCGCAGTGCGACTTGCCAGCGGCTCAATCCTTTGGCCCGGGCCAGCTCAATGTAATCGCTGCTGAGGACTTCCACCATTTCTGTCCTGATAAAACGGGCGGAATCGGCCAGCGGCGACATGGACAGTGCAATGGTCGGCAAAATCGTATACTCAAACCCGTTCCATAGAGCAATCGGCAACACTTTCAATTTGACCGCGAAAACGTATTGCAAAAGGACGGCAAAGACAAAGTTGGGAATGGACCGCCCCAGTATCGCTACCAGCGTTGACGCGGTGTCCAGCCAGGTATTCTGTTTCATGGCCGCGATAATTCCCAACACAATGCCGGTTAGGGTCCCGAACGCGATGGCCTGCACGCCAAGCTGAATCGACGGACCAATACGTTTGCTCAACAGCTGCGCCACTGGCTGGTTTTTAAATTGGAACGAGGTGCCGAAGTCCCCTTGCAGCAAATTGGTCATGTAGATGATATATTGCTCCGGCACAGACTTGTCCAGACCCGCTTGTTTATTTAAAATTTCAATTTGTTCCGGTGTCAGCTTTTCCTGATTGGCGTAAGGCGAACCGGGCAAAAATTTCATCAGAAAAAAAGTGATCGTGGCAATCAGCCACAAAGTGATGAGCATGAAGAAGACCCGCTTTAAAAAATAAGCCGAAAAATTCCTCATTTAAATTCCTCCATTCTCATATTTTTTTTGACAATCGCGTGTGATTTTTATACAGTTAACTTACTTTAAAAAGAAACGGACTGAGTCTATGAAACGTTATCAAAGAGTCGGCTTGTCTTTTGCCGTTATCAGCTGCGGCGTCATCGGCTGGCATCGCTTCATCGCCCGTGATCTGACCGTTAGTACGCTAGCCGACAGTTTTTTTCTGATTGCTCTCGTCTATGTCATGATTTTTGCATTTATCGCAGTTTTATCATCGGGCTTTTTTGATGCCTTTCAGCACAGCATCAAGCAGGCTTTAAAACGCAGCAAACAAGCCGAGCCGCCCGAGTATCTACCGCTCTCGCAAGTCTTTTCTGCAAAAGGGTATTATTTCTTATTGACTGGTCTGGTTTTTTTAGGCTTTTCCTTGTTTTTCCTGCTGATTTAACGGAAAAAACCTATAACTTTTTTAAGAGTTATAGGTTTTTATCAGTCAACTCTACTCTACATATGCCCATTTATAATCATAGTGCGCACCGGCCGGATGAATGGCGATATCTCTGATGTTGGATTTGCGCAAGTGGGCTTCCGCCTTTTGGTACAAAGGCACAACACCCATCTTCTCCAGCAGCAGCTTTTCTGCTTCCACCAAATCACGCCAGCGTGCGGCAGGGTCTGCCACATTTGTGGTGGCTGAACTCTCTACCAGCTTATCGTACGCTTCGTCGCTGAATTTCCCGCGATTGTACGCGTTGTTTGTCGTAAATAACTCGGAGAAGGTCACCGGATCGGTGTAATCGGCGCTCCAGCCGCCCAGTACCATGTCGAATTCGCCTTGATTGCTCCGCTCCAGCCTCACCGCAAACGGCACCGGCGTGACTGTCACCTTGATACCTGACAGATTTTCCTCCAATGTGCCTTGCAGATACTCCACGACTTTCTTGGAAGAATCCGTATCAGATGACAAAATATCAAGTGTTTCAGGTACCTTGCCGCCCAGCTCCTGTTTGGCTTTCTCCCAGTATTCCTTGGCCTGACCGGCGTCGTAAGCGAGACTGCTGCCGGCATCTTCGGTAAAATCTTTGCCGGTTTCCGGATTTTTAGACATGTCGGCAGGAACCAGTCCTTTCGCCGCTACGGACCCGTCGCCTAAAATTTGTGCGGCGAGTCTGTCCCTGTCAATCGAATAGGAAATCGCCTTGCGCAGATTCTCGTTTCTGAATGCGGAATCTTCAGCCCGCTGGTTCAATTCCAAATAGAAAGTTGAGGCCAGCTTTTCGATGACCATTTCCGGGTCGTCTGCCCGCTGCTGTGCCAATTCGCCGGTCAAAATCGCGTCATGCACCTGACCGTCATCAAAGAGGTTCATCCCCGTTGACGCATCTTTCACCACTTTGACATCAATACGGTCCAGCTTCACATTCTCGGCGTCCCAGTAAGACTCATTTTTAACGTATGCCCATTCGGTGTCAGTGCCCGGTCCGTCAAAATCAGCCAGGACAAACGGTCCGTTGTACACTGCTTTTTCGCTGGTCGTCGCAAATTCCTTGCCATGCTCTTCAACGACTTTTTGGTTTTGAGGGAAATACTGTTTAAATGCCAGCAAGTACTTAAAGTACGGGACAGGTTTTTCCAGTGTGATTTCCAGTTCATAGTCGCTGACGGCTTTAATGCCTAATTCACTTTTATCCAGTTCGCCGGCCGTGATTTTGTCCGCATTTTTGACCGGTGAAAAAATCGAGGCATATTCCGATTCTGTGGCCGGATCCACCGTGCGCTGCCAAGCAAAGACATAGTCTTTGGCTGTTACAGGGTCGCCGTTGGACCATTTGCTTTCTTCACGCAGTTTCAATTTATACACTTTGCCGTCTTCGCTGACCTCTGCAAAGTCTGCCGCGCCGGCCGGTTCAGGTTCGTTTTCAAGATTTAGGCGGTACAATCCTTCATACGTATTAGTCAATGCCCGCGCGCCGATCACATCTGTTGCCAGCGACGGGTCCGCAGACGGCATTTCCTGCTGCTCGATGACAGTAAAGGTCTGTTCTGATTTACCGTTTCCGCCTTTGCCGCCGGTTTTTTTATCTGTATCGCCACCGCCTCCGCAAGCAGCCAAACTTAAGACAGCCGCTGAAATTAAACCTGCATATGTTACTTTTTGCCATTTCATACCTGTTTCCCCCTTTTAACAAAATGATAAAACGATTAGATTTCACAAAGTATATGGTTATGATTCTATAGAGATTATTTCATGAAGGCAATCTTTTTTTCTGCGCCCGCAAAAAAAATAAACATGTTTTTTTTGCATCTTCAGTCGATTTTCCTGCCATGACTGAAACTAAAACAGCCGGCCGTCAAAATGAGGAATGAAACATCTCTCATTTTGACGGCCGGCTCAGACAATTTTGTCTTTTTATCGTCCGTTTTTTTATAATGAAAATAATGGTGTGGCACTCTCTGGGCTCGTGTCATGAACCTGTACTTGCCGTTCGGGATCGATGTCGTGTTCCTTCAGTGTTGACACCATCGTCATGTGGGCAAGCTCTATCAAGTTGTTCTCTTTGCTCAAATGGCCCAAGTAAATCGCTTTGGTCCGGCTGCCGATGACATCTGTGGCAACCAGCGCACCGTCCTCATTGGACAGATGCCCGCGGTCGCCGAGTATCCGCTGCTTTAAGCTCCACGGATAGGCGCCCATGCGCAGCATGTTCAAATCATGATTACTTTCCAGCAAGTAAGCATCAGCATTTTGGATGATCCCTCTGATCCGGTCGCTGCAATAGCCGGTATCCGTCAGCATGACGAAACTGCGGCCATCTTTGTGAAACCGGTAAAACTGCGGGTCGGCCGCATCGTGCGATACGCCGAAACTTTCAATATCCAAATCACCCAATGTCAGCGTCTGACCCATGCCGAACACAAATTTTTGTTCGGTTTTCACCGTCCCGATCATCGTATCCATGGCCTGCCATGTTTTCTCATTTGCATAGACGTCCAAGTGATACTTCCGCGCCAGCACACCGACACCGTGAATATGGTCGCGGTGTTCATGTGTCACTAGAATCGCATCTAAATCTTGGGGCGACCGGTCGATTTCACTCATTAACTGTGTGATTTTTTTGCCGCTTAAACCGGCGTCTACCAGAATCCTTTTTTGCGGTGATTCAATATAGAGAGAATTTCCCGTGCTGCCGCTTGCCAGTATACTTACTTTAAACCCTTGATTTTCCACGAAAAAAACTCTTCCTTCCTAGTCCACTGATTAATATACAGCTCTCATTATACGTCATTCCCGTCAGTTTTTCACTTCAGAAATATTACTGGTTAAAACCGCGCCCGAGATGGCGTTCACCCGTTCAATCTGCACGTGGTCTTTGTCATCTGTGACGGCCACGAACCACGCCGGGATGTACACATTCTTTCCGCGCACAGTAAACATTTGCGTGTAGGCCAACTGAGACCACTCGATTTTCGAAGCGCTCGGCAGACGGTTGTTCGTGTACAAGCTGACGATGGCTTCCTTTTCAGAAATCAGCGATTGCTTTTCTCTTAGCGGTTCGATGTTTTTCAAATATGTCTGCTGGTAACCGGCAACACTCAAGGACGTATTGCCGGCATCTTTGACCTCCAGCACCAGCTGGGAAGTGACGTCATTAAAGAGCAGGCCTTCCCATTCCTGAACAAACACATACTGGTGTTCATCCGTGTTTGAATTTATCTTTGAATAATTGTACTCTTGCCCGTGCAGCACCGTATGCCCTTTTTGGATAAACTGCGTCAAAGATGCCACGGTGTCTTTTTTAGACAGACGCTGGTCAGGCAGGCCGACAAAAGTGGCCGTCAATCTGTTTTTTTCAACTGACCAGTTTTGATTCAGCAAGTCGTCTTCGGCCGCTTTGATCAGACTGTCCTGCTCGGCACTCAAGTAATACCCCGTATATTTTTTTTCGGATAACGGGCGCGATAGTTTGATTTTATCCACTTTCAATCTATTTTCAATGCTGGTGGTCACGCCGTTAGCAGCAAGATTGTCAGAGTCCCCTTTGCCGTCTTGATAAACGCTAAACAGAAAGATATTCAGAAAAAGGAATGCCACCAGAAAAATGCCTTCGATTTTTTTAAAGTCCATTTAGCCGGCCACTCCTTCCGACAATTTTTCTTCTATCACCGCTACTGAGTCCCAGATGCCGTCATACTTGACGTACCATGCAGGATTTAAATCGACCACTTGTTTCGTTTCCGTGTTGAGCTGCCATTCATAGCCGATCTGCAAATCATGAATCTTAGTGATGTCGGCTCCGTGGTCAAGCAGTTGCTGCAAGACCGTGCGGGTCGGCTCCAGCCGGACAGTTTCGTCAGACGGGATAGGCACCAGCAGCGTTTCCTCGTTGGTCGTGACAGTCACATTCTGATTTTGCACCGTTACCGACATCCGGCCTTTCGTGTAGTCGCCGAACACCGGGAAGCCCTCAACATAATTTCTGTAAATCACTGTGTTGTCCTGGGCTCCGAAAAAGCGGATATTCCCCAGCACATTGCCGGTACTTTCGACATAATGGAAGCTGCTGTCGTATATATTAGCATCAGCGTCCGCCGTTTCTTTCAACTTCCCGCGGTAATTGATTTCGCCTGTTTCGGCATTTACATTCAAAAATTCGCCTTCTGCATTGGTCAGTTCCACATTTTCCGTATTGCTCTTGGAATAGACTTCCGCCGACTGGTTGAAGAACGCTTCCGTAAAGATGGTGAACGGCTGGACTGTTGCGATGTAGCTGTATTTTTTCAATTGGATGTCTTCATTGACGTAATAAATCTGGCCGACATTCTCGCTGTCAAAATCCACATCGAAAAAGACATTGTCCTCGTCACGGAATTCAGCTGTTATACTCGGGAAGTCTCCCATCATCTTCGTCCGGTAGACAGTCATATCCACATGGTTCAGCAGATACAGATAGTTGTCGGCGATAGAAATCATGACCCCGTCAATCATCACATCATCCTTCAAACTGTCGATATCGGCAATCGGCAGTTCAAACACCTCTTGGTACAGTTTCAGCGGCAGCGGCTGGGGATACGTCAGCTCCACCGCGTGGCGCTGCGTCTTAATCCGCTGAAAAGTCGCTTCGCCGCCGGCTAATTCCTCAAGACGGTCGTAATTGAATTTTTTCAGTTTCTGCTGGATGTTGCTGATCAGCCCTTCCCGGTAACTAAGCGAATCCTGATCGTCGACATGATGGTAAATCAGCTTCGTCGGGAGAAATACTTCACTGCGGCTTTTCTTCTGAACCACTTCTGTCTGGTCTTTTTTAGTTTCCTTGTGCGTCGAATTGGCCGGCTTCGTCCAGATTTTGAACGACAGGAACAAGCTTAACGCAACCATTGCTGCCAGACCATATCGAATGCTGTAATCAAGTAGTCGCCTCATTCCCATATTTCCTCCTCATACGGCTCATACGGAAGTGAAATGAAAAAGGTCGACCCTTTCCCTTCTTCACTTTCCACCCAAATGTTGCCGCCATGTGCCTTCACTGCTTCTTTGGAAATCGCCAGTCCCAACCCTGACCCGCCCATCGCCCGGGAGCGTGCTTTGTCAACGCGGTAAAACCGGTCAAAGACGCGTCCCAAATCTTTTTTAGGGATGCCGAGGCCTTGGTCTGAAATACTGATGATGACATTTTTATGGGTCTCCAGCAGCCGGCAGGTAATGGTGCCGCCGGCGGGTGAATACTTCATGGCATTGTTCAGGATATTGTCCAGCACCTGAATCATGCGGTCCGCATCGATTTCGACCCAGAGGGAACGTTTGGTGAATTCCCGCTTGATGTCATAATTTCTGCCTTCGTTTTTGATAACCATGTCAAACCGGTCAAGCACATAGTTGAACAGTTCATTCAGATTGACCAGTTCGACTTGCAGTGTCATTTTCTGTGTGTCCATCCGCGACAGCTGCAGCAAGTCGTTAATCATCCGAATCATGCGCTCTGTCTCTTCCTGCGTTACCTTTAAAAACTGCGGGGCAACTTCAGGGCTTTGCCAGGCGCCGTCCACCAGCGCTTCAATGTAGCTGCGCATGCTCGTCAGCGGCGTCCGCAGTTCATGCGACACGTTGGAAACAAACTGGCGCCGTTCCTGTTCGGCCTTCGTCTGCTCGGTCACGTCATGCAGCACACACACCAGACCGCTGATGAAGCCCGATTCGCGCCGGATGATGGCAAAATCGGCCCGTAAAATCACCTGGTCGAATTCCGAGGCGGAAAAGTCCAGCAAAATTTCCTCCTGTTCTTCCAGCAGCATGCGGAAACTGTATTCCCCGCGGATATCCAGAAGATCAAGAATCGATTTGCCCAGTGCTTCTTCGTTGGTCGTCTCCAAAAGACTAAGAGCCGTTTCGTTGATGATAATCACATTCCCGCGCCGGTCTGTCCCGATAACGCCGTCGGTCATGTGCGTCAAGACACTGTCCAGACGCCGCCGCTCGGAGTCCATCGTCTCCTGGGCTTCCTCAACCCGGGCGGAAAGCTCATTAAAGGTTTCGCCAAGCTGTCCCAGCTCGTCATTGCCGTGAATCTCCACACGGCCGGTATAGTCGCCTTGCGCTATGCGGCCCGCCTGACGCTTCATTTCGCCAATCGGTTTGGTAATGGTTTTTGACACCAAGAGGACGACTGCCAGAGAAATCCCCACAGACACCATGGAAGCGTAAAAGAATATCAATGTCACGTCGCTGACCTGACTGTAGCGGCTTTCGATGTCGCTCAGCACATAGAGAAAACCGATGACCGTTTCTCCTGTCGGCGAATAAATCGGCCGCCAGTTCCGAAACACCCGGTCACCAGTCTGGGGATTCGTAATTTCCTCGCTCTTCGGTTTTAAATCTGTCAGCAGCCAGTAGTCGCTTTTTTTCCCGACTTCGGTCAGAAGATTGGCGTCGCTGGTCGCCAGAATCGTACCTTTTTCGTCGATAATCCGTGCTTCGATGACATCTGATTTGGCAAAGTCGCTGAGCAGACGATTCAAATTGGTATTGTCTTTTAAATCTTGTTCTTTATACGTGCTTAATTCATTGCTTAGGTTTGTCGCAAGTGTTTCGACTTGTGAAGTCATGTTGATTTCAAATGACTCGATTGTCGAAGACTCCAACTGTCCGATAAAAATCGCACCGATGACCTGAATCGAAATCATCAGCAGCAGGACAAACACAAGTGCGATTTTAAAATTGACAGACTGGTAAAACCTAATTTTTTTGTTCATTCGTGTAACTCCTAGTCTTTATCAGGATTTCTCAGATAATATCCCACACCTCTTCTGGTCACTAACCAGGCCGGATGACTAGGGTTATCCTCTATTTTTTCCCGCAAGCGTCTGACCGTTACGTCCACTGTGCGGACATCGCCGAAATAATCGTAGCCCCAGACCGTTTGCAGCAAGTGTTCCCGCGTCATCACCTGTCCCAGATGTTTCGCAAGGTAGTGCAGCAATTCAAACTCGCGGTGCGTCAGCTCTATCGTTTCGCCCCGTTTGGATACGATGTAGGCGTCCGGGTGAATGGTCAGCGCACCGATTTTCAGTTCGTTGCTGTCGTTTTCTTCATTCGCTTTGCTGCTCGCATGGCTCTGACGGCGCAGATTCGCTTTGACGCGCGCCACCAGTTCCCGGTTGGAAAACGGCTTTGTCACATAGTCGTCGGCTCCGAGTTCAAGTCCCAAGACTTTATCAATTTCAGAATCTTTCGCTGTTACCATGATAATCGGCATGTCGTAGTTTTTGCGGATTTCGCGGCAAACTTCCAATCCGTCCATCTTAGGCAGCATCAAATCCAGCAGGACCAAATCCGGTTCGACTTCTTTGACTTTTTCAACAGCTTCCTCGCCGTCAAAAGCCGTGTACACGTCGTACCCTTCCTTGGCTAAACTAAATTTTACAATATCTGAAATAGGCTTTTCATCATCTACAACTAATATTTTCTTCATTTTTTGCCCTCCTGTATGAAGTGACCTTTTTGCAAGGTATCATTCTAATTATACATCATTTTACAAGTCAAGCGAAATGATTTATTCAACAGACAAAAAAGAACGGGGAATCAGCCTTCCCCGTTCTTTTGTTAGCAGTTTGCAGCGCCGCGCTTCAGCAGGTCAAGCAGCAAAGCCAGCTCCCGGCGCGTCTCGCTTGGTCCGACGCAAGGCAGTGCCAGATGAAGCAGCGCATGCAGGACAGCCAGCTCGACTCCCTTGGCCGCGGTTTTCATCTCAGCCGTTTGAATTGACATAAAATCAATCCCCAGACGGTGGCAGCCGTCGTCGGCTGAGATTGGCGACAACTCACGGATTTTACTGTGATGACGGGCCACCACCACTTGAACTTGTTCAAATGAAATCGTGGTGAAAATCTGTCCCAGCAGTGCGCGGTGTGTTTCCAGCAGTCCGCTGAAAATATCAAACGCGCAAAGGCCGAATTCAAAGATATCGGCAGGCGGCCGGCTCAGTCCCTGATAGGCAGCCACGGCGGGTTTTTCCACCAGCTCCTGCAACAAATAGAACAATAAATCTTCCTTGTCTGCAAAATACAAATAAAAGCTGCCCCGCGAAATGTCCGCTGTCTTGATAATCCGGTTGATTGATGCGTCATTATAAGGAACGGTGCTGAACTCTTTGACAGCCGCCGCTAAAATACGTGCCTGCTTGTCCTTTTCCAGTTTGAAAAATTGCGCAGTCGGCATTGGCTTACACTCCCTTGTCTTTTCATTGCTACTCTCTGCGAAGCGACTCGACCGGGTCCAGTCCGGCTGCCCGCTGGGAAGGCAAAAAGCTCGCCAGCATGCTGATGACCACACTGATGGCCAAACCCATCACGATATTTTCATTGGCAATTTGGATGATCGGCACGTCAAACACATTTAAACTGAACTGATTGATGCCATACCCCAGACCAAAGGCAAAGGCAATCCCGATGACGCCGGAAAACAACCCTATTAGAAATGCTTCGGAAACAAAAATCCGCCGGATATCTTTTTTGCGTGCCCCGAGCGCTTTCAAGATGCCGATTTCTTTCGTACGTTCGACCACACTGATGTTCAGCACGACTAAAATCATGATGGCGGAAACCACCAGTGAAATACCAGCCACAGCCGCCAGCACGTATGTCAGGACGTCCAGCATTTCATTGAACATGTTGGTCATGGCTTCTTGAGCAGAACCTTGATAGCCCATGTCTTTGACTTTGTTTTTGATGCTTTCCGTATCGTCTGCTGTTTCAGCCAGCAGGAATACGACATTTGGCTCCAGTGTCATATTTTCCGCCTGGTACCAGTCGTTCAAGTCTTCAAAGGTCACATAAGCTGCACTCATCCCGCTCATCGCATCAGAGTCCGAGCCGAAAATGCCGCTCACGTCAAATTCGCGGGAGACGACCTGTTCGCCCAGTGTCAATGTCAATGTCACCGTACGGCCAATCATGCTGTCCTCTGCCAGTTCATCAGCCACACTTTGAGACAACATGATTTGACCAGCTTCCGGCCAGTTCCCCGCCGTCAGGTTGGACTCATTTAAATTGCTGGAAACTGTAGCGAAAGTCAGAATCATTGATTCATTCTCATCGTAGGCTACACGGTTAGCGCCGAACGACAGCAGGCTGTAGCCTTTTTCCAATGATTTGACATTGGGAAGAGCTGCCAATTCATCAAGATTCTCAGTTTGAAACGGCGCATCTGCTGTCAACATGCTCTGCATCTCCATCTGCTGCTGCCGCTGCATCGCTTCCAGCGACGTCTGATCATCACTTCCCGCCTCTTCCCCTTGGGTGTCGGCAGGCATCCGGACTTCCGTCACTAACGGATTGACAAAACTGTTCATCGTGTCGTTGATGTAGGTCTTGACACCATTGCCCAGCGCCAGCATCAGGATAACGCTCATGATGCCGATACTTGAGCCGACCGCTACCAGCAAGTTGCGGGACAGCTTTTCTTTCATATTCAGCAAGGCCAGACGGATAGCGGAAAAGAAACTCAAGTTTTTATTGCCGACAGCAGGCTGTGACGACTTGACCTCTTCATGAATGAGCGGTTCGCTGTTGCGTTTGTCGTCCACGATACTGCCGTTGTCGATGGATACGATACGGCTGCAGTGACCGGCGACTTGCGCCGAGTGGGTGACCATCACCACCAGCTTGCCGCGCTTGGCAATGTCGGTGATAATCTCCAGCACTTGTTCGGTCGTTTCAGCGTCCAGTGCACCCGTCGGTTCATCGGCAATGATGATATCCGGGTCGTTCACCAATGCGCGGGCAATCGCCACACGCTGTTTCTGTCCGCCGGAAATCTGGTCCGGTTTTTTGTAAATATGGTCAGACAGCCCCATATCGCTCAACACTTCTTTGGCGCGCTTGATGCGCTCTTCTTTTGATGTATTGGCCAGCGTCATGGCCATGGTCACATTGTCCAGCAGGTTCAGGTGGGAAATCAAATTGAAGCTTTGAAACACAAATCCGACGTTTTCTTTGTGGTATTTGACGAAATCCGCCTCTTTGAATGTCCCTAAATTTTGACCGTTAAACAGGATTTCCCCGTCGAAATCAGAGTCCAGTCCGCCGATTAAATTCATCAGCGTGGATTTGCCGCTGCCGGATTCACCGATGATTGCCACCAGCTCCCCCTTGTCAAACGACACAGTGACATCCTTTAATGCCTGAAACGGCTGATTGCCGGCTACTTTGTAATACTTGTTCACATGTTTTAATGTTAACACTGACATCTTCGCTTTCACTCCAAAACTGACAACTTGTCATTAATATTGCTCCATCTTAACTGACAGGTTGTCATACTGTCAATGAAGATTCTGTGAACTCTTGCCGATTGTCAAAAATATTTCTGAAAACGCCTATTTTTAAAACAATTTCCAAAATAGTTCACAGCTTTGTGCAAAATATGACAGTCTAAGAAACCGTTGTCCGGTCAGGTTTTATGATCATCTAAATGGTTACAACGATTTAAAAAGGGAAAATCCATTGAAAAAATACATGCATACCCATAAACTAAAGATAGTATCGCTAGTATATATGTGAAACATAAAATCCACAACTTCCCCTTCCCTTACATTACACGATTTTATGTTTCAAAACGCCCCGTCTGGTTGAGAGACGGGCTTTTTTTTTAGATAAAAAAGCCCCTGTACCGAGCCTGAGCGGTTCAGTACAGGGGAACGACAAGTATACGATTAGTCAGCAGAATAAGTATCTACTTCAAAACGGCAGTTGCCGTCAAGATATGTTGCCAGCAAATTCATGTCCGGTTCCAAAACGATGAAATCGGCCGCACGTCCTTTGGCAATCTGGCCGCACTGGTCATCTATCTTACAGCTGACAGCAGGAACATAAGTCGCCATCATGACGGCTTCCTCCGGCGTAGCCAAGCCCCAGTCGACCACATGTTTGATGGCTTCTTTCAGCTTCAAAATGCTGCCGGCAAGGTTGCCTTCCGCCATTCGTGCAGTACCGCCAGCCACTTTCACCGGAAATTCTCCCAGCATGTAGTCGCCGTCCGGCATGCCGCCGGCCATCATACAGTCCGTAATCAATGCCACATGGTCATGCCCTACTGCCTCCATCAAAATACCGGCCGCTGTCGGATGGACATGGTGGCCGTCGCAAATCAGCTCGGAAAAGACATGTTTCAAACTCATCGCTGCACCGACCATGCCAGGTTCCCGGTGGTTCAGGCCGCGCATCCCGTTGAACGCATGCACGAACACGCTGGCGCCTGATTCGACCACATCCCGCGCTTCTGCCAAAGTGGCATTGCTGTGGCCCAAAGCCACGACCACACCGTCGTCAGTCACCCGTTTGACAAACTCGGCTGCGCCGTCACGCTCGGGTGCCAAGGCGATTTTTTTAATGAGGTGGCCGGACACTTCCTGCCATTCGTTAAAGACATCCAAATCAGGGTCGGAAAAATAACCCGGATTTTGCGCACCTTTGTATTCCTCGGTGAAAAACGGGCCTTCAAAATAAATCCCCTGAATTTTTGCCCCTGTTACCTCTTGATGTACTTCGCCGATTGTTTTGGCCACGGCAGTCAGCTGCTCGCGGCTGGATGTCAGCGTTGTCGGCAGAAACGACGTAACTCCGCAAGAAAGAAGGCCTTCTGACATCACTTTCAGCCCTTCAGGGTCGTTGTCCATGACATCATGATTCATATAGCCGTGAATGTGCGTATCCACCAGCCCCGGTGCAATCCATTTGCCTGAGTAATCAATGACTTCGCCAAAATCATTGTCAATTTCTGTTGCAATCTCGCCAAACACTCCATCTGAAATATCTAAATAGCCTGGGCCAACCGTCCCGCTGGGTAAGAAAAATCGATCTGCGTAGACATACTTTTTCATTTCTCCACAACTTCTTTCTTTAAATAATTTCAACTCTAAGCTATCATTAAATCTTTTGCTAGTCAAGAATTGTCCGCAGTCCGGACTGGACCGGACCCTGTCAAAAAAAGAACAGCCGTCTGTTCCCCGGTTATCGCCCGGCGCGCTGATTTTTTCTGTCCGGTCGTGTGTAAAAACGTCTTTTTACGCGTTGAAAGGCGCTTTTTCGTTCACACCCGCTCGCAACGTTCGTCAATTGTAACAATAGTTTGACTTTTTTATAACTTTTTTTGGTTTTCTCTTTCCTTTTCAGCACTTTTAGGGCATAATTGGTATCAATTGATTTGGTGGAGGGGATGGCTGTGGATAATATTAACCGCAAACTCACATTTTCATGGGAAGATAAAACTTATGAAGGCTTTATTGAAAAGGAATATGAAAACTCTTACTTGATTGACGTTACCAATCCGTCTGAAGAGATGGCCGACAAATACTTGGGCAGGCTTGTCGTCAGTAAAAAAAATTGCCAGTTAATCGGCTCAATAAAATCTGACTAGTTAAAAACGTTCGACAGGGGACATCCTGCCGAACGTTTTTTTAATCTGTCAAATACCCGCGTTCGCGGTACCAGGCATCCGGCTGCCATATCCAGTCATGGCCGTCTTTTTCCAGCAGCTGGAAGGCTTCGTCCGGTCCCATCGTACCTGCCGCATAGCTTGGAATGGCGGCAGTGTCCTTGTCCCATGCCTGCCGGATAACATCGACAATGCGCCACGACTGCGCCACTTCGTCCCAGTGGGTAAAGTTGGTCGCATCACCATTCAGGCAATCCAGCAGCAGCCGCTCGTAAGCCTCCGGGCTGTTTTCCAGCGCATCAGCAGAGTGGCGGTAGTCCAGTTTGATTGGCGCCAAACTGAAGCTTGGTCCGATTTCCTTGCCGTTCATTGTCAGCGAGAATCCTTCTGTCGGCTGAATGTAAATCGTCAGGACGTCTTTCCCTTTGATTTTTCTGGTCGCCTCATTTTCCCTGAAAATATTGACCGGGACGGGTTTAAACACAATGTTAATCCGCGTGCCTTTTTCTGTCAGCCGCTTGCCGGAACGGATGTAAAACGGCACGCCCGCCCAGCGGAAATTATCAATCAGCAGTTTGCCGGCCACAAATGTCTCCGTGCGGGAATCAGGTGCGACATTCAGCTCATCATGATACGCGGCGAATGTGTCATCCTTCAGCTTGCCTGCGCTGTATTGTCCTCTGACGAAAAACTGGTCGACTTCTGCTTCTGACAAAATCCGGATCGAGCGCAGCGCAATGATTTTTTCCTGGCGGATTTCCTCGTCATCAAAAATCCTTGGCGGCTCCATCGCCAATAAAGACACGATTTGAAGCGCGTGGTTCTGAATCATGTCTTTCAGGGCGCCGCTCTTATCATAGTAGCCGCCGCGCTCTTCCACACCCAGACTCTCAGCCAGCGTGACTTGCACATTATCAATGTAGCGGTTATTCCACAACGATTCGATCATATTGTTGGCAAATCGGATGGCGGAAATGTTTTGAATCATTTCTTTGCCGAGGTAATGGTCGATTCTGAAAATCTGGTCTTCCTCAAATACTTCGCGAATCTCCTCATTCAGCAGCCGGGCCGATTCATAGTCGGAACCAAACGGCTTCTCGATTACCAGACGGTTAAAGCCGTTATTGGTGATGATTTCTTCTGACTTCAGGTGGCGGGTAATCACACCGAAAAAGTTCGGCGCCATCGCCAGATAAAACAGCCGGTTGCCGCCAATCTCATATTGTTCATCCAGCCGGTCCGCCAATGTTTTGATGACCGTATACTCTTCCGTATTCGTCACATTGTGCGACTGATAGTAAAAATGTTGGACAAATGCTTCTTCTTCTTCCTTTGTCGGCTCCAGCGGCTCGATGGCTGTCTTGATGATTTCACGAAAATAATCATTGGACCACTCCCGTCTTGCCGTACCGATAACAGCAAAATGTGTCGCAATGTTGCCTTTTCTGAACAGGCGGAATAATGACGGGTACAGCTTTCTCTTCGCCAAATCGCCGGTACCGCCGAAAATAACAAATAGCGCTCGATGTTCTTGAATCATATACAAGCTCCTACCTTTTCCCAAAATAAAATGATGTCATACTACTTGAATATTCTACTGTTTTCATACCGACAAAGCAAGTAATTGACTATCCGCCCCGTGTACGCCAGCCGGTGTTTTGATGCGCCGCCGCTGTAAACAGGGCATTACTTGACTTTAAAAAAAGTGTGTTATACTAAAAGAAAAACTGTAGGAGGCCGATTTTATGGCAAAAAAATATTCTGAAATACATGACATCGTATATTATCAATGCGATACTAACGGCACTTTAACTTTGCCGACATTATTAAATATCATCATCAAAACTTCCAGCGCGCAAAGTGATGCGCTAAACCGGGGAAGCGACTATGTGGCATCGTTCGGGCTGGCGTGGGTCATCACGCAATACGACATCGCCATCACACGGCTGCCGTCTTCCGGCGAAACAGTGACCGTCACCACACAAGCCACCAGCTACAATAAATTCTTCTGCTACCGTAATTTCTGGGTGCACGATGAGGCAGGCAACGAGTGTGTCTTTATCAAATCGACATTTGTCCTGATGAACATCGAAAACAGAAAAATGAGCAGCGTGATCGAAGACATCATCGCCCCGTACGAATCGGAAAAAGTCAAACGGATTGAGCGGGGAGAAAAAATCCAGCCGGTGGAAAACGGCCGGTCACAAGACTACCGCGTGCGCTTTCTAGACATCGACGGCAATAAACATGTCAATAACTCCAAATATCTGGACTGGATGACCGACGTGCTCGGTTTCGACTTTTTGACTACCCACACCCCTGAACGCGTGCTGATCAAGTTTGATAAAGAAGTCGAATACGGCGAAATCGTGGACAGTATCTGGTCGTTAAAAAAACAAGACAGCCGTCCTGCCGTCAGCTGCCATCAAATCAAGGTCAACGACACCATTTGCGCCGAAGCAACCATCTTTTGGCAAACAAAAAACGAGTAGAAAACCAACTGTTTTTTCTGAAAACTTGAAAAATATTCGGAATTGCGTCACACTGATAGAGTACCTTATTGCCAATTTAAAAAGGAGATGATATTACATGATTGAGTTTAAACATGTCACTAAGGTTTACAAAGGCAATAAAGTCGCAGTTGATGATATGGATCTGACATTTGAAAAAGGAGAATTCATTTGTTTCATCGGTACAAGCGGAAGCGGGAAAACCACAGCCATGCGCATGATCAACCGCATGATTGAACCGACTTCCGGCGATATTTTAATCAACGGGGAAAACATCCGTGACAAAAATCCGGTGGAGCTGCGCAGGCAAATCGGCTATGTTATCCAAAACATCGGCTTGATGCCGCACATGACGATTCGCGAAAACGTCACACTCGTGCCGAAGTTGCTGAAATGGCCGGAAGCAGAGCGGGATGAAATAGCTGAACGCATGATGAAGCTGGTGGAAATGCCGCTGGAGATGCTCGACCGCTACCCCAGCGAATTGTCCGGCGGGCAGCAGCAGCGGATCGGTGTCGTGCGCGCACTGGCGGCCGACCAGGATATCGTGCTGATGGACGAACCTTTCGGGGCGTTGGACCCGATCACCAGAGATGTGCTGCAGGACTTTATCAAAAGCTTGCAGGAAAAACTGGGAAAAACGATTATCTTTGTCACACACGATATGGACGAGGCATTGAAACTTGCGACTAGAATCGTCATTATGAGTCAAGGGAAAGTCATTCAATTTGACACACCTGAAAATATTCTCCGCCACCCTGCCAATGATTTCGTCGAAGAGCTGCTCGGCGAAGAACGGCTGGCAAGTTCCCAGCAGGATTACCTGACACTGGGAGAAGTCATGCTGCGGACCGGTGTATCCATCACACCTGAAAAATCACTGTCGGATGCCATCAAACTGATGCGGGAAAAAAGCGTCGATACGCTGCTCGTCACAGATGCCCAGCATGTCCTGAAGGGGTTCATTGACGTGGAAAGCATTGACAAACACCGCCACCGTGCAACGAGCGTCGGCGACATCATGAATCCGGATGTCTATTACGTCAGCAAAACGGCCTTTCTGCGCGATACGATGCAGCATATCCTGAAACGGGGACTGAAATACGTACCGGTTGTTGATGAACGGAAACGACTGGTCGGGATTGTCACCCGTTCGTATATTGTCGATATAGTCTATGACACCATTTGGGGAGACGATGACAACAATGTCGCAAACGAAGGCGGCAGTCAAGGAGGCGACTTGTCATGAGCGCATTTTTGCAAGAAAATGGCACAGAACTCGTCACAAAAATCGTCGAACACATTTACATTTCCTTTGTTGCGCTGCTTTTGGGCGTTATTGTAGCTGTCCCTCTCGGCATTCTTTTAACACGAACGAAAAAGATTGCCTCTCCGATTATCGCACTTGTCAGCCTTCTGCAGACCGTCCCTTCACTCGCTCTTCTCGCCATGCTGATTCCATTTATGGGTATTGGCAAGGCAACTGCGATTGCAGCTCTCTTTATTTACTCGCTGCTGCCTATCCTGCGAAACACCTATATCGGTGTGAAAAATGTCAACCCGGACATTGTCGATGCGGCAAAAGGCATGGGGATGACCACGGTTCAGCAAATTTTTTCCGTAGAATTTCCTCTGGCCGTCCCGACCATCATGAGCGGTATCCGCTTGAGCGGTGTTTATGTTGTGGCCTGGGCGACTCTTTCCGGCTACATCGGCGGCGGCGGGCTGGGCGACTTTATATTCAGCGGTTTGAATCTATACAAGCCGGAGCTGATTATCGGCGGCACGATTCCGGTAACCATTCTGGCGATTCTGGTAGATTTTCTGCTCGGGCGCCTGCAAAAAGTGTTGTCGCCAAAACAAGAGGAGGTGGCTTAGTATGCGGACCCGCAAAAAATTCACTCTGCTTGTGCTGATGACTTTGACCTTGTTTCTAAGCAGTTGTTCGTTACCCGGATTAAGCGAAGGGACAGATAAAAAGGCGATTTCAATTGCTGCGCAAACATCCACCGAAACGCAAATCTTGGCTAATATCATCAAAGGCATGATTGAACACTACACTGAGCACCGCACGAATATCGTCAATAACTTGGGATCGACGACCATGAACCACCAGGCAATGCTCAACGGCGACGTCAACATTTCTGCCGGACGCTATACCGGGACAGATTTGAGCAGCACGCTGATGCTGCCGGCTGAAAAAGACCCGGAGAAAGCCATGAAGACAGTCGTGCATGAATTTAAAACACGCTACGACCAGACATGGTTCCCGTCTTACGGATTTGCCAACACGTATGCGTTTATGATCACAAAAGAAACGGCAGAAAAATACAACTTGAAAAAAATCAGCGATATGGCCGCTGTGTCTGATGAACTGGCAGTCGGCGTCGATACGCACTGGATGAGACGCGAAGGTGACGGCTACGAGGCCTTTGTGGATGCTTACAATATGTCATTCAAACAGGCTTACCCGATGCAGATCGGGCTCGTATATGATGCGGTTGCCGCCGGACGGGTAGATGTCGTGTTAGGTTACTCGACGGACGGACGGATTGCCAGTTACGATTTGGTCATTTTGGAAGACGACCTGAAATTCTTCCCGCCTTACGACTGCAGTCCGCTGGTCACAGATGAACTGCTGGAAGAATACCCTGAGTTGGAAGACATCCTGCTGAAGCTTGCCGGGAAAATCGACACGCAAACCATGCAGGAACTGAACTTTCAGGCAGACAACAACTTGCTGGAACCTGAAACTGTCGCGAAAAACTTTTTACGGGAAAATAACTTTTTTGAGGAGGGAAATTAAATGGTAGACATGACTCTTTCTCAACAAATTGCTTACTATCTGCAGCATAACGGCGGGTACGTCCTGGACCAGTTTGTCCGCCACTTTCTGATTTCGATTTACGGCGTGCTGTTTGCCGCCGTCGTCGCTATTCCGTTAGGTATCGCGATCTCCCGAAAAAGAAAACTGGCCGGCTGGGTAATCGGCATTGCCAATGTCATTCAAACCGTGCCGTCGCTGGCGTTGCTTTCCATTCTGATGCTGGGCATCGGACTGGGGGTAAATACGGTAATTGTCGCCATCTTTCTCTACTCGCTGCTGCCGATTCTCTCCAATACTTACACAGGTATGTGCCAAGTCGACAGCAACGTGCTGGATGTCGGCAAAGGCATGGGAATGACCAAGCTGCAGCGCCTGTATATGATTGAACTGCCTTTGGCGGTTTCTGTCATCATGGCGGGACTCCGCAACGCGCTGGTCGTGGCCATCGGTATCGCCGCCATCGGCTCGTTCATCGGTGCCGGCGGCTTGGGCGACATCATCATCCGCGGAACCAATGCCACCGACGGCACCGCCATCATCCTGATCGGCGCTTTGCCGACTGCTTTCATGTCGGTGACCACCGACTGGCTCTTGGGAATCGTTGAAAAACGGCTGGACCCCAGCGCAAAATTCAGCAAACGCGCTGAATAATTAGAAAAATCTCATTTGTTTTATTGCTTTTTACGTCCCCATAGTGTACTTTTTATGTAAGGTCTTTTTTCCGCAACTTAAAGTAGGGGGATGCTCAACCATGAGAGAATTCAAAAAATCAGCCAAATTGGACCATGTCAGCTACGATGTACGCGGGCCCGTTCTCGAAGAAGCAGACCGGATGCAAGCTCGAGGCATAGATATTTTAAAGCTTAATACGGGCAACCCGGCCACGTTCGGCTTCAAAGCGCCAAACGAGATTATTCATGACGTTATCGCAAATGCCAGAGAGTCGGAAGGCTATTCTGACTCAAAAGGGATTTTTTCAGCGCGGAAAGCCATTCAGCAGTACTATCAGCTGAAAGGTTTTGAGAATTTTACCATCAATGATATCTACACCGGCAACGGTGTCAGTGAACTGATCACGATGTGTATGCAGGGACTGATCAATAACGGCGACGAAGTGCTGGTGCCCATGCCCGATTATCCGTTATGGACTGCCTCCGTCTCTCTGGCAGGAGGCAATGCCGTGCACTACGTCTGCGATGAACAAGCGGAATGGTTCCCGGATATTGACGACATCAAAAGCAAAGTGACTGATAGAACCAAAGCAATTGTCATCATCAATCCGAATAACCCGACAGGTGCACTCTACAGCGAAGAGTTGCTGCAAGACATCATCAAGGTCGCGCGGGAGCACCAGTTGATTATCTTTTCCGATGAAATCTACGACAGACTGGTCATGGACGGTCTGGAACACACGTCCATCGCCGCGCTGGCTCCGGATTTGTTTACCGTCACGCTGAACGGTCTTTCCAAGTCGCATCGCGTTGCCGGCTTCCGCTGCGGCTGGATGGTGCTTTCGGGTGAGAAGACACACGTTCAAGACTATATCGAAGGGCTGAACATGCTCGCCTCGATGCGTCTATGCTCCAACGTCCTCTCCCAGCACATCATCCAAACTGCTCTGGGCGGCTATCAAAGCATTGATAAACTGCTGCTGCCGGGCGGACGGATTTATGAACAGCGCGAATTCATTACAAAGGCACTGAACGACATACCGGGGATTTCTGCTGTCAAGCCAAAAGCCGCCTTTTATATTTTTCCGAAAATCGATACGGAAAAATTCAACATATTGGACGATGAGCAGTTTGTGCTTGATTTTCTGCATGAAAAACATATCCTGCTGGTTCACGGCAAGGGCTTCAACATGGATACCCCCGACCACTTCCGCATCGTTTATTTGCCGAAGCTGGAAGACTTATCGCACACGACCGACAGCCTGGCTGACTTTTTAGCAGGCTACCGGCAAAAAACAATCTAAAAAAGTGTTGAAAGATAATCGCTGTGATTATCTTTCAACACTTTTTGTTTATTCAAAGCCTTCTGCCACTGCTTCCGGATAATTTTCCTCAACAATGACCGCACAGCGGTCGCATAAAGTCGGAAGGGCCGGATGACTGCCGACATCGTCTTTGATTGCCCGGCAGCGTTCGCAAGTCTCTCCGACAGCATGCTCCACGAGAATGGATACATCGTCAAAAACAACCGCATTGTCAGGTACTTCAGCTGACGCATCCGCCATCACAAATTCTGAGACAATCAGCACTTGCGACAGATTTGTATTGAGTGACAGCAGCAATTCCCGCACCGGCTCGCTCGGGTACACGGTCACCTTGGCTTCAAACGGCTTGCCGATCAGTTTGTCGTTCCGTGCCATCTCAAGAGCTTTCAGCACATGGTCGCGGAAAGCCATGAATGCCTGCCACTCGGACAAGATTTCCTCCTGACCGGAAAACTCCTGCCAGCCCGGCATTTCCGCCAATTGCACATACGCTTCCGTTTCGCTTAAATGCGACCAGATTTCCTCCGCTGTATGCGGCAGAATCGGTGTCATTAATTTAGTCAGAGCCACCAGCGTGTCATAAAAGACCGTCTGCATGGCGCGGCGTTCAGGATTATCGGCTGCTTCAATGTAAACGACATCCTTGGCAAAGTCCAAATAAAATGCGGACAAATCGACCGTACAGAAATTAACCAGCTCTTTGTAGACCGTTGAGAATGAATAGTTGTCATAGCCCTTTTCACGCATGGTTCTGATTTTTTGATTCAACCGGATCATCATGTATTTGTCGACTGAACGCAGATTGTCGTAAGCCACACGGTGCACTGACGGGTCGAAGTCAGACGTGTTGGCCAGCAGGAAACGCATCGTGTTGCGGATTTTACGGTACACTTCAGCAATTTGCTGCAACGTGTTCATGTCCACGCGCACGTCAGATTCATAGTCCACACTGGCTACCCATAATCTCAGGATATCGGCCCCCATTTGCTTGATGACTTTATCCGGCGCGATGACGTTGCCCAATGATTTGCTCTGCTTTCTGCCTTGCGGGTCAAGGGTGAAGCCTTGCGACAGCACCGCTTTATATGGCGCCACACCGTTGATTGCCACGCTGGTCGTGATACTTGAGTTGAACCAGCCGCGGTACTGGTCGGACCCTTCCAGATACATATCCGCCGGGAAAGTCAGCTCCGGACGCTGCTTCAACACCGCTTCATGGGAAGAACCCGAGTCAAACCAGACATCCATGATATCCATTTCTTTTGTAAACTTGCCGTTCGGGCTGCTTTCGTGCGTGAAACCTTCAGGCAGCAGGTCAACAGCTTCCCGTTCAAACCAAATGCCGGACCCGTGCTCGGCAAACAAGTTGGAGACATGCGCGATGGTTTCTTTTGTGATAATCGGCTCGCCGTTTTCACCGTAGAAAATCGGCAGCGGCACGCCCCATGTCCGCTGGCGGGAAATGACCCAATCGCCGCGGTCGCGGACCATATTGTAAAGACGGGTCTTGCCCCACGGAATAATCCAATCGACTTTTTCGATTTCTGACAAAATGTTTTCCCTGAATTTATCAATTGACGCAAACCACTGCGGCGTCGCACGGTAAATGACCGGTTTTTTGGAACGCCAGTCATGCGGGTAGCTGTGTGTGAAGAAATCAAGCTTCAAGAGCGCGCCCTTTTCTTCCAGCCAGCCGGTAACAATCGGATTGGCTTTATCATAAAAGACCCCTTCGAGTCCCGGCGCTTCCGCTGTGAACACACCGCGGCTGTCCACCGGCGACAAAATATCCAAGCCGTATTGTTTGCCGACAAAGTAGTCATCTTCCCCGTGACCCGGTGATGTATGAACCAGACCGGTCCCCGCTTCCAGCGTCACGTGGTCGCCGCACATCACTAACGACTCTCTATCATAAAACGGATGGTGGGCTGTCATGTACTCAAATTCGCCGCCTTCATACTCTGCCACGACTTTCGGATTTTCCCAGCCGATTTCCTCGGCAACATCAGCCAGCAGGTCTTTGGCAACGATATATTTTTTCCCTCCGACTTCGACGGCAACATATTTGTATTCACGATGAACAGAGATGCCCAAGTTGGCCGGCAGCGTCCACGGTGTCGTTGTCCAAATGACAAAATACGTGTTGTCATCCAGCACACCTTTGCCGTCCGCCACTTGAAACGCCACATAAATCGACGGTGATTTGACATCCTTGTACTCGATCTCCGCTTCGGCAAGCGACGACTCGCTGGACGGCGACCAGTAAATCGGCTTCAGACCTTTGTAAATGTAGCCTTTTTCAGCCATCTTCCCGAATACACGAATCTGGGCAGCTTCATACTTAGGGTCCAGTGTGATATACGGATGGTCCCAATCGCCGGAAATTCCCAGACGTTTGAAATCTTCACGCTGTTTGTCCACCTGCGACAGTGCGTAGTCGCGGCACTTTTGCAAATACTCTGAACGGGACATTTCTTTGCGCTTGATGCCTTTGTTCGTCAAAACTTGTTCAATCGGCAGACCATGTGTGTCCCATCCCGGCACATACGGTGCGCGGTAGCCGGACATCGACTTGTAGCGGATGATGATGTCCTTGCTCACCTTGTTCAGGGCGTGCCCCAAGTGGACGTTGCCGTTGGCATAAGGCGGTCCGTCGTGCAGCACAAATGTCGGTTTGCCTTCATTCAATTTTTGCCGCTGTCCGTACAAATCCTGCTCTTCCCATTCTTTCTGCCAGTCGACTTCTCTGACCGGTAAATTGCCCCGCATCGGGAAATCAGTTTTACCAAGCTGTAGTGTCTCTTTCATTTTCATGATTGTCTGTATCCTTTCAATTTGTCTTTCTATAAATAAAAAAACTCCGCCCCCAATAGGGACGAAGTTTTCGTGTTACCACCCGCATTCAAAGATTGCCTCGCAATCTTCCTCTGAAACGGTTAATGACGTTACCCAGCTCTGCCTACTTCATTCAGCAAAGTACTCACATGAAGGATCTTTCTTGTCGCAGAGGCTGCCGGGTTTTCACTATCCCCGGCTCACTTTAAGCATGGCAGACAAGCTTTTCTGTTTCATGTACCTTGTATTTTTTATTCGTCGTCAGGAAAAACCACTGACGTTTTAGTAATCGTTTGTTCAAGCTCCGGCGCCGCTTCTTCAACAGCCAGCGTCTCTTCATGGTCGTCTGCTGCCAGATAGCCGCCTTCTTCAGACGACTGCACGGACTCCAAAACTTCCTTGAAGGCTGTCTGCGTGTTATCCACGTAAGCACCGAACGGTTTCAACAAGTCGTCCCATTCATCGCTCTTCACCAACTCCAGCTGGGATTCCAGCATCATTGTTAAATTACGGTGGAAGACACGTGTCTTTTTCTTCAAGTCGTCGGTTTCGACTGCAAGTTGTTTGGCACGGTTGCTTGCTTCCTGTAAAATATCATTGGCTTTAGTCGTTGCTTCATCAATAGTCTCTTCAGAAATCCGGTTGGCGCGCGCCAAAATATCTTCTGACTGGGCCTGAGCCGACTGAAGGGTCAAATCAGATTCCCGTGTCGCATTTTCTTTCAGCTTTTCTGCTGTGTCTTGTGCCACAATGATCGACTGATTCAGCGAATCCTTTAATTCGTTGAAATAATTCAGTTTCTCTTCAACATGCTTGATGCGTTTTTCAAGCTCGCGATTATCCTGAATCGCCCGCTCAAAATCCAATGCAATCTGATCTAAAAAATCGTCTACTTGATTTTTATCGTAACCGCGCAATTTTGAATCAAAATTTTTGCTTGTGATATCGATTGGTTTAATACTCATGCTTTCACCTCATTGTTTACTTTCTAAACACCTTGATTGCTAGCCTGTGTTTATTTTTCTTCGATTTCCCGAGTGTCTCATCAATTTGTATCCGGCCGAACTTTCTGACAGAGATGATATCAAGATAACTCACCACTGCATCCGGACGATAGGTCTCGACCCAATTAATTTTAACGTTCCCTGATTCTATCATTTCTTTTGAACGCTGTCTAGATACATTATATACCGTGGAAATCAGATTATCAATTCTAAAAGAACTCAGGGTGACTGTCTCAAGCTGCCAGTCATTAATCGGCAAAAGCACCTCTTCCAGTTCTTTCGGCTCTAGACGCACACCGAACGAGCCGATTTTTCTGGTCTGGGTGATGAGGTAATCGGCAATCGGTGATTTTACAAACACCTGCCAGCGGCTGCCGTCAGTGATGATGTCACCGATCAGCTCGCGCTTGATGCCTGAACTCATCAACGTACCCAGTATTTTCCCGTGGGAAAGTTTGCCGAACTTTACCGGATAAATAACTTCCAGCAGTGTGATGTCATAATCTGTTTCTTCCGGCACGTAATACTCAGGATACATGATACTGCATGTGCGTTCGGCATCTTCAAAACCGCCGTAAAACGCGCACAGAATATCGTCCCGCTGGCCGACCAGCGTCCGCAGAATATACGCCTCACGGGGATTTAAAAAATCAGTCGTTACTGGTGCATACTGATTGTCGACTTGTTCCAGCCAGTCGTTTACCATATCAATAAAAGGATGTTCTTCCTTGCGAAAATGTTGATAAACACCGTCAGACAATAGAATCACATCCTTTCTATGCAATTTTACTAATAGAGAAGTCCAAACATGATTCTGCTAACAATTAAATACAGTCCTTGACTGGACAACTCCAGTGCAAGAATTGCCACAATAATCGTGAAATCAATCGGACCGAACGACAGATTCAAGTGGTCGAACAAACTTAAATACGGTCGTGAAATTTTAATAATAAATCGTCCCAATGCTGTATCATACGCACCCGGAAACCAGGACAGCAGCGCATAAATCACCAGGATAATCGAATAAATATGAACAACCTCAAAAAGCAGGTTAAAAAGCTTATAGACAAATATCACCTGTTCACTTCCTTTTAATAATCAGAAAACTGAGTGCTTATCAGGCTCTTGGCAACAGACGAATCAATTTCGATGCTTGCCGGCGTACAGAGAAAAATTTCATCGCCGATGCGCTGGATATCGCCGTCCAGTGCATACACCGTGCCGGTTGTGAAATCAACGATTCGTCGTGCTTGTTGTTCATCTATTGCCGAAAAATTAATAATCACAATTTCTTTTCTGAAAAGCGCCTTGGCAATTGCCTTGCCTTCTGTGTAAGTTTTCGGCTCGATAACGGTGATTTTTCGTGTCAGCGCCTGGCTTACGTCCGCCTTGCTCTGTCGATTAGCTTCGGGGACCGATTGAAAAGCATTCATTTCAACTACTTTATTGTTCGCTAATTGTTCAGAAGAAGGAGAGGAAACCGGCGTTTCGTTTTCAAATTCTCTGTTTTCAGATGAACGCTGGAACAATGAGGATATGCCCCGGCTTTCTTGCACGGACTCTTGCTGATGCGGAGTCTCCGGTGCATATTCGTACTCTTCTACTGTATCATCTAAGCCAAAAAAGCTTGAGAATTTCTTCGGGTTAAACATTTTCAAATCCTTTTCCACCTCTTTCGTGTTACTCAAAGAATGCTGAACCAACGCGGATAAAAGTAGCTCCAGCTTGTATCGCCTGTTCAAAGTCCCGGCTCATCCCCATGCTTAACTCCCGACAAGGAGCATGTGCATGACCGGCAGCCCGGATGACATCCCGTAATTGCCTCAGTGTACTGAAATAATCCAGCAACTCGCTGTCAGTTGCATCAATGGGAGCCATCGTCATCAAACCCACAACTTGTATCTTCGGGTATGCTGACACTTGCGCCACAAAGTGCGCCGCCTCATCAGGCGTGACACCTTGTTTGCTTTCTTCCCCTGACACATTGACTTGAACAAAGCACTTAATTGGTTTTTCAGCTCGTTTTTCAATTTCGGCTGCCAAAGACAGACTGGATAGTGCGTGAAAATAGTCGATTTCATTAATCACGGACTTTACCTTACGCCGCTGCAAGTTGCCGACAAAATGCCAGATAATCGGTTCCTTCGCTTGTAAGGCAGCCTTTTTTTCTAAAAGTTTTTCCATGCGGTTCTCTGCCAGATGTGTCACACCTGAATCCACCACTAAAGCGGCAGTTTCAGGCGACACTGATTTACTGACACAAACCAATGTCACATCATCAAGACTGCGGCCAGCAGCCAGACAGGCAGCCTCTATCTTTTCTTGAATAGCGGCAACGTTTGCCTTAATATGCTCTGCTTGCAATCTCAAGTCACTCCCTTACCTTTTTCTTCTGAAAAATGGCGGTGTGCTCAACTCGTCATCGTCTGAAGAATCGTCTTCTTTAAACGTGTCAAAATCTTTTTTTTCGATGGAATCGAACGGACTCTCTTCCGGTGTGTTGCGGACGCTCGGTTCGCGGCGAATATCCCAATCGCCGAACGCGCTGTCGCTTTCAGTAGTTGCAGCCGGTTCGATATCTTTGGTCATTCTAACTGACTTTGAAGCCAGACCATGTCCTGGCTGACTCGCTCCTCTAGAATGACCGCGTTCCTTTTTTCCCGGATCAATACCTGTTGCAATGACTGTCACGACAATCTCATCGCCAAGATTTTCATTAATAGATGTTCCCAAAATAATATTGACATCGCCGCTTGCAGCGCTTGACACGATTTCAGAAGCATCCTGTGCTTCGAACAATGTCATGTCCAGACCGCCGGTGATGTTAAGCAGGACTTGCTCGGCACCGTCGATAGATGTTTCAAGCAGCGGAGACGCGATGGCTTTTTTGGTTGCCTCGATGACTCTTTCTTCACCGCTGGCCACACCAATCCCCATCAGCGCCGTCCCCTGATTTTCCATCACAGTCTTCACGTCGGCAAAGTCAAGATTGACATAGCCCGGAGAAGTAATTAAATCAGAGATACCTTGGACCCCTTGACGCAGGACGTTGTCCGCTTCTCGGAAAGCTTCCAGCATCGGTGTCTTTTTATCGACAACTTCAAGCAGACGGTTGTTGGAAATAATAACCAGTGTATCCACATTTTCTTTCAGCTGAGAAATTCCTTCTGCAGCAAAGCGGCTGCGTTTCGGTCCTTCAAAACTGAACGGACGGGTCACTACGCCGACAGTCAGCGCGCCCTGGCCTTTGGCAATCCGGGCCACGATCGGTGCGGCACCTGTACCTGTTCCGCCGCCCATGCCGGCAGTGATGAAGACCAGATCGGCCCCCTCCAACGCCTCGGCAATGGCTGATTCGCTTTCCTCTGCCGCTTTCATACCGACTTCCGGCAATGATCCTGCACCTAATCCTTTAGTAAACTTAGGTCCTAATTGAATCACGGTTTCAGCTTTTGAATTTTTAAGTGCTTGTACATCTGTGTTTGCGACAATAAACTCAACGCCTTTGACATTTTCGTCAATCATGCGGTTGACAGCATTGCCGCCTGCCCCGCCGACACCGACTACTTTGATTACAGCGCCAGTATGCATGTCATTATCTAAAGAAAAATTCATTATTCTTTTTCCCCTTTCGAATTAATCAAATATATTGGACAATAATCCTTTGAGTTTGCCGACCACGCCGGTCTCTTTGGATTCATTATTCGTTGGTGCAGTTTCTTGTGTTGGTGCATCACTGGCTTTCACTTCTGAGGCCGGCTGCTGGACGGCAGCTTCCGTCATGCGTTTGGCCTTTGGTTTATTTCCGGAAATAGCCAATTTGGAAATGTGATAAATGTCATCCAACTGGGCAACATATTCGACAATGGCAATGGCATTGGCAAATATCGGGTTACGCAAGCCCATGTGATTCGGCACATACAGTTTGACGTTTGTCTTGAAAATATCTGCAGCCAGTTCAATCACTCCTGGAAGACTGGCGGCACCGCCTGTTAAAATGACACCGCCCGGTAAATCCAGCGCATCGATACTGTCCAGTACTGCTTTGGACTTGTTGAAAATCTGTTCTACGCGCGCTTCAATGATTTCCGACAAATATTTTTCATTGACTTTGACCGGCTCGTTTTGTCCGATGACATCCACCGGAAACTCTTCATTGACGGATGTCCGCTCCGGATAAGCATAGCCATAATTTATTTTCAATGCTTCGGCATTGGTCAGCGACGTATTCAATACCACTGAAATATCTTTCGTGACAAACTCGCCGCCTTCTTGTTCCACGTGTGCAAATTTCAATTCTTTTTCATACATGACGGCTGTGGTTGTCTGCCCGCCGCCCATGTCGATAATTGTCGTACCGAAGTCCCGCTCGCCGTCAGACAAGATGGACTCAGCCAGAGCAAGAGGAGTAATCACCATTTCATCCAGACCCAAACCCGCTTTTTCAACACACTTGCGAATGTTGTGAATGATCGTTTTCGGTCCGGTGAACAGCAAACCTTTCATATCCAATCTAACGCCTATCATACCGCGCGGATCTTGAATCCCTTCAAAGCCATCGACTTTGTACTCCTGCGGAATAAGCGTGATCACTTGGCGTTCAGGCGGGGTTGAGCGGACAACAGCTGCCGCTGCCACATTTCTGACATCTTCGGCAGTAATTTCTTTTGATTCTGTATTGACGGCTATCATGCCTTCGCATTTTTCAACTTCCAGCAGATTGGCCGGCAAACCGACATTGACACTTCGGATTTGGATGCCGGATTTTTCTTCAGCCTGCTTGACCGCACGCTGAATCGATTCCACTGTCTTGTCAATGTCAATGACAATCCCTCTGTCCAATCCTCTTGATTTTGCATTTCCCACACCAATTATATTGATTTGATTTTCTATATATTCAGCGACTACAACTTTCACTGATGTTGTTCCAATATCAAGACTCACATAAATCCCTGTTTTCGCCATGAAAGGTGTCCCTCCTATTTCCTCTCTATATATTTAACAGACGTTCCCTTTTTTATCCGATACCTCATACAATTCTATCATAACTATCACTAGTAAAGAAAGGAGAATACCTGTTTTCTTACATCTTTTTTTACTTAATCTGTTGAATTTTCTGTAGAATTTTTTGTCTCTTCCTTTTCTCTCAGACTGAACGGGTAGGAAAAGATACCAGAGTCGCCTGCTTCCATGTCAATGACGCCTTTTTCATCCATTTCCGCGACCACTTTGTCATAATAAGGCATCTTGGTAGCAATCGTCGTCGACAACCCAATAACCTCATTGCCGTCTTTCATAAACAACTTGATGCGGAACGGATTTTTTTTGGTGGCCAGCGACTGTATTTCCATAATTTGACGCTGGATACTTGCGTCAAATTGATTATACGCTTTTATCACTTCTTGTAAACTATCATTTTCTTTAAAATCCCGCAATACAGGTAATTTTTCTGAAAATTCTGTCACAGGCTCATCCTGCATGATTTTCCCGCTTTCAATTACTTGGAAGAACTGGTCGCCTTGTTTCGCATAAGCAACAATCGGGTATTCCTCCACGCTGACTTTCAACCGGTTTAAATCAACGATTGAAACTGCGACACTCTTCAACCGGGGATTCTCCTCCAAAACGCTGTTGGCTATAACTTGCCTTTGACGATACTGTTGCCACAGCGGTCCGCCCACTCGAATACCGGATGACGTCGCAATTGATTGCGGGTCGGACTTTTCAACTCCTGCGATGACAATATTGTCAACTTTGCTTAACGGAGAGATAAAATAAATTGTAATCAGCATCGCCATGCCTAAAACAGATAAAATAAGGATGAGCTGCTTTATCAGCTTTTTTTCTTGTGGCGTCTTGGGTCTTTTTAACGTTTCTTTGTTGTGTTCAATAGCCGCTTTGAATCTTTTTTTCACATTTTCAAAGCGTGAATCTTCTTTTTCAGTTTGACTCGTATCAAGTATTTCGGCAGGTGGCGGCACTTTTTCCGGCGTTTCTTCCGAAGTCTCGTGTGATGCCGTTTCCCCCTGCTGATTCCCATTCATTTCCCGGTACTTCTGGTTTTCTTTCTGCCATGGTGTAAGCATCACCTGCTTATCTTCCGACTCGTTACCGTTCGGCTCGTTCTTGTCTTTACTCAATGATACTTACCTCCATTCTGCATTAAGCCAATAATTCTTCAACCAGCTGATACAAGCGGTCCGTCGCATCGGCAATCCCCTGTTTGCGGGAAGCTTGCGCCATCTGCTGTCTGCGCTTTGGGTCTGCCATAATCCCATCAATCGCATTGACGAGCTTTTCGCCTGTTAGTTCAGCATCCTTGATTATTACAGCTGCACCTTTGTTCACCAGACTCATAGCGTTTTTCGTCTGATGGTCATTCGTTACATTAGGGCTGGGGATAAGCACTGCCGGCAAGCCCAATGCCGTAAATTCTGCCAGTGATGTGGCGCCTGCTCTCCCTGCAACTAAGTCGACATTGACCATCACGCGCTCCATGTTTTTAATATACGGTACAATTTTAACATGGGGCATTGCCGGCAAATCGGCCAGCGCCGTCTGCACTGTGTCAAAATAGACATCGCCTGAACCGTAAAGCACCTGATAGGGTTTGTCCGCCAACAGCGGCAAACTTTCCGTCATTGCCTGATTGATTTTCAATGCCCCGCGGCTGCCGCCGAAGACCAGCACCGTCGGTTTGCCCGGGTCCAGCTGGTAATCTGACAGAATGTCGGATGTTTCGGTCCCTGCAACCTCCTGCGCCCTTGGATTGCCGACCAGTACGACTTTATCTTCAGGAAAACTGGCGGCCGCTTCCGCAAAAGCGATGCCGATTTTATCAACGTAGCGTGCAAGAAATTTATTGGTGACGCCCGCCACGCTGTTTTGTTCATGAATGATGGTAGGGATGTGCAGTTTATGAGCAGCGTAGACCACCGGCCCACAGACATATCCGCCAGTCCCCATGACGATGTCCGGCTGAAAATCACGGATAATCTTCTTGGCAGCGGCAATGCCCTTGACAAATTTATAAACTGTTTTGACGTTTTCCAACGACAGAGAGCGTTTAAACCCTTGGATTTCAATCGACTTAAATGGAATGCCTTTATCCGGCACGATTTTACTTTCGAGACCTTTTTTCGTACCGACGTACAAAAATTCAGACTCCGGGTGCTTTTCTTTGATATAATTCACCAGCGAAACAGCCGGGTAGATATGACCACCTGTGCCGCCTCCTGTTACTAATACTCTCATGCGTATCCCTACTTACTTAATTTTTTCATTAATGCAACGAATGTTTCACCGCGAACTTCAAAGTTTGGAAACTGGTCCCAGCTGGCATTGGCCGGTGACAGCAGAATCGCATCACCTTCATCACTTTCCGAAAAAGCAGAAGGCACAGCTTCTTCAAGCGTGTCGACCAAGTGAACTGTTTCAACACCGGCTGAATCGGCTGCTTTTTTCAATTTTTCTTTCGTTTCACCGTAAAACACTGCCGCTTTCAAGCCTTTGAAATGCGGAATCAGCTCAGCAAATTCATTGCCTCTATCCAGCCCGCCGGCAATTAAGACCAGACGACTCTTTTCAAAGCCGCTCAGTGCCTTTTCTGTTGCCAGACTGTTCGTTGCTTTCGAGTCATTGTAAAATTTCCGTCCCGCCACATCACCGACATATTCCGTCCGATGAGGCACTCCGCTGAATTGTGTCAACGTTGCTTTTATAGCAGCTGTCGACACACCGGACAACTTGGCAACAGCAATCGCAACAAGCGCATTTTCAACATTATGTATGCCCGGCACGCCTAATTCCGATGCCTGTATTATTTCTTCCTGATTATAATGCAGCACACCTTGTGACAAGCATGCGCCTCTGTCCAGTTTTTTAGCTGTTGAAAATGGGATGACTGTCGCCTGTGTATGGTGCGACAGCTCTTGAAACACCGGCTGGTCGACATTCAACAGCAGGAAATCAGCACTTGTCATGTTTTCCTGAATCCGCCACTTGGCTGCCAGATAGGCCGCCTTGTCGCCGTGGTAATCCAGATGCGCTTCATACAAGTTAGTAATAGCCGCAATGTGCGGGCGGAACTCATCCACCCCCATTAATTGAAAACTTGACAGTTCGGTTACCAGCACATCATCGGCCGTCACATCTTGTGCGACAGTACTTGCCGGAAATCCGATATTCCCGGCAAGGTAGGCCTGACCTTTCTGACGCTCGCTGTTTAGCAGCTGATGAATCATCGTTGTGGTGGTTGTTTTGCCGTTTGTACCTGTAATCCCGATAAACGGGGCTTCTGAAATCTGATACGCAAGTTCGATTTCGGTGATAATCGGAATGTGTTTCTTTATTGCTTTTTCGAGAATAGGATTCGAATAAGGAATCCCAGGGTTCTTGACAATCAAAACGAACCCTTCATCAAGTAAATCTACAGGATGGCTGCCGGTGATTACTGTGATGCCAAGCTCTAGCAAATGCTGGGCATCAGGATTCTGGTCGAATTCCTTGGCGTCATTGACCGTCACAAAAGCCCCCAGCTTGTGCAGCAATGCCGCAGCAGCGACGCCGCTTTTAGCTAAACCAAGCACTAAAATCTTTTTATTTTCATATTTCTTTGTCGCTTTCATCCGTATAGATTCTCCTTGCTAAAGTATAATCGCCAGCGTGAGCGCCGACATAAGTAATCCCACTATCCAAAAAACAATATCCACTTTCCATTCAGACCAGCCGCTCATCTCAAAATGATGATGAATCGGCGCCATTTTGAATAACCGCTTGCCGGTCAGTTTGTACGACGCAACCTGCAGCATCACGCTGAGGGTTTCTATCACATACACCAGACCAATAAGCAGGAGCGTCCACTCTTGGTGCAGGGCAATAGAGATGGCTGCCAACATGCCGCCCAGCGCCAGTGAACCGACATCGCCCATAAAGATTTTAGCCGGTTTTTTATTGTAGATAAAGAATCCTAACAAAGAACCGACAGTCGCTACGCAAATGAGCAAAATGTCTGTCTGCTGCTGATGCCACGCAATGACGCCGTAAGCAGCAAATGAAATGATTCCCAAACCGGACACCAGACCGTCGATCCCGTCAGTCAAGTTGACCGCGTTTGAAAAACCGACCAGCCAAAATATCGCAAAGAGGCCGTAAAGTACCCCCAACGGGACATCGCCAATCAGCGGCAGTGTCAGTGTGCTGGAAAATCCTTCCATCCGGTAAGCCAGATAAAATACCAGACCGCCAAGCACCTGTCCCAGAAATTTTTGTTTTGAGTTCAATCCCAGATTGCGCTTTTTGAAAATTTTAATAAAATCATCCAAAAAGCCTAACCCGCCGTATAACACCAAAATAAAGATAATCAGCCAAAGTCCGGTCGTTAATGACTCCTGCCAAGCACCTGTTACGACTGTCGTAATGACGATGGCTATCAAAAACACCAGACCGCCCATCGTGGGCGTGCCTGATTTGGCAATGTGCCATGTGGGACCGTCATCTTGTATTTCCTGGCCGTGTTTTTTCATCTGAAAATAAGCGATAAACAACGGCATGATCAGCAAGACAATGGCAAAGCTGAGTGACAATGGTATCAGTAATTCTGTAAGTTTCATAATTATCTCCTAATGTTTCGCAAAATAGTCGTTCACAATCTCCACATCATCGAAGTGATGTTTGGTCGTGCCGATAATTTGATAGTCTTCATGACCCTTGCCAGCTATTAGTACCACATCATGTTTTTCTGCTTTTGATAATGCATACTCGATGGCTTCCCGCCGCTCAACGATTTCCACATATTTATTACCGCTCAAATGTCGGGTCATTTGTTTGATGATTTCTGTCGGGTCTTCCGTCCTCGGGTTGTCCGATGTGAACACCGGATGTGTGGCATAGGTCATGGCAACATCGGCCATAACCGGCCGCTTCGACGGGTCGCGGTCGCCGCCGCAACCGACAACGCAGTATACCGCACCTTCTGCAAATTTATTAATAGTTTTTAATACATTTTCCAATCCGTCCGGCGTGTGGGCGTAATCAACGATTGCCGTCACTCCACGATGGTTTGGTACTAGCTGGAACCGTCCCTTGACACCTTCAATTTTCGCTATGGACCGGATAATTGCCTCAGACGCAAGCCCCAGCCCGTAACAGGCGCCGAATGCCGCCAGTATATTATACACGTTAAAGTCGCCAATCATTTTCATGGTGACAGGATAAATCTCGCCTAAAAACAGCAAATCAAACGACGTGCCGTGGTTGGTAACCACGACATTCTGCGCTTGGATATCGCCCCGGCCTTGACAGCCGTAAGTCAAAACATTCGCTGCTGTCAGGGGAATCAAGCGCTCGCCGTACGCATCGTCAATGTTAATGACCGCCAGCTTTTGTTTTCCCTGTTCGCCGTAAGCATTTCCTAACTGTGAAAACAGCAGGCTCTTGGCTAAAAAGTATTCTTCCATTGTATGGTGGTATTCCAAGTGGTCTTGCGTCAAATTGGTGAACACAGCCACGTCAAAATCAATTCCCCGCACCCGGCCTTGAATGAGCGCATGGGATGACGCCTCCATCGTGCAATGGGTCAGACCGTCTGCGACCATATCCGCCAGCAATTGCTGTGTGGTCAAACTGTCGGGCGTGGTATTGGCAACAGGAATTTGCCGGTCGCCGATTTTACTGTACATCGTTCCGATAATACCGGATGAACGGTTGTTGTCATCAAGGATTGATGCCACAACGTGTGTGATGGTTGTTTTGCCGTTGGTGCCTGTGACACCGACCATGCCCAACTTGCTGCTGGGATTGCCTGTTGCCAGTACACTGAGCTGAGCGAGTGCTTTTTGAGTATCATTTACATAGAGCACCGGCACAGCCACTGACAGTTCTTTTTCTGCAACAATCAGCGTTGCACCTTTGGCGACCGCCTCGTCGGCCAGCTGATGGCCGTCGACAACAGCGCCGACAATACACACAAAACAAGTGTTTTCTGTTACCTTGCGGGTATCATGTTGAACTTGCGAGACGCGGACATGCCGCAAGTCTGTATCATTTTTTTTCACAAGTTGTAGCGCATTTTTAATCTGCTCACCGTTCATAAACAAGTCTCCTTCGTTCATTAGTTATCGCTCGGGGTATCCCCCGCTTCAATTTGAAGCGCGTGTTTCAAGATGCCGTTGGAAATTTTAGCAATCATCTGGTCAGGACCAACCTTATCCGAAGGTTGCTTCATCGTGACATAAACAATATACTTCGGATCTTCTGTCGGTGCAATTTGCACGACAGAATAGACATAATCTCTGGCTCCACTTAAATATTTTCCTTGTTTTTCATCAAAAATCTGGGCTGTGCCTGTTTTAGCTGAGACATTGACTCCTTCAATATCATACACGCCGTAACCAGTACCATAATTCGCATCATTTACAACATCACCCATGTATGTCAATACTGCATTAGCTGTCGTTGCTTCAATCGGTGTACCGACAACAGTCGGTTTGAGAACATTGTCTTTGCCGCCTTGTCTTGTCGTTTTCTTAATGAATTGCGGGCGCATCATCTCGCCGCCATTGGCAATTGCCGTGAATCCTTGCAACATTTGAACAGGCGTCACCGATATGGCCTGACCAAATGAAGTCATCGCCGTATCCACGATCGTGCTGTCCTGGATGCTGCCGGTAATTTCCCCGCCTAAACCTGAATTGGTCGTTTGTCCAAAACCAAACTTATTTAGAAACTTGGGCCACTGCTCGCCCATTTTTTGTTCAAGATGTACCATTCCGACGTTGCTGGAATGAGCCAGAGCCTGTCGAAAAGTCAACATGCCGCTACCAAAATCCCAGTCATTAATTGTTGCATCACCCACGTCAATCGACCCCGACTGAAATGTCGCATGTTCATTAAAATTACCGGACTCTACAGCCGCGGCAACGGTAAAGACTTTCATTGTGGAGCCGGGTTCGAAGGAGCTCTGCACAAGCAGATTTTGCCAAGTCGGTTCCGGGTCGTCTTTCTTTTCTTTCGTTAAACCTTCTTTGGTTTCCGGATTAAAGGTCGGCCGTTGAGATGCTGCCAGAACCTCGCCCGTCGCCGGGTCGACCACAGTTGCCGTTGCTTCGACTGGCTCGGCTTCTTTTGCCACTTCATCCATCAGTTCCTCCAGCCGAAACTGCAAGTTGCTGTCAATGGTCGTATAAATGTCCTGTCCGTCCTCAGCCTCTTTGTCGATGACAGCTGTCCCGGGTATTTCATTGCCATTGACATCACGCTGGTAATATTTCAGCCCGTCTTTCCCTTTCAACAAATCGTCATACGCGGCTTCGATCCCCATGACGCCTGTCAAAGCGGAGTCTTCATTTTTCTTATCGCTCGGTGCCACATAGCCAATCAAATGCGATGAAAAAACACCGTTGGGATACATGCGTGCCGGATGCTCCATAAAATAAATCCCTGTGATTTTCGCTTTCTCCAAAGCAGCTTCAATGTTGAGTTTAGTTTCAAGCGACAAGTTTTTTCCGGCTGCGCCGAACTCCACACTTTTGATTTTATCGCCTGCTTCGTTTGTTGTCTGGGACAGTTGTTTCAGTGTCAGTTCTTTTTCCACACCGGCGTATTTATTGAGAATTTCTGCAATACGCCCATGGTCCTTTTCATGAACAAACAGTTCCTTGCCGTTCAAACCGATAAATTCCTCGTCCAGCTCGGCATATAAAGAATAAGAAGTAGCGTCTTTTGCAATCACTTGGCCATTGCGATCATATATGGTCCCTCGTTTTGCTTTAACCACGCTACTACCTTGATATAATGCTTGCTTTTTTTCGCTGAGACTTTCAGACGCTACCTTGCCGACTGTTATCAGATAGGAGAAGCGAATAGCGAATATTAAAAAAACGGCAATAGAAGCCGCAAAAAGGATAACTCCTACTTTTTTTCTATTGCCTGCTGGTGATAAGTTTTTTTTGTCAATTTTTGCTTTGATTTTTTTTAACTTTATGATTAGCTTTTCTTTGTTCATTACCGAATGTTCCTTATATTCTCTTCACGATGTTTGACATCTGCTTCTTCAGCAATTTTGTTCACTCTGTCTTTTCGGCTAAGCTCGTTTTTTTCCTGCTCCAATTGTTCTATGATCTCTTTATCGGCGCTGACTTCCTGTTGGATGGCAGTGATGGGTTTTTCTTCTTGATTGATAGCCGTTGACAGCTGGACTGTGGCCACTGACAAGACGACAAATGTGACAATAAACAGTGCCACAACAAGTTTTTCTAATTTCGACACTTTGTCCAGTTTCCGTTTAGGAACCAGATACGGTGTTACCTCTGTCAATACCTTCTCTTTAGTGGATGGTTGAACAACAGGTATATCAAGTTGCTCATGATTATGTTTTTCAGCATTTGTCAATTGTCATTCCCATCCTTTCTCACAAACGTATTCTTTCCGCAATTCGCAGTTTGGCGCTTCTGGAGCGGTTGTTGGATGCAACCTCTTCAGCAGTGGGTAAAACTGGCTTGCGGTTGACTAGACGCAGTACCGGCTGGTATTCTTCCGGAACCACCGGCAAGCCCGGCGGTAGGTCTCTAACCTCACTGTACTGCTTAAACATATTTTTTACAAGACGATCCTCTAAAGAGTGGAAAGTAATCACACTGACCCGGCCACCAAGCGCAATCAGCGCAATAGCCTGTTCCAGTGATTCTTCCACAACTTGCAATTCGTCATTGACCTCAATCCGAATCGCTTGGAACACCCGTTTGGCAGGGTGGCCGCCCTTGCGCCGCGCCGGGGCAGGAATGGCTTCTTTAATGATAGCCACCAGCTCCGAAGTTGTTTCAATCGGTTTCTGCTTGCGATGCTTCTCAATTGCGCGTGCAATTTGCTTTGAAAACTTTTCTTCGCCGTAACGGTAGAAAATCCTCACCAAGTCATGGTAGTCATACTCATTGACCACTTGCTCCGCTGTCAGCGGATTTTGCCGGTCCATGCGCATATCCAGCCGTGCATCCTTATGGTAGCTGAAGCCCCGTTCGGCTTCATCCAGTTGCGGAGAGGACACGCCTAAATCGTAAATGATACCATCTACTTGTGTGACGCCGCGTCTGGCAAGTTCCGCCTGCAAATGACGGAAATTGCTGTGCACAAAGGTTATCATGCCTTTTGCAACATAGGGTTTGAGCGTTTGCTCGGCAAAGGCTAAAGCAGTCTCATCCTGGTCAAAGGCATACACATGACCCTGTTCGTTCAATTGTGACAGAAGATATGCCGTGTGACCGCCTCCGCCCAGCGTGCAGTCAACATAAATGCCATCCGGCTTGATATTCAGCCCATCAACGGTTTCTTTTAATAATACAGTTGTATGCGAAAATGTAGCTGACATCCTTATCCTCTTTCTAACGTCATTCTTTTAAAAGCCAAAATCAATCATCTGTTCGGCAATGTCATCAAAATTTTCTTCCGCTTCAGCTGAGAATGCTGCCCAGCGTTCCGCGCTCCAAATTTCAATTCGGCTGGAAACGCCGATTACGACACAATTTTTTTCCAAAACAGCATGATTTCTTAATGTCGGGGGTATATTGATACGGCCCTGTTTATCGATTTCACATTCAGTCGCAGCTGAATAAAAAAAACGGACAAAGGCACGCGTCTCTTTCTTGGAAATCGGCATTTCTTTCATTTTTTGTTCCATGATTTCCCATTCGCTTTGAGGATAACCAAATAAACAGCCGTCCATACCTCTTGTGACAACAAACTTTTCGCCAAGTCCTTCACGAAATTTTGCTGGGACAATCAGTCGGCCTTTTGCGTCTATGTTGTGTTGAAATTCGCCCATAAACATCGCTGGTCACCTCGATTTACCACCCATATGACTTAGTCTACCACATTCCCCCACTTTCTACCACAAACTTCTTTAAAAAAAATATTTTTTTTCATTTTCGTTCGCATTTGGGGAATGCTTCTAAAAAAGAGACAATTAAAAGTCTTCAACCCTTAATTGTCTCTCGTCTTACAGATAATTAATGATGCTCATTACAATCAACACAATATATATCAGCAGTGTGACCAAAAAGATAATCCGCCACAACATCTTGATGTATCGCTTGTATTTAATTTCCTTGAAAGTGCTGGCTTGATAGACAGCGACAACCATGCCGAGCATCAAAGAAATCAGAATCATATATGGTAAAATGGATGCCCCGATGGTATCCACCGATAGAAAATGTAAGCCAATAAACAAAAATGGCGTGGCGATGTCCGGAGATTTGATGCCCAGACGCTCACTTAGAGATAGTGTTGTAACAATAAAATTGCAGGCAAACATTAAAATAACTGGAAATATATACCATAAAAATACAGTAACCGATAATGAATTCATGCCTGTCTTCCCTTCATTTTTTTGACATCGATTACGTTGCTTTCCTACATTAGTTATTATACTAAAATCAGGTTACATATCTATGTCAGTTCTTTTAATTAGACTGGTCTTTTAAACGACAATTATTACGGAAAAATCCCCGCTAGTTATCAAAAGCGGCGGGGATTTTCCACATATACATCATGCCAAACCATAAAGGTCAAAACCGTCCATAGTTTACGCGAGTTGTCGCGGACGCCTTGACGGTGGTCGGACAACAAACGCAGTGCATAGTCTTTGTTCAAATACTGATCCGTTTGCGACGTCTTGATGAGCTGTTCGGCCCAGTCGTAAAGTTCGTCTTTCAGCCAGTAGCGTATCGGCACCGGGAACCCGAGTTTCTTGCGATACAGCACGTGCTCAGGGACAAAATCTTCCGCCGCCTTGCGCAAGATGTACTTGGTCGTGCCGTTGGCAATGCGCAGCCGCGATGGAATCGTGCGTGCCAACTCGAATACTTTCCGGTCCACAAACGGCGTCCGCAATTCAAGGCTGGCAGCCATCGTTGTCCGGTCCGCGTTCAACAGCAAATCGCCCACGAGCCACGTATGGATATCAATGAATTGCATCCGGTCAATCGGATCATAGCCGACCGAAGCATCATAAAACGGTTTAGTCACCGTGGTAAACGGCTTGCGGCTGTCGTAGTTTTTCAGAAGCACTTGCTTTTCAGCTTCATCGAAAATTTTGGCATTGCCGACATAGCGTTTTTCCATCGGTGTCGTGCCGCGTTCAATAAAACTTTTTCCCTTCATCCCTTCCGGAAAGACATTAGCTACCGCACGCAAAGCCGAGTTCAACGCTTGCGGCATGTTGTTGAATAATTTTAATGAATTCGGTTCATTGTAGATGGTGTAGCCGCCGAACATTTCGTCAGCACCTTCGCCTGACAGCGACACTGTACAGTGCTTCGCCGTTTCGGCCGCCAAAAAGAACTGCGGCACAGCCGCCGGGTCAGCCAGAGGGTCATCCATGTACCAGACAAAGCGCGGAAATTCATTGATAAATTCCTCAGGTGTAATGACTTTGCTGACATTTTTGACATGGAGCTTTTCTGCTGTTTCCTTGGCAACGTCGATTTCGCTGTAACCTTCCCGTTCAAATCCGACCGACACAGTGGTGATGTCAGGATTGAACTCCTTGGCAATGGAAACGATGATTGATGAATCCACACCGCCCGACAAAAATGAACCGACTGTCACGTCAGAACGCATGTGCTTCTCGACACTTTCAAACAGCGCATCTTTTAATTTGCCGGCCAGCTCTTTCTCTTCATAATCCACCGGTGCAAACGTGGCTGCCCAATATTTTTCGATGCGCAGCGGCTGGTCTTTCTCTTTTACCATGTAGTGCCCCGGCAGCAGACGCTTGATGCCTGTTGTCAACGTCAGCGGCTCCGGTACATACTGGAACGTCATATAATGCTGCAGCGCATCATGGTCCAGTTGCTTTTCTTGCATAATTTGTCTGATTGCCTTTGCTTCCGAGGCAACATAGACAGCACCATTCTCTTCTGCATAATGGAACGGTTTGATGCCGAAATGGTCGCGCGCCATGTAAGCTTTCTTTTCTGCTTTATCCCAAATGACAAATGCAAACATGCCCCGCAGCTGTTCGGCAGTTTGCTCGCCGTATTTTTTATAGACAGCCAGAATGACTTCTGTATCGCTTTCTGTTTTGAAGGCGTAGCCTTCTGCTTTCAGTTCTTCTCTCAGTTCAATATAGTTATAGATTTCACCGTTGAAAATAATCCAGTAACGTTCATCATCATAAGACAGCGGCTGGCTGCCTTTTTCCAAATCAATGATGCTCAAGCGTCTGAAACCCATTGTAATATCTGAATCTTGAAAGTAACCTTCACTATCAGGCCCTCGATGGACAATCAAAGCGTTCATCTCTTTAATTGTTTCTTTTTGCCCCTGAAGCAGTTCTGGATCAAGGTCTTGATGCAAGCATCCTACAAATCCGCACATTATCTTTTTCCTCCTGATTTCTGAAGTTCACATCTTTAACATTATAGTGGAAAACACCATAAGGTTCAACGGTTTAATCACTTCCTTTTATTTTTTAAGAGATCTTTAATAAACCATTTCAGTGTTATAGCTAACAAAAATCACCCGGATATGATAGTATAATACTTGATTAACTGCGAGTCGCATCAATCTTCTGTGCGGCTTTTAATTAAGAAGGAGATGTCACTCAATTTGAACAAAAAAGAAAAAAGCACTTTTGCCAAAGTGACTTCAGCGGTCATCTGGATTATGCTGATTGCGATGATTGGCTCTATTGTTATCGGAGCATTGTCAATCTTGGCAAATTAAACACCAAAAACCTGGTACTGTTTTAGACAGTACCAGGTTTTTCTTTGGCCATTGCCAATAATTCCTGCGCGTGTTCAAGTGTCAGTGCTGTTACTTCACTGCCGGACAGCATCCGGGCAATTTCTTCCGCCCGCTCAGCTTCATCCAGTTCCTGAACAAACGTTTTCGTGCGGTTGCCGGACACTTCTTTCCGGATATAATACTGCGTGTCTGCAACAGCAGCCACTTGAGGCAGGTGCGTGATGCACAGCACTTGCGAGTTTTCCGCAATTTGATGGATTTTTTCTGCAATAGCCTGAGCGACTCGCCCGCTGACGCCGGTATCCACCTCGTCAAAGACAATGCTGGTAATCTCCTGCGATTTGGAAAAAATGGTTTTCAGCGCCAGCATCATTCGCGACAGTTCGCCTCCCGAGGCGATTTTAACCAGCGGCTTCAATGATTCCCCGATGTTGGTCGAGATGAAAAAGGCCACCTCATCTTGTCCCCGCGGGCCAATTTTCTCGCTGTCACTGACAATCTGCACACTGAAAACAGTATCCGCCATATACAACTCTCGCAATTGCACCATCATGTCCTTCTCAAGCCGCTCAGCAGCTAGTCGGCGTGCCGCTGTCACGTCTGCTGCCAGCGAATGGACAGTTTCTTTTTGCTGCAGCAGTTGTTGCTGAAGTTCCTCCAGACGAGCGCCTGAAAAAACGGCTGATGACAGTTCTTTTTCGATTTCCCCGGCATAAGCCAAAACAGCGGCAACCGAATCGCCGTACTTCCGTTTTAATTGCCGAATCGTATCCAGCCGGTTGTCGACCTCTTCCAGACGCCCTTCATCCATTTCCAGTGTATCTTGCAGCGACGATACATCCGCGGCAGCTTCCTGCAGTGTGTAGTAGCTGGTCTTTAACATTTCCGAAACCGACTTGTAATGCTCGTCCAGTTCTTCAATGCTCTCCATTGCTTCCATTGCCAAACCGATTTTGTCAATCGTCTGCAGCGGTTCACCCTGTAAAATATCGTAACTGTTTTGAAGGGCGGCTGCTATTTTTTGGAAATTCGCCAATTTCTTGCGTTCTTCCAGCAGCGCTTCTTCTTCCCCTGCTGTCAGCTGGGCGGCTGCTATCTCATCAAACTGAAATTGCAGCATATCCATCCGCTGAACATATTCTTGTTCATTCCGCTGAAATTCATCGAGCGTTTTAGCCGTCTGCCGGTATGTTTCGTAAGCTTCCCGGTATCGCGCCAACAGTGTCTTCAAACCGTCCGGCCCATATTCGTCCAGCAGTTTGATATGACGTGACGCCTGCATCAGCTCCTGATGTTCATTTTGACCATGGATATCCACCAAATATTTACCGACTTCCCGCAAGGTGGCTGTGTTCACAAGCTGACCGTTGATACGGCAGCTGTTCCGTCCGCTCCGGTAAATCTCGCGCTGCAAAATAAGCTGGTCATCAGCCATATCCACGCCGACATCCGATAAAACACGGGCTATTTTCTGCGGCTTTTTCACCCCGAACGACCCTTCGATTCGCAGACGGTCCGCCTGTTCTCTGATAAAATCCGTTGACCCGCGGCCGCCGACAAGCAGGCTCACCGCATCAATAATAATCGATTTCCCTGCACCTGTTTCGCCGGTCAGCACGGTCATGCCTTCTTTAAAATGGATGTGCAGCTCGGAAATAATCGCAAAATCCTGGATAAACAGCTCTTGAATCATGTCTCAGCACCTTCTTTATACTAAATCCAGCAACAGCTGCTTCAATGCCGCTGCATCCGCTTCTGACATGCTGATAATCAGCACCTTGTCATCATTGGTCATGACAACAAATATTTTTTCCGGAAAGACCTGTTCAATCAAACCGCCCAGAGCAAAGCCGCTGCCCGGGGTAGTGCGGATGGAGACAAATTTTTCCATTTGTTTCAGTTCTACGAACGATGAACGGAACAGTTTTTCCAAACGCTGAGAAAAATCCTGCTTTTCGCTCGGCATGCTGTACCGGTACTCATGAAAACCAATGGGGACTTTTACCAGCTTCATTTCTTTAATATCCCGCGAAACGGTTGCCTGTGTCACATCCACGCCGCGTTCTTGCAGCAATGCAACCAGCTCTTCCTGTTTTCCCACAGGCACTTCCCTGATCATTTTTTGTATCAGCCGCTGCCGGTCTTTTTTACGCATGATAGCACCTCCAAAAACTACTTTTTATGTGTCTCACGCTTCAATGCCTGATGCGCCAGAGCAACCACTTGTGCGGGTGTCGGCACACCTGCCTGTATCTTCCCGCTACCTTGTTCCGCCAATGTCAAATGCGCCAAAAACTCAATATTCCCATCTCCACCGGTAATCGGCGAATAATCCAGCCCCGTCACATGATACCCGTGTTTCAGCACAAAATCCAGCACCTGAGCCAATACAGCGATGTGTATGTTCTTTTCCCGGATGACCCCTTTTTTGCCAACCAGTTCCTTCCCCGCTTCAAACTGCGGTTTAATCAACGCCACCACATCACCTTCAGGTTTCAAAATATCGGCCAGCACCGGCAATATTAAGTTAAGTGAAATAAACGACACGTCAATGGTTGCAATATCAGGCCGCCCTTGTGTAAAATCTTCCGGTTTGGCATAGCGGAAATTCGTCTTTTCCATCACAACAACTCTCGGGTCTTGGCGCAGTTTCCACGCCAGCTGGTTCGACCCGACATCCAGCGCATAACTGAGCGAAGCGCCGTTTTGCAAGGCAACATCCGTGAAACCGCCGGTAGAGGACCCGATATCCAGCAAAATTTTCCCCGACATATTGATTTGAAAAACGTCCAACGCCTTTTCCAATTTCAACCCGCCTCTGGAAACGTATTTTAACCCGTCGCCTTTGGTGTGGAGCGGCGTTTCTGCATTTATCTTTTCGCCCGGTTTGTCATAACGCTGGTTTTTGTCATCATAGACCAATCCTGCCATAATCATGCGCTTGGCTTTTTCCCTCGTATCTGCCAGCCCCTGCTGGACAGCAAGGACATCCACCCGCTCTTTTTTTAATTTATCAGCCATCATATCTCCGTCAATTCTTTTAATATCACATCAAGCATCGTCTGACCAGTCACATCCAGCGCCGCTTTTGCCTGCTGCAAGGCGGCAGCGGCGTGATCACACTCATCGTCAAGGGCCGTCTCCGCTCCGGCAATCCCCAAAAGCGACACATACGTGCTTTTGTGAAGCGCTTGGTCCGCGCCAGTCTTCTTGCCGATTGTCTGCTCATCGCCGATCACATCCAGCAAATCATCACGTATTTGGAATGCCATGCCCAAATGTTCAGCATATCTCAGCAAAGCACTGCCCGCTTCTGCCGGGTGCGGCACAAGGGCTGTAGCGGCCGCGACAGCCGCACGAATCAAGGCGCCTGTCTTGCGCCGATGCATCTTTTGCAGAGTTTCAAGCGTAATTTGCCGGTTTTCCGACTGGATATCAAGCACTTGCCCGGCAATCATCCCATTGGCCCCGGCTGCGTTTGCAAACAGCTGCGTAATAGCCAAGACCGCTTCCGCCGGCAAGTCCGCCTGACTGACCAAATGGAATGCCTCTGTCAGCAAGCCATCACCGGCCAGTATCGCCAACGCTTCGCCGAACACTTTGTGGTTCGTCGGACGACCGCGGCGCAGTTCATCATCATCCATCGCCGGCAAATCGTCATGAATCAGCGAGTATGTATGAATCATCTCCAGCGCACTGGCGGCCTGATAAACACCTGCCGTTGCCGGCTGGCCGAGAAATTCCGCGGCGGCAATCAACAGCAGCGGACGAAATCGTTTCCCGCCCGCTGCCACCGAGTAGTCCATTGCCTCAAACAGCTTGGCAGATGCGCTGTTTTTCTTTAAAAATCCGCGCATGATGCTGTCGATCTCAGGCACATGCGCACCGGCAAATGCTGAAAAAGTCTGTGTCATCTATTCCTCTCCTTTGTCATCAAAAGGAATCTCCTGACCGTTTTCCGTCATGATTTTAGTCAGCATCTCTTCGGCACTGGTCAATGTTTCCTGACACAACTTGCTTAATTCAACGCCTTTTTGAAAATGGGCAAGCGCCTGCTCCAACGGAATGTCGCCGCCTTCCAGCTCTTTGACGATTCCTTCCAGTTCCGTCATGGCTTCTTCAAATGTTTTTCTATTTTCTGTTGTCATTCACGTTACTCCGCTTTCTTATGTATTTTCGAGACAGTCGATTCTAAATAACCGTCTTGCAAATTCGTTGTGAGCTGCTGTCCTTCTGCAACATCATCCACAGATTTGATAATCCGCCCGTCACTGACAGTATAACTATAGCCCCGCGCCATCGTTTTCAAGGGACTTAACAAGTCCAGTGCCGACACCGCATCAGCCAACTCTCTTCGGCGCCGGTCCTGATAGGTGGCAACACTGGTCAACAAACGCTCGCTGACCCGCTCCAGCTGTTCCCGGCTGCGCTGGACCCGGTCTTTCGGATTTTGCAGCAGCAGCCGGTTCTGCTGCTTCGCAAATTGAGCTTGACGCGTTTGGACTGTTTGATAAACAGCCTGCTGAAGCCGCTGCTTCAACAAATCCAACCTCATGGAAAAACCCTCGTATAGTCGGCCCGGATGTTTGAACACATAAGAATCCAGACTATGTTGAAGCCGCTGACGGTCCTTTTTCAGTAAATAGGACATCGTTTGCAGCAAACGGGCTTCCTGCTGACGTATTTTATACAACTCTTCGGTCAGCACCGGAACGGACAGCTCGGCTGCGGCGGTTGGCGTGGCCGCCCTGACGTCCGCTACCAAATCGGAAATCGTGATGTCGGTTTCGTGACCGACAGATGAAATCACCGGGGTGTCCGCCTGGTAAATGGCACGCGCCACGATCTCCTCGTTAAACGGCCACAAATCTTCAATGGAACCGCCGCCGCGGGCAATAATCATCGTATCAAAATTCCCTGCCCGTTCAACTCTTTCAATGCTTTTAACGATATCCGCCGCCGCTTTGTCACCTTGGACAACCGTCGGAAACACCACCAGCTCAACAATCGGGAACCGGCGCTTGATGGTCGTTATGATATCGCGGATAACCGCACCGCTCGGGCTGGTCACTACAGCGATACGTTTTGGAAAAGCTGGGATGGCCTGCTTGTGTTCAGACTGAAACAAGCCCTCCTGAGAGAGCTTTTGCTTCATTTTTTCCAGCGCCTGATACAGTGCGCCGATGCCGTCAGGCTCCATGTGTTCCACGTAAAGCTGGTAGCTGCCGCTCGGTTCATAAAGCGACACTCTGCCGATGGCGAGCACCTTCATCCCTTCCTCAAGCTGAAACTTCAGCTTCTGAAAGGCGCCTTTAAACATGACCGCCGAGATTTTAGCCCCGTCATCTTTCAAGCTGAAATATTGGTGGGCATTCGCACGAAGCCGGTAATTGGATATTTCGCCAGTCAGAAAAACCCGTTCCAAATAAGGGTCCGCATCAAATTTGCGCTTGAGGTATTTTGTCAATGCTGTCACTGATAAATATCTTTCCTGAGACATGCCTCAAAACTTCCTTACCTTTTTATTTTCTCGCATTTGCCACCGTCTGTTCCATCAGCATGGCAATCGTCATCGGACCGACTCCGCCGGGGACCGGTGTAATAAATCCGGCAACCGGTTCAACCTCATCAAATTTGACATCGCCGATCAATTTGCCGTTTTCATCACGGTTCATGCCCACGTCAATCACAACGGCACCCGGTTTAACAAACTCTTTCGTCACAAAATTCCCGCGGCCGATGGCCACTACCAGAATGTCTGCCTCACGGGCCACAGCCGGCAAATCTTGTGTACGGGAATGGGTCATGGTCACTGTTGCGTTTTGCATCAGTAAAAGCTGCGCCATCGGTTTGCCGACAATGTTGCTTCTGCCGATAACAACGGCTTTTTTGCCTTCCGGCTCAATCTGGTAAGCCTCAAGCATCTTCATGATGCCATATGGCGTGCACGGGATTTTATCGGGACTGCCGATGAAAAGCTGTCCCATGTTGTAAGGATGGAAACCATCTACATCTTTTTTCGGATGAATCGCAAGCAGGACTTTGTCAGCATCGATGTGCTTCGGCAAAGGCAGCTGCACCAGTATACCGTGAATCGTCTCATCCTGATTATAGGCCTCGATTTTAGCCAGCAGTTCTGCTTCGGTGATACTGGCCGGGATGCGTTCAACAACGGAATGAATGCCGATTTTTTTGGCACTGATTTCTTTGTTCTTCACGTACGTTTGGCTGGCAGGATTGTCCCCTACCAAAAGCACCACAAGCCCAGGCACGATACCTTTTTCTTTCATGCGGCTGACTTCTTCTGTTAATTGTGCAGTGATTTCTCCTGCTAGTTTTTTGCCATCAATGAGTTTCGCCATGCATCTTTCCTCTTTTCTGTCTTTTTAGGTCTATTCTAGCATAATTTATAACGTGTAAAAAGCTGCCGGCACACAAAAAAACTCGAAAAAGCGTGTTATTGCTTTTCCGAGTCGACTTTGTGCATAATGGATGACAGCACGCCGTTGACGAACCGCCGCGATTCATCCCCGCTGAATTCTTTTGTCAGCTCGAGTGCCTCATTTAACGATACCTTCGGCGGGACGTTGTCAAGATACAGCATCTCAAACGTTGCTAAACGCAAGATAATCAAATCTGTTTTTGAAATCCGCTCAAGCCGCCATTTGTTCAGGTGGGTGCTGATCAATTCATCCAGCTCAGGCTGTTTTTCCGTTACACCTTCTGCCAGCAAGGTCAAGTAAGAGGGAATCTCGCTCGTTGCTACCTCCTCTGCCGGTACATCGGCCGATTCCGCCAAAACATAGGCGAGTATTTCCGCAACAGGCTGCGCCTCATTGAACGACCGGGCAAAAAGCGCCTGAAAAGCTAATTGTCTAATTTGATGTCTTGTTAACTCCACACTAGTCTTCCTCATCTTCAGCATCAAACAGTTCATCCAAGTCAGGAAGAACCGTTTTTTCCGGAATCACACCGACAACATGGATGTTGACTTCTGATAATTCCAAATCGGTCATGTACAACACTTGCTGTTTCACTTTTTTCTGCATGTCTACAGCGACTTTAGGAACAGAGACACCATAGTTCAAATAGCAGTACAAATCAATTTTGATGTCGCCTTCTTCTGAGGACAGGTACACGCCTTTGTCATGCGCCGAGCGGCCTAAAAGCTCTGTCACGTTGGATGCCAACGTGCCTCTCATGGCATAGACTCCCGGCACATTGGACGCTGCAATGCCCACGATTACCTCGATTACTTCCGGTGCCACGACAATTTCGCCATTGATTTCTTCAGCTGGATTGCTTAAGACTAAATTTTTGTTCTCTGGCATAGGTTTTCCTCCTTTAGATTCATTATGCACGTGACACATAAGACCCGTCACTTGTGTTGATCACCAGTTTGTCTCCCTGATTGATGAAGAACGGCACTTGCACGACCAGACCCGTTTCCATTGTCGCCGGTTTCGACCCGCCGGATGACGTATCGCCCCGGATTCCCGGTTCAGTATCGGCTACTTCCAGCGTAACTGTGTTCGGCAAATCGACACCCAGTGTTTCAGAACCAAACATAATAATGTTGAGTTCGCTGTTCTCCAAAATATACTTCAATTCGTCTTCGATTTGTTCTTCAGGCAATTCGATTTGTTCATAAGTCGTTGTGTCCATAAACACATGATTGCCGCCGCTCTCATACAGATATTGCATTTTCCGGTTGTCGATTTGTGCTTTCGCCACTTTTTCCCCTGCACGGAAGGTCTTTTCCTGCACACCGCCGTTACGCAGATTTCTCAGTTTTGTTCGCACAAACGCGCCGCCTTTGCCGGGTTTCACATGTTGAAAATCAATGACACGCCAAATGCCGCCGTCAAATTCGATTGTCAAGCCGGTTTTTAAATCATTTACAGAAATCATCAGTTTCCTCCTACTATCTGCTGCTCAGCCTTTTGCCGAGTCTACAAGTATTTGTCTATAAAATAATAAGCTCTTTTGGTGATTGTGTCAAACTCTCCACACCATTTTCCGTGATTAACAGGTCATCTTCAATCCGGACACCGCCAATCCCTGATAAATAAATGCCCGGTTCGTTTGTGATGATGTTGTTTGCAACGAGCGGCACATCTGAGATTGCCGACACATGCGGCCCCTCGTGCACTTCCAAACCGATGCCGTGACCAGTCGTATGCCCGAAAGCTTCACCATATCCTTTTTGCGTGATGTAATCACGTGCGACAGCATCCAGTTCTTTCCCGGTCATCCCGGGTCTGGCTGCTGACATGACTTGCTGCTGGGCATCGAACACAATCTGATAAATGTCCTTTAATTGGTCAGACGGTTCGCCAATCGCGATTGTGCGCGTGATGTCAGAAACATATCCGTCATAATAGCAGCCGAAATCCAGTGTCACAAACTCGCCGACAGCAATCTCCTTGTCAGTTGCCACGCCATGCGGCAGAGCAGAACGTTCACCGCTGGCGACAATTGTCTCGAATGAGACTCCGCTGGCACCCATCGACCGCATATAGAAATCCAGTTCATTGGCGATTTGACGCTCTGTCATGCCCGGTCGGATACACGTCAGAATGTGCTCGAACGCCGCATCTGCAATGGCACAGGCTTTCTTGATGGTTTTTATTTCTGCTGTATCTTTGACTTCGCGAAGTGTTTCCACTAGCCCTGAAACAGGCAGCAAGTCTTGCTCTACTAAAGCCTCCAGTTCAAGGTACTCCTTGAAGGTGACTGTTTCCTCTTCAAACGCTAAATTTTCAGCATGCTCCTTTGACAACAATTCAGCAATCAGCTCTTCCATCGGCCCTTGTCTTTGAATGATGTCAAACTCTGCAGCCTGCGAGCGTGCCTGGTCCACGTAGCGGAAATCCGTGAGCAGGAAAGCAGCGTCTGCTGTTATCAAAGCAGCTCCCGCACTGCCGGAAAAACCGGTTAGATAACGCAGATTGTAACGATTTGTCACAAGAAAAGCAGAAATATCAGTGGTCCGCATCAGTTCCCGCAGCCGGTCAACGCGTAACAATCCCATGTCATCACTCTCTTTCATCTGTTCTTCTTTAAATTATAACAGACTGTGAAACCAAATTAAACTAAAGTCCGATAGTAAAACCTTTTTCCTGACTACAAAAAAACAGCCTGTCAGCGACAGACTGTTTTTCATGTTCATTGTCTTATTTAGCAATCGGATAGACAGAGACTTGTTTTTTGTCCCGTCCTTTGCGTTCAAAACGGACGACACCGTCTACTTTTGCATAAAGTGTATCGTCGCCGCCACGGCCAACATTGACACCCGGATAAATTTTAGTACCGCGCTGACGGTACAAAATTGCGCCGCCTGTCACTGTTTCGCCGTCGGCACTTTTAGCACCCAGACGTTTTGATTGTGAATCACGACCGTTGGCAGTTGAACCGCCACCTTTTTTCGTCGCGAATAATTGTAGATTCATTTTCAACATAGGTTTCGACCTCCTTAAACCAGCATAATTTTGATGTACTTGTCATATTCTTCAGCCACGCTCTGTAAGCCAATCAGTAAACTCTCAAACAAAACCTGAGTGGTTTCCCGCTGTTTGCCGCTCAAGCCAGCCGGCGTTTCGCAATAAAGATACCCGCCGTCTGTTTCATTCACTTCAAGAATCGGCCGGTAACCAGCCAGCTTTTCAATACTGTTAATCGTATTGGCCGCCAGCGCAGAGACACCTGCACACACGATATCACTGCCGTACGCAGCATAGTCTGCGTGCCCGGTAATTTCAACAGAAATAATCTCTTGCTGCTGATTTCGTTTGATTGTCGCCTGAATCACTTGCATGACCTCCACTTTCACCGTTCAAATTAAGCGTTGATCGCTTCAATCATCACTTTTGTGTAAGGTTGACGATGACCTTGTTTACGATGGCTAGATTTTTTTGGTTTGTATTTGTATGTCACAACTTTCTTTTGCTTGCCCTGTTTTTCAACAGTTCCTTCAACAGTTGCGCCTTCGATGGTCGGTGTTCCAACTTTTGTTGTTTCGCCGCCGACTAAAACCACTTCATCGAATACTACTTTTTCGCCGGTTGCCACGTCCAGTTTTTCAACGTAAATTGCTTGACCGACTTCCACTTTTACTTGCTTACCACCAGTTTTAATAATTGCATACATGCCGCTAAGCACCTCCTCTTCTTTACTTAGACTCGCCGTGATAAGTGATAACTCCGTAAGAGTTATGCTTCTATTTAACTTATTTCCGCGCGGTTGTAGCTGTGGTGCTCACAATTACAACATTCAGATTATAGCAAAAAAAAAAGATAAGGTCAATAGAATCAACCTTATCTCTCCTGATAGTAGGGGACGTCCGCCTCTGTTTCAAAGAAATTCAAAAGATCCATTTCTTGAAACAGCTGCGAGCGGTATGCTTTCAACGCTTTGGTAGCCATAAAATGCTCCGCATAAATCATGCCTTCTTCAATCCAGATACTTGCTGTCCCCAAGATAGAGAACACCAGATAACCGGTGACAAGTTCTTTTGGCACTTTTTCAATGGTTGTCGTTTCAGAATATTGTACATGTTCTTTAATCAATTCATAAAGTTTCACACCCAGCAATTCCTGATACTTCCGGGCATCGTTCTCCTTTAAAAGGGTGATGAAAAAATCCGGATAGTTGCCGATAAAACGGTACATCTTGTCTAATACAATTGAAGGTGTCTGCTTCTCTTCATCATTGTCTAGTTGGTGATAGACAACGATCTCTTTAAAAAAGTCGTTGATAATGCCAAACATCACATTATCTACAAACGTGTCTTTGTCTTTATAATGCAGATAGAAGGTACCTCTAGTTACTTGCGCCGTGTTCGTCAAATCTTTGATGTTCATTTCGTGTAATTTGCGACTTTTCAACAATTCTAAAAAAGCATAACGCAGCTTATTACGAGTCTTAATTACTCGCGGATCAGTTTTTCCCATGATTGTCAAATTCCCCTTATTAAAATAGTTGCTTGCGCCCTACAAAGCCGGTCATCCCCCTAACCAACTTTGTCCTCATACAAGTATATCTTAAAAAACTCTTTTTTGTCTAGTTATTTTATTTTTTATAACGCATACTTTCCTACGCATAATTTTATTTGTGGAAAAGGTCAGAAAAACGGTGATACAGTGGACTTGTTTAATTATTTTTTCCGAAAAAACCAAAAAGCTTATTGACTAATTTACATTTCTTCATTATACTATTACATGTTGCGTTAATAACAATTCGATCTGTCGCAGTAGCTCAGCTGGATAGAGCATTCGCCTTCTAAGCGAACGGTCGGGGGTTCGAATCCCTCCTGCGACGTCATCTTTAAGAAGTTGGAAACTTGCCGCATCGTTCTGCGATAACGATGTCCCCGGTAAGTTTCTTTTTTGTTATCCGAGAAACTTTTTGGTGACTGGACAGTTTTCCGCCCGCATACAGCTTATGAAAAAGTCACACTTATCAAATCATGTCGCGTCCCTCGCCTTTCTCACCTGAACAGCTCCGCTAAAATACAATCTGGCACACAAAGAAATATTAGCAACATCTTTTTCCACTTTATTCAACTTTTAACAAAGATTTCGTTTAGCTAACCGGGTCAATGCGATTTTGTTTCCTTTTTCCCGCCGCAGCAAACAGAGCTGTCGACTAAAACGAGTGTAAAGCAACATGTACATACATAAGAATCGTTCATTTAGAATAATCACTCAGCGAGGGAAACGTGATGGCTACATATGATTCGTCCGCGTTGGGTAACTCCCCACCACAAACAGCAAATACAGATGAAAGATGAGAAGGGCTGATGCTCAATCGTCCGAACTACTCTTAAGTATACTAGATGAAACATCGAATTTTCAATATAAAACATCATATTTAGTATAATTAGTTCGTTTTTAAAGCGCTAACAACTATATAATATCAAAATACATTTTATAATATAACTCATTCGCAACTTAAATAAACCATCAATGCTATAATCATATTTTTCATGAGATATTACCTGATTCATTGGGCAGACATGGCAGTTTCTGTCAGCAACAAGCTGTTAATGCGCTTTCATGTCTGACTTTGCCAAAAAACAGCAACCTTGTGCCCTAACGGAAATAACACACCTTCCTGTTTGTACACAAATGCGCTGCTGCCGCAGTTATTTTCTTCTATACAAAATCGTTCTTATACTGATTTTTATTCTATTTTCAGTTACCTTCCGAAGCATCTCTATTATAACACTCCTGTTGATTTTTATATAATAAATCGGCCGTTCATTTCCTTACGTTTTCAGAAGAAAATAAACCTGAATAAAAAACCTCCCGTACTTATAACAAGCGGAAGGTTTCGTTCTTATTCAGTTGGTTGACGGTCAAAGAGACACGTTATCTTTTTCTTTGGTAATCAGTAACACGCCATCCCCTAAAGGTACGAGTGAGGTCGTCAAATCTTCGTGCGTCAGCACTTTATCGAACAATTCATTCAACTTGCGGTGAATGCCCCGCTGGCTGCGATGTATTTCCGTGACCGGATGCATCACTGTACCGCCTTGAAATACATCATCAATCATCACGACACCCTTTTTTTTCAACAGCCGCAAACAGTCAGGAAGAAAATCGATGTATTTGGCTTTCGCACTGTCCATAAACACAAAATCATACTCGCCTTGCAGCGTCGGCAAAATGTCCGCCGCCTGTCCTTCAAGGATGGTGATTTGGTTTTCCAGCGACAGTTCCGCCACATTCTTTTTGGCTTGTTCACTCATGACGTCAAATCGTTCAATTGTCGTGACATGACTGTCAGGCCCTGCTGTTTGGGCCATCAAACTCGCAGAAAATCCTATAGCAGTGCCTATTTCCAATATATGTTTCGGCTGCAGCTGCCCCAGCAGAAATTGCATAAAAACGACTGTTTCATGGGGGATAATCGGTACACCTTTCTCCCTTGCCTCTCGTTCAATGTCACCCAGTTTGCCTGTGAGTTTTTTCTGTCTGTCGCGAATCAATGTCAGAATGTCCTCTTTAACAACCGGGCGGCGCATCATTTCGTTTCGCATTGTTCTCTCCTTCCAAAACTATCCAATTTATTATACAAATTTTCTGTAAAAGTTTCAATGTCAAAAACTCTAATTGGTATAGGTTTAAATTATCGCTATTTCATGTTACTATTTCAGTATATTATCAAAAAAGGTATAGGTGATGTCAGATTGAAAAAAAATAAATATCTGGATTTACTCAGCAAGCAGTTTTCATCTCCTGAAGAAATAATCACTGAAATCATTAATCTAAAGTCTATTCAAAATCTGCCAAAAGGCACAGAACATTTTGTCAGCGATCTGCACGGCGAGTACGATGCGTTTCAGCACATCTTGAGGAGCGGTTCAGGCAATGTCAAAGAAAAAATTAAAGACTGTTTCGGCAGAACACTCTCAAAGGGGCAAAAAAATGAGCTGGCAACCTTGATTTATTACCCGGAAAGACGACTGGCGCTCATAAAAGAAGAAATAACTGATGATTGGTACAGCAACACGATTCAGCAGCTGATTACACTCGTTAAATTTTCCGCCACCAAATACACGCGGTCCAAACTGCGTAAAACTCTCCCGAAACGGTTTGCTTATCTGATTGAAGAACTGCTCTACCAGACGGACCAGCAAGGAGACAAAAAAGCTTATTATCATGAAATCGTGTCGGAAATCATCGCATTGAAACAAGCTGATCGTTTAATCATCGATTTATGCTATACGATTCAACAGCTGGTCGTGGATCACCTGCATGTTGTCGGCGATATTTACGACCGGGGACCTGCACCGGATAAAATCATCGAGCGGCTGATGACTTACCACTCTGTGGACATCCAATGGGGAAACCACGACATCATTTGGATGGGTGCGGCAGCCGGTTCGCCTTTGTGCATGCTTAACACGATCCGAATTTCCGCCAGATACAACAATCTGAACATCATCGAAGACACTTACGGTATCAATTTACGTCCACTTCTAACTTATGCTGAGAAATATTACGAGGACAATCCGGCGTTCAGACCGAAAAACATCAGTGAAGGGGAAGCGGAGGAGGAAGTGCTTGAGACGACCAAAATCCATCAGGCGGCGGCCATTTTGCAATTTAAAATGGAAGAACAGCTCGTGCGCCGCAGGCCTGAATTTAAGATGACACACCGCCTGCTGTTAAGCGCTACAGACTACGAGGCGCTGACGGTCGCAATTGACGGCGTCTCCTATCCGCTGACGGATACTTGCTTCAAGACTGTCGACCCATCACAGCCGGAAAGACTGACCGGCGAAGAAGAAGACGTTATTCAGCGGATCATGCAAAACTTTATTCATTCCGAAAAATTAAAACGGCACACGGATTACCTGATAAACAACGGCACCATGTATCTCGTGTACAATGACAACCTGCTGATTCACGGCTGTTTGCCGCTGAACAGCGACGGTTCATTCAAAACACTGACCATTCAATCTCAGACTTACGCCGGCAAAACACTGCTTGACAAGTTTGAGAACGCCTTGCGGACCGCTTACGAACAGCCTCATGTCGCTGATGACTTGGCAACGGATTTGATCTGGTATTTATGGTCGGGAGAATGCTCCTCTCTATTCGGCAAAACCAAAATGACGACATTTGAACGGTATTTTATCAAAGACAAATCCACTCATCAAGAATACAAAAATGCCTACTATCATTTGAGGGAAGACGAGCAAATCTGTCGGAAAATCCTTAAGGAATTCGGCTTATCTTCTGAACAGTCGCATATTATTAACGGTCACACACCGGTCAAAGAAATCAAAGGCGAAAATCCCATTAAAGCTAACGGCCGGATGCTGGTCATCGACGGCGGCTTTTCAAAACCTTACCAGAAGACAACAGGGCTGGCAGGGTACACTCTGCTGTACAACTCATACGGCATGCAGCTGGTGGCACACAAAGCTTTTTCATCCGTGGAGCAGGCGGTCCGCGACCACCAGGATATCGTTTCTGTCAAACGTATCGTCGACCGGCCGCTGGAACGAAAAAAAGTTAAAGACACCACGATTGGACGCGGCTTGCAAAAAGAGATCGATGAACTGGAAACATTGTTAACCTATCTTCAACAACAAGGATAACGCATAAAAACACCTGTTCAAAGAGCAGATAACGCTCTTTGAACAGGTGTCTTCATTACATTTCTTGAACGGAACGACGCACTGCCTGAATCGAATCCATCTTGTGGTTCCAGCAATTAGTCGATAAATCCACAGGATATTGCTGCGGGTTTAAATCGCGCTTGTACTCTTCCCAGAGCGAGTCAAGGTTATTGCAGGCCGTTTTCTTGATTTGCACTAAATCGGGCAGCTCGTAGACGCGTTGCCCGTTTTTGAAAATTTCCTGAAGGATTGGGCGTGCATCGAAATCACGCACATATTTGTTGATAAATGTGTGCACCGGGTGGAACATGAACAATTCCTTTTCAAGGCGCGGGTCTTCATCCCACAATGTGATGTAGTCGCCTTCTGATTTGCCGTCGCTCTTGCCAGTGATGCGCCAGACTTGTTTCTTTCCTGGAGTCGATACTTTTTCTGCGTTGTTCGACAGCTTGATGGTGTCCATCATGTTGCCGTCCTCGTCTTCGATCGATACCAGTTTGTACACTGCTCCCAGCGCCGGCTGGTCGAAGGCGGTAATTAGTTTGGTACCGACACCCCAGACGTCAATTTTGGCACGCTGCATTTTCAAGTTCAGAATGGTCGCCTCATCCAAGTCGTTTGACGCGTAAATCTTGGCGTTCGGGTAGCCGGCCTCATCTAACTGCTTCCGGACTTTTTTGGAAATATAGGCCATATCGCCGCTGTCGATTCTAACGCCTAAAAAATTGATTTTGTCGCCCATCTCATCTGCCACTTTGATGGCCGCCGGCACCCCGGACTTCAATGTATCATACGTGTCCACCAAAAACACACAGTCTTTGTGGGTCAGCGCATAAGCTTTAAATCCGTCGTAGTCATTCATGTAAGATTGAATCAATGAATGGGCGTGTGTGCCGCTGGCCGGGATGCCGAATATTTTCGATGCACGCACATTGCTGGTCGCATCAAAACCGCCGATGTAGGCCGCGCGCGTCCCCCAAATCGCCGCATCCATCTCGTGGGCTCTCCGGGAACCAAACTCCATCACCAAATCGTCACCCACCACTGATTTGACACGCGCTGCTTTAGTCGCAATCAGCGTCTGGAAATTAATGATGTTCAAAATCGCCGTTTCGACAAGCTGACACTGTGCCAGCGGTCCCTCGACCTGCAAGATGGGCTCGTTATTGAAAACCAGCTCTCCTTCCACTGCCGAACGAACTGAGCAGGAGAACTTGAGCGTGCTCAGGTAGTCTAAAAATGCTTCTGGATAGATGCCCAAATCCCGCAGGTAGGCAATGTCTGTATCGGAAAAAGATAAATTCTCTAAAAAGTTTACCACTCGTTCCAGTCCTGCAAAAATGGCATACCCGTTTTTGAACGGCATTTTTCTGAAGTACACTTCAAACACTGCATTCAAATCGTCCCGTCCCATTTCCCAATACGTCTTCATCATATTGATTTGGTACAAATCTGTGTGCAAGGCAATACTGTCGTCTGGATAAATTGTTTTCATTTCTACTCTCCAACTTACATTATTTTTCAATGAAAAATATTCATTACCTCGTTATTATACCATACTATAGCGGTTTTTTATGTCTTATGAGCAGGAAGTTTCGCAGTATACTCATTTTTTTATCGTCCAAATAAAAAAAACAACACTTCATAATGAAGTGTTGTCATCAGTCTTATTTCAATGTTACAGTAGCGCCGACTTCTTCTAAAGAAGCTTTCAAAGCTTCTGCTTCTTCTTTGGCAATGCCTTCTTTAACAGGAGCAGGTGCACCGTCAACAACAGCTTTAGCTTCTTTCAAGCCCAAGCCAGTTGCTTCACGGACAGCTTTGATAACTTTAACTTTTTGGTCGCCGACTTCTGTCAGTTCAACAGTGAATTCTGTCTGCTCTTCAGCAGCACCTGCTTCAGCAGCGCCGCCAGCTACAGCTACAGGAGCAGCAGCAGTTACACCAAATTCTTCTTCAATAGCTTTGACTAGGTCATTTAATTCTAAAATAGTTGATTCTTTCAAATCAGCAATGATTTGTTCAATGTTTAATGCCATTTTTTGTTCCTCCATTTATAATGATTTGATAATTTATTTGTTTAACAGCTGCTGTTACGCAACTTCTTCTTGTGCTTCTGCCACAGCCTTGACTGCGTAAGCAACGTTTCGTACAGGTGCTTGCAGTACAGACAGCAACATAGACAGCAAGCCTTCGCGGTTCGGCAGTTTTGCCAGAGCAACGATTTCTTCCACAGAAGAAACGTTTCCTTCCACTACACCGCCTTTAATTTCCAATGCTTCAGCGTTTTTTGCAAAATCATTCATGATTTTTGCAGGCGCCACTACATCTTCATTACTGAATGCAACGGCTGTCGGGCCGACAAATACGTCTTCCATGCCGGACAGGCCTGCTTTCTCAGCGGCACGTCTCAGGATACCGTTTTTGATGACTTTCATTTCAACATTTGCGTCACGCAATTGTTTTCGCAACTCTGTGACTTGTTCAACTGTCAGTCCACGGTAGTCTACCACAACAACAGAAGCCGCTTCGCTGAATTTTGCAGCAACTTCTTCAACTTCTTGGGCTTTCTTAGCAATTGATGCTTCGCTCATTCTCATTTCACCTCCTATAATGATAGATGGAGAAGTTTTTCACCTCTAACGATAAAAAAACTCCATGCCACCGTTGACATAGAGGGACTATTGACTGGAATTCAATGGTGTCCTCGGTAGGATATTAAGGCTTGCGCCGCCTACTGTCTTCGGTACAGTTAATTCTTAACCTAGATAACCTTAACATATCAGGCTATCCAGGTCAAGAACAAAATGATTAAAATGAGTATTGATCGACTTTGACGCCAGGGCCAAAAGTTGTTGTGATAGAAATATTCTTGATATATTGACCTTTGCTGGCTGCTGGTTTAACTTTCATCATCACATCATGGATAGTGTTGAAGTTTTCAATCAGTTTAGCATCGTCAAAAGAAACTTTGCCGATCGGCACATGGATGTTGCCGGCTTTGTCGACACGGTAAGTAACCTTACCAGCTTTTACTTCTTCCACAGCTTTTGCAACGTCCATCGTTACAGTACCTGTTTTAGGGTTAGGCATCAGCCCTTTTGGTCCCAAGACACGGCCAAGCTGACCAACTTGAGCCATCATGTCAGGTGTCGCTACGACTACGTCAAAATCGAACCAGCCGCCTTTGATTTTATCAACCAAATCAGCTTCGCCGACATAGTCCGCACCTGCTGCTTCTGCTTCTTTTGCTTTTTCGCCTTTAGCAAAAACCAGAACTTTTTGTGTTCTGCCGGTTCCGTTAGGCAGCACGACTGCGCCGCGGATTTGCTGGTCGGCTTTTTTAGGGTCAACGTTCAAACGGTAAGCCACTTCAACAGTTGCATCAAATTTCGCAATGTTAGTATCTTTTGCCAGAGCAACTGCTTCTGCGACAGGATATTCTTTAGTTACATCAATTTTTTTCAATGCTTCTTGCATTTTCTTGCTTTTCTTTGCCATTTTATTTCCTCCTTGAGTGTGGTTATAACGGTAGAACCTCCCACATATTTATATCTTTCAATATAAATGACTGAGAAGCCACTTCCGGCGGTTACAGTCTGATTTAAGCGACTGTAATCCCCATGCTTCTTGCAGTACCTTCAACCATGCGCATAGCTGCTTCCACATCTGCTGCGTTTAGGTCTTGCATTTTCAATTCAGCAATTTCTTTGACTTGGTCTTTTGTCACAGTAGCGACTTTCTTCTTGTTCGGTTCGCCTGATCCTTTATCCACCTTTGCTGCCTTCTTCAACAATACTGCTGCCGGTGGTGTCTTAGTAATGAATGTGAATGAACGGTCTTCATAAACTGAAATGACGACAGGAATAATCAACCCTGCTTGGTCAGCTGTGCGTGCGTTGAATTCTTTTGTGAATCCCATGATGTTGATACCCGCTTGACCTAGTGCAGGACCTACTGGCGGAGCTGGTGTTGCTTTACCTGCAGGAATTTGTAACTTAACGATTTTTTCTACTTTTTTTGCCACGAGACATACCTCCTTGGTCCGTGATGTGGTTGAATGGAGATGAAAAATTTCTCCTCCCACGTTTCTTTTTTACAAAAAAGAAGCACATGCAGATACATGTACTCTTGAGAGTATACACTCCTTTGCCGTTTAAATCAAGTCTAAAACACATTTTATTACGATGAAAACGGTACCGCCAGAATGAGAATATCTTTAGGCTTTCTTAATGGAAAGGTTGCGTTTCATTTTGTTTTTTTGTGTTAAAATAGCGATGACATTAAAACAGGGGAGGTTATTGTTTTATGAGCGGATCGTATAAAAGCGTGTTTGATATTATCGGGCCGGTAATGATCGGACCCAGCAGTTCACACACTGCCGGCGCCGCGCGCATCGGCAGAGTCGTGCGCAGTATTTTCGGCGAACAGCCTGAGAAGGTGGATATCTATTTATTCGAATCGTTTGCCAAAACTTATCGCGGGCACGGCACTGATATCGCCTTGGTCGGCGGCTTACTGGGGATGGAGCCGGACGACCCGCAGCTGGCGGATTCGTTGAAGATTGCCCACGAGTCCGGAATGGAAGTCGCCTTCATTCCGAAAAAAGAAAAAGCGGAACATCCGAATCTGGTGAAAATGAATGTAAGCGCCGGCAGCCGGAAGCTGAGTGTCACAGGTATCTCCATCGGCGGCGGCAGTATTCAGATTTCCGAGCTGAACGGTTTCAAAATCAATTTGGATTTGTCGACTCCTACTTATCTGGTCGTGCATCAGGACAAACCGGGCGTCATTGCAGACGTGACGAATTTGTTTTCCGAGCATAACATTAACATCAGTACCATGACCGTTACGCGTGAATCAAAAGGCGAAAAAGCTATCATGGTCATCGAAGTTGACGACAGATTCCCGGATTTGACTGACCAGCTGGAACACATCAACAACGTTCACAACGTCAGTTCATTCGGGTAGTTGCCAAAAGAAGAGGAGAGACAATCATGTTTCAATCAATAGAAGAATTAGTACAGATGTCCAAACCGTACGGCTCTATTGCCGAACTGATGATACGGCTTGAAACGGAGCATTCGCAACTGCCGCGGGAAGCTGTCGTCAATCACATGAAACGAAATCTTGACGTCATGCTGGCGGCTATCGACAAAGGAAAAAAAGGTGTGACATCCGTTACCGGTTTGACCGGGGGGGATGCCAAGCGCATGAGCGAGTACATTGCTTCCGGAAAGCTTTTGAGCGGCAAAACGATTTTAACAGCTGTTCAAAACGCGATTGCGGTCAATGAAGTGAATGCCGAAATGGGCGTGATTTGTGCCACACCGACAGCCGGTAGCGCCGGTGTCGCAGCTGGTGTCTTGTCTGCCTTAATTGAAGAAGATGAAATTCCGCTGGACGCCCAGCTCAACTTTTTATTTACTGCCGGGGCGTTTGGTCTGGTAATTGCCAACAACGCTTCTATCAGCGGTGCAGCTGGCGGCTGCCAGGCGGAAATCGGTTCGGCAAGCGCTATGGCGAGCGCCGCCCTCGTCGAATTGAAAGGCGGCACACCTGAGCAGTCGGCACAGGCGCTGGCAATTACACTGAAAAACATGATGGGGCTGATTTGCGACCCGGTTGCCGGCTTAGTGGAAGTCCCGTGTGTGAAACGGAATGCACTGGGAGCCTCCCAGGCTTTCATTTCAGCCGACATGGCACTGGCCGGTATCACCAGCGTTATCCCGCCGGATGAAGTCGTGGCGGCCATGTACAAAGTCGGACTGCAAATGCCGAGCATTTTTAAAGAGACAGCCGAAGGCGGCGTTGCAACAACACCGACCGGCCTGAGAATCGCCAAAGAACTTTATGAAGCCTAAACCCGCAGGAACAGGACAGACATGCGTCTCTCCTGTTCCTTTTTTCGGCTGCCTTTGTGCCCAATTAAAAAAAGTTGAGGATGTTCTCAACTTTTAACAACGCGGTTATTCTACTTTGTCGATTTGTTCAAAATCCAGCTCTGTACTGGTCTCGCGCCCGAACATGTCGATATTGACTTTCAGCTTCTGACGCTCATTATCTATTTCAGTGATTTCACCTGTCAAACCGGAAAATGCCCCTTCAATAATGACAACATACTCGCCAATCTCAATGTCGAGGTCCACATGACGTTTGCTGATACCAAGTTTGCGCAAAATATGTTCCACTTCTTCGTTCAAGAGCGGTGCCGGCTTGCTTCCTGCCCCGTGCGACCCGACAAATCCTGTCACGCCCGGTGTATTCCGCACCACATACCATGAATCATCTGTCATTACCATTTCAATCAGGACATATCCAGGAAATGTTTTTTTAGCAACGATTTTTTCCTTGCCGTTTTTAATCTCCCGTTCTTCCTCTTCAGGAACAACCACACGGAAAATATAATCCTCCATCCCCATACTTTGGGCACGCGATTCAATATTCGTTTTGACTTTGTTTTCATAACCGGAATACGTGTGAAGCACATACCACTGTTTTTCAAAAGTTTCCATTTTTGTTCGTTCCTACCTTTACATTTGTAAAATAAAAAAACCTCAGGCAATCCGAAGTTTTCTTTTCATCGTTAGTATATCATCAACCTGCTATTTATTCTAGTTATTTCTGCGGTTTACATGAACAATTTAAGAACAAAACTAATAGCATTGTCAACAATCGCAAAAAATGCCGCGAAAATCAATGTCGACTGCACGACTGTCACAAAATCTTTTCTCAACTTCTGTTTTGACGGCCAGGTGACGATTTTCATTTCATTTTTAACACTGGCAAAAAAACTTTCTTTTTTCATCTGGAACCTCCTGAACACTAATTTATCTCTCACATGTAACAGTTGACCACTGTATTTTTCTATTCGTAATAAACATCAACAGCTACATTATAGCGGTATTCGCTTCAGGATTCAAGAGCCTGCTTTGGAATAACGCTTTAAAATCTTTTTTGCACCCGCCCGACGGCTCGCAGCGGCTTGAAAAAAATTATTTTGTCTCACGATGCAGCGTATGTTTTTTACAATATTTGCAAAACTTTTTGACTTCCAAACGTTCTGTCCGCTGTCCTTCGTTGACAGATTTGGAATAGTTTCTCGACCCGCAGACCGAGCATGCCAATGTTGTTTTTTTCTTAGCCATCCTGACGCCTCCCAGACGCTGTTTTTTTCTTCACAATACTATCATTTTCGCCGAAAGCTGTCAAATAGCCCGCAAGTGCCGAGGCAGCGCAAAAATCGCTGTTTTGTTTCTAAAACAGATGTGTTATCATATAACCAGAATAAAGATGGAGGTTTTGAGTATCATGTTAATCGAATCTGTTGTTATCCCAAAAAGGCAGTTAACCACTGTCACTGAATCATGTACACTGGAAAAAGCCCTCGACATTCTTGAAGAATCCGGATTCCGCTGTGTTCCGATTTTAGATGAAACTGGAAAAATATTCCGTGGCAATATATACAAAATGCATATTTACCGTCATAAGGCAAACGGCGGCGACATGCAGCTGCCAGTCACCCACTTGTTGAAAAACGCGACAAAATATATCCACTTGAATTCGTCATTTTTCAAGATTTTTTTCACCATCAAAGAACTGCCGTACATTGCTGTGCTGGACCAGGACAATTTGTTTTACGGTATCTTGACTCATAGCAAGCTGCTGAATATTCTCTCCCAATCTTGGAATGTCAACGAAGGGCGCTTCACTTTGACCATCGCCTCAACCGGGAAAAAAGGCGACTTGGCCAACATGACAAAAATCATTTCCAAGTATTCGGAAATTGCCAGCTGCATCACACTGGATCTAGGAAAGGACGAGTACATCCGCCGGACAATTATTACCTTGCCTGCCGACACCACACAAGAGGTGTGTGATGAAATCGTCAGACATTTGGAACGGAAAGATTTCTTCGTGGCCGAAATCGAAGACCTCGCCACAGCTCAAATGGAATAGCAAAAAGCTTACAAGCCCGCAACGAACGCGGCTTGTAAGCTTTTTTTAGACGTATGCAAGGGGTGTGTGCCTGCTCAGCCAGTACATGACCGGCGCCGACACGCCCATAATGATTGCTTCACTTAATGCGGTAGAGCCATAAACAGCCCAAAAGTACGGCGAACCGATGGGAAAGTTTCCAATCAGCGACAGCATTATCGCTATCAGGACCATACTGAGCGAAAAGACCACGACATTGAGTACCAGTCTTTTGCGGACATCCGGCAGCCATTTTTCCGATGCGGCAACCACTGCTAGCGCCAAAAAGGTCTGCCCGCCGCCGAACACCACATCCAGCAACCCGCCATCTGAAAAGAACAGGTTAAAGAAGATGACGCCCGACAAGACGCCCCACATCAGCTTTTTGTTAAAAACTACCAGATGATTCAGGCTTTCCGACACTCTAAATTGAATCGGTCCTTGTGCAACAGGTGCGACGACAAGTGTCAGCACGACATAAATCGATGCAATCAACGCATTTTGTACTAGCATATGCGTTTTTGATTTTTCCATATTATTCCTCCTCCTAGTTTTGATAACGCAGGATGGTCGACGAACTGCGCAGCAATTATGTTGCTGAAAATGTGTGAACATATCACACCAAAGTTATTTTACACGATTCTCACACAATATGCCAGACAAACCGCAAATTTTTACTGCAGATGCCGCCGGACACTCATCATCAGGGACCTAATCTTGAACAGCTTTAGCCCGGCGCAGTTTATCAACCAGCGCGGCAAGCGCCTCGTCAAGTTCCGCCCCGTTCGCCTCTGTCCGTTCCATGTTTTTGATTGGGTGCGACACGTAATCCAAAAGCGACACAGGCACAACCTCTTCTCCCCGCACCTCTGCCACAATGCGCGGATGATAGGCTGTCGTCCCGCATGAGTCAGCCAGCATGAACGCCAACTCAAACCGGCTGTCGTCCAACATTTGTATGCGGTAGTAGCCGTCTTCAATAAATTCTTTTCGGCCGGTAAACTGACCCGCCAGTGCTTCCATTTCAGTTTTGAGCATTGTTTTCCCTCCAGACCATTGCTTTGTTAAAAAATCGGCATGGCATCCCTTCACGTCTTCGATGTCATGCCGATTTTAGTTTTATGTGTAACGCAGGCAAGTGGATTAGTTTGATGTCTTATTAATCCAATCCACAAATGAATTGACAATCAGTTTTAAGAAATCAAGTGTGCCCTCATTGGTCACCTTGCCTTCGCTGTCCAAGATGTTAGCAACATTTCCGATATACGCTTCCGGCTGCTGCATTGTATAGATATCTAAAAACACCAGTACTTGCCGCAAGTGATGGTGAGCACCGAACCCGCTGATGGCACCCGGAGAAACGCTGACAACCGCCCCCGGCTTGCCGCCCCATTTGTTCTGGCCATACGGACGCGAGCCGACATCCAGCGCATTTTTCAACACTGCTGGCACTGAGCGGTTATACTCAGGCGTGACAAACATAAACGCATCATACTGACCGAGCTGTTCACGAAAACTGGTCCACGCAGCAGGCGGGCGGTTTTCATCATCCAAGTCCTGGTCGTACATGTCCAATTTATCTATGGCAATAAATTCCGTTTCAAAGCCTTCCGGGAATAATTCAGCCATATTAGCTGCGATTTTCTTACTGAAAGACTCTTTCCGAAGACTGCCGACAACAATACCGATTTTTTTCGTACTCATTATTTCACGCTCCTAGTCTGTTATATCCTCATCATAATACACTCCTATTTTTTTTACAAAAATATTGTTTTTCGTTCGAAATCCGAATTTCACCCTTTTAGAAGCATTTTTGTTATAATATGTGTCTGAGAGGAGACAGACTATGACTGAATTTTTTCTGCATCTTATTGTCAATGAGCACGCAGGCGCCGGCAAGGGCGGGCAGACTGCCAAGCTGGTCATCGACAATTTGGAAAAACAACAGATTGCATACACTGTTTACAAAACAGAACATCCGAAACACGCCATCGATCTAGCTGCGGCTGTTGCTGCCGAAAAGCTTGTGCCGTGGCATGAAGAGACCGACAAACAGGAACCTTTCCCGCTTCTGGTCGTCATCGGCGGCGACGGCACGCTGCATGAAGTCGTCAATGCGCTGGCAGAGCAGCCGCTGATACCTGTTGCCTATATCCCGGCTGGCTCTGGCAATGATTTTGCACGCGCCGCCAAGATTTCCCGACAGCCTGAAGAAGCACTTCGGCATCTTCTGACAACGACTAAGCCGAAAGAACTGACCATCCTGTCTTATACAGAAGCGATTGCTGAAGAACAACAGCTATTTGTCAACAACGTAGGCATTGGACTGGATGCAGCCATCGTCGCCGCTGCCAATGCGTCTGAGAACAAAGCCCGGCTGAATAAATTTAACTTCGGTTCACTGTCTTATTTGAGTGCCGCACTGAAAATCCTGTTCCGGCAAAAAGGGTTTCCTATTTCAGTGAGCGCCAACGGACAGACGATAGCATTTGAACATGCGTTTTTGTGCACCACAACTAATCACCCATATTTTGGCGGCGGAGTGGCTATCGACCCTTTAGCCGATGTCACCCAGGACGAGTTCAGCCTGATTGTCGTTGAACGGATTCCGCTGATCAAGATTTTTTATCTGATGCTCTTGCTGATCCGCAAAAAACATTTGACATCAGCGCATGTGCACCGGTTTGTGTCACGCCATTTACAAATCGTGTCCACCGTGCCGCAAGCCGGCCAAACCGACGGCGAAGAAATGGGTGTCCGCCCCTATGATATCCAGTTCAGCACTGCCAAACGGCTTTTTTGGCTGTAACGGCAAAAACCATTCCCAGTCCATTTGTGAAAGCGGACTGGGCATGGTTTTTTTTATAAATGTTTCTTCCATTTCAACACCAGCAGTGTCAGCACCACCGATACCAGCATGATGGCCAACACGATAAAATAACCGTAAGGATGCTTCAGCTCGGGCATGTTCACAAAATTCATACCGTAAATACCGGAAATCACCGTCAACGGCGTCGCGACTGCGGTTAAAATAGTCAATTTATTAAGAAAATTATTGGACCTTTGGCTCATGATGATATCATAAATATCCAGCAGGCCCTCACTCTTTTCATATAAGTCGGCGCTATACTCGGACAACCGGTTGATTTTCGTGTCGATGTTCGTAAAATATTTCCGGTTTACCGTTTCAATGAAATTATTTTCGTCAACGAGCAGCTCGTCGCCGACATAGAGCGTGGAACGCAAGTAGCGCCTCACACGGAATGCTTGCCGTTTCAATGCAATCAGCCGTTCAAACGAGAACTTATTGTAGCGGTTTTCGAGAATGCTGACTTCCATCTCCTCCAGCTCGTCCTCAAATGAAAACAGCGCTTCGAACATTTGGTCCAGCAGGAACTCAAAGACCTGACAATACGCAAAACTGATGCTGTCCATGAGTGTCTGTTCTTGAAAAGAATCCCGTGCCAGCCATGCCAGCAGTTCTTCATACAAATAGCCGTCATTTTGCGTCTCCAGCACGATAAAATGCTGGCTCCGGTAAATGCGCAGTTTTTCAAATTCAAACAGCGTCCGGCGCCAACGGAACTGCACCAGATTAATCAAATCAAAATCAGCGCCGCTTTCAAACGTGACACCTTTGCGTTTAACGACGGCTTCTGACTGGGACATGCTGTCCAGATGGAGCTGCTGTTTAACGGCAGCGAAATCGCGCCGCTGGCAAACAATAAACACCATCTCGCCCGGCAACACATCCGTGATACTGCTCATTTTAGTTTCTTTCGTAAAATTGATAATGTGCATGATTTTGCTCCTCAACCGACTTTTTCCCCTATTATATCACACACAGGCCGGCAGCTTGCATCAGGCAAAATCATATGGGCTTGCGCCGTTCATGCCAATCAGCGGGTCAATAGTGCCCGCGTGGACCAGCGCAGCTGTCAGCCGATATTCTTTCGGCTCTTGAGATGGTATGTCGTCTGAGAACAGACTGCCCTGTTTCGCATCAGACGGACGTTCGGCTGATTCTGCGGCTGAAGGCGGCTCGTCAAAGGCTGATACCGCCGCTTCTTTCTGTTTGCGGTTCAGCTGGTCCATCTGTTCCAATGTCTCGGCGGACAACCGGTCGGGATGGACGATTTTTTCGACAAGACCGGTCCGCCGATTGATGCTTTGATTCGCGATAGCAGCCGCAAAAGCTTCAGGCTCGCCGATTAAAATCAACAACTCTTTGCTCCGCGTCACACCAGTGTACAGCAGTTTGCGCTGGAGCATGCGGCTGTACTGTTTCAACATCGGCAAGATGACCATCTTGAACTCGCTGCCTTGTGCTTTATGAATCGAACAGCAGTAAGCCAGCGTGATTTTCTGCCATTCATTCCGTTTATATGTAATCTCTGTGTCATCAAACAACAACGTCAATTCATCTATTTTATCTTCCGTGTCCTTGGCCAACGTGATGCCGGTTATCTCGCCGATATCACCATTGAACACATTGGTTTCAGGACTGTTCACCAGATGCAGGACTTTGTCGCCGATGCGATACGTCTTATCCAGCCACTGCACTTCTTTCCGCCGGCCGTCTTCATTGCTGTTCAGTATTTCCTGCATCAGCTGGTTCAGCGCATCTATCCCGGCAATGCCGCGGTACATCGGCGCCAAAACTTGCATGTCCTGCGCCGTGAATCCTTTTTCTTTGGCTCTCGAGACGATTTGCTGCACCACTGACGCCACTTGGCCGGCGGAACAGCGGATGAATGAACGGTCCGCCTGATTCACAAGCAAGTCCTCCGGAATCTGTCCGTTCCTGATATTATGCGCCAGCGGGATGATGCTGGAGCCGTCTTCCTGCCGGTAAATTTCTGTCAGCTCGCAGGTCGGGATGTCCGCCACCGCCAACAAGTCTGTAAACACCTGACCCGGCCCGACTGACGGCAGCTGGTCTTTATCGCCGACAAGAATGACTTGCATGTTTGTCGGGACAGCTTTGAATAAGGTATTGGCCAGCCACGTATCCACCATGGACATTTCGTCCACTATCAACAGACCGCCGTCCAACTCACGCGTTTCGCCAAGCACATCTTTTTCCCTGCCAGTCAACCCCAGCAGCCGGTGAATCGTGCTGGCCGGCAGTCCGGTTGTTTCATTCATCCGCTTGGCGGCACGCCCTGTTGGCGCCGCCAAAGAAATCGGAAAAACGTCCTGCGTATAATCCGCAATGTCCAGCGACAGTCCGTTCAGTTCAGCGAAGACTGACACGATGCCGTTAATCACCGTCGTTTTACCGGTCCCGGGTCCGCCGGTCAAAATAAACAGCGGCGATTTCAGCGCCTCCTTGATTGCTTCTCGCTGCGAGTTGCCGTACACAATGCCGAACCGCTTTTCAATCAGGCGCAAACTTTTTTCGATGTCTTCATCAGCATAAAAAATCTCTTTTTTGCGCGCAAGCAGCCGCTGAATCGAGCTGCTGATGCCCCATTCAGAAAAATAAAGCGTCTTTTCATACAGACGCGTCCCTTCCTGAATGATCGCTCCCTCTTCAGCCAGCGAAATGATTTCCTGCGCCACACTGTCAGGATGGATTTCGACCGGACGGCTTTTTTCCAGTGTGTTGAGAGCTGTCTCTAGCAACTCTTTCGCCTCCAGATAAGTATCCCCTGTCGTCAGAGCCGTGTGCAGTACCTCATGCAGAATCGCCGCCCGTATCCGCTTGGGCGAGTCAGCAGCGATGCCCAGCTGCTCGGCCAAACTGTCGGCTTTTTTAAAGCCGATGCCGTCGATGTCTTCCACCAGCTGATACGGGTTTTCTTCAACAATATCCAGCGTGTCGGCCTTATACACTTGGTAAATGGCAAAAGCCAGCTGATTGCTGAACCCGTACTGCGAAAGCCCGACAACGATTTTTTCCATGCCGTAATTCTCGCGCAGCCTCTCCAGCAGGAGTGTCCGCTTTTGGTTGTTCAGCCCTTTGATGCCGGCAAGGGATTCCGGGTCGTTGATGATGGTTTCGATGGCATCTTCACCTAAAGCCGCCACAATGTTCCCGGCTGTTTTTTTCCCGATCCCCGGAAACTTGTCGCTGGACAGGTAGGCAATCACCCCGCTTGCTGAAGTCGGCTTTTCCTGCTGGTAACGTTCCGACTGAAACTGCTTGCCGTATTTGGCATGCGTAACAAAACGGCCGACAAATCGGTACTGCTCCTCTTCCTGTATCTGGCCAAAGGTGCCGGTCACGACAATCTCATTTTCGTCAAAGGCGGTATTCGTTTCCAAAATTTTGACTAACAGAACCTTGTAAAAATTGGCGGGGTTTTCATAAAATACTGCTTGGATTTGACCGACGAGATAACTTTCTGTCTGCATTTCCGGAAGCAATGATTCCTGCCGCATGCCATCACCTACTTTTTTGTGATATCATCCGCAAATGGGACGCATCATTCCATAATACGAGTGTTGCTTTCCCGTCTGCGTCAATCGTCACCTGGGACAGCGTATTATTCTCAAGGCCGCCCATTTTTCTGACGTCAGACAACGGTTTTCCGACCAGTGTCTGAATCGCACCAGTCAGCGTCACGCCATGACTGACAAAGAGCAGCGGCCCTTTTTCAGCATTTGCGCATGCACGGCGGATAACTGAAAGCGAGCGGCTCAGCATCGCTTGATAGTCTTCTCCGCCGAAGCGCTCGGGATTGAACCGGTCCGGACGGTGGCGCAAGGCATCCAACTCAGGTTGATACAATTTGCGGGCCTCCGCTATCAATTGCCCTTCCAGCTGACCCATGCCGATTTCACGCAGCCCGTCATCATAAATGATCGGCGGACGCGGGTCTTGGTACGCGACAATCCCGGCAGCGGTGTCGCGTGCCCGCTTTAACGGACTGGCATACACTGCTTCAAACGAAAGCGCCCGGCAGCGTTCCCCCAGTGCTTCGATTGCCAAATAACTTTCCGGCAGCAGCGGCGAATCGCCATCCCGCCCTTGAAAGCGCGCTTCCTGGTTCCATTGCGTTCTGCCGTGACGCGTAAAATACAGTTCCATCCTTGTTCACCCCTTTAATTTATCATTGTCATAGTGATGTGTCAGATCCAGCCCGCTGAACTGCTGCTGACGCAACGCTTCATATAATACCAGAGCCGCGGTGTTGGACAAATTCAGTGAGCGCACATGCTCATCGTTCATCGGTATTCTTAAACAATCCTCCCGCCGTTCTGTCATCAATTCCTTCGGCAGTCCCGTTGTTTCCTTGCCGAACATAAAATAGTGGTTTCTGCCGTCATTATAAGCGGCATCTGTATAAATGCGCTCGGCAAACTTGGTAATCAGATGGAGCGGTTCATCAGCAATACTCGTTAAAAAAGACGTCAGGTCAGGATAGTAAGTAATTGAGACATCATGCCAGTAATCCAGTCCTGCCCGCTTTAAGTGTTTATCGTCCGTGGAGAAACCAAGCGGTTCTATCAAGTGCAGCGGCGTATTCGTCGCCGCACACGTGCGCGCGATATTACCGGTATTCGCCGGGATTTGCGGTTCAAACAAAACAATATGGTTCATGAATACACCTCTCTCGAAAATAAAAAAAACGTATCGCCTCGGTGTCAATTCACTGCGAGTCGCTACGTTGATGGAGCCACCTCTCATCAACTTTTATCAGAACAGGAATCTGATAAAAACTGCTGAAAAATAGCTTTCTTATAGTATAGCATTTTCAAATTATTTTCGCAAGCAGAAAATTTGTTTTCATAGGTTATTTAAATTTTCCCACCAGCACGCGGACATCAACAGTCAATTCTGTCATGGGATGCGCTGCCGCATAGGTCAGCGCATCGGCTGTGGCTCCCCACTGAATCGGCGACATCAACAGCGCATGCGTCTGCTGCTCGCTGGTCAGCGGATACGTATACGTCAGCCGTTCTTCGGCAACAACTGTTAAGGCATCCTGAAACTTTTCATAGACCTTATCATTAGAGTAGTCTTGTTTTTCAGTCTGATCAACGTAAAACCGTTCGCGCAGCTCTTTTAAGTAATACCTTTCAGGGATGACTTTCAGCACTACTCCGTCCGGCTTCAGCACTCGTGCCATCTCGCTGTAATGGGAAGGCGAAAAAATATTCAGCAGTACATCGGCCGATGCGTCTTGGAACGGCATGTTGGTGATGTCTGCCACACACCAGAAAGCCTGCTCACTAAAATCAGTTGCCAGAAAAATACCGTCCTTCGAAATATCGAATCCGACAGCAATATGATCCGGACGCACCAGTTTTTTCAGAAAACTGCCCTCGCCGCAACCCATATCGATGCAAACCGCACCAGCGCCAGCAGGCATGTAGGGGGCCAATCGGTCAAAGAGCGGTCCATACAAGCCGTCTGCAATCATCTGCCGGCGGTGGAGCAGCATCTCTTTATTGTATTCGGTCGCAATCTGATGACTCAAAAAATAGAGCGTGCCTTTTTTCGACAAATCGTATTGATGGCCGTTGGCACATATCATGCTGTACGGCCGTGTCTCCGTAATCGCTTCATGGCACTTCGGGCAGCGGAAAAGCATACGGTGCTCGGCAATAAATTCATAGCCCATATCAATTTTCTTTTGCAACATGCACTTAACTCCTCTGCAAAATTATACTATAATCATATCATACTACTTTTTAAAAAAGTAACACAGATAACCGCATCAGATGACATAGACAGGAGACCTATAAACACATGATTAAAGAATTTTGTTCAGAAAATTTTACATTGATACCAAAAGCCATTGCCTCAGGTGCCAGACGCATTGAATTGTGCGACAATCTGGCAGTCGGCGGAACCACAGTCAGTACAGGCGTAATGGAAGAAACAATTCTTTACTGCCACGAAAAAGAAGTAGCTGTGATGGCTATCATCCGTCCCCGGGGCGGCAACTTTATTTACACAGATACTGAGTTGAAAATCATGCACACCGATATTATCGAAGCGAAAAAACTCGGCGTTGACGGAGTGGTCTTCGGCTGCCTCAACGAATCCGGCTGGCTGGATGAAGAAGCCATGACCCGATTGATTGAAGCGGCTGAAGGCTTGCAGATGACGTTTCATATGGCTTTTGATGACATGTCGCCTGACAAACAATTTGAAGCCATCGACTGGCTGACGGAAAACGGCGTCCACCGCATCCTGACCCACGGCGGCCCTGCTGGCACACCCATCGAACAGAATCTGGAATACATCAACGACCTGATTTCATACGCGAACAACCGCATCATCATCATGCCCGGCGGCGGCATCACGTACCGCAATGCGGAGGCAGTCAGCGGCTTTCTTAAAGCAAATGAACTTCACGGTACGAAAATAGTCAATCTTAATGTGTTGAAATAAACACTAAAACCAACTTTTCAGAGTGGATTACATCCACTCTTTTTTTGTAAGCGGGTAATAATCACACGGGCGCACAAATAGCGTCAGATAAGGTATGATTTTCATAGAAAACCATCCAACTTATCTGGCGCTCTTTTCTATAGGGTTTAGCGACACGTTTGTTGACTTTGTTTTGACCACGGAAGATACGCTTCCAATAATTCTGGATGCTGTCCAAACTCCACGTTAGGTAAATCAGAAAAGAGGCGACAAAGGTAGCGATACGGGTTGAGGCCGTTGGCCTTAGCTGTTTCGATTATGGTATAGGCCATGGCATTCGCTTCCGCCCCGGCTTCGCTCGTTGAAAAAAGAAAAATCTTGTGTCCAATGGTCAACGGGCGGATATGCCTTTCCGCTGAGTTATTCGATAAGACGAGACGACCATCTTCCAAAACCCGCATCAACGCTTCTTTCAGCTTTAGCCCATAAGCCACTGCTTTCCCCAGTTTACTTTTACTCAAAACTGGCAAATTTTCTAGCCACGTCCAAAACTCTTCTAAGACAGGTCGCAGATGACGTTGCCGGTTCGTTTTTCTCTCAGAAGGCGACAAGTCTTTAAATTCTCTCTCAAGCGCAAACAGCTGGTTACAATAGGCAAGACCAATAGCGGCTTGTCCCTGGTCATCACCCGCTTCATGAAATTTCCGTCGCATATACGCCCAGCAGCCGACAACGGTTAAACCGGGGATATGCTGATAAGCGGAATAACCATCGCAATGACAGTAACCGTGAAAGCTGTCCGCCAGGACATCGAGAATGTTCTGACGCTCTCGCGTCAGAGACGCATGATAGAAAACAACGGGATGGTCGGCTTTATCCAGTGTTTGGAATAACCACATGCGACCATCAGAGGTCGCGGGACGGCCATCT
>NZ_NGKC01000040.1 GCF_003987655.1 Vagococcus acidifermentans | reverse complement strand
TTTCAGTGTAAAATGTACTTGGGTCATGTAAAGTCCTCCTAGGTATGTTTTTGTGGTTAAAAACATTGTACCGTAAAAGGGCTGTTACATGGCCTTTTATCTTTTACACAATTATATGGACTTTATCATCAATGATATCTGCTTTTTTTGTACGAGTACTATTTTCATTAATAGTTGTGGTTTCATTCTCAATATTCTAGAGAGTAAGCGGTTGACTTTCATCAGCTGACACTGTACTAGTAGAAACCAAAGTTGAACCTATTATACCTAAAATGAATAACAACATTTTACTTTTTTTCATCATTTTTCATCCTTTTCTACTATGTTTATTCCTTTAAGCGCACTATCGTTTGGATCTTCAATTTCACCAATTTTTTTGCCTTCCACTATGAGATAATGTTTTCCATTAACAATCTCAATACATGAATTTTGGTAATCTTTAATTTCTACGGTATGAGTTAGTTGCTCGTTTTGAATATAATAAGGCTCAAATATAATAAATGGCAATAAGATGAACCCAGCAGCTAAAGGAAGATAAGAAAGCAAGCTTGTTTTTTTATAGTCAATATTCCCAAGAATATTATACGTTCGTTTTGTTAACATGTTTTTATTTTTTTTTACAAGCGGGAGATGTACTATATTATCAGGATAAAAATCATCTTCAGTAGTTAAAACAGCACGTTTAACAAAAATAAGTGTTTCAATATAATCCATATACTCATTAGGATCAAGCAGATCCATCACTTGTTTATCCACTCTCATTTCAGTTATTAAGTCAAGTTGCCTTTTCAGTAAATATATTGGCGGAAACCACCAATATATTATCACCAATATTTCTAATAATAACTCAATATAAATATCAAAATTTTTAATATGCTGTAATTCATGGATTATTATGTGCCTCATTTGTTGATCTGTATAGTTTAAATCAGGAAGAAGGATGTATTTTTTTAGTATTCCAGTAACCATAGGACTTTGGATATTGTTACAATATACTATTTTTA
>NZ_NGKC01000004.1 GCF_003987655.1 Vagococcus acidifermentans | reverse complement strand
ATTTGCTGTTTAAATTCCTTGGTAAATGTCCGTCTCGGTCTACGTTCTGACATGTTGATTCCTCCAGTGTGTTTTATTATAGTTTACACACCTTATTTTTATTGTCTAGTCCAGTGTAGCCTGTCCAGGAGTGTCTCTTACATTGCCTTCAAAAAAGTCTTTTGTTCCCTGCTTAGTTTTTCCGAGACCACGAACTAAAAATAGTGGTAAAGTCGTTTTTAAGTACTCTAATGATTCATCAGAATAGCTCAAATGAAGCATCTGTTCCATATTGTGAATAAGATGAATAACTTTTTCTTTTGACACATCAGGACTTAATTGTTCGATTATTTCATCTCGTTTAAATATAGGATAACGTTTTACTAAATCTGATATAAGCTGCATGATTTTGTGTTCTGAATTCTCCAGTTGATAACCGTTAAAACGGTCATATTTCAGACTTAAATAGTATTTATGAACCAATTGATCGGTTTTTTTTAAATCTTCTGCAACAGTGGTCTTTCCAACTGCAAGAAAGTCGCTAAGATGATCCATACTTACATACTCATTAGTTGCTAAGAACATTGTAAGCAAAGCTCTTCTTTCATCATCTGAAGGAATCGTATTCATTTGTGCAGTTTGTCTTTTTGGAGCCGATATCATTTGTAATACTTCAAAGGGAACAATAAAATCTCCAGCATGATTGCGTTCAATGCATGGAATATTCTGAGTGATCAATTCAGAATTAAATTGGTTAATAGCATAATTTATTTGCCGTCTGGTTAACCCAAGTTCTCTTGTCAGTTCAGCCATTTTTATTTCAGGCTTCTTTGTTAGCGTGGTCAGAATTTTTCGGATCCGTTCATTCATTTTCTTTCCCTCCTGACATATTCATTATAAAGGATATTATCAGTAGTAAATTCACGTTTGCAACCTAATTTTGTCACAGTATCTCATCTCATTTGTCACAGTTGTCAATTAACAGGCTTTCTGGCGCTTGTTTTAACCTTTACGTCTAAGGGGTAGACAAGCTAATTTTATTTCTGATACAAAAAAAGTATCTCCTTTATAGAAGATACTTTCATAAAATGATAACCATGGTAATTAAATAGTATTATCTACGCGATTTCAAATTAAGTACTGTTTTGAGACAATTAATCATCGCAGAAGTGTCATAATTTACAATATCCCAAAAAAATTTATTTCTTCGGCTCATCCTCATCCATTTTCAAAACAGCCATGAAGGCTTCCTGCGGTACTTCCACAGAACCAATCTGCTTCATGCGCTTCTTGCCCTCTTTTTGTTTTTCGAGCAATTTGCGCTTACGCGAGACGTCCCCGCCGTAACATTTGGCCAAGACATTTTTACGTAATGCTTTGATATCGGACCGGGCTACGATTTTCGTACCGATAGCCGCCTGTACAGGTACTTCGAACTGCTGTCTCGGAATCAATTTCTTTAGCTTCTCAACAATCGCTTTACCCCGTTCGAATGAAAAGTCGCGGTGAACAATAAAGCTCAATGCGTCAACTTTTTCACCGTTTAGGAGAATATCCATTTTCACCAGACGGCTCTCACGGTAACCGATGATTTCATAATCTAAAGACGCATAACCTTTAGTCCCTGATTTTAACCGGTCGAAGAAGTCAAACACGATTTCCGATAACGGAATGTTGTACACAACATTGACCCGGTAATCGTCCAGGTAATCCATCGTGACGAACTCGCCGCGTTTACGCTGGGAAATCTCCATCACTGCACCGACAAACTCGTTAGGTACCATGATTTGTGCTTTAACGTACGGTTCCTCGACAGAATCGATAACACCCGGTTCTGGAAATTCCGCCGGATTATCAACGACAATCTGGGTCCCATCGGTTTTATTCACGTGGTAAATAACCGACGGTGCAGTGGTAATCAACTCCAGATTAAATTCTCTTTCCAACCGTTCTTGAATAACGTCCATATGCAGCAGTCCTAAAAAACCGCAACGGAAGCCAAATCCCAAAGCTTGAGACGTTTCTGGCTCAAAATCCAGCGCTGAATCATTCAGCTGCAGCTTTTCCAGAGCTTCGCGCAAATCATTATATTTAGCAGTATCAATTGGATACAAGCCGCAATACACCATCGGGTTCATTTTCCGGTAACCGGCTAAAGGCTCGGTTGCCGGGTTATTGGCAAGTGTGACCGTATCACCGACACGGGTGTCCTGCACAGTTTTAATGCTGGCAGTCAGATAACCGACATCACCGACCATCAGGTAATCTCTCGGTACTGCTTTAGGTGAAAAGATACCCACTTCGGTGACTTCAAATGTCTTTCCGTTACTCATCAGCTGAATCGTATCGCCGGGCTTGACAATGCCGTCCATGATGCGGATATTCAGCACAACACCCCGATAAGAGTCATAAACTGAGTCAAAAATCAACGCTTTCAGCGGTGCTTCCAAATCACCCTGCGGCGCGGGAACATACTCCACTATTTGTTCAAGGATGTCCTCGATTCCGATGCCGGCTTTTGCGCTGGCAAGGACGGCTTCACTTGCATCAATACCGATGACGTCCTCGATTTCTTTCCGCACGCGTTCCGGGTCGGCTGCCGGCAAATCAATTTTATTGATTACCGGGATGATTTCCAAATCGTTGTCGATAGCAAGATACACATTGGCGAGTGTCTGAGCCTCTATGCCCTGTGCAGCGTCAACAACCAGTACTGCCCCTTCGCATGCCGCCAAACTGCGGGACACCTCATAAGTAAAGTCTACGTGCCCTGGCGTGTCAATCAAATGAAACGTATATTCCTTACCGTCTTTGGCGGTATACGTCAGCTCAACTGCGTTTAATTTAATCGTAATGCCGCGTTCTCTTTCCAGATCCATCGAATCAAGCAGCTGATCCTGCATTTCCCGGTCTGAAACAGTTTCGGTCTTCTGTAATATTCTATCAGCTAAGGTGGATTTCCCATGATCGATATGAGCGATAATTGAGAAGTTACGAATATATTCCTGTCTTTTTTTCATATCATCTAAATGCATATATAACTCCTACTTTCTTTTCGGTCAGCATTATTGATTATATCAATATTTCAGCTATTTTTAAAGTATTTTCACTACTTCTTTGTTATAATAAAAAAACAAGATGAAAGAAATGGAGTCGATATTTGATGGATGACAGGTCTGTCCATGAAGGGTTCACATTAAAAAAAGTAGAATTAAAACATCTGGCACAGTTTAATGAACTGCTGCGCTACGTTTTTCAAGTGACTGATTCTGACATTGAAGAAGGCGGTTATGAGGACGAAACGGAAATTGTCAAATCCAAACGCCCTGTATTGAGAGAGGCGGATGTTTACGGCTGGTTTACCGAACATGATGAATTGATTTCCCAACTTGCCATGTATCCTTGTACCGTCAATATACATAATAAACTGTACAACATGGCCGGTGTGACTGGTGTCGGCACGTATCCGGAATATGCCAATCTAGGTTTGATGCATGATTTGATTCGCTTCAGTCTCGAAAAGATGCGCGAAAACAAACAATATATTTCTTATCTTTATCCTTACAACATTCCGTATTACCGGCGCAAAGGCTGGGAAATCTTCTCCGACAAAATCACGTTCGAGCTGAAAGATACTCAGCTGCCGAAAACAGTCAAGGTGCCGGGGCATGTGGAGCGGCTGGAAATCAATCATCCGGATGTACTAGATGTGTACAACCGCTTCTCATTGACGAATCATGGTGCGATGGTCCGGACTGAGCTGAACTGGGAAGAGTATTGGCGATGGGAAAATGAAGAAGAACGAATTGCGGCAGTGTATTACGACGAATCCGATACAGCGCAAGGCATGTTTTTCTACTGGATTGCTGAAGAGATATTTCATATCAAAGAAATGGTTTATCTCAATCAAGAAGCGCGGAAAGGTTTGTGGAATTTTATTTCTGCTCACTTTTCAATGATCGATCTGGTACAGGGCGACACATATAAAAATGAACCGATTGCATTTTTATTTGAGGACAGCGAAATTAAAGAAGTGATTGCCCCTTATTTTATGGCGCGGATTGTTGATGTGGAGAACTTTTTAGCGGAATATCCTTTTTCAGCAGTTGGCAAACCATTTCACTTTGTTGTGAGAGACCCGATCGCTCAGTGGAACAATGGTGTTTTTGGTGTCTCATGGGACGATCAGCGGCAAGTTGTCATTACCAGAGAAGCCCTCGGCAAAGCTGTTGTATTAGACATCCAAACGCTTTCTGCCATGCTGATGAGCTATAAACGTCCATCATATTTAGCCAAAATCGAACGATTAGACACTGACGGCAATACGCTTCATATGCTGGAACGCATCATCCCAAATCAAGCGGCTTATTTCAGTGATTACTTTTAAACACAAAAAACTCTCCGAATATTTTCGGAGAGTTTTTGAGTTAGTCTAAAAATCCAACAGATTTCTTGGATTGATGTAACCAGTCCATAAGCCGCTGCCGACTGCAAAGTGAAGGTGAGGACCAGTGGAATCACCGGTCGAGCCCACGTAACCGATTAGCTCGCCGCGCTTCAACTTCTGATTATTTCTGGCAGCGCGTCTGCTCATGTGGAAATAACTTGTGTAAATGCCGTCACTATGTTGGATAATCACATAATTACCTGCAGACCCGCTATAGCCCGAGTCAATTACTACACCGCTGCTGCTGGCATAAATAGGTGTTCCTGATGGTGCAGCCAAGTCAATACCGTTATGGTTCGTCCCCCAGCGTGGCCCATATTCACTGGAAACAACATATTTGTTTTTTGCCAGCGGTACACTGAACTTGCCTTTTGTCACAAGATTAAGATTGATTGCTTCATGTGCTTTAATCAGTTTTCGGCCAATGACAATTTTTTCACCGGGTACCAGTTTCAGTTCTTTCGGTTTTTTGTTTTCTTCCTCTTTTTTGGCTTCTTCTTGCTGAATGGTCGTTGGCATCAGCTGATTGGTTTCGCCGCGTTTTGCTGCTTCCTCAGCTTCTTTTGCCGCTTTCTTCTGATCTTCCTCAATATCTGCAAGTGTCGGATTCCATTCATTTAATTCTTTTAATGTTTTTTTGCTGTACTTGACCACATCATTTGAAGTGACTCCGTTTGCGACTTCGTAGAAAGTATAAGAATATTCGCTGTCAAACCGCTGTAAATCATAAGCTTCGATAATTCCGTTCAGTTTTTCAGCATACAAGCTGTCTGTCGCATACGTACCGGTAAGTGCTTTTGTTGCCTGTTTGTAGTTCAGCGTAGTCGTTTTCCAAGTATTTTTGTAAAATGACCCATTGCCTGTCAATCCTGTTTTCAGCAATTTGACATAATCAAGTAACGATTCCTGATAAGAAGGGTATACGCGAAATCCGGCAGTCGTAGTATACGCTTTGCCGTTTTCCTCTTCCCATGTTCCCAGATTAACTGACTTGCCTTGATAGGCGCCTTTAATGCCGAACAAATTGTGATATGGCGCCTGAGACAACGAACTGCCGCCAAACCCTGTTTCCAGACATGCCTGTGCAATCATAACAGAAGCGTACAAATCGTATTTGTCAGCAATAACAGCTGCGTAACGACCGATTTCTTCAACAAACTCGCTGCCCGTTAATGTCGGGTAAGTTTGAATACTGCCATATGGAGGCAGTACCGGTCCTTGTACGCCGCCTGCCGGTTTTTTGCCAGCGGGCTGAGGCTTCTCCGGTTTTTTGGTTTTGTCCGGTTTTGGATTTTTAGGTTTGGAGCTTTCCGTCGTAGCCGTACTGGTTTCCGTGGTACTTGAACTACTTGTTGTTTCTGTGGTTGACTCAGTCGTGCTAGTTTCCGAATCGGACGAATCAGTGGTTTCAACGGAAGAATCGGTTGTTTCTTCTGTCTGACTTGATTCGGTCGAGCTGGTTTCTGATGTTGATTCTGACTGACCTCTGTCTATTGATTCGGACTCGCTTGTCGATTCGACAGTTTCTTCAGGAGCAGTCTCTTTAGATGCTTCCTCTTTCATCTCGTTATTAGTATTATTTTCGTTTATCTGCTCAGTCGTTGCGCTTGTTTCGACATTAGTGACAGGAACAGCAGCCAGTGTGGTCACTGGTTGTAGTGACAATAAAACGAGAGAGGAAAGTGTGAATATTTTTCGTTTCAATACTCTACCTCCTTCATTGGTAAAATCTCTTACTGTTTCTTATAATTATAGCATAGAGAGTACATCATAACAATAATACTCAATGAAAGAAAGCGTTTATTAGTAACTAGTAATTTCTTTTTTGCGCAAAGTCAAAGAAAAATCCCATAAAACCAGTATGTTCTTTTGGTTTTATGGGATTTTTTATTTTTTTCAGTTTTGAAATACTCGAGGTGCTTACTGTAAATCTTAAGCACACATGTTTCATATACAATAATGTGCCGCGTTGGGTTTAAATCTATACTTCATCAACAACTGAATTTTCAAACACGAGCTGGTCGTGCATAATTGATACAGTTACTTTGCTCTTCGGCATCACACGCCCCGAAATGATTTCTTTCGCAAGCGGTGTTTCCACTTCTTTTGTCAAAAAACGTTTGATGGGCCGTGCACCAAAGTAAGGATCATACGCTTTTTCGGCAATCCAAGTTTTGGCTGCATCTGATATATCGAGTGTGATTTCTTGATCTTCCAGTCTTTCGGTAAGCTGTCTAGTCATTTTAACAATAATTTCCTTGACATCATCCAAACTTAACGGTGTAAACAAAATCGTGTCATCTACCCTGTTCAGGAATTCCGGTTTGAAATGTCCTCTAAGCAGCGTCATCACTTGCTCTTCAACTTCCGGTGCAATCTGTCCGTCTTCAGTCACACCGTCCAGCAGCAACTGGGAACCGATGTTGCTGGTCATAATCAAAACGGTATTTTTAAAATTCACGACCCGGCCTTTGTTATCTGTTAGTCTGCCGTCATCAAGTACTTGAAGCAGGATATTAAAGACATCCGGATGCGCTTTTTCAATTTCATCAAGGAGGACAATCGTGTATGGGCTGCGGCGGACAGCTTCTGTCAACTGGCCGCCTTCTTCATAGCCGACATACCCGGGCGGTGCCCCCACAAGTCTTGAGACTGAGTGCTTTTCCATGTATTCGCTCATATCAATCCGAATCATGTGCTCTTCGGAGTCAAACAAGTTTTCTGCCAAAGCTTTCGCCAGTTCGGTTTTCCCGACTCCTGTAGGTCCTAAAAAGAGAAATGATCCAAGCGGCCTGTTCGGGTCTTGCAAGCCGGCTCGGGCACGAATCACAGCATCAGAAACAGCATCCACTGCCTCATCCTGACCAATGACGCGTTCATGTAATGTTTCGTTCAGCCGCAGAATTTTTTCACGTTCCCCTTCCACAAGTTTTGTCACAGGAATACCTGTTAAGCGGGCAACCACTTGGGAGATTTCATTTTCCGTCACCACTTCTTGAACCAGCCTGTCGCTGTTCTGCTGGTTTTTTTCTTCCAGCTCGCGCAATTCTTTTTGCAGTTGCGGAATCGTCCCGTGTCGCAGAACGGCAGCTTTTTCTAAGTCATAATTACTTTCAGCAGTCTCTAAATCATGTTTGGCCTGGTCTATTTCACTGCGTTTCGTGTTCAACTGGTTGACTTCTTCTTTTTCAGTTTCCCAGCGCATCTTCATAGCATTGGCTTCTTCACGCAATTCGGCCAATTCTTCTTGCAAAATGGCCAGTCTTTTTTTGCTGGCGTCATCTTCTTCTTTTTTTAGTGCTGCTTCTTCGATTTCCAGCTGCATCAAGCGGCGGGTTACCTGGTCCAGCTCTGTCGGCATTGAATTGATTTCCACACGAATCGTTGCACAAGCTTCATCAACTAAGTCAATTGCTTTATCCGGCAAAAAGCGGTCCGTAATATACCTGTCGGATAATGTGGCCGCTGCTACTAGTGCATTGTCATGGATATTCACGCCATGGTGGATTTCAAAGCGGTCTTTCAACCCGCGCAAGATACTGATTGTGTCCTCAACTGTTGGTTCTTTAACCAGAACTTTTTGAAAACGCCGTTCCAACGCTTTGTCTTTCTCCATATTTTCACGGTACTCATCCAATGTCGTTGCACCAATACAGTGCAGTTCGCCTCTTGCCAGCATCGGTTTGAGCAAGTTGCCGGCATCCATACTGCCTTCAGTTTTACCGGCTCCGACGATGGTATGGATTTCATCAATAAATAGAATGATTTGGCCTTCGCTTTTTTTGATTTCTTTTAAAACAGCTTTCAGTCGTTCCTCGAACTCTCCCCGGAATTTAGCGCCGGCAATCAAAGCTCCCATGTCAAGCGAAAAAATCGTTTTATCTTTTAAGTTTTCAGGTACATCTTTCTTGACAATTCGTTGTGCCAAACCTTCCACAATAGCTGTTTTACCGACACCTGGTTCACCAATCAGCACCGGATTATTTTTAGTTTTTCGAGATAAGATACGCACCACGTCCCGTATCTCCTCATCCCGGCCGATAATCGGGTCCTGCTTGCCGCTTCGGACGGCTTTGACTAAATCGATACCGTATTTTTCCAAAGCTTTGTACTGCTCTTCCTGACTTTGTGATGTCACGCGCTCTCCTCCCCTGATTTCTTCAATTTTTGTCCGCAATGCTTTTTCAGTGATGCCGTGCGATGACAAGAACCGGGTCAACGGATGGTTGGTCAGTTTCATCAAAGCTAGAACCACCATTTCAGTTGACAGGAACTCATCTTGAAAACTATTTTTCAGCTGCTCAGCTTCCTGAAGCAGATGATACAGATTCTGGGAGAGCGTTTGCCCGTACCCCACATTGCCGCCGCTGATACTCGGCAGCTTATCTATTTCCTGATCGATTTCCAATTCAAATAAATCTGTATCGACTCCAGCATCCTGATACAGATTTCTAGCAAAATGATTTGGTTGAAGGAATATTTTCCAGACATGAGCAATATCTATGTCTTGATGTTTTCTCACAACAGCAATCTGCTGTGCTTCGGCAATTGCCTCCTGCAGTGTTGTCGTCATTTTTTCCGGATTCATTATTGACACTCCCCTCATATTGCTTCGATATATTCATCATTATACTCCTTTGGTCAGTAAAGGTCAAAAAAAGTGGCTAAAAAAAAGACATGCTGCAACATGTCTTAATCCGTAACCTTCATCGTTAACAAACTGTTATTAATCCTCTTCTGATTGATTTCTAAAGGCGGTGTTTTATAAAATTTGTCATAAAAAGGGGCTGAAAAACTTAATTTTGTTTTTCCTCTTAGGTTTTCAAGCTTCAAGGTATAACTGCCGTCTTGAAGTAACTGTTCAAAGGCCAGAGTGTCGATTCTTTTTTCAGAAGTACCGCTATTTGCAATGATGGTTTCCTTAACTTTATTTTTTTTATGATCTGTTAAGGTAATTTTTATAGCCGAATTAGCGGCTATAATGTGTTGATCCAGTACAATCTGGTTGAAAGGATCAGCCGCCGAAAAAGTTTGTTCAATTATATCATTAGCACTCATCGTAAAATGGTTCCCGCTGTTCATTTGATTAATGGTGACTGTTTTGAAGGCATCATTTTGCCGGATGTGTCCGGCCAGCAAGTGGCCCGCAGGAAGTATGAACAACAGTAACCCCAAGCATAAAGCTGCTTTGGAAGCTTTTCTGTGCTTGTCCATCAGCCTTTTTTCAATCGTTTTATCTAACGTATTCATGCCAACTGCCGAACTACAGACAAGAAACAACAAAATGACATACATGTACCGTGGACGAACCTCCCACAGAAATGTGTGGAATAGAAAGACCCCAAATATCGTTACTCCCATCAAGTCAAGAAATGCATGGCGTTTGTTGAGTCGTGTCGGGAGATAGGCAATTAGTAGTAATACTAGTAATGCTGCATATATCATTTGATTTATAAAATTAACGCTCACTGCAGAGGATTGTGAGTGATACACTTTAGTGAGCCGGTTGCTTTGCGCATATTGTCTGACAAGATTGTACTGTTCCATATTACCGACAGTCCAATTTTTTCTAATCTTTTTTAAAAAATGGCTGCCGAGTTCAGCCGGGCTGTTTTCCGTTAAGCGCCGTTTGATTTCAGCGATATTTTCTGCTTTTTTCTCCTCATACGTGCCTGCACTTAAGGTCTTTTTTGTATCTTCGCCAGAATACTGCCCTTCTGTCTCAAAGTTCAGCCCCATTTTGATAAAATGAGTCATGGGCTTTTTGACAGACAGATTGTTTCTGTCATAGCCATGATTGGTCTCGATTACATTCGTGGACAAGTAGGTGCCGCTAAATATGACACAAAACATTATGGCTGCAATTATTCCTCGTTTTACAGGGAGATGTATCAAAAAAATGACGCAGACGGCAATTAGAAAAATCACTGTATTCATTTTAAACCAGACGGACAAGGCCAGACAAACACTGCTCAAAACGATTAAATAATAAGCAGGTTTTTCGAAATAGTTTGTAATAAAATAAAACGATAAAACAAGAAACAACAAAGCCAACTGATCAGTATACATGAAAAGCAAATACGTATAAAGCGGCATGAATAGCAGGCATATAAGAATAAATAGACATTGTGTCTGCTGATTGATTTTTTTCTTCAAAATATCCCCTAACAACCAAATCGGCAAATTAAGGCAAATCATGAGGACACACGCAAATATGTAATGATAGTTTACTGAAAATAAATTGGACAAACGAATTAACCAATACTGAAAAATAGTAATGGCGATATTGTTTGGATTAATGTCGAAATAGTTGCCCGTACTCCTGCTGCCTGTTTCTGCAAAATGGATGGCCTCATTTAACACATTGGCGGCATCTGAATAAGCGATAAAACGGGCACCAAATATGGTGATCAGCTGTAAAACAACCAGACAAAGGAACAGCCCGATAACTATGACAGACAATTTTTTTTGATTCAGCGAGTTTAATTTTCTTTTGATCAGCAGCAAAAGCAATATAAAGCCAACTGCACCTGCAGCCGTCCTCAGTGCCGAATAATTACTATAGACCAAAGGTTCCATATCATCAAGAGCAAATCCGACTAAAGGTTTGAATACGCTCAGGCTTAATACAATGAGAAAACTGCCGACAAACAATACAGAAAATGTATTTAACAATAAACTTCTTATATTCATCTCATCACCAGCTGTTCTATTTTTCAATGTCTTTTTCCTTCACTATGTAAATCGGACGCTTTTTCACTTCAAGGAATGTTTTGCCGAGGTACTTACCAAGGATGCCCAAACAAAACAACTGAAGCCCGCCCAGCGCCAGTACGATAGCAACAAGTGATGGCCAGCCGGCTGTCGGGTCCCCGAAAAGCAGCGCTCTGATGACGATAAACAGCAACGCAAAAATTGAGATGACAAATGAAATAATCCCGATATAAGTCGCAAGCATTAAAGGCGCTTCAGAAAATGAAACGATGCCCTCAATAGAGTAATTTAAAAGCGACCAGAAGGACCAGGAGGTTTCCCCTTTTGTCCGTTCGATATTTTCATATTCCAAATACTTCGTGTCAAAGCCGACCCAGCTGAAAATACCTTTCGAAAACCGGTTGACTTCTTTCAGTTCCAAAATAGCATCGGTCATCTGACGAGTCATCAAGCGGTAGTCCCGCACGCCGTCAACGAACTCGACATTCGATATTTTATTGATGATTTTGTAGAATTGTCGGGCAAAAAATGACCGAATTGGCGGTTCGCCTTTACGTGTCACCCGTCGGGTACCGACACAATCATACGCCCCTTCTTTAATCAGGCGATACATTTGCGGTATCAGATGAGGCGGGTCTTGCAGGTCGACATCCATCACAACAATGTAGTCGCTTTTCGTCGTATGTTCCAACCCTGCCAGCAAAGCAGCTTCTTTGCCGAAATTTCTGGAAAAAGAAAGATAATGAATCCAGTCATTTGATGTTTCTTTCAATACAGCCAGCGTGTTGTCTTTAGACCCGTCGTTGATAAATAAGATGTCGACAGTCAACTCCGGCACTTCTGGTTTTATCTGTTCTATTGCCTGAATAAACGGTTGAATCGTTTCCTGCTCATTGTAACACGGTACGATAACCGATAATGTATCACTCATCTGTTTAGTCTCCTTGTATTCTTATTTTTGTGTTGTCCGTAATTCTGACAACTCATTTTTCACTGCCAGTCCCTTCATTCTTAAAGCAACGACGATACCGAAAAGAAACGGCAAAGCATAGCTTGCGAAGCGGTACAACAGCAGAGAAGATATGGCGTCAACTGTCCCCGTCAGCGGACGGAACAACAAGACATATACTAAATCGAAAGAGCCGATGCCCGCCGGGGATGGAATGGTGCCGCCGACAGCCACAGCAATCGCGACAAGGCAAAAACTTTGAACAAACGGCACGCGCTGCCCGCTGCCTATAAATGTTATGTATGGAATCGCGTACCAGCACACGAGTTTTAAACAGTTTAGGACCAGCACTTTGTGCAGCTTTGCTTTATCGGTTGCACTGGTTTGGATAACACTGCGCAAACTGGTTATTTGCCGATTCAGTTTATCAAAAAGATTGTGAAGAAAAGTCTGCTTGACACGACGATCGAAAAATTTAATCAGCCAGCGATGGAATGCTTCATTGTTGAGCAGGAACACGATTAAAAAAATCATGCCGCCTGTCATGACCAATCCGTATATTACCAAAACGATGATGAGCGGCGACTGCCGGTATAAATGCCCCAGCTGCAGCACAAATCCCGTGACTGCCCATACCAGCACCCCCACCTTGTAAAAAATCATGTGTTCGCTCGTAATGCCGACTGCTTCAGCTGTTGTGACCTCTTTTTTCCGGTAATAAATCACTTCTGAGATTGTTGTGCCGGTTCCGAATGTCAGTACACGATAAAATGCAATGTAACAATACCCCGCAAATCCGTCCCGCCATGAAAAAGACGGACTCATCTCCCTAGCGATAACTGCCATGTTTTTACCTTCCAGTAACAAAAAGCCGATACCGAGCGTGCTGACTCCGGCTAAGATAATCGGCTTTGTCTGACTGACTCCTTCAAAAATATCATGCAGTGAATTTTGCAAGACTTGGATGACGATAAAAATCATCAAGATAATAACAGTGATATTGATTAACAACTTGCGTGCCGTTCTTTTATGAGTCATTTTTCTGTCCGTCCTTGTTCCAAATTTACCAATTAATCCATTGTATCAGAAAAATGTGAAAGAACCTAGTCCTGTCATTCGCTTAAACGTTCTTTCTCAGCAGGTTTTACTTTGTAAAGCAGATAGGTATATTCTCCCGTCACGAATTGGCTGTGCTTGGCTATGAGCATGTAATTTTTCCGGATGTTTTTCGGTACAGCTTGCACGATGTCATCCCTCAGCCGCTTCCGGAACACAACAAATTCAACTTTCTTTTTATCGATGATTTCATTTTGCGTGTCCATGATAACGGGGTATTTATCATAAGCGATGTTCTGTTTCATAAAATACTTGGTATCAGGCACGATGGCAGCTGCCCGGTACAAACCAACATCTAAAAAACCGTAATTCAACAGTGTCTGCTTCTCTTTTTTCTCTTGGTTGATAATTTTTGCAAACTGATACTGGGCTGTTTTGTAGTGGTCGGTTTTTTCACCAGGAATACGGAGCGATACAGTCTTATTGCCGGCGAAAAATTTTGATTCAAAGAAATTGGTGTTTAAATTCAGCGCCACAATCAACGTAAAACATGCCAGCAAAAAAGTTTTAATATTGTTGTAGTACGCATCGTTTTTTCTCTGGTAGAAAAAATGTCTGCACATGCATAGCACAGGGATACAGCCGAAAGGAAACAGCGCGAGAACATAATATCTGTAGCTGATACCGCCAAAAAACGTCCCCATGCCCATCGCCAAAAAGCTCGCCGTATACAGCATTTTTGTTTCAATATGGCGGAAAATCGCCTTATCGTTAATCACAAAAATAGTCGCAAAAATCATCAATGCATTAAGCACTACTTCCTGTTTGAAAGCAGTGATAAAGAGATATGTGCCCCTGCCCAGTTGTCCGATTTTTGAATGAAAATTCGGCGGATAAACAGCCAGATTGACATAAAAATAAATGTGATACAAATCGCTCAATGCCCCGACACTGAAAAAGTAACCAATTACCGGCAAAGAAATCGCCAGAAAGCCCAAGAAAAAATAGCCGAGAAACGAGAAAAAGGCGGCTGCATTTTTTCGAATGAGGCTGACGACAAAATAAGCAACGATAAAGCCGAGCCAGCCGCCCAACATTGTGTATTTCATCCAAAAAATCATCCCGAAACATATGCCAGACAGAAAGCTTTCGCCGAATGTTAATGTGAAATCGTTCTGATTCAGTCTATGAATTGCGTATATTGTGAACATGATAAAAGGATACGACAATTCTTCGACACCCGCTCCTGCATCAAAATACGGAGAAGCCACGAGCAGACCGGAAAACAATAGCGTCGCCCATACCGCTGCGTACTCTTTCATGTAACTTGCAGCAATCCGATAGACTAGCAGCAGTGTGGTAAATATTGCCATGATTTCGAACAAGAGAATACCCAAATAGGTTCGCGGTGATAATAAATCTGCGATAGCATAAATAAAATACAATAATGGTCCCTTGTGGTCGAACAAATCACGGTAAGGTATTTTTCCGTGAAGCCAGCCTTTCCCCATCGTGTAAAAGCTGTTTATGTCTACCCAATCGTTGATATAATAAATAAATGACGATTTTGAAACAAGCAGCATGAGAATCGTAGAATAAACAAAAATAAATAGTAACGGCAGAAACTGCCGATTGACACCAGTGTCTGATTTACGTATTTTTAAAGTTTCCAAAAGTAATAGTCCTTTCGCAAGTTTTTGTCAATTATTGTTGTACTTATTTTGAGTTTCTTTCCACCATCTTTATCTCAAGTTTAAAAAATTAAAAAACATGTCACTGGCAATAGATGCAACGCATGCAAGCCGCATCGTCCGCCAATTGAAATAACATTAACTATTTGTTTCTCATCCGGCGATACGATGACTGCAACATGAAGGTAATTATTTACCTGTAATAGTGTAACAAAAAATGACAAAAAAAACACCCTATTTTTCACACAAAATATGTGGCACATTTTGTATGAAAAAACAGGTGCTACAACTACCTGATATTAAGCCATTGCCAAAGAAACAGGACATCTATCAAAATGCCAAGCATAAAGCAAATCAGAAATTTAACCTTTTTTGTTTTGTGTCTGGCAAGGCGGCTGGCGACCAATCCGCCAAAGCCGCCGCCCAGTACACTTAAAAACAGTAAACTGCCTTCCTGAACTCGCCAACTGCCCTTTCTCGCCTGACGTTTATCATAAAGCATCATGATAAACACATAGCCGTTGACAAGCAGCAGATAGAACGGGATGGCCGGTGCAATGGCCACTAGCCTTTCGCCTCGTTCAAACGAGCGATTTCGACAATCAATTTTGTCGCTTTTTCCATGCTCTCAAGTGCCACATACTCGAATCGGCCGTGCATGTTTTCCCCGCCGGCAAAAATATTCGGCGTTGGAATGCCCATGTAAGATATTTTGGAACCGTCTGTGCCGCCGCGCACCGGTTCGATAATCGGCTTGATGTCGATATTTGTCATGGCCTCTTCAACTAATTCGACAATGCTCATGTCTTTTTCGATAATCTCACGCATATTGTAATACTGGTCAAAGAGATTCATTTTGATGCGCTCTTCGCCAAACTGGTCGTTGAATTTTTGTTGCAAATCAATCAGGAGCTTTTTGCGCGCTTCAAATTTCTCTTTGTCATGGTCGCGAACAATATAGGTCATCTCCGCTGCGTCCGGCACTCCGGCGAGCTTCAGCAAATGAAAGAATCCCTCATAGCCTTCTGTTTTCTCAGGCACCTCAGAAGCAGGCAGGCTGTTATGGAAATCGATAGCAACTTGGAGGGCATTGATCATCGTGTCTTTGGCCGTTCCCGGATGGACATTTTTGCCTTCAATCGTGATTTCTGCCTGTGCAGCTGAAAATGTCTCATACTGCAGCTCACCCACAGGTCCGCCGTCCATTGTGTAGGCAAAGTCGACCGGAAAATCCGCGACATCAAAATGATCCGCGCCAGTCCCGATTTCCTCATCCGGACCGAAAGCGACCATGATTTTGCCGTGTTTGATTTCCGGATGTTTGATTAAATATTCCATTGCCGTCATGATTTCAGCGATGCCTGACTTATCATCCGCTCCCAGTAAAGTTGTGCCGTCTGTGGTAATCAGCGTCTGACCAGTATAGTTGGCCAAGTTCGGGAAATCTGCGACTGTCAGTTTGTATTTGCCCTCACCCAGAGGTATATCAGATTTGCCGTCATATTGCTCGATGATTTGCGGATTCACACCAACAGCATTGAAATCAGCGGTATCCATATGTGCAATAAAGCCGATGCTTCGAACCGCTTTATCAGTATTCGCCGGCAAGGTCGCAATCACGAACCCGTTTTTTTCATAATAAGTCACATCCGCCATACCGATGTCTATCAGTTCTTGTTTCAGTTCCTGAGCGAAGGCGATTTGTGTCTCGGTTGACGGAATTGTTTTGCTGGTCGCATCAGAACGTGTCTCGGTTTTAACATACTTCAAAAATCTTGGTAACAAGTTGTCATACATCATACAATATCTCTCCTTTATCTCCATTGAAATGGGTTGGTATTAATAGTTGACGCAATGAATTCGACATCCCAGTTTTCTGACTGTTTCCACTGGTTAAACAATGCCAAATATTTTTCTTTGCAAATAAATTCAATGTAATGACCCGGGTCAAGTACAGTCAAGCCTTCAGCTATCATGTCATGTGCCGTGTGGTAATAAACATCACCTGTGATATACACGTCAGCCTGCTGATAAAGCGCGTCACGATAAAACTTCTCCCCGCTTCCGCCGCAAATTGCTACACGTTTGACCATTTTTTCGTCGTTGTCGGTAATGAGACGCAAGCCATCCAGTGCAAACGCTTGTTTCACAGTCTCGATAAATCGAGTCAAAGGCACCGCTTCAGGCAGGTCACCGATTCGCCCGATACCATACGTTTTCGTGAAGTTGTCAAGCGTCAAAAGATCAAATGCCGGTTCTTCGTACGGATGGACGGCATACATTGTGCGCAGCACATCCCGCTCCAGCGTTTCAGGGAACACCACTTCGATTTTTACTTCAGAAACGATTTCCGGCTGCCCGACTTTGCCGATTGTCGGCTGTGCTCTGTTAATCGGCTTGAAGCGCCCCTCTCCGGAGGAAGAAAAGCTGCAGTGGCTGTAATTCTCCCCGATCCGGCCGGCACCAATTTCTCCCAACGCTTGCCGCATCTCATCTGCGTGCGTTTCAGGCACAAATACAATAAGTTTCTTACAATGAATCTCGTGTGTTTGGCGCAAAAAAGTCGTGTCCCGCACATCTAATTTTTCACAAAACCAGTCATTTAATCCGCCTTCGATAATATCCATGTTTGTGTGTGCCGCATAAACCGCAATATCATGTTTCAGCAGTTCACTGTACATACGTTCTTGGGGATTATCCGTCAGCAAATGCTTTAGCGGTCTGAAGATTGGCGGATGCTTCGCAACAATCAAATCGACTCCTTGGGCTACGGCCTCCTGCACAACTTCCGGACGGACATCCAGCGTCATCATAACTTTTGACAGTTCTTTGTCGAGTGTCCCGATATGCAGTCCTACCGGATCGCCCTCTTCTGCCAGATACAACGGCGTATGCGATTCCAGCTTTTCAATAAAGGTTCTCCCGTTAAGTGTCACTGAAAACGACCTCCTTTATCACGTTTATCTCTTTAGTGAGATGGTCCAGCTTGTCCTGATGATTTGCCGCAGCCGAGCGCAGCTGTTCCGAAATATTCTCCCTGTGATGCAATTCGCGCAGCCACTTTTTACGAAAGACCTCCGTCTGGTTGTTCATCAGAATCGGGCCCAGCAAGTATTCAGCCGAAGTCAATGACAGATTTTCCTGAGCTGGTTCAGCAACGATAATCTCATAAATTTTGCGGTCTTCTTCCAGTATCTCCTCATGCACAATGCGATAGCGATGAGTTGTCAGCCATGTTCTAAGCAGCGGTTCGCCCACATTGGGCTGTAAAACAAGCCGCTCCTGTCCGGTCAGCCAACCGCTGATGCGGCCCCTGTCGAGGATATCACGAATCAATTTGCCGCCCATGCCGCAAATAGTAATGTCTGTCACATTGTCCTCAGGACGGATGACTTCCAGCCCGTCCCCGAATCTGACGTCAATCTTGTCGGCTAAGCGACTGGCGGTCACCAGCTTTTTGGCGGATTGATACGGGCCGTCAACAACTTCGCCGGCAATCGCTCGTTCGATTTTCCCTGTTAAAACCAGATGTGCCGGTAAATACGCATGATCAGAACCGATATCTGCCAATACGGCATGCGGGCTGACGTGTCGTGCTACGGCTGTTAAACGTTTTGATAATTTTTTTTCATCCATTTGACATAACCTTTCTCACTTGTCGTACCGCTTTATATTATAACACTAATTTTCCAATAGTTTAACGGATATAATCGATTTTCCGGGAATTTGCGGCGGAATGGAATTGGTTGTGACAAACAGCGGTTCCAATGAAAATTCAATTTCGTTCCCTGATGAATAGCTTTCCGAATCAAACGCGGGAGTAAGCACTTCTTCCGGTACATTGAGCTTGACTTCCTGATTCGTGAACACATCGGACAGTTCTTCAGGATCTTGCAGTGTTTCAACATCCGACACCAGTATATAATAGACATTGTTTTCGTCATCGCGGGTGACTTCACCTGTGATTTTACCCCTAAAAACAGCTGTGTCGACAGCAGGCTTTTCAGAGCTATCTGTGGTTTTTGATGTGCCCGATGGCGGATCATCTTCCGTTCGGGCGCATCCTCCAGCTGTCAGCAACAGCGCGGCAGAAAACAGTACGGCAAGCATTTTTTTCTTTGTCATAATAACATCCCTTTCGTATAATTGATGAAAAAAAGAGGCGAATAGCTTCGCCTCTTTCATCTTATTCCAGAAAATCTCTTAATTGTTTTGAACGTGACGGATGGCGAAGTTTCCGAAGTGCTTTCGCCTCAATCTGCCGAATCCGTTCCCGGGTCACACCGAACACTTTGCCAACTTCTTCCAGTGTGCGTGTCCGGCCATCATCCAGTCCAAAACGGAGGCGCAGTACATTTTCTTCCCTGTCAGTCAGTGTGTCAAGCACACTTTCCAGCTGTTCCTTCAACAGTTCGTAAGCGGCATGTTCCGCCGGACTTGTTGCATCCTGGTCCTCTATGAAATCGCCTAAGTGTGAATCATCTTCCTCCCCGATTGGTGTTTCAAGTGAAACGGGTTCTTGTGCGATTTTTAAAATTTCCCTGACTTTTTCAGCCGGCAAGTCCATTTCTGCTCCGATTTCTTCAGGTGTCGGCTCTCTGCCCAAATCCTGAAGCAGCTGACGCTGGATACGGATCAGTTTGTTGATGGTTTCAACCATGTGGACTGGTATCCGAATCGTTCTTGCCTGGTCAGCGATCGCACGTGTAATCGCCTGGCGAATCCACCATGTGGCATACGTGGAAAACTTAAAGCCTTTTTCGTGGTCGAACTTTTCGACAGCTTTCATCAGCCCCATGTTTCCTTCCTGAATCAAATCCAAGAATTGCATGCCTCTGCCGACATAACGTTTTGCAATGCTCACAACCAGTCGCAGGTTGGCTTCTGCCAATTCCTGTTTTGCCTCCTGGTCGCCGTCTTTGATACGCAGCGCTAGGGAAACTTCTTCATCAGCATTGAGCAAAGGCACACGCCCGATTTCTTTCAAATACATACGGACCGGGTCATTGATTTTTACACCAGCCGGTGCGATTAAGTCTTCTTCCTCTTCTTCTTCCCCATCGGCTGCTTTTTTGTTCATCAATTCCAAACTGCGCTTGCTTGGTTCGCCTTTTTCGTCTACAACACTTACACCTGCATCCTCGACCTTCTGAATCAGCTCATCCATCTCTTCAGAATCCAGCTCAAAGGGTGTCGCCAGTTTATCAGTCAAGTCATCATAGAACACAGAACCTTTAGTCTTGTGTTCCTTGATGAAAGCAGCCACTGCTTTCTTATAACTTTCCTGATTTTTCACTGCTTCTTTTGCCATAAAAGAAAGCCTCCCTCGTAATTATAATGATGTACTCTTCAATTCTTTTTGCAATTGAATAATTGAAAATGTCAGTTCTTCAATGCGCTGTTTGTCGCCATTTCGCACCGCCTCTTTTTGTAATGTCAGCTTCTCCTGAATTTGAGAACGAATATTGGCTTTGGCGATGACGAACAAACAATCATCAATTTCCTGACTGCTACTTTCTTCGCTGATATCCATGTAGTTGATATCAATAATCAGTTGTTTCAAGCGGTCCTCTTGCAGATAATCCAAAAAGTCCGCTATTTCCACTGAATCATGCATGGAAATATAGTCTGTTAAATGTAAATAAAGTTCCTGATACGCATCGTGAACAAATGAAAAATCCTGTTTATTCTGAAGAATAGTATGGACTCGTCTTTCATTCAGCAGACGGTAAACCAGCAGACGCTCCGCTTTTTCGACCTGATCAATCTTCCGCGTTTGTTGGAATTGCGGGATGACTGCCTCAGGACGCGGGATGCGGGAGCGGCGGGACGTGTCAGAAAATTTTGCCCGTTTTTTCTTTTGGAGCTCCAGCAAAATGGTGTCTTTTGACAAGTCGAATTCTTCCGCAATTTGTGTGGCGTACATATCTTGTTCCACTATTGACGGAATCTCCGCCAGTTCCAGCAGCAGCTGGTCGATATATTCCAGCCGGTCGGCTTCGAGTGACATGTTTTTGCCGCGCATCAAATATTCCTTCTTGAAAACAAAGACTGTGTCCCGATTGTTGCGGATAAATTGCTTGAGCGCGTCTTCACCGTATTTTACCCGATAATCGTCCGGGTCCATTTGATTCGGCAGCCGGACAACTGTCAGCTGCATCTCGCTTTGCTGACTCAGCAGCTCAATGGCGCGTACTGTAGCCTCTATCCCTGCTGAATCCCCGTCATAACAGATAACGGCATTGTCCGTTGTCCGTTCCAATGCGGCAATCTGTTCTTTCGTCAAACTTGTCCCCATTGACGCAACACCGTTTTGTACACCTGACTTCCATGCGGAAATCACATCCATAAAACCTTCAAACAAAATCACTTCATTTTTCTTGCGGATGTCTCCGCGCGCTTTGTCAAAGTTAAACAGCACAACCCGCTTGTTGAACAACTTGGTTTCAGGACTGTTCAAATATTTCGGCAGACCGCTGTCATCAAATGTTTCATCTGCCAGTATTCTGCCTGAAAAACCGATGACCTTGCCGCGCTGATTTCTGATAGGAAACATGATGCGCTGATAGAACCGGTCCAGCCATTTGCCGCTGTCTGTCTGAATCATCAGACCGGATTGTGACAAATCATCATCTGACACATTGCGGTTTTTGAAAATTTGCTGCAAAATGACCCGTTCCTTTGGCGCAAAACCGATTTTAAATGTTTCAAGGATGTCTTTGGTCAGTCCTCTCGCCAACAGGTAGTCAAGAGCTGCCTCCCCCGATTGCGTATTCATCAAAATATGATGGTAAAGTTCCTGCGCTTCTTCATGAAGTGCGATGAGACGCTGTTCCTGACTGTCCCGCACTTCAGTGTGTACGTGCGGCATTTGACCGGAAACATCCAAGTGGCCCATTTCTGCAACTTTTTGAACAGCATCCGGAAAGCTCAATCCTTCAATTTCTTGAATAAACTTAAAGACATTCCCGCCTTTGCCACAGCCGAAGCAGTGAAAAATCTGCTTGTCTTCAGAAACTGAAAATGAAGGTGTTTTTTCACCGTGGAAAGGACACAACCCCATGTGATTACGTCCTGATTTTTTCAGTTGCACATACTGGCCGACAATATCCACGATATTGCTTTCCTGACGGACCTTTTCAATCACATCCTGGGGAATTAACTGAGACATGCCGTTCACCTCGCTTCCAGCACTGGGACTAGTGGTAATTAAAAGTCGCACTGCTCAACCAGGGCGACTAATTTATACACACTTATACATTTAACATTATAACATGTTCTGTGAAATTTTCAATTTTTTTCTCTCGCTTTTCATTCAAAATTCGACAGAAAAATAAAAAATTCTCTGATTCACATTCATCTGCGGCTCTGTGAATCAGAGAATTTGTGTCAGACTGTCATTTATTGCTGAAAATCAGTTTCCTGACTGCTGCTGGTGTTCCCTGAAGGCAGCCCGGCATGACTCCCGTTGCTGATGGCAAACGTAATATGCGTATCAAGATAAATATATTGATTGTAAACACTCATATTGACGATTGCCCCCCGCTCCTGGCTGGAATCAACATAGTAAACAGAAAATGTCACATTTGCTCCTTTGGAATTGAAATTGTCATAAATTAGTTTCGGAATGTCTCCTTCCAGCTGGCCTATGTACGAACGGATATAAGGCTGTCCCTCTGAATACACCACTTTGACTAATTTATTATCTTTGTCAGTCAATTTTTTCCCGGCTTCGACAGACTGGGAAATCAGCTGGCCATACGCCACCGAATCGGAAAACACATTTTTAACGTGCACCGTCAGCCCTTCAACTGCGGTTGCGGCATCGGCGCTGTTCATTTCTGCAAAATTGGGCACAATAACTGCTTTGCCAAGAGAAACAGTAACTGTCATTTTATCACGTTTGGCAATTTTCTCGTCTTTCTTGATGCCTTGCGCCAGAATCATTCCTGCTTCTACTTTGTCAGAGTCCTGTTCTTCATACGTCATCTCGATTTCATTCTTTTTTGCCCACGTTTCGACTTCTGTTTTGGCTTTTTCGACGAAGTCAGGAACGGAAATATTCTTCTCAAAAACCTCCTTGCCTTTTGAGTAGTAAAGGTTGGCATTATCCTGACGACGGTATTTTTCAGCAGACACTTCTTTGTTGGCTATATCCAGGCGGATAAATTTTCCTTTTTCGATTTGGTCATTGTACTCGCCGATCAGCGTCAGATTTTCTGCTTTGTGTTTGGCAATCCAGTCTTCCGCCTGAGATTGTGTCATTTTGGAAAAATCCGGCAAGGGCAGCTGTTCGTCTGGGTCCGCCCCGTTACTGATGGTGAACGTAATTGTCGTTCCTTTCTTGACCTTTTTTCCTGCGGGGACAGACTGTTTCAGCACATCATTGACCTCTCCTTTGACTGAATAGGCTTGCTTGATGTCCAGAGTCATGCTGTTTGCTGCCGCCCACTGACGGGCTTCGCTCGCTTGTTTCTTCACGAAATCCGGCATATCGACCCGGGTTGCAGCAAAATAAACCGCATAAACCACGATTAGCCCGAAAGCAATGCCGGCTGTTATCAGCAGCTGTTTTTTGCGTTTCTTTTTTTGATAGTCCGGGTCTATTTCAATGACTTCCTCACGCGAGTCTGTTTCGTTGGACGCATGTTGATTTGCCGCTGCTTCACCAATATCGTCCGGCAGTTCAGTCTCCAAAGCCTCGGCAGCAGGTTGCTTATTGGCTGCTTCCCTGCAGTGTGTGCTTTGAGCCTTTGCGGCAATTGACGGGTTATTATCCGGCGCTTTTTCAGCAGTTTCAGAGGATGGTTTCTTCTTTTTCTCAACAGTCTCTTTGTAATTTTTTTTGTCAAAATTAGAAAGAAAATCACTCATACGCTGTTAAAACTCCTTTCCGGAGCAAGTAGGTCTTGTCGGATTGCTGCGCTATCTCGTTGGAGTGAGTGACGACGATCACACACTTATTGTGCTGATGGGCCAGATTTTTAAAGATGTCTACAATTTCTTGTTCCATATCTTCATCCAGATTTCCTGTTGGTTCATCAGCTAAAATCACATCCACATTGGTTGCCAATGCCCGGGCAATCGCCACCCGCTGCTGCTCGCCGCCGGATAATTGATTGACCATGCGGTTGGCTTTCGATTCAACAATTCCAATGTAATCCAGCAAATTGTACGCGACAGATTTAGGATCATCCGGTAATTTGTTCTCAGTGATAGCCATAGGTACCAGAACATTTTCAACGGCAGTCAAATACGGCACCAAGTTATACTGCTGGAAAACAATGCTGATATCGTTCCGGCGAAAAGTTTCGTAACCGATGTCTTTGATATTTTTGTTTTCAAACAGCACGTCGCCTTTCTGCGGGGCATCTAGTCCGCTAATCAGCGAAAGAAAAGTCGTTTTCCCGGAACCGGACTGCCCTAAAATAGTGTAGAAAGTCCCTTTGTCGAACGAAACAGTGGTATTTTTCAAAATATAACGCTGGCGTTCACCGTCTTGATAATAGTAATCTACGTTTTTTACGTCAATGATTGACATGTCTTTTCCTCCCTACATCATGATTTTCTTTGGATTCAACCGCACTATGTAGATTAGCGGAACAATGGTCGACATCAATATGACGCCCAGGCCGACTATATAAAACAACACAATATAAGAAGGTGACAGACTAATCTTATATGACGCTATTACATCCTCTTCACCATAAGTGACTGTAGAAATCTGGGACAGTGTGTAATAGTCATCTGCAGGAGATGTATTGCTGGCTGCTTCCGATTTTTGTGTTTGAATCAATGTATTTGAAGTGCTTTTTGCCAGCAGATTGCCGGTGAATACGGATATCGTGATGGCCGCAACGGCAATCAGCATCACTTCAGCGACGATTTGACCAATCACTTTGCCGCGTTTTTCCCCTAAAGACAAATAAATGCCAAGTTCGGGACGCCGGTCGCGGAGAAATAAAACAACGACGAGCGTGATAATCATGATGGATGCAAGAACCGCGATAACTAGCACCATTTTAGCAATTTTCGACATGCCTTTCATTGGTCCTGCGATGCTGTCGTATTGATCCGTCGAGACAAGTATTTTGTAATATTGATTGTCGAGCACTGCCTGCGCTTCCTTTCTGAAAGCTTCAGCATCTTCCGGACGTTTCAGCATATAAACAGGGGTGCCGATATTCATCTCATCACTGGTATAAAAAGAGATAATCTCATCTTTGGACATGTTTGTCCCGTCTTTGTTAAACATTTCATAGTGATGCGGATTTTTATCAAAATCACGCTGGAAGTACTCCTTGCCATAGTTGGACACCTGTTTATTAGGCAGATAGATTGTATTCAATTTCTCTTCCATCTCGGTTTCAGCATCCATGCCGAACATCTCTCTTTTTTTCCGGTCTGTTTCTTTGCTGGTTTTTTCAACTTTGTTAACGTCAAACAATCCGATGATTTCTAGTGGAAAGTCAAACGTGCTTTTGTCTTCCGGCTCACCGCCTTCATTGTATGAAACAATTTGGGAATCTATGACCACTTTATCGCCGATAGCTAAACTGTTCTCTTTTGCGAACGATGTCGAAACCACTGCAACTGCTTTGCCGTCCGATACTTCCTGGTCGGAAAAGACTCTCCCGTCAGCCAAGGAAATCTTTTTTGTTTTTATGTCCAATAACGGTGCATAGTTAACCCCTTGAAAAGACACATAGTTCTCCATGTACGACATACCAGATATCATGCTGTCATCATTGGCTCTGTTTACTTTCACGCGTTTTATTTTTTCGGTCTGGGCAATGTTTCTGTGATTGTAATCATAATACTTTACATAGGCCAATTGACTGATTTTCTCTAACGTTTTGACAGAGGGATCTTTGATTTCTTCACTTGGAAACTCACCGTTATGTTCATTAGCATATTTTTCCAGTTTGTCTTGGTCAATCGTCACAGTCGCTGTTGCCCCGATTTTTTTCTTGATGTCTTCCTCCACGTTGTCAGTTCCCTGGTCGATGGCTATTGCCCCGGCGATTACATTCCCCAAAATAAAAATCACCGCAAATAAAATCAATGACTTGCCTTTTCGTCTGGTAACACTCAGTAATGCTCTTTTGAAAAAATTCATCCGCTTATATCCCTCCGTTTTTCCTGAAAATAATCCCTCGCTTTTTCATAAAACATACCTTTTCGTTTGTTTTTTAATTGTATCTTAGTTGAATTGAATTAGCTATCTTTTTTTTGCGGTTGCAGCAGATTATGACGAGTGCAACATATCCGGATTACATTGTGACGCTTTATCACCGATTTCTTTGACTGATTTAACAATGGTGTGCAGACAACCTTGATACATGCAAACGTAATTGTTTTTCCGAAAGTATTCTTTATCAATACTTAAACGTCTGGCGGGAAAATGTCTATGACTTCTGTCTTTTTTATTGAATTTATTTTCTTTGAAACGTTATTTAACGAGTAACTATAAACCGCTGCAACAAAAAAAGCCTTGTGGAAGGCTTTTTTTGTTACAATTCATAAATCATGTCTACATAATCCAATATCTCATCTTTGATATAATGCGAAATCATGGTAACGGTCAGCTGATTATCCATAAATATTTTTTCTTCGATATCAAGCGCATTTTCTTTATCCAAACTCGACGTGCCTTCATCAACCAATAGTATATTCTTTTGATGATAAAAAGCTCGTGCCAAACACAGCCGCTGCTGCTGCCGTCGATCCTGCGCTCATAAAGAAATATAACACAAACTGCAAATAAGTTAATTTTTCACTGTAAATTAGTTTGCTGATCGTCAGTTCGATCATCTCGCTTTCTTTGTTTCTTTTACTATGGGGATATATAAGTTCATTTTACGCTTCTTATTTGTTGCTGTTAACAAATTGCCGGAAACAACTCTTTTAATTCTGTCTGATAGAGATTATTACGCCATTGTTTGTTAAAAATAAAAACGAACAAACAAAAATCCTTGTTTGTCCGTTTAATGATTATTGTTACTTTAGCAACTGATAGTTAGTTTACCTCTGCTATCAGTTCCACTTCGACCAGCACATCTTTCGGCAAGCGGGATACTTCAACACATGAGCGTGCGGGCAGTACATCACCAAAGTATGCGGCATATACTTCATTGAACTCGGCAAAATCATCCATATTCGCTATAAAGCAGGTTGTTTTGACGATACTATCAAAATTGCCGTTAATCGTTTCAAGAACGCCCGCGATGTTTTTCATAACCTGATGGGTCTGCTCCTTAATGGTGGTGCCTGTTACGTCGCCGGTTGCCGGGTCAATCGGGATTTGTCCGGAAGAAAATAGCAGGTTGCCGCTGATATTTCCTTGAACATAAGGACCGATTGCTGCCGGTGCTTTTGCTGTTTCAATTTTTTTCATCTTGTCATTACCCCTTCACTGATTTATTTTACGATTAATCGGTCCAGACTTGCGAAGGACAGTGCCATGCGTGTAATCTTTGCGAGCTGTTTCAACCGATTTCTCCGTACAGCTATATCATCCACCATAACCATGGTATTGTCAAAATAATCTTCAATCAACGGTCTCAAATTTTTCAACGCATCATATGTTTCTTTTAATGTTTTGTCGGAAAAATGATTTTCCAAATCTTCGACAGCGTCGTAAAGTGCCTGTTCTGATTCATTTTCAAACAAAGATGAATCAATCTCAATCTCGCCCCCACGATTGAACAAAAGCTCTTCTTCTTTAAGAGCCAAGTTGATGACACGTGTCAGTGCTTCAATACTCGATTTGAAGTCTGATGCATTCGCATTGTTTTTGAGGATTTCTGACGCTTTCATCATCTGATACAAATCATCTTGGGACGACTCCGTCACGGCTTCAATGATGTCATGGCGCACAGACTGGCTGCTGAACCACTGCTTCATCCGATTTTTAAAGAAGCTTTGGACGGCTGTATCGTTATCGGATAATTGCAGACCAAAGAGATCAACATCTTGATTGATAAGCTGTTTGACGTCTGACTCGACTCTTGCTACCGGGAACCGCCACTGTTTGTCATTGATAATCCGGATGATGCCGTATGTCTGACGGCGCAGGGCGTACGGATCGTTTGAGCCGGTCGGTTCCAGTCCGACAGCGAAAAAGGTCATCAGCGTATCCATTTTATCTGCAACCGCCAAGACGGCTCCGATGTTGCTTTCCGGCAATGCGCTGTCGCTGGATGACGGCAGATAATGTTCGCGGATCGCTTGTGCTACCGTCGGTTTTTCGCCTTGAAGCAGCGCATATTTTTCGCCCATAATGCCTTGCAGTTCCGGAAACTCGCCAACCATATTAGTGACTAAATCAAACTTGTAAATGGCAGAAGCCCGTTCCAGATCTGCCAGTTCTTCAGAGTTCAACCCTTCTTTTCTGGCGATCATTTGAGCAATGGCGCTCACACGCTGCATTTTTTCATACATCGTTCCGATTTTTTCATGAAACGTGACTGTTTTCAATTTTTCAACACATGCGTCAATCGTCAGCTGCTGGTCTTCTTCATAAAAGAATGCCGCATCTTCAAGTCTGGCGACCAGCACTTTTTCATTACCTTTAATGACATTTTCAAGATGGCGGTCATCGCCGTTTCTGACGGAAATAAAGTAAGGCAGCAGCCGTCCGGAAGCATCACGCACGTCAAAGTAGCGTTGATGTTCTTTCATGGACGTAACCAGCACCTCATCCGGAATTGACAAATAGCTGTCCGAGAAACTGCCGATGAAAGCTGTCGGGTACTCGACGAGATTTGTGACTTCTTCCAGTAAATTGTCGTCCAACTCAATCTGCCAATCGTTTTCCCGGGAAAAATCGTCGATTTGCGATACAATCATTTGTTTGCGTTCTTCTGCGTCTACGATGACCCAGTCATCTTTCAAGTTTTGTTCATACGTGCGGGGAGAAGAAACAACTACCTTGCCGCCGAGAAAACGATGTCCTCTGGATTCGTTGGATGCTGTGACGTCTAAAATAGTCATCGGGACAATCTCTTCATCCCAAAGAGCAACGAGCCAGTGAATTGGCCGGATATAGCTGAAATCATAATCAGCCCAGCGCATTGAAATCGGGAAAGTCAAATGCATGATGACATCGCTCAGTTCAGGCAAGAGCGTCAATGTGTCTTTACCGGGAGTGAATTTATTAATAAAGACATACTCGACACCTTTTACCTCTTCAAAGAAAATATCCTCTGTGGAACCGCCTTGCCCGCGAACAAATCCTTCAGCAGCTTTTGACCAGTTACCATCAGCGTCACAGGCAATTTTTTTAGCTGGGCCTTTGACTTTTTCAGACACGTCCGGCTGTTTTTCAGCTAATTGATTGACTCGAAAAGCCAGTCTGCGGGGCGTTGAAAACATCTCGATTGACTGAAAAGAAAGACTGTGGCTGTCAAAAAAAGCTGTGACCTTTTTTTCCAGCTGTGCCGCAGTCGGCGTCACCAAATGAGCAGGGATTTCTTCCAATCCGACTTCTACTAACAAATCTTTTGCCATTTATTCTTCCTCCTGACGTGTGTCTTTTAATAAAGGGTAACCCAGTTTCTTCCGTTCAGCCACAAATGCCTTGGCCAGTTGCCGTGCCATCTTGCGGATTCTGGCGAGATAGCCCGCCCTCTCTGTCACTGAAACAGCACCTCTGGCATCCAAAAGGTTGAACGTGTGGCTGCACTTCAGCACATAATCATAGGCCGGATGCACCAGACCTTGTGCAATGCAGTGTGTGGCTTCTTTTTCATATTCATTAAAGAAATGCAGCAGCATCTCCTGATTACTTTCTTCAAATGAATATTTGGAATGCTCATACTCCGGCTGAAGAAAAATTTCGCCGTATTTAACACCATGCGTCCATTCCAACTCATAAACACTCTCAACTTCCTGGATGTACGAAGCAAGGCGTTCGATACCGTACGTCAGCTCTGCTGTGACCGGCTTGCACTCCAGGCCTCCTACTTGCTGGAAGTAAGTAAATTGCGTGATTTCCATGCCGTCTAACCAGACTTCCCAGCCCAATCCGGCACATCCCATGGAAGGATTTTCCCAGTTGTCTTCAACAAAGCGGATATCGTGTGCTAATGGATCAATGCCCAGCAATGTCAAGCTTTCCAAATACATCTCTTGAATATTGAGCGGCGACGGCTTCATCACCACCTGAAACTGATGGTGCTGATACAGCCGGTTGGGATTCTCGCCGTAGCGTCCGTCAGCCGGCCGTCTTGACGGCTCGACATACGCCGCATTCCACGGCTCAGGTCCGATCGCCCTCAAAAAGGTGTAAGGGCTCATAGTGCCGGCACCTTTTTCCGTATCATATGCCTGCATCAGCATGCACCCATTTTGCGACCAGTATTTTTGAAGAGTCAATATCATTTCTTGCACTGTTAATTTTTGTCCCACTTTTCTTTCCTCCTTGTATGCTAAATAAAAAATCCCTGCGTCTAACACATTGGCTAGACGCAGGGACGATAATTCGCGGTTCCACCCTACTTCCGATATAATCGGCAACTTCATTCGCTGTGCTCCCAAGTGCCTGTTTCAAAAACTGCCAGTACCCGGTTCCCACCATCCCAGGCTCTCTTGAACGACCTATTTTTTACTTTGCTTGTTCTGCGCACATTTATTTGATTACTATTCATAATAAGAGATGGTTTTGAGAATGTCAACCATTTCTTATCATTCAGCCGAGATTTGGTGTATCAGTCAGAGTAACATGCGGCGAAACGACACCCTCCGTCTCAAAGATAATCAGTTCGTTTTCCCCTTTTCTCAGCAGCGGTGCCGGGATATAGAGACTCTGCTGCGGTCCGACAGACCAGAATCTGCCGATGTTGAATCCGTTAATTACGACAAAGCCTTTGCCCCATCCTGTCATGTTAATGAAAGTGTCGCCGACTTCATCAAGCGTGCAAATCACTTTATAAAAAGCCGGGACTCCTTCCTCATACGGTTTTGAAAAATCCAGCTGCTGCAGATTGGTCATTGGCAGCGAATAAATATCCCATCCGGTATGCAGGGCGCCGTTGATAAGTACACCGTCACTAATCCCCTTCTTTTGATGCAGCATTTTAGCAGAATAATTGACTCGTCCCATGTTTTCGACTAGTATGCCCAGCTGACTGTCCGATGCCGCGAGCGTCAACGTCAGTTTTTCACCAATTTCCTGATCTAACTGTGTGGCAAGATGTTTCCCGTTGACAAAAATCTGTGCCCGGTCCATACAATTCAACAATCTGAAATCTTCGATGACGCCCGCTTTGTCGATTTCAGTTTTATAGTAAATATAACCTGTCCCTTGATTCAAACATTCCATGCTGACAGGCGACACAGAAGTTACCTTGCTGCTGATGTCCTCAAGCGATTCAAACAAAGATACTTTTTCCGATACAAACTGGCGATCATAGGATTTATACACAATATCAGTCACCAAATCCATCTCCGGCAAGTCTGTGTATTGACCGATGACTTTGCGGAAGGCCTCGTATTTTGGTGTGAGTTCGCCCCATTCCGTTACCAGTGCATCATAATCATAGCTGGTCACGTCCGGAGTCAGCTTGTCATAGTAATTTGAGCCGTTCATAAAACCGAAATTAGTGCCGCCGTGAAACATGTAAATATTGACCGAACCCTCTGACAAAATTGCATCAAGTTCATTTGCCGCCTCTGTAACAGACGTTTGATGATGTTTACTGTCTTCCCACGCATCAAACCAGCCTATCCAGAATTCCATTACCATTAGCGGTTTCTTTCGTCCATGAAATTGTTTCAAACGTTTAAAATGCTGTTTGACGTCAGAACCGCAATTAATCGTTGCCAGTGCACGATCAGGAAGCGACCCGTTTTCCAGCATATCGCCCCACGGTCCGTCGGAAGTGACCAGCGGTACTGTCACGCCTCTGTCAATCATCATGTCTGCCAAACTGTTTAAATAGTGCAAGTCGTTGCTGTAACTGCCGTATTCATTTTCAATTTGCATCATAATAACAGGCCCGCCAGCAGTCAACTGCAAATCACCTATCTCTTTAAATAAACGGTCAAAATAGTTGCCGACCTTTTGCATAAACAGCGGACATGACTGGCGTATTGTCAATTCCGGATATTGCAGCAACCAATATGGCAACCCGCCAAATTCCCATTCGGCACAAATATACGGTGAAGGACGCAAAATCACGAATAAGTCCAACTCGCCGGCTATTTTAACGAATGATCGAATATCAAGTATACCGGTGAAATCAAAAGCACCTTCTTGCGGTTCGTGCATGTTCCACGGGATGTAAGTTTCGACCGTATTGCAGCCGAGCATCTTTAATTTTTGCAAACGGTCGTGCCAATATTCCGGCACAACTCTAAAATAATGGATTGCCCCGGAAATAATTTTAAACGGGTAGCCATTGAGATAAAAATCATCTGTGATTTCAAATTGTTTCATACAGCGCAACTCCCTCACTTGTATTTTTTAGTTATTACCATGATTATAACTGTTGCTGTCTGAAATAGTTTGGTATGATAAACTAAATTATATGAGAAATCGAAACAAAGGAGACCTCCCATGCCGATATACTATCATCTGTCTTCTGAACGACTGCCGTTGTCAATCGAAAGCATCGGCAATCACTGGCATCAGGAAAAAGTTCGCCGCTCTAACGGCTACCCGTACTATCACTGGCTGCAGACGGAAACCGGCAGCGGAACCGTAGTCAGCAAGCAGCAGACTATCCGTTTAAAAGAAAATCAGGGAATGTTGATTCCACCTTTTACACCGCACGTTTATTTTCCGGATACGGCCAAACACTGGCATACCTGTTTTGTCACATTCAATGGCACACTGGCAGAGAGCATTCACCTGATTGTTGGCGATGCAGATCATATCACGGCTGAAAACCAGACGTCCTTTTCATTTTCACATTGGATTGAACACTATGTCGCGCTGTTTGACACAAATACGCCGGTTGACCCTGATGCTCTTTCCGTTGATTGTTTCCGCTTTTTGTCACAGCTGGCCGCATTGTCGGGATATGGTGTACAAAATGCCGAAAAACATCCGCTCTTTACAGCCTACGTTGAACCGGCATTAGCATATATTGCGGACAATTACGCGCATGATATCGCCGTGTCATCTCTTGCTAAGCGTCTATTTGTCTCTCCTCAGTATTTGACAAGGCTGTTCAACCGCTTTTTAGGTCTTTCCACCAGCCGTTATTTAGTGCAATACCGCTTAAAAAAGCCAAAGAGTTGCTGGTCAATCACCCGTATCTGGATATCAAAACTATTGCGTTCCGGACGGGATTTAACGATGTCAGCCATTTCGTTGCAACTTTCCGGCGCGAAACCGGCTATACTCCGCTGTCTTTTAAAAAACTGTATAACAATCAGTAGCTGCTTACCTGAATAAAATTATTTTGAAGCCAATAAAAATATTTTTGTGATTTAAGGTTGTTATCAGCTGACCGGAAATATGCTAAAATTTAAAGTAGTTTACAAAGGAGGTTCGTTATGGCAATATCACAAAATGAACTTTTTGTGTTCATCAGGTCTGACGACGTGTATCGGCATCAGCTCAAATTGCTGATAAAAAAATACAAGTTAAAAATCATTCCTTCTGCTTACCACTTTGTTTCGAGCTATACAAACACTCTGGCGCATTTCAAGATTGAAGACATCACCGAATTAAAACAGTCGTTCCGCAAGTTCGCACCTTTTTTCGACAGCTATATCGACGCCTTTGCAACAAGTCCGACCATGGAGGAATCCAGCCTGCTCCTTATCTTTTTTTACGGCTTGACCATGGCTGACAATTATACGTTCGACATGTTCGAACAATTTCTGCTCGCCAATCATATCACCTTGCTTGACAGCCGCTCGCTGTACCATTCCCTGCAGCGTCTGTATAAACAACACATGAAGCATTAAAAAATATGCCTGAAGCCTCTTAATCACGGCTGTCAGGCATATTGTTTTTGTTTTTCAATGTATCTTCCCAAGATTTCATATCGTCGATAAATTTTTTACTCTTCAAGTGGAGCCCGACATATTCGTCATAAAGCTCGTCGATTACATGCCGAATCAGTTGCTTGGTCGACTCCTTCATAGTGATTTGATTGATCTGCTCGTATGAAATCTGCGAAAACATCCTTAAAAAATGAATGGCTTTCGGGTCGGCATGAAGCCGGTGGTCATCTTTGTAAATATGCTGCTCGCACAACAAGCCGTTATACGCCGGTGAAAAATCAAATTTTCCCTGCGTCTCGCCGCAAATACGGCAGCCGCTCCAGTCGATTGCGACACCGAAACGGTTTAGCAATTGAATCTCAAAAATATTCGTGATGATTTCCGGGTCAATCTGATTGTTCAAAGCTGTCAAAGCCTGTTTGGTGAAGCCGTAGAGCGCCGGGTCATACACACGGTCTTCAATCGCAGCGTCTACCAGATTCAGCATATACGTAGCATAAGCGCTGATAAAAATATCCTGCTGTATCACTTGAAACCCTTCGATGTGTTTGACCGCATTTAAAAAAGACAAGCCGTCATCCCTGATGTCGCCGATATACACAGCTTTTGTAAAAGGCATCAAAGCTGGCGTCAGCGGATTATTGGGACGCATCGCCCGTTTGACGAAAAACATCCGCTTGCCGTATGATTCTGTAAAAATTTTCACCAGTTTATCTTTTTCCCGGTGCGTTCTGGCAAACAAGACCAGTCCCTCTGTTTCATGAACATGTTTCATCGGCACTCACCCCCCGTCCCCAAGAACTAAAAAACATGGAATGAATCCATGCTAATAGTCTGTTTTTCGATAGCCGAAGTTTTGCAAATTGCTTTGTTTGTCCCGCCAGTTTTTCTGAACTTTGACCCACAATTCCAAATAAACTTTGTTGCCTAACAAATGTTCGATGTCCCGGCGTGCTTTTGTCCCGATGTTTTTGAGCATTTTACCGCCTTTGCCGATGATGATTCCTTTCTGGCTGTCCCGCTCCACGACGATTGTCGCTTGCACGTGAATCTTGTCATAGGCATCCTTCTCCATGTTTTCCGTAATGACTGCTACCGAATGGGGCACCTCCTGCTCCGTCAGCTCCAGAATCTTCTCTCTAATCAGCTCGGCAACAATAAAATATTCCGGGTGATCGGTGATTTGGTCCTTCGGATAGTACTGCGGTCCTTCCGGCAAATAGCTGCTGATCACTGACAAGAGATGTGCCACATTATTGCCTTCAGTGGCGGAAATAGGAATAATTTCCGCAAATGACATCTGCGTCCGGTAATCATCAATGATCGCCAGCAGATCATCCGGATGACGCTGGTCAATTTTATTGATAACCAAAAAAACAGGCGTCTGCTGCTGGCGGATTTTTTCAATGATGAAATCATCACCAGCGCCGCGCGGCTGGTCTGCACTGACCATAAATAATATGACATCGACTTCTCTAAGAGCACTGTATGCAGCTTCCACCATGAAGTCGCCGAGTTTTGTTTTCGGCTTGTGTATCCCGGGCGTGTCAATAAAGACGATTTGTTCCTCTTCTGTTGTGTAAACGCCTTGGATTTTATTGCGCGTCGTTTGCGCTTTATCGCTCATAATCGCAATTTTCTGAGCCACGATGCGATTTAAAAGTGTCGATTTACCAACATTCGGCCGGCCGATGATTGCTGCAAAGCCCGACTTGAAAGCTTGTGTGTCCATAAGTTTCTGGTTCCTCCATCTGGTTATTTCCATAAATGCATGACTTTCGGCAGAAAAATGATGCCGCCGACGACAAGGGCGAATACCGCCGATATCAGCACCGCCGTTGCTGCCATGTCCTTGACTTTTTTGCCAAGCGGGTGGTACGTACAGCCGGTTGCCAAATCCACCATATTTTCAAGGGACGTGTTGATGACCTCGATAATGATGACAACAAAGATTGCCAGCGCAATCCAGAGCCACTCTGATGCTGTCAGCTTAAACAGCAAACCGGCAATCACTGCACAAACACCTGCTAAAACGTGTACTTTCATGTTGCGTTCTTCTTTAAACACTGTTACAAAACCCTGAAAGGCATGGTAAAACGAGGCATGGAGTGTTTTGTTTTTTTCGATACGTTTATCTTTTGAGTCCATATGCATCCAAAATCTTTCTTTGCAGTCCGAACATTTCTTTTTCCTCTTCTTCGGTCATATGGTCGTAGCCGTTGAGATGTAAAAATCCGTGAACAGCGAGAAAGCCCAGTTCCCGTTCAAAACTATGTCCATATTCCTCTGCCTGTTCGGCCGCCCGCTCCAGTGAAATGATGATGTCGCCCAACTCCCGCGGCAAATTAGCCACTGTCTCCATCAGTAAAGGCAGTTCATCTGCTCCTTCATCTTCTATCGCAAAACTAATCACATCGGTCGGGGCGTCTTTTTGCCGATAGTCTTTGTTGATTTGCTGAATTTCCTGATTCATTACAAAACTTACAGACATCTCAGCCGTTTCTTCAATGCCCAGCGTGTCTGCAGCAAACTGCAGCAAACGGTCGACCTCATCCAGCTGGCCGGTGGTCAAACGTTCTGTTTTATCAATCAAACTAATCTCCAACGGTTAAAGACCCCTTTCTTCTTGCTCCTGTTTCATCCGCTCCGCCTCAGACTTCATCTTCGGGTATTTGATACGGGAATGGAAGGAGCTGCATAATCCATCATACAGCGATTTTTCGACTTTTTCCAGTTCGTTCAACGTCAAGCCGGTTTCATTGAGCTGGCCGTCTTCCAATCTGGATTTAATCAAATCGTGTAAAAATTCTTTGATTTTTTCATTGGTCGGATTGTCCATCGCCCGGACTGCCGCTTCAGCACTGTCGGCGATATTCACCACACCGGCTTCCCGCGATTGCGGCTTCGGACCTGGATAGCGGTAGGACTCCTCTTTGACATTCGGGTCCCGCTCTTCTGCTTTCACATAGAAGTACCGCATCAGGGTCGTGCCGTGGTGCTGCTGGCAGACGTCAATGACGAACTGCGGCATTTGTTCTTTTTTGAGAATTTTAACACCTTCTGTCACGTGACTGAAGATGATTTCTTTACTGTCCCCGGGCAGCAGAAACTTGTGCGGATTTTCTGCGCCGGTCGGAAGGTTTTCGACAAAGAAATTGGCGTGTTTGATTTTGCCGATGTCATGATAATAACACGCCACACGCGTCAACAGCGTACGCCCGCCGATTTCTGCAACTGCATTGGCACTCAGGCTGGCCACCATCATGCTGTGGTGATACGTGCCGGGTGCTTCCTGCAGCAGCCGTTTCAGCAGCGGGTGATTGGGGTTGCTCAGTTCATTTAGCACAATCACGCTGTCATCAGTGACCAGCAGTTCCACGTACGGATGCAGTCCGATTGACAGGAGAAACGCAAAGCTCCCGCCCAAGGCACTGCACAGAATCGATGTCAGTGTCCGGCTGTCAAAGAAATTCAATCCTTGATACGTCAAAAGAATCGCCGTAAAGACTGTCGGCACGATAATCAGCAAGAGCGATGCTTGCTTGAGCTGATAGCCAATCCGCTTTTTATCCAGAAAAGTTGCCATGACACCGTTAAAGGCATAGTTCATCGCAATCGAGAGCAGCGCCGTCGTGCCTGCCAAATCATAGAAAATAAAGATGGCAAAGATGCCTTGGAAAATCGATGCCAGCATCCCTGTCCGCCGGCTGATAAAAATAATCAGCATCAACGGCACGAATGCGACTGGAAACAGCAAAGCGATATAGTCAAATGTGTCGTTTTGCAAAATTTGCAGCAGTTTCATCAACACGATAGCAATCGTCATCGACAGCGTATAAAAGGTCACATCGCGTTTCATTTTGGCCTGATTGCTTTGCGGTTTTAATAAAATCATCAGCAAAAACAGCTGCAGTACAATCAGACACGCCAGCGAAATCATCGGAATAATCGATGTCGTCTGCTGGTTAAGTCCCAGCAGTTTGATTTTCTTCATGGCTTTGGCGTCAATCTGCTCGCTTTCACGAACGATGATTTCCCCTTGATAAATCATGACCGGCTGAACATTCTCACGAGCGTTCTTGCGCAGCTGTTCTGTCGCTTTTTCATTAGCCACTTCGTTGACAACAATCGATGAATTCACGATGATGCGGATGGCCTGCTGCAGTTCACTGCTTACGCCCAAATATTGAATCTGGTCTTTCGCTCGCTGCATCTCCGATTCCAGAGTCGACTGGCGGATGTGGCGGGCCATGGCTTCTTCAACGATATCCAGACTCTTTTCCTGCAGTGTCTTCAAATCGCTGCTTGAAAAGTTCAACAGCTGTTTATAAAACGCATCCTGAAAACTCTGGAAAAACGCCATGTCATCCTGACTGATGGATTCTAGTTTGCTTTTCAGCATGGCCATCTTCTCTTCAATGCTCGGTTCGGTTACAACTTCTTTATCCTTGGCATTTTGTTTGGCTTCATCATATTTTTTCTTTGCTTCCGCGTTCACTTCATTTACCAGACCGAACAGGCGATTGATAAGGTCCTGCTGGTCGGCCGCTTTGTTAGCATTGAAAGTGTACTCAGGTACCACTGCCTCTTCGGCCAGCCGGCGTTTTTCTTCGGTTTCTTCCTTGTTTTCCACCGTCTTGTTGGCACGGATAGTCTCATCTGCCAACTGTCCTTCGCGGATATTCAAATTTTTCTGATAAATACTGCTCGCCCCGAACAGGAATGAAACTACTGAAAAAACGGCTAATATAAGGGGGATATAATATTTTCCCAGCATTTTCATGGTTTTATCGATTTTAGCATTCATTATGTTACACTCCTAAACAGCGCTCCACCAATTAATTGTTTTCCTCATAAGCCTTGATGATGTCTGCCACCACAGGATGACGCACGACATCACTCGTGTCAAATTCAACAAATTCAATTTTTTTCAGCCCTTTTAAAATCATTTCGGCATGTACCAATCCGCTGACGACCCCGCGGGGAAGGTCTATCTGTGTTTTATCCCCGTTAATCACCATTTTCGAGCGGAAACCAAGCCGGGTCAAAAACATTTTCATCTGCGAAATGCTCGTATTCTGCGCCTCGTCGAGAATAACAAAACTTTCCTCCAGCGTACGGCCGCGCATATAGGCCAGCGGCGCGATTTCAATGACACCGCGTTCCATCAGGCGGTTCGTATGTTCGACTCCCAGAATGCTATACAGCGCGTCATAAACCGGGCGCAAATAAGGATTGACTTTTTCCTGCAAGTCGCCGGGAAGAAAGCCGAGACTCTCACCTGCTTCTACTGCCGGACGCGTCAAAATGATTTTTTGAACCTCGCCTTTTTTCATTGCGGATATCGCCATGACAACGGCAAGAAATGTTTTCCCGGTACCGGCCGGGCCAATCCCGAAGACGACGTCGCTGCGTCTGATGGCATTGATATAGTGGCGCTGACCAAGATTTTTTATTTTGATCGGTTTGCCGCTGAAATCCTTGATCAATGTTTCTTCATACATGTCAAGAAAATAATCCAACGTGCCTTTGCGAGCCATTTGGATAGCTGCAGCAAAGTCTGCTGTGCTTACCAGGTTGCCTCGGCTCATCAGTTCTTGAATCACCTCGAGCACCGATTTTGCAATGTTTACGGCAGCTTCTTCTCCAGAGATGTGAATGATGTCGCCTCTAGTCGTGACAGCTGTTTCTGTTTGTTCTTCCAAAAACTTAAGATGCTTGTCATGCGTGCCAAGTAGCTGGCTGATGTCTTGCTCGTTGCGAATCATGACATCTTCTGAGAAATTTTTGCTTGTCGTCAAATAATTTACATCTCCTTAATTCAGATTACACTCTTAAATAATACCACAAAAAGCGCCAATCACAAAGATTACTGTACATAACGAAAAAAAAGTACCTTAAAACAAATCAGATTGTTTTAAAGTACTTCGATTTACATGTATTTAGCTCAGCAGTTCTTTGACAATACCGTTCACAACTTGACCGTCCGCTTTCCCTTTGACCTGCGGCATGACAATCGCCATGACCTTGCCGAATTCTTTGACCGATGCGGCTCCGGATTTCGTGATAGCGTCCTGTACAAGCTGGCGGATTTCTTCATCTGTCAGCTGCTTAGGTAAATATTTTTCTACAACCAAAATTTCTTGATTAATCTTGTCGACTAAATCGTCTCGTCCCGCTTTTTTAAATTCTGCCAAGGATTCGTTGCGCTGCTTCATCTCGCGAGACAGAATCGTCAGTTCTCCATCTTCGTCAAGCGGCTTGCCCAATTTGATTTCCTCGTTTTGGACAGCTGCCTTCAGCATGCGGATGACAGTCAATGTCGCTTTATCTTTGGCCTTCATCGCTGCTTTCATATCATCATTTAACGTAGTTAAAAGAGACATATTCTCAGCTCCATTCGCTAACTTTAGAATTTTTTGCGTTTTCTGGCTGCTTCAGACTTTTTCTTGCGGCGAACACTTGGCTTTTCGTAGTACTCGCGTTTACGGTATTCTTGTAGTGTACCAGTTTTTGAAACGGAACGTTTGAAGCGACGAAGAGCGTCATCTAATGATTCGTTTTTACGAACAACAGTTTTTGACATGAAAATTCCCTCCCCCCAAACTTAAGTAACCGTTTTTCATAATTAATTGTCACAAAACATAAAAAACAAAAAACTGTTCACGTATCATTATATCTAATGTGTTTTTTTCAGTCAACCCCGAGATCATCTTTTTGCGCAAATTTCGCATTTGCCGAGTATTTCAAATCGGTGGTCTTCGATGACGCAGCCGGGCAGTTGTTCTTTAAAAAAATCCATCGGACACAGCGATATTTCGCGGGTCGCCCCGCACTCTGTACAAATGAAATGATGATGGTGTCCGTGGTGGTCACCGTACGAACAATGAAAACGAAATTTTTTTTCACCGTCCAGTTCAGTCACTTCAATTAGAGACAACTGTTCAAAATCATGCAAGTTGCGGTAAACTGTGTCGTAACTCATACCAGTATACGTTGCACTTAGCGAGTCATACACTTCTTTTGCACTGACATACCGGTTTTCTTCAAAGAGATACGCTAAAATATCTTTGCGTTTTGTTGTCAGCTTCAGCCCTTCTTTTTTCAAGACTGCCAAAGCATCATTCAGTTTTGTGTTCATTTTTTTTCACACCTTATAAATAGTCCAAGTTGCTCTGTGATTATATGCTATAATAGTAGCGAATGAAATGCAAGAAAGGGAGTTTTTTATGGTAGATAAAGTGATTCATATTTACGTCATTTCCGATTCGGCCGGAGAAACAGCATCGAAACTGGCTCAAGCCGCCATCGCCCAATATGATGTCCTTGATTTGGAAGTCCAGATTGTCAGGCGGACATTTGTTAGCGACAAGGAAACGTTGATGGATGTGTTGCAGGAAGCCAAAGAGCTTGACGCCATTGTTTTGCAGACATTGATTGTGGATGAGCTGGTCGTCATCGCCAAGCAATTTTGTCAAGAAAACGGCATCTTTTCGATTGACCCGCTGACGCCGCTGGTGGATGAAATCAGCCGCCGTTCAGAGACGGAGCCTAACAGATTGCCTGGTGCCATGCATTTTCTGAACAAAAACTATTTTGACCGTATCGCTGCGATGGAGTTTGCGGTCAAATATGACGACGGCAAAGACCCGAGAGGCTTTTTACAGGCAGACATCATTTTACTTGGTGTTTCCCGCACATCAAAAACCCCTCTCAGTTTGTTTCTGGCAAACAAAAATCTGAAAGTAGCAAATTTGCCGCTGATTCCAGAAGCACATATCCCCTCTCAGCTTTGGGAAGTCAACCCTAAAAAAATTGTCGGCTTGACCAATGACCCGAAAATATTGAATGTGATTCGCAAAGAACGGATGATTGCCTATGGGCTGAATCCCGATACAGCCTATTCGAATATCAATAAGATTAAAGAAGAACTGGAATTTGCCAATAATCTTTATAAAAAAATCGGCTGCCCGGTTATCAATGTGGCCCAACGCTCCATTGAAGAGACGGCCAGCATCATCCTGAGCGAACTCGGTCTTGAAGACAGAAGCTACTACCACAGTTAAAAACTGACACATTGCCCCGACCCAATATGCGCCAAGCGAGATATTGGGTCGTGATTGCAACGGTCAGTTTTTTAATTTACGGTTATCGCGTAGCTGCATGTAAAATGCTGACCGGCTATCAAATGATTGATGCCCAGCTTTTCTTCGATATTGCCTGACGCATCCACCGTATCAGCTACTCCGCACCACGGCTCGATACAGACAAACGGCGCTTCCTTCGGGTACGGCGACCAGATACCAACGTACGGCATGTTGTCATAACTCAGAGCCACTGAGCGGCTGGTCTTCTCAGACAAGATGGAAAAACTGTTTTTGCCGACCGTTTCCAAAATAAACGCATCATTTTCAAACAACCGGCGATTCAAATTAATGTTCGTATTCGTCTGCGCCAGTGTGCGGTTGTCAAAATCGACATAAGGGCCGGAAAGCGGCAATGTCAGACGTGATTTTGACGGGTGAAACCGGATGTAATAATCGGTAAATTCAGTATTCGGTACTAGCGGGACGTTGAATGCAGGATGTCCGCCAATTGAAAAATAAAGTTCTTCCCCTAAATTCCGTACTTCGTAAGTGACTGTCAGCGTCTGTTCTTCCAGCTGATAAGAAATCAGCAGCTCAAAATCAAACGGATAGACGGCTTTTGTCTCCGGTGAACTTGTCAGTGAAAAAGTCGCATGAGACGCACCATGAGCGGTTAATGTAAACTCATGGTCGCGTGCAAAGCCGTGTTGCGACATCGGATAAGTTTGTCCCTGATAGCGGTACGTGTCGTGTTTCAGCCGGCCCACAAACGGAAACAGGACCGGTGCATGACGTCCCCAGAACTCTGGGTTTCCCTGCCAGATATATTCTACGGATGCCTTCTTGTGTTTCAAGCTGTACAACTCAGCTCCCACTGTATGAAAGGAAGCTTGCAAAAACTCATTTTCAATAGTGATGCTCATTGGACTCCCCCTGACCTGACTTAAATAATTTTTTCTTTCGCCAGCTGTTCTTTAAATAAATGGTTGATGATTTTAATGTATGTCCCCTTCATGCCCAGAGAACGCGATTCGATGATGCCTGCAGATTCCAGTTTCCGCAGTGCATTGACGATAACAGAACGGGTGATGCCGATTTGGTCGGCAATATTGGAAGCAGTCAAACGTCCCTCATCGCCTTCCAGCTTGTCAAAAATAGCTTTGACTGCTTTCAGCTCACTGTACGACAGCGTATTAATAGCCATTTGCACCATCGTCTTGTTGCGGATTTCCTGTTCGATTTCCCGGGAAGTCTGATGGAGTATTTGCATACCGACCACTGTTGCACTGTATTCCGCCAAAACTAAGTCATCATTGTCAAAGGCTGTGCCGATTCTGCCGAGGATAATCGTCCCCAGCCGCTCGCCGGCACCATATATCGGGACCACAGTCGTATAGGTATCCGTCAGCTCCTCCCGCAGTTCGATCGGGAATGCGGTCAATTCATTGGTGATTGGAATATTTTCTTCTGTGCGGCTGACACGTCCGACATTTTCAGCATAATTTTTCGGAAAGCGCTGCATCACCAGCATGTCTTTGATACGCTCGTTATTGATATCGTGCAGCACGATGTAGCCTAATACTTTACCGTCTTTATTAATGATGTAAGTGTTGCTGTCGAGGATGTCGCCCAATGCGTCCGCCATTTTGTTGTAAGGCAATTCCGAGTCAAGGCTTAACGTATTTTCCTGTTGAAGTAATTCATTGATCATTCGTGTTTTAGCCAATAAGGTTCCCATGTTCAATTCTCCTTTTATAGAATATAGCGGCTTAAGTCTTGATTTGCAACAATATGCGCCAGTTTATCAGCCACATATTGTTCGGTGATTTGAATATCACCCATCTGCATGTCAGACGCTTCGAACAACAAGTCTTCCAGCAGTTTTTCCAAAATCGTATGCAGTCTTCTGGCTCCGATATTGTCTGTTTCGCGGTTGACCGTATAGGCAATATCCGCAATTTTTTCAATCGCTTCCTTGGTAAACGTGACTTTGATGTTTTCTGTTGCCAAAAGCGCGATATACTGTTTGACAAGAGCGTTATTCGGCTCCGTCAATATTTTGACAAAGTCTTCGGCTGACAAGTCATCCAGCTCGACTCTGATCGGGAACCTTCCTTGAAGCTCCGGTATCAAATCGCTCGGCTTGCTGATGTGAAACGCCCCTGATGCGATAAATAAAATATGGTCAGTGTGAATCGGTCCGTATTTCGTATTGATTTGCGACCCCTCCACAATCGGCAGGATATCCCGCTGGACGCCTTCCCTGGAAACTTGTCCGCCCTGGTCGGATTTGGACGTGATTTTATCAAATTCGTCAATAAAGATAATCCCCTGATTTTGCGCCAGACTGATGGCCTCGCTGTGAATGTCCGCGTCATTGACCAGCTTGGCAGATTCTTCCTGAACCAAAAGTTCCCGGGCTTCCTTGATGGTCAGCGTACGTTTGACTTTTTTCTTCGGCGTCAGTGCACTCAACGTGTCGCTCAAATCGATTCCCATCTGTTCCAAGCCGCTGTTCATCATCGGCACTGATTTCTTTTCTTCCACTTCCACCGTCACTTCGCGGTCTTCCAGCAGACCTTTCTCCAGCTGGGACTGGACCGTTTCGCGGCTGACACGGATAGAATCAGTGACTTCTTCCTTTTCCTCTTCCTGATTTTGCTGCATGCCGCTCATCATCTGCATCATCATGTCAAACTGATTGCCTGACTGACGTTTTTCTTTCTTGATACCGGGCACAAGCAGCTTGACCAGACGGTCCTCGGCTTTTTTCAGCGCCTTCGTATATACTTGACTGTACTGCTGTTTCCGCACAATTAAAATACTGGCTTCGACTAAATCACGGACCATGGATTCGACGTCACGGCCGACATAGCCGACTTCCGTGAACTTCGTAGCTTCTACTTTGACAAACGGAGCATTGACGATTTTCGCCAGCCGGCGGGCTATTTCTGTTTTGCCCACACCGGTCGGTCCAATCATCAGCAAGTTCTTCGGCGTGACTTCCTGCTGCATCTCCTCGTCCAGCTGCATGCGCCGATATCTGTTTCTAAGCGCAATCGCTACCGCTTTTTTTGCAGTATGCTGACCCACAACGTACTGGTCCAATTCAGCTACGATTTCTTTTGGTGTCTTACTAGTCATCGTTATCATCTTCGCACATCCTCTTAAATTTCTTCTACGATAATGTTGTGATTTGTGTACACGCAGATGTCTGCGGCAACATTCAGTGCTTCGCGGGCAATATCGCCGGCAGTCATGCTGCTGTCCCCGCGTTTTTTCAATGCCCGGGCAGCTGCCAAGGCATAGTTGCCGCCGGAACCGATGGCCAAAATACCATCATCCGGTGCAATCACCTCGCCCGTCCCGGAGACGACCAGCATCTCCTTGTCATTCATGACAATCAGCATTGCTTCCAATTTTTGCATGACCTTGTCGCTACGCCACTCCATTGCCAATTCAACGGCCGCGCGCATCAAGTTGCCTTTATATTCATTCAGTTTCGTTTCAAACTTCTCTTCCAGATTAAATGCGTCTGCGACACTGCCGGCAAAGCCGACCACGACTTCATCGTTATAAATACGGCGGACCTTGCGCGCGGTGCCTTTCATGACTACTGACTCGCCCATTGTGACCTGACCGTCGCCGGCCATGGCAAACTTGCCGTCTTTTTCGACTGCACAAATGGTCGTCGAGTGAAAAGTTGTATAAGCCATAGATAATATGTCTCCTTTAACTGTCGATTTTGCTAAGCTCTGGGGTGAAAATGTCGATAGCTTTTTTGTAAGTTATCGGTTGTCACATGTGTATAGACTTGGGTTGACGACAAGCTGGCATGCCCCAGCAGTTCCTGAACGGTCCGCATATCCGCTCCGTTATTCAACAAATGCGTCGCAAAAGTGTGGCGCAGCATGTGCGGATGGATGTCTGTCGTCAGTGCGCTTTTGCGGATAATTGCCTTCAATACATACTGAACGCCGGCCGGTGTGATTTGCTGACCGCGGTGGCTGATAAAGACATAGTCATGTTCCTGCCCGTATTTGGCCATCAGCGGCTCTCTACACTGCTGAAAATAATTTTTCAGTGCATCTTCAATAAAACTGCCGAACGGGACATAGCGTTCTTTATTGCCTTTTCCGTGAACCAGAAAAACACCCGTGTCAAAATCAATATCCGAAAGTGTCACATTCACGCATTCGCTGACCCGCATCCCTGTGCCGTACAACACTTCAAGCAATGCCACATTGCGGTAATCCAGCGGCATCTCGCCTTCAGCTGCGTCAAACAAGGCTTGCAATTCTTTTTCGTAAAAGAAACGCGGCAGCCGCAGCCGGGAGCGTTTCATTTGGATGTAGGAAAACGGATTTTCCTCAATCAGGCCGTTTCTCACCAAAAACTGATAAAACGAACGTAAACTGGAGATTTTCCGGCTGATAGTGTTCCGGCTGTAATTGCGTTCATGCAGTTCGGATAAATAAATCCGTATGTCATGAACCGTGATAGTCAGATAGCGGTCGTCTCCCGTTTTTTCCAAAAATTCATAAAAATCCAGTATATCATCTTTGTACGCCAGTTCCGTTTTATCGGAATATTGACGCTCCACAACCAGATACTTTAAAAAAGAGGACAGCATTTCTTCCTTCGACATAGTGTTCACTCCAATTAGTTTTACAAAAATAATGTACCACAGCTGTTTCGTTAAAACAAATAAATTGTCAGAATTTAAACAATTGTTACGAAAAAAGCAACAATTTGCGTAACTCTTGCCGGACAACGGAAAAACACATGCCGCAATCATGCAGACATGTGTTTTTGTTACGTTATGGACGCCTTAAACTCGCCAATCGCCGTTAACGAGCGGTCAGCCAGTGCTTCGTAGCGCAATTTTTTGTCGCGGATTTTTTCCGGCAGTTCAGGAAACAAACCGAAATTCACATTCATCGGCTGAAAATGTTTGCCGGATGTATGGGTGATGTAATGAGCCAGACCGCCAATCGCAGTGACTGCTGGAAATATCAACGGCTCCTTGCCGAGCGCCAGTCTTGCCGCGTTGATGCCGGCAACCAGTCCGCTTGCCGCACTCTCGACATAGCCTTCCACACCAGTCATTTGACCGGCAAAAAACAGAGAAGCGCGTTTTTTTGTTTGATACGTCGGTTCAAGCAGCTCTGGCGAGTTCAAAAAAGTATTTCGATGCATGACCCCGTAACGGACAATCTCTGCCTGTTCGAGTCCAGGAATCATACGGATAATGCGTTTTTGTTCGCCCCATTTCAAATGTGTTTGAAAGCCGACGATGTTGTACAGTGAGGCAGCCGCATTATCTTGCCGCAGTTGAACAACCGCATAGGGACGTTTGCCTGTTTTCGGGTCTTCAAGCCCGACAGGTTTCATCGGACCGAACAGCATCGTCTTTTCACCGCGGTTTGCCATGACTTCAATCGGCATGCAGCCTTCAAAATATTTTTCCTTTTCAAAGCGTTTTAAAGGTGCGACTTCCGCGGCAATCAAAGCATCGCGGAAAGCATGAAATTCTTCTTTTGTCATCGGGCAGTTCAAATAAGCCGCTTCACCCTTGTCATAGCGGGATTTTAAATAGACCTTATCCATGTTAATGGTCGCTTTATCAATGATTGGAGCGGCAGCATCATAAAAGTACAAACCTTCCTGTTCCGTGAAGCCGGCGATTTTCTCCGCCAGCACCTCGGACGTCAGCGGTCCGGAAGCGATGACTGCCACCTCGTTGTCCGGGATATCACGGACTTCTTCATCGAAAACAGTGATGTTAGGATGATGACGCAGCCGGTCTGTAATAAATTGTGAAAACTGTTCCCGGTCAACCGCCAGCGCCCCGCCTGCCGGAACTTGAGTCGCGTCAGCTGCTTCTGTAATCAGCGAATCGAAACGGCGCATCTCTTCTTTTAAAACACCGACTGCATTAGTCAGATTGTTGGCGCGCAATGAATTGGAGCACACCAGTTCAGCGAATTTTTCCGTCTGATGGGCCGGCGTCTTTTTGATTTTTCTCATTTCGTAAAGCTTGACTGCGACGCCCTGCTCTGCTGCCTGCCAAGCTGCTTCGCTGCCGGCAAGTCCTGCACCGATAATCGTGATAACTGGTTTTGTCATATAGCTGTCTCATTCCTTTTCATTCAGCATGAAGATAACAGGGACTAACATGACATTCGCTGGTTAGTCCCTGTACAGTTGATTATACACAATTTACGGCGCTTGTAAAAATTATTTTTGAACGTCTTCCTTGTAGTCGCAATTGCTGCAGACAACCTGCTTGCCGCCCTTGACTTTTTTCTCGACCAGATAATGCTGGCACTTCGGACAATCGCGCCCGATCGGCTTGTCCCATGAAATAAAGTCACAGTCAGGGTAGCGGTCGCAACCGTAAAACAGCCGGTTTTTCTTGGATTTCCGTTCAACAATCTGTCCTTTGTGACACTTTGGACACGTCACGCCGATTTCTTTAACGATCGGTTTCGTGTTGCGGCATTCCGGAAAATTGCTGCACGCATAAAATTTACCGTATTTGCCGAGTTTGATGACCATCGGATTGCCGCACAGTTCGCAGTCAAACCCTGCCGGTTCATCCTTGATCTGGATTTTTTCCATCTGTTCTTCCGCAACCGACAGTTCTTTTGAAAACGGCTGGTAAAACTTATCGACCACATCGACCCATTTTTCCTTCGCTGCGGCCACGTTGTCCAAATCTTCTTCCATTTCAGCAGTGAAGCTGGTATTGACGATTTGCGGGAAAAATTCTTCCATCAGCTGGTTGACGATTTCTCCCAGCTCTGTCGGTTCGAACCGTTTGGCATTTAATTTTGCATAGTAACGGCGCTGTATTGTTTCCAGCGTCGGCGCATATGTTGACGGCCGACCAACACCATTCTCTTCCAGTGTTTTGATGAGAGTTGCCTCTGTATAGCGTGCCGGCGGCTGAGTGAAATGCTGTTTGGGTTCGATATCCACTGATTTCACCACATCGCCTGCGGCCATTTCCGGAAGGATGTTTTCTTTTTCGTCTTTTCCGTCATCTTTGCCTTCAATGTAGACCTTCATAAAACCGTCAAACTTGACTTTCGAACCGGTGGCAACAAAGCGCACCCCATTTTGTTCGAGGTCGACCGACATCGTGTCCATCACGGCCGGTGACATTTGACTGGCCACCATCCGCGACCAGATAAGCTGATACAGTTTGAACTGGTCTTTATCCAACTTGTCTTTGATGGACTCCGGTGTCCGCATGACGCTTGACGGGCGGATCGCTTCGTGCGCATCTTGGGCCGCTTTATTATTGGCTGTTTTTTTCTTGTTTTTACCGCCGTAATAACCCTCACCGTAAGTATTTTCAATGAATGTGCGTGATTCAGCTTTTGCCGTATCCGACAATCTGGTCGAGTCGGTACGCATGTAAGTGATTAAACCGACAATCCCTTGCCCTTTGCCGAGGTTGATTCCCTCGTACAGCTGTTGCGCCACCATCATCGTTTTCCTTGTTCTGAAATTCAGCTTGCGGGCAGCTTCCTGCTGCAAACTGCTGGTCGTAAACGGCAGCGACGGATTCCGTTTACGTTCTTTCTTTGTGACTTTCGTGACATCATATTCTTTTGACGTCAGGCGTTGAGTGATTTGTTTCACATCATCGGCGTCAGAAAGCTTCATTTTCTTCCCGTCGACTCCATAGAAAGACGCTTTAAATTTTTTGCGGCTTTTAATGAAATTGCCGTTAATCGACCAGTATTCTTCCGGTTTGAAGTCGCGGATAGCCCGTTCGCGGTCGATAATCATCTTTAACGCAACCGATTGAACTCTGCCGGCACTTAATCCTTTTTTGACTTTTTTCCATAAAATCGGACTGATCGAGTATCCTACCAGACGGTCCAAGATGCGTCGTGCCTGCTGTGCATCAACTAAGTCCTGATTGATTTTTCTTGGTTCTTTAAACGCTTCTTTTACTGCTTCTTTTGTAATTTCGTTGAATACGACACGGTTTTTGTCTTCCAAATCCAAAGACAGCACGTGTGCCAAATGCCAAGCAATCGCTTCCCCTTCTCTATCCGGGTCAGCTGCCAGAAACACTTTCTGAGCTTTTCCTGCCAGTTTCTTTAATTCTTTGATGATCGGCCCTTTGCCGCGGATATTGATATAACGAGGCTCGTAGTTATTTTCAATATCTATGCTCATTGTACTCTTTGGCAAATCCCGAACATGTCCCACACTGGCTACAACTTTGTACTGTTTCCCTAAATATTTTTCAATGGTTTTGGCTTTTGCAGGAGATTCCACAATTACTAAGTATTTATAGCTCATACATTAATCCCTTTCGATAGTCATTTCTTTTCGTACACGGCCTCAAATTCAATCGTGTACAATCTTAGTCCATGAAATGACACTTTGTCAAGGCTAGGGATTTATTTTTTTGTAAACCGGCAGTTCTTCAATGATGTGTTCCGCTTTCCAGACGCACTTGGCCCCCTCCTGAATCAGCTGCAAACAACCGTCTGATTGAGTGGTCAGACCATTTCCCGGCACAGCAAATACTTCACGCCCTGATTCGAGCGCCAACTGGGCGGTGATGATACTGCCGCTTTTGGCGCGGGCTTCGATGACACATGTTCCCCATGACAAGCCGGCTATGATGCGGTTGCGCTGCGGAAAGTGCCAAGCAAGCGGTCTGGCAGCCGGCAAGTACTCCGATACCACCAGACAATGGTCGCTCATGTATTGCTGCAACCGGAAATTTTCCTGCGGATATGACACATCCAGTCCGCTGCCGATTACCGCTATCGTTTTTCCGCCGTATCTGATGGCTGTTTGATGTGAATAGGTGTCTATCCCTTTTGCCAGACCGCTCACGATGGTATAAGGCTGCGCTGCCAGTTGCGGCATCAGCGACTCAATGACCCGGCGGCCATAGCTGGTCGCCGCACGGGACCCGACCATCGCCAGACATGTCGTCTTCAGCAGTGTGACGTCGCCTGCGTAAAACAAGGCAATAGGCGGGTCATATATTTCCCTGAGAGAATCCGGGTAGGCATCATCCAGAATCGTCACCATCGGATAGGTTGGATAGGACTCCAACAGGGCGCTCTGCCGGTCTTTGATAAACTCAACGGACTGCTGAAATACTTCTTGATACTTAGGTTTCACCCCCGCACGCTGCGCCAGCAGACCTGCGTCCCACACAATATTGCTTTCTCCCATGAAGGCATGCAGCAAACGCAGCAGCCCGGTGTTGCCGACGCCTTTCAAATGTTTCATCAAAAAGATAAACTCTCGCAGATTTTGTGTCATAAAAAAACCTTCCTTTGCAAACACTGTTTCTACTAGTGTTCGCAAAAAAAGGTTATTTGCTTGTTACACCATATCTTTAACCGGTGCAAAACTCCGGCGATGAATCGGTGTTACTCCTTGGGCAGCCAATCCTGCCAAATGTTCTTTCGTGCCGTAGCCTGCATTTTTAGCAAAACCGTACCCCGGGTATTGTTTGTCAAACTCCGCCATCATCCGGTCCCTCGTTACTTTTGCAACAATACTGGCACAGGCGATAGAGGCGCTCTTGGCGTCGCCTTTGATTAAACTTTGCTGATGAATCGGCAGATTGAGCGTCATTGCATCAAGCAAAAGAAAATCCGGACGGCATGACAATTGGTTGACCGCATCGATCATCGCCAGCTTGGTCGCCTCATAAATATTGACCTCATCGATGATTCGTTCCGTCATCACGCCGATCCCCACACAAGCGGCCTGTTCCAAAATAACATCGTACAGCGCTTCTCTTTTAGCTGCCGACAACTGCTTGGAATCATTCACCTCGTATAACGTGAAATCATCCGGCAGCACAACGGCAGCAGCAACGACCGGACCTGCAAGCGGTCCTCTGCCCACCTCGTCGATGCCGGCAACACATTGATAGCCTCTCTCCTTCAGCTCACGTTCAAATGACAGCATCTCCTCAAAGTGTGCACGCAGGTCAGCCGCTTTTTTCAGCCGTTTGCGTGTTTGTTGCACAGCTGTCAAAACTCCTTTGCGCGTGTCTGCTGCCAAGTCTGATAAAAACGGGTCATCCAAGGAAGCTACCGTACTCAGCTTTTCTTTGATTTCTTTAATCGACTGCTGCTTCATCTTGCCACTCCTCTTCGTCCAGTCTGTCCAGTGTGTAGCGCCCCAGTCTGCCGTCGCGGATATCTTGGATGATCATCCGGCTGCCCCGGTCATAGTCATCCTTGTACCCTCTTTTTTCTGTGATCAGCATCAGCAAGTCCGGTGTATCAAGCAGCAGCTCTTCGCCAGACAGCTGATACCGTTCCGTCAATGCTTCAGGATAATATGCCCTGAAAAAATCAAGACCGAAAATCGCTAAATCATCCATGTGCAGGACATGATCTTTGATTGCGCCTGTCAACGCCAGTTTCTTGCCGATGGCCTGGTCATCAAACTTAGGCCATAAAATGCCCGGCGTATCCAGCAATTCGAGTTCTTTACCGAACTTCAGCCACTGCTGGCCCTTGGTCACCCCGGGTGTATTGCCGGTCCGCGCCATATTTTTACCGGCCAGCCGGTTTAGCAAGGTGGATTTGCCGACATTCGGCACACCGAGACACATTGCACGAATCGCCCGCGGTTTCATGCCTTTGATTTGCGGACGAGTGCGCCTCGCGTCAAGAATCCGCTTGGCCTCCGGAACGATTTTATTGATGCCCTTTCCTTGGTTGGCATTAATCGTCAGTGCGCTGTATCCCTGCTCGATAAAATACTGCTGCCACTTCTTCGTTTCTGCCGGGTCCGCCAGATCACCTTTATTCAACAGCACAATCCGCGGTTTTTGCTGAATCAGCTGATCAAGCATCGGATTGCGGCTGGAAGCCGGGAGACGTGCATCCACTATTTCGAATACAATATCCACCAATTTCAATTTTTCTGCTACTTCCCGCCGTGCTTTGGCCATATGGCCCGGGAACCATTGAATGGTCATCGTTCACTCTTCCTTTCGTCTCTGCTGCCAAAAAAGTTTGGTCGCTTCTTTTTCTACTATTATAATTGCACTAACTAAAACATATTCCTTTAGCACTGTCACGTTTGCCAAGTCACATTATAACATATTCTGCGGATCAGTCGAAAATGATCGGTTTATTTTAAATGCCCTTCCTTGTACTTTCGGTAAAAAAAAGCGGCGGCACAGTTTCATGCCGCCTTGTGGTTTATTAGTGTGACCTGTGCTCCTGTCTTGCCGGATTAGCGACTAGGATAAGCCAGTTTTCTTCTGTTTCCAGATGATGCAGATAAATTATCAAACGTTCGTAAAGGTGAACAGCGGCTTCCTCCTGTTCCTGAGCCAGCAAGGCACCGATTTCTTTCACCGTTTTCTTCCCGTCTATCTGTTGAAATACGAAACTGCCGTACTCATCCAGCATTACTTTGGTTTCTTCCGGTATGTTCACATGGAGTTTTCTGAATAATTTTTGAAGCCAGTGGTTTTGAGATTTATAGACAGTCACTTGATTCGCCGCTACATCGTAGTGGAGATTGTCCGACAGTTTGTAAACTCTCTCTAAAAACTGCGCGTCATCAGTCGTCATGAGTGTCTTCCCGTGTCACTTCTTTTTTCATAAAAATCGGCACAGCTATCGCAATCACCATTACCACCAGCAAGATAAACGCTCCGACATTGCCTGAAAACAGCCCTGCTGGCGTGGCAACTTTTACAACACCCGTTACTTGCAGCACGATACCGATTAAACCAATAATCGAGCCGCCGGCAATTAACCCGGACGACAAACTGACACCGTTTGACAAACGGGCATCTTTCAGCGAGCTGTCCGGAGTTGTTTTCTCAACGAGCACCCTGATCAGCGCCCCAATTAAAATAATGGAGGTTGTTGAAATAGGCAAGTACGCTCCTACTGCCAGACTCATGACCGGCAAATCCAGTAAAAAGAAAACGATGCCCAAGACGATACCGACAATGATCATCAGCCACGGCAGACGCCCCTGCATGATGCCTTGTGTCAAAGTCGCCATCAGATTGGCTTGCGGCACAGCAAATTGAGCTTCATCGCCTGTCAGCGCGATTTGAGGTGCCAGCAAATTGATGACACCGACAACGACTACCACGCCGACGATGGCTGCTATCAGGAAGTAACGTCTCATTTCACGGCTGCTGCCGCCCATGACGAACGTGACTTTCTGCGACTGAGTGTAGCCGCCGGCAACTGAAATAACTACCACTACAAACGTTGCAAACAGCAAAAGCATGACATTGTCTGCCTGAGCGGTCCAGCCCATCGTCACAAAAATTAAGGTCATGATAACAAGGGAGGCAATCGTCATGCCGGAAACAGGCAAGTTGGAAGTCCCAATCGTTCCTGTCAAGCGGCCGGCCACGATTGCAAACAGCACGCTCAAAATCAGCGAGACAAGTGAGACGAGCAGCGTGACCACGATGTTTTTTGAAATCAAAAAGCCCATGGCGAACGTCAGAACGACACCTGTCAATAAAATACCCATGCCCGAAGCACTGGTATCTGCGCCAGTCGATTTACGGCCTTGAATAGTTTGGGAGATAGACGAGCCGATTGTCGGAATCAATTTGACGGCACCGATCAGCCCGCCGCTGATCATCATGCCGGCGCCGATGTACTTTGTATAAGATGCTGAAATGTGATTGACCGTCATGTCATTGACCAGCAGATTATTGACATCCCAAACTGTCGCACTGCTGTCGGCCAGCTCAGTGAAATAGCCGATCAGCGGAATCAATCCGAAATTGGTTAAAAGCGAACCAGCAAACATAATCAGCGCCACCTCAAGCCCCACGATAAACCCGATCCCGGCCAGCATCGGATTCGCCTCGATTTCCAGTTTGCTTTTGTAAAATCCGTCGCTGACGAAACTGATGACATTGTTGACGACTCCAAAAACAGAACTGGTGAGAGCTGTCAGTACACCGCTGATGCCAAAACCGATCCCCATATTTTTCAGCGACTCGCCGCCAGTATCCGAAGCCACCAAAGATTCTGAGATGGCCATCGCTTCTGGATAAACCAGTTTGCCGTGTTCCTGCACAAGCAGATAATTTTCCACCAGACTGGTAATCCCGATACTGCAAAGGACACCTGTTACCCCGACAATCACCCCTTCAATGAAATTAGTCTGTCCGCCAATCAGAATAATGGCAGGAAAAACAAAGATAATACCGCTTGCCACCGATTCGCCGCCAGTGGACATCCCCGACAAAATGTTTTTGCTCAAAATATTTCTTGATTTAACAAATAACGCCACAATTCCCGAACCAATGATTGAACCCGGAATACCTGCTGCAACTGTCAAGCCTACTTTCATGCCTGAATAAGTGGTTGATGCGGCAAATACCGCCGCCAGCAAAATACCGAAAATCAAGACAACAGGTCCCCCGTTGTTCCGGGTTTTCCCATCGGTCACATAAGGCTGGTAATCTTTTCCTTTGACTTCCCCATACGCGTCTTTCGACAGCTTCTTCATTTTAATCATTCCTCATTATTCGATTTTTAATCCGTCAACGCTTATTTGATTAAACGATAAATCGCATCTGCATAGATGGCTGCCGACTTGAAAATATCATCCACATACATATATTCGTTTGCCTGATGCATCACATCTTCTCTGCCCGGGAACAGTGCGCCGTAAGCGACCCCTTTTTCAAACAACCGGCCGTAAGTGCCGCCGCCGATAGTTTTGCCTTGTCCTTCCTCGCCTGTATGGTCCTTGTAGACATCCAGCAATGTCCGGACCAACTCATCAGTCACCGGCACATAGTGAGGTTCTTTCACGCCTTCCTCGGTAACTATGTCTGTATACTCCGGCAAAGTTTCCCGCATTTGTTCGGCGATTTGTTCGGCATCCGTCCCTTTCGGATAGCGGACATTGACAGCAATCATACTGTCTTCTCCTGTCTTGTAACCAAACATATTGGCACTGGAAGTCAGTTCCCCCATGACATCATCTTTGTGGTCAATACCTAACAACTTGCCTTCCGTATCATTGTGAAGATATTTTTGAATGAGCGACAAATATCTTTCGCCAGACGGATCAAACGCAAAACGGCATAGAAAATTAGCCAAATGAGTTGCGGCATTGACACCGGCTTTCGGATTTTGCGAATGCGCAGCTTTGCCGATGACTGTCAGCTGCAAGCCGTCAGCTGTTTTCTCAACCGCTCCTTTTAATTGATGCGCATCGAGGTACTCTTGAAAGGCAAGTGCCACTTCGTCTTCTGAAACGGCTGTCAGGCTGATAACCGCCACGGCATCGCCCGGAACCATGTTAGAAGCCAGTCCGGATTGAAAAGTCGAAAGTGTGGCGTCGCCGCCATCACCCGGCACATAACTGGAGCGTATCTTAAAGGTCGCAATGCCTTTTTCGCCATTGATGATTGGAAATTGGGCGTCCGGGGAAAAGCCGAAATCCGGCATCTTTTCATTTGCCTGATAACGCTCCATGCAGTACCAGCTGCTTTCTTCATCCGTCCCGACAATCAGCCGGACTTTTTTTGAAATCGGTAGCCCAAGCTCTTTAATGATTTTTATCGCATAATAGGCTGCCATCGTCGGGCCCTTGTCATCGCTGGAACCGCGGGCATACAGCCGGCCTTCCTTGATGACCGGCTCAAAGGGATGCGTGTCCCAGCCGTCGCCCGTCGGCACCACGTCGACATGACCAAGTACGCCAAGCACTTCTTCGCCTTCACCGTACTCTAAATGACCTGCGACGTTTTCGATATTTTTAGTGACAAAACCGTCCCGAGCCGCAATCTCTAAAAAAGTCGCCAGTGCTTTTGCAGGTCCGGGGCCAACTGGTGCTTCAGCTGATTTATGTGCTATATCTTTGACACTGTTGATACGCAGCAAGTCAAAGAGATCGGCAAGCAAATCCTCCTTCCGTGATATCACTTCTTTTTCCCAATTGATTCCTGTCATGCTTTGTTCCTCGCTTTCTTTAAATTATCACCGTGAGTTGCCGGAATGGCACTCACGGGTAACCCCTTATGTTGGCAAAATGTCGCATGATGATAACTTTTTTGAGAGAAAACTGTCCACTCATCTTTCATACTGAGTTCATTTCCCGCTAACATGCATCGCAGCCGGCTGAGCGGAGTAAAGTATATGAGTCGCTCACGACGGTTGTCGTACAGTTCAATGGAAAAGTGTAGCGAAATACAGTTATATAACAAATGATATATTCATTTGTCTGACGTTTTACAAAAGTTATCTATCACCAGTCATTATATCACCAGCAAGTAAACGCTTTCCTTTTATAAGATATTTCTTTTTAAATTCTCATGACGTCATCATAAAATAACAATTAAAGATGAATAATTGAACGCCGAAGATAATCTTAAACACCGCTGATCCCGAGCTGGCGGGAGCGCTTATACCGGACATATCCTATTTTGATAAAAACAATCATTCATTTATTCTCAGTGTAATTTTCACCATCGTTTAAAGTCACGTTAACTTGGCATTCATTTTCACCATAAGAAAAACCGTCTGTCAAATCAATTTGACAGACGGTTTTTAATAATATGTTTAAATAGTGTGCTCTGTACGTTCGATGATATCGTCCTGTGTGGCTTTTGACAGCACATTGAAAAATGCGGAGTAGCCGGCAACACGGACAATCAAGTCCCGATGTTTTTCAGGATGTTTCTGCGCATCAATCAGCGTCTCACGCGACACGACATTGTATTGAATGTGGTAGCCGTGCAATTTATTGAAAAAGGCGCGCAGCATCATGATTAACTTTTGCTTGTCTTCTTCTTTTGCCAATGTTTGCGGATTGACTTTCTGATTCAGCAGCACACCGCCGGTAATCTCCTCGGTGCGCAATTTGGAGACAGACTTCAGTACGGATGTCGGACCATTTTGATCCATGTTGTGGGAAGGTGAACACCCTTCTGCCAGCGGCACCCAGGCATTTCTGCCGTCCGGAGTCGCCATCGTGCCTTTCCCCTGGCCGACGTTTGCTGAAATCGACGAAGTACCTGAATAACGGATACCACCGATTGGCCCCCTGCCGAAACGGGTATTCGGGTATTTTTTCACTTCATCAATGTAACTGTCGTAAGCCTCGACAACCAGCTGGTCAACATAGTCATTGTCGTTCCCGTATTTAGGCACGTCATGAATAATCATTTGCTGAATTTCCCGGCCGCGTTCGCTTGAATAATCAGTCATCAACGCATCCCATAACTCTTCCGGCGTGATCTTCCCTTCTTCATACACCAGTTTTTTGATTGCCGCAAGCGAATCCGCCAAGTTGGCAATCCCGACTTGCAGGCCGGAAATGAAGTCATAGACAGCGCCGCCTTCCTTCAATGTTTTCCCGCGGCCAATGCAGTCATCCGTCAAAGCGGAACATAAAATGTCCGGCACTTCTCTTTCAAGTCCAAGGTCAATGGCATTTTCGACAATTACACTCATGCGTGTCAGTTCCCTCACCGTTTTATCCCACGCATCTTGCAACTCTTCAAATGTGGTCATGTCTTTAAAGTGTCCGTGTCCTGTGACGAAACGTTTGCCTGAAACCGGGTCGATACCGTCGTTCATCGCAATCAGCAGGATTTTCGGAAAATTCATGTAGCTCATGCCGGTACAGCGGTAGCCCCATTTGCCCGGCACAGCCGTTTCAACACAGCCGATGGCGCTGTAATCATACGCATCATCTTCTAAAACACCGTAACTGATAAATGATGGAATGATGATTTCGTCATTATTGAAGGCCGGCATACCAAAACCGAGCTTCATGACTTCAATACATTCATTCATAAAACGGTCGTCCAGTCCTGAATGATAACGGACTGTCAAGTTCGGCTGCGGCAGTTTGGTCTGGGCCACACTGCGCAGGACTAAATAAGACAATTTGTTCACGGCATCTTTTTTATCTCTAGTTTGTCCGCCAATCGTCACGTTTTGATAAAGCGGGCTGCCGGCACTGCTGAAAGTGTGTGCCTGACTGCGCACTTTATTGATTGTCAGTGTTTTGATCCACAAGTTGGTCAGCAGTTCGACTGCTTGGTCTTCCGTCAGGCGCCCGGCTGCCAAATCTGCCTGCAAATAAGGGTACATGTACTGGTCGAAGCGGCCGTAAGACAGTGAATGGCCGTTTGACTCGATTTGCAGAATCAGCTGGATAAACCAGACCGCCTGGATTGCTTCGTGAAACGTTTCTGCTGGTTCGTAAGGCACTTTGGCGCAAATACGGCTGATTTCCAGTAATTCTGCTTTCCGCTCGGGAGCAGCTGTTTCCGCCTTTTCTTTTGCCAATTCTGCAAAGCGATTAGCAAACGTTTTGACTGCATCAATGACGATCAGCACGGCATTGTAAAAATGATACTTGTCGATATTTTCAAGAACGGTTAAATCCAAAGCGGCTTTTGCTTGAAGCGTCCGCTCCTCGTAGCCTTGCAAACCGACCGAGAGCATCTTCTGATAATTGACTGCCAAATGGGCGTCGCCGGAATTCATTTTTCCTTCCATTCCGAAGAAGCCGGTTTCCATAAAGACAGAAACTTCTTCAGGCAGCAAGGCGCCGGCCTTAGCCCGCAAATTATTATTTTCCCAAAACGGGGCAATCGAACGCAAATCTTCTTTTGTCTGCTCGGTGATGTAAAACACATCGCCGTCCCGTTTTTCAAACAAGTCCAGTTCATCAAGTACAAATTCCAGTGTGTATTCCGGGAAAATCGGTGCATCTTTGTTTGATGCTGCCTGATTTCCGACAATAAGGGTTTCATCTTCGATATAAATCGACATTTTTTCTAAAATATTTTTCAACATCAAGGCCCGTTTCATGACACTCGGCTGATTCTGATATTCCTGATAAGCTTCTGTCGCTAACAGTGCCCGTTCTGCACAAATATAGGGTTTCTTATTCAGCACAGACTCTCGGTATTCATTCATCCGGTTGGTTAGGTGCCCAAAATATGATTGGTTGACAGCACGCTCGTTTTCTTTGACTTGAATACTCATAATGTCTCCTCCTGTTTTTTCGTTCGTAACACTTTTAACCTTCCTACGAAATAATCATAGCACAGAAACCGTCAGTTAGTCAATTACTCCACCTCTTTTGTGTGAAAACGCACGATTGTGCAGACGGCAAAACAGGCTTTTTAGAGACGTATATGCGGATTGTGTTACACTATCAACAAACAGTCACGCTTATCTCAAATGTTTGATTTAATCAAAATAGGCTGAGTGCCTGTCTGCAAGAATCATCAGCTGCTCTTTTGTCGTTCTTTTTTGTGAGAGGATGGGCAAGTTTTCCAAATTAAAAAAGCCAATATGAGATGTTTCCAGATTTTTTTGAAACGACCCGCTGATGATCTCACAGTCAAAAACTAATTTATAATATTGAAAAAGTTGCGGGATATCCTCCCGTTTATTGGTATCAAATACAGCCAGCAACTTGTTCACACGAACGTTCATCCCAGTTTCTTCCAAAACTTCTTTGCTGATATTGTCGCTTGGCGATAAGCCGATTTCGGCATAACCGCCAGGCAAGGACCATTCTTTGGTGTTTGTATCTTCCACTAAAAGAATTTTATGCTCGTGCTTGATGTATGCCCTGACATCAATTTTAGGCGTAGGGTAGCCGTCTTCTTTCGTAAGCAACCGTTCCAGTGTTTCTATCGGTTCATCACACACATTATTAATCAGCTCAATTGCGATGGATTTAAGTTCTTGGTAGCGTTCTTTGTCAAACGCGTCTTGTCCATAGTACAGGCCGGCTTCTGCCAATGCCAGCACTCTTCTGTAATTTTTTAGCAGTTCATTGCTCATCATCGGATCTCTCTTTCTGTCAAATTTACATTTAAGCTATTTTAAGCTATAATATATTATAGCTTAAAGAAACTTACTCGTAAACAGACTTAGGGTCACAGCAAGGAGGTAACCGCTATTACCAAAGAACAACGATTGAATCTGATTCTATCAACCCTGAAGAAAGAAAAAAGTCTGAGTTTAAAAAAAATCATGTCCTTGACAAACGTATCCAGGGATACTGCCCGGCGGGATATTGTTACTCTCACGGAGAATAATCTGGTCAGGCGCACTTACGGCGGCATCGCCCAGCTTGACTCCTTCAAAGAACTCGATTCGTTTTTAACACGCAGCTCGCACAAAAGCCGGGAAAAATTTTTATTGGCCAAAGAAGCAAGTAAGCTGATTGCAGAAGACGATTTGGTTTACTTGGATGTCTCGACGACTGTCAGCCTGGTTCCGCAAAATCTGCCGGAACACTTAAACAATTTAATTGTGACAAATTCCATTGATATTGCCAACCAGTTATTGACCTACTCCAATTGTCATTGCAGATTGCTGGGCGGGAATTTGGATAAAAAAAAGCGGTGTGTTGTCGGTACGAAACCACTCAGGGAATTGGATGATTATCTCATTGATTTGGCTGTCATTGGCGTCGTAGGCATCGACGAGAAAGGTGTTTATTATGCCTATGAAGAAGATATCGAGATGAAGCGGAAAATCCGCTTACAAAGCAAAAAAATCGCCTTGTTAGTCGACAGCACTAAAATTGGAGAGGCGCATAAGTTTCGTGTCTTTAATTTTGACGAGATTGACGCAATTCTTGTCACTGCAGAATTACCCGGTTCATTGTTGCGCAGGATGAAGGAACATCATGTGGAGATTATACAGGTGGCAAACTGACAAAATATGAACTAAATTTAAACATAATATGATGGAGATGATATCTATGAAATTAATCGGGATTGATTTAGACGGCACATTGTTGAATTCAAAGCAGAAAATAAGTGAGAGAAATGTGGAAGTATTAAAAGAAATATCTTCCAGCTCCCTTCCTTTTATTTGTTCAGGAAGAGAGGTAGCAGATATTAAACAGATTCTTAAAGAATCCGATTTGTCGCTTTTGGCGGTGGGGTCAAACGGCGCTGTCGGCCATGATGAGCATGAGCAGCTGTTTGAATTTTCTTTCAATCAGTCCAGTGTTGAAGCGGTGAACACAGTCGTTGCGGATTTTCCGACAAAGATTTTCACCAATGCCGGAAGTTATGAGTCGCTAGATTATATCAAAGAATTAAAAAATATTTTTGACGCCGTCGGTAATGAATATGACAGGCGCCATTTGGATTATGAACTGGCTTACGCCAGCTCTGTCCATTCGACACCTTACAGACATATCGGCGAACTAGTCGGCTCTGAGCAGCTGAAAGTTTATAAATTTTTTGTTTTTATTCCAAATAAACAAATCAAACAGGACGTTCAGAAACAACTCGCAGGTTTAAACGGTGTGTCTGTCACCGAGTCGTCTGATGTCAACTTGGAAATCGTGCCCGATACAGTGTCGAAAGGGTTTGTCTACGGCCATCTGGAAAAAATTTATCAGCTTAGCCAGACAACCAGATTTGCGATTGGCGACAGTTTGAACGACCTGTCGTTGTTTGAGCACGCCGACATCAGTTTCGCGATGGCTAACGGCCACCCGAAAATCAAAGATATCGCTACTCATGTCATACCTTCAAACGATGAGGACGGCGTGTCAGATGCACTCCGCATGATTGCCGGCATGTAACGGCTGCCCGCAGTCACCGGCGGCATTCATCGTTTAGTTGATGATACCGAAATGCTGCAGCGGGAAGTAGACCATGCGTGCTTTCCCGAATATCTTGTCCGCCGGGACAGCTCCGAATGAACGGCTGTCTTTACTTAGTCTGCGGTTGTCTCCGAGTACGAAATAATGTTCGTCAGGAATAGTTTCAGTCCCGGTAATGTCAGCCGCATCCAAGTCGGTCGTCAAAAGCTGCCCTTCGTTTTTCTTCGATGCCGGTAAAAACGGTTCATCAACTTGGACCCCGTCAATATACAGCTGGTCGTCCTGGTAAGCGACGTGCTCGCCCGGCAGACCGATCACCCGTTTGACGTAGGTTTCCCCGTTTGGCAGTCCGAAGACGATAATATCAAACCGCTTGACAGGGGTCATGCGTTCCATCAAAATGTAGTCTTTTTCTGTCAACGTTTCTTCCATCGATGTACCTGAAACCTGAACGGGTACTAAAATAAATGCCCGAATCAGAAAAGCCAGTGTACCGGCAACCACAAAAATTTTGACCCAGTACCAAAATTTATCAGTCAATGTCCTCTTCATCTTATCCACCTGTCTTTTTCTTCTCTTACATCATACAGAAAAAATGCGGTCATTGCCAGATAAAAACCGCTTATTTATCAAAACAGGACAATGATCATCATTGTCCTGAATGTTTTATGTCAGCTCTTTGACAGCCCGTTCGTACTGCGTGTCTGATTCAAGAATCAGCTCGTACAGCACTTCGGAAAGTGTTTGCGCTGTTGCCTGGTCAACTTTTCCGGTAACCGGCAATTCGTGCGTTTGCTGAAATGACTTGACAGCTGCTGCGGTTTCGCTGGAAAATGTCTGGTCTGCTTTGCCTGTGAAATCGCCTGTAGCTTTCAGCATTTCTTGAATCGTCCCGACTGCTTCGCCGCTCATTCCTTCTTCATAGGTTACTGAGGTGTCGAACACGGTCAAATAGGCAAAGTCCGGCAGTTTTTGTTCAATCGTCGGTGCCAGTCCCTTTTCGTTGACCCAGTTGCCGTCAGGCGTCAGCCATTTTCCGGTAGTTAATTTTACCTCGGCCTGTTCAAATGGTATCATCTGCTGGACTGTGCCTTTGCCGAAAGTCGTTGTGCCGATGACGTCAATGCCGGCGGATTCTTTCAATGCGGCGGCCAGCACTTCTGAGGCGCTGGCGCTGTTTTCGTTGACCAGAATCACGGCCGGTTCAGTCACTTTGAATCCGTCGTCCAATTCTTTGCCTGCCTTCGTCCGTGAACGCTGGCCGTCGGCATCTTCAAACTGGACGATAACTTTGCCGTCTTTAAGGAACATGCTGGCCACTTTTTCAACTTCTGTCAGCACGCCGCCCGGATTGCTCCGCACATCAACGATGAATGACTCGGCACCTTGTTTGCGCAAATCTTTGACAATTGTTTTAAACTCATCAGATGTTGTCTGACTGAAGCTTTTAATCCGGACATAGCCGATGGTCTTATGTGTTTCATCCAGATTGCCTGTGACTGATTCCACCGGAATAATGTCCCGCGTAATCGTCAACGTGAACGTGTCGTTGCCCCGGCTGATTGTCAGTGCGACATCAGTGCCCTTTTCGCCGCGCACTTTAGAAACGACTTCCGATAAGCTCAAGCCTTCAGTTGATTCGCCGTCAACTTCTAAAATCACATCATCGACCTTCAGCCGTGCGCGCTCCGCCGGCGACCCTTTGATTGGCGGCTCGGCAACGGTCGGCAGATTATTTTTCATCGTCATGGAGGCGCCGATACCGCCGAAGCTGCCGGAGATGGATGAATCAAATTCTTCTGCTTCTTCCCCGACCATGAATGATGAATACGGGTCGCCGATGGCCTCGGTCATACCGTTCATGGCCCCGTTAATCAGCGCTTGTGTGTCCACCTCGCCGGCGTAATTGTCTCTGATTAAATGATACAGCTGTTCCACACTGGCAAACTCATTGCCTTGACTGCCTGCAAACGAATAGTTGGGTGTCTTTCTCAGTTGCCATTCATAAAAAAATACCGTACCTGTTACAGCAATCACGGCAACAGCCAGCGAGGTAAGAATGTATTGGAAAAGAGAAATCTTTTTTGATTTATTTTTCACGCTGATTAATGTCCTCCTTTAGACACGTTAGTTGTTCTGCAAATATTTATCCCATAGTTCATCGAAAAGATCCATATTGGTAATATAGTAAGCATTGTTTTCCAAATAATCAGAAATATCATGATACGTTTCAGAATGCTTCGGGAACTGGCTGTCATCTGAAATTGCCTTAGCCAGCTGCGCTTCCGGATTAGGAACGGAAAATTCCTTCAATGTTTGGACATAGTGATAAAAACTACGCTTCATCCGAATCCCCCCAAACGTCTGCCAGATACTGTGCTCTCAGAGCATGGTTCGCGTGATAGCGGCGGGGGTTTTTCAGATAAAACTGCTGATGGTAATCTTCTGCCGGATAGAAAGCTGCGGCAGGTTCGATAGTTGTCACAATCGGCTGGTTGTAGCGGCCGCTGGCTTCCAGAGCCGCTTTACTGGCTTCTGCAATTTTTCGCTGCGTCTCATTTTGATAAAAAATAACTGGACGGTAGCTGTCGCCGCGGTCCTGAAACTGACCAAGTGCATCTGTCGGATCGGTCTGCTGCCAATAGATTGTCACCAGCTGTTCATAGCTGATGACCGCTGCATCAAATTCGATTTTTACGGCCTCTGTATGCCCAGTCTGGCCGCTGCAGACTTGTTCATAAGTCGGGTTCGGCACATGCCCGCCTGTATAGCCGGAAGTCACGTTCAAAATGCCGGGCTGTTCTTCAAAGGGCTGCACCATGCACCAGAAGCAGCCGCCGGCAAATATTGCACTTTCTTTTTTCATTTATTTCTCCTTTTCATCTTGTATCGGGAGAAAAACGCTCAAACGTATTTCATCATCCACTAAATTGATTTTATCGGCTCTTAAAAACATGCCGCTTTGCATCTCAAATTCATCCAAATGAAGATTGACCAGCTGCTCTTCCGGCAAGACTTCAATCCACGGCGGCACGTCAATGGAATTCATGATGTATTTCATGATGGCAGAAATCGGCAGGCTCAGTGTCCCGACCGATAAACTGGTCGCCCGCAATTGAACATTGCCGTTTGTCAGGACAAACGGTTCAAAGTACAGGTAAAATTTTGTGTCGTGCCCTAATAGCTTAAATGTCCCGGAAAGCATCGCCTGATCCGCTAAAACAAAGGAATACTGCACACCGGAATCTTTCAGAAAGTCATTTAAATAGTGACTGATGACCCGGTTGACTTGTTCCTTGTTCAAATCAACGCTGAACGCCGGCATGTCTCCCCGCTGACTTGCGGTCTGGACCGGTTTGTACGTTTCTCTGACACTGAAAATCCGCGTGGATAAAAATCCGGCTGTGCCTAATAAGACTGCTGCCAGTAAGATAAACGCCACTTTCCAGCCGTTGACTGGTTTGTTCTGTTTAACGGGGACCTCCGCCCTGCGTTTTGTGTTTTCTTTCGTTTCGTTGCTTTCTGTGCTTTCTTTGTTTTCGTTCATTGTTGTCGTCTAGCCTCCCCGCCTAGTTTGTCTGCAGCCAGCTCTGCTTGGTGCCGGCGATTTTATCCCTAAAGGCATTGGCAATGATTTGATAGCCGAGATTGTTGGGATGAAAATTGTCCTCACCTGAAATCAGATTGTTGATAGAGTCGTTCTGGGTGACAGAACCGGCCGTTTCCGAACTGTCCGTTGTTGCAAGGGTGGTCAAACCGGAGTAGATGTCGTCGTTAATCGGCACAAAATACGCATTGTCCTGACTTTGCACAAATTCCTGCGACCCTTGATTCCAAAAATCAACCACGTCCTGCATTTCCGTCAAATCCGGAAAGTTTAAGTAAAACGGATTGTATATGCCCAGCTGGTAAATCGTCGCAGTCGGATTCAAATTTCTCAGTTCGTCATAAATTTTCTGAAGATAGGCTTGATATGTTTTCAGCGGTTTCTTAAATGTTGCCAGTTCAATATCATTGAATATATCTGATTTGACTGTTTTCATCAAATCATTGCCGCCGACAGTCAGCAAAATCAGATTGGCCTTGGCAACCGACTGTTGAAGGCTGTCGTCTTTTTTGATGCGTTTCAATATCTGGTCGCTTCTGTCCCCTGACTTGCCGAAATTATCTGCCTGAACGACTTCTGCGATTTCAAGTTCTTCCAGATTTTTCTGGAGCAGCGGCACATAGCCGCCTTCCTCGGTCAAATCGCCGATGCCTTCCGTCAGAGAATCACCGATACTCGTCAGACGGAGAATATCCATTTTCTGCTTTTCAGCAGATTTTGCGGCAGTATCAGTCAGCATTGTTTCTGCTTCAGGAACTGTCACAGTTAAAATGAGAAAGGTCGCTGCTGTCACTATCACAAACAGCAACAGCAGCGCTCTGTTATTTTTGAACATCTTCATTTCCCCTCTATCCAAAAAAGCAGACCAGACTCTGATCTGCAAAAAAGTGACTTCTTAGTCTTCCGTGTACAACATGACAGCAAAGGCCCCTTTGCCTGTGTGAGTGGCAACCAGCGGGGATGTGTGCATGATGGGAATCGCGAGCGACGGCAATTCACGTTGAATCCGTTCCTTCAGTTCACGGGCGATGTCCATTCCGCCCGCATGCGAAATACCCAGAGCCTTGACTTTCGGCATTGTTTTGAGCTGCTCGCAAAACTGATTAACCCATTTGGTGAATGTCTTGTTGCCTCTGCCTTTAGTGATGATTTCAAGCCGGCCTTTATTCAGCTCGAGAACGACCCGCATATTCAGCAGGCCGGACAGCGTGCCGACGATCCGGTTGACACGGCCGCCTTTCACTAAATTATCTAAAGTGGATACACCGATGTAAAGTGTTGTGTTTTCTTTTACTTTGTCGATTTCAGGAAGAATTTGTTCGACGGTCGCCCCCATCTGTGCCATCTGTGCGGCTCTTATCACCTGGAAGCTCAATGCCTGGTCGATAAAATCACTGTCGATAACCGTCACAGCTGATTCGGTCAGTTGTGCTGCCTGATGGGCAGCGCCGGAAGTTCCGCTTAAGTGTTCGGTCAGATGGATGGAAATAATATGACTGCCGTCTTTGCCGAGCCTGTCATACAAATCGACAAATTCACCGATGGGCGGCTGACTGGTTTTAGGCAGCGCCTTCGCTCCGGCCATCATCTCCATGAACTCTTCTTTTCCAAGTTCTTCATGATTCGCGTAAATGACTCCATCAATCATAACAGACAAGCTGATAATGTGTATATCCAGCTCTTCAGCAAGCTTCGGGTCCATCATACAGGAGGAATCCGTTACGATTTTTACGTTTGACATAATCTAACCTCTTTCAAAAAAAACAGTAATCGTGTAGAATTGTAGTAAGTATGAATTCAGTATAACAGATTCATTTTATTTTTTCACTTATTAACGACGAAAGGATGTTTTTAATGGAACATACTGCTTTCTCTAAAAGATATAATATTGTCAACGAAGTTTTCAATGCCGTCACGCACGGCATCGGCACAGGACTCAGCATCGCCGGTCTGATTCTTTTGATTATCAAAGGCGCAAAAGCCGGTTCTGCTTTGGAAATTGTATCTTACGTCATTTTCGGCGCATCGATGATTCTTTTGTTTTTGTTCTCAACCTTGTATCACAGTCTGATTTTCACCAAAGCACGCAACGTGTTTCAGGTGTTTGACCACAGCTCGATTTATTTGCTGATTGCAGGCAGCTATACACCGTTTTGCCTGCTGACCATTCAAGACTGGAAAGGCTGGGCGCTGTTCGGTGCAGTGTGGGGAATTGCGATTCTCGGCATCATTTACAAATCCATCTGGCTCAAGAAAAAAAGCAAAGCAGATGTCCTGATTTATATCGTCATGGGCTGGCTGTGCGTATTGACTCTGCAGCCGCTGTATGCCGGTCTGGGCCGCACCGGCATCCTGCTGTTGGCGCTTGGCGGTGTCGCTTATACTGTCGGAGCAGTTTTTTACAGTTTGAAAAAAGTCAAATTCATGCATGTCGTCTGGCATCTCTTCGTTCTTTTAGGCGCCGGTTTCATCTACTTTTCGATTTATCTATTTGTTTAAGACAAAGCAGCAGATAAAAAAATCTGCTGTTTTATTTTTTTCTGGCAATACACCCTTTTTTTCGGTAAAATGGATGCTTAGGATGTGTCCCTATACAACAAACTCCCACCGGAAAGCAAGGTATCTGCATGAAAATCTATCTAATTTACACAGCTTCCCGCAGCGTCTTATCCCGGACGATTAAGCTGTATACAAAAGAAGATTACAACCACGTATCGATTGCCTTTGATAAAAGCTTGACAGAAACTTACAGTTTCGGCAGAAAAAAAATCAGCAACCCGTTTATCGGCGGATTTGTGAAAGAAGATTTTAATGATCCTTTTTTCCTGACTGCCCACTGTGAGATTTATTCCATCACTCTGACTACTGAACAGTATTTGCTTTTGAGGCAGCAGTTGGCCTACTTCATTAACAACCAGCCTCTGCTCAGGTACAACCTGCTCGGTCTGCTGGCGATTACGGCCAATGTCAAATTTCACCGCGAGCACGCTTTTTTCTGTTCCGAGTTTGTCGCAACGCTGTTGACAAAAAGCCGCATCGCCTCATTTTCAAAAGAGCTGGTGTTTGTCACACCTCAGGATATCCTGAAGACCTGCTCCCTCGAGAGGGAATACCACGGGACTGTCAAAGGTTATCTGGCCTATACGGCAATCAAACGCAGTAAAACCCGTTGACAAGCTTTATAGCTTGCCAGCGGGTTTTGCGTTTGCTGATATGCGCCCGGTTAAATTTTCCGGCGCTGGTATGTTTCATAATCATGCGGGTAAATATTTTGTTCATCGACTTCGCCTTCGCTGACGCTGACCATGTTCCAGTCATACCAGTCGATGTACGGAAAGTACGTGTCTCCTTCAAACGTATGTTTGATAAACGTCCGGTACAGCACATCCGTATAAGGCAGAAAAAGTTTATAGATTTCGCCGCCGCCAGTAATAAATGTGATGCCTTCAAACTTCTCTGCGTAATCCAGTACTTCCTGAATACTATGCATCACAAGAGCCCCTTCAACATGGTAGTCCGGTTTATGCGTGAGAATGATTGTCTGCCTGTTGGGGAGCAGTTTTGAATCCATTCCTTCAAACGTCTTACGCCCCATGACAACTGTATTATTTTCCGTCATTTTTTTGAAAAACTTCAAGTCGTTAGGTAAATACCAAGGCAGTTTATGGTTCTTTCCGATTAACCCCTGTTCATCTTGAGCCCATATGGCTGCAATCATAATAAACTTCCTCCTAATATCCCTCGCCTAGACGGCAATCGGCGCTTTGATTGCCGGATGAGGGTCATATCCTTTTATTTGTATATCTGATACGTCAAAATCAAAAATAGAATGCTTCTCCGGATTCAATTCCAGCTGCGGAGCCTGACGAATGTCGCGCGTCAATTGAAGGCGCATCTGGTCAAAATGGTTCACATATAAATGGGCGTCGCCCAATGTATGGATAAACTCGCCGACTGCCAACCCTGTTTCATGTGCGATAAGATGGGTCAGCAGCGCGTAGCTGGCAATATTAAACGGTACGCCGAGAAAAACATCCGCGCTGCGCTGGTAAAGCTGACAGCTCAGTTTGCCTTCTGCCACGTAAAACTGGAACAATGTGTGGCAAGGCGGCAAGGCCATGCTCGGGATATCTTCAGGATTCCAAGCTGATACAATCATGCGTCTGGAATCCGGATTTGTTTTTATCAGATGAATCACGTCAGCCAGCTGGTCAATCGTCTCGCCCTTGGCTGTCTGCCAGTGCCGCCACTGCGAGCCGTATATCTTGCCCAGCTCCCCGTGCTTGGCTGCAAATGCGTCGTCGGTCAATACGTTGTCGCAAAAAGCCGCCAGTTCCGCCTGGTAAACATCATTAAATTCCGGGTCAACTAATGCCCGTTGCCCAAAATTGGTCATATCAGGTCCGTGATAGTCAGTGCTGTTGACATAGCGCTCAAACGCCCATTCATCCCAAATATGATTTTTATGTTGGAGTAGATAGCGGATATTCGTATCCCCTCTCATAAACCACAGCAGTTCGCTTTTTATCATTGAAAAAGCCACGCGTTTTGTGGTCAGCAGCGGAAACCCCTGACTTAAATCAAAACGCATTTGATGACCGAAAATACTCTTGGTCCCTGTTCCGGTCCGGTCGCTTTTTTCAAAACCGTCTGTTAATATTTTACGGCCTAACTCAAGGTAGGCTTTTTCCATTTATGAACACCGTCCTTTATAATTCAACAAACGCACTCAAATATTCCCAACGTGCCATTTTATGTTCTAGCTGTGCCTCTGTTTCAGTCAGTTCCTGCTGCAAGGACAACAGCTTCTCTGCATCTTCAGCGTGTGCCAGCATGCTGTCCTCCAGCTGCTGAACCGCCTGTTCCAGCTCATCGATGTCATTTTCGATGGTTTCCCATTCCTTTTGTTCCATGTATGTCAACTTTTGTTTTTCCTTTTTCGCCGATGCAGCGCGGGGCGCATGCGCAGCGGCAGGACTTGCAGTTGCCGTTTCGGTCTGCTTTTCCTCGTCTGTTTCTGACAAATAGTCGGACATTGAACCATAATAAGTATCTACTATACCATTTCCTTTAAACAGCAACAACTTTGACACTGTTTTGTCCAGAAAATAGCGGTCGTGGCTGACAGTGACGACCGCCCCTTGGAATTGTTGAATGTAGTCTTCCAGTATGGTCAGCGTTTCGATGTCCAAATCGTTCGTCGGTTCATCAAGCAGCAGCACATTCGGCTGTTGAATCAGAATCTTCAATAAATACAGACGGCGCTTTTCGCCGCCGGAAAGTTTGCGAATCAGTGTGCCGTGCGTGTGCCGCGGAAATAAGAAGCGCTCAAGCATGTCTGCCACACTGACAGTGGTGCCGTCTTTTTGCGCCACTTCTTCAGCCTGTTCCTGCAAATATTGAATGACCCGCTTGTCTTCTTCAAGCTGCTCGTTTTCTTGTGTGTAATAGCCGATCCGGACCGTTTCACCGGTTTCCAGTGTTCCGCTGGTGAGCGCCAGTCTGCCTGCCAAAATGTTCAGCAGTGTGGATTTGCCCGTGCCGTTGTCGCCGGTGATACCGAGACGCTCATTTGATTGAATCAGCAGATTGAACTGGCGGAGGATTGACTGACCATCAATGTCGTAAAAGCCGTCTTCAATCAGCAGAACTTTTTTTCCCAGGCGCTGCTGGGCTGTCGTTATTTCAAGACTGTCCTGTTTTTTGACGGGGGCAAGCCCTTTTTTCAATTCATGGAAACGGTCGATACGCGCCTGCTGTTTTGTGCCTCGCGCCTGTACCCCTGCACGCATCCAAGCAAGCTCCTGCTTGAATAATTGCTTTCGTTTATGAGACTGTCTGCTTTCGGTTTCTTCCCTCTCTGCTTTGGCTGCCAAAAACGACTGATAGTTGCCCGTATACTCATACAGTTTGCCGTATGACAATTCAAAAATACGGGTCGCCACTTGGTCCAGGAAATACCGGTCGTGTGTAATCACTACCAGCGCGCCTTTGAAGTCAGTCAAATATTTTTCAAGCCACTGAATCGTGCGGTAATCCAAGTGGTTGGTCGGCTCATCCAAAAGCAGCAGATCCGGCTCCTGAATCAAAACTTGCGCCAAGCCCAAACGTTTCTTCTGCCCGCCGGACATCTCGCCGACTGCCTTGCTCAGATGCAGGATGCCAAGTTTGGATAAAATGGTTTTGGCACTTGTGTCGACCAGCCACGCATCCTCTTTGGTCATCTCTTCTTCCGCCCGCTGGTACTCTTGCTGAACAACCGGGTCATCGCCATGCACCGCCAGTTTTTCCACTGCTGTTTCATAGCGTTTGACGGCTTGAATAATCGGCGAATCACCTTGAAAAACAGCTTCCAGCACGGTGACGTCCTCTTTAAAATCGACGTGCTGCGGCAAATAGCCGATGGTGTAGTCATGCTGATGACTGATTGTACCGGCATCGGCAGTCTCTTTGCCTGCTAACAGCGACATCAGAGTTGTTTTTCCAGTACCGTTGACACCAATCAGCCCGATACGCTCTTTTTCTTTAATCAAAAAAGAAACATCATCCAGCAGCTGTTTCTCACCGTAAGATTTTTTTAGCTGTTCTGCTCGCAAGATTCTCATAATTTTCTCCTTTGATAAAGTTCTTTTACATTTTAACAGATATCCCATCATCAGACAAGCTGACGAAAATCACCTGCCGTGAACACTAAAAAAACTGCCCCTGTAAAGAGGCAGCGTCTGGTGCTTTAGTGTTTAAAATTTATCTCCGTAAATATCGTCAACCGTGCGCTCTGCATCAATCACGATGTACAAGCGGTTGTCTTTCGAAATTTTTGTTGATTGATACTGGTTGTCCAGCCCTTCCTGTCCCGGTGTTTCTTTATCCAGATATGGGAAGTAAATCAGGTCGCTGCTGCCATCGTTAAATAAAATCGACATTTTTTCAATGTCTTGATATTTTAACGCACGGGCAAACATGCCAAGTTCCAAACCGCCCAGATTGATGTCAGATGACTGGACGTGGTCTGCTTCTGGTAAAATTTCTATCTTAATTCCTTCACATGGTCGGATTTTCTGGAAATCTCCCCCGTTAATCCGGCCGTAGCTGATAGTCACTTGACGAATCCAGAGGTCGCCGATATACTCACGGTCAATCGTCCACGTTTCACCGTTTCTAAAATAAATTTTAAAACCTGTCATGTCTTTTGTCATAGCCATTCTCCTTTACGTGTAAATATTAGAATAATGCCACCCTTATTCTAACATAGACAAACTCGAACAAACAAATTAATTGGATTTTATTCCGGATAAACGCGCTCGAGAAACCGTTTGATATCGACCACAACACGGTCATGTTCGCCTTTGGCTATCAACCTGTCATCTTCAAATGCCTGATAACTGAAATGCAGGCGCTGTTGCTCCTGAGATTCCAGCGTCACCTTGACTTTGATGCTTTTTCCGATGCCTGTCGGCCGCATATGTTCGATGGCAATGGCTGAACCGACCGTGGTTTCGCCGGCTTCAAGAAACGATTCGCACAGTTCCTTGCTTGTCTGCTCCGCCATTGCCACTAAAGCCGGTGTCGCCAAAACCGGTAAATCGCCTGAGCCGATGATTTGAGCAGAGTTCTCCTTCGTCACAGAAAAAAATTTTTCCAGAGTGTTCACTTCTCACCCTCCATTCTGGTAGTTGCATAATCAATCAGTGCATCATACGTATTCTCCAGTTGAAAAGTCAGCACGCGCTGCTCCAGCTCTTTGATACATTTTCCCAGCCACGGGCCGCCGCGTTTGCCGGTCGCCGACATGATGTCTGACCCTGCCACAGCCAAATCCTGCACTTTTTTAATCGGCAGCGCCGCATAGCGGGACAGTGCACCGGCCGCATCGCCGGTTTTGCCGCAGTAAGTCAAAGCGCTCTCCACCAATGTGATGTTGTCCGCACCTGACCGGTAGAGCCAGCTGTTCGTCCAGTCATTAGCCAACCTGAACTGAAGCGCGGAAAGTGCCTGGTCAACTTGCTGCATCATTTTGTTGGACGTCTTCCAGTGACGCAAAAACTGTTTGACTTCTTTTACTTCCAGTACATGACAAACAAGCAGCCAGACCAGTTCTTCACTGTCAATCGGCGGCCCCTGCATTCCCGCAAGCGTCAGCAGCTGAACACTTTTATCCGCCAAATCGGGACAGTACCGGTAGCAACCTGATGCGATAAACGGCAATAACCCGGCATGACGATTGATGCCTTGCATCATTTTCACAAATTCGACGTTAATCCGTTCGACTGATATTTTTTCAAGCAGTTTATGGTGCTCATAAATAGCGGACAGTGTTGATTCGGACAATGTAAAATCAAGCTGGCTGGCAAAACGCAAGCCTCGGAGCATCCGCAACGCATCCTCGTGGAAGCGTTCGCCGGCGTTGCCGACTGCTTCAATCCGCTTGTCGCTGATGGCCTGCATCCCGTTGAATAAATCAATGATTTGCCCTTCTTTGGTCATCGCCAGCGCATTCATGGTAAAATCCCGCCGTTTTAAATCTTCCGCCAATGTCCGCACAAACGTCACGGAATCCGGACGCCGGAAATCCTGATAAGCAGATTCCGTCCGGAACGTCGTGATTTCATATTGGTAACCGCCGCTTAAAACCAGCACGGTCCCGTGTTCGATGCCGACATCAACTGTTCTGGGGAATATTTTTTTAATTTCTTCCGGAAATGCGCTGGTAGCGATGTCGACATCGTGAATCTTCGCCCCGAGAAGAAAATCACGGACGCTGCCGCCGACAAAATAAGCGGAAAATCCGGCATCTTCGATTTGTTCGATGACCGGCACTGCATGCAAAAATTCATCAGGTAGCTGCCCGGTCATCATAACAAGTGTTCCAATCCGTAGATCAGTTTGTCCATAGTGACGACCTTCTCGCACGCCAGCGCCACGCCGGTCATAAAGGAGCTGCGGTCGTAGCTGTCATGCCGAATCGTCAAGCCTTCCCCGACATTGCCGAATTGCACTTGCTGGTGGGCAATCAATCCGGGCAGACGGACACTGTGGATTCTCATCCCGTCATAGTCCGCTCCGCGCGCACCGGCGATCAGTTCCTTCTCGTCAGGATGACCTTGCTGTTTTTTCCCGCGCACTTCCGCCATCATTTCCGCTGTCTTGATGGCCGTGCCGCTTGGAGCATCCAGTTTGTTGTCATGATGCAGTTCAATGATTTCCACATCCGGAAAATACTCAGCCGCTTTTTTAGCAAAGGACATCATCAGCACTGCGCCCACAGCAAAATTCGGGGCAATCAGCCCGCCGACGTGATTTTTTTCGGCAATCGCTTGAAGCTCGCCGATTTGTGTTTCTGTAAAGCCTGTTGTCCCGACGACAGGAGATATGCGGTGCTCAAGGGCAAACTGCACGTTGTCATAGGCGACTGCCGGAATCGTGAAATCAATCCAGACATCCGGTACGACCGCTGCGGCCATGTCTTCCTTTGTTTTAAAAACCGGAACATTTTGTCCGTGAAACTCAGGGATATCCTGCAAGTTCGTTTCGGCTGCATGGGGGTCAATCACACCTGCCAGTTCGAAACCCTCGTGCGACAGCACCATCTTCGTGGCGGTCATGCCCATCTTGCCTTTAAATCCGGCTACTACAATTTTAATCATGTGTTTTCCCATCCTTTCTTTCAAAACGATAATGATCGCGCTGATTGAATTTAGCCATGTTCTGTTCAAACGTCTCTGTCAAGTCAATGTCAAGAGAATTCGCCATAATCATCAGTACAATCATGACATCTCCCAGCTCCTCTTGGACACTGCCCGGCAGTTCGTCATGCTTTTTCTGCTTGTCACCATAGTTATGGTTGATTTCGCGGGCCAGCTCACCGACTTCTTCTGTCAACCGCGCCAGCTGGGACAGCGGTGGAAAATAGCCTGCTTTGAACTGGCTGATATACTCATCGACCGCTTGCTGCATTTCTTTCAATGTTCTCCCGTTTTGTGTCAATACCGCTTCACCTCCAGCTTCCTTCTGTTTAATCTTATTAAAAAAAAGGCAATTATGCAAATCGGAATCTCCTGTTGTTGTTTTATCTCAAGAATGATAGTATATGTTTGGATATATTTCAATAGGCTAAACAGAGGAGTTGAACGATTAATGATCAGAAAACATGTCTTCCGTGATTTTCTGCTGATCTTTGCAGGAACCAGCATCATGGCCTTTGGCATCGTGATGTTTAACATGGCAAATCAGCTGGCCGAAGGCGGCATTACCGGTATTACCTTGATAATTTACAATTTATTCCAGCTGGACCCTGCTATTTCAACGCTTGTCCTGAATGCGCCGCTGATTGTTTTCGGCTACAAACAGCTGGGCACGAAAGCAATTATTTACACGTTTATTGGAACCGTTTCATTATCGTTTAATTTATGGGTCTGGCAGTTAGTGCCCCTGGCCATCTCTATCGACCATGATTTACTGATTGCTGCTCTTTTGGCTGGTTTGTTCGGAGGAATCGGCGCCGGTATCGTCTACAAGTTCGGCGGCACAACCGGCGGCACGGACATCTTTGCCCGGGTAATCGAAAAAAAATTCGGCTGGACAATCGGCCGGTCACTGCTCGTGCTTGACGTGATCGTGCTGATTTTATCCCTGTCCTACTTGGATTTGAAGCGGATGATGTATACGCTGATCGCAGTGTTTGTGTATACAAATGTCGTGGATTTTGTTCAAGAAGGGGCATACTCCGCCAAAGGCATCTTCGTGGTCACGGACAAAAGCGAGGAGATTGCGGAAACCATCATGCGGGAGTTGGAGCGCGGGGTGACCTTTTTCAAAGCTGAAGGCGGTTATTCAAGTGCAGAGAAAAAAATTATCTTCTGCGTCGCCACTATGGCGGAAATCAACGCCATTAAGCTGATTACAGAAGAATTTGATGAAAATGCCTTTATTTCTGTCATGAATGTTAATGAAGTGCTGGGTGAAGGCTTCACTTACGACACGCCCCCGACCGTCCTGAAAAAAAGAAAGGAAGTGGCACAATGATCCGGTGTTTTTTCGGGAATGAAAAATGGCTTCAAGCAGCTTCCTACTATTTAAGAATGCTTGTCTTCGTGCAGGAACAGCACATTTCGCCAAAAGCCGAATTCGACCGGCTGGATACTGACCAGACAAACTATATCGTTATCTACCACCGGCAAGAGCCAGTGGCGACCGGCCGCTATCAGCAAGATGATCCGCTTACCGTCCGGCCTGACCGTTTATGTGTGAAGAAAAACTGGCGCAACAGAGGTCTGGGCAGACGCATCGTGACTGAGCTGGAACGCATCGGCCGGCGCAACGGCTGCCGCGTTTCACGCATTCATGGCGAAAAAACAGCCGTTGCTTTCTACGAAAAATGCGGTTATCAAGTCGTCTCTGATGACTTTATCGAAGATGGCATCATTTGTGTCAAACTAGAAAAGCAGCTGTCTGCTTAAGCGGACAACTGCTGAAAATCGGTCTTAACTGTAACGCTTTTCCCGCGTCTGATGCAAAGCTGCCTGAAGGGCCAAGAGATGAGCCAGCTTCCAATAGAGCTGATGGTCATCTGCCGAATCCTGCACATTGTTTCCCGGCTGCACTGTTTTTTTCAACGGTTTGCCGTGGAGTGTCCCCACCCGTTGATCATGTTGGAGCATCAGTTGCAACAGTTTTTCAATTTCTTCTTTTTTTAACAAAGGCAGCGGATTGCTTGTATTCATTTCAGCCAAGTCAAAAAAAGAAGCTAAGACTGAGCCGATGATTTCTGATTTGCTTAAACCGGTGTATGTTTCCACATCTGCTAAACAGTCGTGCAGTTCCTCCGGTAATTCAATTAGCATTGCGTGTTTCATTTCAGCCACCTCATTAATTTTTATCTTTTTCCAGGTTAATTGTAGCAAAATCAGGCCGAGTTGCTGGGTTCAGCGACTCGGCCTGATTATTTTTTTTTTGAAGGTTATGAAAAATCCTGTTTCCGCGCTTTTCTTCGCGAGCGCGCTTCTTGTCTGCGTTCAATTTTGCGTTTTTTCCGCTGATTTTCTGCAATTGCGTATTTCAATTTCTTTTTATAGGCTGGTTTGACTTTTTTCTGTTTCTTTTTGACCAGCCCGATCATTGTCGTATCCAACTCGACTTTGCTTTTGCTTCGTTTGGTCCGGCGGTTCCGGTCATAGGAATCAACGATTTCATGTTGACGGATGTCTTTGGGATGGAACTCAATGCCCAGCTTTTCCAGCTCAGCAATCGTCTGTTCTTCACCCGGCTCGTAAAAAGTGATAGCCGTCCCCGGCATGCCTTGGCGGCCGGTCCGTCCCACACGATGAATGAAAAAGTCCAGTTCGTTAGGAATTTCAACGTTGATGACATGGGATACTCCTTCAATATCGATGCCGCGGGCGGCTAAATCAGTGGCAACGACATATTGATAATCCAGATTCTGAATTTGTTTCATGACGCGTTTGCGTTCGCGCGGCTGGATGTCGCCGTGAATCTTCGCTACTTTCAGCCCTTGATTTTTCAAATAGTCCGCCAGTTCATCCACACGCTGCTTCGTGTTTGCAAAGACGATGGCCAGATAAGGGTGACCGATTGTCAAGACATCGTAAGTCAGCTGGTTGACATCTTTCCCTTTTGTCGACATCAGCCAGTTATCAATGGTGTCTGAGATAACTGATGCCGGTTTAATTTGTTCAATCACCGGATTGTCCATATATTTCTTCAAAAATGGTTTCAATTTTTCTGGAATAGTTGCCGAAAACACCAGCATCTGCAAAGAATCCGGCAATGTCGCGGCTATCCTGTCCACGTCAGCTAAAAATCCCATATCCAGCGTCATATCAGCTTCATCAACGACAAATGCACGGGCAGTATAAACTTTCAGCGCCTGTTCGTTCATCAAATCCAGTATCCGTCCCGGCGTACCGATGACAACATGGGGCTGTTGTGTCTGAAGCTTTTCCAGTTGGCGCAGCTTGTCAGTTCCGCCGACATAATTGGCCACTCTGATTTCTTGATCGCTGAAAGAAGCCAGCTGCTGGGCCGCCTGATAAATCTGTTCAGCCAATTCGCGGCTTGGGGCCGTTACAAGCACTTGAACCTCATTGACATCAGGCTGCAAGCTGTTAAATAGAGGCAAAAGAAACGTGTGGGTCTTGCCGGAACCTGTCTGGGACTGTCCGACCACACTTTTCCCCCGTTGAATCACCGGTATCAATCGCTGCTGGACGTCAGTCGGTTCGCGGAAGCCCTTGTCCGAAAGCGCCTTGGTTAGAAACTCTTTTAAGTTAAATTCTGCAAATGTACTCATCACATTCACCTCTTCTTTCCTTCGTATAGCATGTCCTTTAGCATTATAGCACAAAGGACGGAATAATTCGTCTGTCAGCCGACCAATAATTTCAAAAGCACGAGAATGACTAAAAAGTAGCTGAGAATGGAATACGTCAGTCCGCTGGTGGCAAACTCTTCATCTGCCCCGTAGTTCCTTGCCAGTATCGGCACAGAGTTTTGCACCGGCATGGCCGACTGCAGGATAAACACTTTCAGCATGAACTCCGGCACATGTATCACAAAGGACAGCCCGTAGACAATTAAGGGAGATATGACATAGCGTCCGAGCAGCACGCCGAACACATCTTTGTCCATCTTTAAATTTTTCAAGCCTGTGTTATAAATGATGATACCGATGACGAACATCGACAATGGCGTCGTTAAATTCCCCAGCGAACTGCTGAAGTCAACCAGCGGCTTCGGCAGAGGCAGCTCCAGCAAAAGCCAGGCAATGCCGACCATGAACCCCAACAGGGCCGGCGACAACAGTTTGCGGAAAAACTTCGACCAGCTGAAGGTGAGGTGGACATCTGCCAGCTCCTGATTGTCCCGGGCCATCATAAAGATACCGACGGTAAAGAAAAAAGTTGTATTGCAGATATAGTACAGCAGCGCGTACGGAATCGCCCGCTCGCCGAACACGGCCGTATTGACCGGCAGGCCCATAAAAATGGTGTTAGAAGCAGTGAACATTGTCTGGAATGTCCCGCGCCTATCGACCGGCACCTTAGTGATGCGGGCATACAATATGCTGATAGTGAACGTCACGAGTATTGAGACAAACGGCAGTAAAACACCTTGAAAAAGCGCCAGAAATTCTTCTTTAGAAAACTTCTGAGTCATGTTCAAAAACATATTCAGCGGAAGCGAGATGTTTAAAACCACTTTGGCAAACATATCTCCCGCCATATTATCAAACCATTTCCGCCATGTCAGCACATAACCGACAAACATCATCGCAAAAATGACTAATATATTCAGATAAGATGTTATCATCAGTCGTCCTCCTTCACATCCTACATCATAACACAAAAAAGACCACGAACAATCGTGATCTTACAAATCGACATAAATCCGCGGGACACGCTCTGAGAGGTTACATGGCAGTTCATAATTGATTGTCCCGATATACTCGGAGGCTTTTTGAATACTGTTGAAACGTCCGCCGTTTTTGCCGTATACTGTTACTTTTGTGCCGAGCGGGTATTTTTCAGGCAGCCGTATCATGCACTGATCCATGCAGATGCGGCCGACAATCGCCGCCTCTCGTCCGTCAATCAGGACGCTGTAGCCGCTGAACGACCGGCGCAGTCCGTCTGCATAACCCACCGGTATCGTACCGATCCATTCGTCATCCTGCGTCTCGTAATCAGCACCGTAACCAATATGCTCCCCTTTTTTCAACTGCTTGACATGCAGCAGCTCGGTTTCCAGCGAGAGTGCTTCCTCCAATTGATAGGGCGGTGTCAGCTCGGTTCCCGAAGGGTTGAGTCCGTACATGGCATTGCCGAAGCGGACCATGTTCGAGCCCCAGGCGTCATGCCACAAAGCTGTTGCAGTGTTGGCAGTGTGCACATATTTTATCGCCTCGGGAAATAATTGACGGGCTTCTGCGAACCGCTGCTGCTGGAGATGGAAATAAGTTTCATCCACCGTATCAGCTGTGGCAAAATGGGTATACAGACCTTCAAGCTCAAAGACCGGCGACGATGCCAAATAGTCATTGGCTTTTGTCATCTCTTTCTTGTCAATAAAGCCGATGCGGCCCATGCCTGTGTCTATTTTTACATGCACAGGAATTTTCTCTGTCAACTGAAACTCATAATATGCTTCTTCGGCAGCCAGCAGCCACTCGTTGCTCGGCGCTGTCACTGACAACCGGTACCTTGAAACCAGCTGGAGATAGGCAGGGTTGATGATGCCCAGAACAATAATCGGCACATCAAAACCGGCTTCCCTCAATTCAATAGCTTCGTCAAGAACAGCCACACAAAATCCGGATGCACCTGCTGCCACTGCAGCCTGTGCTACTTCCACGGCACCATGACCGTACGCGTCAGCCTTGACAACGGCAAACAATGACACGCGGCTGTCCAAGCGTTCCAACTCATTGATGATATTTCGTTTGATTGCACCTAAATTGATGATGGCCCGTGTTGGCCGGTGAATTCCCTTCACCATAAAATTATCACTTCCTTCGCATGTCACAAAATATATTCTATAATTAATTGCTCAGGATTACTAGTGATAACTCTGTTCTTTCCATAAAATTAAGCTTCAGCAGACATTAATGTGAGCATGAGCGCCTTTTGAGCATGCAGCCGGTTTTCTGCTTCCTGGTAAATAATCGACTGCGGACCGTCAATGACTTCAGCCGTCACTTCGCTGCCGCGGTAAGCCGGCAAGCAGTGCATGAACTTGCAGTCAGGAGCAGCCGCCGCCATCATGGCTGCTGTTACCTGATAATCAGGTAAAAAAACAGCTTCTTTAGCGGCTTTTTCATTTTCCTGTCCCATACTCGCCCATGTATCTGTATAAATAAAATCGGTTGAGCCAATCACCGTCTCGGGTTTGTCCGTGACTGTGATGACAGCACCGGTGGCTTCGGCCAGCTCCTTTGCCTTTGCAACGATGTCGGCAGCAGGTTCATAGCCTTGCGGGGAAACGACTGCCACATTCAGACCGACTTTTGCACCGCCGATTAGAAGCGAATGCGCCACATTGTTGCCGTCGCCGATGTACATGAGAGTGACACCTTTAAACGTGCCTTTCCATTCATAGATCGTTTGCAAATCCGCCAGACATTGACAAGGGTGGTGCAAATCCGTCAGCCCGTTAATGACCGGTATCGTGCTGTGGGCTGCCAGCTCAGCGACATCGGCATCGGCATACGTTCGGATCATGATGCCGTCCAAATATCCCGACATCACGTTGGCCGTATCTTTAATCGGTTCACCGCGGCCGATTTGAGAATCCTGACTGTTCAGCACGATGGCATGACCGCCTAATTGCAATATACCTGCTTCAAACGAGAGCCGTGTCCTAGTCGATGCTTTTGCAAAGACCATGCCCAATATTTTCCCTTTTAAAGAATCGGCATAGTGTGCCGGATTTTTTTTCATCGCAATCGCCAGTGTGATGATGGCCTTCAGTTGTTCAGTTGTCAATTCTGTCAAATCCAGAATATCTTTGCCGTATAACTCATTTTTCATCCGCTTATCCCTCTTTCGTCAATGTCTCGATAATAATATCCAGTCCTGCCTGCAGCTCTTTTTGGCTGATGACCAGCGGCGGCAGCAACCGGATGACTGACTGTCCGGCTCTAAGTACCAGCAGTTTTTTTTCTGCCAAAGAAGCAATCAGCTGCGGAATATCCGTAGTGGCTTCTATTCCCAGCATCAAGCCTTTCCCGCGGATGGCTGTGACGGTTCTGCAATTTTTCAACCCTTCCGCCAAATACTCCAGTGAAAACCGGCCTAATCTTTCGACCTCCGTCAAAAACTCAGGTGAATCAATCAAGTCCACCACTTTGGCAGCGACACTCAATGCCAGTTTGTTGCCGCCAAACGTCGAGCCGTGCGTCCCCGGACTAAACGATGCAGCAAGCGGACGCTTCGCCAGCATCGCGCCGACGGGTATTCCGTTGCCTAACCCTTTAGCCAAAGTCACAATGTCCGGTTCGATACGGTACACATCACTGGCATACAACTTGCCGGTCCGCCCCATTCCGGTTTGAACCTCATCGACTGCCAGCAGCAGACCGTGTGTCCGGCAAAGCTGTACAACATCTGAAAGCCATGCGTCATCAGCAGGAACGACGCCGCCTTCTCCTTGTACAAGTTCCAAAAATATCGCAGCTGTTTCTTCTGTTACAGCTTCCTTTAAGGCGTGACTATCATTAAACGGCACATGCACAAACCCTTCCACCACCGAGCCGAATCCGTCGTGGACGGCTGACTGGCCAGTGGCTGACATGCTGCCGAATGTCCGTCCGTGAAAGGACTGGTCAAAAGTGATGATTTGCTGCTTGCCGGTGTGTTTGCGTATCAGCTTGATGGCTGCTTCATTGGCTTCCGTCCCGCTGTTGCAGAAAAAAGCCAGCATATCCCGGCTGCCTGCCAGCTGTGCTGCCACTTTTTCCTGCAGCGAATTGCGGTATAAATTCGGTGTGTGCCACAGTAAGCCGGCTTGTTCAGTCAATGCAGCAATGAGCTCAGGCTGCGTATAACCGAGATTGGCTACACCGATACCGCTGGTAAAGTCCAAATATTTTTCTCCGTTGCTGTCAAACAGAAACACCGACTCTCCTTTGACAAATTCAACCGGCTGTCTTGCGTAGTTCGGTAGCAAATAACTGTTTGTCATACCCGCACCTCCGCCCGTGAAATGATGGTACCCATCTCATGAAGACCGTCTGTGATATGCACGTGGCTGACGCCTTTTTGCACCGCACACACCGCATGCTCGACTTTCGGAATCATCCCGCCGGTCAGCACACCATGTTTCTTCAACTCAGCCGCTTCTTCCAGCGACAGCTGCGACACCCAGCTGCCGTCTACTTTAATGCCGGGCACATCCGTCATGAGATATAGCGATTCGGCTTTGAAGCTTTCGGCTATTTTGCAGGCCGTATCGTCTGCATTGACATTGAGCCACTGATTGAACTCCGTCAGTGCCAGCGGAGCAACAATCGGAATGATATCCTCTTTCAGCAAGTTCTCAAAAAACGGCACATTGACTTTTGACACACTGCCGACATTTCCGAGTACAGGTTTGTTGACATAATCGCCAATCAGACAATGCTGGTCAGCGGCATTAAGCCCCACTGCCGCCAGTCCCTGTTCAAGAAACTGATTTGTGATGTCCGGTTGAACGTGTCCGATCAAGACCATCTTGGTGATTGCCAAAACTTCTTTGGACGTCACGCGCAAGCCGTCAACAATCTGTACCTGAACATTTAGTTTTTTCATCATCCTGGACACAGCATTACCGCCGCCATGCACCACAATTACTTGTTTACCTTGTGATTTCCAATATCTGATTTTTTGAAAAAAGTGATGCGGCAAATTTTTTCCGGCAATGCCGCCCAGTTTAACCACAATACACTCTGTCATGCTATCTCCTCCGATTACGTATGATACGCGGCATTAATGTCAACGTATTTATATGTCAAATCACAGCCCCAAGCGCGTCCCGATTTGTCGCCCGTGCCGACATCTATTGTAATAACGACTGTGTCTTTTTTTAACACGTGCGTCATTTGCTCTGTTGAAAACTCGCACGGCTCTCCTGCCGTTAAAACAGCCACTCCGCCAATCGCTATATTGATTTTTTCCGGCTGAATATCCTCGTCTGCATAGCCGATGGCACAGATGATTCTGCCCCAGTTGGCATCTTCCCCGAAGATGGCGGTTTTTACCAGACTCGACCCGACCACTGTTTTGGCAATGTGATTTGCACTGGCCACAGACGCACTGCCTGTGACTTGGACTTCGATTAATTTAGTTGCCCCTTCACCGTCACGTGCCACTTTTTTAGCCAAGTCCTCTGTCACAGTCAAGAGCATCTTTTTAAATACCGGATAGTCCTGGTCGTTTGCTGTCAGCGGCGGATTGCCGGCCTGCCCGTTTGCGAGAACCATCACCATATCATTCGTCGAGGTGTCGCCGTCCACTGTGATTTGATTGAACGACTGGTCGACACACTCTTTTAATGTGGATTGAAGCAGCTTGTCTTCGATTGCAATGTCTGTCGTGATAAAGGCCAGCATTGTTGCCATGTTGGGATGAATCATCCCTGATCCTTTTGCCACACCAGCCACTGTCACTTCTTTTCCTTGAATCATTTGGCTGACCGTCAGCTCTTTCGTAGTGAGGTCAGTGGTCAAGATTGCCTGATGAAAATGTTGCGGATTCCCGGAAACAGCGTTCAGCAAGTCGACGCCAGCTGCAATACTGTGCATCGGCAACTGTTTGCCAATCACGCCTGTTGATGCAATCCCGACCAAATCAGTTGAGATACACAATTTTTCTGCAATCAGGTCGCGTGTTTTTTGCGCGTTGGACAAACCTTGTACACCCGTACACGCATTTGCCACTCCTGAATTCACCAGTACCGCCTGGATTTTACCCGACCGGTTAATTGTTTCCTGATTCACAAGTATCGGTGCTGCTTTCACTTTATTGGTCGTATAAACTGCCGCAACTGTCGCCGGCACTTCAGAATAAATCAGCCCTAAATCATGCCGTTTGCGTTTAATACCGCAATGAACGCCGTCGGCATAAAAACCTTTTGGACTTGCAATCGTTCCCTGTTCAATGATATTCATTCGTCATTCTCCTTTTTAAAAATATGGCGCAACCAAATCCAGTCCGCTTGCTTCAGGATAACCGGCAAACAAGTTCAGATTTTGAACTGCCTGACCTGCCGCTCCTTTGATTAAATTGTCAATCACTGACACAATCGTGACCACATTAGTTTTTTTATTGTAAACAAGACCGATATCACAGTAATTAGAGCCTGCGACTTGTTTCAAGTCAGGCAGCTGACCGTCAGGCTGGACTCTGACAAAGGGCTTCTCTTTGTAAACAGCCTGATACAATTCATGAAGCATGCCGGCTTTGTCCCGGTCTTTCAATTGTACATACATCGTACAAAAAATCCCTCTGGAGACCGGAATCAGACTGGTTGAGAACTGAACAGTGTCATACATCCCCGACCAGGCTGTCAGCTGCTGCGTGATTTCAGGGATGTGCTGATGCTGATTGGCCTTATACAATGTCATGTTGTCATGGGCATTAACGAAATGGCTGCTGTGTGACAGTGATTTTCCGGCCCCCGACAAACCGGATTTCGCATCAATGATGATGTTTTCTTCAATTAATTGTTGTTGAACCAGCGGAGCCAAACCGAGCAGTACACAAGTCGCATAGCATCCGGGATTTGAAATAAACGGCCGGTCCATCTCTGACTTGAAAAATTCAGGCAGCTGGTACGTGAACTGCTTTAAGTAACGGCAAGGAGCCGATTGTTTCTTGTACCATCTCTCGTAAAGTGCTTCATCCGTGAAACGAAAGTCGCCTGACAAATCAATGATAGGATGATTCCGGTCAACAAAGACTTGTGCCAAACGGCTGGAAACACCTGAAGGCGTAGCAAGTATGACCAAATCACTATGCGCGATGATCCAATCGCTTTCCACAGGTCGTAATACCATATCTGATGAACTACCGATGTGCGGATAAATTTCCGACAGCCGCTTGCCCGCAGCCGAATCGCTATGCAGCGATGCTATACGGATGTTTGGATGTTTATGCAATATTCGGACTAATTCCATTCCTCCATACCCTGTAGAACCAATAATCGAAACATCCACGTAATCACCTCTGTTTATTTTTATTCATTATACATGCAATATATTGAAAGGTCAACAAATATTTATGCATTTCTTCAAATAAAATTCATATTTTTGTTTATTTATTCATTTCGACCAGACAATAAAAAAAATCACACAACATTCACGATGCTGTGTGATTAGCAAACACATTAAAATAAAAGAATAATTACCTGACTTTTGGTGAAAAACCAATCGCAATTGCTTTTTCGCCGAGGTGCGTACCGATAACCGGTCCGAAATAACAAATATCGACATCCATATCAGGATATTTCGCCAACAATGAATCCCGTTCCTGTATGGCCAGCTCCAAATTATTGGCATGAATCACATTGACACGGTAGCCGGAGGTATCATTACCGATATGGTCCAAAACGATTTCTTCTGAACGCTGCAGCGCCTTTTTCATAGAGCGGATTTTTTCGTGAAGCACAATCGCCCCATTGTCAAATCTAAGAATCGGTTTGATTTTCAGCAGTGTCCCGATAATCGCCGCGCCGTTTTTTAACCGGCCGCCGCGCACCAGATTATTTAAATCATCTACAATTAAATATGCATGGACTCCTTCGCGCATCTCGGTCAAAGCTTGTAAAATTTCTTGCGGTGATTTGTGTTCTTCCGCCATATCAAGTGCGGTCTCCACCATAAAACCCATCGGACCGCTCGTAATCAGGGAATCAAAAGGATACACGTCTATTTCTTCAATACTGTCGGCAAATGAAGCCAAGGTATTCACAAAGCCTGAAATACCTGAAGAAAGATGGATACTGACAATCGCGTCATATCCTTCGGCAGCTATCTGTTTGTATAATTCAATCACCTCGCCGATAGCCGGCTGAGATGTCTTTGGAAAATCTTTGCTTTGTTTGAGCAGAGTGTAATATTCCTCTGCTTGGATATCAACGTCCTCCCGGTACATTTGTCCATCCAGAATAACAGGAATGGGCACAGTAAATAAATTCTCCTTGTCCTTGTACGACTCTCTCAAGAAAGCTGTACTGTCAGTGACAATTGCAGTTTTCATTTTTTTTCCTCTATTCTATCTCGATACTAAAACCTTAAAACCATCTTATTTTCATTATATTGACCTCAAAATCAATTGTAAAGTCAAAGTTTTGCCTTCTACTGATTGAAAAATGCCTGAATCGCGGATGAATTGGCGGATTCATCAATTTCAAGCACACTTCCGGCATGATCATAGTAGCCGTTGCTCCAAGTACCATCCACCGGTATAGTCAACTTCTCCAGCGGTTTGGCAAACCCGCTCAAATAACTCAAGCCGGTTGATGCGTAAAAAGTGACAGGAATATTGCTGGCCGTATAGCCTTGGACTTTTCCGACAGTCTCAGGCAGCCGGAGAAAGTTTTTCGGACTGAGACCTTGCTTGAACAAGGCATTCATTACCTGCTGCTGACGGCGGACACGACCGAAGTCGCCTTCCTCGTCCTTACGAAAACGGGCATATTGCAAAGCGGTTGTCCCGTCCATTCGCTGCACACCCTGATGAACGACCACGCCGTCGACTTCCAAATCTTTTTCAGCATTGATTTCAAGTCCGCGAGGTGCCAGTGTGTCAATAATCTGCGGGAAAGATTCAAAATTCACAATCGCATAATATTGAATATCCAGTCCGAACGTCTGGGCAAGAGTTTGTCTGACTAATTCAGGACCGCCGTATGAATATGCCGCATTCAGCTTGTCATAGTCCACACCGCCTGTTTCACTATTGGGGATGCCGACATAAGTATCCCGCATGAAAGAAACCAGCTTGGGGGTTTTCGATTTATGGTCGTAGTGGGCAACCATGATGGAATCTGAACGGCCCCGGTCTTCTCCGCGGGAATCGCTGCCGAGCAGCAGTACATTGACGCCGTTGCTGCTTTTTAACCCGTTGAACGCACTCACTTCTGTTTTCTGAATGCTTGTGTCGCCTTTCGCAGAAAAATAGCCTTTGGCATAAAAAATCCCGCAGTAAACTGTCAGGACGACGAGCAAAATGACGAGAGCTTTCACAAGCTTGCCGAAAAACCCGCGTTGTCTTTTCGGTTTATATGATTTAAATGATTGCTTTTTTTGCTGCTTTTCCTGACGTTTGCGCTGTTCTTCAAGTTGAGCCTGTCTATGTTTATCCATTCGTGTTAAATTTGACACTAACGCCACTCCCTTACAGTAACACTTAGTATAGAATAGCCTATTTCACACAATTAATAAAGTCATAACAATGGATTTAACTTTTTTTTATAGGTTGCAACCCATTCAAGGCAATAAAAAATACGGCATTTGAAACCAAATGCCGTATCAAATAAGTCGCACTAATCAAATGTTGCCAAAGCTTCTTGCGCAAGCAGATTCAGGTAGTTCCAAGGACGGTCGAAGTGCGGCTGGAAGAAGAAGTCGTGAATTGCCAAGTCTTCAACAGTCATCTTGTTTTGTATTACAACTGACAATGTGTTAGCCGATTGCGTGATGTCGTACTTGGACATCAGCTGCGCCCCGAGAATCACATGGGAATCTTTGTCAAATACCAGTTTCATGAATACTTTTTCAGTCGTCGGCATGAACTCCGGACGATAGTTATCGACTAACCAGGCAGTCCCGACATTGAATCCTGCATCATTTGCTGTCAATTCTGTCAAACCGGTCGAGCCGATAGTCCAGCCGAAAAGATACAGGCCGGATGTGCCCTGCGTGCCGCGGTATGCCAGCTGATTTTCTTTTAAGTTCTTACCTACCAGCATCCCTTGTCTGACAGCGTTTGTCGCCAGCGGGATATAACGTGAATCGCCTGCCGGATTGTAATGGACAACTGTACTGTCGCCCGCCGAGAAAATATCCGGGTTGCTTGTGCGCATATACTCGTCAACAATAATCGCTCCGCTTGGCAGCATATCGACTTTGTCAGCCAGAAGTTTCGTGTTCGGACGGAATCCAACACACAGAATCACTAAATCAGCTGCGTATTCGCCTTTCGGTGTTTTAACTGTTGTAACTTTTCCGTCTTTTCCGGAGAATTCAGACACAGTTTCATTCAAGGCCAGCGTCACTCCCTTGTTCCGCAGCTCGTCTTCAAGAATATCTGTCATTTCTTTGTCCAGATATTTGTTCAGAATCCGGTCAAGTCCGTCAATCAAAGTCACTTGTTTACCAGTTTCAGCAAAAGCTTCCACCAGCTCGATACCGATATACCCGCCGCCGACGATGACGACTTTTTCGACATCAGCGCCGCGTTTAATGATTTCTTTTGCTTGATTATAGTTCTTGCACAACAACACGTTTTCAAGCTCCCGGCCAGGGATTGGCGGCTCGATTGGCCATGAACCGGTCGTCATGACAAGCTTGTCATATGATGAACTTACTGTTTCGCCAGTAAGCAGATTTTTCGCCTTTACCACTTTGTTCTCCGTATCTATTTCTTCAACATCATGTTGCATGTGGATAGTTGCACCCAACGATGCCAGTTCCTCGGGATTTGAATAAAACAAATCCTGTGCGTTTTTGACAACTCCGCCAACATATAACGCGATGCCGCAGCTCAAGAAGGAAATGTTGTCATTTCTTTCAAAAACCGTGACTTCCGCATCTTTATGATTTGCCAAAATATTTTTGACCGCAGCTGTCCCAGCATGGGTACACCCTACTACAACTACTTTCATGTATCTCACCCTTTATTATTTATTTCAGGTTACAGATTATCATATTTTACATGGAAAATGAACTGATTGATTTGTGCTTTTCTTAACATTCTTTAGTTATTTTACTTATTTCACATACCATCAAAAAACCGCTTTATTATAAACGTTTTCACACTAGAAACTTTGTGAAAAAACAATTCTATAAGATTAGAAAACGATGAGAAATTCACAAAGGAAATAACTATCTGAAGCATGAAAAACAGCCTGAAAAACGAGTCGTTTTCACAGGCTGTTCCGAATAAGGGTGATTTATTAAAATTTTCTAAATCGCTGATAGCGTTTGGCAAGTAACTCCTCCACAGACAAACCGCACAATTGGTCAATGGTTTCGATCAACTGGCTTCTGATTTCCTGATGGATAAGGAATCGGGGAATTGTTTTGTTATCCTGTGTTTCATAAATGATTTTTTCAACAACTCCCAGTTTCTTCAAATCATAGGACGTCAGCTTCATCACTTCAGCCGCCTCATCCGAACGGGAACTGTCCTTCCATAAAATCGAAGCAAAGCCCTCGGGAGACAAAATCGAATAAATGCTGTATTCCAGCATCCATACCTCATCAGCCACGGCTAAAGCCAGCGCGCCGCCGCTTCCGCCTTCACCGGTAAAAATGGAAACAATCGGTACTTTCAGATGGCTCATTGCCATCAGATTTCTCGCAATTGCTTCGCCTTCGCCGCGTTCTTCTGCCCCCGTTCCGCAATAAGCGCCGGGTGTGTTGATGAACGTAATGACCGGACGCTTAAACTTTTCCGCCTGCTTCATCAGGCGCAGCGCCTTGCGGTACCCTTCCGGATTCGGCGAACCGAAATTGCTTTCGATGTTTTCTTCCAAATCACGGCCCTTTTGAATGCCGATGACTGTCACAGGACGGCCGGCTAAAGACGCAATGCCGCCGACCACCGCTTTGTCATCAGAAAAATAGCGGTCGCCGTGACACTCGATAAATTCATCAAAGATTTCCGCAATGTGGTCTCTCGAAGTCGGACGGTCTGCAGCTCTGGCCAGCGCCACAATATCTTTTGCTGTTTTGTCCTTACTCACTGTCCCCGCCTCCTTGCGTCCAAGGTACATGAAGCTGCAATATCCGGCTGATGGTGGTTTTCAGCTCATTTCTTGGCACAATTTTATCGATAAATCCATGTGCCAAAACGAATTCGGCCTTTTGAAAATCATCGGGCAGTTTTTGGCGGATCGTCTGTTCGATGACCCGCCTGCCGGCAAATCCGACTGTGGCGTATGGTTCAGCTAAAATAATGTCGCCCTCCATCGCAAAACTGGCCGTCACGCCGCCTGTTGTCGGGTCAGTTAAAACCGACAGATACAACAAGCCCTTTTGGTTGTGCGCTTCAACAGCTGCCGAAATTTTTGCCATCTGCATCAGGGAAACAATCCCTTCCTGCATACGTGCGCCGCCTGAGGCAGTAAACATAATAACCGGCAATGCCCTCTCGGCTGCCCGCTCAAAGGCACGCGTGATTTTTTCGCCGACAATTTGTCCCATACTGCCCATGACAAAGGTACTGTCCATCACACCGATGACTACCTCTGATCCGTTGATACGGCATGTCCCGGTCACAACAGCTTCATGAAGTCCTGTTGCCTCCTGAGTTTTTTTAATCTTTTCCAGATAATCCGGAAAGTCAATCGGATTGGCAATCGTGATGTCTGTATCCCATTCCGTCAAACTGCCGTCATCAGCAATCAGTCGCAGACGTTCACCGGCTGTAATCCTGAAACCGTACCCGCAATGATTGCACACTTTTTCGCTGCCTAAATCTTTTTTATAAACGACTTGTTTGCAATTCGGGCATTTCTGCCACATGCCGTCTGGCACATAGGGCTTGACAGGTTTAGACGTATCTTTTTTCTCGCTCCGGGCAGGATTAATACGGATATATTTTCTTTTTTTAAATAGCGCCATCTAATCCCTCCCAGTTAGTTTTCATCCAGAGTCTGAAGCCATTCCGGCAAAAAGCGTTCTTGCAGAAAGGCTGTGTCATACTCTCCCTTTAGAATATCAGGATGAGTGATTAAATCAAGCTGAAACTCCTGATTGGTAACGACCCCGTCGGTAATCAGTTCTTCCAGCGCACGCTGCATTTTCAGCAGTGCTTCCACGCGTGTCGGCGCATGAACGATAACTTTCGCAATCATGGAATCGTAATAAGGGGGAATCGTATAGCCGCTGTACATTGCACTATCGACACGCAGGCCCAGACCGCCGCTTGGAAGCAGCAGGTTTTTGATGGTGCCCGGCGATGGTGCAAAGCGGAACGCCGGATTTTCAGCATTAATCCGACATTCGATGGCGTGACCGGAAAACTGCACGTCTTCTTGTCTGACCGACAGTTTTTCGCCGTTGGCAATTTTCAACTGCTCTTTGACAATATCAATACCGGTAATCATCTCCGTCACTGGATGCTCCACCTGGATACGTGTGTTCATTTCCATAAAATAAAACTGGCGGTCGCCGTTCATTAAAAACTCGACTGTGCCGGCATTCTGGTAGCCGACAGCTTGGGCTGCTTTGACCGCTGCCTGACCGATTTCCGAGCGCAGCTTGTCATCCAAGTAAACTGACGGAGCTTCTTCCAGCACCTTTTGATTGTTGCGCTGAAGCGAGCAGTCCCGTTCTCCCAGATGTATCACGTGACCGAATCCATCAGCCAGTATTTGGACTTCAATGTGTTTGGCCGGATAGATAATCTTTTCAAGATACATCTGACCGTTGTCAAACGCAGCAAGTGCCTCCTGCTGTGCAGATGAAAACTGCTGAGGAAGCTCTTTGCTGCTCATTATTTTACGAATGCCCTTGCCGCCGCCGCCGGCTGCCGCTTTCAACATGACCGGGTAACCGATACTTTCGGCAACTGCCAGTGCTTCTTCGACAGTTGTCACCTCGCCGTCGCTGCCCGGAATGACAGGCACTCCGGCTTCCTGCATGATGCGTCTGGCGTTGATTTTATTGCCCATGGCATCAATGGTTTTGGAATCAGGTCCGATAAAGGTGATGTGACACTCCGCACAGATATCGGCAAATGTGCTGTTTTCCGCTAAAAACCCGAATCCGGGGTGAATCGCTTCTGCACCGGTCACAAGCGCAGCACTGATGATTTGCTGGATGTTGAGATAGGAATCGGCTGCTTTTGCCGGTCCGATACAAATGGCTTCATCGGCCATTTCGGTATGCAGCGCATCCCGGTCCGCTTCTGAAAACACTGCAACTGTTTTGATATTCAATTCGCGGCAGGCGCGAATGATACGGACGGCAATTTCTCCCCGGTTGGCAATCAAAATCTTATTGAACATAGGCTTACGCCCCGATAATAAAGGTCATCAAGGCCTCGCATACTTTTTTGTCTTCAACCCATGCGGTTGCTTTTCCGACACCGATATTCCTTTTTTGTTTGATGATGTCCATCTCCATACGCAAGACATCGCCCGGTACGACTTTTTGACGGAACTTCACTTTGTCGATACCGCCCAGATATCCTGTTTTGCCTTTGAATTCCTCACTCATCAGCAACGGAATCGAACCTGTCTGCGCCAAAGCTTCTAAAATCAGCACGCCGGGCATCACCGGTTCGCCAGGAAAATGTCCCGGGAAAAAATGTTCATTGTACGTCACATTTTTGATGGCCACGACATGTTTTCCCGGTTCCATTTCGATTACTTTATCCACCATCATAATTGGGTAACGGTTTGGAATAACTTCCATGATTTGTTGTACGTTTAATTGCATCCTATATCCTCCTACACAATTCTAAACAGCGGTTGGCCATATTCGACAACTTCTTCATTCGTTACAAGAATTTCAGAAACTGTACCGGTCACATCACTGGTTATTTCGTTCATGATTTTCATTGCTTCCACAATGCACAGCGTATCGCCTACTTCAACGCGGTCCCCTGCTTTTTTGAAAGGCGGTTTCCCGGGGTCGCTGCTCAAGTATGCCACTCCCACAATCGGTGAATTGACTGTTTTGCCAGTTTCGGCCGTACCGCCTGCTGCGGGTGCCGGCTTTTCTTCTGCCTGCACAGTCTCTTGTTCTGTTGGTACAGGCGCTGACTGAACGGGTTCACCGGTCGTTGAACGGGAGATTTTTCCTTGCTGGTTTTTACTTAAATACAGCTCAATGTCCTGATGTTTCAAATCAAATTCTCTGATTGTTCCTTCTTCAAACAGTTCAATCAGTTTTGTTATTTCCGAAAACTCCATCTTACTGATCTCTCCATTTCTTGAAGCAACAAACCGCATTATGTCCGCCAAAGCCGAGCGAGTTGCTCAGTGCATATTCTACCGCATGTGCTCTGCCGACTTTTGGCACATAATCCAAATCGCACGCTTCATCAGGTGTTTCCAAGCCGATGGTCGGCGGCACAAAATCATTTTGCAGCGCACCGATACATGCCATCGCTTCGACCGCGCCAGCCGCACCGAGCAAATGACCGGTCATACTTTTAGTACTGGAAATAGGGATATTGTACGCTTCTTCCCCCAGCGCATACTTGATGGCTGTAGTTTCCGCCCCGTCATTTGACGGTGTACTTGTGCCGTGGGCGTTGATGTAGCCGATGTCTTTCGGTTCGATACCTGCCTCGTCCATCGCCAGTTTCATGCACTTGCCGGCACCTGAGCCGTCCGGATTGGGACTGGTCATGTGGTAAGCATCGCAATTTGCGCCATAACCAACTACTTCCGCGTAAATATCAGCACCCCGTTCAAGGGCATGTTCCAACTCCTCCAGTACCAGAATGCCGCTGCCTTCACCCATGACAAATCCGCTGCGGTCTTTGTCAAACGGGATAGATGCACGCTCAGGGTCTTCGGCCGGTGTCAGAGCTGTCAAAGCTGCAAAGCCGCCGATGCCGATTTCACAGACCGTCGCTTCGGCTCCACCTGCAAGAATAATATCGGAATGACCATATTTAATGTTTCTGAAGGCTTCACCGATGGCATTGGTGGCCGATGCGCACGCTGTGACCACACAAGTACAAATTCCCTTTGCCCCGACTTTGATGGCAATATTACCGGCTGCCATGTTGCCGATGGCCATTGGAACAAACAACGGCGCAATCCGCTGCGGCCCTTTTTTGTTCATGCGGATGACCTGGTCTTGGATGGTTTCCATCCCGCCGATACCGGAACTGACGATTACGCCGAACCGGTCCTGATCGATTTTTTCCACATCAATCCCGCTGTCTGCAACTGCCTGAATCGCCGCCGCCAGTCCGTAAATGGAGAAATTGTCCATGCGTTTGGCTTCTTTTCTTTCCATATACTGCGTCGGATCAAAGTCTTTGACTTCAGCGGCAACAGTAATTCCGGTTTGCGATGCATCAAATCGCGTGATCGGAGCAATACCATTTTTCCCGTTTTTTAAATTTTCCCAGTAGTCGCTCGCTGTATTGCCAATGGGTGTCACTGCACCCAATCCTGTAATCACTACACGTTTCATTGGAACACTCCTATCCGTTCATCACCATTCCACCGTCAACGTTAATCACTTGTCCGGTAATATAAGGGCTTTTTGCTAAAAACACTGCTGTTTGCGCAATATCGCCGACACTACCCAATTTTTTCAGTGGAATTTGTGCTTTTGTCATTTCTTTTACTTTGTCGCTTAAAACGGCTGTCATTTCAGTTTCAATAAAACCCGGTGCGATAGCATTGCATGTGATGCCCCGCGACGCCAATTCGCGCGCCACTGATTTAGTCAAACCGACTACACCGGCTTTACTGGCGGCATAGTTGGCTTGACCGGCATTCCCTGTTAAACCGACCACGCTTGACAAATTGATGATCACACCGCTTCTTTGTTTCAGCATGATACGTGAAACGTGCTGAATGGTGTTAAACGTCCCAGTCAAATTGACATTGATGACTTGATTGAAATCTTCTGCGCTCATCCGCATCAATAATTTATCATTGGTAATTCCTGCATTATTGACCAGCACATCGACACTGCCGAACATTTCTTTCGCTGTTTCGATCAATTTTTCAGCCTCATCGTAATGCTGCACGTCTGCTAAAACGATACTGCTCTTGACGCCTAGTTGTTCTATTTCTTTGACAAGTTCCTTGTCAACCTCTTTGCGCGCGTTCAAGACGATATTAGCCCCTTCTCTGGCGAAAGCCAGTGCGATTTCTCGGCCGATACCTCTCGAACTGCCGGTAACAACGACTGTTTTATCTTTTAGCACATTCAAACCTCCTTAGCTCTCCGTCAGAAACAGCCGCAGTTTATCCAATGTTTTCACATCTTCCACATGCTGAACAGCTGCCTGCTTGTTGATTTTTCTGATGAAACTTGACAATGTTTTGCCGGGCCCGATTTCGATGAACCGGTCGATCCCCATTGCAATCAACGTTTCAACACAATCCTCCCAGTATACCGGCGACATGACCTGTTTAATCAACGTCGGTCTGATTGCCTCCGTGTCGGGAATCACTTTCCCGGTCAAGTTGGTCACGACCGGTATCGTCATGCCGCTGAAATGAACCCGGGTCAATTCGTCCGCCAATTTATCCGCTGCGGGCTGCAGCAATGACGTATGAAACGGTCCGCTGACATTAAGCGGAATCACGCGTTTCGCCCCTGCCGCCTTCATTTGGTCGCCGGCATAGGCAACAGCCTCTTTTTCCCCGGCAATTGCTATCTGGCCGGGCATGTTGTAATTGGCAGGCGTCACCAGCCCGCGGGAACTGCTTTGACGGCAGACCGATTCGACTGTTTCACGGTCCAATCCCATTACAGCCGCCATCGCGCCGACACCGGCAGGGACCGCCTCGGTCATGAACCGGCCTCTTTTTCTGACTAGTACTAATGCTTCTTCATAAGAAATTGCCTTGCTTTCCACAAGGGCAGTGTATTCGCCTAAACTTAATCCTGCGGTCGCATCCGGCGTTACGCCCAGCTCGTCTTTAACGACTTGCGAAGCTGCCACACTCATTGCTAAAATAGCCGGCTGTGTGTATTCCGTCTGGTTAAGCAGCTCCTGATTATTGAACATCAGCTCTGGCATATCCAGCTGCAAGACCTCGGAGGCCTTATCAATCAGCTCCTTGTACACTGGAAAAGTGTCATAAAACTCTTTGCCCATCCCTGTGTACTGCGCGCCTTGTCCGCTAAATACAAATGCAGTTTTCATTCATTGTCTCCTTTTACCCGACCCATTGGTTGAAACGGCTGGTAAGAACATCTTCGCACTCCGTCATCAACTCGCCGATGATTTCCTGACATGTTTGATTTTCTTTTTTCATCATCCCGGCGATTTGCCCGGCCATCATGGAGCTGTTTTGTGTGTCGCCGTCAATCACTGCCCGTTTCAATGCGCCTTTTCCTAAATCTTCAAGCCGCTCCAAATTCGGTGTTTCCTGACCGCCTTCAAAGCGCTCCACGCGTTCGTACTCTCTCGTCAGCTTGTTACGCAAGCCGCGGACCGGATGGCCGGTAATCATCCCGGTAATCGTTGTGTCAATGTCCTTGGCTTTCAGGACAGCGTGTTTAAAATTATCGTGGGCAATTGATTCTTTCGAAACCAAAAAGCGGGTCCCCAGCTGAACACCAGCCGCTCCCAGCATCAATGCCGCAGCCATGCCGCGGCCGTCCCCGATACCGCCGGCTGCAATGACCGGAATGTTCACAGCATCGACGACTTGAGGCACTAACGCCATCGTGGTTGATTTGCCTACGTGACCGCCGCCTTCCATGCCTTCGACAACAATTGCATCGGCCCCTTCGCGCTCCATGCGGCGCGCGACAGCAACTGATGCGACAACCGGAATGACAATAATACCAGCTTCTTTAAACCGTTTCATATATTTTCCGGGAGAACCGGCACCGGTTGTAATCACTTTGACTTTTTCTTCAATGACTAAATCAACAATATCCTCTACAAACGGAGACATCAGCATGATGTTAACACCAAATGTCTTATCCGTCAGACTGCGTGCAATTTTAATTTTCTCTTTAATGATTTCTTTCGGCGCATGTCCGGAAGCAATCAGTCCCAAACCTCCTGCGTTTGACACTGCACTTGCAAGTTTTTCTTCGGCAACCCATGCCATAGCTCCCTGTATGACAGGATAATCTATATCCAGCAGGTTGCAAATTGTTGATGGTTTCATACATTCACCTCTCAATAAATCGTCATATTCTAAAAAGAGCTAAAAAAGCCGAAACTTTTAAAGCTACTTAGTTATTGGTCTTATTTAGCTGTTTTTCTTAATCTGCTCGTCTACAAAATCCACAAGATCCTGAACGGTATTCAAGCCTTCGTCAGTCTCGATTTTTACGTCGTTGTCTTCAAATGCGTCTTCAATGTCGTTAATGATTTGGAAAAGATCCAAACTGTCAGCGTCAAGCTCCTCACGGAAGTTTGTCGTCAGTTGTACTTCTTCTTCGTCTTTTCCAAGCTGATCCACAATAATTTCCTGTATTTTTTCAAAAGTTGTCATGTTGATTCCTCCAGTTTTTTTCTTTGATACTTATAATTATCTCTATCAACGGTGTGGCGTTTAAAATGATATCAGCAGGCTTCCCCACGTCAATCCGCCGCCATAACCAGTTAATACAATTTGTTGTCCGCTATTCATCACCAGTGTGCCTTCTGCTATCGCATCAGAAAGCAGAAGCGGAATAGATGCTGCGGAAGTGTTGCCGTAATGTGCCAAGTTCGACAAAAATTTCTCTCTTGGAATTTTTGTTTTCTTGGCAATGCTGTCAATAATGCGGATATTCGCCTGATGCGGCAGCACATAATCAATGTCTGCCAGTGGTGTATCAGCTGCATCCAGCATCGTGACGATATTTTTGGATACATCCCGCAATGCAAAATCAAAAATCTTTTTGCCTTCCATTGCCAGATAATGTCCCGAGTCATCTTGGGTGTAAGCGAACGGACTGCGGTTCACCCGCTTATTCGCGCTCAGAGACAACCCTCTTGCACCGTCGCTTTGCAGTAGCTCGCCCAGAAAACGCGGCGTGGTACTTGTCCTTTCAAGCAATACGCCACCAGCGCCGTCGCCGAATAAAACGGCTGTACTGCGGTCGGTCCAATCCATAATACTAGATAATGTCTCACCACCTATAACGATTCCTTTTTGGTAATTGCCACTTGAAAGAAATTTTTCAGCGGTGGCCAGGGCATAAACAAACCCCGAACAAGCAGCATTTACATCAAACGCCAATGCAGAAGATGCGCCGAGACGGTTCTGCACAAGACAGGCTGTGGCAGGTGTGCCGTAATCTGCTGTCATTGTTGCCACGATAATAAAATCTATTTCCTCAGCCGGCAAACCACTTTGTTTAAGCAGCGCCCGGCCGACCTCCACGCATAAATCTGCTGTTGTTTCATTGGTAACGATATGCCGCTCCTTGATACCTGTACGGGAAAAAATCCAGTCATCACTGGTATCCATCATTTCTGACAAATCGTCATTCGTTACAATTTTTTCCGGTACATATTTGGCAACCTGTGTTATTTGAGGATAACGCATGCTACTACCTCAGCTTTCAACTTAATAAAACTCTTTTAAAAACTCGTGCAGACTTCCGAGACCTTTAATCAACGCTTGTTTTTCCTCGTCTCCCATGTCTGTCAGAGCCGCTTCCACCATTTTTTTGTGGAAATTTTGATGAACGCGATAACACAGCCGGCCGCGATTTGTCAGTTTCAACATGACCACCCGGCGGTCTTCTTTGCTTCTCACACGTTCCACATAGTTTTTCTTAACCAGATTGTTGATGGCCACTGTCAATGTCCCTACAGTAATCGACAGATTTTTTGCCACCTCACTCGTGGTTTTTGTGTCGTGAAGACCGATTGCCTCGATAGTATGCATCTCTTTGATAGACAAGTCTTTAAATTCACTTTTCTTTAGCTCTGTTTCCTCAATGGTCAAGATGTCATTGAACACACGAACAAGCTGGTCGTTTACTTGTTTGAAATCTTCATTCATCAAAATGCCTCTTTCGAATTAGTTTGAGTTTAAATAGTTTGACTGTCAAACTATTTGATAATCAAAGTATATGGGTGATTGCGAAAAATTGCAAGCTTTTTTCAAAATTTTGTATCATTATTTTTTAAATATAACAAAAAAGTATATATAGAAAATGCGTAAAAGATTAATACGGCATTTCCCATATATACTATGATAAAATAAAATATAACAAAATTTTAAATTGATAAATCACCGGTTATTTGGCGCTGCGGATTATTTTCTGCTGATCTTCATCCCAGAAATTGCCTAAAACAGTTTGCGTCGGGATAATATTCATAAAAGCATCTTGGTCGACAGTCGCAACAGCCTGCTCCAGTGCGTAAAGTTCATAACGTGTCACAACAATCATGATGACGGAGACGTCTTTTTGACTGTATACACCTTTTGCCGGCAGCATCGTCATGCCTCTGATCAGTTCATTTTGAATGGATTGCACAACGACTTCCGGGCGTGATGTCATGATAAAGACGGTCACCTTCTGATGGTTGGTATGAATCGCATCGGTGACTTGAGACAGACAGAACATGGAAATAATGGTAAAGAGAGCACTCTCCCAATCAACCAGCAGACCTGCAAAGAAGATAATCACTAAGTTCAGCCAAAATGTCAGCGAGCCGACTGTTTTGCCGGTTGTCTTGGCGAGTATCAGCGACACGATGTCCATACCGCCGCCGCTGAATCCGAATTTCATGGTCAAACCACCGGCCAGACCAATCAGGACACCGCCGGCAATGGCATTCATCAAAATATTGTCCGTAATGGCATGGACCGGTATGATGATGGTAGTAATCGAAACGAGGGCAACAGTCATCAAACTGTAAATCGTCGCTTCTTTCCCGAGTTTCAGCCAGCCGAGAACGGCAATCGGAATGTTCAGCACAAAAATCAAAATACCCGTATCGATGTGAATCCCAGTCGACGAGTATAAAGTTATGGATATCAACTGAGAAATACCGTTGACGCCCACTGAAAAAACACTGGCTGGAATTAAAAACATGTTTAATCCCACCGCTGTCACCAAACCCGCTATGATCATGACAATGATTTTTTTCATCATTTCATTTTGCTGGTAGGTACGTTTAATTTTCCCCATTTATTATTCTCCTTTCCAAATCCTAGACAATCATAGCAAGATGCGGCGTAAAAAGAAAGAAAAATAGCGATTTTTTTCTAAATTTTTTTCGTCTTATTCCTTGATGAATCCTTGCGCCTGGATTTCCTTCAGCACGGCTAACCGTTTTGGCGGTTTGCGGTTCATTCCTTCGGTGATTTGCTTGGTAAAAGAATCAATTTTGCGGTTCATATTGCGCAAGTCGTAATACTCTGAAACAACCGCATCATAATCGCCCAGCGCAGCATTCATATTTGGAATCTGTTGGTATTCATTTTCAAAAACCACGAATTCCTGCGGCAAACGGGGTTTTAATTCCGGCTCTTGGTCAGGATAGCCGATTGCCAGACCCAAAACGGGAAACGTCAATTCCGGCAAGTTCAATAATTGAATGACTTTCCGGCTGTCATTCAAGATACTGCCTAGAAAAACAGTGCCGATACCTAAACTTTCAGCCGCATTCGTGACGTTCTGAGCGGCTAAAACTGCATCCGTCATCGCTACCATGAAGCGGTCCATATTGTGTAAAACACTGGTCTCCTGACCGTTTTCTTCCGCTATTTGCGCATTGCGGTGCTGGTCGGCCACGAAAATAAACAAGTGACTTGCCTCTGCCACATAGGGCTGGGCACATATCTCGGCAAATTCAGCTTGCTTGACTGGATCCGTCACATTAATTAAACTATATGACTGCATAAAGTTGCTTGAAGCTGTCCGCTGGGCTACTTGCAGCAGCTGCTGGATGATATCAGACGGAATCTTCTCCGCTTTAAATTTACGAATGCTCCGGTGGTTTAATTGGTGTTGAATTGTTTCGTTCATTTACGTCACTCCTAGTCAATATTGTCTCTTTATTGTACAATATATTCACTTGCTTTTGAAATAGCTGGGCCGCAAGTTTAACAACTTTCATTCTGATACATCATTAAAGGAGAATCACATGACTAAAAAAATCATAAAGCAGCTGGCTGTCGCCGCTCAATTCGCCGTTCTCATAGCAGTGTCGGCGCAAATCACCTACCCGCTCGGCGCAATGCCGCTGACCGGCCAAACACTGGCAGTCGGGTTCACAGCGACCGTTGCCGGAGGCTGGCTCGCGGCGACAGCAGTCGGCATCTATTTGATATGCGGGCTGGTTGGTTTGCCGGTGTTTGCCAATATGGGGGCGGGGCCCTTTGTTCTGTTTGGTCCCTACGGCGGCTATTTGCTGGCTTTTCTCGTAACCGCCTTGTTCATCGGCAAATCGCTGGAACAAACAGCCTTCTCCCTCAAGTGGGCGCTTGTAGCAAACTTGCTGGGAGCTTTGCTGACGTTGACGATTGGAACAGTCTGGCTGGCATTCAGTACCGGTTTGGCTGTTTCCGATGCCTTCACTATCGGTCTGTTGCCATTCTTGATTCCAGACGCAGTCAAAGCTGTCGGAGCGGCTGTGCTGGGCATCAACACACGCCGTTTGCTCATCAAGTCGCATTTTCTATCTTAAAAACACACGGCTGCTGCAACAGCTGTGTGTTTTCTTTATGTTTTCTTAGTGATTTGGGTGCGGCATTTTGGACAAGTGATTTTAATGCGTCCTTTATGTCGCGGTACTCTTAATTTTTGATGGCAATTGCTGCAGCTGAAATATTTGTATGATTTTCTTTCCCGCCATCTCTTCTGCTGAAATTGCCAAAAACGTTGTCTTTTCATGTGCCATGCGTAGTAAATCTGATTTTCCCGCACGCGCTTGTACCTGTTTTTGGATAAAAACCTGAACGCCGCATAGGCAATCAAAATTGTAGATAGCAATGACAGCACGCGTGAGGCAAACACGATATTCACAAGCATCAGCACCACCCCGGCAACGAGCAGGTGTTTGTTCAGCGTGTCGGTCAGGCCGTATCTGCCGGCCATTGCATGCATTGCCTTTTGCTGCCATTTAGAACGTTTGTCAAACATATTATTTCCTCTCTTTCTCCAACAAAAGCGATTTCCGAGCGGAAACAACCCGTAAAACAAGTACTGTAACTGTTACGCCTTTTCAGCTATATAATATAGCAGTTCCTCTGTGTCATCCCAGCCGAGGCACGGATCGGTGATGGATTTCCCGAAAATCCCCTCCGAAATTTCCTGACGGCCTTCTTCAAGGAAACTCTCGATCATGAAACCGCGGACAAGTTCCTTTATTTCCCGGTTCCATTTCCTGTTCGCCAATGTTTCTTTCACGATACGCACTTGTTCGTGGTGTTTTTTGCCGGAATTATCATGATTTGTGTCGACAACGACAAATGGGTGTTTCAAGTTTTCCGCCTGATACATATCAGAAACTCTCAGTAAATCTTCATAATGATAATTCGGGACGACCTTGCCTTCTTCCGTCAGCCCGCCGCGAAGCACGACATGGGCGTAAGGGTTCGAGGAGGTGCGCACTTCCTGACCATTGTAAATGAACTCCTGTGTCTGCTGGGCGGCGTATATCGAATGAAACATCACTGAGAGGTTACCGCTCGTCGGATTTTTCATCCCAACCGGCTGGTCGATGCCGCTGGCGACAAACCGATGCTGCTGGTCTTCCACCGAACGTGCCCCGATAGCGATATAACTGAGCAAATCTTTGACCAGTTCCAAATTTTCCGGATACAGCATTTCATCAGCTGTTGTCAGCCCGGTTTCCGTGATGACCCGGTTATGGATTCTGCGGACAGCGCCAATGCCTTTCAACAAGTTGGTTGCCTGTTCTGGACTCGGCTGGTGCAGCAAGCCTTTATAGCCATCGCCGTTGGTCCGGGGCTTGTTTGTGTAGACACGCGGAATCAGCAGCAGGCGCTCTTTTACTTTTTCCTGGACCTCCGCCAGTTTTGTCACATACGCAATCACAGCTTCCTCGTCATGAGCTGAGCACGGACCGACCAGGACCAGCAGCCGTTTGTCTGATCCTTGAATGATTTGTTTCAATTCTTCATCGCGTGCATCTTTATACTTCTGCTGTGCATCCGACAGCTTGTAAGTTTGCAGCACCTCATCATAGTTAATCTTTTCACTTAATGCGTTGAAACTCATACTTACCCACTCCTCTATCCTACCTTCACTGTCGGCTGCCGCTCTCATTAAAACGGCAGCCGCGTGTGTTTATCTTATTTCAACTTCATATTTTTCAGTCAGCGCCTTTTCAATTTTGCGCATGATTTGGTTCACATCGTCGTCCACCAATGTGCCTTGCGGGTTTTGGAAGACCAGCGAATACGCCATTGATTTCTTGCCGGAACCAAGTTTTTCCCCTTCAAAAATATCAAACAAGCTGACTGTTTGCAGCAGTTTGCCCCCTTTTCCGGTTATCACATCAAGCAGCTGCTGATGGGTGACCTGTTTGTCTACCAACAGAGCAATGTCGCGTTTCACTGACGGGAACTTCGGTACTTCCTGATACACGATTGTCTCCCGCTCTGCTGCAAATAAAGCGGCCAGACTGATTTCGCTCACGTATGTTTCCGGGATATCAAACGTTTTGGCAACCTTCGGATGGACTTGCCCGACAAAGCCGATCACTGTTTCGCCTATCAGAATATCCGCTGTCCGACCAGGATGCAAGTCAGCGTAGTCTGCGGATTTGCGGAACGTCACCTTAGCTCCCAAGTTGTCGAACACGCCTTCAACTGCACCTTTGATGGTATAGAAATCAACCGCTTCGGACGGCTTCTGCCATGAGCGTTCCGGTTTTGCCCCCGTTAATGCCAAGGCCAAATGCTTTTCTTCCAGCGGCAAATCCTGACTGCCGTTTGACACAAAGACGTTGCCAACCTCGTAAAGCGCGATGTTTTTGTTTTTACGGGCAATATTATACGCCACGTCTGTCAACAGACTGCTGGTCAAGTTTTGGCGAAGCACTGCATGGTCTTCGCTCATTGGCCAGTCAAGGGCGACCAGCGGCCGTTTTTCTTTGACGAAACGTGCGGCTAATGCCTCAGTTGTCAAAGCGTAACTGATGGCTTCGCTGTAGCCGAACCCCTGAAGCAGTTCATGAATATCCCGAACCAGCTGCTGTTCCACTGTCAAGCCGCCCGGTACTGCATCGCCGCCCGGCAGTGTTGACGGCAGATTGTCATAGCCGTAAAGACGCGCCACTTCTTCCACGATGTCTGCTTCGATTGTGATATCCCATCTTCTCGGAGGAATCGTGACGTCAAAGCGGTGTTGTGCTTCCGCATACGGAAAACCGAGTGCCTCGAATATGCCGCCGACTTCTTCCGCCGTCAAAGCTGTTCCCAGCGACCGGTTGATTTTGTCCAGCGTGATTCCGACGGTTACTTTGTCAGGCGTATAATCCGACGCTGCGATTTCGCCTTTAACGACCGTGCCGCCGCTCAACTCGGCAATCAGCGCTGCTGCAAACTCGCTGGCTTCGGTGATAGTCGTCGGATTCAATCCTTTTTCAAACCGTTTGCTGGATTCGCTGTATAGATTGAATTGTTTCGACGTCCGTCTGATTGCCACGGGGTTAAACATGGCCGTTTCAAGCGCCACTGTTGTCGTGTCAGCCGTAATTTCAGAATCAAGTCCGCCCATGACGCCGGCCAGTCCAATCGGCTCTGAACCGTTTGTAATCAAAATATTTTCCGGCGACAGCTGACGCTCTGTCCCGTCCAGCGTCGTCAATGTTTCGCCTTGTTCCGCTTGTCTGACAAGGATTTCTTGCGAACCGATTTTATCGTAATCGAATGCGTGCTGCGGCTGACCGAAAAGCAGCATGACATAGTTCGTGACGTCCACCACGTTGTTGACGGGACGCATGCCTTCATTCATCAGGCGTTTTTGAAGCCAGAGCGGGCTTGGCTTAATCGTGACATCTTTAATCAGACGCATGTGGTACGAGAGTGCTGCCTGGCTGTCGGCAACTGATACCGTCAAATAATCCGTAATATCCGCCTCTTCGTCTTCAACCAATGACTGCACGGGAAAATGCGGCGTTCTGTTGTAGATAGCACCGACTTCATAAGCCACACCGCGCATGCTCAACGCATCTGCCCTGTTTGGTGTGATGGACAGCTCGATGATGGCATCATCCATATCCAAGTAAGGAAAGACCGGCTCGCCGACGACTGCTTCATCCGGCAGGAAGTAAATGCCGTCAGCAAATTCTTTAGGAATCAAACTGTCGCTGTACCCGAGTTCCTGAAGCGAACAAATCATTCCCAGCGACACTTGACCGCGCATCTTCCCTTTTTTGATTTTCACGTTGCCTGCGATACGCGAACCAGGCAGGGCAACGATGACTTTTTTGCCGTCCGTGATGTTTGGTGCACCACAAACGATTTGATACAGTTCTTCTTCGCCGACATCAACCTGACAGATTGATAAGTGGTCACTGTCGGGATGAGCCACACATTCTGCCACGTAGCCGACGACAATTTTTTTCATGCCCTCTTGCGGCACCACCACATTTTCGACTTCAATGCCTGTACGGGACATTTTATCAGCCAATGCATGTGGAGCAACATCTTTTATGTCAATTAATTCACTTAACCATTTATATGAAACCAGCATTCCGCATTACCCCTTTATTTTGAATTGTGCCAAAAATTTCTGATTGTTTAAGTAGAAGTGCCGGATATCGTTCACACCATACCTCAGCATCGCCACCCGGTCTGGACCTAATCCGAATGCAAAGCCGCTGTAGACAGAAGAGTCGATACCGGACATTTCAAGAACTTGCGGATGGACGACACCTGCACCGAGAATTTCAATCCAGCCTGTGTGCTTGCAGACGTTGCAGCCTTTGCCGCCGCATTTAAAGCAGCTGATATCCACTTCAACGGACGGTTCAGTGAACGGGAAGTAGCTGGGACGCATGCGGATATCCCGGTCTTCGCCGAACATTTTCTTCATCAGCACTTCCAGCGTGCCTTTCAAATCGGCCATCGTGATATCTTTGTCAACTACCAGTCCTTCAATCTGGTGAAACTGGTGGCTGTGGGTCGCATCATCCGTGTCGCGCCTGAAGACTTTGCCGGGACTAATCATTTTCAAAGGACCTTTGGCAAAATCATGGGTTTCCATTGTCCGGGCTTGTACTGGCGAAGTGTGGGTGCGCAGCAGCAGTTCCTCGGAAATATAAAACGTGTCCTGCATGTCGCGGGCCGGATGGTCTTTATGAAGATTCATCCGTTCAAAATTGTAGTGGTCCTGTTCAACTTCGAACCCTTCCACAATCTGGTAACCTAGACCGATGAACACATCTTCGATTTCCCGCATCGTCTGAGTCAGAATATGCGGAATCCCCCGCTCAACCGGCAAACCCGGCAGCGTGACGTCGATGGATTCTGCCTGCAAGGCCGCTTCCAGCAGCTGTTCTTCCAGCGCCGCCTTTTTATCATCTATCGCCTGGCTGATTTTATCCCGGATGTCATTGGCAAAACTCCCGACTACCGGACGCTCTTCCGGCGTCAAATGTTTCATGCCTCTGAGCACCTCGGTAATCGGACCTTTTTTCCCAAGAATCGTGACACGTATCTGGTTCAGCTGTTCCAGCGTTTTGGTCGTTAAAATATCATGCAGCGTTTTCTCCTGCAACTGTTCAAGTTCTTGTTTCAACGTCATGTTATCCAGTCCTTCCTGATTCTTAAAAATTATCAATAAAAAAAAGACTTCATCCCTAAGGAACGAAGTCTCGCGGTACCATCCTAATTTATCTCAATTCATTGAAATACACTTTGCGTTGTTAACGATGTCAGACACCGGCCTGTCCTTGTCAAACAGGCAACTGGGGAAGTGAACTTCACACATGCTGCGGTATAATCTGCTTTCAGTCGGTGACAGATCTCCCTTTCATACGCCTTCATCTGCTACTCTTTTCCCTCGCGCGTTTTTACTGATTGATATCAAGTGTACAAGAAAACTCCAAAAAGGTCAAGCTGTTTAAGCCAGCCAATGGTCAGACCAGTTTTGAATCTCCTGCATCACATGTTTCAAGTCGCTGCCTTTTTCGGTCAATTCATATTCGATGCGGTTTGTTTCGTTCTGAAACACCTTGCGAGTCAATATGCCTTCTTCTTCCAATTCTTTTAACCGTTCCGTCAGCACCCGGTCGCTGACTTTTGGAATTTTATTGGCAAGCTCCACAAAGCGTTGCGGCCCCTCTTTGATTAAGACGTTAATAATCAAGCCATTCCACTTTTTTCCTAGAATAGAAAACGTTTTTTCAAATTTGGGACACAATTTGAATTCATTATCCCTGCAAGTTTCAATCATACTACTCTCACCCCATTATTCTTTTACATTATCTTCGCAAATCCCCCTGAATCACAGTATAAAGCAAAAAACTGACTATTTCTAGTCAGTTTATCAAAAATTTATACGACACCAAGATATGCCACTGCTTTTTGTTTCATTTTCCGGTAAACTGGCGAGAATACTTCCTCACAAGCACAATATTTGTCTACCATAGTAACGATATAGCTTTCTTTATACTTTGGCGGGGCAATTGTGGCGCCAAACATGTGCTTAACGATAATGTCTTCTTCAAGAGGAGAAATCTCTGTTAATTTTTTTGCATTTTTCAATGCGATTCGCGGATGAACATATGCGTGTGTGCCTTCACCCATTTTTTCCGTACGCCAATCATAATGGAATAAATCATGCAGCAAACCGGCTCTCGCTGTTGCTTTCGCATTGCCATTCCATTTTTTTGCCAATAAATAACTTCTGTAAGAAACATTGATTGAATGTTCCAGTCGATTCGAGTAACGGTGCTGTTTATGCTCTGACAAACTCTGAACTTCTTCTGTAAAAATCAAGTCTTCGACATAAGACATGTATTCAACATCGTTTTGCCAATCCAATACCATTTTGCTATCACCTGTTATCATTTGTGGTTTTATCAATACATATACCGACATAATACCACGAATAAGATTGAAATGCCACCGGGCAAGTTCGTCTTAATCTTTTCGTAACAAACTTAATTTTTTAGCGCAAACATCAAAATTCCTGCGGCTACTGCGACATTCAGCGATTCAGCCTGTCCCGTTATCGGAATATAAAGATTTTGAGTGGTCAAACTCAACGTTTCCGCACTCAACCCCTGCCCTTCATTCCCCATAACGAGTGCAAATGCCGGAGTCTTGGGTATTTCGCGGTAATCCGCTGCTTGCGGGTTCAATTCCGTACCATAAACGTTTAAACCATGTGCCTTGCATGTTCCAATCCATTCGCTGATGCTCCCTTGATACACAGCAATATGGAACTGGCTTCCCTGCATGGCCCGCAGCACCTTGTCGTTATAAATATCCGCACTACCTTCGCCAAGCACAACCGTACCAAACCCGGCTGCATCGGCTGTCCGAATCATCGTGCCGACATTGCCCGGGTCTTGTACCCCGTCAAGCAAAAGCAGCGGCCGCGAATAGTCGATCACCCGGCTGGGAGATGTTTTTGCGACGACAGCCAAGATGTCGGGCGTATCCGGATGGCTGGAAAGGCTGCGTAAAATATCCTCCGTCACCAGCAGACGACAGCTTTCCGGTATTTTTTCCAGCAGCAGAGAAAAAGCAGTCAGCGCTTTTTCAGTGAACAGAACATGCACGATCGGCGCACCGGCATTAACGGCTTCCTCTACTAGATGATCCCCTTCGATGAGGTATTCCCCACGCTGGTCGCGGTATTTTTTCTGGGACAGTTTTTTGATATCTTTTATCAGATTGTTTTTAAGAGACGTTATTCTTTTCACTATGACACCTCGCAGTCTTGAGTATTATATCATTTTTCTTCACCCGCTGCTAACTATAATATGACAGGCCCGCCAACGCAATGATATAATATAATAGAAAAAACTGAAACAGAAAAGAGGCAGGATGATGAGAGTTAAAATGCAGGTCTACGGTCGGGTGCAGGGGGTCGGCTTCCGCTACATGACAAAAATACTTGCTGACAACATCGGCGTTTACGGGATAGTGCGCAATGAATATGACGGCTCCGTCTATATCGAAGCCAACGGCGATGCGGACAAAGTCACCCTGTTCATCCAAAAAGTCAGAGAATCTCCTTCCCCTGCCGGTGTTGTGAAAGATTTATTGATCGAGTACGATGCTGATATTCCCGAACGAACGACCTTTCATGTTATGTGATTTCTGCTGCCCTGCGCACATTCTTTTGAGGTTTTGATTGAAAAAATCATCAGAATCCTTTATAGTATTCTTTGTGTAACTATTGAATGAAAAGGACGAAACGCATGAAAAAAATAAAAAAATGGCTGATTACATCCGGATTGTTTGGCCTTCTCATCTCACTTTCCGGCTGTGTCAGCACGTACAAGACCGGTCCCAAAGCAGGACAACCGACAGGAGAAGGCTGGGTTTACAACTTGCTTGTCAAACCAATGGGACAGCTGATTACGTATCTCGTTGAAAACTTCAACTGGAATTACGGCTTTGCCATCATTTTCCTGACACTGATCGTGAGACTGCTGATTTTACCGTTGGGCCTTGGCCAGATGAAAAAATCCATGATTCAACAGGAAAAAATGGCAGCTATCAAACCTCAGTCGGATGCGGTTAATGAAAAAATCAAGCAGGCGACCACCAGGGAAGAACAGGCCGCTGCGCAAATGGAACTACAAGCGCTGTACAAAGAAAACGGCATCAGCGTAATGGGCGGTATTGGCTGTTTGCCGCTGCTCGTGCAAATGCCGATATTCACTGCACTGTTTTATACAGCAAGATACACACCGGGCATCAGCGAAGCCAGCTTCTTCAGCATTCCATTGGGTGAGCCGAGTTTGATTTTAACTGTGATTGCCGGTCTGAGCTATTTAGCCCAAAGCTTTATCAGCATGATCGGTTTGCCGGAAGAGCAAAAGAAACAAATGAGAACCATGTCGTTCATGAGTCCCCTCATGATTGTCTTCTTCTCGTTCCGTTCACCAGCCGGCGTGGCGCTGTACTGGGTAGTCGGCGGTATTTTCAGCTGTATCCAGTCACTGATTACAAATCTGTACCATAAACCAAAAATCAAACGGGAAGTCGCAGAAGAATTTAGAAAAAATCCGCCAAAAGTCGTGGTACCTCCGAAGAAAAAAGAAGTCAATCCGGCACACACGGCTAAAAAAACGCAAGCTAAGCCGCGCAATCAAGGCAAAGGCAGAAACGCCGGCAAGCAGCAGAGCAAGTATAAACGATAATTTAAAAAGGAGTACGCCGTTTCGGCGTACTCCTTTTTTTATGCGTGCACTTGCACGCCTTGCGTATCCAAAGACAGCTGCAAAATATCAGCATCAAGCGACAGGTCGCGCAATCCTTCAGCGACAGCAGTGCCGGTTCCTTCAGCTGTCAGCACGAGGACTGTCGGCCCTGCACCGCTTAGGAAAGCGGCATGAAAGCCGAGTGCCGGCTGCAGATCACGAATCAGCTGCAAATGAGGGACCAGCTCAGCGCGATACGGTTCGTGCCATTTGTCCTGCATCATCGCCTGGCCGGCTGTTTTCAAATCATCTGACAGCAATGCCGCCACCATGACGTTGCTGACAGCACTCGCTTTGACCGCCTCGCCGTAGGGCAATGATGCCGGCAGCACACTGCGTCCTTCACTGGTCAGCAGTTCCTTCCGCGGGATGACAGCCACGAAATCACACGGGGCAAAATGGTGCGTCACACAAGTCACCTGCTCGTCAACGAATGCCGCCACAACCAGATCACCGCAGATAGCCGGTGCGACATTGTCGGGGTGTCCTTCCATTTCCGTGGCAATCCGAATTTTCTCTTCTTGCGAAAAGGACAAGCCGCCCAGCTCGCTGGCCAGTTCGATACCGGCAACAATCGCCGCCGAACTGCTGCCCAGTCCTCTGGCGGGGGGAATGTCGCTGGTCATCCGCAATTTGTGCGGCACCATTTCAGGGGCAAGCGTCAACGCCGTTGCGATAATCATATTGGTTTCATCCGTCGGCAACCCGGCAATCGTGTGACTGATCTCCCAAGACGGCGCTTCTTCTAATATTTCCAGTTCTAAATACAAGTTCAATGCCAACCCGCAGGAATCAAACCCGGGGCCTAAATTGGCACTCGTAGCGGGAACTTTTATTTTCATCCTGACACCTCTTTTTCATCGTTTCAATTACAGCACTTTATAGCACGCGTTGAGTGTGATGTCCTCAGATGCGGCAAACGTTTTTTTGACTTCATCGGCCTGCAGACGGGACATCTCGTGTGTAATAATGACAATCCGCGCGCGACCGTCATCCACTTTCTCCTGAACAATTTGTTCAAAGCTGACACCTGTACGGGTCATAGACTCAGTCAATTTTAAGAAAACACCATGCTTATCCGGTACTTCCAGTGAGAAATAATATTTAGCATAAATATGTTCCGGTTTTGTCAACCGCACATCACTGGTAAAGCCATTGAAGACATGACCAGTCGTACCCATTTTCAGGTTTTTGGCAATCGTGATAATATCGCTGACAACACTTGTTGCTGTCGGTTTGGCGCCGGCCCCCGGTCCATAATACATGGACTCGCCGACCCCGTGGCTCTTGATGAAAACAGCATTCATTTCATTTTGTACGCCTGCAAGCGGATGGTCCTTTGGTATCAGTACAGGACCAACCTCAGCAGCGACACTGTCATCGTAGGATTCCGAGGAACCGATCAGCTTGATGGCATAGCCTAGCGTATCAGCCATTTCAATGTCTTCCAATTTAAGTCCCCGGATACCTTTTGTAACGATATCATCGATAGTAATGCTCATGCCAAAGGAGAATTGAGTCAAAATAACCATTTTATAAGCCGCATCAATGCCGTCAACATCGTTTGTCGGGTCAGACTCGGCAAAGCCTAGTTTTTGTGCCTTTGCCAGTGCCTCATCGTATGTCAGCTGATCATTCGTCATTTTTGTCAGCATATAGTTGGTCGTGCCGTTGACAATGCCATAAATGCTCGTGATGCGGTCCGCTGCCAAACTGTTGGCGATGGTCCTAAGAATCGGAATCCCTCCTGCCACACTAGCTTCAAAATACAAGTCGCACGCATGTTTTTGAGCTGTGCGTACCAAGGTCAGCCCGTATTGCGCCAACAAGTCTTTATTGGCTGTAACCACGTGCTTCCCGCGCTCCAGTGCCTGGAGAATAAATGTTTTTGCCGGTTCGATTCCGCCAATCAGTTCAACGACTACCTGTATCTCGTCATCGTCCAAGATGTCTTGGTAATTGGTCGTCAACTCGATGCCGTATTCATCTGCAAAATCTTTCTTGCTCGCGGTATCCAAAACCAGACATTTGCTGATAGAGACATCCATGCCGGTGACATTCGATATCTTGTCCTTATTTTCCTTTAACAGCAGCGGCACACCGGAGCCGACTGTTCCAAGCCCTAACAGGCCAATCTTCAAACTGCTTTTTCCCATAGTCAAAACACCCTGCCTTAATTTAATTGAATTTTAATAATTGAATCTAGTATACATAAATAATGAAAAAAACACTAGCTTTTTCATTTGTTTTTTGAAAAAACTAGTTTTTTTATCTCTTTAAACCGTGTACAATCACCTTTTTTATATGCAATTGTCTTCCTACTAATGGTATACTAATTATACAAGTTATTGAAACATGATTAGTATCTAAAATGTCGAGGTGATATACGTTGGTTTTTCCCGAAGATTGGGTGTTTCTTCACACAAATTTTGCCTTATCGATTATTTTGCTGATTGTCACATTCGTGACTGATGACATCACTTTTGGCCTTGCCTTGGCTTTGATTTTGTATCCGGCAGTCAAAAGTGCGGCTAAAAGCTTCGTTAAACGGCGCGAACAAAAAGTCTCTCTTTAAACCGGCAGATCCGCATATATTAGCGGAATGCCGTTTTTTTGTGCCGGACCAGTAGTAATAGAGAAAAAAGCTGCCTTTCTCTGACTGAGTCCAGCAGCTTAAACCTTGATATAAATGTATGACTGCTTTATGAGCTACTTTATTTCCGGTTTCTTCTATTTAATCATGTGACAAGTGATGGAATGTCTTCGACAAAATATCAACGACATGCTGGTCGTCCAATGAATAAAAAACGGTTTTCCCTTCCTTGCGCGACTTCACCAAATGATTCAGACGCAGCAGTTTCAATTGATGGGAAATAGCAGACTGCTCCATATGCAGTTGTTCTGCAATGGCTCCGACATTCAACTCACCCGTAGATAGAGCCAATAGAATGTTCAGTCTGGTCGGCTCACTGAGCGTTTTGAAAAACTGACTGACTTGATACACATCCTCTTCAGTGACTCCCTCAAACATTATCGTAACCCTCCTGAATTTTTCTATGCTCTTTATCCTAACTGTTTTTGGACAAAAAGTCACGAAAAATAACCTATTGTTCCGTGTGTTGATGCAAAGCGTCTGTTAATGCCGCTATTTTATCAGCTGCCGCCTGCTCGCTTTCCGCTTTCACACCAATGTAGAATTTAATCTTCGGTTCAGTGCCTGATGGCCGTACTGCAATCCAGCTGCCGTCTGTCAAATGGTATTTCAACACATTGGATGACGGAAGCGGGATTTTTTCGCTGCTGCCGTCAGCGTGACGGTGTATCTGACTGTCATAGTCTTCCACCGAATCGACGGCAATTCCCGCAAATTCAGATGGCGAACTGGCTCTCAACCCGGACATCAGCTGTTTGATTTTTTCCAGACCGCTGATACCATTCATCGTCACCGAAATGGTTTTCTCCTGATAGTAGCCGTATTTGTCAAAAATCTGCCGGATACCATCGTAAAGCGTCATGTCTTTTTCCTTATAATAAGCCGCTATTTCTGCCAGCAGTACTAGCGCCTGAATGGCATCTTTGTCTCTGACAAACGGTTTGACCAGATAGCCGTAGCTTTCTTCAAACCCGAATACAAAGGTCTGCTGTTTCGTCTGCTCATATTCTTTGATTTTTTCAGCAATGAATTTGAAACCGGTCAGCACATTCTCCATTTTGACGCCAAATTCATGGCAGATAGCTGTTGCCAGTTCACTGGAAACAATTGATTTCAGAACGACAGCGTTGGCAGGCAGCGTACCCTGCTTCTGATGCGCGCTCAGCAAGTAATGAATCATCAGCGCGCCTAATTGATTGCCTGTCAAAACCTGATAAGAACCGTCAGGCAGTCTGACAGCCGCGCCAAGCCGGTCTGCGTCAGGGTCGGTGGCAACCAGTAAATCTGCCTGCTCTTTTTCCCCCAGACGAATCGCATATTCAAACGCAGAATGTTCTTCCGGATTTGGCGATTTGACCGTTGAAAAATCAGGGTCGGCCTCCGCTTGTTCCGGCACGAGTAAAAAGCTGTTAAAACCAGCCTGTTTCAATGCTTTCTCGCCAAGCATCTTGCCCGTGCCGTGAAGCGGTGTGTAGACAAGTTTCAGGTCGCCGCCTGTGCGGGCAATCAACTCTTTGTCAATAGTGACAGATTCCAGCTGCTTCAAATAGGCTGTATCAATCTGTTCGCCAATGATATTGATGAAATCTTCTGCATCCCGTTCATTCAGAACGCGTACCAGTAATGGATTTTCAACCTGCCGCACATAAGACGTGACTGCGTCAGCATCTTGCGGAGGCATCTGTCCGCCGTCTTCGCCGTACACTTTATAGCCGTTATACTCCGGCGGATTGTGGCTGGCTGTAATCATGATGCCGGCGATACAGTTGAGTTCCCTCACCGCAAACGACAGCTCCGGTGTCGGACGCAAGCTTTCAAAGACATAAGATGTGATGCCGTGGGCTGCCAATGTCTTCGCCGACTCCATCGCAAATTCCGGCGACTTATGACGGGAATCATAAGCAATAGCCACCCCTTGCCGTTTAGCTTCGGCACCAAGCTCTTCAATGAAGGTTGCCAAGCCTTCCGTCGCTTGTCTGACCGTATAAATGTTCATTCGGTTGATACCGGCACCGATGATGCCGCGCATGCCGGCCGTTCCAAATTCAAGCGGCGCATAAAACGCATCTTTCAACAGGTCTTCATCGGTTTCGATATGTTCCAAGCTGGTTTTGACTGAGTCGTCCAGCTCATCATAGTTTTTCCACTGTGCGTAAATCTCTTTCCATTCCATTTTTATCACCTCGATGTATTTTATAACATATTATCTTAATTATACCATTTGTAAGAGATAAAAAGTGGAAAACTTAATATTTAGTTTGCTTGAAGCCAAACTCAGTCAAACAATGCCGCGCCTGGTGCTTTATCCCGTTGCGAACAGTTGTCGCCATACCTGAATGCCACTCTTCTTTAAGACATCAAAAACAAGCTGGGATTTGAGATTCGTTATAAATGATGCTCTCTTCCCAACTTGAATTCCTGTACCTGCATTTAAGAAATAACAGCCGTGCGATTGGGCTCGGTTGAGGCGAACAGTGATTGTGTTGCCTCATAAATACTGCGGGCGATGCCTGCCTGATTCATGGTGTACAAGTGTATCCCGGACACGCCCTGGGTCACCAGGTCAACGATTTGGTCAATGGCATAAGCCAGCCCTGCATCGCGCAACGCAACCGGATTGTCCGCGTACTTTTCAAGAATCGCCAAAAATTTCTTCGGCAGCTTCACCCGCGTGCCACGAATGATACGTTCCGCCTGCCGCTTATTGACGACCGGCATGATGCCCGCGATAAGCGGTACGTTGATACCGGCCAGCCAGCATTTTTCCTGAAACTGGTAAAACAATTCATTGTCTAGAAACAGCTGGGTAATCAACTGGTCAGCTCCAGCTGCGACTTTATCACGCAGATGGCTAATATCGGCAAGTGTCGTTGCCGATTCCGGGTGTCCCTCCGGATAGCAGGCTGCTGAAATGGCAAAAGACGGGTCCCACTCTTTGATATAGGCAATCAAATCGCCTGCGTACTGAAAGTCCGGACTGCGCGGCAGCTCATCGTACAAGTCGCCCCGCAAGGCTAATATATGTGAAATGTGTTTTTCCTGTAATGACTCAAGAACCGTGTCAACTTGACTTTTTGTCAAATAAGCTGCTGTCAGATGAACAAGACTGGCAACTTGATGACGGCGCTGAATGTGCGTAGCTATTTTGACCGTGCTCTCCTCCAGCGACAGCTGTCTGTTGCTGCATGTCACACTGATAAAATCCGGCCGCAAATCTTCCATCTGACTCAGCGAAGCATACAAACTGGCGATGGTGGATTTGGTAGACGGCGGAAACACTTCAAAAGACAAACTGGCTTTTTGGCTACTCAATATTGTCATAGACGAGCTCCTTTCGTGCTTCTTGCGCTGCTTGAGCCAGGTGTTTCAAGCTTGCGAACGTTTCTTTTTCATCACGCGTCTTTAATCCGCAATCAGGATTGACCCATAATTTGTCAGCCGCTATTTTCTCCAACAATGCCTGAATCGTTGCACGCAGTTCAGCAACTGAAGGGACTCTCGGCGAATGAATATCATACACTCCCGGTCCGACTGCTGTCTGAAAATGCTGTGCGGACAACGCATCCAGCAAGGATAAATTCGAGCGCGATGCTTCAAAAGAAATCACATCCGCATCCATTTGGTCAATCGCTGTTAAAATATCGGCAAATTCGCTGTAACACATGTGCGTATGAATCTGTGTTTCCGGGGCCACTCGGCTATGAACAAGCCGGAATGCCGGAATAGCCCAGTCGAGATATTCTGAATACCAGTCGCTTTTTCTCAGCGGTAGTTTTTCGCGCAAGGCAGCCTCATCAATCTGAATGATCTTGATGCCATGCGCTTCCAAGTCGAGCACTTCTTCCTGAATCGCCAGCGCGATTTGCAGCGTGGACTCCTTAAGCGAAATATCTTCCCTTGGAAACGACCAGTTCAAGATTGTGACAGGTCCGGTCAGCATGCCTTTCACCGGCTTTTCAGTCAGATGCTGAGCAAATGCCGACCATCCGACCGTGATTGGCCGTTCGCGGGAAATGTCTCCCCAAATAATCGGCGGTTTCACACAGCGTGTGCCGTACGATTGGACCCACGCTTTTTTCGTAAACAAAAAGCCTGACAGATGTTCGCCAAAGTATTCCACCATGTCATTTCGTTCGAATTCCCCGTGAACGAGTACATCCAATCCGATGTCTTCCTGAAAAGCCACACAATCAGCAATTTTTTCCCTTAAAAAGTCATGATACTCTGCCTCGCTGAGCGACGCTTTTTTAAAAGCTGCCCGAGCCGCTTTGACTTCTCTTGTCTGCGGGAACGACCCGATTGTTGTGGTCGGCAGCAGCGGCAATGCCAGAGCACTTTTTTGAAGACGGCTGCGTTCTTCAAACGCCGGCAGCCGCTGAAAATCAGCTGCTGTCAACTCAGCCAGCCGGTGTGTCAGCTGTTCGTTTGCCGTAACTCTCGCCGTATCGAAAAGACGGTAGTTATCAGCCAGCAGTGCCGATTTGGCAATGTCGTCTGTCGGGTCTGCGATGGCTGCCAGCTCAGTCAACTCGCTTAACTTTTCTTTAGCAAAGGAAAAATGCCTGGCCACCTCCGCCGGAAATGATTCTTGCGCAACAGAAAAAGGGACATGCAGCAATGAACAGGACGTTGATAAAACCAGCTGGTCATGCGGCAGTTTTGCCAGCAGGTTCAAGGTGCGGCTGTAATCGTTCCGCCAGATGTTTTTGCCGTTCACAACACCTGCAAACAGTTTTTTATCTTGAGGAAAACCGAATGTCTCGAATAACTGAAGCGTTTGTTTTCCTTCGACAAAATCAAGACCGATGCCGTCAACCGGCAAAGTCGATAAGTCTTCGTAAATATCCCGTACATCACCGAAATATGTTTGCAGCAAAAGCTTCGTCTCCCGTGTACCGCCTGCCAGCTCACGATAGATTGACATAAATAGCTGCCGTTCATCCGGTGTCAAATCCTTGACTAAAGACGGTTCATCCAGTTGCAGCCACTCGGCGCCTAGTTCAGACAACTTGGCAATGACCTCCTGATACGCTGAAATCAGGGCCGGCAGATGCTCCTGAACCGTCGTCCCTTTGAAATCTGACAGCTTGATCAGCGTATACGGGCCTAAAATAACCGGTCTTGTTTCGATGCCGATGGCTTTCGCTTCAAGGTATTCATCAAAAACTTTAGTGCCGACAAGTTTCACCTCTGTCTGTTGCTCAAATTCGGGCGTCAAGTAGTGATAATTCGTATTGAACCATTTTTTCATGGGCAGAGCTGTCACGTCGCCAGCCTCTCCCTGATAGCCTCTTGCCAGTGCGAAATAGGTGTCAAGCGCCGATAACTGCAAGGCTGAAAATCTGTTTGGGATGACGTTCAACAGTACCGCTGTATCCAGCGTGGTGTCGTAAAAGGAAAAATCATTGCTCGGAATCAGTGATATTCCCGCCTCTTTCAGCAGATTCCAGTGCATTCGCCGGAGCCGCTTGCCTTCTGCAGCTAACTGTTCCTGTGTCAAGTCGCCGCGGAAATATTTTTCTGTCGCAATTTTCAGCTCTCGGTTCTCCCCGATTCTCGGGAAGCCAACAATCGTTGTTTTCATGGAATCGCCTCCTAAATAGTATGGTCCAAACTTTACCACACCCGGACAACTCTGACTAACTGTTATTTTTTATAACTTATTATAGAAAAAAACTATAATAAAAAGATGACCAAAAAAAGATAAAACTGATTGACAGCGAAGAATTTTTTGTCTATAGTATTAAACAATAATATGATGCGCAGAAAAGAAGAGTACAGTTAAAACACCTTATACAGAGAGCTCCGGCAGGTGAAAGGGAGAAAAGGCAGTTAGCTGGAAAATGGTCTTTGAGCATTCAGCGGTGAGTGGCAACACAAGCAGCTGACGGCAGTGCCCGTTATCGCAACGCAGTATCAGCAGCTCTTGTGCTCGTACTGGCTAAGGCTGTTGTTGTGAAACGACAGCGAACTAAAGGTGGTAACGCGAATGCAATCGTCCTTTTTCTTCATGATGAAGAAAAAGGGCTTTTTTTATTGAATTTTTTGTGAAAGGAGCATATCTATGCGTATACAACAACTGGAATATCTGGAAAAGATTGCTGAACTTGGCTCTATCAACGAAGCTGCCAAAAGTCTGTTTTTGTCGCAGCCGACTTTGTCAAATGCTGTGAAGGAGTTGGAAAACGAGATGGGTATTTGCCTCTTTCACCGCAGTAAACTCGGTGTTTCGCTGACTGAGGAAGGAAAAGAGTTTTTAGCGTATGCAAAACAGGTGATTGATCAGGTGGACTTACTGGAAAAACGCTACAAACATAAAAACAAGCGCACCTCACGACTGTCGATTTCATCTCAGCACTACGCTTTTTCGGTACATGCGTTTGTCGAATTTATTCATGCTTATGAAGACGACAGTTACCAGTTCACACTGCGGGAGACAGAAACGCAGAATATTTTAGAAGATGTTGCCACTTTTCGCAGCGAAATCGGTATTTTATTTTTAAATGATTTCAACCGGCAAATACTTGAAAAACTATTTGAAGAAAAAAATCTTGTATTCTCCTCGCTGTTTTATGCAGCACCGCATATTTTTATCAGCAAGGACAATCCTTTAGCCGGCAAGCAGTCTGTGTCCCTCAAAGAATTGGAAGATTTGCCCTTTCTCTCTTTCGAACAAGGCAACAGCAATTCATTCTATTTTGCGGAAGAAATCCTGAGCACCCGCTCCTATAAAAAACACATTAAAGTCAGTGACCGGGCAACCATTTTCAACTTGATGATCGGATTAAACGGTTATACTTTCAGTTCCGGAATCATCAGCCGCGAGCTGAACGATGACAGCATCGTCGCTATTCCGTTAGACATTGCCGATGCGATTGAAATAGGCTGGATCAAAAGCCGGCGCAGTACATTATCCACTTTAGGCAAGCATTATTTGGAAACACTGAAAAAACATATCCACGACTATGGATTTGCTACTATTGAGGAGGAAATATATGAGCACAACAACTAATCAGACAACTTGGCAAGAAGCCACAAAGCTGGCGCAAATCGGCAACCGCTCAGATAAACAGCACGGCGCAGTCAGCACTCCTATTTACCTTTCCGCAACTTATGCCCACCCTGGTTTGGGGCAAAGCACCGGTTTTGATTATTCCCGAACGGCCAACCCTACCCGGCAAGTGGTTGAAACAGCTCTTGCCCAATTGGAAAACGGCCGCTTCGGTTTTGCAACTAGTTCAGGGATGAGTGCAGTTCAATTAGTGTTCGAATTGTTTCCAGCCGGCAGCAAGTTTCTCGCGTCGCGTGACTTGTACGGAGGCAGCTACCGCTATTTTGACGCCCTCACACAAGCAGGCCGCTTTCAGTTTGCTTACTTTGATTCAATTGATGACCTGAAACAGCAACTGTCACAAGAAACTGCTGCGGTTTTCCTAGAAACTCCCACTAATCCGCTGATGAACGAAATTGATATTTCGCAAGCTGCAGCAGCAGCCAAGGCTTACGGTGCGCTATTGATTGTCGACAACACATTTTTGACGCCAATTCTCCAAAAACCATTGGCGCTGGGAGCCGACATTGTTGTCCATTCCGCCACTAAATTTCTTGGCGGACACAATGACCTGCTCGCTGGTGCAGTCATTACCGACTCTGATGAATTAGGAGAAAAACTGGCAGCCGCCTTAAATACGACCGGTGCCGTTTTGTCCTCTTTCGACTCATGGCTACTGATACGAGGTTTAAAAACACTCAAACTACGCATGACGCAGCAAGAAAAAAATGCCAAAAAATTAGCAGCCGCCTTAAGAAAAGAGCCGCTAGTCAAAGAAGTGTTTTATCCGGAAAAAGGCAGCATGATTAGTTTCAAACTGGCTAAAGCTGAACAAGTCTCTGTGTTTTTGGCTTCACTGAACCTCTTTACATTTGCCGAAAGTCTCGGTGGCGTTGAAAGCCTGATTACATACCCAAGCACACAAACTCATGCCGACATCCCGGAAGAACTGCGCATCTCCTATGGACTGACCGCTGATTTACTGAGATTGTCAATCGGAATTGAGGACGCAGCAGACTTGATTGATGACATCCGGCAAGCATTGTGGAAAACGTCTGAAGGGGATAAAAACACCCGTATCCGATGATAACAAGTCATCAGAACAACTAAAAAAACAGCTAAAGTGCGGACATTTCTGTTGCACTTTAGCTGTTTTATCATACTATTGATGTTTACTTTGAGTCTGATATTCTGTTTGACTCTCTTGTTTACTATCTTGGGCCACGATGTATTTATAGACTTCTTGGCCGGCAATACTGCCGTCGCCGACAGCAGTGGCTATTTGCCGCAGCACCGTGTTTCTGACATCGCCGATGGCATAGACGCCTGGAATTTTCGTTTCCATTCTTTCATTGGTTTCGATCCAGCCTTCGTCATTTGTGATACCGAGATTCTGAAACGCTTCTGTCTGCGGAACCAGCCCGACATAAACAAACACGCCGTCAGCCTCCACCGTTGTCTCTTCACCGGTCTTTGTGTCTTTGATATCAATTGACTGAAGTTTTGTGCCGTCGCCATTGATTTTAAGCGGTACTTTATTCCACAAGAAATCGACTTTCTCATTTGCGAATGCTCTTTCCTGCAAAATCTTTTGCGCTCTCAACTCATCCCGCCGGTGAATAATCGTTACTTTGTCAGCGAACTGCGTCAGGTAAGTTCCTTCTTCCACAGCTGAGTCGCCGCCACCAATCACGTATACGTGCCGTTCTTTAAAAAAGGCACCATCACAAACAGCACAGTAAGAAACACCCATTCCCGAGTAGTCTTCCTCACCTGGTATACCAATCTTTTTATGATCGCTACCTGTGGCAATGATCACAGTTTTTGCATCGTAGGACTGGTCCTCACAAATCACTGTTTTATAACTGCCATGGTCTTCAATGCCAGTCACATTGCCATAAGTGTGCTCTGCCCCGAATTTCGATGACCCTTCATACATCTTTACTGATAAATCAGGACCAGAAATATGTTCAAATCCCGGGTAATTTTCAACATCAAGAGTATTCATCATTTGTCCGCCGGGAACACCGCGCTCAATAACCAGCACCGATAAATCCGAGCGGGAAGCGTATAGTGCAGCTGTCAGCCCGCCTGGTCCTGCACCGATTATAATAACATCACGCATAGTAATAACCCTCCATTCCATCATTCTACACAACCTACTTTACAACCAAGCAGCAGGTTTGTCTATTTTTTTGTTTGATGAAAAAAACTGAATTGTATAATATATGCCATTGACTTATCGTGTATTTGCCATAGAATTAATACCGACATAATTTGAAATAATGGATGGTGACGAACCCCTGTATGAAATTTTTAACCTCAATTAAACATAAACTCAGTATTTCCGATCAAGAACTCATTTTTTTAAGCTGGCCGATTTTTATTGAACTTTTCTTACGTGTCTTCATCGGCAATGTCAATGTCTGGATGATTTCCCATTACTCTGAACCAGCCGTTGCCGCTGTCAGTTCAGCCAACCAGCTGCTGAATTTAACTGTGTTCATTTACGGCTTCATCACTGTTGGTGCACAAATCATTATTGCCCAGCTGATTGGTGCCCGCAGACAGCAAGAAATCCACAGTGTCATTTCGACTGCTATGACTGGTGCATTAGGTATCGGTGCTCTGATTAGTCTGGTCTTCTTGTTGTTTCCCAAACAACTGCTCCAGCTGATGAATCTGCCTCCAGACATTGTTGACATCGGAACGGGTTACATCCAAATTTATGGTGCCAGCCTGTTTATCTCCGCGATGACTGCCGGGGCGATTGCTGTCTTGCGGAGTCACGGCAAGACCAGGGAAGCTCTGCAGGTGCCCGTGACCGCCCTCCTTTTAACACTTGTCGGCAACTATCTGGCATTGTACAGTCCATTCGGGCTGCCGACATTGGGGGTCAACGGCTTGGCTATTTCCGCAGCCGTCAGCAACACCATCGGCCTGCTGATTGTATTCTACTTGCTGAAAGTTCACATCGGCTTTTCTGTCTGGAAGATTCGTCTCAAAGACTGTTCCCTGAAAGTTTTGAAACAAATTCTCACTTTAGGACTTCCGTCATCTGGAGAAAGTCTGTCCTATCAAGCGTCACAAGTGGTGGTAACAATGATTGTCGCATCTCTTGGCGCTAACATGCTGATTGCAAAATCTTATGTCACAACCATTACGCAGTTCGTTTACTTGATAGCTTCTTCCATCGGCCAAGGCAATCAGATCATTATCGGGCGCAATATCGGTGCCCGACAGTATGACCGTGCATATAAACGGGGAATGCGGACAGTCGTCATCGGGGTCGTCAGTTCAGCCGTTATCTGCTTTTTCACTTGGCTGGCGATTGAACCTATCATGCACATTTTTACGTCCAATCAGGAAGTCATCGCCATCGCCAAAGTCGTCTTTTTTGTCGATATTTTTCTCGAATCGGCACGCGCGGTCAATATGATTCTCGTCGGCGCATTGAATGCTACCGGTGATGTCAAGTTCCCGCTGATTTGCAGCCTGCTTGTTCTCTGGGTCATCAGTCTCCCCTTCTCCTTTGTTCTTGCAATTCCCGCCAAACTTGGGCTGCTGGGTGTCTGGCTGGCATATACCATAGATGAAGGATTGCGGTCCGTGATGATGATTAAGCGCTGGCGTTCCGGTATTTGGAAAACGAAGCATACTATTTGATTGAGTCTACACACTATTAAATAAGCTGGTCTGGACTTTTGCCGTTTTTATTAACGCCGCAAAGGTTCAGACCAGCTTTTATTGGGCACTGCGGGGACAGTGACCGAAATTTATGCTTTGTATCGTCTAAATGATGATTTCGAATGTGTTCAGCTGCTGCTCCCGTTTATAATGAAGCTCGCCGTTGTGTTTTTCGATAATTCCTTTGGCAATCGACAAGCCTAAACCTGTCCCGCCGGAGCTTGAACGTGCGGCATCGCCGCGAGTGAAGGCACTGAACAAATCGTTTCGGGTTTCCGCAGTAATCGGTTCGCCATCATCTGACACAGTAATCACAGTAGGCCTCCCTAAGAGCTGCTTGACAGACACAATTATCATTTGGCCCGTCGTATTATATTTAACCGCATTGGACAGCAGGTTGGCAATCACCCGCCGGAAAAGCTTCTTGTCCGCCTGAACTGCCACAAATGAATCTGGAATCGCCAGCTCCAACGTGAGGCCTGCTTCGACAATTTCATCATAGTACTCAGCACAAACTTCTCTCACCATCTCCCCGGCATCTTCTTTCTTAAGGGAAATCTGATAGTCGCTGTCTTCCAGTTTCAACAACGTAAACATGTCGTCGGACAATTCGGCCACTCGGGTTGCTTTGGCGTCGATGGTCCACAAATAATCATCTGCCTTTTGCCCTGTCACTAGCTTGTCCCTTAATGCTTTGGCGTACAATTTAATAGTCGAAATTGGGGTCTTGATATCATGCGACAGATTAAGCAGCATGCGCGTGCGACTGTTTTCCATCGCCTGTTTTTCCTGCCTGCTGCGATTTAATTCTTCGACCATATCGTTGAAGGACTGATGGATCTCTACAAATTCTTTTGGTCCTTTGGATGTCGGGATAATCGCCTCTTCTCCTTTGTTGACAGCTACAATCCCTTGCTTCAGCGCCTTCATCGGCTTACTGATTTTTTGTTTTAAATAAAAGCTGATGAGTCCGATATTGACAACATAGAAAATAAGAAAAGAAATCCCAATGATTGTGTTCGTATTGCCCACTGGATGTTTATTTGAAATTTCAATGGTGTAGTTGGTTGACAGCAAACCGTCATTGGCAATTTTAAACAATCGGTAACCGTCGCCATAGTTTTCGATGAACGCAGTGTACCCTTTTTCCGAAGACATGTCCTCAAGCTCGATAAGCTCAGCAAAGGTATAGTGAGTAACGTCATCTTTCTTTTCGCCTTTCACTTGAATAACATTTCGTCCGGCATCCAGTACTTCTGTCCAGCCGCCGATTTTGTATAAAACAGAGTCCGTATCGTCCATTGCTTCATATGGATTGACAATCGGCTTGCTGCCCATAATAAGCAGCGAACCGCCGATTAAAATGGCAGCGATTAGCGACACGACCAGCAAAAAACTGAACAGCACGTAGCTGGTGACGATGGTTGAAAAGATACCACGTTTTTTTCTTCCCATGATTTATTTCTCCATTTTGTATCCCAGACCTTTGATAGTTTTCAGAATGGCCGGTTTTTTGGGATTGTTTTCAATTTTATTTCTGAGATTGCTTAAATGGACCGATACCGTATTATCATCACCGTAATAGGCCTCCTCCCAGACTGCTTCATAAATCTGCTGACGGGTAAAAATACGTCCGGGATGCGCCATAAACAGCTTCAACATTTTAAATTCCGTCGAGGTCAGTGTAATCTCTTGCCCTTCTTTCAGCAGTACGCCTTCATCAACATGCAGCACCAGATTTTTATGGGTCAGAACGGTTTGGGCCGTCTCTATTTCCGCCGGCGCATAATCATAGTAGCGGCGCAGCAATGCCTTGACGCGGGCAACAACTTCCAGCGGATTGTACGGTTTGGTGATGTAATCATCAGCACCGAGTTCCAGCCCCAGTATCTTATCATAATCAGCATCCCGCGCGCTCACCATGATGGCAGGGACTGCGCTGGTTTCACGGATTTTTTTCAGCACGGCAAAACCGTCCAGCTTGGGCATCATGATATCAAGCAGCACAAGATGGACGGTCTGCTTTTGAAAGACAGCTGCCGCCTCCATGCCATCCAGTGCTTTAATAAAAGAAAATCCTTCTTTGGTCATATACAGCTCCAGAGCGTCCAGCATTTCTATTTCATCATCTGCAGCTAAAATCGTATAAGTCATTTGTCTCCTCCAACATTCTTATTCCAGACTTTCCGCCAATAAATCAGTGATTGAGCGGCTCATGTTGAATTCATTCTTCCATGCGACCCCCAGCTTGTCAAGCAGGGTCAGTTTTGCCATGCCGGATACATAATATTTGATTCTGCCTTCGCGATATTCAGCCATGTCGCTGATGTAATAATCGTGATAACGTTCTTTGCCAGCTGTTGCTAAAATCACTTGACTTTCCACATAGTAGGCGGAACCTTCAAGCAACTCAGTACGGTTTTCAAAACCGATGACTTCTTCGGGCAATAATTGTTGACGCTGAGCTTCAATGTTTAAAAACTTACGGACCAGCTGTTTGATGATGTCTGTATCCTCTTCTAACACAGCTTGTTTCAGCAGTTTGTATTGGTGTGTGTAGAGTTCTTTTACCGCTGGGTTGCCGTCGATTTCCTGAATGTCCAACTCTTCTGTGCCCCACTCTTTAAGTGCCGGGAAATAATGTGTCATCTGCCAGGCATGAAATGCCTCGTGCCAAATCATACTGATAAAGTGTGATTCCATCACATCCTTCTTGCTCTCAGAATCAGCAGTACCGTATTCCATCATCTGATACGTCTTGAATTCCGGTATAAATACTTCATAGTGACCGTTCACTTCATAGGTCGTGGCAGCCAGAGCACCAAGGACCGGTTGACGTTTGGCGATATCTTTCCCATTATCCAGTACATAGTCATGTTTGCCGTCATAGATGGCGACAGGGTAGTCGCTCAGGCGAAACTCGGAAAAATTCAGATCGTCAACTACCGGCTGCAATGCCAAAGCCTCCTGATACAGCCGCTGATTGATTGGACTTAACCCGTAAGTACCGGTCAGTAAATAACCTGCGACTAATAACATGCCGGAAACAACTTTTAGTATGGTGATAATTGTTTTGCGTGTCATCTGATTACGCCTCCTTCCGTCGCAACATCCACAATAGGACTAAGCCCGCATAAGCTGTCAGAAGCAGCAAAAACACAGAATGCCAGTCTATGCGGCTGTCTATTAGATAATTGGCGGACTGTGAAGAAATCCCGTAAAAATCAGGCACGAAGCGGACGACTCTTTTCAAAACGACTGACAACGCCCCTGTCAGACTGCTTGATAATAACGTCAACACATGTTTGAGCATACCTAAAATAAACAAACTGCTGACCAACACACCCGCTGCTGCCGGCGGCAATTTGACTGAAAAACCGGTCGTCAGAAATGACAGCGCCACAACGAGTCCCAACGTCAGCAAAAATGCAGCAGGCAGCCGCAAAAACAGATTGACGTCAGCTTGCTTTACTAACAAAAAAATCAGACACGACAAATAGAAGAACACGGCAGTGGCTGCGGCAGCAAGACTGTTCCCCGCCGCAACAGACACATGATACACACTTTGAGGGATATCTCTCACCCACACAAGATAGCTGCTCTTCCGTTCATATTCTGCCGGGATGCTGCCGGCACTGAGCAAGATAGCTGCCAATCCGCAAACAAGAGACCCGACCGTCAGATAAATGGGCAGGAGCATGGACAGCTCAGTTACTTGCTGATTACCGATAGTGATGGTTGAATTGCCGCTGACAAAGAAAAACAGCAAAACGGCGGTAATCAGTCCGGTTGACAAAATCTGTTTCTTTCTGATTTTTTCTCTAACTGTATTTAATACGATGGCTGTTTTCATTTTTTTACTCCTCTTCCTGCAAACTTTCGATAAAATATTGTTCCAATGTTTTGTCAGGCGCAGTGATACCTTTCTCCCATTCGCTGACTAGTCGGCCCTTTTTTAAAATAATGCCGCGGTCACAGACTCGTTCGATATCGTCTAGAATATGGGAGTTGAAAACCACCGTGATATCTTTTGCTTTCATACGGCTGATGAGAGTCAACACTTCCAGACGCCCGAGCGCATCCAGCCCGCTGGTCGGTTCATCCAAAACCAAAAGCTGCGGCTCACCCAGCAAGGATTGTGCCAGCGACAAGCGCTGCAGCATCCCTTTTGAATAATATTTGACTATGACCTTGTCGTCTTCCAAGCCGACCTCTGACAACAACTGCGGAATCACTGCGTTTAATTTTTTATTCGACAGTCCGCTCAATTTACCGTAATAGCGCAAGACTTCCCGCCCTGTAAGAAAAGACGGAAAGTACGGTGATTCAGGTGAAAAGCCGATGCTGAGGCCGTCATCGACTTCTGCCCTTCCTGATGTTGCAGCAGCAAGTCCCAGCAAGATTTTAATGGTGGTCGTCTTTCCGGCACCGTTTGCCCCAAGCAAGGCAAACACTTCGCCTTTTTTGACGTCAAAGGACAAATCTTCGACCACCGTTTTCCTGCCATATTTTTTAGTCATGTGTTCACACGTTATCATCTTCTGTCCCCTCCTGAAGTATTCCTTGTTAACTCTAGTTTAAAAAACGAATCTTAAACCCAGCTCAAAAGAAGTTTAAGATAACATAAAGAAACACAGGCTGCTGGCTGGCAAAGAAAAAAGCTATTCTAAGCTTGCCGTCACAAGTCATAGAATAGCTTTTATTTTTTATACGGTCAGTGCTTACACCTGCGCATTTTGCAGGCGGTACATGTCATAATACAGGCCTGCGCGCGCAATCAGCTCGTCGTGCGTGCCTCTTTCAACGATTCGGCCTTTTTCAAGTACCAGAATCAGGTCGGCATCTTTAATCGTTGACAGCCGGTGGGCGATGGCAATCGTCGTCCGACCGCGCCTCATCCGAGCCAGTCCTTCTTGAATCAGCCCCTCTGTTTCCGTATCAATGTTTGCTGTCGCTTCATCCAGTACGAGAATCTTCGGGTCAGTCACGATTGTCCTGGCGAAAGAAACCAGCTGCCGCTGCCCGCTGGAAAAACTGGTGCCTCCCTCCAGCACTTTGGCATGATACTTTTTCGGCAATGTATTGATAAATGTATCAGCCTGCACAAAGCGGGATGCCGCTTCGATTTCACTGTCGGAGATGTCTTTGTTCAGCAATCGGATGTTGCGTGAGATGTCGCCGTAAAACATGAACGCATCTTGCAGCACCAGTCCCATCTTGCGCCGCAGCTCGTCAATCGGATACTCCCGGATACTTCGTCCGTCAATCAGGATATCACCTTCATAAAATTCGTAAAACCGCATCAACACATTGATAATCGAGCTTTTGCCGCTGCCGGTGTGGCCGATGAGGGCGACTGTTTCACCCGGATTGGCGGTAAAACTGATATTTTTCAACACTTTCTGCTTTCCGTCATAAGAAAAACTGACGTCGCGGAACTCGATTTTTCCTTCAGTTACTGTGGCATCCGCGTCTTCATCTTGTTGGGGAGCGAGTTCTTCGTGGTCCAAAATCGTGAGAATCCGGCTGCCGGCAACCAAACCGTCTTGAAAAATGCTCAAAAAATCCATCATGTTGGTCATCGGATTAAAAAACTGCTGGAGATATGAAATAAATGCATAAATCAGTCCCACCTCGACCGGTGAAGAAAGCGATAAAATGCCGAAGTAAGACAAAACGACCGCCGTCCCCAGCGCAAACAGCAAGTTGATGACAGGCGCCAAAAGCAAGGCATTCGTCCGTATCATGGCAAAACGCGAATCCAAATAGTCGCTGTTGGTGTCATCAAAATCTTTTTCCAGCCGTTTTTCTTGGCGGAAATACTGAATGATACTCATGCCGGAAATCGATTCATTCAACTTCGTATTCAGCGTGCTTAATTTTTCCCGCATCCCCCGGTAAATCCGCGAGCTGAATTTTTGGTAATACCAAATAATCAGCAGCAAAACCGGCAGAAACAGCAGACAAATGAGTGTCAATTTTGGATCGATGAAAGACATTGCCGTAAACGAACTGAGAACACCGAAAATTGCCGTCAGCACCATCAGAAACACTTGCCAGAAATCAAACAGTGTTTCTGTGTCATTGGTCACTCTGGACACAATGGAGCCGGCAGGCGTCTGGTCGAAATAGCGCATGCCCAGTGTCTGCAGCTTTTCAAACAAAGCAACACGAATCGACTGATATGTCTGAAGAGACGCGCTCGAATACAAGTACCATTGGCAAAACCAGACAAGGGCTTTGATGATGATGCCCGCTGCGTACAGCGCCGCAAAATAAAGAATGATGCGTGTCGTGGCTGAATCCGTCGTCAAATAATCATCCATGTAAAGCTGTAAAATCTTTGGCAGCAAAATATTAATCACTGCTAAAAGCAGGGAACAAGTCAATGCAAGGATAAATTTTTTGCGGAACGGTTTGGCAAACAGCAATAACCGTTTGATGATTGTGTTTTGTTCGCTTAATGTGAATGATTTGGCCCAAGCCGATTGTGACTCTTCCATTATTCGTTCCCCCCTTCTATCTTGGCTTCAAGCTGCTGTTTGTCATACATTTTTTTGTACCAGCCGCCGGAAGCAATCAGTTCATCATGAGTGCCCCGCTCAGTGATTTGACCTTGGTCGATAACCAGTATCTCATCCGCATGCATCACACTGCTCAAGCGGTGTGCATTGATAATCGTCGTTTTATTTTGACGCAGGGTTTTCAAATTATCCAGTATTTTTTCTTCTGTTTTCGCATCGACGGCCGACAGTGCGTCGTCCAGAATCAGCAATTCCGGGTCGGCGAGCAGAGCACGCGCAATCGATATCCGCTGTTTTTGTCCGCCTGAAAGGGACACACCGCGCTCACCGACCATCGTGTCATAGCCGTTTGAAAATCCGAGGATATCATCATGAATCGCCGCTATTCTGGCAATATGCTCAACTTCTTCCTGTGAAGCATCCGGTTTCGCAAAGCGGATGTTGTCCCGGACTGTCATCGAAAAGAGAAAGTGGTCTTGGGGCACATAGCCGATAGATGTCAATAAAGCATCCAGGCTGTATGTCTGCAGGCTGTGGCCGCCAAAATTGATTTCGCCTTCATATTCGTCGTACTCCCGCATCAGCAGTTTCAAAATCGTTGTTTTCCCCGCACCTGTCCGTCCGACAATCCCGAGTGTGCGTCCTTCTTCAATTGTAAAGTCGATATTCTGTAATGTCACTTGGTCATCGTTGTAGTAATTAAAGCGCTTCACATGATAGTCGACATTGCCGTGAGCCGGTGTGTCAATCCCTTTGACCGCTTCGACGATATGGGATTTTTCCCGCAGCAATTCCTCAACCCGGTCATAGCTGGCATTGCCCCGCTGAAGCACGTTGAAAAAACGGCCAATGGCGAACATCGGCCAAACCAGCATATTGATATAATTAATGAATGTAATCAATTGTCCGATGGTAATCTCATTATTTTTCACAAAGTAGCCGCCCAAAATAATTGTCACCACATAAGAAGCACCGATAATCAGTGTTATGAACGGGTCAAACAGGGCATCAAGGAAATTGACGCGGTTGTTTTTGCGGATGCTGTCATCGACCTTTTCCTGAAAATCTTCGACTTCCTCTTTTTCCTGCCCGAATGTTTTGATTACCTTGATGCCGGTAATCGTTTCTTGTGTCTTGTCATTCAATGTGGAAAAAGCTGCTTGCGATTCCCTGAAAGCATCATGCAGTTTATTCCCTAAAACCCGTGATGTCACCGCCAGAAACGGCAATGGGACTAGGGCAATCAACGTCAAGCGCCAGTCAACGACAACCATCATCGCGATAATCGTAATCGCCCCTGTCAGAAATGAATCGGCAAAGGTCAAAATACCAGCGCCGGCAACCATCTGGATAGCATTCAAATCATTGGTGGCATGCGCCATTAAATCTCCTGTGCGATACTTTTGAAAAAAAATCTGGTCCATAGTGGTCAGATGATGAAACAGCCGCTGGCGCAGCAGTTTTTCTAGTTTGGCCGCACTTCCCCAAATTTTTGTACGCCAGACAAAACGCAGCAAATATTGGGCAACAGCCGCAATGACCAGCCAGCCACCCCAAAAAATCATTTTTTGAAACGTCAGCTGCCGGCCGGCGATATCATCCACGATCATCCCGATTATTTTGGGCGGCAGCAGATTGATGACAGACACCATCAACAAAGCTGTAATCCCGATTAAATAAGCCTTCTTCTCCTGCTTAAAAAACCATCCCAACTTCTTGTAAACACTCATACCTTCACTCCTCTTCCAACAAAATAAAAACGGGCACCTTGAAAAGGAACCCGTTTGACACATAAAGATACTGATGCAGCATCACACAAAAAGCTACTTTTTAGCTTTTTTGGATTGATTCTGCATGTTTTGCATCATTTGACGAATTTTTTTCTCTGACGGCTTTTGACCCATTTGCGCCATCATCATCCGCAACATATCCTCATTAACGGGAGGATTTTTCTCTAACTCATTTTCAAATGTTTTCTTTGCCAAAAAGAAGCCGCCAACTGCTCCAGCCAGCAATGCGACAACGGCAATTAAAATAACTAGTCCTGTGCTCATGATATTCTCTCCTCTCACGTTGAAGTGTTTCACAATATATTATTCTACTAAAAATAGACTGGAATGAAAAGCCTCTTCGGCATTTTATTTCTGGTTTATGATATCTTCCAGCAGCTGCTCGTTAAAGACGCCTTCTTTAAACATTGCCAATTCATATTTATACGGTGCTTTCGCGGTTTTTTTGTCTTCTCCCACATACGGCGTCTCTAAAATCTTCGGCAACTCTGTCAACTGCGGATGATGCACCACGTAATTCAGCGCATCAAAGCCGATTTCGCCGAAGCCGATATTCGCGTGGCGGTCTTTATGCGCACCTTGACTGTTTTTGGAGTCGTTGACATGAATCACTTTCAGCCGGTCCAAACCGATGATTTTATCAAACTCGTTCAGGATACCGTCAAAGTCTTCGCGTACATTGTAACCCGCATCATGAATGTGGCATGTGTCAAGAGTGACCGACAATTTGTCATTATGCGTGACACCATCGATGATTTTCGCAATTTCCTCGAATGTCCTGCCAATTTCCGTGCCTTTGCCCGCCATAGTCTCCAAAGCGATTTGAGGTACCTGGTCGGCACGCAGCACACGGTTCAAGCCTTCAACGATTTTGGCAATGCCAGCATCCGCACCCGCTCCCACGTGCGCCCCGGGATGCATCGTGATTTGTGTTGCGCCAATCGCTTCCACCCGCAAAATTTCTTGACGGAGAAATTCCGTCGCAAACTCAAAGTTCTCCGGTTTGATGGTGTTTCCCAAATTGATAATATAAGGTGCATGCACTACGATTTTCTGCACATCCAGCCCGTTTTCTTCCATGAAAGCCAGACCGTTTTGGATATTCAGCTCCTCGACAGGTTTTCTTCTTGTGTTCTGCGGTGCTCCTGTATAAATCATAAACGTGGTCGCGCCGTAACTCTTGGCTTCTTCAGCGGAACCCAGCAACATTTTTTTGCCATTCATACTAACATGCGAGCCTATTAACATAACATCTACTCCTCTTCGTTTCATCTCTTAAATTGTATAAAGTTTTAATGGGTGAAACAAGGGAAATGCTTGCCCATTTCTTTGAGAGCTGAAAAAGAGCGCAGAAACGGCATCATATCAACGTGCCGTTGCCACGCATCTTTTTTAATTAAAACTTAACAGCGTGTATTTCTTCTTTCCTCTGCGGATGATAGTGTACTGCCCTTCGATTTTATCTTTATCCGATAAGACGTACGCCAAATCCTGCACCCGCTCACCATTGATGTAGATGGCGCCGTTGGTGATATCCTCGCGTGCCTGACGCTTGGACGGCACGATGCCGGCAGTTACCAGCATTTCGACCAGACCTAAATCATCTGATGCTGCTACTTCATAACTTGGGACATCTTTGAAGCCGGCTTTGATTTCTGCCGCATTCAGTTCCTTGATGTCGCCGCTGAACAGCGCTTCTGAAATTTTGATGGCCTGATTGTAAGCTGACTCGCCGTGAACAAGTGTCGTCACTTCTTTGGCAAGCACTTTTTGTGCTGCCCGTTTATGCGGCTCTGCCATAAATTCTTTTTCTATGTCAGCAATCTCATCCGGAGTCAGGAACGTGAAATATTTCAGGAACTGAACCGCATCCCGGTCGTCTGTGTTAATCCAGAATTGATAGAATTCATACGGTGATGTCTTGTCAGCATCCAGCCAGACAGCGTTGCCTTCTGTTTTGCCGAATTTTGTGCCGTCCGCTTTTTTAATCAGCGGCATGGTGATGCCGTATCCTTGCACATCTTTTTCCCGGCGCAGCAGTTCGATACCTGAGGTGATGTTGCCCCACTGGTCGCTGCCGCCCAGCTGCATGAGCACGCCTTCTGTTTCATACAGTTTCAAAAAGTCGTAGGCTTGAAGCAGTTGGTAAGCAAACTCTGTGTAAGAAATACCCGATTCAATCCGACGTTTGACACTTTCTTTGCTCATCATGTAGTTGACTGTAAAGTTTTTGCCGATGTCGCGAAGAAAATCAATCAGCAAAAGTTTGCCGAGCCAGTCGTAGTTGTTGGCAATGATTGCCGGATTATCCGGATCATCGAAATCAATGAAGCGCGACAGCTGATTTTTCAGACTGGCTGCCCACCGTTCGACTGTTTCAGCCGAGTTTAAATTCCGTTCTGCATCCTTAAACGACGGGTCGCCGATCATTCCTGTGCCGCCCCCAACCAGCGCAACAGGAATATGACCATTTATCTGGAACCGTTTCAACATCAGAATCGGCAAGAGATGTCCTATATGCAGGCTGTCAGCAGTCGGGTCGAAACCGATATACAATTTCACGGACTCTTCGTTCATCATTTTTTTAATCGCTTCTTCGTCCGTTATCTGATAAATAAGTCCACGATCCCTTAATTCAGATAGAAAATCTGTTGACATATTACCCCTCCTAAATTTATAAGCTACTTAACATCTTAACCGATTGACGTTTGAAATGAAAGAGGTTTGTGCATTTTATTTATTGAAAAAAAACATTATCCCGCCTAAAAAACGGAAAATCTAGGCAGCTTTCAGATTAAATGATATAATAAACGATATTAATGTTTGAGGTGAAAATCAGTGTCGCTAAAAAAAGGCAACCCGCGTTCGAAACAACAACAGAAAAAAAAGGATACGTCGCCTGTTTTCAAGTTCAATGTCGCCTACCGTGTAGCCGGCTCCCTCTTGATGATTTTTGTCTTGGGATTGTTGGCCGTCGGTGCAGTGGCAGCGGGAACAGGAATCGGCTACTTTGCCTACCTGTCTTCAACAGTTGATGTACCTTCCAAAGAAGAGCTGTCCCATAAAATCAATGATATTGAACTGATTTCGCGCATGAAATACAGCAGCGGCGAAGACATCGCCGTTATCAAATCGGATTTGGTCAGAACATCCGTCAAATCAGAGGAAATCTCTCCTCTTTTAAAACAAGCCGTCATCTCTACGGAGGACGAGCATTTTTATGAGCACAACGGCATCGTCCCGAAAGCCATCCTCAGGGCACTGGTTTCGGACGTCACAGGCGTGGGCGGGTCCTCAGGCGGATCGACCCTCACACAGCAGCTGATTAAGCAGCAAGTCTTGACCAGTGAAACGTCCTATAAACGGAAAGCCACCGAGATTTTGCTGGCAATGAAAACAAATCAGCTTTTTTCTAAAGAAGAGATTCTAGTCGCCTATCTTAACGTGTCGCCCTTCGGCAGAAACAATAAAGGGGAAAACATTGCCGGTGTCGAAGAAGCAGCACTCGGTCTTTTCGGAAAACGCGCCAGTGATTTGACCTTGCCGCAAGCCGCCTTCATTGCCGGCCTGCCGCAAAGCCCGATTGTTTACACGCCTTACACGCACACAGGCGAAATGAAAGAAGACATCAGCAGCGGGATGGCACGTAAGGATGAAGTGCTGTTCAACTTGTATCGCGATAAACAAATTTCCAAAAAAGAATACGATGAAGCAGTTAACTACGATTTAAAAGCCGATTTTCTAGCACCGGCACAGAGTACTCAAAACACGAATAACTTTCTATATAACTACATCTATGACGAAGCCGGCGAAATCATGATGAATGTCATGAAAGTCTATGAAGGTGACAACATCACCGCAGAAGAAATCGCCGCGGATAAAAAATTATACTTGAGATACTTGAATCTTGCTAAAAAAGAAATTGCGACCCGCGGCTATACGGTGGAGACAACCATTGATAAAAACATTTACAATGCCATGCAAGAAGCCGTTGCCCAATACGGGGACATTCTCGGCGGCTATAATGGCAAACTGGTCGAAACCGGCAGTGTGCTGATGGACAACAAAACCGGACGCATTTACGGATTTATCGGCGGACGGGATTACCAGAAAAGCCAAAATAACCATGCCTTTCAAACAAGACGCTCACCAGCTTCGACAATGAAGCCGATACTCGGTTATGCCCCGGCAATCGATATAGGATTGATTGGTTCCGAGACCATGCTGGCCGATTTCCCGAGAACTTACAAAGCAGATCCGAGCAAAGCTGTTAAAAACTACGACAATACCGGGACGAGCACCTTCAAATCCGTCAGAGAATCGTTGAAAAACTCGTACAACATCCCAGTCGTCAACTTGTACGATGTCCTGCGGGAACAGGGAGTTGCCAAAGAATACTTTGACAAAATGAATATCAACCTGACTGATGGAGAATACCAGCATGAATCCCTCATAGTCGGCGGAACTGACTATGGTTTGACTGTCCTTGAGCAGACGGGGGCTTTTGCCACACTGGCCAACGGCGGTGTCTACAATAAAGGCTACTCGATCACGAAAATCACCGATAAAGACGGAAACGTCGTCTATGAACACAAAGAAGACCCTGTCAGAGTCTTCAAGCCGGCAACAGCCAGTATCATGAATGACATGATGCGCGATGTCTTGCAGTCAGGCACAGGGACGGCCGCAAAAAACACGCTGTACTCCGTTGATAACAACTTGGCCAATGCCGATTGGGTCGGCAAGACAGGGACCAGTGAGGAATACAAAGACTACTGGTTCACCGCCTCGACGCCTGCAATCACCATGAGCAGCTGGATCGGTTATGACGACGGGACAATCTTGAGTACCTCTGCCGGTCACAGCAATATGGTTTACTGGGCTTACGTGACCAACTACGTGTATCAGCGTGCACCGGAGATATTCGGCGTGGACCAGCGGTTTGAGCTGGACGAATCGGTCATCAAGTCAACGGTCTCCACATTTACCGGAGAACGCCCTGGGAAAGTCCAAATGCCGGAAAACTATACAAAGGACTTGTCAGGCGATAAGACGACCACCAGCTATTACGCAGTCGACGGCGCGCCGCAGAGCAGTTACCGCTTCGGTATCGGCGGAACGGATGCCGATTACAAAACAGTCTGGGCCAAGTATTCCCCGCCAGTACAGCGTAAAAAGAAAGCCGATAAACGCCCTGAAAATAATGAAGACAAAGATAAAAAAGACGATTAGCCAAAAGAAAGAGGTTCTGCAAGCTTGCAGAACCTCTTTTCACGTTATTTAGTTGAACCTTTTTCCGTTAAACGGTATGGCAGGACAACTGTTTTATCTTCGATTTCTTCTTTGTTCATCAATTTTGTCAGCAAACGCATGGCCACTGCACCGATATCATAAAGCGGCTGTGACACACTTGTCAGACGCGGTCTGGCAATTTCAGTAAACAGTGAACTGTTGCTGGTGATGATTTCAAAATCATCCGGAACTTTCACCCCGTTGTCCTGCAAACCGTTCAGCAGTCCCACGGCCAGCTCATCATCAACGACGAACGCCGCTGTAGCGCCGCTGTTTTTAATTCTTTCATATAGTGCCAGGCCGGCTTTATACGTGTACTCGGATTCAAATATAAATCCTTCGTTGTATGCCAAGCCCTTTTCTTTCAAGCCTTCTTTGTAACCTTCCAAACGGTACACACCGTTAATCGGGTCAACTAGCGGGCCGGTGACAAACGCAATGTTTTGATGCCCGTTCTCAGCTAGTTTGATGACAGCTTCTTTCGTTGCTGCCTTATAATCAATATTGACAGAACCGACTTGATTGTCCGGGTCAATTGAACCGGCAAGCACGACCGGTGTTTTAGAACGGGAAAACTCGCCGCGGATTTCCTCTGTCAAATGATGCCCCATAAAGATCACCCCGTCAACTTGTTTGGCCAGCAAGGTATTCAGCACATTGATTTCTTTTTGGTCGTCGCCGTCAGAGTTGGCAAGAATGATGTTGTATTTGTACATCGTCGCCACATCATCGATGCCTCGTGCCAGCGAGGCAAAAAAAGCATTGCTGACGTCAGGAATGATGACACCGACAGTTGTCGTCTTTTTGCTGGCTAAACCGCGTGCCACAGCATTCGGACGGTAATCAAGGCGGTCAATCACTTCAAGTACTTTTTTCCGGGTTGCAGGTTTGACATTCGGATTGCCGTTGACAACTCTGGAAACAGTCGCCATCGATACTGCTGCTTCACGTGCGACATCATAAATTGTAATCGTTTGTTTCTCCATTATTTTTATCTCCTTAAATTCGCAAAGTTAATCATGTTCACTGCAATAATAGTAACAAATAATCCAGCGACTTGCAAGCGTTTTACTTCTGTTTTCGTGAAAATTGCTGAAAATATTCAAATTAACAGACGATTTGACAACAACTGATTACTTCTTGCTATTCGTGCCGTCAGGTCTCCTGCTGCTTATTCGCGCTCATGATTTTCATTTTTTTTACAAAAAAGACCGAACACTCGAATATTATACATGAAAACACAGTCCGTGTAAAACCTTCTTTTTTAGAACAAACAGCTCTGCTGCAAGGTTTCGACAAACAAAAAACAGAGAGCATGACACTCTCTGCCGTTTGTTTCACCAGCTGTTCACCCAGATCGCTGTCCTTTAGATGTTCTGTTGTTCATCTTCTTCGCTGATTTCTTCTTGGATGTCTTGTTTTTCCTCTTCTATCGCATCGGCAACGTCATCAGCAATCTCTTCCACATCCAGTACGATATCCTCGACTTGTTCCTCTGTTTCTTCTTTTAATTCAGCTGATGTTTGTTTGAAGTCTTCTGACAAGTCTTCGGTTTTATGCTTGAAATTAGCCAGGATGTCGCTGGAAGTTTCTTTCGCTTTATCAAAGGTTTCGTCCACTTTGTCAGCAATCCATTCATATTCTTTCGTCTTGTCTTTGGCTAATTTTGTCCACTCATTGCTTTTCTGAGTAGCCGTCTTCAAACAATTTGAAGCTTTGCCGTCGGACAGGTCATCTAACTGATGCAGCAAATCCTGTCTTGTTTCTTTTCCTGATTTTGGTGCCAACAATAATGCCGCAGCCGCTGCTGCAGCCCCGCCAATCACCGCACCAATCAAAAAGCCACATGATTTCTTGCCCATTTTAATTCCTCCTTGATTTAAACACTTGGTTTTCTTTTAAAGAAGCGGCCGGCAGTTTTGGCTGCTTTGGATGCAACTGTCGCTGTTGCCGCATTTTTACCCACAATACCTACTTTGGAAGCCATCTGTCTGCTGCTGCGATTCAAATCAGAAACACTTTCACTTAAATCCGCAACTGCATGGAACAGCGGATCTATGGTCTCGACTTTTTCCGATACATCTTCCAACAAAGCGTTGGTCGTTGTCAGCACTTCTTCCGTCTGGTGCAAAAGCACGTCGACATCCTTTGTCAAGATTGTCACAGTTTTATTGGTTTCATCCAGTAATTTATTGACCCTGCTGACAGCCCCGTTGATATTTTTATTTAATTGCGTGATAAAATAAATCAAGACAATAACAAAAACAACAAAAGCTACAGCGGCGATAAGCGCTGCTAATTCTGAACCGGACATATTTATCATCTTCCTTTCGACAAACCGCTTTTCTTTAGAATAACATTTCCTTAAAAATTTCTCAATTATTAATTAAAACATGATACAATAGACTGGCAATCTCAAGCAAAGGAGTTCGTTTTCTGTGTCCATATTACTTTCAACGACTGAGTCCGGTATCGTCAGCGAAACAGGCAAACAGCTGAATGCCTTTTCCAGATACTGGCAAAACATCGACTGGAACAATCTGATTTCCCTCGCTGTTTCAAAAACAGTCATCATTATTTTGATTTGTGTCTTATTGCTGATTGTCAGAAAAATCGGCACGAATATTCTGAAAAAAATGTTCCAAAAACATAACATCAAGCAGGACTTCAGCGAACGCCGTCTGCAGACGCTGTATACACTGTCGCATAACTTCTTCCAATATTTTTTGATTTTCGTCTGGGCGTATTCAGTACTGACAGTCATCGGCGTGCCAGTCGGTTCGCTGATAGCCGGTGCGGGGATTGCCGGGATTGCGATTGGCTTAGGCGCGCAAGGCTTCATTAACGATGTCATCACCGGCTTTTTCCTCATTCTTGAAAGTCAGCTTGACGTGGGAGACCATGTGATTATCGACAACATCGAAGGCACTGTCTCGACAATCGGGCTAAGGACCACGCAAATAAAAAGTTTTGACGGAACGCTTCATTTTATTCCGAATCGCGAGATACTGATTGTCAGCAATCTTTCCCGGGGCAATTTGCGCCTGGTCATCGACATTCGGATAAAACCCGATGAAGACCTGGAACACATCAAGCACATTCTTCAGACAGTGAATGAAGAGAAACTGGCTGACTATAGCGAAATCAAATCGCAGCCGAATGTCATCGGACTGGTTGACCTTGGCAACGGGACATTTGCTTTCCGGACGGAAATGTTCGTGCTGAGCGGGTCTCAAGCAAAGATTAAAACCGAGTTCATGACAGCTTACGTCACCGCATTGACTCAATCCGGCATTATGATACCTGAGTCGCCGCTGAATTTGAAAGTGTAAAAAAAACCAATGAGACTTTCTGTTCTCATTGGTTTTTTTACATTATATTGAGTCATCCCGCTTGGTAAAATAGGCAGCAAGCAAATCAACAGCCTGCTGAATCGAACGCTCATCCGGAGCCATCCGACTGTTGTGAAGACCATACGGACTGTCGACCCCCAACCAAAACATAGTGCCGGGTATCTTCGTCAGCCAGTAGCCAAAATCTTCACATGTCATGTTCGGTTCGCTCAAAATAAACGGATGCTTCCGTTCTTCGGCCACAAAGCGGATAAACTGCTCTGTCAAGTCCGGATGGTTGACGACCGGTTCATACCCGATACGGTCAAACCCGACGTTGACCCGGCATTGAAAGGAGTTGGCAATTCCGTCACCGATTTCGCGCATGCGCTGTTCAATCATATCATGTACAGCCGGTTTTAACGCCCGCGCAGTGCCTTTCAGCTGTGCTTCGCCGGTAATAATATTTTCAGCTTTTCCGGCGTGCAGTTCGCCGAATGTAATGACTGCCTCATCCATCGGATTGACATTGCGGCTCAAAATCGTCTGGACTTGCTGAATAAAAGCTGTCACTGCGATAATCATGTCATTTGCCTCATGGGGATGTCCGCCATGTCCGTCCGCACCGCGAAACTGTATGTTTAAAGTGGCATCGCCGGCAAACAGCGGCCCTGCTTTCGTACTGACCATACCTGCCGGCAGCCAAGGTGCAACATGCAGCGCGTAGATTTCATCAGGAAGCCAAGCATCGACAACACCGCTGTCGAACATCAATTTGCCGCCTGCGACATTTTCTTCTGCCGGCTGAAAAATAAATAAAATATCGTTTTTCAGCTCTGTGTGCACACAATAATCCAGCAAGCCCAATGCCACCGCCATATGGATATCATGGCCGCATGCGTGCATCCGTCCCTCATGAATCGACTCAAACGGCAGCCCTGTCTCTTCGGTCATCGGCAGACCATCTATATCTGTGCGCCAGCCGATCGTCTTGTCCGGCGCAGAACCTGAAACTTTGACAACGATACCTGTCCGCCACTTTTTAATCGTCAGTTTAGCTTGAGGCAGCCGGTTGATGGCTGACAGCAGAAATGCCTGTGTCTGATGTTCTTCAAGCCCTATCTCAGGTATCTGATGCAGCGCCCTTCTCAATTCAATCAGCGCTTTTTCCGACCAAAGAACCATGTATCATCCTTCTTTCGTTGCTTGTCTCAGCTGATTTTCTGAGCTTGTTTGACTTTTACTACCGGTGTCTTTTCAGTCACATGGTAACGGGTTTCAAGCTCGTGAACCGTATGGTTGACTGCTTTGAGGATTTCCCTCCGGGTGATGATTCCGGCGAAGGTATCGTTGCCGTCTGTCACAACCACAAAGTTATCATTCACAAGCAGGTTCAATACTTTTTCTATATTCACCGGCAGTTTGACTGCTGTCCGGCATTCTTCCATGACGTCTGCAACTTTAAAATCCGCCAAGCGCCCGGGTTCGATATCTGTCGTGTTGAACATGGCTTCCACCACCGCAGACAGACTGATCAACCCGACATATCTGCCTTCGCTGTCTAAAACCGGAATTTTACTATAACCGATATTGGTCAACACTAACAGTGCATGGTCCAGCGGATGCGTATCCAGAAGCGTAGCGACATTTTCACCGTCAATCATCAACGACTCTTCATTTTCAAGTAACAGTTCTTGTACCGCATTTCCTATCATCGGATTGCCTCCAATTTCATTTCATTCGTCCATCCCTATTTTACAATAAAATCAGCAGAAAAAACGGCATTCCAAGTTTTTTTGAGTTAAATTAGAAAAATCTTAATTACCTTCCGGGTGCCTCTCGAACGAACGCCGCGCTATTTTTTCAGAAACGTCCGTCGCAACTCAGCCGCTTCTTGATGATTTCTTGTATAGTAAGATACCTCATAACTGTCAGGCAAACTCTCAATAATGGCGTATGTCCTAAGATGCCGATATGCTCCGCGCGGCGACAAAATGCTGCCGGGATTCAAATACAGCACATCGCCCATCATCTCAACCCCTAATTTATGCGTATGACCGAACAGACAAATATCCGCATCGACTTCAGCTGCGGCAAACATCAAATCGCCTAATGTCATATTGACGCTGTACCGGTGGCCGTGTGTCAAAAACACTTTGTCCATGCCAGTATCTACCGTTTGTGTCAGCGGAAAATCGTCGGCATAATCAGTATTACCTTTGACCACATGGAAATGCTGCCACAAGTCATCCGTCGAAGATAATTCCGAATCGCCGCAATGAAACATGTAGTCAACTTTCCCCTGATATGTGTTGAGCAAATCGGTCAAAATGCCTCTGTCCCCGTGATTATCACTTACTACCAGATATTTCATGATTTGTTTCATCCTCCAGCCACTGCTTTAATTCCTGAGATAACTGTTGAATCGCTTTCGCCCGGTGGCTGATTTTGTTTTTCAGTACCGGCGAAATTTCCGCCACTGTTTTGTCCTCGTCAGGCAGATAAAACAGCGGATCATAGCCGAAGCCTCCGTCCCCTCTTGGAATACCGCTGATAAGTCCTGCCAATTCGCCGGTGGCAATCAACGAGTCTTTTCCGGGATAGGCCAGAGCGAGTGTACAGTGGAACCGCGCTGTCCGTTTGTCCATCGGCACTCCGGTCAGCTCGTGGAGCAATTTGGCGTTGTTTGCCGCGTCGTTTTTAGGCTCTCCCGCATATCTGGCGGAAAAAACACCCGGGTCCCCGTCAAGTGCATCCACCTGCAGACCGGAATCATCTGCCAACACCAGCTGATGCAGCTGATTGGCAATTGTTTCAGCTTTCAGACGGGCATTTTCTTCAAACGTCGTTCCTGTTTCTTCCACTTCAGCAATTTCCGGATAATCCAGCAGTGTTTTGACAGTGTAGCCCTCTGCTGCAAAAATGGCTTCAAATTCTTTGGCCTTACCCGGATTTTTAGTTGCTATCAGCAGTTCTTTCCCAGCTGTTCGCGGCTGTTCAGCCGGTGCTTGAAGTACTTGTCTTTGTTTCTGAATCAACTGAGTGATACCCCGCTTTCCGAGAGCCAGCATTTCTGCCAGCTGTTCATTTGAAAACGTCGCTTCTTCGCCAGTTCCTTGAATTTCGACAAAATTTCCGGATTCGGTCATGACCAGATTCATGTCCACATCTGCTTGAACGTCCTCCTCATAATCAAGGTCCAGTACACACTGGCCATCAGGCAGCATACCAACGCTGACTGCTGCTAACCATTCCTTGATTGGATCCTCAGTAATTTTTCCTTGCCGCAGCAAGTAGTCGACAGCCAGTTTTAAGGCGGCAAAGGCACCTGTAATGCTTGCCGTCCGTGTTCCGCCATCTGCCTGAATCACATCGCAGTCAATGATAATGGCGCGTTCACCCAGCTTGGACAAATCAATGACTGCTCTCAGCGAACGGCCGATCAAGCGCTGTATCTCCATCGTCCTGCCGGAAAGCTTGCCGCGGCTGCTTTCACGGCGATTGCGGGTAGCTGTCGCGCGCGGCAGCATACTATATTCAGCTGTAACCCAGCCGGTCCCGCTGTTTGCTAAAAACGGCGGCACCTTTTCTTCAATAGACGCTGTACAAATCACTTTTGTCTCGCCAAGGGCAATGAACACCGAACCTTCCGGATACTTCAGCACATTGACGTCAAGTGTGACAGGTCTCAACTCATCAGTTTCTCTCTTGTCATGTCTTGTCATAAGCTCCCCCACCATTTTATAAATCTATTTTAGTTACATTCAATTTATCCAGACCAAGCCAGTCTTTTGTGATTGTTTCAAAAATATTTTTCGACCCCGTCGTAAAAAAACGGTGGTCCGGCAGCTGCTCGGCCGGCTTCGCTGACAACTCGTAATAATCAAGCAGCATACTGACTTCGCTGATTGCTTCAGCTCCGGAATCAATCAAAGTGACGCCGCTCCCCATTTCCTCCTGAATCAGCGGACGCAGTAAAGGATAATGCGTACAGCCGAGAACCAATGTATCAATCGCTGTATCTTTCAGCGGTTTCAATGTGTCACGGACAATTTTACGGGCTATTGGGCTTTCATACTGTTTACTTTCAACGATTGGCACAAACTTGGGACACGCCTGCTCCAAAACCGTTGTTTGGGGAGACTTCTGCTGCAATGCGGTCGAATAAGCACCGCTCGTGACAGTGATCTCCGTGCCGATGACTCCGACTTGATTGTTGCGGGTCGACTTCAAAGCTGCTCTTGTCCCCGGAGAGATGACACCCAAAACAGGGATAGGCAGACTGCGTTTGATTTCCGGCAAAGCGACGGCCGTTGCCGTGTTACAGGCAATCACCAGCATCTTCACCTGATGGCGCATCAAAAAACGCGTCATTTCCCAAGTATATTCGAGCACCTGCTCAGCCGGTCTGGGACCGTACGGACATCGCGCAGAGTCGCCGAGGTAATACAGCGTTTCGTTCGGCAGCTGCTTCAATGCTTCCCGAACAACTGTCAGACCGCCGACTCCGGAATCCATAAAACCAATGGGCGCATTATTATTCATAGATACTCTCTCCAACCATTCATAAAATATACATCTATTTATTTTCTCTTTTTTCCCGGTTTTTTTCAAGCGATGCTGCTGATACCGCAAAAAAAGACGATTTACCGACTGCTTTAACACAAAGTCGCTCCCGGAACAGCATTCAAATGACCGTCTGCAAAACGCTGTTTGTCTGCCTCTACGAAGGCGGCTGCACCAATCATGGCAGCATTATCGCCGCAAAGCTTCAGCTCAGGAATGACCAGCGTCACTTCCGGCAGACGTTCGGACATGACTGCCGCCATGTGTGTCCGCAGCCCCTTGTTGGCGGCGACACCGCCGGCAACGACGAGCTGTTTAACCTGATACGCTTCGCACGCGCGAACTGTTTTGCCGACGAGGACATCAATCACACTCTGCTGAAAACTCGCAGCCAAATCCTTTTTGTCCAGTGTCTGCCCTCTTTGTTCTGCATTATGCACCAGATTGATAAAGGCGCTTTTCAAGCCGCTGAAACTGAAATCATAATTATCTTCTTTCAACATGGCTCGCGGAAAATGGTAAACATCTTCTCCCAAGTGCGCCAGTTCATCAATTTCCTTGCCGCTTGGATAACTAAGGCCCATCACACGGCCGACTTTGTCATATGCTTCCCCCGCCGCGTCATCGCGTGTTTCGCCGATTATTTGATATTCCCCGTGCTCAGGCATCAATACCAATTCCGTATGACCGCCGCTGACGAGCAGTGCCATCAGCGGAAATTCCAGCTGATGAGAAAACTGGGCCGCATAAATATGGCCGGCCATATGGTTGACCGGTATCAGCGGCAGTTGATGAGCCCACGCAAATGCTTTGGCCGCCGTGATACCGATTAACAGCGCCCCGACCAGGCCCGGTCCAAACGTCACAGCAACCGCCCCGAGGTCAGCAGCGTCGACGCCGGCTTCTTCAAGTGCTTCTTCCATGCAGAAAATGATTTGCTCCACATGATGGCGGCTGGCAACCTCGGGAACGACGCCGCCGAACCGTTTATGGCTCAACACTTGGGAAGCCACAATGTTCGACAATATCTTCGTTGCGTCCTCAACTACCGCCACACTCGTTTCATCACAACTGCTCTCCACAGCCAAAATAAGTTTCCGTTCTTTATTGTTAAATAATTCCATTATGTCACTTCCTGTATGTTCAAAGACATCAAAACGGCATCCTCCACCGGATGGTGATAATAACCGCTTCGGCTGCCGATTTTCTTAAATCCATTTCTTTTATAAAAATTGAGTGCCGCTATGTTTCCTTCCCTGACTTCAAGGAAAAGCGTCTGGACAGCTTCCTGTTTTAAAAAAGAAACACACTCGGCCATTAATTGTTTGCCTAGTCCGAGCCTTTTATAGGACGGCAACACGGCGAAATTCATTATCTCGCTTTCGTCAAGTACTGTCTGAATGCCGAGATAGCCGACGACAGCCCCTGCTTTCAGGACAAAAAAATAATGACTGCCATGTTGCAACAAATGCTCTAAAAACTGCTTTTCTGTCCAAGGAGAACCCGTCGGATAAGCTTCAGCGCTAACCAAAAAGAGCGCCCTTGCAAATGCCGGCAAATTGCCGGCTGATTTATTGAAATACACGGCGGGTTGCCCCCTTCAAGCGGCAAACCATATCCAGCGCATCCTCAAAATTATCGTGGTAATATCTTTTCTTGACACCGCGTGTTTCAAACCCCAGCTGACGGTACAAGTTTTGCGCCGTTTGATTAGACTGTCTGACTTCCAGAGACAGGGTATCGCACTCTTTTTGCAGCGCGTAACGGCCAATCTCCAGCATCAACAGCTTACCGATGCCTTTGCCCTGATATTGCCGCATAACGGCAATATTGGTGATGTGCGCATCTTTTTGTCCGATACGCAATCCCACAACGCCGACAATCATCTGTTCATCCTCAACCACAAGATACAGGCTGGTTTTTATGCGGTTGATTTCCATCCAGACAATGGAGGTCCCCCATGGAGACCTGCCGCTGTAAACATCTTTCAACAACGCGATAATCCCCCGCACATCCTGCGTCATGGCACGCCGAATCGTCAGCGTGCGCTGATCGAGTGTGACTGTTTTCTGGTGATACTCGTGTGCCACTGAGAAAAAATTAAGTTCTTTCAACATAAGACGTCAGCTCCTCGTGATGTCCCTCCAGCCATTTTTCTTCTGCTTCCACGCGTTTCAAATATTCAGGTGTAAAGCCGCCGATATTTGCGACCACCTCGGCATCGTCCGCCAATTCCAGCATGGATACCGGCTGAACCTGATGCAGCACTGTCTGGTTCGGTAAACTGTCAGCGGGGAAATCAAGTAAAATATCCCCTGCAAATTGCGGCGCATCTCTCCCGATAAACCGGACAGAGTCAACCGGCTGCTTTTTCAACAACTGCAGCCATTCCGCCAACGACACATGACGGTCAGGCAGCACATTGACCAGCTGTCCCTGCTGCCACTGATAGGCACCTGTGTATATGTTTTTCCGCCGGGCATCCATCAGCGGTACAATCAAGACGTCCTCCGCAGCCGAATCGGTGTTTGCTGCCAGCACAGCCAGACTGGACACGGCCAGCAGTTCAGCATCCAGTGTCCACGCCAATGTTTTTGCAGTAGTGACACCGATTCTTAATCCTGTATAAGAACCCGGTCCTTTCGCAACAATAATCCGCTCGATTTCTTGCGGCTGCCAGCCAGCTTCCTTCATAAGAAAATCAATCGCAGGCATTAAAGTCACACTGTGATTTTTACTGGAAGACACATAGCTTCCAATGAGTTGCCGGTCTATGCCAATACCAACCGCCATCAGCTGATTGGATGTATCAATCGTCAAAACTTTCACTGCACACTCTTCCCTCTAAATCATATTCTGGTTTATTGTAGCATAGATGACGCCTGTTTTGCCATCTATATGAAAACCGGTATCTCCCTCAAACGCCACTCTGTCAGACCGCCAGTCTGCTTGCTTTGCCCCATATGCGAAGCAGACAAGCAGCACCGGTAATTCTTGTTTATCTTTCTGGCAGTTTGTCGTAAGCCAGCCGTTTGATGAGCGGTGCCAGTTCAGAGTTTAGTGCCAGCAGTTGCTTCTGTGTGAACAATTCAAAGTCTGCATAGTCAAACCCCGGCGACACCATGCAACTGACTAAAGCAAACTGGCCGTTTTCTACACATGAACCAAAAATCGTCTGCGCCGGTACGACTGCTTGAAGCACTTCCCCTTTTGCCGCATCCGGGCCGAGTCTGACCGTCCCGTGACAGCCATCCGGATAAATCATATGGACTGTTAATGCGTCGCCTTGATGAAAATACCATAATTCATCTGCTGTCAGGCGGTGGAAACGGGAAGGATTTTCTTTGGTCAGTAGAAAATATATGCTCGTAGCTAGCGGTCTGACACGTCCATCTGCTGTTTCATGCGTCTGCGGTGACTGGTATATTTCTTTATAATATCCTCCCTCTGGATGAGGCTCCAGCTGCAAGGTGTCAATCCAGTATGTCGGGTCTGTTGTCATTTTCTCATCTCCTGCTCGTTGCTTTCTTTGCCTATTATAACAGGACTGTCAACCGGCCGCATCACTCTAAAAAAAAGCCAAAGGAAACTTACGCTTCCTTTGGCGGTGTACTGACGCTGTCTCTTGCAATCAACTCTGAACCAACAGTTATCTTTCGCGGAACCGGCGAATCGTGGGTGATCAGTTCATCCATCGTACTGACCGAAAGTTCTCCCATCCACTCAGTGTAGACACGGATAGTCGAGAGTGCCGGCTGCAAGTATTTGACGACACTGATGTCATTGAATCCCATCACGCTGATATCCCGCGGCACAACGTATCCTTCTTCCTGCAGCCCCCTCAAAATACCGATAGCCATGGCATCATTTGACACGAATAACGCTGTCGGAAGCGGCTTTTGTTCGTGGAGCAGCTGCTTGATCAGCTGGTATCCGCCGTCCACAGTAAAATCCGACTGATAAATAAACTGTTCATTGAATAGACCCAAACGCGTTAAAATTTCCTTGAAATAAAAGAGCCGCTTGTCGGTGACTCGCTCCTTCAGCGCCTTCGTAGCCTCGATACCGGAAACGATACCGATTTGCGTATGCCCGTAATGAAGAAAATAATCGACCACCAGCCGCATCGCTTGTTCGAAATCAACGATAATGGAATCGTAGCCCAGTTGCAGTGCATCAAAATCAACAAAAAGCAGCCGATTATGACTTTTGGTCAACCTTGACAATTCATTTGTATCCAATTTCCCCAAAGCAATGATGCCGTCCAAATAGCTGAAATCTGCTGCGTCATTGGACAGGGGGACTTTTTCGATTCGGTAACCCAACTCTTCGGCCTTTTTTTCGATGCCGAGACGGATTGCCAAATAATACAAATCTTCCAGTTCTTCTTTTTCATCATACCATTGAAACAGCCCGATATGCCCTTTTCGTACCGGCTGGTTTTTCAAATGTTTCGTGTAGTTCAGTGATTCAGCAACTTCAAAGATTCTCTTCTTGGTCTGCGGTGCCACCGAAATATCCGGGTCGTAATTCAACACGCGCGAAACAGTTGCCGGAGAAACATTGGCTTTCTTAGCAATATCCTTGATGGTTGCCATCTGTTATTCACCTCTTTATAATGTGCTGATAAACCGTTGAAACCCTTGCTGTCCCGACTTGTCGCGCTTAAAAACACCCGCGTCTTCGAGCACGCGCTCAAAAATCTTGCCGACTTCCTGTTTTATCACTGTCTCGGCATTTTCCTCTGTGATTTGATACTCTGCCTGCATCCGTTTGGCCCAGTCCAAATGATAAGCGGCGATGTTGTCTGATTTTCCGAGCAGGTAATCCCGAACGTCGCTTAATTCTTTCGCCAGACGCGGCGGCAGAACAGCCAGGCCCATGACTTCTATCAGCCCGATATTTTCCTTTTTGATATGGTGGACATCTTGATGAGGATGGAAGATGCCGTCAGGAAATTCTTCAGAAACATTATTATCCCGCAACACCAAATCCAATTGGAACTTGCCATTCACCATACGCGCAATCGGGGTGACCGTGTGATGCGGTGTACCATCTTCGGAATATGCGCGAATCGACAAGGATAAGTCAGAATAACGGCGCCACTGTTCTGTGATGTACTCTGCAGCATTGACCAAGTCCTCACTGCGTTCCCCTTCCAACCGAATCACGGACATCGGCCATTTGACGATTCCAAAAGAGACTGCCGGAAATAGCGCCAAGTCAAAAGTTGTCTCCAATTCAGCAATAGCCATCGGGAAGGTGTGATGGCCGCCCTGATAATGATCATGGGAGAGGATGGACCCTCCGACAATCGGCAAATCCGCATTGGAGCCGACAAAATAATGAGGGAGCACCGCCACGATTTTAAGCAGTCGCTGAAACGTGCCCCTATTGATGACCATCGGCCGGTGCTCTTCCGACAAGAAAATCGCATGTTCATTATAATAGGCATAAGGTGAGTACTGAAACCCCCAGCTCTCGCCGTCAAGATTCATCCGGATAATCCGGTGATTCGTTCTGGCAGGATAGTCCGCTCTGCCTTTGTAACCTTCATTTTCAAAACACAGCTGGCATTTAGGGTAATTGACAGTCTCCAATTTTCTGCTTTGAGCAATCTCTTTCGGATCTTTCTCCGGTTTTGACAAGTTGATGGTAATTTCCAGTTCCCCATAAGTTGAAGGAGTCTTGTACACAATGTTTTTAGCAATCTGACGGGTTTTAATATAATCATTTTGCCTGCTCAATTCGAAAAAGTAATCTGTCGCCTGCTTTTTATCTTTTTCATAATGTTTGGCAAATACTGCATTGACGACTGACGGCGGCGGCGTTAACAAATCCATCAGCTGGCCTTCCAGTATCTCCCGCTCAGCCAATGTGCCGGAAATCACCTGATTAGTTTTGGCCCGTTCGACCAGCCGGTCAAGCAGCTCCAACGACGAACACGGCGTCACAGACGGTTCCGCCGGTGTCTGTTCATGCTCGCCAATCAGTGCCAGTACTCTATTTTGCAAGTAGATTCTGTCCATTTCCATCCATCCGCCTGAACGAATTGCCAGAGTGACAAAATCGGCAACGGTTTGACTTATCGACATTATTTCCCTCCTGATTGCTGCTCGTAGCCTGCCGGGTGCGACTGATGCCATTTCCAAGCTGTGTCAAAAATGGTATCCACATTCGTGTATTGCGGACGCCAGCCAAGCACTGTGACTGCCTTTTCCGATGAAGCAACCAAGATGCTCGGATCGCCTGCGCGGCGCGGCCCGATTTCCGACGGGATATCTTTGCCGGTGACCCGTTTGGCTTGCTCCACCATTTGTTTCACCGAGAACCCCTCACTGCTGCCGAGATTGAAGACATTGCTTTCATTCGTCTGCTGCAAATACTCCAGCGCTAATATATGTGCTTCGCAAAGATCAACAACATGCACGTAGTCGCGGATACATGTACCGTCCGGCGTGTCGTAATCATCGCCGAAAATGGTGATTTTTTCCCTTTGACCCAGTGCTGTCTGTAAAATAATCGGCACAAGATGTGTTTCAGGCGTGTGGTCTTCCCCGATAGTTGTATCGAGGCTAGCACCTGCAACGTTGAAGTAGCGCAGCGCCACGTATTTGATGCCATAAGCAGCGTCGCACCAGTGCATCATTTTTTCCATCATCAGCTTGCTCTCGCCATACGGATTTTTAGGCTGTGTCGGTGTTGTTTCAACAATCGGCGTTTCCTCCGGCTCGCCGTAAGTAGCAGCGGTCGAGGAAAACACAATGCGGGTCACACCGAATTCTTTCATCACTTCCAATGTGATTTGCGTACCGTAGACGTTGTTATTGAAATATTTTAACGGGTTCTCCACCGATTCACCAACCAGGGAACTCGCGGCAAAATGAACCACTCCCTCGATTTTTTCCCGGGTAAACACTTCCCGCATAAATGCCTTGTCACGGATATCGCCATGATAAAATCTGGCTGCCTTATGCACTGCTTCTTTATGCCCCGTCAACAGATTATCAATTACAATCACATCATAACCTTTGTCAATCAGTTGTTTTACTGCATGGGAGCCGATGTAGCCGGCACCTCCTAAAACTGCAATTGTCATTATTATTTCCTCCTCGTTACGCAATTCTGCCTGCACCATCATGTGTTTCAGCGATATAGAAATCTGCCGCATAGCCGATATCATGCAAATAGGCCGCACCGACTTGTTTGATGAACTCATCAAGATTCTGTTTATCAACCAGCGCAATGGCACAGCCGCCGAAACCAGCACCTGTCATCCTTGCTCCCAGCACACCCGGCTGCTTCTGAGCCGTAGCAACAAGCGTGTCCAGCTCAATCCCCGTCACTTCATAATCATCCTTTAACGACTGGTGTGACGCATTTAACAGCTTGCCGAACGCGGCCAAATCATTTTTTTCCAACGCTTGCTTGGCTTTCAGCGTGCGCTGGTTCTCGGTCACCGCATGGCGGGCACGGCGCTCAAGCACCTGATCACCAATTAAATCCGTATGGGCTTCAAAGGTTGCTTCGTCCAACTCGCCAAGGGCTGATATCGAGAGTGTCGTTTGCAGACGTCTTAATGCTTCTTCGCATTCGCTCCGCCGCTCGTTGTATTTTGAATCGGCCAGTTCGCGCCGCTTGTTCGTATTCATGATGACAACAGCCTGATTTAAAAGTTTGAACGGTACAAGTTCATAATCCAACGTATTGCAGTCGAGCAAAATCGCTTTGTCCTTTTTGCTCATACCGATGGCAAACTGGTCCATTATACCGGAGTTGACCCCGATAAACTGATTTTCAACTTTTTTCCCTAGCTGGACCAATTCCAGCATGTCGATATTAAACCCCGTCAGGTCACTGACAATCACACCAGTCAACAGTTCAATAGACGCCGACGAGGACAAACCGGCACCGTTGGGGATGTTGCCGTAAAAATAAATATCAAAACCATTGGCAAATGAATAGTCTGCTTCAAGAATGTACGTAAACATCCCTTTGATATAGTTGGCCCAATCATGCTCCGGCAGATAATCCAATTCATCGAAGGAAAACTGGATGATACCGGAATCCGGGAAATTCTCTGAATAGACTCTGAAATAATGGTCAGAACGTTTGCGTGCCACACCGTATGTCCCGTTGGTAATCGCGCAAGGGAAGACATTGCCGCCGTTGTAATCTGTGTGTTCACCGATAAGATTGATTCTGCCGGGCGAAAAATAGACGCCGTCATGGTCCGCATCGAATGTTGCGTTAAACTTCTGTTTCAATTCTTCAATCATGCTGTCATCCTCCAAAAACAATTTAGTAAATTAATAATAAAATATTTAGTAAACTTTTTCAAGCAAAAAAACGAACTTTCCGTCATAAACATACGAAAAGTTCGTTTCATCTTATTTATTTAGATAATAATTTTGCCGCCTCAGCATCAACAATGACTGTCACATCAGCATGATTTTGCAGAACGCTTGCCGGTACATCTTCTGTCACCGGACCTTCAACCATATCTTTGATAGCTTGTGCTTTTTTCTCGCCGAAAGCCAGCAAAATGATTTTGCGCGATTGCATGATGGATTTAATTCCCATCGAATACGCATGTGTCGGAACGTCTTCGATTTTCTCAAAGTTACGACTATTGGCTTCGATTGTGGAAGGAGTCAACGCAACTTTTTGAGTTGTCGCATCAAATGATGCTCCAGGTTCATTGAACCCGATATGGGCATTCTCGCCGATGCCAAGTACTTGGATGTCGATTGGGTGTTCAGCAATGACTTGGTCATATCGTTTGCACTCTGCCTCGGCATCTGTCGCCAGTCCATCCGGCAAGTAAGTATTTCTGAACGGTTTTGCATTAAATAAATGCTCGTGCATGAAATAATCGTAGCTTTGCGGGTCTGACGCTGCCAAACCGACATACTCATCCAAGTTCACCGAATCAATGTTTGAAAAATCCAACTCGCTGTCAACCATATTTTGATAAAGGGTTTCCGGTGTACTTCCCGTTGCCAGTCCGAGTGTCTGAACTTTCCCGTTTTCTATGTTTTCTTTAATAATATCGAACGCTTTTTTTCCGCCTTCGACATTATCCTTCACTTTGATAATCTCCATCACAATTCCTCCTTTGGTATAGTCCAATTATAAAATAGTTTCATTGATTTTTCAAGAAATCTTATGAAATACTTTTAAAAAAAACAGCCGTTTATCACTCCCTCCCACCGACAGGACTGCATGCTAAAAACACCTGCCTTTTTTTATAAAAGCAGGTGAACATCACTATTATTCGACAGTGACGCTTTTAGCCAGATTTCTCGGCTTGTCGACATCCAGTCCTCTCTGCAGCGAAGCATAGTATGCCAGCAATTGCAGCGGCACAACACTGACCAGGGAGCGCAATAGCGGATGCACGCTTGGCAGGACGATATCATCGCCTTCGGATGCCAGTTCTTCTGCAGCCACTACGATTGTTCTCGCACCGCGGCTCGCCACTTCCATCAAATTGCCGCGTGTGTGTGCAGCAGTCGCCTGATTTGTAATCAGCCCGAGCACCGGGGTTCCTTCTTCAATCAATGCAATCGTGCCGTGTTTTAATTCGCCGGCAGCAAAACCTTCCGCATGAATATAAGAAATCTCTTTCAGCTTCAGCGCGCCTTCAAGTGCCACAGCGTAATCCAAACCGCGTCCGATATAAAACGCATGGGCATGATTCAAAAAGTACTCTCTGCTGTAGCGGTCATACTCATGTTTTTCTGAAATGAGCTGGTCCATGCCGTTGGCCACCAGCCCCATTTCATATGCCACATCAAACCGGCAGGCAGCCTGAATACCTTTCTTGACACCTAGTGCTCTCGCCAGAAAAGTCATGACAGCGATTTGCGATGTATAAGCTTTTGTTGAGGCAACGGCGATTTCCGGTCCTGCATGCAAAAGCAGTGTGTCCGTGGCTTCACGGGAAAGTGTCGACCCGTTGACATTCGTGATAGTCAGGGAGTCATACCCTTTTTTATTGACTGTCACTAAAACTTGCCGGCTGTCAGCTGTCTCGCCAGATTGGCTCAAGAAAATAAAATACGGTTTTTCCGACAAAATCGGCATATGGTAACCGAATTCGCTCGACAAGTGCACTTCAACCGGTATCTCAGCCAATGTTTCAATGATTTCTTTACCGACCAGACCAGCATGCCAGCTCGTACCGCAGGCAACGATATACAACCGATCACTTGCCAATATCCGTTCCAGCAGCTGTTCGTCAATACGTGTGTCGCCAGATATCGTGGTATAAGCATTAATCAGTTTCCGTATAACTGCCGGCTGTTCATCAATTTCCTTCAGCATATAATGGTCATAGACGCCTTTTTCGATATCCGTTGCATCAATTTGGGCTTCAAACGGCTCCCTGTCCACTTGGTTGCCGTCAGCATCAGTGATTGTCACGGCATCTTTTGTCAGGACAACTCGTTCGCCGTCAGCAATTTCAACAAAGCGGCGTGTTTGGCTTAGCACAGCCATTGCATCACTGCACGTGACATGAAAGCCGTCGCCCAGCCCGATTAAAAGCGGCGATTTGTTTTTAGCAAGCAGCAAGCGGTCAGGCTGCTCCATATCAATCAGGGCAAACGCATAAGAGCCTTTGATCACAGCCAAAGCTGCTTCAAATGCCGCCAGCCCGTCACCCGTCCGAGCAGCAAATACGTCTATTAATTCCACTACGATTTCCGTGTCAGTTTCACCGTGAAACACCGCATCACTGAGATATTCTTTTCGCAGTTCTTCAAAATTTTCAATGACTCCGTTGTGTACCAGTGTAAACCGTCCGCTTTTAGAGACATGGGGATGCGCATTGGCTTCGCTGGGCTCGCCGTGTGTTGCCCAGCGTGTATGGCCGATGCCGACCTCTCCTGCATCTGACGCCGACAGTTTCTTTTTTAAATCAGCAATTCTGCCTTTGGCTTTTCTCATAATCGTTTCCTGTTTGTCCGTCACAAGAAAAATCCCCGCAGAATCATATCCCCGGTACTCTAACTTTTCCAATCCTTGAACCAATATCGCTGCGGCTTCCTGATTGCCGACTACGCCTACTATTCCACACATTTTCCATTCCTACTTTCCTGAAAAAATATGTTTCTATCTGCGTGACCCATACTTTGTCACCGCCTTTCAGCGATGGTTTACTATCAGTCTGTAGAGTGCAGTCCCTAGAGCTACCCGCCGAGTTGTTCGATAAGCTCTCTCCTCGTCACCTGTTTCCAGGCCTGGCGCTATTCCGATTTTTAAAATTGGTATAGTCAACTCCTTGTTCTTTTTATTTCATAGAAACACCTAAAATATTAACATCCTATACGTTTCGTGTCAACACCTTACCGCAAATGGTATAGTTGTTATTCAGAGAAAAACGCTTTCAATATTGGTATAATGCAAAACAGGCAACGAACATTTTTTTGTTCGTTGCCTGTTCATTTATCCCAACACAAGGGAATCTTCTGTTAATTGTTCGTGGCTGCTCTCCTGGAACAAATTGATGAGTTGCGGAACAGTCAGCTGCTGCTTCTCTTCGCCCGACACGTCCACGACAATATTGCCGTGATGCAGCATGATCAATCGGTTGCCGTAAGTGATGGCATCTTCCATGTTATGGGTAATCATCAGCGCCGTCAGCTGTTTTTCCTCGATTAGTTCTTCGGTCAGCTGCAACACAAGCCGGCTGATTTTCGGGTCGAGCGCAGCCGTATGTTCATCAAGCAGTAAGAGATGCGGTGTCTGGATGGTAGCCATCAGCAAAGTCAGTGCTTGGCGCTGACCGCCGGAAAGCCGGCCGACTTCTGTCTTTAGTCTGTTTTCCAAGTCCATATCCAGTTTGGCGAGCTGTTCTTTAAAAAAAGGCAATTTTTTCTTGGGAACAGATTTTTCCAAGCCGCGTTTTTCACCGCGTTTATACGCCAACGCCAGATTTTCTTCCACTGACAAGCGGGTGGCCGTTCCCATTCTCGGGTCTTGAAAAACCCGTCCGATAAAGGCAGAGCGTTTCGGGACATTCCATTTCGTAATGTTTTTGCCGTTCAGCCATATCTCCCCGTCATCCGCAAAAAGCGAACCGGCGATAATATTCATCAGTGTTGATTTGCCTGCGCCGTTGCCCCCGATAACTGTTACAAAATCATGTTTGTTCAGGGAGAGATTTAAATCTGTCAGCACTTTGTTCTCATTGACCGTCCCTAAGTCGAATCCTTTATGGACAGCTTTCAATTCAAGTATTTGCGACATTGGTTTCCCTCCTTATCTTTTCGCAGCTTGTTTGTGTTTGGTGCCGTTCGGTTTCTTAATGAGCGGCGTTGCCAGCGCCAGTGTCAAAATGATTGCCGAAAACAGCCGCAAATCATTCGGGTTGACGAACGACAGGTTCATGACCCAAACAATAATCAGCCTGTAAATAATCGACCCGGCGACTGTCATCAGGAAACGGAACACCAGTGTGACATTTTTCAATAATACTTCGCCAACGATGATGGAAGCCAAACCAATCACGATTGTACCGATCCCCATGCCGGAGTCGGCATAGCCGTTGTTCTGCATCATCAATGCACCGCACAGGGCAATCAAACCGTTGGACAGCATAAAGCCGTAAACTTTCATTCGGTTTGTGTTGATGCCGTTTGCTAAACTCATTTCCTCGTTATCGCCTGTAGAGCGAATCGCCAGTCCCAGTGATGTCTGAAACAGAAAATACAACAGCACGACCACAATGGCGACAACAATCAGTCCAACTGCCAGCGCCGCCTGATTGTTCGTCATTCCTTTATCCAGAAAGAAAGTCATCAGAGTCCGGTCCGTCAGCGCCAGTCCGATGTTCGATTTGCCCATTACCCGTAAATTCACGGAATACAAGCCGGTCATAGTGAGAATCCCGGCGACGAGTGAAGGGATTTTCAGGGCCGTGTGAAGCAGACCCGTCACACATCCCGCCGCTAAGCCGCACAGAAATGCCGAAATTGTTGCCAATACGGGAGAATTGCCCGTAACAATCATGGCTGCCGACACTGAGGCGCCGAGGGTAAAAGACCCTTCGGCAGTCAAATCCGCCATGTCCAATATACGAAAAGTGATATAAACACCGATTGCCATGATGCTCCACAAAAGACCTTGAGAAATACTCGAAAGAATCATTACTGTCTCCCCTTTTTTACGCTACTCGGGCATCTTGATGCTTTCGACATCGATACCCAATGTTTTCGCCATGTCCTCATTGATGTGCAAGTCAAGTCCTTTTGGTCGTTCAACTGCCAGAGACCCGATTTCTTCGCCTTCAAACACTTTGACGGCCATGTCAGCAGTCTGTTTGCCTAGTTTGTAGTAGTCAATCCCGATTGTTGCCAGTGCGCCGTCGTCAACTTGACCGATACTTCCCGGAACGACCACAACTTTCTTTTCCTGAGCGACTTTGCCGACAGTCGTCATGGTTGAAGCAAAGTTGTTGTCCGTCGGCACAAAAATCCCATCGACCTTTGCACTCAACGTCTCCATCGCCTGTTGAACTTCTGTGCTGTTGGCAACGGTCATGACTTTCGGCTTAATGCCCAGCTTTTTAAATTCAGCCGCCGCCATTTCAGACTGGATACGCGAATTATCTTCGTTCGACGTATAAATGATGCCGAATTTTTTCTCTTTGCCGACAACATTCACTAACAGAGCGACCTGTTTGTCAATCGGTCCCATGTCGACTGTTCCTGAAACATTACCGTTTGGTTTGTCATTGTCCGCGACGATGCCGGCTTCGACTGCGTCAGTTACCGCGGTGAACAAAATCGGGATGTCTTGTGTTTCCTTCATCACGGACTGCGCAGCCGGGGTCGCAATCGCCAAAATCAAATCATTCTTATTGTTGACCAGCTTTTCGCCGATTGATTTCAAATTGGCCTGGTCGCCCTGCGCATTTTGTTCGTCAATCGTCACGTTGTCTCCCTCGTAGCCGTGCTCTTTCAAGCCATCGATAAATCCTTTGCGGGCATCATCCAGCGAGGCATGTTCCACATATTGGATAATGCCGATTTTTTTCTCTTTGGCCGAGTCGCCGGAATCTCCTCCCTTGCCGCAGGCAGCCAGCAACAAGCCGCCTACTGCCAAACTTCCCAACAACATCCAACGCTTCATTGTTTTCTTTTTCATACTTTTTTCTCCTCTCGTTTTCGAACGGAAAAAACGCCTGCCCAGTAACACTCTTTCTGAGCAGACGTTCTGACAACCAGTTATTCAACCGGTCAAACAAACAAAGCCACCCAGAAAATCATTCTATGGTGGCATCATCTTTTCCATCAGTAATTGCTTTAGCCATCATAGATACAAACGTTCACTGTTTGTACCCACGAAATCATGGCTACAAACAGACTCTAAAGTAGCTAAAGCTATAAAAACAATGTGGTTGCCATACGCTGCATGCCGCTTTATCCTGCTTTGTCATCTGTTCTCCCTCGCAATCATTTTGTTGTGTTTCATTTTAATATGACTAGTGAAAAAAGTCAATGATAATTTAGAATTTTCAGAAAATTTGTGCGGATACATTAAAAGGAGGCAGCAAGCTGTCCTCCTTCTAATCTTTTTAAACACGTTTAAATCATTTCTTCCGGCACAACCCATTCATCATACTGTTCACCGGTTGCATAGCCCAATCTGATGACTGCTTCTTTCAAAGTCAGTCCGTCTTTGTGCGCCAGTTTAGCCACGTCCGCACTTTTTTCATAGCCGATATGCGGGCTCAATGCTGTGACCAGCATCAGCGAACGCTGGACACCTTCAGCCATCACTGACCGGTTGGCAGTCAATCCGGCCAAACAGTGAACCCGGAACGACGCCATGGCTTGGCTGAGAAGAGTCACGGACTGCAAAAAGCTGTCAATGATGACCGGCTTATACACGTTCAGCTCAAAGTTGCCTTGACTGCTTGCGACCTGAATCGTCACATCGTTCCCCATGATGCGCGTGGCAACCATCGTCAAGGCCTCTGCTTGAGTCGGATTGACTTTGCCCGGCATGATGGAGCTGCCCGGTTCATTTGCTGGAATCGTCACTTCGCCGAAGCCGGCACGGGGACCGCTCGCCAGCCAGCGGATATCGTTGGCAATCTTCATCAAATCGGCAGCCAGCGACCGCAGCGCACCGTGTGCAAACGACAATGCCGAATGACTCGTCAAACCGTAAAATTTATTGGCTTCAGGCACAAAATGCCATCCTGTTTGGCGGCTGATTTGCGCACACATGTCTTCATCGAACAAATCAGGAGCATTCAACCCCGTTCCGACGGCGGTGCCGCCAATCGCCAAGGAACGCAAATGGTCGCTGCTTTCCCGAATAAACTGTTCCGCCTTTTCAAGCATCACTCGCCAGCCACTGATTTCCTGGCCAAAAGTCAGCGGTGTGGCGTCCTGCAAATGTGTCCTGCCGATTTTGATAACTGTCTGGTACTGCTCTTCAAGTTGCGTTAAAACCGACAGCCATTCATCGATTTCCGGGAGAAGCTGGTCAACAATTTGACCATAAGCGGCAATATGCATAGCTGTCGGAAATGTATCGTTTGAACTTTGCGACATATTGACATGGTCGTTCGCATGGACATCGCCGCCCTCCTGACGGCAAAGAAACGCGATGACTTCATTGACATTCATGTTAGTTTGCGTACCGCTGCCGGTCTGGTAGACTTTCAGCGGAAACTGGTCGTCCCATTTGCCTGACAAAATACTGTCGCACGCCGAAACAATCAGCGCACTTCGCTTGTCGTCCAGCTGACCGTTTTCACGGTTGACGATTGCGGCCGCCCGTTTGATTTCCACCAGACCGTAAATAACATCCAATGGCATCCGCTCGCTGCCGATTTGAAAATTACGCCGGCTGCGCTCTGTTTGCGCGCCCCAGCATTTCGAATCGTCTACCTCGATTTCTCCCAACGAATCTTTTTCTATCCTGTATCCCATTAATTGGCCTCTCCTTTTCAAGCATTGTTTTTCCCGCCAAACAGACGGCAGTATCTCTTTCATTGTACATAAAAACGAACCGTTCGTACATACTCCTTGCGTTTTCAAGTAATAACCGGATTTACACCGTCATAAAATCAATCAGTGCCTCACCGGAAAGGCCGGCGTTTATCCCGATAATCAATCTGATACGCGCCTTTTGCCCGGTCAATCCTTTCACAAACATCACGCCCATCTTCTTCAAACCGACACCGCCACCTTGATAATCATAAATATCCTCCGCCATGCCGTTTGAACAGCGGGACACCAGTGCAATGGGAATACCGCTATCAATCAACGCTTGAACAGCAGGAAGCGTTGACGGCGGCAGGTTGCCGGCACCAAACGCCTCAATCACCAGACCGTCTACTTTTTTAGCCAAACACATTTCGAACATCGTCCCGTCCATGCCGGCATATGCTTTAAGGAGCGGAACGGTCCCCGCCACGGTCTCAATGGCATAGGTCTGGCGTTCCACCGCTTCTTTTACAAAATAAACACCGTTTTTGGAAATCAGGCCGACTGGTCCGAATGTCGGTGTGCGGAATGTGTTGACATTGGTGGTGTGCGTTTTGGTGACAAACTGAGCTGAATGGATTTCATCATTGAACACAACCAGCACACCTTGATTTGCGGAATCAGCGTTTGCAGCGGTAATCACGGCGCGGATAAAATTATACAAACCGTCTGAACCGATTTCATTGCTTGAGCGCATGGCACCCGTCAGCACCACCGAGATTCGTTTCTCCAATGTCACATCAAGAAAATACGCCGTCTCCTCCAGTGTGTCTGTCCCGTGCGTCACGACCACACCGTAAAACCCTTCTTCTTGGGCGCGGTCGATGCGTCTTTTGACAGCCAGCATATCTTCCAGCCGGATATGGGGAGACGGCAAATTGAATATTTCTTCTTCAAAAAGCTGAATATCGCTTGGAAGCAGGTCTTCTTTCCCCAACAAAGGATTCTCAGCTGAAAGGGTCACTGTTCCATCTGTTTCCTGCTTCATGGAAATCGTGCCCCCTGTATGAATCACCAATATCTTTTTCATAGTACCCTCCTGTTCAACTGACGAGCCGCTCTCGCCGTTTTGCCAAATTCAGTATATCAAAAAAGCGCCGGATTTTGATAATTAGAGCAATTACTAAAGAGATTCTCATCAGCTTTTCATTCTATTGACACCTTGCTGCCGTTGACCCCGCCATTGAATAGTGATACACTACATTGGTAAAATGAATAGCATTTGGGGAGGTCGTGTAACGGCCTGAGAGTAAACTGTTAGTTTTGACCCTTTGAACCTGTCGGTTAGTACCGTCGTAGGGAGAATGAGTGTTTTATGTTGTTTTTTCGACGAAGACGGGTGGTCTTCGTCTTTTTTTATTTGGAAAGGAGTTGATTATCATCAAACGTTGGCTATATCCCATTGTCAGCCTGCTATTATTAATTGTTTTATGGGAGGTGATTGGCCGGCTACTTCAGATACCGCTGTACATTCTGCCTGTACCTTCCCAAGTTCTCCTTTCCCTGTACCAGGAAAGAGCTGTTTTAGCCGTACATGCTTGGGTGACGTTGAAAGAAGCTGTTATCGGTCTGGCAGTTGCGACGCTGCTGGCTTTCATCGTCTCACTGCTGATGGACCGCTTCAACGGGTTGCGGCTGACCGTTTATCCCCATCTGGTCATCTCGCAGACGATTCCCGTTATGGTACTCGGACCGATTTTCTCCATCTGGTTCGGTTTCGGTCTGACGCCGAAAATTCTGATGGTCGTTCTCATGTGCTTTTTCCCAATGGTTATTTCTTTTACAGACGCGTTGTTTCAAGTGAATCAAAAACGGATTATCCTGATGAAAACTTACAACGCATCAACTTGGCAGATATATCGTCTGGTCAAGATTCCCATCGCCGTCCCGGGACTGCTTTCGGGCATGCGTGTCGCCGCGACTTACTGTGTCGGAGGGGCAATTATCGGCGAATGGCTGAGTGCTTCAGCCGGGCTCGGCTACTACATGATACGTGCCAAAAACGGCTACTTAATGGATAAGGTGTTCGCTACGATTGTTGTCGTCATCTTGCTGAGCCTGCTGTTGAACCTGCTGGTGTTCGTACTTGAAAATTTACTGACAAAGAAAAGGATGATCGCAAATGGATAAACTAAAAAAATATATTTTGCCAATCGGTCTGTTACTCAGCTTTTTGCTTTTGACAGGCTGCAGTTCTGAACCGTCTTCTTCCGGTAACAAAAAAAACAAACAAATCACTTTGATTTTGGACTACATCCCGAATACAAACCATTCCGGCATCTACGTCGCCCAAGAGAAAGGTTACTATGCGGATAAAGGGATTGACCTGAACATCATCGAACCCGGAGATGACAGCACCAGTCTAGCGCTTCTGGGAGCCGGAAAAGGCGAGTTTGCCCTGAGCTATCAAGAAGACTTGACCTATGCCACAGCATCAAAAAATCCGATTCCCGTCAAAGCTGTCGCCACTGTTTTACAACATAATACGTCTGGTTTTGTCGCGTTGAAATCTTCGGGCATCACATCACCAAAAGACTTTGAAGACAGAGTCTACGCCGGCTGGCAGTCGCCCAGTGAGGAAGCGACATTGAAAGCTGTCATGACGAAATCGGGAGCCGACTACAATAAGCTGACGACCGTCGGTGATGCCGGTGCGGGCACAGGTGATTTAGGAAAAAATGTGGATATCAAGTGGTTCTTTGAAGGCTGGGATTATACCAAGGCTGTCATGGATGGTGTTGAACTCAATTATATGCCGCTGAACAAGCTGGATGACCGTCTGGATTTTTACACACCTATCCTGCTGACAACTGATAAACTGATTGATTCCGATCCTGAGCTGATTCAAGACTTTGTCGATGCCACCAAAAAAGGCTATCTTTACGCCATTGAGCACAGTGATGAAAGTGCCGAAATACTGCATCAGGCATCACCGGATCAGGATTTGGCCTTTTTAAAACAATCACAAGCTTTCGTATCAACCCATTACACTGACACGCCGGAATCATGGGGTGTCATGTCCCAAGATGTTTGGGATAATTACACTGATTTTATGGTCGAATACCAGCTCATTGACCACAAAATACCGGCCGAGCAAATGTTTACCAATCAATTCATTTCAAAGGAAGATAAATAATGACACTGGTTATCACAGATGCTGGTCTGACATTGTCTGACAAACAAATATTCCAGCATATCAACCTCACTGTCGAACGCGGAGAGTTCCTCTCCATCATCGGTCCCAGCGGGTGCGGAAAATCAAGCTTACTGAATGTATTAGCCGGATCGCTGCTGTTGACCGAAGGAGAAGCGTCTGTGGACGGTCAGGTGATTTCAGGTTACAATGGCCATTTTGCTTACATGCCGCAAGAAGACCTGCTGTTTGACTGGAAAACAGTTTTTGAAAACATCACTTTGTACCAGACGATACATCACTTGCCCATAGACAATGATGAGGTGATGCGCTACTTGGATATTTTCGGATTGACCGACGCAGCCGATGCCTATCCGGAGGAACTCTCCGGAGGCATGAAACAGCGCACGGCTCTGCTTAGGACATTGCTTGTCGAGCGGGAGTTCCTTCTGCTTGACGAGCCGTTCGGCGCTCTTGACATCATTACGCGCAACGGCTTGCAGGATTGGCTGAAAACAATCAAAGACCAGCTCAACCGGACAATCATCCTCGTCACCCATGATATTGACGAAGCGCTCTATCTTTCCGATAGAATTGTCCTGATGGGCGGTTCGCCCTCCCATTTTATATCAGAAATCGACCTTGCCGGACAAAATCAGACAAGAGAATGGCTCAATTATCAAGGGGAACTCCGCAACAACATCTATACCACCATGCTGGCAGGTCATCAAAAAGCTTCTGAAAGGAGGTGACCGCCTTGCCAGAACACTTGCCACTGGTCGACGCTCATTGCCATTTAGATGAGAATGATTTGCTGCTGGAGATTCTTAAAAATCAGCAAATCCCCAGTATCATCAATTGCCAAACAGTTGACGAATACAGGAAAAACCGCCAAAAAACCAAGTATCTGCCTTTTCTGCATCTTAGTGCAGGCATTCATCCGTGGGACGCGGCTGTTGTTTCCTGGGAGGAGATGCTGCCGATACTGGCAGAAGCAATGATTATCGGCGAAATCGGGATGGACTCGTTGTGGACAGATGTTGCATTGCCTATTCAGGAAGACGTTTTTCGCAAGCAGCTTGACTATGCGTCGCATGCACAAAAACCTGTCATTCTGCATACCAAAAATCAAGAGCAGCACATTGCCGAAATCATCCGTGATTATCCCAACCGCTACCTTGTCCACTGGTATTCAGCCGATGACTTCTTAACTGAGTTCATTGACTTGGATTGCTACTTCACGATTGGTCCGTCATTGCACACAGACTCTGCTGTCCGGCAAGTAGCCGAAACAGTGCCGGTCAACCGCCTGCTGATGGAGTCTGATGGTTTATCTGCCATCAGCTGGGCCACCGGTCAGCAAAAGACAGTTACACCGCAGCAATATCTTTCGCTGCAAACTGATAACCTTGTGAAACTCAGCCGCCTGCGCCAAATGGAGCCGTTACTGCTGGCGGAACACATGAGAAGCAATCTTAACCATTTCATCTCTGCCAACCACGATAAAGACGCTGCCGACTAATTGCCCGGCAGCATCTTTATCAGTAAACACCTTGTTTATTCTTTTATCCCGCCGGCAGTGACGCCGCTGATGATGTATTTTGATAAAAAAAGATAAATGAGAATCAGAGGAATGATGCTCAGCGAAATACCTAAATACATACTTCCAAATTCAGTTCGATAAACATCGGTTTTTAACAATTGAATCAGCATCGGTAGTGTAAATTTTTCTGTGTCATTGATTAAAATCAGCGGCATCAAAAAATTATTCCATGATGTGACAAAAGAAAATATTGCCATTGTTGCCAGACCTGGTTTCATTAAAGGTAACATGATACGATGAAAAATTGCAATCTCACCGGCGCCATCCAGTCTTGCCGAATCTGCCAAGTCCGGATGATAAATCGTTTCTAGATACTGTTTTAAAAAAAAGACTGTTGAAGGTGCAGCAATCGACGGTAATATCAGCGGGATAAAATTATTCAGCAGCCCCAATTTACTGACAAACTGATAGAAACCAATCATGCTAATTTGAGTAGGAATCATCAATAACGCTAAAATAATGGCGAAAAAGATTCGTTTCCCTCTGAAATGATACGCAATAATGCCATATGCGGCCAGCGCAGAAAAATAAACATTCAAGACCGTAGAACAAGTGGAAATAATCAAACTGTTTTTAAATCCTCCAAAAACATCAAAGCCTTTATTCATTAACACCTCCCAATTATATGCTAAGTTCGTACCAGGGACGAGTGATAACCCTTGCTGAATTTGTTCTGCCGACCTTGTTGAATTGACCAGCACAACCCAGAAAGGAATTAGACTCAGCAATGTTAAAATTCCTAAAAAAACATAAATAAGTAATCTCTTTGATTTATCGACAGCAATCATTGTTTATCACCAACTTTGCTTTTTTCTCTGAAAAAGTTAAACAGTAGGGTGCTCAATAAAATTGAAATCAAGAGCAGTATCACCGATGCAGTGGCCGCAACATTAAAATTCCTGCTTCCTGTAAATGCCTGTTTGTAAATATACATTGTAATTGTCAGAACACTGTTGGCAGGATTGCCATTGGTTAGCAGAAATGGGATATCGAACATCTGTAATCCCCCGATTAATGATGTCACCAGTGTGTATAAAATTATCGGTTTTAAAAGCGGGAGTGTGATTTTTCTAAAAATCGCCCCGTCTGTAGCACCGTCAACCATCGCAGATTCAAACAGTGATTTGTCAATACTTAAGATGCCTGAAATGAGGACAATGGTCGTCTGCCCATACCACATCCAAAACTGGATAAACGAAACTATCAATCGTGTTGCACCCACACTTCGGAAAAATTCAAACGGCTGTTCCAAAATTCCTAACTTCGTGAGAATCAAATTCATTGGTCCAACCGGATAACTGAACAACGCGTAGAAAAGGACTGCAACTGAAGCAGCAGTAATGATATTGGGCAGGTAAAACACCACTTTGAAGAAACCAGTTCCTTTTAATTTTAATTTGATATTTGTGAACCATGCAGCAAGTAATAAGGATAATCCTATTTGAGGAATAAAATTCACTGTCCATAAAATGAAAGTGTTTTTGATTGAAGTGCGAAACATTTCATTATGTGCAATATCCAAGTAATTTTTTATGCCAACTAAATTTGCTTCGTTATTCCAACCTTTTAAATCAGTAAAGCTTAAAAAAATCGTGTATAATATTGGGTAAAGTTGAAAAATTAAAAACGCCAAAAAAAACGGCAGCAAAAATAAATACCCATATCGGTTATAGTTTTCAAAGCTCTTTTTCGTTCGTTTCATCTTTTCCTCCTGCGAGTATAAAAAGGGTTGAGATTCAACCCTTTTTATTGATTAATCGATTTCTAAATCAGGATAGGCATCACCGACAGCTGCTTTGAAATTATCGATAGCTTCATCCTTGGAAACTTCGCCTTTTGAATAGGGAGTCAAACAATTATCGTTAAATAAACTTTCTATTGTTTGGTCATACTCAGTCAAGATGGTCGCGTTTATGTTTTCAACCATTTGAGAAAATTCATAGTAATGGTTCTGACCACCTAGAAACTCCTCGCTAAAATCATCTTTAATCTCATTAACTACTGTTTGGCTAGAAACAAAGTCGCCAGTATCCTTGGCCCATTTTGTCAGAAACTCTTCATCAGTTGTCAAGTATTTGATCAGTGAAGCTGCTGCTTCTTTCTTGTCTGATGTTTCAGTCACTCCGATCCAGGTACCGCCCCAAAACCAGGAAGCTGCTCCTTGTACCATGCGCCAATCACCTTCAGTAGTTGCAGCTTTGTCTGATGAAACCGCATTCGGTTTTAACCAATAATGAAGCCCCCAAGTCGGCAGGCTGTACCCGAAGATAGAATCGCCACTCATTCCCGAAAACCATGCTTCCGATTGCCCTTCAGTATCCTGAGTCAATTTTTCTTCAACAAATTTTTTCGATAAATCCATCAAATCCAGTAAACTGTCATCAACAACAAGTTTGTTGTCTTCGACCCAGCCATGTTCCCGCTGACCAAAAAATGGTTTTGCCAAATCTTGAATTCCCGAAATCATATACACACCGTTATTGCTTTTTTCGCTGATTTCTTTCGCAGCGTCATAAAATTTGTCATAATCGGAAATTCTTTCTTGGACTTGCTCAGGGGAGTCAGCTCCAAGCAACTCCTTTGCCAAAGAGTCTCTGTAATAAAATGCCCCTGGTGCTGCCTGCCATGCCAAAGCTCTTAAAACACCATCTTTTGACGTCCCCACATCTTTGACATATTGAAAGGTGTTTTCAGATGCTTCATCTAACCCTAGGCTTCCTATATCGGCCATCATTCCCGATTCAACATATTTTTTGACAAAAGCAGATTCAAGTGCGATGACATCCGGTGCATCTTTCGATCCTAAAACCGGATCAAGTTTGGTTTCGAATTGTTCTGAAGGAATAGCTACAACTTTTACTTTAAAATCCAAGTCTTTGTGCGCTGGCAAATAATAATCATTAATCATCGTTGATAACTCGTCAGTGAATGTCCAAACTATCAATTGGTTGTCTTTATCAGCAGTGCTGCCTGAATCTTTTTTCTCTCCGCCGCCGCAAGCGGCCAGCCCTAAACCGAGTACACATAATCCTGCAAGCATGAATTTTTTCATTTTATATTCTCCTCTTTCTCTTTGTATTCAAAGAAATCAAAATCTGCTTCAAGACGCCTTCCCGTAAGGTCAACACAGAACATGCCAGTGAATGCCCCAGTGAAGAACCCTCCGTAATTTTTTGCTACAAAATCATCCGAAAGAATCAGACTATCAAATAGATAAGCTATCTTTTGCCATATTTTGCCATCAAAAGAGTAAGCATACCAATAAACCTCTCCAGATACAGCTGCCTTTAAATAAACACGGTCTGATTCTGGTGGAACCACTATTTCCTGCCCTTTAATAGGTGATGTCACTTGCCCATCCACACTCAACAAAATATCAATAATTTTTCCTTTTTCTTCATCAAATGTCACATGCAAACTTGACCAGTTATTGGAATTATAATAGTTTGTCAAACCGGCAAATTGCAAAAAACAGTCCGGCTGGTATTCAATGCACGTTGTTGCCTCAAAAAACAAACTTTCCCATCTTCTTGCGACCAACGCATTATAAAAAAGCGATTTCAAAGATTCTCTTCCGAAAAGACGCAAATAGCCTGGTCGGTCTTCAAGACTGCCTATCTGATTTGTAAAAGGAATCCGCAATGTTTGTAAGTCAGAATTTAAGCAGACTTCGTTAAAATCATATAATTGTACAGGTGTGCTATTAATTGTTTGCTCAGGCATCTTAGGTGATGGCACATCTACTTTTGGAAAATTTCCACCTTCCACATAAGGCCAGCCATTTTGCCAATAAAGTTTTTGGATAGCTGTCTCCCTTCCAAGTGGACAATATCCACGATCAGGCAGCAATGAGCTATTTTCTCGCCTCACTGGCCTGGCTGTCAAGTGCACAAAATACCACTCATCTGTATGTGTGTGTACGATTGACCCATGGCCCGCTTTTTGAAGATCGATATGCGGATGTGACCACGAACTGATCAACGGATTGTCCGGATGAACCTCATAAGGCCCATGGATACTTTTCGAACGTGCTAGTGTAGCAGCATGCTCATATTGGGTACCGCCTTCTGCTGTCAATAAATAATAATAACCGTTCCATCTGTATAGATGAGGGGCTTCTGTCAACTTAAGATTGGTGCCTTTAAAAATAATTTCCGGCTTTCCTGTCAGTCGCCTTTTTTCATGACTATATTCCTGCATGACAATCCCGTAAAAACGATGATGACTAGCTCTGTAATCCCACACCATGTTGACGAGATATTTTTTTCCGTCATCATCATGAAACAGCGAAGGGTCAAAACCCGAATTGTTTAAGTGAATCGGCTCAGACCACGTACCGTCAATTGTCTCGCAAGTTACCAAATAATTAGCTACGTCCTTCCAGCTATTTCCATCAACTACTTTCACGTCTGAATAAATCAACCAAAACTGACCGTTGCAGTAACTTAAATCCGGTGCCCAAACACCGCCAGAATCAGGATTGCCTAACATATTCAGCTGGCTGATGCGATTAAGTGGCGTACTCACCAACTGCCAATGTTTTAAATCTGTCGAATGATAAATTCTGACACCTGGGAACCATTCGAATGTAGAAACAGCAATGTAATAGTCTTTGTCAACACGACAAATGCTAGGATCTGGATTAAATCCTTTTAAAATCGGGTTACGTATCATTGAAAGACTCCTTCCTCAAATGTTAATTGGTACGGTAAACTAACTTGTTTAATCATAATAAAGTTTACAGATATAGTCAAGCGCTTTCTTAGTTGTTAAATAACATTTTATAAAATTTATTCATTAATTATAACAATGTTGTTTTAAATATACTTATTACAAATACTGCCTTAAAAATATTTATCATTTCAAAAAAATACTCGTTATAATAACAAAAAAATAGTAGATATACTGATTTTTTGTAGTTTAAAAAACCTATTTTACCATCAATAAAACAAAAAACTTTTTCCGTTTCCTGACAGATAAAACTCCCTTCTCTGTCCATAACGGAAAAAGTTTCTTTATGGCTTTTTCAGCACATTAAACCAGTTTCAATAATTCTTGAAAACTTGATACGTGACAATCTACGAAAGACGATTGCTTTAAATCGCCCCTATCCAGAAAGCGTGACAGACGTACTGTTGTCATCCCGACTTTTTTAGCGCCAGTCAGCTCTTCATCTCCTCCATCACCTACAAACAAACTTTTTTCAGCAGAAACAGCAAGCTCTGACAGCGCCGCATGATAAATCGCCGGCTCAGGTTTCATCATTCGATGGTTACATGAGAACACTGTGCTATCAATAAGTTCTGCCAAATAAGAGGAAGACCAGCCATCAATATCAATCACATCAGCATTGCTGATGACTCCCAGCTTCAGCCCGCGTTTTTTCATCTCCAGTAATACGTCGATCACATCAGGCTCCAGCATTCGCAATGTGCCGGCCATCCGCTGCTGCCGAATAGCCAAGACATCCTCCACCAGTCGAGGACTTGTCGGCAGTTTCAACCTAGCAAGAATGGCTTCTATCATCTCGTGGGAAGAGGCTAACTGACCTGTCGCCCGCTCGATATAAAGTTCAGACGCTTCTGCGGAATGCTCCCACTCTTCTCGTGAAATACGCAAGTACTGCCACTCTGTGCGGCTCGTTTCCAGAGGTTCCACCAATGTGAAAAACAAGTCGAAGAAAACAGCTTCAAACTGTTTCTCCATCTCTGTTTCACTCCTCCTTTACCAGATTCAGTTCATCTATTTCTAAAAATTTCTTGATGCTGTGCGCCGCTGCGCCGAACAACGTAGCCTCATCGCCTAAAGATGAATGAACCAGCCGTGTCGTTTTCTGCATAGAAGGTTTTAACGAATGATGAATAAAGTCGAGCATTTCGGGAATACGTCTGAATATGGAGCCGTTAATAAAGATGACGTTCGGTGAATAATGGCAAATCAAATTATTGATGCCGATGGATAAATCAAAACACATCCCATTAATCAGTTTAACCGCATAATCGTCATTGTCGCGATAAGCTGCCACAAATTCATCCAGTGACACTTCTTTTCCGACGTGTTGTGCGTACTCGTTCAATACCGCTTTCTGAGAACAATACTGTTCCAGACAGCCGTGGTTGCCGCACGGGCATATCTTGCCTTTCGGGATGAGGGTCGTGTGCCCTATTTCTCCTGAATTACCGTCTTTGCCTTTATACAGCTCTCTGTTGATTATTACCCCGGCACCTATACCGCTATACACATTGACACTGACAAGCATCTTCTCATTGGTCGAAAAAGTCGCTTCCGCCACAGCACTTAAGTTTGCTTCATTTTCAACATACACGTGAAAATCCACTTTCTCTTCCAGTGCTGCCACCAAATCCATGACATCAAGGTCGTAGTATGGCGTGAAAATGATTTTGTTGTTATTAACCGTCCCGTGAATCGCAAGCGTCATGCCGACAATACCGAACTCAGTCATCTTTTCTGCAAGTGGCTGATAATCGTCCACTAGGTTCATGACATATTCCACCACTGTTTGCTGGTTGATGTAAAAACCTTTTTCTTTTTTTGCCTGATATACTTCACCGTTAAGAAATGTCAAAGAACTGGAAACATAATTGTAGCCCAAATCAACATTAATCGAACAGCCGGCTCGTTTGTTAAACCCTAAAATTCGCGGCTTTCGTCCGCCGACTTTAGAACTTTCGCCAGACCCTAACTCATGCACCAGTTTTTTTTCAATCAAACCGGCTGTGATTTCTGACACCGTTGCTTTATTGAGGTTCGTTATCTTGGACACCTCGGCTCGAGATATCTGTTCATACTTAATAATCTGAGATAAGACGGTTGCCTCATTTTGTTTGCGAATTGTGTACTTGTCCACTATCATTTCATAAACACTCCCAACACTTACTTCTGTTAGTTTATCATGCTAACACATATTTGAAAAGAATTTCCGTGAAATTAGAATCTCTGTTGACAAAAAGATAGAGATGATTTATCATTTGTTTGTACAGTAAACTTACTACAAAAAATTCAGGAGGTTATTAATTATGGCGTATTTTCCGTCAATAGACAAAGTAAAATTTGAAGGGAAAGAAACGAGTAACCCGTTTGCTTTCCGACACTACAATCCGGACGAAATAGTTTTCGGTAAACCGATGAGAGAGCATCTGCGCTTTGCGATGGCATGGTGGCACACATTGACACAAGACGGCACAGATCCGTTCGGTGCCCCGATTAACGAGCGCACATGGCTGTCTGAAGATCCAATGACAACTGCTAAAAATCGTGTGGACGCTGCATTTGAAATTTTGGATAAATTAAGCATGGACTTCTTCTGTTTCCATGATGTGGACATTGCACCACAAGGAGACTCGTTGCAGGAGTTTTTCGACAACCTTGACGTGATAACTGACCTGATCAAACAAAAAATGGACGAAACCGGCAAAAAACTGCTTTGGAACACAGCGAACATGTTTACACATCCCCGTTTTGTTCATGGTGCAGCCTCCTCTTCCAACGCGGAAGTATTTGCCATCGCTGCGGCACAAGTCAAAAAAGGCATTGACATCAGCAAAAAACTCGGCGGTAAAAATTATGTGTTCTGGGGCGGCCGCGAAGGTTATGAATCTTTATTGAACACTGACATGATGTTGGAACAAGACAACATCGCCCGTCTATTCCACATGGCAGTTGATTATGCAAAAGAGATCGGACACGAGGTGCAGTTCTTAATCGAGCCAAAACCGATGGAGCCGTCAAAACACCAGTACGACTTTGATGCGGCAACGACGATGGCATTTCTGCAAAAATACGGGTTGACCGATTACTTTAAGCTAAATCTCGAAGCCAACCATGCAACATTGGCTGGTCATACGTTTGATCATGAAATGTATGTTGCCCGCTGTTATGATGCACTTGGCTCGCTTGACGCCAACCAAGGCGACATGCTGCTCGGATGGGACACGGATGAGTTCCCGACTAACATTTACGATACAACACTGGCCATGTACCAAGTTCTGGAAAACGGCGGTATCGCACCGGGAGGCATCAACTTTGATGCCAAAGTCAGACGGACTTCCTTCAAAATGGAAGACTTGATTCTCGCTCATATTGCCGGGATGGATACGTTCGCCCGCGGTTTGAAAGCCGCAGCAGCCTTAAAAGAAGACGGCTTTTTCGACAAAGAAATCAGCCGCCGCTATGCAAGTTATCAAAGCGGCATCGGCAAATCCATCGTCGACGGCAACGAAAATTTGACGTCACTGACAGAGTATGCACTGGCACATGACCATGTGGAGAATGAATCCAATCATCTGGAATTGCTGAAATCACGTTTGAACGACTACTTAGTGTAAAAAATCAAAAGCTATCTTTCTTCTGAAGGTAGCTTTTTTATGAACGGAGAGAGACCATGAGTTATATTATCGGGATTGATGTGGGGACCAGTTCGTTGAAAGGTATCCTCGTCACGAAACAAGGGAATGTCGTTGCAACTCGTCAGCAAGAATACGGACTGGAAACTCCCCAGCCGGGATTCAGCGAACAGCATCCGGCTGTTTGGACTGATGCGCTGGTCAGCGTTTTGAAACAACTGCTTACGGATGTTCCCGAAGCAGCTCAAAAAACGGAGGGCATCAGTTTTTCCGGGCAGATGCACAGCTTAGTTTTGCTCAACGATGAGGGAGAAATTTTGCGCAATGCCATTTTGTGGAATGATGTCCGCACCACGCCGCAATGCGAAGAAATCACTCGCACACTCGGCGATGAGCTGATTGACATCACCAAAAATAAGGCCCTTGAAGGATTTACATTGCCGAAACTATTATGGGTAAAAGACAACGAACCGGACATCTGGCAAGACGTTGCCCGCTTTCTGCTTCCGAAAGATTATGTCGGATTCTTTTTGACTGGCAATCAGCAAATGGAGTACTCAGATGCTGCCGGAACGCTTTTATTGAATACCGGAGAAAAGGAATGGAGTCAAAAGATTTTACAGGCGTTTGACATTCCGGAAAAGATTTGCCCGCCACTGGTCGAATCAAGTGATTGTATCGGCTACATTAAAACTGGTTTGGCAACAGACATCGGCTTTGACACGCCGGTGGCTGTTTATTCCGGCGGAGCTGACAATGCCTGTGCGGCGCTGGCGGCAGGTATCACTTCCAGCGGTTTGGCTTTAGCCAGTATCGGGACATCGGGCGTCTTTTTATCCTATGAAGACGACCCAAAAGGCAGCTACGGCGGTCACCTGCACTATTTCAACCATGCAGACAAAGACCGTTACTATTCCATGGGGGTGACACTGGCCGCCGGGCATAGTTTATCTTGGTTCAAGCAGACATTTGCCAGTACGAAAAGCTACGATGAACTGCTGGGAAATATCAGTTCGGTACCGATTGGTTCTGACAATCTGCTGTTCACACCTTACATTGCCGGGGAACGAACACCTTACACTGACAGCCATATTCGCGGCAGTTTTGTCGGCATATCGGTCGGACATACGTTGGACCACTTTGCCCGCGCAGTTATTGAGGGCATTACCTTTTCTTTAAAAGATTCTCAAGAATTAATGAAACAGTATGCAGGGAAAACATTTGACGCCATCGTCTCCGTCGGCGGCGGCGCTAAAAACCAGGACTGGCTGCAAATCCAGGCGGATGTGTTCAATACAAAAATCGTCACTCTCGCCAGTGAACAAGGTCCGGCGCTCGGGGCCGCGATGATTGCGGCTGTCGGGGCAAACTGGTTTGACAGCATGACGGACTGTAGTCGTGAGTTCGTCGCTTACGACAAGGAATACTTGCCTGATGATAACCACGTCTCGGCATACGACACATGCTACCGGCATTACCGTAAAGTTTATCCGGCAACAAAAAATATCTTCAACTAATCTGAAGGAATGACAGAAACAGCTAACCCGCAAGCTTTCTAGCAGCTTGCGGGTTAGCTGTTTGTCGTTAGACTTTTAACATATTCCTGTTGTCGCGGATGAATATCACCCTGTGATTTTATGATAAAGTTTATAACGACTCATTTTTGAACTAATGAGACCAATCAAGACAATCTTCAGTACTGCTGTCGGTAAAAACGGCAGCACACACGCGGCAAATGCGGCCGGCAATGTACTCGATGTGGCAAAACTGAAATACAGCATGCCTGCCAGGAAGTTCAAGGTTGCTCCGGCGGTAAGCCCAAGATAAAGAGACAATTTTGTTTGTTTTTCTGCGCCTAATGCTGCACACCATGCCATCAATGGAAATGATAAAATAAAGCCGCCTGTCGGACCGATTACAACGCCAAAGCCGCCTGAAAAACCGGCAAAAACCGGCAAGCCTGTCATCCCAAGCAAAATATAGACAAAGACAGAAAGGAGCCCGTCGCGCCTGCCGAGCAGAATACCTGCAAATGGAATGATAAATGTCTGCAGTGTCATTGGCACACCGTAAGGCATCGGAATGCTGATTTGTCCAATCACGACAATTAAAGCTGTAAACATGGCAATTCTTGTGATATCTTTTATGTTGATAGTTGTCATAATCCCCCTCCAATCTGCTTAAAGTATAAAGTGAAAAAAAAGCATTGTCAACCATTTTTTTTAAAAGGTTGACAATGCTAATTAAATTTTAATGCTGATTTCTTCTGAGTTAAGTACTTTTATTTCCCCTCCCTGCGTTTCCACAACGAGCTGTCCCTGTTCGTTAACATCTCTTGCGGTCACTAAATAAGGTTCCGAAGAAAAATCATTGACCACTACTGACTTGCCAAGCAGCGGCATACGTTTTTTATAGGCGGCAACGATTTGCTGGTCGTCCCATGAGTAACTATTGGCAAGAAACCGATTGATTATCCCGGCGGCCAGCTGGTTACGCGGAAGCTCAGACAGGTTCTGCTGAAACAGTGTCCCTGCCCGCTGCTGAATGTCCGCAGGAAACCCTTTTTCCGGCGTCGTTACATTTAGTCCAATACCGACAACCACCCACTGCATGCCGCCGGTTTCTAAATCGGTGACAGCTTCTGTCAAAATGCCGCAAATTTTCCGTCCGTGCAGCAGCACGTCGTTGACCCACTTTATTTCCGGTTTCTCCCCAGTTGTTTCTTCAATGACCTGAGCCACAGACACTGCCGCAACAGCAGTAATCAGTGTCAGATTTTGAAATTTAAACTGTTTGGGATTAAGCACGACACTGAGATAGATACCGGACCCCGGAGGTGAATAAAACGTTCGGCCGCGGCGCCCTTTCCCCTCTGTCTGACTGTTGGCAACGATGACCGTCGTCTGGCCGGAATGGTCTATCGCATCTTTTTTAGCAAGGGTATTGGTCGATTTCACTTCATCATAGACACGCAAATCCACATCATCATCCACTGTCAGATATGTCTGAATCCCTTGCACTGACAATAAATCATCACTTTGCTTCAATGAATAACCTTGATTTGGTTTACTTTCGATTTGAAAACCTTCTTTTTTCAATTGGTTGACGGCTTTCCAAACAGCATTTCTTGAAATACCCAGTTCTTTGGAAATCAGCGTACCGGACACACTGCTTCCTCTGTTTTTTTCCAAAAAATGCAGCACACAGTCCTTAGTTGTCATATTCTTTTACCTCTTTCATTTCAATCAAAACTGTATAAGCTGACACATTATTATAGCATAAAATATTATGTTGATTTGATATATCTTTTATTGTATTATTTATTAAAAGATATATCAAAGGAGGTTCACATGCTTCATTCAATTGATACACGTCATGGTACTGACAATAACCGCCACTACTCAAACGGCAATACACTCCCGATTACAGGTGTCCCTTTTGGGATGAATTATTTCTGCTTGCAGACCACTTCGGAACAAGGCAGCTGGTGGTTTCACCCTCATCACAGGACCGTACAGGGGATTCGCCTGACACATCAACCAAGTCCCTGGATGGGTGATTTTTCCCACTTGTTGCTGTCGCCAGTCGCCGGCAGTTTGTCTTCAACGGATTTGCTGATGCAGCAAGGGTCTTATAAACCAGAAGAAGCCGCCTGCCATCCCCATTATCTCAGTTATTATCATATCAGGTATCGTATCCGTTGTGAACTCGCACCGTCGACTTACGGCGCGCACCTCAGGATGACTTATCACCAGCCTGATAAAGAAAAAAAACTGCTGCTGACGCTCCCCGGACGGTTTGCGGTCCGTTACTCGGCTGACGACCATTGCCTGAGAGGTCATATCATCAATTACAGCGGATGTGAAGACCCGGATTTTAAGATGTATATTGCAATGCAGTGCGTGACACCGGCTTCATTGTCTGAAAACGGACAGAAAGCCGACGAGCTGCAAGGGGAAAATGGCAGTGTGATGCTGACATTTGCCGACAGCGGGCACGCGGACGAACAGCAGGTAACTGTTATTTTAGCAACTTCCTTCATCAGTCAGGCACAGGCCGATTTGAATTTGGCGCGACTGACACAAACGACTTTTGACGAGCAAACACTGCAAGCTGAACGCTTGTGGCTGAATCAGCTTGAAAAAATCACGGTCACAGACAGGGATAAATCCCGCGTTGACCTGTTTTACCAAATGCTTTACCGCTGTTTTCTCTTTCCTCAAAAAATGTATGAATTAGATGCACAAAACCGGCCGATTCATTACGATACATTTTCAAAATCCGTGCAGGACGGCTATCTTTATACCAACAATGGTTTTTGGGACACGTACAAAACAGTGTATCCTCTCTTCTCGCTGATTGCCGTACCCGAATACGAAGAAATGCTTGAAGGCTTTTTAAATAGTTACCGCCATACCGGTTTCCTGCCGAAGTGGCTGTCGCCCGATGAACGCGGTCTGATGCCGGGGACGCTGGTAGATGCTGTCATTGCCGATGCGGCTGTGAAAAACATCCGTGCTGATTTGATGCCGGAATTTTTGGAAGCAATGTTGACCGGTGCAACCACGCAAAGCGGACATCCTAATTACGGCAGGCAGGGAACCCGCGATTATTTGGCACTGGGTTATGTACCGAATACGTATCATGAAAGTGTCAATCACACGCAAGACTATGCTTACAGCGATTTTTGCATCGGTCAGGTAGCCTCTTCGCTGGGCAAACAGGAGCTGGCAGAAGCTTATTACCGCTCATCGCAGAATTACCGTCATCTCGTAAGTCAAGAAAGCGGACTGATGCGCAGTAAAACACCGGACGGTAATTTCTCAGAGCCGTTCAGACCGACAAGCTGGGGGAAAGATTACACGGAAGGCAGTGCATGGCAAAACAGTTTTGCTGTTTTCCATGATTTTCAAGGACTTATAGAGGCCCATGGCGGTGAAGCGGCATTTACCGAACACCTGACAGAGTTGTGTAACACACCCGCCTGTTTTGAGGTTGGCGGTTACGGGTTTGAAATACATGAGATGAGTGAATTTGCAGCGTTTGATTTTGGACAAATTGCAATATCGAACCAGCCGAGTTTCCATCTGCCTTATTTATTTCATTACGTCAAACAACCACACATCGGCAGTCATCTGCTAAAAGAGCTGATGACCAGAGCGTTCCATCACGGGTATGACGGATATCCCGGGGATGAAAATAATGGCAGCATGAGCGGCTGGTTCATTTTCAACAGTCTTGGATTTTATCCTGTGACACCAGGCACTGCTGAATATGTTTTGGGAATCCCCTTATTTGACGAAGCGGTGATTCACCTTTCTAACGGCAATCGTTTGAACATAAAAGCCCGGCAAAATGTCCCGCAATATCATTATGTCAAGCGGATTTACCGCAACCAGACCGAGCATTCTCCGCTGTTCGTCACTCATGACGACCTGATGACCGGCGGCACATTGACGTTTGAGTTGTGTCTGGTACCGCAGACCCGGCCGTTTCAAGAAAGAGACCTGCCCTTCTCGCTCACGTCCCGCCAGTAACGCAAACAGACTGACTCCTGCCATTCAGCAGAAACTCAGCCTCCGCCCGATCAACTGGACGGAGGCTGAGTTTTATTAAAGCTGGTTATGAGTGCCGGGGGAATCCGGTAAAATGATACGGATAGTAATCAGCAGACCGCCCAACTTGCTGGCGGAAAGTGCCATGCTGTATGCATCGCCGAAAAAGGCTTTCAACCGCTCATTCACATTTGTCAAACCGATTGATTGGCCGTTGATGTCGTTTTGTTCCAGCATACGCGTCAGCCGCTGCCGCTCTTCCTCAGCCACTCCTTTGCCGTTATCTTCAACCAATATGTAGGCTGCTCCGTCTGTGCGATAAGCGGAAAGACGAATCGCATTGTCCTTGCGTTTGTAGTCGATGCCGTGCACAAAATAGTTTTCAACAAGAGGCTGCAAGCTGAACTTCGGCAGTTCAAGCCGGGTCAGCGACTCCTCGATAGTGAAGGAATAGGCAATCCGGTCAGGATAACGCATTTGATACAAGTACACGTATTTTTCGCAAAAAGCCAGTTCTTGTTCCAGCGTCGTCGTTTTTTCAGAAGAAATATTGTTTCTCAGCAGACTGGCAAAAGCATACACCACATCAGCCAATTCGTCCGCATCGATATTGACCGCGTACATCCGGATATACTCCAGTGTATTGTATAAAAAATGCGGATTAATCTGCGCCTGCAAGGCTTTCATATGGGCATTTTTCTGTTCGATTTCCAGCTGGTAAATATCTTTGATATTCTTTTCAATTCGATCAAGCATCATGTTGACATTGTCGGTGATTTCAATCAGCTCGCCGACCCGCTTGTTGGGCACATCCAGCCGGCCGCTCATGTCATCTTTTGCGATTTTGTTCAATTCGGCATTAATGTGGCCAAGTGTTTCCACATAATCATCAAACGTCATCCGCAGCGTGACAATCAGAATGATAATCAGTGCTAAATTAATCAGCAGTACCAGCCAGATACTCCTGAATGCATAAGTGACTACTGCCGTACGCGGAACGTAGGCAATGGTTGTGACGCCATATGTGGAGCTGTACGAATGAGACAGGTAATTATCATTGGTATATGTGCCGAAGGGATCGCTCACGCGTTTTTCTGTTGTTATTTTACCGTTTGCATACTGCAGCAGTGTGTTGTCGTTTTCCTTAAAGGCAATGATTTCGACATCTCGATGATCGCCTAAAATCGTTTCAATGTCATTTAGCAAATACTCCGGGTTGAAATCCATTGTCATGACTCCGACACTGCTTGATGTATCGGAATCAATCAGACGCTTGGCCAGCTGGATTTTCCCTGTAGTTGTCGCTAGTTTCTTCCTTTTTGTCCCGTCTTTTTTTTCCTGAGTGGCATAAAAAGCTTCCGTCTCATTGTCCAGAGAAATCCCGATGCCGTACACGTCTTGATAGTTTAATAAAATCTGAGTGGAAAAATTCGGCAAGTAAAATTGGGTGTCCCTGTTGGTCTGATTGAATTTTTTTAATGAGTAAGCTAAATAACCGGCATTGTCGAGCTGAAAATATTTCATCAAACTATCGATTTGTTCCGGCGGATTGACCAGCTCCCGCGCCGTTCTGGAAATAATCTGGTCACTGTCGCTGAAAAATTGTTTGGTCCGGTACGCGACACGTTCCACATCATTGTTTATTTCTTTGTATTTCTGCGACATACTTGTGACACACACAATGATGGAAAACAGCACAATGACCACTATCATAATATAAGAGTAGATACGCATCAGCCTGCGCATCACTAACCGCTTTTGTCCTTTCATGTCTGTCCCTCTTTTTGTCATTCCCCTCTTTTTTGTGCCAAGAACGTCATCGGGATATCAGTACCGATACGGCAGGAAGCTTTTGACAATTCTTTTTGCAGCTGCGTCATTATCGGCACGTCATCGGCTAAAACGGCTTGCCACAGCTTATCATCTTGCTTGACCCGTTCAAACCACGGCGCTGCCTTTTTTTGAAACTCGGGATTAGGCAGTTTTTCAAGACACTTGACCGCTTGCAGCAGTTCTGCCAAATATCCAGACAGTGCCGGGATATCCTGTTGTGACAATTTTTGCTGAACGGTGTGCGGGACACTGCCGCGAGTGTATCTGTTCTGATTGTGCCAGCAGAAAATCCGCAGTGCATCGGCCAGTTCAGTGCTTTGTGTATACTCGGACAGGACGTGCTGCCACGAACTTTCTGGCCGGTACGCCGTACAGTCCCACAAATAATGGCTCATATCTGCAATCGTCAGCTTCGACAACTCCCATTGAATCATCGGGTTGGACACGACCCCCAGTACGTTGAAGGCTTCATCGGCCATTCTCGGGGTGCGATTTGCGTAAGGACTTAAAAAAAGCCGCTGTTTGTCATCCAGATAGTCGTTGACCGGAATATTGTCCCAGATGATAAGCTGACGCCCGTAACTTTCAGACATGACCATCAGCTCTTCAGTTGTGATTTGACCGGCCAGCGTGGCTGGTCCTGTCCAGAACAAAGCAATATGCTGCGGCAGTTTCTGGGTAAGCAGTGTCAGGTATTCAGAATCGGTGCTGTTGTCATACTCAGTCGGACAGACAGCCAATGTGTAGTCATCCAATACCCGCTGCAAATAATCATCGACCCGTTGTGCCAAATATGCATGCGCATAAGCCGAGTGGCCGAAACGGACACGGTTTTTACCAGTCAAAACATAATCAATATCGTCCATCAGCAAGCCGAAGCGGCGGACACCCAAGTTGACGAGCTGTTCAAGTTTCGCTTCGAGCACCCGCATATCATCCTGTTCAGTAAAGGCAATGTCATTGCCCGGACTGATCATGTACCAGAAATCAATGTCAGCCTGTTCAGCCGTTGCCAGCAGCTCCCGGAAATGTTCCAGATACGTTTCGGGATAAGGTTCACGCCATAGTTTCCGCTGATAATCATCGTCTTTTGGCGCGTACATATAGGTGTTCAGCCGATTGGCCGCCATAAACCGCAAGCAGTCCAGTCTCTCCTCTTTCGTCCACGGTTCACCGTAAAATCCTTCAATGACGCCTCTGATTTGAAACGAAGGACTGTGGGCAATTGTCACGACCGGACAGATAACCGCTCCGTCTTCCTTGATTACCAAACGCATAAACGCCTCCAGCGCATACCGGAACCCTCTGAGATTATTGGTCGTGATCGTGACTTCGCCTGTCTGTGCCACAATTAAAGCAAAGGCGTCCGGTTTCATGTGCCTGTCATAATGATGGGTCACAACTAAATCCGCGGAATCGGCTTCGTCTGTGTTCAACCAGCGTAACAGCGGGGAAGCGTCATTTTCAGCAATCATCTCCTGATGTGTTTGGAAGCGATAAAACCGGCCGGAAAACAGGACGTCCAGCTGTTCCTTTTTAAAAGACAAATATGCTCCTTTGAAATATACTTCTTGATACTCTTCCATTATTTTTGCAAGTGCTGTCTGCGACATGACACTACTCCTCTCTAAAACTGCTTTCTCTGATGATTAATTGGACAGGTACTGTGTGGACAGTTTGGCTTATATCGCCGCTTTCGATTTGGGCCAGCAGCAAGTCCGCTGCTTGTCTGCCCATCTGGTGAAAATCTTGAGACACTGTTGTCAGACCGGGCTGCACCAGGGCTGCTGCCTGAATATTGTCAAAACCGACGACGGCTGCTTCATCTGGTACTGCAACGCCGGTTCTTTCCAATGTGCTCATCATTTTAATGGCCAGCAAGTCGTTTTCCATAATCAAACCGGTCTTTTCGAGGCGTGCGGCATTTGTTTGAATCAATTGGACTATCTCTTTGCCGAAATCTTCTTCATTTAGATTGCCGGTAACTGCAAAATCAGCTGATGCAAGCTCATGGGCGTATACAGCCGATAAATAGCCGAGGTAGCGCTCCCTGACTGAGGAAACATCAGATAAATTTTCAGTATGAACAAAGCAGACATGCTGGCAGCCTGCCGCAATAAGATGTTCGGCCGCCAATTTCCCGCCGGCAAAGTTGTCTGCAACAATTGCCGGGTAATCAATTGACTCGATTTTTTTATCCAGCAGCACTAAGGGATACTGATTGAGCCGGCTGTAAAACAAAAATTCAATGCTTTGACGCGTGCTCATCGGATAATAAATCATGCCGCAAAAATCCGACATCAGCCGGTACCAGTTGTCTTTGTCCGTATCCTGATGCGGCTGGATATTCAGCCGGTAAGGTGTTCCTTGCAGGGCAGCCAAAATACCTTCACTGTAATTGCCGAAGCCTTCGTTGTGACCAAAGGGTAGCATCAAAAGAATGTCATTGCTTTGTGAATCGGCCGTCTGTTGAAGCGGCTTCAAGACAAAACTGCCCTTCCCCCGCACCCGTTTGATCAGTCCTTCGTTTTCCAGTTCGACTAATGCCCGTTTTGAAGTGATGCGGCTGACGGCAAACATATCTGCCAGTTCAAGTTCGGTCGGCAACTGACTGTCCGGCGGAAATTCACCTGTGGAAATCCCGTCTTTCAGAAATTGATATATCTTTTTATATAATGGCTGCTGCCCCATATTGTCCCCTCTTTTCTTTATGTTCTATTTTATTTTACCATAATTTTTCTTACTTATTACAGATTAATAAAAGAACTGGACTTCTTATATGATATATCATATAATTATTTATGTAAATAATTGATATATCAAAAGGAGATGCTGATATGCCTTATTCTGAAATACCATTATCCGTCAGCCGGTTTATGGCAGACATTACTGAGCGCTGCGGTGAAGCACGCGCGCACTGGGCTAAAAATTTCAACGCCGCTTTTGCGAATACGCTGCTGACAACCGTCAAACGACTGGATGATGGCACGACATTTGTGTTGACTGGAGATATTCCGGCAATGTGGCTGAGAGATTCGACTGCCCAAGTCAGACCTTATTTGCCGATTGCCAAAAATGATGCAGACCTTAAACAAATGATTGCCGGTCTTGTTAAACGGCAGTTCAAATACATCAACATCGACCCGTATGCCAATGCCTTCAATGAAGAGGCGAACGGAAACGGTCATCAGACGGATCACACTGAAATGAATCCGTGGATTTGGGAACGGAAATATGAAATCGATTCCCTCTGCTACCCTGTCCAGCTGGCTTACCTTCTTTACAAAATCACCGGCGAAACAGAACAGTTTAATCAGGATTTTCATGACGGTGTCAAAAAAATTGTCGACGTCTGGACGGTGGAGCAAGACCATGACCAGTCGCCTTATACATTCCAGCGGGACACCTGGCGCCAGGAAGACACGCTGACCCATGACGGAAAAGGAACACCCGTCAAAAAGACCGGCATGACTTGGTCCGGCTTCAGACCAAGCGATGACCGCTGTACGTACGGGTATCTGGTGCCGTCGAACATGTTTGCGGTCGTTGCCTTGCATTACCTTGAAGATATTTATACGACGTTATTCGACGACCCGGAGCTGGTGAACCACATCCGCCGACTACGCGGCAATATCAAGCAGGGCATCGCTGATTATGCCGTTGTTTCGAACAAAGCCGGAGAGTCTGTCTTTGCTTATGAAGTGGACGGATTGGGGAATGCCAGTATCATGGACGACTCGAACGTCCCAAGTCTGATGTCGGCACCGTATCTTGGCTACTGCGACAAGGAAGACCCGCTGTATCTGGCGACACGCCGCACATTGCTGAGTGATGAAAATCCCTTCTTCTACGAAGGGCAATACGCCAAAGGCATCGGCAGTTCGCACACGCCGGAGAACTATGTCTGGCCGATTGCGATGGCTATCGAAGGGTTGACGACAAACGATAAATCCGAAAAGGAACGGATTCTGGATACGCTGGTTGCCTGTGACGGCGGAACCAACCTGATGCATGAAGGATTTGATGTCAACAACCCGGACAATTTCACACGCGAATGGTTCTCTTGGGCAAACATGATGTTTTGCGAACTGGTGATGGATTTCTTTGACATCACGATTGACTCGCACATGCCGGAAAATACAAAGGAGACAACTAATGACTAAGAAAAAAGTCTACATCATTTCACACAGCCACTGGGACCGCGAATGGTACATGTCTTACGAACAGCATCACATGCGTTTAATCCGTTTGATGGATGACCTGCTTGACTTATTTGAGAGCGACCCTGAGTTTCACAGTTTTCATTTGGATGGGCAGACCATCATTCTGGATGACTACCTGCAAGTCCGTCCGGAACGCGAAGCTGATGTCAGACGGGCAATTGCTTGCGGCAAATTGAAAATCGGTCCTTTCTATATTTTGCAGGATGATTTTTTAATCAGCAGCGAGGCAAACGCGCGTAATACAATGATTGGGCTGGAAGAAAGCCGCAAATGGGGCCAGCCTGTGATGCTGGGGTATTTCCCGGATACCTTCGGCAACATGGGGCAGGCGCCTCAGATGATGGTGGAAGCCGGTATCAAAACAGCGGCTTTCGGCCGGGGTGTCAAACCAACAGGCTTCAATAATGCTGTTATTGACAGCGACAAGTATACGTCGCAATTTTCGGAAATGTGGTGGCAAAGTCCTGATGATTCCAAAATTTTCGCCATCTTGTTTGCCAACTGGTACAGTAACGGTAATGAAATTCCTGTAGAAAAAGAAGCTGCCGTCCGCTTCTGGAATCAAAAACTGGCGGATGCCGAAAAATTTGCCGCCACCCCTCACCTGCTGATGATGAACGGTGTCGACCATCAGCCTGTGCAGAAGGATGTTACAGAGGCGATTCGTCTGGCAAATGAACTATTTCCTGACTATGAATTCATTCATAGCAGTTTTGATGACTACATTGAGGCAGTCACGGCAGATTTGCCGGAAAACCTGAACACTGTCAGCGGTGAATTGACCAGTCAGGAAACTGACGGGTGGTACACACTGGCGAACACTGCTTCCGCCAGAATTTATGTGAAACAAAAGAACACCCAAGTTCAAAGACAGCTGGAAAATATGACAGAGCCGCTGTCAGTGATGGCCTTTCAGGTTTCAGGTAGCTATCCGCATGACGAGCTGGACTACGCGTGGAAAACACTGCTGCAAAACCATCCTCATGACAGCATCTGCGGCTGCAGTGTCGATGAAGTGCACCGGGAAATGATGGCAAGGTATGAAAAGTCGCTGCAAGTCGGCAAGTTTCTGGCAGATGAAGCACTGCAGACACTACGCAAAAGCATTGACACAAGCGCATTCCCTGAGAACAGCAAGCCGTTTATCGTTTTTAACACATCCGGACATCAGCGTGATGCAGTACTGGAAACAACTATCGAATGGCAACGCAGACCGTTCAGCGAAGGATCTCCTTCCCGCTTGTTTGCTGAACTTGAAAAAGAATTGCCTGACTTGACAGCTGTCACTGTGTTGGACAGCGAGGGCAACGAACTGCCGTGCGAACTTGTTGACAAGCAGGTCCGGTTCAACTATGACTTGCCTGACGACCGGTTCAGGATTCCGTATATGGCCATCTATCTGACGATCAGAGTTTCGGTTGATGACCTGCCCGGCATGTCATGGAAAGCTCTGGCAGCTGTACCCCGTACGCCCGCGCAAAAACAGGCAGACCGGACGATAGTCGACGAATTCAGCTTCACACTGGAAAACAACTATTTATCAGCCGCTGTCAACGCTGACGGCCTAGTGACAGTGACTGATAAACTGTCCAACCGGACCTATACTGATTTAATGATGTTTGAAAACACAGGCGACGTTGGCAATGAGTATATTTACAAACAGCCTGAAGGCGGCAAAGCGCTGTATGCCCATCACTTCCCGACAGAACGCAAAGTGACAGTCAACTCCGCATTGACCGGGGAAATCCTTGTCACCCAAAGAATGATGATTCCGTCGGCCGCAGATGAGCGTCTGCTGAAAGAGCAAGAGTCTGTCGTCGAAATGCGCAGCCGGACTGCCCGGCGCAACGATGAGCTGGTGCCGTTCACGATTCGCACGGCAATTCGTCTGGATAAAAACAGCAGACAGCTGACATTCACGACTACCGTCGATAATCAAAGCAAGGATCACCGGCTGCGGGTACTGTTCCCGACTGATTTAGCCGCGGAAACACATTTAGCGGAAAGCATTTTTGAAGTGGTCGAGCGTCCGAATGATGTCAATGAAAATCATTGGAAAAACCCGGAGAACCCGCAGCATCAGCACAGCTTTGTCAATATCCATGACGCTGACGGCAAAGGTGTCACTGTAGCAAACTACGGCTTGAATGAGTATGAACTTCTCAAAAATCGGAAAACTGTTGCGGTGACCTTGCTGCGGTCGGTCGGCGAATTGGGTGATTGGGGCTACTTCCCGACACCGGAAGCTCAATGTCTGGGAGAACATACGGTGCAGTTCGCGTTCTCTTGTCACGGAAAAAATGATCTGTATGACACCTTTATAGCGGCTCAGCAGTTCCAAATCCCGCTGGTCGTCACACAGACTGACAGACATACCGGCACGCTGCCGGCTGCCCGCCAAACACTGGCCGTTGACAACACCCGCTATGCATTGACAGCGCTGAAACTGAACAAGGCAAACAATGACATTGTCACCAGAGGGTTCAACCTGTCAAACGCGGAACCGGCAGCCGTCCGAATCAGCATGCCGGGTTATCAGGCACACGAGGCAAATATGATTGAAGCGTTCAAAGATGAACCGCTCAAAGATACGCTTGCCCCGGGTAAAATCCACACACTCCGCTGGACAAAAAAATAAGTCACAAAAAACTGCTGAAGCGTCACGTTTCAGCAGTTTTATTCGTCCGCGGCGCATTGCGCCTGCTCGCGGAATTCTTTTGGCGACATCAGTTCAAACTTTTTAAATACGCGGTAAAAATAAAGCGGTTCGTACCCCACTTCAAGTGCGATTTCCTGAATGCTTTTACTAGTATCGCGCAATAATTCTTTGGACTGGCTAATCCGCATCTGATTCAACAAATTAGAAAAAGTCTGGTTCGTTTCTTTTTTCAGAACTTGCCCGAGATACATCACATTGACATGGAGCATCTCCGCCAAGTCTTTCAACAACAGATTCTCTGCATAGTGTTTCTTCAAAATTTTCAGCACGTCCCGCGTCAGCTGGCTATAATCGCTCAAAGAAACGGCATACTGATACTGCTTGTAAAGCGTCCAAAAATAAGCGGCCACTTCGGCAATACTTTTGAACTGCTGCACATGCCAGTAACGTTCTTCAGCACTTTGACTGGAGAACTCCGCTGACAGCCGCTCGATGGACTGGGCCAGCCTGACAGTATAATGTTTGACGAGATCCGGGTGCACATAGTACTGCGTAAACAGCTGGAACATCCGGTCCATGATGTCGGTCAACTGGTTCAAACGGCTGATGCCGAATGCTGTTTCAACCAGTTTTTCCAGTTCTTCAACCGGTACATCCTTTGAATAATCGGACAGGTGAACAAACCCTTCCTGACCGTAAAAACTATACGACTCAATGTGCATGCTCAGCAAGTCAAACGACTGTTTCAAGCCGGCGCCGTCTTCAAACACATCTCCGATAATCAGGTCAGACGCATCTTCAAACCGGTTGACAATCTTGCGGACGCGGCTCTCGTAAACAGTCCGGAAAATAATAAACACCAACTGCTTCTTCAAAGGAAACACCACATATTCAGTAGAGGCCGGCAGCACACAATCTTCTTTCAAAAACCAGACAGCAGGCAGCCTTTTTTTCATCTGGTCATCCCAGAACAGCTGGGAAAACAGCTCATCGTCCTGCACTTTACCGGCAAGCCATCTGAAAAAAACATCCGACTTCTTACTCTGCTCCGCCTCCATCAGCTGAACGTGCTCGTCTTTGACTCTGAGCAGCGTCCGTTTCAACTCGGCTTTATCAATCGGCTTGACCAGGTAATCGCTGGCCCCTGAGGCTACGGCACGCTTGGCATAGTCAAATTCTTTGTGACCGCTCAATAAAACGAAGGCGATATAAGGATAGCGCTGCTTGATGACATCCAAAAAATCCAAACCGGTCATCCCGTCAGCAAATAAAATATCAGAAACAATAATATCGACTGTTTCATCTTCCAGATAAGTCAATGCTTCTTCCGCAGAAAAAAAAGAGGCGACAATCTCAAAACCTAGTTCCCGCCAGTTGATTATCTTTTTGAGACCTTCTAAAATCATGTATTCATCATCAACAAGCATTACTCTTAGCATGATTTCCACCCTTATTGTATTGTTTACAGACGGACACTGCTGCCGTTACCAGCCTGTTTTTTTTCCAGCTCAGTCAACAGACGTTCACCGAATTTGGCCATGAACATGGCTGATGCCCCCGAGCTGATAAACAGAATAAACGCCGGCATCTTGATATTCAGCCAGACCATCATACCGCAAAACAAAAGCCATGCTCCCGTGCTTTTCCATTGATAGAAAAAAAGTATCAAGGAGAGCTTGACCGTATTGCCCAGTGAAATGTCAAAGTACCCGAATATGACCGGTACAAGCAAAAAAGAATAAAAAAGCAATAATAATAGCGCTGCGAGTATAAAGTCAATCATTAAAAAAACGATACCTGACAGTTGGCTGGAAGTCACCAGACTGAAGAAGATAAACAGTGACAGCAGCAAGTAGCCGACACTAATAATATTACCATATTTGAAAAACTTTTTTAAGTCATGCCACGCACAGCGGAAACTGATGTCGCGGTGCTCCCAGCAGGCTTGCAGACACTTGTCAACGATCGCAAACCAGGCAGGACCAATGCCCAGAATAATCCCTCCGCACAAGGCAACCAGCCAGAAATAACCGCTGAGTTTCATAAAAAAATAAAATTTGTCAATGCCGCTTTTTACCTTTTCTTCAATCATGATTATCCCCCATTTTTAGCTAAAGACGCCTGAATAGATTTCATTCAGACGTCCAGCATCACTATTTATTTTCCTTTAAAAAAGCGTCATATTGTTTTTGAACTTCTTCCAATACTTTGTCCATTCCAGCTTGTTTCAATTTTTCATTGAACTCTGGGATCGTCTCATCAGGGTCAAGGGTACCTGTATGCAGTCCTGACAAATATTGATTGGAAACGTTGGAAATATTCGCAATTTCAGTCTTGATTTTAGATGTGTCCAAGTTGAAGCCCAACAGCGGCGATTGTTCCGCATTGGCGATAACTTCATCTCTTTGTGCGACTTGCTCGTCTGTGACATTTTTATTGATATATATCTTAGAGTTGTCACCCGTCATCCAAGCACCGGAAATCACGTTTGTCGCATCATAGGCATCCAATACTTCCATGCGGTTGTTATCAAGTTTCTTCCAAGTTTCTCCTTCAAGTCCATAAACCATCGTCGTCAACAAGTCGCTATCCGTGTTAATCAGGTTGATTACTTCCAGCGCTTTTTCTTTTTTCTTCGAACTGCTGGAAATCACGTAGTTGGCTACACGGGCTTGCGTATTGTTTTTAACTGCCATAGTAATTGGAACAGAAACCAGTTCTCTGCCGGCTGCCTGTGTCAACAGCGAATCGCCATAGTCGAAAGGTCCCTGTGTTTCCAGACGGGCAAACCAAGTATTCTCTTTGAGCGCATATTCCTGGTTGCTGGTTGCCGCATCTTTAGGCACATAGCCTTTTTGATAGAAATCATGCATCGTTTTCAAGTCACGTTTCAATGTGTCGGACGAATCAAACGGATTGATGATTTTGCTTGTATCGCCGTGCAAATCGATACCAATCGGCAAATTATTGTCAAACACGTAGTCAATATCGCCGCCGATTCGGAAGTTCAATCCCGCAGCGATTGGCGTCAATTCAGGTTCTTTTTCTTTAATGACTTCCAGCAGCGGTTCAAGGTCTGCCAGAGTTTTAATCCCGGAAATATCCAAGTTGTGCTTATCAAGCACTGCTTTCGGGAACGTGAGCATGATTTGCGCCGAGCTGTTGGCATTGACACCCATTGCATAAAGTTTGCCGTTGATGGTGTTGCCTTTAATGTATGCCGGGTCAAGATTGTCATACGTTTCTTTAGCATACTTTGGAGCCAGCTCCGTTAAATCTGCATAGGCGCCTTTCTGGGCATTGGTCGCAAAGTTATCGGCGAATGCAATGTCATAATCTTCACCTGAAGACGTGATTACCTGCATTTTTTCTTCATAGTCTCCCCAGCCGATATACTGAATATCCAACTTCACATCCAGTTTGTCTTTCATCTTTTCGTTGACGTATTCCATGTACTTGTCGTAATCGGCCGGTTTGTCCCCTACTTTATACATCAAAATTGTTTCTGTACCGTCATCGCTTTTCCCGGCTTTTTTATTGTCCCCTTGAATTGAGCTGCAACCTGCCAAAACAACACCTGCTAGTCCGAGTACTGCTGCGGAAAACAACATTTTCTTGAAAGACCGTTTCATATAAAATCCCCCTAAATATATATTGATTTTTTTGTTGCCTATTCTTTTACTCCTCCAATTGTCAAGCCGCTAATAAAGTAGCGCTGGAAAAATGGGTAGCTGGCTGCAATTGGGACAGTTGAAATAACTACCATGGCCATGCGGGTCGCCTCTTTCGGTATCGTCTCCCCGGCGGCGGCCAAGGTGGCGCTCATTGCCGCATTTTTCGTCATGAAATCAATGTTGTTCTGAATTTTCATCAACAAATATTGCAGCGGAACCAAGTTATCGCTCTGGATATACAGCAGTCCGTTAAACCAGTCATTCCAATAAGCCAGAGCCGCAAACAGACTGATCGTCGCAATCCCCGGAACTGCCAGGGGAAGCACAATTTGCACAAATGTCCGCAGCTCGCCCGCCCCGTCAATCCGTGCCGATTCGATAATCGCATCCGGAACGGACCGCCTGAAGAACGTGCGCATGACAATGATATTAAACGGACTCAGCGCCAGAGGTAAAATCAACGCCCAGATAGTGTCTTTTAAATTCAGCATGTTGGTCATGACGATATAGTTAGGTACCATACCGGCACTGAACAACATTGTAATCAGCGCGAAAATTGTAAAGAACCGGCGATACTGGAACGTAGGTCTCGAAATGGCATAGGCATAAGTCGACGTGAAAACCACGTTGACCAGTGTGCCCAGCACAGTGACAAAAACTGTGATAAACAACGCCTGCAAAATTTTCCCCCGCAATGAATACAAATAGCGGTAACCGTCCAGACTCCATTCAGACGGCCATAACTGATACCCGTCAACTGCCAGCGAATGCTCGCTCGTCAAAGAAATAATGACAACGAATATAAACGGAAACACACAGGAAAAAGCAATCAGCGCAATAATGATATTAAAGAAGAGGTCAGTTTTTTTGCTGAATCCCCGCACATTCACTGAGGAAACTTTTTTTCTTTTTTTCATATCCTGTCCCTCCTTAAAATAGTGCTGAACTTTCGTCAAACCGACGGACAATCAGGTTGGTAATAATTACAAGAATACAGCCTACTACTGATTGATACAGTCCAGCCGCCGCTGCCATGCCCAAGTCACCCGTACTGGTCAGACCGTTATACACATAGGTGTCAAGCACACTCGTCACGTCATACAACGCACCCGAATTTCTCGGTATCAGATAAAACAGCCCAAAATCAGCTCTAAAAATATTTCCCACGGCAAGAATCGCCAGTATCGTTGCCAGAGGTACCAGCTGAGGCAGTGTCACGTGGCGAATCTGCTGCCACTTATTGGCACCATCCACTCTAGCCGCTTCATAATAAGTCGGATCAATCCCCATAATAGAAGCAAAGTAGATAATACTGTTATATCCAATCCCTTTCCAAACACCCATAAATACCAAAATAAACGGCCAATATTTTTTAGTTGTGAACCATTCTATCGGCTCACCGTTATTTGCAGTGATGATTGCATTAAACAATCCCTTATCAGGGCTTAAAAATGCATAAATGAAGTAGCTGATAATAATCCATGACAAAAAATAAGGCAGCAGCATAGACGTTTGATAGACTTTTATCAGTTTTTTTGAACGCAATTCACTGAGAATCACTGCAATCGTGACAGCCAGAATCAAATTCAGTATGATGAATGTGCCGTTATACAAAACAGTGTTGCGCGTAATGATAAAGGCATCGGACGAAGAAAACAAATACTTAAAATTGTCCCATCCAACCCACGGACTTTGACGCAGACTATCCAGAAACCCATGCGGACTGATGTGAAAATCTTTAAACGCGACCACGTTTCCAAATACTGGAATATAGAAAAAAACAATCAGCCAGACAGCACCGGGCAACGCCATTAACAGCAACGGCAAATTTTTCGTCAACGTTCTCAGTTTCCCTTTTTTCATCCCTTTCTCCCTTTCTCCATTATTTCTCAGGTCGTCTGTTCCGTTGCATCTCCTGAGCAACTAAATCGTACCATGCCAATTCAACGAAACAAATTGATAGAATATAGAGATTTTTGGGTTAATCTATAGTTTGTCCAGTGAATAAGAGAGCATATATCACTTATTTTTTTCGCATCATATTTATTATTTAAAAGAGATTGTAAATAAGTTTAAATACTCGTTTCGGAATCGTTTTCATGATCATAAAACGTTGTTTAGTAGAAACTGATGTGGTATATTAATAATATAAACACAATACCTATTAATATACTTAAAAAATCAATTTTAACGGTATTAATCGGTATATTTTTGGTTTTAGTGTTTTATTAAAGGTCCATAGAAAGGATGAAGTTTATGGGAAAGAAAAATTTTCTTAAGCATGCGCTTTCTCGGGAGAAACATAAGGTATTATTGAAAAAATCTAAGAAAGGATGGATAGCTAAAGGGATTACCCTGTCCTCTGCTCTCGTGTTAGGTTTGGCTTCACCAGTCACTACAGTCTTAGCAGTAGCTGACAGTCCCACAGATGAAACTGTTGAAGTAGAAAAAATTGAACCGATAGACAGTATGGACAGTATTTATGACGCAATTGAATCAGACAAAGCTGATGATGTGAGCGAATCAGACAGTGATGAAACATCAGCTAATTTGCAGGTTACTGAAGACAGTCAAGCTAAAAATGATGTCAGCACACAAGCCACAAACAAAGAGACGAGCAAAAAGGAAACAAAAGCTTCTGACAGTTCCAAAACTGATAAATCAACCAAAGATGTTCAAAAAACAACTGAAAAAAAATCTAACGTTGATAAAACACGTCTGCAGATTGCAGTTGACACGTATTCAGGGTTCAACGAAGATGACTATTATCTCCATACTTGGGCGCCATTCCACAGCAAATTGGGCTTGGCTAAAGGCGTACTGAACAAAGAGGATGCTACTCAAGCTGAGGTTGATCAGGCAACCAATAATCTAATCCAAGCAATGTTAAACTTAGATTTGAAAAAGCAAGATGGAAATAAAGTCAACAAAGACTTGCTAAAGAGCGTCATTGATATGAGCTCAGGTCTCGAAGAAGATGATTACATTTTCAACACTTGGGTACCATTCCAAAGTAAGTTAGGATTGGCTAAGGGTGTGTTAAACAACCCGAATGCCACTCAGGAGCAAATAGACAAGGCAGCTGACGATTTAGGTGCAGCATTCGGTAATTTGGAATTGAAACCGACTGTTGATAATAAAGTCGATAAAAACAAACTTCAGAATATCATTAATTTTGTTTCGGTTTCAGTGAAGACGACTATACGCTCAAGTCTTGGGCACCATTCCACAGCAAATTAGGATTAGCTAAAGGCGTACTGAACAAGATAGATGCCACTCAAAAACAAGTGGATAAAGCGACTGATGATTTGGCTGAAGCATTAAAGAACTTAGTACCAAAAACAGCTGTTGATAACAAAGTCAGCAAAGATTTGCTGAGAGATGTCATTAAAAAGAGTTCCGGACTAAAGGAAGATGACTACACTGTCAGTTCTTGGGCGCCATTCCAAAGCAAGTTGCAGAAAGCGCAATCTGTCTTGAAAGATGAGGATGCTACTCAAGCTGAAGTTGACAAAGCTGCCAATGAACTAGTCAAAGCGTTGAGCGGACTGGTGATAAAACCAGCTGTTGATAATAAAGTCAACAAAGACTTGTTGAAACAAGCAATCGGCATGGGCGATACGCTCCGCGAAGATGACTACACTGTCAGTTCTTGGGCGCCATTCCAAAGCAAGTTGCAGAAAGCGCAATCTGTCTTGAAAGATGAGGATGCTACTCAAGCTGAAGTTGACAAAGCTGCCAATGAACTAGTCAAAGCGTTGAGCGGACTGGTGATAAAACCAGCTGTTGATAATAAAGTCAACAAAGACTTGTTGAAACAAGCAATCGGCATGGGCGATACGCTCCGCGAAGATGACTACACTGTCAGTTCTTGGGCGCCATTCCAAAGCAAGT
>NZ_NGKC01000039.1 GCF_003987655.1 Vagococcus acidifermentans | reverse complement strand
CCGGCCTTTCGGCGGTGTTGATTGACTTCGATGGCACTGGCTGTCTGCGTTGCGGGTGTTTCTGCAGAACATGTTGCTTCTGATGGCTGGTCTTCCGAAAATAGGCTAAGCTGGCCGCTGACTTGATTCGATAATGTTTCTTTGGAGCGGCCAAAGCGTTTATCAGTCAAATAAGCTACTTGTTCACGCAATAACTTAACTTCAGCTATTAAGTGTTGATTGGCTTGATTTGTGGATGCGATTGTTCCTCTCAAATCCTCGATGGTTCCTTTTAACGTCTCAATGACTTGAAGCAAGATGGAAACATCGTGATTTTTGTTATTTTTAAGAGTCTTATCATCACATAAAGCCACTATTTCCACCGCGTTTCTATCATTTGATTACGTTATTATTATACCATAAATCATCACAAAAAAACAGAGGGAAAGCGCATGAAATCAACCTTTCCGCGACTTTTTCTCTGTTAAAATCGGCCGTTAACACCGGGTTTTATTGCTCGTTTTTGGTCGATCGACAACCCATCTAACAACCAACGTATTTGTTGGTGCGTCAGCTGACGCACCTCGTCTTTTTTGCGCGGCCATTGCAGGCGTCCGTTTTCGATACGCTTATAGCACAGCAGCCAGCCGTCACCATCCCAGTACAATAGTTTGAACCGGTCGCTTCGTCTGCCGCAAAACAGAAAGATCGCATCATCATAGACGTCCATCTGATAGTCTTGTTGGACGATACCAGCCAGACCATCGATTCCCTTGCGTAAATCACAAAAGCCAGTCACGATATAGACCTGTTTGACAGCTGTCAAATCAAGAAGCATCGGTATTCAGCTCCTTTAACACTGCTTGAAGAATGTATTGATTGATGCCGTTATAGATCAATACCTCGCTGCCATCTTTGTGTCTTAACCGCACCGCAAGTCTCGCTGGACGCGGTGTTTTTTTGTCCGCACTTTTGACTTCTTCGATGAGTTGAATAGGGATTATTTCATTTTGTTTATGCAAATATGCCACCTCCATAGTTATTTGTTAGCTCAAGTTTACTTGGGGGTGGCAGCAGATGATAGATACTGTTTTATCAGGCGCTTACA
>NZ_NGKC01000038.1 GCF_003987655.1 Vagococcus acidifermentans | reverse complement strand
TTTTATCATGTTATCCGATTGCCCTTGACAGCGAGCCTCCCCGTCTGTGAGTTTTCACGATCAGCTTCCCAGCTTTAAAAAGTCAGGATCGTTTCCGTGACGGTATCACAGACGGGCTCACTATCAAGGGACAGCTTCGCCAATCTCTGTGTTCGTAGACTGACAGGTGTTTGATATCCAAGTGCTTCATGTAGTCGCCAGTGATTCCACCAATTAACATAATCTAATAACCCTAGCCCCAAACTTTCAGGCGTTTCAAACTGATTGGGATACACAAATTCCATCTTAAATGATTTGTATGTCGACTCTGCCACCGCATTATCATACGGACAGCCTTTTTGACTAAGAGAGTGGGCAATACCAAACGTTTCCAGCACCTCCGAGATTAGTGCGTTATCGAATTCCTTGCCACGGTCTGTATGAAAGATGGACACCTTTGCCAAAGAGCCTCGAATAGACTGCAGTGCACGTTTGACAAGTTCGGCATCTTTACGCGAACCATAGCTGCTGCCAATGATTTCGCGGTTAAACAAATCCGTCACAAAACAGACATAATACCATGCTTGTCCCACTCGGACATACGTCAGATCCGTCACGATTTTTTCCAAAGGACAATCGGATTTAAACTCTCGTTTCAACAGATTTGGCAAAGTTGTGTCATTGACAGGCGTTTTATGCGGCTTAAACTGTGCCCTTGTATAATTGGAAACCAATTGTCGTTGACTCATGATGCGGCGGACTTTCCGGCGACTCACGCAGATGCCTTGTTGGGCCAGGTCTGCTTTGATTTTTCGCGCACCATAATTATAACGACTTTGCTGAAAACTTGTTTCAACTGCTTCCTCTAAGTCACTTTCAGACCGTACTGGTTTAACTTTGTAGTAATAGGTTTGCCGGGAAATGCCCAGCGCTCGACACATGGCTGATATGGCGTACTTATGCTTGTTTTGAGAGATTACTTGTCTTTTCGTCCGAATATCAGCGCCGCTTGCTTTAAAATATCATTTTCCATTTTCAGTTTCATATTTTCTTTTCTTAGTTTGATCAGCTCTTCCTCTTTGGGCGAACGATTATCTTTTTCGCTAAATGAGCCGCTAGTAT
>NZ_NGKC01000037.1 GCF_003987655.1 Vagococcus acidifermentans | reverse complement strand
TTGATAGTGAGCCCGTCTGTGATACCGTCACGGAAACGATCCTGACTTTTTAAAGCTGGGAAGCTGATCGTGAAAACTCACAGACGGGGAGGCTCGCTGTCAAGGGCAATCGGATAACATGATAAAAGGAACGACACCTTATAAATTTTGTCAAAAAAGGGGTTGCCATACCAACATGAACAACATCCAGCAGCATAGTTCATGGCTTCAGCACCAACACCTATGTTACTATAACCATTCATGGATTGAGACTTGATATTCATATAAACACCTCCTTTCTTATAAATGTATGAATCATATTCTTAATTTAAAATGAATTAGCATCATTTTATTGTATAGTTATTCTAGCTACATGATTGGACTGTCAACCCTTTAGTAGACATTTAATTAAGAGGATTTTTGGACTGTCAACCCTTTAGTAGACATTTAATTAAGAGGATTTTGTGGACTGGCTAGCTTCCTCTGGTGTCTTATACCCAATACTCGAATGAATCCGTTCATGATTATAGTAGGTTTCCAGATAAACAAGGCATTCTGTGACAGCTGCTTGTTTTGTTTTAAATTGTTTTTCATCTAGCACCTCGCGTTTGAAGCTTTTTAAAAAAGATTCCATCACGGCATTATCATAGGGATTTCCTTTTCTTGAATGGCTTAGTTGGATACCGATTGCTTTCGTGAATTCATAAAAACGATGACCTGTATACTGCGACCCCTGATCTGAATGGACGATCAGACCTGCATCCGGTTTCTCCCTGACGAGTGCATTTTCCAAACTTTGGATGACAAGGCTGTCACGCATATGTGAGTCGATACAATAACCGACACATTTTCTCGTATAGGCGTCAATAAATGCACTGATATACAGCATGCCTTCATTGGTGGGGATATAAGTGATATCCCCATACCATACATTGTTTTTTTCTGTGATGTTGAATGCTTGGTTAATCAAATTTTTATGAACATGGGGAGTCTGTTGCATTTGGCGTCTATATTTGCGTCTGGTACCTCGTGTATAAAACCCCAGCTTATGTAACAGTGGACAGGCTACACTGGACTAGACAATAAAAATAAGGTGTGTAAACTATAATAAAACACACTGGAGGAATCAACATGTCAGAACGTAGACCGAGACGGACATTTACCAAGGAATTTAAACAGCAAAT
>NZ_NGKC01000036.1 GCF_003987655.1 Vagococcus acidifermentans | reverse complement strand
ATTGGGGCTGTCCTGATGGACTTCCACGATGAATGGCTTAGTTCTACAAGAAAGTATATTAAGTTTGAACACTAAAAGACTAGTGAAACATTGTATAGTATTTTACACAAGATTATGGACTTGACTGTTTTGATACGACCGATTCCAATGTTATCTGTTCATTTGGAGTTGACATAGTCAATAATCCATTTGATTTATTGAAAAAGGTAAATTTAGAAAAAGGGCACGGTTTCAAAATTCAAGACGCTGACTCCTATGAGCATGTCGTATTACCATTATATTCATCTAGAACTAAAAAAGTAGAAATTAGGTCAGGGCTCAATCAGTGGAATGCATCAGGGAGATCAAGAAATATGGATGAAGTATATATTCCAATTCCTTCTTGGATACATCAAAAGTTTAAAGGATTTTTTAAGTATAGTTTGCTTGAAGAAAAATCAGCGAAAAATTCTCCTCCATTCGAGGTTGAACTTCCAAATAAAAATTTGATGACATGCAAAGTTGCTCAGGATAATGGAAAAGGATTAATGTCAAATCCTAATAAAGAATTGGGAAAATGGATTCTTAGAGATGTCTTAAATCTAAAATCCGGTACTATTGTGACTAAAGATTTACTTGATGAAATAGGAATTGATAGTGTTATATTGACTAAAATAAACAATGATAAATACAAGTTGGACTTTGCGAAAAGCGGGACTTATGAAAAGTTCTATAAGGATTATCGATAGTAGGCGTTTGCGACGTATCAATTTACTATTATCCTTAGCATATTCTAATCATAGATTGATTTTTAAAGTATTAGTTATCTAAAAAAATAAATTTCCAAAGGGAGAAAACTTTCATAGTATTCTCTCTTTTTTAACTAAAAAAGAAGGGAAATATAAAAATGAATAATAAATATCGTCAAGCAATCTCGCTGATCAGCATGTTATCGGTGATGATTGCTTTTTTTGTACCATCAGTGATTGCAATTGCCGCAACAGTTACGGATACTAAGGTAGCGGATTATGTGTCCACGTGGCATCTAAATCGAACGAGTGGAGTGTAAGCGCCTGATAAAACAGTATCTATCATCTGCTGCCACCCCCAAGTAAACTTGAGCTAACAAATAACTATGGAGGTGGCATATTTGCATAAACAAAATGAAATAATCCCTATTCAACTCATCGA
>NZ_NGKC01000035.1 GCF_003987655.1 Vagococcus acidifermentans | reverse complement strand
TGCTGTTTAAATTCCTTGGTAAATGTCCGTCTCGGTCTACGTTCTGACATGTTGATTCCTCCAGTGTGTTTTATTATAGTTTACACACCTTATTTTTATTGTCTAGTCCAGTGTAGCCTGTCCAAAGGAGGTCGGACGTTGGAAAGTGACCCAATCGAGTATTTAGCTAAGACGATTGAAGAACGAAAATGGGACTATCACTATGCGGACAGTTGGGAACAAGCAGAACTAGAAAAACTCAAAAAGGACAGGACAAATGATGAAATATAGTGGTTTAAGTGAGAAACGGAGAGAAATTCTACAAACGATTGATAAATATGGCATTTTAACAAGAGAACAGATTTTGCAACGTGTTCAGATAGCCTACAAAGATATGGTCTATGCTGTCAAGGCATTGGAAGAACTGGGGTATATTGCGACTTACCAGCTAGGGAGAGGTTACGTTCACTATATTACAAGAGCAGGCAGTGAGTATGTCGGGTCTATCAATTTTGGTTATGTGAAAAGCGGTCAGAAAACGCCCAATCTGGCAACGATAGAGCATGATTTATTGGTAAATGATTGTCTATTAGAAGATATTGCCTATATTCATAATCAGCTGGGGGATATTCCTGTTAAGATTGTGACAGAGCGTGACCAACTGGCAGAAATCGCCCTCACTCTGGACTTACGTCAGTCTACTGCCTCTAAAAAACGAGCAAGAAATCGAGTGCCTGATTATTTGTTGCTATTTGAGAATGAGGGAAATAAGATAATCAATGCGTATGAAGTCGAATTGTCACGCAAAAACAAAGCGAGCCTAAAAGCAAAGTTACTATGGTATAAGGACGAACTACAACGAAAAACGTATACCAATGTTTGGTACGTTTGCCAGCAAGAAAGCGTTAAACGTCATGTGGAAACGACTGCCAAACAAGTGGGGTTGCCTGTCTTTTTTAGAGAGTTGTCGGCACGTCAACCTTAATGGCCACGATCAGCTGCGCTGACCCTATCCATTAAGGGATACGAGAGGAGAAAACCAGATGTTCGACGAAAAAAGTGGTGATATTTTTGAAGGTGCGTCGAGGAAAAAATCTGATGATGATTGGCTCAATGTCGTTGCTTATGTTTTTCTGGTTTGTGTCGTTTTGGTCGAACTCTTTTTTGTCCTGCCTGCTGTGTTGTCTAGCGTAAGCGGGTAATAATCACACGGGCGCACAAATAGCGTCAGATAAGGTATGATTTTCATAGAAAACCATCCAACTTATCTGGCGCTCTTTTCTATAAGGTTAGCGACACGTTTGTTGACTCTGTTCT
>NZ_NGKC01000034.1 GCF_003987655.1 Vagococcus acidifermentans | reverse complement strand
CAAACATATTTTCATCGTTTGCGGCAAGACTGACATGAGACGCGGGATTGACGGCTTAGCTGCCATTGTGACCGATACGTATCAGTTGGATGTCTTCAGCCAAGCCCTCTTTTTATTCTGCGGAGGTAAAATCGATCGTTTCAAAGCTCTTTACTGGGATCAGGACGGTTTCTTACTACTTTACAAACGGTTAGAGTCAGGCAAATTGCAATGGCCCAGAAAAAGAGAGGACGTGCAACAACTGAGTCAACAAGAATTACGTTGGCTGTTGGAAGGACTTTCCCTCCAACAGCCAAAGGCCTTAAAACCAGCTAAACCTGGTTACCTCAATTAAAAACTAACCGAGCTAAATTAGGGGTTTAGCTCGGTTAGTTTGTGTGGTACAATTTTTAAAACAACAACAGAGAGTGGTGCCGCACAATGGAAGAATTGGTCAAACTGTTAACGGAAAACAATGCACGGCTAACAACACAAGTAGCAGATCAAGCAGAACAGATTAAGTCTCTAAATGAGCAGTTAGCTTATTTAACGAAGAAATTATTTGGCTCTTCCAGTGAAAAAACAACGAATGACAATCAATTATCTCTCTTTGAAGATGCACAGGTTTTCAACCGGCGGAGACAACCGAAGAAGAAACCGTCGTCGAACGTGTCAGACGACGTAAAAAACGAAAAGGTCTAAAAGCTTCTTTGATTGCTCATTTACCCGTGGAAGAAATCCATTGTCATTTGACGGAAGGAAACTGCCAGTGTGACCTTTGCGGGAATGATTTGCATCATATGGGGCAAAAAACAGTTCGTGAAGAAGTTGTTTTTATTCCTGCCAGCCTAAAAAAGAAAGTTTACATTGAACACTCTTATGATTGCCTGACATGCCGAACAGCAGGCATTTCTTCCATCAAGCGCGCACCAGCGCCTAAGGCGCCATTGGCAAAAAGTTTTGCTGGTCCAACTGTGTTGGCCTGGCTCTTCCATCAAAAATATGAGATGAGTCTACCGCTTTATCGACAAGAAAAAGAATGGCGTGATTATGGTCTCTCTGTAACGAGAAAAACACTGGCAAATTGGGTTATCCGTAGTGCACAAGAGTGGTTGGCTCCTATTTACGACCGACTGCGCCAGACATTGAGTCAGGAAGAAGTCATCCATGCCGATGAGACGCCTGTCCAAATTTTAAATCGTTCAGATGGCCGTCCCGCGACCTCTGATGGTCGCATGTGGTTATTCCAAACACTGGATAAAGCCGACCATCCCGTTGTTTTCTATCATGCGTCTCTGACGCGAGAGCGTCAGAACATTCTCGATGTCCTG
>NZ_NGKC01000032.1 GCF_003987655.1 Vagococcus acidifermentans | reverse complement strand
GATTGGGGCTGTCCTGATGGACTTCCACGATGAATGGCTTAGTTCTACAAGAAAGTATATTAAGTTTGAACACTAAAAGACTAGTGAAACATTGTATAGTATTTTACACAAGATTATGGACTTGACTAAAATGTGTTGAACACTTTAAAATAAGATAACTGTATTTTAGAAAAGGGATGAAGTAATAAAATATAAATGGCACTGGACGAACAGAAGCAAAGAACCATTTTTAAAAGTTATTAAATATTTTATTCATGTCTACATTTCTATTTTTATACTAGGATTTATGTTGTATTTGTCGAGGTAGATTTTACCATAACATAATATGCTGGGAAGTTTTTCTAGTAGGAATTTTAGTTACATTCTTAGAATAATATCTTTTATCGAAAGAATAAACTATGACTACAGTCTAATGCTTAACCATATTTTTTATGGTATAACATATTTGTAATCCCTAACCAAGAAAGGAGTTTTTTTTATAAAAACTGTAATATTAACTATATTGTCCATAATAGGCGCTTATTTTGCTTACGGTATCTTTGCAGAAAACATAGGTATGATGATAAGAAATAAAAAAATATCTGGGATTCCTATACGAACACAAATAAAAATTTTGTTAAAAAAAAGCAAACCTAAAAGATAGGTTTGCTTTTTTTACATTTACATTATTGATACCCATGGCTTACAATTCTCCAAGGCTTCGTTCCTATAACCCACTTATAACCTCTTGATGCATCAATCGTTTTCAATTGATTGTGCATGCCATTAGCAACCATTGGATCTAAAGGCAGTCCTACTACCTTTCCATATGCTTGCATAGCATAAATTGCAGCCCTACCTCCATATTTCCAGGTCTTAACCAGAGCTGAATTAATTCCCATAGAAATTCTGGTTTCTTTTCCTACTTTATAAGTTTTTATCCATGAACTACCTCTACGAAACATATCTTCTTGTAAAGCTTGATTGTAAGCTTCCTCACCAATGATACTTTTAACATCAATACCAGCATTCTCTGCCGCTTCAAATGCTTGAGCGTTAGATATAGAGAATACTTTAACATCTGTTTCTTCTTGATTAAAAGTATAATTCGCTTGGGTGGCGTTCACAGAGTCAGCATAAGCAACAGTTCCGAGTGTCCCAGGCACAATAGCAGCTCCGATCGTTAATAATGATAATCCTAAAACAAGCTTTTTTTTCAATTTTAAACCACTCCATTCAAATTTATTTTTAGAACAGTATCAGTTTGCCACTTGTCTAACAAACTGTTTTTTTACAAGTGGTAAACCTTCGCATTGTAAAATACCTCCTATATTTTACAAAAATAGTATAGTCCATGTATTTAAATAATGCAACCATATTATAATATTATTTGTATTTAAATAATGTCGCAGTTTTAGCATATTACCTGTGTCTAAACTGAGTGATTTTTTATAGGAGGATAATAATTATGTTGAACACATAAACCTGTTTTTATCGATTCTCAACAATCTGTGGTTAATCTGTATGAAGTTCATTTATGATACTTTTTTATAGGATCAGTCATATTCGAAAAGAGAGTATTATGAATTCAAGGGGGAAGTTATTTTTCTTTGCAAACCACAATCTGTCATCATGAAGACTGTATTATTCCACTATCAACTGATATAATATACTTTGTAAATATATTTATATTGAAGAGGGGATTCTAATGATTATTAATTCTTTAACAAAAAAAGAAAAAGAAATACTAGAAATTTTTTTAAATAGCGAAAATGCTCTGTCAGTAAAAAATATTTTGGATAATGATAGTTCACTAAATAAAAATACTGTTCCTGTGATTGTTAGACAGTTATTGAACAAAGAGTTGATTAAGGTAGATCATATAGGAAGAAGCGGCACAACATTTTCTCGTTTTTATACACCTACTGTGACTTTATCGGAGTATTTAAAATGGACTATTCAGGATATTTCTAACGTTAAATATGATCAATTAATGAAAAGTTTTGTTTCTGGCA
>NZ_NGKC01000031.1 GCF_003987655.1 Vagococcus acidifermentans | reverse complement strand
GATTGGGGCTGTCCTGATGGACTTCCACGATGAATGGCTTAGTTCTACAAGAAAGTATATTAAGTTTGAACACTAAAAGACTAGTGAAACATTGTATAGTATTTTACACAAGATTATGGACTTGACTAGTCAGATTTGGGGATATGATTTTGTAGGGCATACCATAATTGTAGATAGAAATATAAATTCGAATATATCCCATTTTACCCCTAGGATAGGTATTGAGAAGATATTTATTTATTCTGCTTCTTATCCATAAAACCGTTTTGGTTTTTCATGTAATTTATAAGTTCATAAAATAAATCATTGGATATAGAAAATACTAAAAATTTTTAGAGTAGGTTATAAAGCAAGTTTATCAAATTTTAATTTTTTAGAAAGTATTACTTTATTTTTGCCATGTAGAATGATATTAGATTGAAAAATTAATCAATTTATGAAAAGGAGAAATTCTACATGAATAAAAATATTTTGTTAGAAACAAAGAACCTTACAAAGTCCTTCCATAGAAGAACAGTTGTAGAGGATATAGATATTAAAGTTTATAAAGGTGATATTTACGGATTTTTGGGAAGGAACGGACAAGGAAAAACTACTATTATTCGTATGCTTACCGGCCTTGTATATCCTGATAAGGGAACAGTTACTTTTTCCGGTTATGATTTAAAAGATGATTTCAAGAATGCCATTAATCAAGTAGGGGCAATGGTAGAATCTCCATCATTCTATGGATACTTGTCTGGCTACAATAACTTGAAGCTGATTGCCAACCTCATTCCAGGACTTGAAAAAGGTCATATTATGGAAGTTTTATCTATAGTAGGCTTAGAAAATAGGGCTAAGGATAAGGTATCTACCTATTCGCTTGGTATGAAGCAAAGACTTGGCATAGCTAATGCCTTACTGGGCAATCCTCAGCTTATAATTCTTGATGAACCAACAAATGGATTAGATCCACAAGGAATGATGGAAATTGAAGAGCTTATTTTATATTTGGCTAGGGAAAAGAACATTACATTTTTCATTTCCAGTCATCTTCTTCACCACATGCAAAACATTTGTAATCGAATCGGTATTATCCATGGGGGTAAGCTTGTTACAGAAGATAGGATAGAAAACCTGTGTGGAAATGGGTCAGGTGAATCTCTTGAAGACTTTTACTTTAGGCTAACAAGGGAGGTATGAGTGAATGAAATTATTTAAAAATGAATGCTATAAATTGTTTAGAACAAAAAAACTCTATATTTTTGCAGGAATCCACTTGTTTTTTATAGTTGTTAATTTACTTAGCTACAAACCAGGTTTGGACGAAGATACTATTTGGACTTTTACAAATGGTCAATCAGCACCTTTAGCCCTTGCAGAAATATATGTTCAATTTATGATGTTCTTTATCCCAATTTTTATAGCTGATACTATTTCTAGAGAATATCAACAAGGAACGCTTAAGCTTTCTTTACTCTATCCTGTAGATAGAAATCAATTGATTAAAGCCAAGATTATGTCTTTAATGGTTATGATTTTAAGCCTTACTGTATTTTTTCTAGTAGTTTCATACGCACTGGGTGTTTATCATCTTGGATGGGGAAATGTATTTGAATATGAAGGTCTTAGCTACGGAACCATAAAAGGTATATTCATAACGATTGGTTCATATTTAATTCTAACGGTTCCAGCTATGGCTTATGGAATTTTTGTTATTTGTCTTGCTCTTATGACAGGGGATCAAATTAGCACAATTATTGGATCTTCTGGCTTGATGATACTAGGAATGAATTTAAATGGAATTAGTATAGGGAATCCTTATTCGCCAGCATATCATTTCTCTTACCTTTATCGATTCTTTGTTTTTGAAAATATGGGGAGAGATGGGATTATAGCAATAATTATGACTTTTGTCTATTTGTTTATCTTTACAAGTATAAGTTTCTTGAGTTTCAAGAAAAAAGACTTAGTTTATTAGGAGGTATTTTATATGTTAGGGCTTATAAAAAATGAATGTTGGCAAGTACTTCATAAAAATAAACTGTATTTATCTGGACAGGCTACACTGGACTAGACAATAAAAATAAGGTGTGTAAACTATAATAAAACACACTGGAGGAATCAACATGTCAGAACGTAGACCGAGACGGACATTTACCAAGGAATTTAAACAGCAAAT
>NZ_NGKC01000030.1 GCF_003987655.1 Vagococcus acidifermentans | reverse complement strand
GTTGCTCATTGAAAACTGGATAGTTGAAGTTAGACATCAACAACAAACCGAGAACACCGCGTTGAAAAAGAGTTTTTTAAAACAAAAGTTCAGCACGAAGAAGAATGCGTCGACACAGATATCGCTGTTTGTGATTGACGTATCCAACCGGATGGTTGGAAAAAGGTTAAGTGAATAAGGGCGCACGGTGGATGCCTTGGCACTAGAAGCCGATGAAGGACGGGACTAACGCCGATATGCTTTGGGGAGCTGTAAGTAAGCTGTGATCCAGAGATTTCCGAATGGGGGAACCCAGCATCTTTTATAGGATGTTACGCTTGTGTGAATACATAGCGCAGGCGAGGTAGACGCAGAGAACTGAAACATCTAAGTACCTGCAGGAAGAGAAAGAAAAATCGATTTCCTGAGTAGCGGCGAGCGAAACGGAAAGAGCCCAAACCAGAGAGCTTGCTCTCTGGGGTTGTAGGACTCAGTTATGGCAAGTGCGGGTGATAGTCGAATCGACCTGGAAAGGTCAGCCGGAGTGGGTAAAAGCCCCGTAGGCGAAATGACGCGCACACCTATGAGTATCCTGAGTACGGCGGAACACGAGAAATTCCGTCGGAATCCGGGAGGACCATCTCCCAAGGCTAAATACTCTCTAGTGACCGATAGTGAACCAGTACCGTGAGGGAAAGGTGAAAAGCACCCCGGGAGGGGAGTGAAATAGAACCTGAAACCGTGTGCCTACAACAAGTCAAAGCCCGTTAATGGGTGATGGCGTGCCTTTTGCAGAATGAACCGGCGAGTTACGATTGCGTGCGAGGTTAAGGTGAAGAGCCGGAGCCGCAGCGAAAGCGAGTCTGAATAGGGCGAGTGAGTACGTAGTCGTAGACCCGAAACCATGTGACCTACCCATGTCCAGGTTGAAGGTGTGGTAAAACACACTGGAGGACCGAACCCACGTACGTTGAAAAGTGCGGGGATGAGGTGTGGGTAGCGGAGAAATTCCAAACGAACTTGGAGATAGCTGGTTCTCTCCGAAATAGCTTTAGGGCTAGCCTCGGAAGTGAGAATGATGGAGGTAGAGCACTGTTTGGACTAGGGGCCCATCTCGGGTTACCGAATTCAGATAAACTCCGAATGCCATTCATTTATATCCGGGAGTCAGACAGTGAGTGATAAGATCCATTGTCGAAAGGGAAACAGCCCAGACCACCAGCTAAGGTCCCCAAATATATGTTAAGTGGAAAAGGATGTGGGGGTGCACAAACAACTAGGATGTTGGCTTAGAAGCAGCCACCATTTAAAGAGTGCGTAATAGCTCACTAGTCGAGTGCCCCTGCGCCGAAAATTTACCGGGGCTAAACATATTACCGAAGCTGTGGATGACACCAATGGTGTCATGGTAGGAGAGCGTTCTAAGGGCGTTGAAGGCAGATCGTGAGGACTGCTGGAGCGCTTGGAAGTGAGAATGCCGGTATGAGTAGCGAAAGACAGGTGAGAATCCTGTCCACCGTATGACTAAGGTTTCCTGGGGAAGGCTCGTCCTCCCAGGGTTAGTCGGGACCTAAGCCGAGGCCGACAGGCGTAGGCGATGGACAACAGGTTGATATTCCTGTACTCCCATGTTTTGTTTGAGCGAAGGAGGGACACAGGAGGCTAAGAAAAGCAGACGATTGGAAGAGTCTGTCCAAGCAATGAGTCTGACGCAGAGTCAAATGCTTTGTGTCGTAAGGACAAGTTGTGATGGGGAGGGAACATAAGTACCGAAGTTTCTGACGCCACACTGTCAAGAAAATCTTCTAGTGAGAAACAAGGGACCCGTACCGCAAACCGACACAGGTAGTCGAGGAGAGCATCCTAAGGTGAGCGAGCGAACTCTCGTTAAGGAACTCGGCAAAATGACCCCGTAACTTCGGGAAAAGGGGTGCTGTCCTCCGGGACAGCCGCAGTGAATAGGCCCAAGCGACTGTTTATCAAAAACACAGGTCTCTGCAAAATCGAAAGATGACGTATAGGGGCTGACGCCTGCCCGGTGCTGGAAGGTTAAGAGGATGGGTTAGCGCAAGCGAAGCTCAAAATTGAAGCCCCAGTAAACGGCGGCCGTAACTATAACGGTCCTAAGGTAGCGAAATTCCTTGTCGGGTAAGTTCCGACCCGCACGAAAGGCGTAACGATTTGGGCACTGTCTCAACGAGAGACTCGGTGAAATTTTAGTACCTGTGAAGATGCAGGTTACCCGCGACAGGACGGAAAGACCCCATGGAGCTTTACTGTAGTTTGATATTGAGTGTTTGTGACACACGTACAGGATAGGTAGGAGCCGTAGAAATCGGGACGCTAGTTTCGATGGAGGCGCTGGTGGGATACTACCCTTGTGTTATGACCATTCTAACCCGCGCCACTAAACGTGGTGGGAGACAGTGTCAGATGGGCAGTTTGACTGGGGCGGTCGCCTCCCAAAAAGTAACGGAGGCGCCCAAAGGTTCCCTCAGAATGGTTGGAAATCATTCGTAGAGTGCAAAGGCAGAAGGGAGCTTGACTGCGAGAGCAACAACTCGAGCAGGGACGAAAGTCGGGCTTAGTGATCCGGTGGTACCGCATGGAAGGGCCATCGCTCAACGGATAAAAGCTACCCTGGGGATAACAGGCTTATCTCCCCCAAGAGTTCACATCGACGGGGAGGTTTGGCACCTCGATGTCGGCTCGTCGCATCCTGGGGCTGTAGTCGGTCCCAAGGGTTGGGCTGTTCGCCCATTAAAGCGGCACGCGAGCTGGGTTCAGAACGTCGTGAGACAGTTCGGTCCCTATCCGTCGCGGGCGTAGGAAATTTGAGAGGCGCTGTCCTTAGTACGAGAGGACCGGGATGGACACACCTCTGGTGTACCAGTTGTTCCGCCAGGAGCATCGCTGGGTAGCTATGTGTGGACGGGATAAACGCTGAAAGCATCTAAGCGTGAAGCCCCCCTCAAGATGAGATTTCCCATTTCTTTAAGAAAGTAAGACCCCTGAGAGATGATCAGGTAGATAGGCTGGAAGTGGACGTGCAGTGATGTATGGAGCGGACCAGTACTAATCGGTCGAGGACTTAACCACAATGATCGGTGGTTGTATGAGAGACGACTTCAACGCCAGTTTTGAGTGAGCAACTCACTCAATGAAAGACAGACACAAAGTGTGGTGGCGATGGCAGGAAGGATACACCTGTAACCATGCCGAACACAGCAGTTAAGCTTCTTAGCGCCGAGGGTAGTGAAGGGTTTCCCTTTGTGAGAGTAGGACGCTGCC
>NZ_NGKC01000003.1 GCF_003987655.1 Vagococcus acidifermentans | reverse complement strand
TTGATAGTGAGCCCGTCTGTGATACCGTCACGGAAACGATCCTGACTTTTTAAAGCTGGGAAGCTGATCGTGAAAACTCACAGACGGGGAGGCTCGCTGTCAAGGGCAATCGGATAACATGATAAAAGGAACGACACCTTATAAATTTTGTCAAAAAAGGGGTTGCCATACCACAGCCGGGTGATCCGCCTTCTACTGACACGTAGTTGATAGTCTCTCCACAAGATAAATGTCAATCTTCTAGCGCCATACCTGCCTTTGTGTTGTTTAAATAAATCGACAAGTAAGGCAGACAAGGACTCATTTTCCAGTTCAAGTGCGGTGGTTTTTCTATGACAAAAAACATAATATCCAGCTCTTGATACATTAAAGTACTTACAAGCCCGTACAACAGATAATTGTTCCTTGTTTTCTTGAATAAAGGAAAATATCACCTTGGGCTTTTCTTGAGAAAGACCCGGAACTTTTTTAATATCTCTAGCTCTTCTTTCAGTGCCTGGTTTTCTTTCTGAAGCTGTTTTAGTTGATTCTGCCTGATAAACTCTCTGCTGCCTTTTCCTGGAAAAGCCCGTTCACCGTACGTTTCATACTCAGTTATCCAACGGTATAAGGAATTAACATGGACATCCAGTTGTTTAGCGACTGTTTGTGGCGGGTTGCCTTCATTTAGAACGAGTAACACGGCTTGACGTTTAAACTCTTTTGAATAAGATCTTCTCTTCATGTCTATCCCTCCCAAATTCGCTTATCTTTCTGTCCACTTAAGTATAACCCATCCAATCATCATGGCAGAACGTAGACCTAGACAGACATTTACCAAGGAGAATGAGTACTGCAGACGATTAAAGCCATCTAAGAGGAATTTCGGGTCTGTAAAGAATTTACATAAAATCCTTTACAGACCCAATTCGACACTAGTGAATATTATTATTTTCTAGCTAAACAATTATCTTATAATTAACAACATGATAAGCTTTATCCGCTATCGAAAGTATTCGTTCATCATGTGTGGCAATAATGAGTACTTTTCCTTCCTGTTTTAATTGATTAAATAGCCGCATAACCAGTTCAAAGTTTTCTGAGTCTAAATTTGTTGTTGGTTCATCGGCCAAAATGATTGGTGGGTCCAGTATCAAACTGCGGATGATAGCGGCTCTTTGTTTTTGACCACCAGAAATTTTTCTGACCTTTTCAGCAAGAACATCACTTAAATCAAAACGGTTCGCCAGCTCTCTTGCTCTCTTTTCTGCAGTCGATTTTTTTATTTGGGAATTATATAGCGATGGCAGCATGATATTTTCCATGACAGTATAATCATCTATCAAGGCAAAATCCTGTAAAATATAGCCAATCATCTGATTACGAAATCGGCTCATTTGTTCATCATTCTCTGGAAATAGTTGTGTTTCTTGGTAATAGTATTCTCCTGAATCGTATTGTTTTATCCCTGCGATAATGTCAAGCAACGTGGATTTTCCAATGCCAGATTTACCCATGAGGAGAACAATCTCACCCAGCTCTGCTTCGAATCGGGCATTTTGGAATATTCTTTTTTCTTTATATGTTTTTGTAAGATGAGTTAGTTTAAGCATCCAGCATCCTCCAGATTTTTTTCTTGGTAATCAAATTAGAAAAAAGGACCAAACTGGTATTTATTAGAATCAGATACAGATAGTCGGCAAGTAATACGCCAAATCCTGTTAAATAGGCAAATATTACGAACCCACAACTGGCAAATACAATGGGAGTTGCCAACACATATCTGAAATTACTGATTATTTTTTTTGTCGATAATCCGACTACTCGCAGTAATTTGATTTCCTGTTGAAAAATCTTTAAACTGGAAGACGTGATCCAATAGATGATCAGTGCACCAAATGACATGAAAATCAAGGAAAACACTAAGCCGAAAATGAAATTTCCTACATAGTACTTGATTTCTGATTGAAATCTCTCTCTTAATGATCGGATATTGATTGAAAAATTCAAATTTGCTGCTGATTTTTCCACCTTCTTTAAGGTAGACTGCTTAACATCAAAAATCAGCAAGTCATTCATAAACATCGTGTCAATATCGTCAGCCAAGAGTTGCTCTTCCAGCATACTCTTGGTAACAGCTGTCAATTTCGATTTGTCATTTCCCCCATTTCTACTTGACAGAAATTCCTGTTTATTCAAGTACATTTTCGGATTATCATTGGTATCAAAAAAATTATTCGCTAATAAGTGATAAACAGCTTTTTTTGTTTCGCGTGAGTGTGATTTAATCAGACCATCTTCATCCGCATAAGGCGTATAGTTGATTTCATAAATAGTTGTAGATGCTTTACTTTCCAATTCGATTAGAGTCGGAAGCTGTCTAATCATCTGACTGGTTTCATTCCAAAGGTACAAATTCATCAAAAAAGTGGTTAAACACAGTAAGATGAATAAAAAAAATCTTTTTTTAACTATCAGTAAATTAATTTTTTTCATATTATTTTCCTTAGTAATATATATAATATAAACGCTTTGAACGAACTTAAAGTGACTATAAGTATGGTCAAAGTAGTAAATATACCAATATCATGAGTTTTAAGTATTAACCATGTAGATGAGACAAATACTAATAAACTTCCCAGTTGGGAAGAAATGTCTAACACGATACTGTCTTTTATTAGTCTTTTTTTTGACTTTCCAACAACATAATGAATTCTTATCTCCTTCTTGTTAGCAATAATGGTCACTGAAAAAACGGCGATATTGATACAAAACATGGTTATTATAAACATAACTGATCTACTCTGATTGTTGAAAATCATAAATAATCCAGTTAGCAAAATCGTGTACACATTTAATAATATATGTGTCGTTCTTGTTTTATCTCTCATTTAGTCCTTCTTTTTTAAATCACTCAATGTTTTTATTTTTCAAAGAAAAGTGCAGAGATTTGCATTTATAGTTACATAACTTCCCCAAAAAGAATGGTTACGCATTGGTTTTATGATGTTTTTTATCTATTCATTTACCTTCGCCAATCCCTACACTTTACCTTTACACTAAGCAAATGGCAACAATATGAACCACTTACCATCATAAATTATTTAATGATGATAATAATTATTTTTTATTATAAACTATAATAAAATGTTGTTTTGGGAGCCCATGAATTTAAAGAATCCCAAACTGTGACACTGTCATAATCACTTGTAACATTACGCCATGAATCTACATAAGCATAGGCTCCTGCAATATATTTTCCACTGCGATAGTAAGTAATTTGTGCCATTCTGTTTCCTTTTTGAGCGTAAGTTTCTCCAAAGTAAGATAGCTGATGCCAATTTTCTGTGTTCCTTACCCAAGATCTACCATTAGAGCTTTTGTAAGTTGCTGCATAAAACAGTCGATGTAAACATACTAAGTATAGCGAGCGACAGAATAATTTTCTTTTTCATCCTATTTCCTCATCATGTATATTGCTAATATACATTTTTTTAATATCTATGACTCTTTACTATAACAACTATTTTTAACATTTTCTCCTTTCTTATAAATGTATGAATCATATTCTTAATTTAAAATGAATTAGCATCATTTTATTGTATAGTTATTCTAGCTACATGATTACACGAAAAATGATTATCAAAATTAGATAGTACTGTAGCAAAAAAAACTGTAGTATAAAAAAAATTATTGATATAATTTATATTATTTTGTTACAATGAAAAAAACAATCATCAATCATGTTACATCATTACTATTCACCCGGAAGGACTTGATTAAATTGATTAGCGATAATTTAAAAAAATTGAGAACAAAACATAATTATTCACAATGTGATATTGCTGAATTTCTAAAAGTGTCACGACAAACTGTTTCCAGATGGGAAAACAGCAAAAACATACCAGATGGAAATAATCTTATTGAGATTTGCAAACTTTATAACATAAGTATTGAAGATATCTATAAAAAATAGAGTGAATATTCTGAAAATTACAAACCTTTTGAGTGTTCCATGCTAAAAGAGCTATTAGTGTAGAGAAGTGAGCCCTCAGATGCGGTGAAAAATGGAGGCTTATTGTCATGCCCTCACCGGCTCCTTTCTCCGCATTTGATGGCTCTAAACTCCGCTTAGGTGGCTCTAGTCGTCTGCAGTATTCAAACGGGTATCTTCTTGAGCATCATTCGGATGGCCAAAGCAAACCAGTTTGATCCAGGAAAGTATTTGACATTCCTGTTTGAGCACATTTCCAATCTCGAGGTGCTGACCGCTGACACATTGGATGGTTCTGTTGCAAAGTTTCCCATCAGAGTCATTTTAAGGTAAACTTAGTTTAATATGGACTAGGAGGAACGAAGATGGATCACTTTAAAGGCAAGCAATTTATGAAAGATGTCATTATTGTTGCTGTAGGCTACTATCTTCAGTACAATCTTAGTTTATCGGGCGATCGATGCAGATGGTCTCACTTTGGATATATGGTTGCGTAAAAAGCGCGATACACAAGCAGCTTACGCCTTTCTCAAGAGATTAGTAAAACAGTTCGATGATCCAAGGGTTTTAGTTACCGATAGAGCTCCTTCTATTGGCAGTTCCTTCAAAAAATGTCTGGAGTCTGGAACACGGGTTTTATCAGCGGACAGAACATCGCACGGTGAAATACCGAAATAACCTCATTGAACAAGATCACCGTCCCATCAAGCGACGAAACAAATTCTATCGAAGCTTACGAACAGCCTCAACGACGATTAAACGCATGGAAGCCATTTGAGGATTATATAAGAAGAAGCGAAAAGAGGGTACTCTTCGGTTTTTCAGTATGCACAGAAATGAAGATATTAGGAATACCTGCTTAACATATAGCTAGTATGAAACCTGTATTGCTCATTTCTAAACTTTGCAACAGAACCCCTGAAATCAAAAAACGCGCAATGGCAAAATACGAAACCTATCTAAACGAAAAAGGCATCTGAAAAAATCTCAGATGCCTCATTTTAGACAATGTAGTACCAAATTTCGTTTTAAGCAAACATATATGTAGTACCACGAATATGCCAAACACTGGATTAACGTTGATTTACAGACGTTTGTTCAACTCGTCAGCCAACTCTTCAAATCCTGGTTTCCCTAATAGAGCAAACATATTTTTCTTGTAAGCTTCCACGCCCGGCTGGTCAAATGGATTGACAGCATTCAAGTAGCCGGAGATACCGACAGCAATCTCGAAGAAGTACATCAGATAGCCTAATGTGTAGGCATTCATTTCCGGAATAGTAATCACAAAATTTGGTACATCGCCGTCTGTGTGTGCCAGCAAAGTGCCCTGGAAGGCTTTCGTGTTCACAAAGTCGATTTCTTTTTCTTCCAGATAACCCAAGCCGTCCAAGTCTTGCGCCATTTTTGGAATCGTCAGTGTGTGTCTTGCTTTATCAACTTTAATGACTGTTTCAAAAATATTGCGTTGGCCTTCCTGAATATACTGCCCCAATGAATGCAAGTCCGTGGAGAAGTTGGCGCTGGAAGGATAAATGCCTTTCTGGTCTTTTCCTTCTGATTCGCCGAATAATTGCTTCCACCACTCTGAGAAATATTGCAGGCCCGGTTCATAGTTAATCAGCAGTTCTGTTACTTTGCCTTTACGGTACAAAATGTTGCGCAAGGCGGCATACTGATATGCTTCGTTAGTTGCCAAGTCAGGCTGGCTGTACGCATCGCGCGCAGCAGCTGCACCGCTCATCAGCTCATCAATGTCAGCACCTGTCACAGCAATCGGCAAAAGACCAACCGCAGTCAACACAGAGAAACGTCCGCCGACATCATCAGGAATCACAAACGTTTCCCAACCTTCAGCATCAGCTTCTGTCTTAACAGCGCCTTTGGCTTTGTCAGTTGTTGCGTAAATGCGTTTGTTGGCTTCTTCCTGTCCGTATTTATTTACCAGTAATTCTTTGAAGATGCGGAAAGCAATCGCCGGCTCAGTAGTTGTCCCTGATTTAGAGATCACATTCACCGAGAAATCACGGTCGCCGATGATATGAATCAAATCAGCCAAATAAGTCGAGCTGATGCTGTTGCCCGCAAAAAAGACTTGCGGTGCGTTTCGTTCTTCTTTATCGAGCAGATTGTAAAAAGAATGGTTCAGAAAATCAATGGCTGCTTTGGCACCAAGGTAAGAACCGCCAATACCGATGACCACCAGCACGTCAGAATCTTTTTGAATTTTTGCAGCTGCCTGCTTGATACGAGCAAATTCTTCTTTGTCATAGTTGACAGGTAAATCAATCCACCCTAGATAATCACTTCCTGCGCCAGTTCCTTCGCGTAATGCTTTGTCGGCTGCTGTGACTTCATTTTGCATATACCCCAGCTCATGTTCGCCGATAAATTTATCCACTTTAGAATAATCAAACTTAATATGGCTCATTTTCATCCTCCTAAAAGACTTACTTTGAATTATCGTTCACATCTATACTTTACTTTTTTTTCGGTATTTTTTCAAGTTTTAATGAAAACAAAAAAGAAAATCATCTATTTATGTGACATTTTCATCAGCTAACCTGCTTTTGGAGCAGACTGGTCAGATAATTGACATGAAAAAAACGTTTGGAAGCAGTGATTAACTGCTTCCAAACGTCATCTTTTTTCAGCGTTTCAGTCGTTACACGAGACCTTCACGAATCATGGCATCCGCGACTTTTTCAAAACCAGCGATATTGGCGCCTGCCAAAAAGTCCCCTGCCGTACAATAAGTCTCCGCTGTATCCCGGCAATTTTCATAAATATCTTTCATGATTTTCTCCAGTTCACGATCGACTTTTTCAAATGACCATGAGATGCGGTGGGCATTTTGTGCCATTTCCAAACCTGATACGGCTACTCCGCCGGCGTTTGCTGCTTTGCCGGGACAGTACACAATGCCATGCTCATTTAATAAATGAACGCAAGCCATCGTCGTCGGCATATTCGCACCTTCCGCCACAATCGAAACGCCGTTTTCAACCAGCATTTCTCCCTGTACCACGTCGATTTCATTTTGAGTGGCACATGGCAGTGCGATATCATAGGCGAACGGCATCTGCCAGACACTGGCATTTTCTCGGTAAACAGCACTTTCTCTGGCGACGGCATATTCACTCAAGCGCGCACGCCTCACTTCTTTTATTTCTTTCAATAATTCTACGTCAATTCCTTCTGAATCAAAGACGTAACCTGAAGAATCCGAGCAGGCATACACTGTTGCACCGAGCTGATGAGCTTTTTCGATGGCATAGATGGCTACGTTGCCGCTGCCGGAAGCCACGATTTTCTTTCCTGTCAGCGTGTCGTTCTGGTCTGCCAACAGGTGTTTGACGAAATAAACCAAACCGTAACCGGTAGCTTCTGTACGTGCCAAACTTCCGCCCAGCGGAAGCGGTTTGCCTGTCAGCGTGCCGTATTCATAGCCGTTCAACCGTTTGTAGGCACCAAACAAATAGCCGATTTCCCGTGCCCCCACACCGATATCCCCTGCCGGGACATCAACGTCCGGGCCGATGTGCTTTTGCAACTCCAGCATGAAACTTTGGCAAAATCTCATGATTTCGCCGTCTGATTTTCCTTTTGGATCGAAATCACTGCCGCCTTTGCCGCCACCCATGGCAAGACCGGTCAAACTGTTTTTGAAAATTTGCTCAAAAGACAGAAACTTCATGATACTTTGATTAACGGTCGGATGAAATCTCAATCCGCCTTTGTATGGTCCTAATGCAGAATTGTATTGAACCCTATACCCTGTGTTGGCACACCAGTTGCCTTCATCGTCCATCCATGGTACTCTGAATTGAATTAACCTTTCAGGCAATAACAGGATGTCCAGCAGGTTTTTTTCCACGTAGACCGGGTTCTTTTCAAGGAAAGGGGCAATTGAGGGAATGAATTCCTGGACTGCTTGGAGGTACTCATCTTGCCCTTTATTTTTGGCCTCCACTTTTGTCAACAAGTCGGCCAAATATTGTTCTACATTTACCATTGTTTCCACACCCTTATTTTTTGATGCTAATAGTATACAGATTCTTTCAGAAAGTGTACAGCAAATTTTTCTAATTTTCTAAACATTTTTTTTAAGGATAGTTTATCGAATAGAGGAGGAATGACATGACTTACGATGTCATTGTTGTCGGGGGAGGAACCAGCGGCATGATGGCAGCCATATCTGCTGCCCAGTCTGGTGCAAAGACCCTCATTATTGAAAAAAACAAAAAAATGGGACGTAAGTTGACGTTGACAGGCGGCGGCCGCTGCAATGTCACGAACAACCGCCCGTCTGCACATATCATCGAACACATACCGGGAAACGGCACGTTTCTTTACAGTGCTTTTTCTCAATTCGATAATTACGATATCATGGCTTTCTTCGAAGAAAACGGCGTCTCCCTGAAGGAAGAAGACCACGGCCGGATGTTTCCCGTAAGCGACAGCTCTAAAACGATTGTTACCTGCCTTTTAAACCGTTTGAAAGAGCTTGGGGTCAGGACATTGTACCAACGTCCGGTTGCCCATCTAATCGTGACAGACGGTGCTATTGCTGGTGTTGAGCTGGCTGACGGCGAACAGCTGGCAGCGCGCTGTGTCATTCTCACAACCGGCGGGCTGACTTACGGCTATACAGGTTCCACTGGTGACGGCTATAAACTTGCCAAAGAATGCGGCCACCATGTGACACGCCTCTATGCAACAGAATCGCCGCTCAAATCCAATGCCGGCTTCATACGCGACAAAACGTTACAAGGACTCTCCTTACAGGATGTCACACTGTCTGTTTTGGATGAAAAAGGCAAGAGCATTGCGGCACACAGAATGGATGTGCTGTTCACTCACTTCGGACTCTCTGGCCCTGCCGCTTTAAGGTGCAGCATGTTTGTCAATCAAGAACTCGTCCGGCGGCCTGAAGTACTGGTTGAAATAGATGCCATGCCGGACAGCTCTGAGGCGGAGATTGTCTCTCAATTAAAAATGGAACAGACTCGTCAAGGCAATAAATCCGTCAAAAACGGGTTGAAACAGTTTCTGCCTGAGCGATACGTGTTGTTTCTGCTTGAAGTGTCCGGCATCGGCCAGCAAGAGCCCTTTAAACAGGTGACTGAAAAAAAATTGTTGGCATTTGCTAAATTAGTGAAACATTTCCCCCTGCCGGTTCATCAAACATATCCGCTGGAAAAATCCTTTGTGACCGGAGGCGGCATTGACTTGCCGGAAGTCACTCCCAAAACGATGGAAAGCCGATTAGTTGACGGCTTGTTTTTTGCTGGTGAATTGCTTGATATCAACGGCTATACGGGCGGGTACAACATCACAGCAGCTTTTGTGACCGGTTTTGTCGCAGGAAAACATGCCGCAGAAACAGCCAGTTACTTGCAGTGGACATAAAAAAAACAGCCTGTCTGGCTGTTTTTTTATGTCTTTTCAACAGTAACATCTGCAAAGGTACCATTGACTGCTTGGGCCAGTTGCTGCGGAGAAACCCGCATTTGCAAGCCGCGCTTACCGGCTGAAACGTATATGCTGTCAAATGACAGGGCTTTGTCTGAAAAAAAGGTGGCCAGCTGTTTTTTCATCCCTACCGGCGAACAGCCGCCATGCACATAGCCTGTGAGCGGTTCAAGCTCTTTTTGCGGCAGCATGTCAACTTTTTTGTTGCCGCTGATTTTTGCCAGTTTCTTTAAATCGAGTGTGTCGCTTCCCGGAATGACTGCCACTAACGGCCCGGTTTTATTCCCGACGGCGACCAGCGTTTTAAAAATCAGTCGGGGTGAAATCCCCAATGTGTCGGCTGTTTCAAATGCGCCTGTGTGGTGTTCCGTCCACTCATATTCAGATATCTCAAAGGGGATTTTCTTCTGCTCGAGGATGCGCAGTGCATTGGTTTTGTGCGGTTTCTTTTTAGCCAAATGACTCACTCCAATTTTGTTCACACGATAATGTTTTCATAGTTTCGCGCAGTACATCCACTGATAATTGCCCTGGTGCTGAACTCTCGCCTGCCGCGGCAAATGTCAACACCGAGCCGAATAACTCCCCGGAAACTCTGGTGACCTTACCGTACTCTCCCATGCCTATCGCAACAATCGGCATGGAGATCCCTTTGTGGTAATAGGCATCCGTTGTATTCAGTATCGTCAGGACATCACTGGATGAATGCGGCATCACAGCAATTTTGCCGATGTCCCCGCCTAATGAGGCCATTGCCGTAAGACGCTGCAGCAGGTCCTCTTGTGCCGGTGTTTTTTCAAAATCATGGTTGGACAGAACGACTTTGGTGCCGTGAAGATGGGCTGTTTCAATCGTTTCTTTCAACAGGCCCTCTTCCTGAAAAAATTCCAAATCAACGGCATCGATTAAACCTGATTGTGCGAGTGTTTGATTCAGTTTGAAATAATAATCCGGATGAAGGCGGCGCACTCCGCCTTCTTTGGCAGTTCGAAAAGTAAACAGAATTGGTTTGTCGCCCAGCACGCGCCTCAGCACCCAGGCGCCTTTTTGCACAAGTTCCAAATCATGAATGTATTTAAAGTAATCTGCGCGCCACTCAATCATGTCAAAATCCACGTTCAGCAGGTTGAATGCTTCATCGAACAAATCTTGAAATGTATACCCCATCACAGGCACGCAAATTTTTGGCTGATGTTTCCCGATTGTCAAATTTCTTATTCTCAATTAAACCACCAACATTCTTTTTTGTATTTACTGCACCCGATACACGAGTACTTTTAAATAATTCCCTTCCTTGAAATCTTTCGACAATGCGAAATCGAACGGCAGACGGTGGCGGCCGATTTGTTTGTAGGAACGCTGCGCCTTCCTGATCCCCTGTTCCACCATGACCATGAAGCGTTCCATCGGCAGGTTGGCGGCATTCGTCGATGCAATCAGGACACCGTCTTTAGTTATTAATTTTACAGCATTCTCAGTTAATTCACTATAATTTTTTGTCACAGAAAACGTATTTTTCCGGTTTCTGGAAAAGCTTGGCGGGTCTAAAATAACCACATCATACATCAACTGCTTCCTCACGGCATAGTTGAAAAATTCGAACACGTCCATGACAATGATGCGGTGGTCATCCGGGTCCAAGCCGTTGACTGAAAACTGTTCCCTCGTTTTCGGCAAACTGCGCTTGGCTAAATCGACGCTGGTCGTTTCGGCGGCACCGCCCATTGCGGCGGCAACCGAAAAAGCCCCCGTATAGCTGAATGTATTCAACACGGTACGTCCGCTTGCTAGTCCGTCAATCAAGAGGTTGCGGACATCTCGCTGGTCGAGGAATATGCCGGTCATCAGCCCGTCGTTGAGGTAAGTCGCAAAATGGATGCCATTTTCCCTGATAATCAGCGGCTCCGGAGCCGGCTCGCCCCAAATCAGCTGGGATTCCGGCAAATCAGGAGACGCAAAGCGGATTTTTTCATAAACACCGCTAATCTCAGGCAGCTCTGCCAGCAGTGCAGCTAAAATCACTTTTTGGTGATAATAAATACTGTCATTGTACCAAGACAAAACTGCAAAGCCGTTGTAGATATCGACGGTCACACCGCCCAAGCCGTCGCCTTCACCGTTAAATACTCGAAAAGCTGTCGTTTCCTCCGAATGAAACAGAGGTTGCCGTTTGGCCAGCGCTTGACGGAAAAGATGCGCAAAAAAAGACTGATTGATTTTGCGGTCGGGATCATGAGTGATAATCCAGCCGACACCTTTATTTTGTCTGCCAAGATAGCCTGTTCCGAGGTACTGATTATCTTGCGAATAAAACGTCAGCCACTCCCCGATTCGCTCTAAATCGGCCCGGTTCTTCAAATCGATTTCTTGAATCAACGGGTAGCCGCGCTGAAACTTCTTAATATTTTTTTCATTTAGTAACACTTTCTTCATAATTGTGACCTACTTTATTTTATAGTATCTATTACATACTATATCAGTTTTCCCTGTTATTAGGTAACTTTTTTATACGACTTGAGTCTGAATTACTTAAATGTAAAGGAAAATTGATTGACAGCCATTTTATTTGAATGTAAAATTAGGGTTAAATGTTTAGCTGTATTTTTGTTAAGCATATGTTTGACCTAAGAAAGGAAGATTAATACATTGAAACGGAATTATACGCCAAACTGGCTAAATACAAGAATCGGATTCTTTGCGATAGTAGCCGTTTTCTTTTGGCTGAAAACCTGTTTTGCCTACCTGATTGAATTCAATTTGGGAGTTGAAAACATCTTCCAGTACTTCATACTATTGATTAATCCGATAGCGACGACACTATTTCTGCTGTCCGCAGCCCTCTATGTGAGAGGCTCGAAAAAATACTATCTGACAGTCATGATTATTACTGGGTTGAATACTCTGCTGCTCTTCTCGAATATCGTGTATTACCGGGAATTCAGCGACTTTATCACCATCAACACCATTCTTGGTGTCGGCAAAGTGGCCTCTGGTTTAGGAGAAAGTGCTCTGAGATTGTTTCGGCCGTATGATATTTTGTACTGGCTGGATATCATTGTTCTCATTGTCATGCTGGCCACTAAAAAAATCAAAGTTGATACACGCCCGATCAAAGCGCGCAACGCGTTTGCAATGACCTGTTTTGCGGCATTTGCATTTTCCGTCAACCTGACGATGGCTGAGGCCAGCCGTCCTGAATTGTTGAAACGGACTTTTTCAAGAGACCATATCGTGAAATACTTGGGACTTGACGTGTTCACCGTGTATGACGGTGTGCAGACTTATAATGCCAACAAAAACCGTGCGCAGGCAAGTGAAAACGACTTGGTCGATGTGGCGGCATATGCCAAAGAGCACTATGCCAAGCCGAATGACAGCACCTTTGGTATCGCCAAGGGACGAAACGTCATTTACGTCCATCTGGAAAGCTTCCAGCAGTTTCTGATTGATTACAAGCTGACAGACGAACAAGGTGTGGAACACGAAGTCACACCGTTCATCAACAGTTTGTACCATTCCAATGCGACGTACAGTTTTGAAAATGCGTTTCACCAAGTCAGCTCCGGTAAAACCAGTGATGCTGAGACACTTTTGGAAAACTCATTCTTTGGTTTAAGTCAAGGACCATTGTTCACACAATTAGGCGATAAAAACACGTTCCAGGCCGCACCGGCCATCTTGAATCAGGCTGCCGGATATACGTCTGCTGTCTTCCATGGCAACGGCGGCACCTTCTGGAACCGGAATGAAACATACAAACGCTTAGGCTATGACTACTTTTTCGACAGCAGCTACTATGATGTCAATGAAAACAATTCATTCCAATACGGGCTGCATGACAAACCGTTTTTCGAGCAATCCGTACAATATTTGGAACATTTGCAGCAGCCGTTCTATTCCAAGTTTATTGCTGTTTCCAATCATTATCCTTATTCAGAATTTAAGGATGATGAAGCCGGCTTCCCGATGGCTGATACTGCGGATACTACCATCAATGGTTACTTTGCCACAGCCAATTATTTGGACAAGGCAGTTGAAGAGTTCTTCAACTACTTGAAAGCCAGCGGACTGTATGACAATTCCGTCATCGTCCTTTACGGAGATCATTTCGGCATCTCCCGTTCACGTAACAAAGACTTGGCTGAGTTGGTCGGTAAAGAGAAAGACCAGTGGAGCGACTTCGATGATGCACAGATGCAGCGCGTGCCGGTGATGTACCATATTCCCGGACAAACAAACGGCTTTGTCTCAGATACATTTGTCGGACAAGTTGACATGCTGCCGACTCTCTTGCACTTGCTTGGCATTGACAGCAAACCTTACTTGTTCTTGGGACAAGACATGCTGTCCAAAGAACATGAAAACCTGGTTGCTTTCCGAAACGGCGACTTTATGACACCTAAATACACAGTGGTCGGCAAATCCGTTTATGATAATCAAACACAGCTTTTGATTGAAGAATTGACACCAGAACAGCAGCAAGAAATCGATGCACTCACTGAAAAAGTAGAACAGCAATTGAGTATGTCGGACGCGCTGACAAACGGCGACCTGCTCCGCTTCTATACCGATAGCGGGCTGACACCGGTAAATCCGGATGATTATGATTATAAAAACGCAGTTGAAAAGATGAGAGCCATTGAGAATGAGAAAGGCGACGAGTCGACCAGCCTCTATTCGAAAAACGGCGGCAAATCGACGGTCGACCTGTACAGCACCAAATCTTTTCAGGAGTATTACGGACCTGTCAAAGACGAAACAACCTCATCCAGTTCCAGCCAGTAAATAGCTGATGCTCAAAACAGAGATTGCACACTTTTTGAAAGTGTCGACAATCTCTGTTTTTTATTTTGCGGATTTGATTATTAAAAAAACACAAACACAGAATAAATCAATGTTTTATTTCCCTTTATTCATAGTTTTTTCACATATTCCGATTATAATTATTACCATAATTTGGAGGCAGGCAGATGAGACTGATCAAAACAGCTTATTCAGGAACAAAATATCATAAAAAAAGCGCTTTGTTTTTTTGTGTACTGTTTTCTTTGCTGCTTCTTTTGTTAATGACCGTCATGCAGCTGATTCATATTCAGCAAATCAACAGCCGCATCGTACGCGAACAATGGGCGTTGTTTAAAGACAAAGGTCCTGCATTTATCTCGCAAATCTATGCGACTGTGCAGGCATCCAGCAGCGTGCTGGTTACTTCTTACCGCATCGTCCTGATCGGCTGTTTAATTTTGTCGGCACTGAGCTTTTTTCTCTTCAGTTACCTGACTGCCCGCAGACGCAAATCAGATATCCAGTCGCTGCGCTATATGAACGTCCCCAAATACGGTATTGCTATCAGTTTTTTAATGGAGCTTTTCATTTCGGTGATGACCAGCTTTATCCTCGTCGCTGTCGTTCTTTTTCTTTTTAAAGCAGATATTGTTCGTTCAATCTATCAGCTCGACCAGCACTTGCTGGAAAAACAAGTCGCTGTCGAACTCGTCAATCATCCGGATTTAACTGACAGACAAACATCAGACACACCGAACAACGATGATTCGGAGAAAGACAGGCGGCTCATCATCCCTTTCAGCGATACAGCGCTGGCAATTAATTACGGGTATGACATGCCGCTGTTTCAACTGTTCCAAATTTTTCTACGAAGTTTTTTGATACTCGTCGGACTCTTTTTGATTGTATCTTCTCTAGGCTTTTACAGCGTAATTTCCAGATGCTATCAAGTTTTCTATTATTAACGAAGGTGCAGAGATATCATGCAAAAAAAAATCGAGACTCAACTTCACCAGTTGGACCGATTGTTGAGTCATAAACTGTCGCTCATTTATGATGTGGCATCCTCATCAGAGGCATGCAAGAAAGAAATAGGCAAGCTGCTCGACAAACATATACAGCTCAATCAAGTCAGTTTGCTTGGCTATAATCAGATTATGCTGCCTTATTTGCCGGCTATCGACAACATGCTTATCGGGCTGCAAAAGAAAGACAGGGAACTGATTCTGTCAGAGCTGCCTGAAATGGCTAAATTTTTTCGTTTAAGCATGTCTCAACTGAAAAAGGATGCAAGCCAGCTGAGTGTCGAGGAAACAATTATCATCCAGCTGGCACGTGCCATCATTCTTCAAAAAAGCATCATCTTTTTCGATGATGCCAAGAACCATGCCTCAGAGGAATTTATTGCCTCGATTCTCCCCGTCTTCAAAATGATCCGGGAGAATCAGAATACAGCGGTCGTACTAGTCACCACCAGAGGCGACGTCCCTAAGGAGCCGGCTATTTACGACCAGTACTTGACGCTCAATGACATGATGAAGCTGATTAATGCTTAAAAGCCGGTGGCTCGCAGTCACCGGCTTTTAATAGTTATCCCTTGGATTATTGTACTGCTTTCATTATCCAGCCTTCTGGAGCCGCTACATCCCCAAATTGGATACCTGTCAGTTCATCATACAGCTTCTTGGTAATTGGACCTACTTCCGTTTCACTATGGAAAACATGGAACGTGTCGCCATATTGGATGCCTCCGATTGGAGAGATGACTGCTGCTGTGCCGCAAGCACCAGCTTCTTTATATCGGTCCAGTTCACTCAAGTAGACATCCCCTTCAATCGCTTTTAGACCCAAGCGGTTTTCTGCCAGGTAGAGCAATGAGTATTTGGTGATGCTCGGCAAAATCGACGGCGAAATCGGTGTGATAAATTCATCATCGTACGTAATTCCAAAGAAGTTGGCTGAGCCGACTTCTTCTATTTTAGTATGCGTTGCCGGGTCCAGATAAATACAGTCGGAAAATGAACGCGCTTTGGCATCTTCGCCGGGTAAAATGCTGGCCGCATAATTCCCGCCGACTTTCACAGCACCAGTCCCTTGAGGTGCTGCACGGTCATAATCGGAAATAATAAAATTCGTCGGTTTCAATCCGCCTTTGAAATAAGCACCTACCGGCATGCAAAAGACTGTGAAGATGTACTCATCTGCCGGTTGCACGCCGATGCTGTCTCCTACACCGATGAGCAGCGGGCGCAAATACAACGTGCCGCCGCTGCCGTATGGCGGGACATAGTCTTTGTTCGCAGTTACCACTTGTTTGACTGCATCAACAAATTTTTCTTCAGGCACATTGGCCATCATCAATCGTGACGCACTGCGGTTCATCCGTTTTGCATTTTCTTGCACGCGGAACAGATTAATCGAACCGTCTTTACAGCGGTATGCTTTCAATCCTTCGAAACATTGCTGACCATAATGCAGTGCAGGCGACCCTTCACTGATGTGCAGCTGGTTATCCTCAGTCAGCCGTCCTTCATCCCAACTCCCGTTTTTCCAGTGAGAGATATAACGAAAAGGCGTCTTTATATAAGAAAAACCTAAATTATCCCAATCAATTTGTGTCATATCTTGACTCTCCTTTCTATATGTTGACTATTTTACCACAAAATACACAGAATATTTAGTCAATTCTGAAAGTTTTATGTGTTTTTACATGATTACTTTTTTCCGCCCATCACGTTAATTTGAAAGTTGCATCCCCCTAAAAACATCAGCGTTTCTTTTAAGCGTTTTTGATACACAGAAAACAGCACATTCACCTTTTATTCCAATAAACTGATTGATAAAGTCACATGCAGACATACAAAAATTGTCTTTCCAGATGATTTTGTCAGCTTCATAAACCATCAAGCAAAGACATGACAGCAACCAAAAAACACAGCTCCTTTTTCTAAAGTCCGGTCAACATAGTTAGATTTGTTTGTATCACTTTAACCAACTCTCCTTTTTTTATCCGCCAACCACTAAAAATTTATTAAAAATATATAAAAATTGATAAAAAAAGCCAATTTAAGCCCTTATTTATTCAAAGATACTGTATGATAAGGATGGCAAAATTCATTTAAGTAAGAGGGGTATGTATGGAAAAGATTAAAACTGGCGTAGGACATGCCAATGGCAAAATCATTTTAATTGGTGAACACTCGGTTGTTTACCGGAAACCTGCCATCGCCTTTCCATTACCTTCCGCCTATATAGAAGCAGAAGTAACTGATTCTGCAAATGAGATTTCGATTGAGTGCGATTTTTACTCAGGACTCTTGACAGACATGCCGGAACTGCTTGACAGTTTAAAGAAAACGGTGGAAATCTGTCTTGACAGGCTGGATAAGAAAAACAGCCGCTTTAAACTAGTCATCAACAGCGCCGTTCCGGCAGAACGCGGCATGGGCTCCAGTGCTGCTGTCGCCGTTGCAACGGTGCGGGCAATTTACGATTACTTTCAAATACCTTTGACACAAAACGAGCTGCTGGACATTGTGGCTGTCTCGGAAAAAATTGCGCACGGCAACCCAAGCGGCCTTGATGCGCTGATGACAAGCAGCGATACGCCTTATTATTACATCAAAGGCAGTGTCTGTGAACCATTGGCAAGCAAATTGAATGCCGTTCTCATTGTTGGCGATACAGGAAAAACCGGGCGGACAAAAGAGGCAGTCCAAACCATTGCTGACATGCTGCATTCCGACAAATCACAACAAATCCAGATGTATATCGACCGGCTCGGCAGACTGACGGATGACGTCCGCCAGTGCCTGCATGCCGACATGCCGCAAACACTTGGTCAGAAGATGACAGAAGCACATTACTGTCTGCAGCAATTGGGGGCGTCCTCGCCAGAACTTGATAAACTGGTCATGACAGCACTGACCCATCAGGCCCTCGGTGCCAAGCTGACCGGCGGCGGCCGCGGCGGCTGTATGATTGCCCTCGCAGAAACAAAACAAGCAGCAGCCAACATAGCACGCGCATTACGGAATGCCGGTGCTGTGTCGACATGGCTGTATGAAATGGGTGAAACATTATGATAACTACCGGCATTTGTCGTGCCCACACGAACATCGCCTTAATCAAATATTGGGGAAAAAGGTCTGAGGCGCTGTTCCTTCCGATGAACAGCAGTTTGTCGTTAACACTTGACGCTTTTTATACAGATACGAAAGTATCCCTTGATGACCGGCTAACTGACGATGTGTTTTATTTAAACGGCCGCTTGCAAGGCGCAAAGGAAACAGCGAAAATCAGTCGTTTTCTCGATCTGTTCAGGCGAACTGCCGCAAGCAGCACACGCGCACGGATTGACAGTTACAATCATGTGCCGACTGCAGCCGGTCTTGCATCTTCTGCCTCTGCTTTTGCCGCGTTGGCGGGTGCAGCAAACGAGGCGTTTGGCTTACGTTTAGACAAACAGACACTCTCAACCTATGCTCGACGAGGCAGCGGGAGCGCCACACGCAGTCTTTACGGCGGGTTTGTGGAATGGCACAAAGGCCAAGACGAGCAAAGCGGATCGAGTTACGCGATACCGGTCGACGATGCTGATTGGGATATCGGCATGATTATTATTGCCGTCAATACTGGTAAAAAAGCAATTTCCAGCCGCGAAGGCATGAAACGGACGGTTGACACTTCTCCCTTCTACCCGGCTTGGGTAACAACAGCTGAAACCGATTTGCAGCAAATGAAACAAGCGATTGCCGAACGCGACTTTACACGACTCGGTGAAATCACGGAATCGAACGGCATGAAAATGCACGGCACGATGCTGGGAGCCGTCCCCCCGTTTTCCTATTGGGAACCTGATTCCATCCGTGCGATTCAAAAAATCACACAAATACGCTGTAACGGCACTCCTTGTTATGTTACAATGGATGCTGGTCCGAACGTCAAAGTTCTTTGCCGTTATTCGGACAGCGAACGAATCAAAGAAGAATTGCTGACAGAGTTTTCCTCTCAGCAGATTATCGTGTCACGACCCGGTCCGGGCATCAAAGTGCTTTCGGAAGCGGAGTGGCAGTATTAAAAGGAGAGATTTTGTTGATAAAGGCAAGTGCACCCGGCAAACTGTACATCGCCGGCGAATACGCAGTGCTCGAACCGGGTCATCCGGCGATTCTCGTCGCGTTGGACCAGTTTGTTACGGTGATTTTGGAAAAATCAGCACAAGGAACGATACGCTCGAGTTATTCCAACGGGATTGCGATTCCTTGGACAAGACGAAACGGACGCTTTTACATCGACGAGCGGGAAAATCCTTTTTCCTACATTGCTAAATCTATTACAATTACAGAACAGTACATCAAAGAGCTTGGACATACCCTCCAATTTTTCGACTTGGAAGTCCAAAGCGAGCTGGATAATAAAGACGGCCGGAAATATGGCTTGGGCTCAAGCGGCGCCGTCACTATCGCAACGATTAAAGCACTGCTGCGTTTTTACAATATTTCATACACATCAGAATTGCTTTATAAACTGGCAGCAGTGACTCATCTGTCGTTAAACAGCAACGGGTCATTTGGTGATTTAGCAGCCAGCTCCTACGAAGGCTGGCTGGCCTATTCCTGCTTTGAGCGGGAATGGGTGCTGGAGAAGATGCAGCAGCTGCCGCTGACCGAGCTCATCAGCCTGCCGTGGCCTCAGCTGATGATTGAACCGCTGACGGCACCTGAAGATTTGCGCCTGCTGATCGGCTGGACGGGAACACCCGCGTCGACAACATTTCTGGTTGACCAGATGAAAGATGAAAAAAGCGAGATGAACGGTTTTTACCGCCAGTTTCTTGCTGACAGCAAAGAAACCGTCAACCGGATGATTGACGCTTTTTACCAAAACGATGTGACCGCCATTCAAAAAAATATCCGGCGTTCGCGCGCGCTGTTGAATTCATTATCGGCCAAAAGCGGCATCGACATCGAAACAGAAGCGCTGACTACTCTTTGCACCCTTGCGGAAGAAGTCGGCGGAGCTGCCAAATCGTCCGGCGCCGGCGGAGGCGATTGCGGGATTGTCCTCTTCAATCAAAAAGACGAAATCCTGCCGATGATTGACCGCTGGAAACAAAACAATATCGTCAACTTGCCGCTGCAAGTTTATAAGCACCCGAATATTGTCACAAAAGCGATTCACTGGGAGAAATGATTTTATGACGTCAAAACCAAACCGAAAAGACCAGCATGTCCATCTCAGCGAAATGAATTATTCAGAAACAGCGCAGCAAGGGCTTGAAGAAATCCGCTTCGTGCATCATTCACTGCCGGAAATCGGACTGAAAGATGTCAGCCTGGCGACTGCCTTTGCCGGTCTGCAATTCGACTATCCGTTTTTCATCAATGCCATGACCGGCGGCAGTAAAAAAACTGCCGTCATCAACGGCAATCTGGCACTCATTGCCAAAGAAACCGGGCTGGCAATGGCAACCGGTTCGGTCAGCTCCGCACTGACCGACGCTGATGTAACAGATTCATTTCGCACGGTGCGGGAAAACAACCCCGAGGGCATTATCTTTGCCAATCTCGGCGCCCACCACACCCTTGACAACGCCAAACGAGCCGTCGACCTGCTAAAAGCTGACGGCCTTCAAATCCATCTCAACGCCGCTCAGGAACTGATTATGCCTGAGGGCGACCGGGATTTTTCCGCATGGCTGACAAACATCGAAGACATTGTCCAGCACATCGATGTCCCGGTCATCATCAAAGAAGTCGGATTCGGCATGTCCCAGAAAACCATTCAGCAATTAGTCGACTCCGGCGTCAAAACAATCGATATCAGCGGCCGGGGCGGCACCAACTTTGCCGTGATTGAAAATCAGCGCAGACCTGCTGAGGAGTACAGCTATCTTTATGACTTTGGCCAGAGTACAGCCGAATCGCTGCTGGAGTCCCAGCTTTATCAAGGCGCTGTCGAGATCATTGCATCCGGCGGCATCAAAACACCGGTTGAGATAGTCAAAGCGCTGGCTCTCGGGGCAAAAGCTGCAGGTATTTCAGGCGAAATACTGCACCTCCAGCTGACACAAGGTAATGACCGGACCATCGCTGCAATCGAACGCTGGAAAACCGAACTGGCCACACTCATGACGCTGTTAGGAAAAAAAAGCGTGCCTGACTTGGCAACGACTGATTTGGTCATCTCCCCTAATCTGGCACATTGGTGCGAAGCGCGGGGTATCCACTGGAAAAAACTGGCAAACAGATAAGTCAAAGGCAGCTTGCCGCAACGAGTATAAGCTCACTGCGGCAAGCTGCCTTTTTATTAGAGATTATTTCAATTGATTTTTCAACAAGTCTCGAACCCGCTGCATCTCCTCATCAGAGATGGCCTGATAGGACACGCCGTCTTGCATGAAGCCTTCGCCTTGCAAGTTTTCCTGTTCAATCGTAGTTAAGGCACTGCGGTAGTTCGTTGAAATTTTAACCAGTTCATCCCAGCTTAAATCTGTTTTCATGTTGTTTTCCAGAGAAGCCAGAATATCCTGATAAGTCGTCAGTGTAGACAGGCTCATTGCCTGCTTCAAAATACCTGAAACGACTTGACGCTGCCTTTTCTGGCGGCCATAATCGCCCTCTGCATCCTGGTAACGCATGCGGGAAAATGCCAGCGCCTGTTCCCCATTCAATGAAATCGTGCCTTCGTTGAAGGTGAAACCGTCCTGCTCAAAAGCAAAACCGTTGACTACTTGAATGCCGCCAACTGCGTCCACCAGTTCTTTGAGGCCTTTCATGTTGATTGCCACGTAATGATCGATAGGCACATCCAGCAGATTTTCCACACTATCCATTGCCATGGATACGCCCCCGAAAGCATAGGCATGGTTTATCTTATCGGTTGTACCGTGCCCGATGATTTCCGTATACGTGTCGCGGGCTATACTGACAAGTGTCGTCTGTTTTGTCGACGGATTGACAGTTGCCACCATGATCGTATCCGAGCGCCCCTGTTCATCTCTGCCCAAATCGCCGGTATCCAAGCCAAGCAGCAGGACAGAGAACGGCTTACCCGCTTTGATATTGTCTTTATTGCCTTTACCGGCCGGATATTGGCGCTCAGTCGCCGGCTCGGTCACTTGGTTGACTGTACCTTTGGCGTCAAAATACATTTTACCAAGGAAGACACCTGCTCCGATAATAAATACCAACAAAATGCCCAAGAGCGTTAAGAAAACTTTTTTTAATGGGGATTTTCTTTTTTTTCGTCTATTTTTTCTTGTCTCCATAAGTCATCTCCTAATAATAATCTATTTCATTATACCATAACGCCCGATTAAAAAACTTGTCTTTACTAATTTTTAATAATCCAGCATCTCTATCCAAACGTCAAAATATTGCTCCAAAAAGAAGGTGTCCTGCCTGATTTGGTCTTGCGTCACTGATGTGCCGGGCGGGATAACCACCCACTTGTCTTCCACATCATCTCTGCGGTGTATCACAGCCACTTGTTTACCTGTAAAGGTGCCGTGCAGCGGGACAGAACAATTTAAAATATAAACGTCCTGCGGCTCGCCGTCACCAGCCAGCACATTAGGGACATAGCCGTAATTGACCGGATAGATGTTGTGATAAGCATCCTCATAACCTAAAGGCCGGTCGATGATTACTGTGATAGTCATTATCGCAGCTCCCTTTTCTAGTTTGTCAGAGCGTCCGCCAGCCGCGTCATTGCCAGTTCGATGTTTTCCGGCTTGGTTGCCAGATTGATGCGGATGAACTGTCCGAAATTGCTGCTGAACCAGCTGCCGTAGTCGATAGCGATTTGTGCACGTTCCTGCATCATCTCCGTCATTTTTTCTTCAGTCACATAACTGCTCAAATCGAGCCATGCCAAGTAAGTGCCTTGTTTGTCGCTGACGACCGCTTTTGGCAGCAGACGGGCAGCCTCCCGGCGAATAATCTGATAGTTGTGTTCGATGACCTGCTGCAGACTGTCAAACCATTCCTCGCCGTAGCGGTAGCATGCTTCTGTCGCAATCATTCCCATGGTACTCTGCGCGTTGTTCGCTACTTTTTCCAGATGGGCGTCAAAACGTCGACGCTTCTCCTCATCAGGGATGATAACATGAGAATGCAGCAGTCCTGCCAGATTAAACGACTTTGAGGCAGAGGTCAAGACGAACAGCATTTCTTGATATTTTTCATCAAGTCTTAACGCACTGACAAACTCCTGCCCTTCACGAATAAAGTCCTGATGGATTTCATCGGAAATAATCAGCACACCATGCTTTTGGCAGATATCGAATAAAGTTGTCAGCTCCGCTCGCGTCCAAACACGGCCAACGGGATTATGCGGAGAACAGTGCAGCAAAATTTTTATGTTATGCGCAATGATTTTCTGTTCAATATCGGCAAAGTCCATGGTGAAGGCGCCGCCGTCATTTCTGAGTTCCGAATGTATCAGCACACGATTGTTTTTTTCAACTGCGGAAAAGAACGGATAATAAACCGGCGGAAGCACCAGAACTGCATCGCCTTCCTGTGAAAATGCTTGAATAATGAAATTGAATGAATTGACGACACCTGTCGTAAACCGTACCCACTCCTCTTTCAGCTCAATACCGTGGCGTTTTTGCTGCCAATTAATGAAGGCATCGAAATATGTGTCGGACGGTTTTGAATAGCCGAAGACACCATGCTCGACCCGCTCCATCAGCGCTTCTCTGGCTTTTTCTGGGATTTGAAAATCCATGTCTGCCACCCATAGCGGCAAAAGATTTCCCTGCCCGAATTTTTCTTCCAGACCATCCCACTTTTCTGAATCTGTTTGTTTTCTGTCAACGTAATAAGTATCGCAAAATGTTTTCACATCGTTCATTGTATCATCTCCTAGCCCAGCCGCATTGACTGGATAATTAATTGCGGTCGGACCGCAATCGCGATTGCATTATAATTAAATTACCACGCAGAAAAATTTTTTTCAATCCTTCTTTTATCTGCCGAGCCTTTTCTTCTCTATATAAATTCTTGAAACCGATTGCGATTAGGGTTATAATAAAGTAAAATTAGGTAAGCCTAAAACACAGGGAAGTGAATGCATCATGATGAACAATTTATTATCATTGACAAATCAGCAAGAAGGCATCATACTGGACATCATTCATCCCGACGAAGAGATGAAGCGCCGTCTTTTCGACTTAGGATTCTATCAGGGTTCCAAAATAAAAAAAACACTCGTCAGCCCCAAAGGCGACCCGATTGCGTATAAAATCAGAGGGACGACGATTGCCCTGCGCAACAGCGACGCACAGTATGTCTTGTTAAAGGAGGTATCATCTTAAATGGCTGAATCTGTTTACCCTTATGACATCAAGAAAAAATCACTTAATGACTGTGTGATTTCTCTTGCGGGCAATCCGAATGTCGGTAAAAGTTCAGTCTTTAACGAACTTACCGGCATGCGTCAGCACACAGGCAACTGGCCGGGAAAAACAGTTGACCTGGCACAAGGTTATACGAGCCACAACGGCAGAAATTTTGTGCTCGTGGACTTGCCGGGGACTTATTCCCTGATGGCGCACTCAGCTGAAGAAGAAGTCGCCAGAGATTTCATCACCTCAAACGATTCGGAAGCAACGATTGTCGTCTGTGATGCCACCAGTCTTGAAAGAAATTTAAACCTCGTACTTCAGATTATGACGTTCACCGACCGCGTGATTGTCTGTGTCAATCTGTTAGACGAGGCAAAAAAGAAAAAAATCGCCATTGATTTGCCGAAATTACAATCTTTGCTGGGAGTCCCGGTCATCGGTACTTCAGCTGTGAAGAAACAAGGGCTCGACGACTTGATGAGCCAAGTCGAAAAGGTCGTTGACGGGACAGTTACGGCTAATCCGTATATGATGTCAGCATTGCGCCAACTGGCCGAACAGCCCGATGAGCTGGTACCGGCGATTCTTGACAGAGCCAGCGTCATTGCAAAAGAAGTCGTCACCTATCAAAATAAAAACTATGATCAATTCGACCGAAAACTCGATACTCTCTTAACGCAAAAAACCACCGGCATCCCGATTATGATTTTACTGCTGATGCTGACATTCTGGTTCACCATTGAAGGGGCCAACACTCCCTCTGATATGCTCGCCAGTCTATTCAATGCAATCGGCAATCAATTATACGCCTTTGCCGAATCCATAGGCATGCCGGTTTTCTTGAAAGAACTGCTGCTGGACGGCGTCTATAAAGTCGTGACGACCGTCATTTCGGTCATGCTGCCGCCAATGGCTATTTTCTTTCCAATCTTCACTCTTTTGGAAGATTTCGGATATTTGCCGCGTGTCGCTTTCAACCTTGATAAATTTTTCCAAAAAGCCGGCGCCTGCGGCAAGCAGGCACTGACAATGTGCATGGGATTCGGTTGTAATGCTGCCGGTGTCGTCGGTACACGCATCATTGATTCACCGCGTGAACGTCTGATTGCCACTATTACAAACAATTTCGTTCCCTGCAACGGCCGGTTTCCGATTTTGATTGCGGTCATCACGATGTTTTTTGCTGGAAGTGCCGTCTCAGTCATCGGCTCAGTGACTTCAGCTGTCGTCTTGACCGGTGTCATTCTGCTCGGTGTCCTCTCCACGTTTTGGGTATCTCAATTACTGTCCAAGACTGTGTTGAAAGGTATCCCGTCATCCTTTACACTGGAATTGCCGCCTTACAGGAAACCGCAAATCGGGAAAGTCATTGTCCGCTCCGTATTCGACAGAACGCTGTTTGTGCTATGGCGCGCAGTGGTCGTTTCGATTCCGGCCGGTGTCATCATCTGGATCATGGCAAATATCCAGTACCACGACCAGACACTCTTGCAGACCATGACACAAGTCGTTGATCCCTTTGCCAAACTAATGGGACTTGACGGGACTATTTTGCTGGCTTTTATATTGGGACTGCCTGCCAATGAAATTGTCATCCCTATCATGATTATGGGATACATGGCGACCAGCACGATTACGGACTATCATTCGCTGAGCGAATTTAAACGGCTGCTGATTGACAACGGCTGGACGTGGCTGACAGCATTAAACGTGCTGCTGTTTACTTTGTATCACTGGCCGTGTTCAACAACACTGATGACTATTTATAAAGAAACAAAAAGTGCGAAATGGACCTTCATGTCCTTCATCGTACCCACACTCATGGGTATCGGTATCACCATGCTCACCACATTAATCGCCCATGTGTTTCATCTCGTATAACAAAAAAAGCAGCTCCTCTCACCTTTCGTGAAAAAAGCTGCTTTTACTTTTGGTTATAAATCAGCGATAGTAACACCTGCTGAAAAGACTGATTCCCAATCTTTTGTAAAATCTGATACTGCTTTAGACACTGACGGCATCGCAAATGCCTGGTCGAAAATATCTGTGCCGAGTGTTGCGGCCTGCGCGCCACACTCCAAAGCTGCGTTTACTTGTCCGACATTTTTGAAACTGGCTGCCAGCACTTTCGTTGAACTCCCGGTCCGCCGGATTTCATTGACCATTTCCCGGATTGCATCTGTCGGGTCGATATTCAAGTTTTCCATGCGGTTAAAATATGGTGCGATATAGTCCGCACCGGCAGCGATTGCCAAATACGCCTGAAATTTTGTATAAATTGCCGTAGCTGTGACATTTCTGCCTTTTGCTTTCAATGATTTAATCACTTTTAAGCCTGCCTCGGTCACCGGTACTTTGATGTAGACTCGCTCATCGATGTGATTGACGATGGCATCAGCATCCGCCATCATACCGTCGTAATCATCTGCAACCACTTGCACGTGAAGTGACCGCTCTGCACCAATAACCTCGCGAATCTCCCGCATATGTTTAAAAAAGTCGATGCTGCCTTCTTTCTTAATAATTGACGGATTCGACGTCACTCCTGACACCGGCAGTGTATCCACATATCTTTTAATGGCTGGAATATTGGCCGTATCCAACATAAATTCCATGAACTCCATCTCCCTTGATTATTTTCCTTCTTTTAGCCGAAGCTTCCTTGCAACTGTCGGCTCTTTTAAAACTTTCTTTCGTAACTATCTTAACAACAATCAGGAAAAATCTCAACAACTTATTGTTCTATTTATTTTTTGCACATTTGTGCTCTGCTGAAAAAATACCTCGTTAAAATCCGTTTTTCAACATCACTTTGACGTGCTGTTACAGTATTATCAAAATTCCTTTGCTTTCGTACGAAAGTTTTTGTATTTACGTTTGATTTGTTTTGTGATAAGATGAAGATACTAACAGGAGGGAAATTTAATGTCTGAAAAAGCGTGCATTTTTAATATTCAAAAATTCAGCATTCACGATGGCCCTGGTATCCGTTCCGTAGTTTTCTTCAAAGGATGTCCGCTGCGGTGCTACTGGTGTGCCAATCCGGAATCCCAATCCGGCGAGCCGGAGCTAATGTGGGACAACCAGCAGAAAAAAAAGATTACCGTTGGCGAATATAAAACAGTGGATGACATCGTTGAAGAAGTGATGAAAGACGAACCGTTTTATGAAGAGTCCGGCGGCGGTGTCACCTTGTCCGGCGGCGAAGTGCTTTATCAAGCTGATTTCGCAATCGACCTGCTCAAAGCTTTAAGAGAAAAAAACATTCACACTGCTTGTGAAACAACCGGATATGCGAACCCGAACGTGTTCAAACGATTTATGGAACAAGTCGATTTGATTTATTACGATGTCAAACATTATGATTCAAAAAAACATCTCGAAGGAATTGGTGTCCCTAATACAGTGATTCTTGACAATCTTCAAACGGCGATTGCCAACCACCCGGCAGTCATCGTCAGAATTCCCGTCATCCCCTCTTATAATGACAGTCTGGAAGACGCCCGGCAATTTGCGGAACTGTTTAAAAAAATCGGCGTTCAGCAAGTCGAGCTGCTGCCGTTTCATCAATTCGGCGAAAAGAAATATGACTACCTTGACCGTGAATACTGCATGCATGACATCCCCCAGATGCATTCCGAAGATCTGGTCGATTTCAGCGACATCCTGACAGCCGCAGGTATTCAATGTGTGATTCGATAATTCAGTTAACTATAAAAATCCAAAGCGTGCTGATACCTCATCATTCCGCTTTGGATTTTTTTCTGTGTATTTTCAAAAGTTTTGCGATAGCCAATGTATTATAGCTTATTTCTTGACTGTAAAAAAATTGACATGATTAACCATAACCGTACCGAGGTAGCTGCATGATAAAATTCACTGCTATTGTTTTGAAATCTTCTGTAATTTTTCTTGCCTATCTCAGCACGTTTTTTTCTACCAAAACGTGTCCATAAATTTATTCTAACTTAATTTGACAAATGAAGATATAAATTATTTTAATCTTTGGATTGCCTTTTTTTCATGTAAGCAAAAGAAATGGAGGCAATTATCGGTGCTAAAGCGATAAGTATTGTTAAAATCATGAAAATCCCACCTTTTCAAATTAGTAAATTCCGTGACACACAGCGCTTTTAACACCCCCCTCTCATTGACGGTATAAACGTTCTCTCCCATCCAATGATCACTTTCAGAAGTGTTTCCAATAGGATGACTTGTTACGACACAACGCCAATTTTTCCCCATACTGCTGAAGCGGCGAGTACAGTTCCAGTTTCACTAGTAAATGGCATACAAATGACGCAGCTAGAATTAAAATGACCTTTAATTTTTCCTAAGCTAATTATATGATGAACTGAGTAGTTAGAACCATTTTTAAGACGATGTGTCGGCTAATTTTATGGTAAAAGACAATCATGTTTTGGAATTAGAAAGTGTTATTAGATATATTTATTTAATAAGAAAGCATAGATTAAAAGCTTTATACACATCTAAAATTTAGTAAAAAAAAATACGGTCAACTCAATATAAACAAAAAGGAATATATACTCTTAACTAAAAGATTAGTCATAAATCAAAATCATGACTTCAAAATTGTGTCCACTATCTGTTACCAATTTTTGGTTCAACACCGTAGCTGAAAAGGGGCTCGCATTTTTGACAGGAGTAAAAAAAGAAGCTGGGAGTATGCTCCCAGCTTCTTTTTTGATTATGCTTAATTTTTCAAATCCGTAACTTCCTGATAGACATTTTTAAAGTAAACTTTACGTGCAACAAGATAGTAAACAACTTGAATGAGCAAGAATGTTCCCAGCACGTAAACAGCTGTCAGTTCCATTCCTCTATCAAACACCGCATACATGGCTTTCAACGCCACTGCACCGTGAACCATCGCAACAATTATCGGGGTAAAGAACAGCAGTCCGACTTGCTGGTAGATGACTTTTTGCATTTCCTTGCGGCTCATACCGATTTTATAGACCATCTTGAATTTCTTCACGTCAACATCACGGTCGCTGTATAAGCGGAAGTACAGGAAACTGCCGGCTGAGATGAAGAAGACAATCCCGATGAACAGACCGACAAACAAGACCGGTTTATAGCCTTCGACTGTTTGCTGCATCATGTAACTATTACCGGCGACTTCATATTCGGTCAGCAATGCTTCGCTTGCGCGCATCAAATCATCAGTTGCCACATCTGCTTGCGGCTGCCAGATAGCAAGCTCCCGTACTGATCCGCCTGCTGCCAGACGGTCAAAAACGGCATCGGAAACCACAACTGGGTTATTCCCCAGCGACATAAAGTTAAATCCCAGTTTTATTTCAGATAATGGTAATGCAGTTCCGTCAGTCAATTGGATAGTCGTCGGCGACGCAGCTTTCTCTGTACCAGGCAGCGGCTCTTTTAGAAAGATGCCTTGATCAGACGTGTCCGCTTTTTCCAAACCGATAAAATCAGCTAATTGATTATATTGATTTTGCGGAATCACTGAAAAGTCCGTACCGTCAGCCGCTGAATAAGTGACAATCGAAATTGGAAAATGTTCAAAAGCGACATTGTTTTCATTCAGAATTTTTTCAATACCGGCTTTTTGCGAAGTGATATCGGTCTGGCCTTCTGCACCAGATGAATAATAAAATTCAATCGGATTTTCCATATAAGTGCCCAAAATCATTTCGCGAAAACCTGTCAGCGACCCAATCGCGGCAAAAGCCACTGTTGAGATGACTGCCACAAGGAAAAAGGAACGGGCATTGTCTTTCATACGATAGGCTAAATCTGAAAATACCAGCATGTTCGTTTTTTTCCAAAAACGGCGTTCATTGCTTTTCAGAAGATTAACCATCCAGACTGTCAGCTGGTTGAAGAGTAAATTAGTACCGATAATGACAACGACAATAACTGGTACCATCGCCACTATCACTTCAAGACCTTTTGCGTAGAGTGCAGCTGCATAGCCAGCACCAATCAATAGTACCGCCAGCAGTGTCTTGATTTTCGAATTTTTCAATTCGCCTTTCCCCATGGCGTCGCTTTTCAGCAGCTCCTGCACATTCATCTTAGGGATTTTAAACTGAATAAAGACTGAAATCAGTAAAAACAGGATAATGAATGACACGAGCGTGATAGCCATTGCCATGACAGGAAAGTAGAAGTCGAATGAAATATTCATCGTGACTTTGCTCAACCACAAAATAATTTGCGAGAAACCGACACCTACAACAATTCCGGCAACAGTCGACAACAGGCCGACAATCAGATTTTCCTGAAAAATCATCTTGCGCAGTTGTTTCGGTGACATCCCTTGAATCAGCAGCAAGCCGAATTCGCGTTTGCGCGACTGCAGAAAAATATCCATTGAGTACAAGACAAAGAAAAAGGAAAAGACATACACAATGCCTGCCGCAGCATTCATGCCGCTTTGCACACTGGACTGCAAGTTTCCGGCAATGCTCGGATGAAAAGCAAACACGTTAAATGTGAAAAAAGTCATCACAGTGAACATCGTGCTTAGAAAGTATGCCAAGTATAAATGTTTGTTGCGAAAGGTGTTGCGGAATACAAACTGATTAAAATTCATCGTTCGCACCTACAATCTCTCTGAGTGAATACATGATTTTATCATAAAATTCCCGCCGTGATTCCGTCCGGTGAATTTCGTGGACCAATTCGCCGTCTTTGATAAACACAATCCGCTGACAGTAACTGGCAGCAAACGGGTCATGTGTCACCATCAATACAGTCGAACGGTTTTCGGTATTCAGCTGTTCCAATAGTTCCATAGTGTCCTTGGAGGACTTGCTGTCGAGATTTCCCGTCGGCTCATCAGCCAGCACCAGTCGCGGCTGGTGAATCATCGCACGGGCAACGGCAACTCGCTGTGCCTGTCCGCCGGAAATATTGCCGATACGTTTTTTCAGCAGCGACTCGATGCCCAGTGTAGCCGCCACCTCATGCAAGGCGCGCTTCATGACAGCTACTTTCTCCCCGTCAAGCGTCAGCGGCAAAACGATATTTTCTTCCACGGTCAGTGTCGGCATCAAATTAAAATCCTGAAAAATAAAGCCGAGTTCCCTTCTTCTGAATTTCGCCAGTTTTTCCTGATTGAAAGCCGCTGGGTTGACACCGTCTATTTCAATACTGCCTGTTGTCGGCGTATCGATTGTCGCAATTAAATTTAGCAGTGTGGACTTGCCGCTCCCGGAAGGTCCCATGATTCCGATAAACTCGCCGTCATCCACAGTCAAGTCGATTCCTTTTAATGCTTCGTACTGCACGCCATTACCATAAACTTTTCGTACATTTTCTATTTTTAACATCTTTATGTCCTTCTTTCGATTTTGTGAATTCAGTTTACCTTATCCATACTGTTAATGCCATCAAAAGAGCTAACAACCAACTAACGTTTTTGTAAGGTGGCTCCGCCGCTCTCTCAATTCAGTCACAAGGTGGCGAAAAAAAAGACAGAAATACGCAAAGAGAGCCATTGTCCCGAAAGATATTTTGCGTTATAGTAAAAGACAGTTCACCCAAAGGATGTGGAGAGTTTTGACTTTAAAATGGTCAGTATTTGTTGAATTAACAGAAATTTATACCTTTATCGGCAATGTCTTTCTAGGTTTAATCGGCATTGCCTATTCTGTCTATGTCAATCAGTCGTTTCATTTGTTACATACGCTTGTGTATATGTTAGCAATCTTCTGCTTTCACGTATTTGCCAATGCGTTTAATAACCTGAAAGACTACCACAATGCTTCAGACGCGCACAACTATAAGGAAACATCCAATACAATCGGACGCTACCAGCTCCCTTTGAGACTGGTTGAGATGACTTGTCTGATAGCCATTGTGCTGTTTTTAATGTGCGGCGCCTACTTTTTCTTCCAGCACCACTGGCTTCTCATGGCGGTAGGCGTCATCGGCTTTGGCGTTGGTGTCCTTTATTCATCCGGACCAGCACCGCTGAACTCCCTCCCGGTTTCAGAAATCATTGCCGCGGGTGCGATGGGGTATTTGGTACCGCTGGGGGCTTTTTTGGCAAATCAGACTGTCGCCGGCATAGATTTTTCTGTCTTGGTCAATCTGCTACTCATCTGTGTCGTGCCTGTGATGACAATGTTCAACTGCCTGCTGGCCAATAATACGTGTGATTTGGAAGAAGACATCGTCAACGGTAGAAAAACACTGGTCTACTATCTGGACAAGCCGCTGGCAGTACGTTTCTTTCAATTAGTATGCGTGCTGATGTTTGTGGTTCCCTTTTTCCTGTTGCTTACTCACAGAATCGCCGGTCTGCCGGCTCTGCTGATAGCGTATGCGCCAATTGCTTGGCGGGGGCTTCAACCTTATTACCAGAATCAACTAAAAAGGCAGACATTCCCGCTTGTGATTCATCATATGGAAAGAACGCTGCATCTCTATGCGCTTTTGTATGCCTGCGACGTCCTGCTGAAACTCGTTATGTAACCATTGGAACAAAGAAAAACAGCCTCCGGACCATTTGTTTCCGGAGGCTGTTGACTTATTCTTTATTCTTCTATCGGCGGCGCATTGTCCTGAGAGGCGCTCGGCAATTCTTCAATTAAGACTTTACGGGGCTTGCTGCCCTCGGAAGGTCCGACAATGCCGTTAGCTTCCAAGTCGTCTACCAGTCGTGCCGCCCGATTGTAACCGATACGAAAACGTCTTTGCAGCAGTGACACACTGGCAGTCTGCATCTCTACTACCAGCTCCAGCGCATCCTGATAATACTCGTCCTGAGAGGAATCAGCCGCCCCTGCGCCGACTTCTTCCGTCGGCATCATATGTTCCTGATAATCAGCTTCCTGCTGTGCTTTGACGAATTCCACCACCTGTTCCACTTCCTGATCTGAAATGAATGCGCCTTGGACACGAATCGGTTTGTTTTCGCCCATCGGCAGAAACAACATGTCGCCGCGTCCCAGCAGTTTTTCTGCCCCATTGCTGTCAATGATGGTACGGGAGTCTGTTCCGCTGGATACGGCAAAGGCAATCCGCGAAGGAACATTGGCTTTGATGATACCAGTAATGACATCGACACTTGGTCTTTGTGTCGCCAAAATCATATGGATACCGGCAGCCCGTGCCATTTGAGCCAGTCGGATGATGGCATCTTCGACTTCATTGCTCGCCACCATCATCAAGTCCGCCAGCTCATCGACAATCACGACGATAAATGGCATCGTCGGGTCATTTTTCCCGGATGTTAAATTATTTTGAACAATCATCTCATTGTACCCGGTAATATTTCGCACGCCGAAGCCGGCAAACTTTTCATAGCGCAGTTCCATTTCTTCCACAACTTTTTGCAGTGCCTGGGCCGCTTTACGCGGATTCGTGACGACCGGTGTCAAAAGATGCGGGATGCCGTTGTAAACATTCAGTTCGACCATTTTCGGGTCAATCATCATCAATTTTACTTCGTGCGGCTTGGCACGCATCAGCAGGCTGCAAATGATGCCGTTGATACATACCGACTTCCCGCTTCCAGTTGAGCCGGCAATCAGCAAGTGCGGCATTTTCGCCAAATCTGCTGAAATAACGGCACCTGAAATACTGCGTCCGAGCGGTACTTCCAGCAAACGGTCCGGATGCTCTTCCTGGGATTCAATGATGTCCCTGAAAGACACTGTGCTCGTGCTGCTGTTGGGCACTTCAATCCCGATTAGCGATTTACCCGGAATCGGCGCCTCCATACGGATGTCCTTGGCCGCCAGCGCCAACGCCAAATCATCTGAGAGATTGACGATTTTGCTGACTTTCACGCCGACAGCCGGCTGCACTTCAAATTTTGTGACTGAAGGCCCCAGACTTGCACGGACAACCTTTGCATCCACACCAAAACTTTCAAATGTCCGCTCAAGGATACCGACCTTTTTTTCAACCAGCGAATATTCCTTGCTCTGGTCAGACGGCGGAATGTCATTCAACAGTGTCGACGGCGGCAGAACGTAATCCCGGTTTTCCGCCTCTTCTTGAATGGCAAACGAGAGATTGTTGTCATCATCTGTGTTGTCGGCAAGCGGTTCTTTGGGCGATTGCGTGCGGGACTGGTAGCTGTCGATTTCCAGTGTCAACTGTTCCGGTCCGTCCTGTCCGGGATTGGCTGATGCCGCCTCCGATTTCGCCAGTTGTTCGCCCTCGGTCAATGGGCGGACATTGTTTTTAGCGGAGGTTTTGGTCTTCTGGTCCGCCAGTTTCTGTTGTTTTTCGGCTTGTTCCGCTTGCCGTTGTTTCTTTTTTTCCGCGCGCTTTTCATTCGATGAACGAATCAGCGACACAAGTGACTGTATGATTTTTTTTAACCGGTCAAGTACTTGTGAAATCCCGATATTGAACATCAGCATGATACCCGCAGCCATTGCCAGAAAAGCTATCAAGTAAGAACCGAGCCGTGCAACCAGATAATGCGTCGCACTGTAGAGCACTGCACCGGTCATTCCTCCGCCGACTGACTGGCTGACCGCGTTGTTGGCAATGTCGGCAAACAGTTTTTGCCATGTAATCGACACGATGTTCAGTTGTTTACCCGCCATGCCGTTGAACAAACGGATGTGTAAAAACAGCAGCAGGCCAAGAAAGAAAACCACTCCGCCGATCCAGATTGAGGCACGCTTGAATTTAGGGTCTTTACCCATAAATAAAATCAAAACACCATATAAACCTAATATAACTGCGGCAATCTGATACAAGTCGCCGGCGATAAAGCGAAAGACATTCGCCATCAAAACTCCGAGAAAGCCCAGTTTTAACGCACCGAAAATCGCAAACAAGATAAAACTCAGTCCGATGATGAGATAAGTTGTCTTTTCCTGCTGTTTTTTCTTTTGGGCACGTGTTTTTTTCTTTGCCATATACCTAAATCCCTCTTTTCATCACAAACATTATACACTAAAATGAAAAAAAATTCTTTGAAAAAAATAGCCGCTTGATTCATAAGCCCATCAGCCTAGAAAGCGGCGAATGATGCCTTCTTTCTTTGACGTATACGGCGGATACATCAACGGCAGGCGGATGCCGGTCCCGCGCGTCAAGATGGACTGCTTGTGCGTGAATGTCTCGAAGCTGTCTTTGCCGTGATAGCGTCCCATGCCTGAGCTGCCGACACCGCCAAATCCCAAATGATTGTTGCTTAAATGGAGGACGGTGTCATTGACAGTCGCACCGCCGAATTGCACGGCGCGCAGCAAATGCTGCTGTTCATTTTTTTGTTCTGAGAACGGGTAAAATGCCAGCGGCGCTTCGCCGTCGTTGATGATGTCGATTGCCTGCTGCAACTCGTCGTAGCCTAAAACCGGCAGTATCGGACCAAAGATTTCCTCTCTCATACTGGCTAGTTCAGTTGTTATGTGTGCCGAAAGAATGGTCGGTGATACATAGCTGTCGGCCGCATCCGCAGTCCCTCCGAAAACCAGAAATTCCCGGTCAGCCTCAATAAGAGCCGTCAGCCGCTCTAGTGCTGAACGGTTCACGATTCTGCCGAAAAACGGTGATGATTGCACCGCTTCGCCGTACATGCGGCGGACTGCCTCCTGCAGTTGGCTGAGCAGTTCTTTTTGGACCTCTTGATCGACCAGACAATAGTCCGGGGCAACACACGTCTGCCCGGCATTGACACATTTCCCCCAAGCAATCCGCTCGGCAGCTGTCCGAATATCGGCATGTTTTGTAACGACTGCCGGACTTTTCCCGCCCAGCTCCAACGTCACAGGCGTCAAGTGCTGACTGGCGGCCGACAGCACAATCTTCCCGACCCGTGTACTGCCGGTAAAAAAGATTTTATCGAAACGCTCAGCTAAGACAAACGTATTCATGTCAATGCTGCCGGTGTAAAACGCCAAATAATTTTCCGGAAAACAATCCGAAATCATCGCTGTCAGCGTTTCACTGACATGCGGCGTCTGCTCGGACAACGCAACAAGCGCAGTGTTGCCTCCTGCCAGCGCCCCGATCAGCGGGTCAAGCGACAGCAGCAGCGGATAGTTGAACGCGCTGAGAATCAGTGTATTGCCGTAAGGGACATTAACGGTATAACTTTTAGCAGGGAATAAAAAAAGCGGTGTGTTGACGCGCTGTCTGCCGTCCCATTTCGGCAGATATTTCAGCATGTCATCAATGTGATGGTACAATAAACCAAGCTCTGTCATGTAGCTTTCAAGGGGGTGTTTGCCTAAATCCTTTGCCAGTGCATCAAACAGCTGCTGCTCATAGGCTTTCAGTACCTGTTTCAGCCGTCTCAACTGAGAAAGTCTGAACGTTAGCGGACGTGTTTCACCTGTTTTAAAATAAGCCCGCTGGCTGTCGATGACTTGCTTCAGCTGTTCTTTCGTTTGAATCAATCGCCTTCCCCCGCTTTCATTCTGATAATGTTCTTATTATAGCATATCCTTCATACGGCTTTCCTAATCGCTTGGATAAATGTGCCGAATCCCTGCCTGACTGACAGAAAAGCGCCAACTGCAAAATAAAACTTTTATTGATTTTTGAAATATCGTATAATAAAAGGAAAAAGGCTGGTATAAAATAGACATGTTGACCCACAAAAAAATAGCTTTATTATCAGATATTCACGGAAATATGACTGCCCTAAAAGCAGTTATCAATGACTCGCGGACTGAGGATGTTACTGATTATTGGGTTTTAGGCGACGTCATCATGCAAGGTTACGGTGCATCTGACGTGTTTGACAAATTATATTCACTGAACCCTGCTGTTTGGGTGAGGGGAAATTGGGATGACCTTTTATTAAGTGTCATGAAAAAAGAAGACATTGATATCAATGACCCTACCGATGTTTATATTGCTAAATTGGGCATGACCTTACTGGCAGACCTGACAGATAAAAACATACAAGACTTGAAAAACCTGCCATTAAACCAGATAAAAAATGTCAACGGACTTAATATCAGCATCGGCCATCACCTCCCAAATAAAAATTACGGCAGAGAGCTGGCGACTGTCGGGCAGCAGGAAGCGTTTGACAAGTTGTTTCAATCAGAAGAAATAGATGTCGCAATCTACGGACATATTCACCATCAGTTAATGCGTTACAGTTCTTCCGACCAATTGATCATCAATCCTGGTTCTGTCGGCTACCCTTTTTCTTCAAGAAGTAAGTTAAGACGTGAAGGCCGGGCGCAGTATGCTGTTTTAGAGATTGATACTGAGGGAATGATACAGGTGCATTTCAAACAAATCAAATACGATGTGCAAGATGAACTCAACTACTCTAAAAACAGTCAGCTGCCTTATCAGGCGCTATATGAGGAACAGCTTATCCACGGCATATCAAGAACCCACGACAAAACGTTTTTAGAAAAAGTAAACGATGCCTACCACTATACGGAAGAGGTAAAAAAATACTTAAACAAACACTAATTTATTTATTGAAGAATTTGGCTTCTCGTCTGTTTGCAAAGTCCTGATACTTTTCTGGATTGACTCACATCATGCCCCAAAAAAATTTATGCCCCGGGAAATCTTTTCAGATCCCGGGGCATTTTTCTATACAGTCTGCTCGGCTTTTGCTCACGAAGGCGACCCGTTCCTTCTACCGGTAGTCCTTCAGGCGATAGCCCACACCAATTTCCGTAATCAAGTACTCGGGGCTTAATGTGTCCGTCTCGATTTTTTTGCGGATATTGGACATGTTCACCCGGAGTATTTGCGAATCATCGCCGTAAGGTCCCCAAACTTCTGTCATCAGTGTCCGGTAAGTAACCACTTTTCCTAAATGTTGGAACATGATTGCCATGATGCGGTATTCATTCTTGGTTAAGTGAATCTCGACACCGTCTTTGTATAGCTGCTGTTTGTCAAAATCAAGTGTCAGCGCCTTGTTGGTGATGACCGATGAAGCCATTTCAACAGATGAATGGTGACGGAGCGCTGTCCGGATTCTGGCCAGCAGCTCATTCGTGCCAAAAGGTTTGGTGACATAATCATCCGCACCTAAATCCAGTGCTTTGACTTTCTCGCTTTCACTGTTGCGTGCAGAAATCACAATTAGCGGGGTTGTCATGCGTTTGCGGATGATGGACAACAAGTCCATTCCGTCAATATCCGGGAGTCCCAAGTCAAGCAGAATCACATCGACTGATATTTTTTGAAAAGCGGTCAGAGCCTCCATCCCTGTGGCGGCGGTGACTGTCTGATACCTTGCTTTTCTCAATACGACCTCCATGAAGTCAGCGATATTCGGGTCATCTTCAATCAGCAATACTGTCTTATTCATAGCGAACCCCCCTTTCTGATTTACACTAAATAAATCCGCACGACTGTCTTGCCGTCAGCCGCCTTTATCTCAAGTTTGCCGCCGTGGGCCTGGACGATTGTCTTGACGATGCTCAAGCCAATCCCAAGGCCGCTTTTCGAATCGACGGACACTTCCGCTTCGCCAGTCAGATTCCTTTGAATCGTGTGGTACTGCTTCATGGGAATCTCTCCCTCATTAGCAACTTCAAAAACAGTGAACTGATTTTCCTGAAACACAGTCAGATGAACGACACGATCGGCAGTCCCATGACGAAAGGCATTCTCGATTAAATTGAAAACAGCCTGTTCCATCAAAATCGGGTCAGCCTGTATAAACACCATCTCCTCGGGCAAGGAAATAACCAGCTCTTGTTCAGGATAAACTTTTTTTGTATGCTTGTAAACAGCTTCGATAATCTCTTCCACCGGCTCGTCTGTTTTATTGACTGCCATTTTGTCGATATTAATGCGCGTGATGGACAGTAAATTCTCCACCATGCGTATCAGCCACTGGGATTCGTCTTGAATGTCGGTCAAAAGCCGCTGTTTTGTTGATTCTTTGAGTTCTGTGTTGGTTGCCAGCGTTTCTGCAATACCTGATATCGCAGTCAGCGGCGTCCTGAGGTCATGGGAGACAGCTCTCAAAAGATTGCTGCGAACCTTTTCGCGCTCATTTTCCAGCTCGATTTTTTCTTTTTCCGTTTTTAAGTCCGTCTGTTCCAGAATAGCCGCAATCTGAGTCAGCACCAGCTTCAAATAATTCAGCTGGCTGTTTTCCAGAGGCGCCCCCTGACTCCGTCTGATACCCAACACGCCCAGCGCCTTGCCGTTTGACACAATCGGCAAGTAAAAACCCTTGGCGCCGATCAGCGTATCTGTGCCGCTTCCGGCCTCTTTCTGGTTTTTAGCAGCCCAGAATGCAACAGCTGCTTCATCCGGTTCGTTCAATTCAGAAGCAGTGCCCTCCGGATAATTCAAACTTTTCAGCTGTCCGCTCTGGTCATAGAGAATCACTTCCCGCTCAAGCAGCCGCGCCAGATAAGTCGTTGTGATGTCAAAAATCTGCTGGCGGGTGTCTGCTAAGAGGAACTGCTTGTTCAGTTCGTAAAGAATTTCCATCTGCTGTTCTTTTTCCATGGAACTCAGCGCCTGCTTTCTCAGCCTCACCACTAAGTTGCTGATCATCAGCGCAACAATGCACATGATGATGAGAGTGATGGGATAGCCTTTTTTATAAACTGTCAAAGAATATAACGGCTCGACAAAAAACCAGTTAAATGCCAAGATGCTCAAGATGGACGAAAGCGCGCTCCAGACATAGCCGGAAGTCAGCCGGGCGACAAGCATCACGAAAAAAATATAGACCAGCATCACATTTTGGTCGCCCACATGGAGGTACTGCATCACTTCAGTCACCAGTGTGGCAGCGAAAACGCCGCCCAGCGAAACAGCCAAATCTTTGGCGCCGCCTTCGAAAATTGTCTTTGAAAAAGAAAGGAGGGAACTCTTTTCTTCTTTATACGGAATCAGGTGAATCTCCGTTTCAGGGAGACGTTTCAACAGACGGTCTTCCAATTCTTCCGAAAATAATCTCTCATACCAGCGCCTGCGGAGATTTTTACCCATGATGATATCCGTCACGCCGACCATTTTGGCATATTCGACGATTGTTTCGAGGCTGTTGTCTTCTTCAATACTGACCACTTCCGCTCCTAGTTTTTCAGCCAGCGGCACAGTTGTCGGCGCCGTCTCCTGCGTCCGGATTTGAATCACGATCCATTCGGCCCCCAGCCCCTGGGCCAGCCGTGCCGTCCAGCGGATGCACTTTTCTGCCATTTTAGGAAAGCTGTCACTGATGATCGTCATCAATTTATTTTGGATGCCAGTCGTTTTCCCGCTGAGGCGGTTGATGTGGTCCGACGCCCGCTGAATAGCCAGACCTCTCAGCTGCTCCAGCTTCTTGGGAATGAAAAAATGCTGCAGCGCCCGCTTGGCATTTTCGTTCGTATAGATTTTACCTTGTTCCAGTCTGTCAATCAGCTCATCCGGCTCAATATCGATGACTTTGAGCGTCGCATGCTGAAAAAACGTGTCAGGCACGGTTTCTTTGACCTCAACACCCGTGACTTCCTCCACAATGTCATTCAAGCTTTCGATGTGCTGGACATTAACAGTCGTAAACACATCAATACCGGCATTCAGCAGTTCATCAATATCCTGATATCTTTTCCGGTTGCGCGAGCCTTCCGGATTAGTGTGGGCCAGCTCGTCAATCAGGACAATGTCCGGCGACCGGCGCATGATGTCATCCACATCCGGCTCGTACAGCACGATATTCTTATACGGAATTTGTTTCAAAGGAATTTGCGGCAAGCCTTCAACCAGCTGATTGGTCTCGGGCCGGTCGTGAGGTTCGATGTAGCCGATAACAACATCCTTGCCGGCATTCTTCAATTCATGTGCTTCCATCAGCATGGCATACGTTTTGCCGACTCCTGCGGCAAATCCGAAAAACACTCTCAACTTGCCTTTTTTGGCGTCTCCTAATTTATAATCCGAAACTGGTTCGCTCACCATACATATTCCCCCAAACGTTGCCCTTAAAGCTGGTCAAGAGCCAGATTCAGCTCCAGCACATTCACAAATGTCCTGTTTGAAAACCAGTCTTGCTGTTTATTTTTTTCTATTATATCACGAATTGCCTGTTCGCTGACCTGACGTACGGCGGCAATCCGCTTCACTTGAAATTCGGCAGCTTCCGCACTGATATGAGGATCAAGTCCGCTCCCTGAAGCTGTCACCAAATCATTGGGAACTGCCGTTTCTTCAGGATTTTTCTGCAGCTCTGCCTGCGTGCGCTCAACGACCAGCTGATGCTGCTGGCCGGAGAATAGCGACAGCTGGCTGACATTGCCGCTTCTGCCGGAAAAATATTCCGGACGGTCGAATGGCTGGCCGATTAACGCAGAACCTGCGACTTGACCGTCTTGGATGATTAAACTGCCATTTGCCTGTGCCGGAAAAAGCAGCTGGCCGATGCCTGTCGCCACGGCAGTGTAAAGACCGCCGAATACGAGCAGGCTCACAGCCAAAAAGCGCAAGTGACTAACTATCATGTTTCTCATTTCCACTCTCTTCCCTCTATAAGATGATTGCCGAAAGCAGCAGGTCAATCAATTTTATGAAGATAAACGGCGCAACAATCCCGCCAACCCCATAAACCAGCAAATTATGACGCAAAATCTGACTCGCCGGTTTTTCCTGATAGGCGACACCTTTTAAAGCCAACGGAATCAATGCTACGATGATTACAGCATTATAAATCACCGCGGACAAAATCGCCGTCAGCGGGCTGCCCAAGCCCATGATGTTCAGCTGTCCCAGTTCAGGGTAGATGCCAAAAAACAAGACCGGGATGACAGCAAAGTATTTGGCGATGTCATTGGCAATACTGAACGTAGTCAGTGCGCCCCGGGTCATCAGGAGCTGTTTGCCAATTTGCACGACTTGCAGCAGTTTGGTGGGACTCGAATCCAAATCAATCATATTGCCGGCCTCTTTAGCTGCTTGTGTGCCGGTGTTCATCGCCATCGCCACGTCCGCCTGCGCCAGTGCCGGTGCGTCGTTCGTTCCGTCGCCAGTCATCGCCACCAAATGGCCTTTTTCCTGATACTCTTTAATCAGGTTCATTTTATTTTCCGGTGTGGCTTCCGCGAGAAAATCATCTACGCCGGCCTCGGCTGCAATCGCAGCGGCAGTCAAAGGATTGTCGCCGGTAATCATGATAGTTTTAATGCCCATTTTGCGCATATCGGAAAATTTTTCCTGAACACCGTTTTTCACAATATCTTTTAAATAAACAACTCCCATCACCTGATTATTTTTGACCACGACCAGTGGAGTACCGCCGGAGCGGGCGATGTCAGCCACGATATTTTCGCACTGCTGCGGGTAGTTGCCGCCATTTTCTGTCACAAATTTTTTCATCGTGTCAGCCGCCCCCTTGCGGATGACGTCCCCCCGGTAATCAATACCGCTCATCCGTGTCTGCGCACTAAAATCGACAAATTTGACTTCAGATTGTCGAAACTGGCGTTCCCGCAAGTTGAATTTTTCTTTTGCCAAAATAACGATGCTTCTGCCCTCGGCTGTTTCATCTGCCAGAGAAGCCAGCTGTGCCGCATCTGCCAGCTGCTTTTCCGTCACGCCGTCGACCGGCAGAAAATCACTGGCCCGCCGGTTGCCCAGCGTGATGGTGCCGGTTTTATCCAGCAGCAGCACGTCCACATCCCCTGCCGCTTCAATTGCCCTGCCGCTCATGGCAATCACATTTTCCTTGGTTAGTCTGCTCATGCCGGCAATCCCGATTGCTGAAATCAGTGCCCCGATCGTCGTTGGTGCCAGACAAATCAGCAGCGCAATAACGATGACGGCGGATAACGGTTCCCCCTGTCCTGCCAGCACACTGCTGAAATCAGTGAACGGAATCAATGTAATAGTGACCGTCAAAAAAATAATCGTCAGTGTGATAAGAAAAATCTGCAGCCCGATTTCATTTGGTGTTTTTTTCCGCTGTGTACCTTCAACCATCGCAATCATTTTATCCAAAAATGACTTGCCGTTTTCAGAAGTCACGCGGATAACAAGATAATCGGAAACGACAGTCGTGCCGCCGGTGACTGCACTCCGGTCGCCGCCGGATTCCCGGATGACAGGGGCCGATTCGCCGGTAATCGCACTCTCATCAACTGATGCCGCACCTTCAATGACGTCGCCGTCTGCCGGAATTTGCACACCGGAAGGCACATAAACCATGTCCCCTTTTTTTAAGTCAGACGACGCTACTTCAACAAACTTTTTCTTTGCGACATCTTCCGGCGCACTGATTTTATAAGCGGTGACATCCTTCTTTGCCTGCTTGAGGCTGTCAGCCTGTGCCTTGCCGCGCCCTTCGGCAACAGCTTCGGCAAAATTGGCAAACAGCAAGGTCAGCCACAAAAAAACTGTGACAGCTATGGTGAACCAGAGCGGCACACCGGAATGAACGAAACAGAGGACCGTCGACATTATGGCACCGACATATACGACAAACATGACAGGGTTTTTCATTTGCTGGCGCGGGTCAAGTTTTTTGACCGCTTGTGCCGCTGCCCACGTATAAATTTTTTTCATTTGATTTCACTCCACTTATTTCATCGTCAAATATTCCGCAATGGGTCCCAAAGCGATAGCCGGCAGAAAACTCAACGCGCCGATAACCAGAATGACCACAATCAGCATGACAACAAATGTCGGGCTGACCGTCGACAGCGTCCCTTCGCTCGAGGCAGTTTTTTTCTTGCGGTTCATGTTGCCGGCAAGCAGCATGATTGCAATCATCGGGACAAAGCGTGAAACGAGCATCAAGACACTGCCCAGCAAATTGATGAACGTTGTGTCTGCTGTCAATCCTGCAAACGCACTGCCGTTGTTATTTGCCAGTGACGTTGCTCCGTACAGCACTTCGCTGAACGCATGCGGTCCCTGATTGGTGAGCCAGCTCATGACCTCTGTGTGCAGAACAATCGCCATCGTCCCGAACAATGTCAGCATCAGCGGCGTCAAGATGACTATGCTTGCCATTTTTATATCAAACGCTTCAATTTTTTTTCCGAGATATTCAGGTGTGCGTCCGACCAGCAGACCAGCAATAAAAACTGCCAGCAGCAGAAAAGCCAGCATACCGTAAAGTCCGCTGCCGATACCGCCGAAAATAATCTCGCCCAGCTGCATCAAGAACATCGGAATCGCCCCGCCCAGCGGTGTAAAGCTGTCCAGCATGGCATTGACGGAGCCATTGGAAGCTGCTGTCGTTGCAATGCTCCATAGACTGGACCAGCCTGTCCCGAACCGGACTTCTTTACCTTCCAGATTTGCCGCCCCCATCACATTCATGAATTCAGGACCGTAAGTTTCACTGATGGCAACGCCAAGGAAAGCCAGCCCCGCAAAAACTAAAGACACAATGATAATCGTGCGGCCTTGTTTCCAGTCTTTCACCCAAAAACCAAAGGCGAAAATCAGCGCGGCCGGTATCAGCAAAATCGCCAAGTTTTCCAAAAAATTAGAAAGCAGCGTCGGGTTCTCAAAAGGATGAGCCGAGTTGGCGCCGAAAAAACCGCCGCCGTTTGTCCCGAGCTGTTTAATGGCTATTTGACTGGCTGCCGGCCCAAGAAACAGCTTTAAGCTGTCTCCCTCAAGTCCCTGATATGCGACACCGCTGCTGAATGTCTGGACCGTTCCTTGTGAAATCAGCAGCACCGCTAACACCAAGGCAAGCGGCAGCAGGACGTAAACCAGACTGCGGACCATATCTTGCCAAAAATTACCGAGATATGTTTCTTTTTTCTGAGTGATTCCCCGAATCAATGCACACAAAACGGATAAACCGACCGCTGCTGAAACGAAATTTTGAACTGTCAAGCCAAACATCTGGCTAAAATGCGACAGCGTCAATTCACCTGTATAAGCTTGCCAGTTAGTATTGGTCACAAAGCTGACTGCGGTATTGACCGCCAGAGGAAATGACAGGTTGGCGACCGATCGCCCTCCCGGCAGCCAGTGCTGTGTCATCAACATCGCTGTCAGCAGAGCCAGTGAAAAAGCACTCAGCAACAGGACATTGCTCACATACCGTTTGGCTGACATTCTTACGCGGCTGGCAGGTCCGATTACCTTGTAAAATCCCTTCTCCAGAGGTTGCAAACACATCGCATAGCGCGGTATGGCTCCCTGCATGACTTCCTTGATATACCAGCCCAGCGGCACCGCAATCAACAGCAGCACGGCAAAGAAAAACACCCCTTGAGCGATCACACTGCTCATTGCTCTTCCCCCTTAAATAAAAACCAAAACAGATAAATCATCAATGCAAAACCGATTGCTCCTAATAACGTGTTCATCTCTCTCTTCTCCTTTACACCCTCATCATAAAAAAAAAGCTGTAAAGACAGTGTTAATCTTGTAAAAATTTCTTTACACTATCTTTATAGCAGAGGTGATGTCGCGATTCGCTGCACGCAAAAAAACCAGCGAGTTACTCTCGCTGGTCAATTGCCGCGCGGCCGGCAGCTGAAAATCTGCGCTGCCGCCAGATGCGGATGTACTTTGCGGCTTCGGTGATGACTAAAACAAGAAGGCCTGAGCCGACTGCTATCAGCCAGCCCGTAAAGGAAATGCTGTCTGTATGGAACGCCGTCTGCATAAACGGCACATACGTCAGCAACACTTGCAGAGCAATCATCACACCGATAATGAGGAAAGCCATTTTATTGGTAAACAAGTCTTTGGACAGAGCCGGTTGCGACGTCCGGATATTGAACAAATAAAAAATTTTGCTCATAACAATGATATTAATCATCAGCGTACTCGCAACAGGTTGCGCAACCCCTTGATTCAGCAGTGCCTCGTAAGCAATCAGACTCAACACCGCCATCAGTACCGACACATACCCCATTTGAAACACATCCGACCTGCACAACAGAGAACCGTTCGATTGTCTCGGTTTTTTATCCATGATGCCGGCTTCTGACGGTTCAAAAATAAATGAAAACTGGATGGTAATAGCTGACACCATGTTAATCCAAAGCAGCTGTGTCGGCTGAAGCGGCATGTCTTTTTGCATCAGGATAGTGATGGCGATAATCAGTCCTTCCGCGAATGAAGTCGGCAGCAAAAATAAAATACTCTTTTTGATGTTGTCATAAATTCGGCGTCCTTCTTTTATGGCAACCGCCATCGTGCCGAAGTTATCATCAGTCAAAATCATATCTGCGGAATCTTTGGCAACGTCGGTTCCCTTGATGCCCATCGCCACACCGATGTCTGCCCTTTTCAGTGCCGGCGCATCATTGACACCGTCGCCGGTCATCGCTGTGACTAGCCCGTTTTCCTGCAAAGCTTCCACGATTTCTAGTTTATTCTTTGGTGTTGTCCGGGCGAAGACCTGATGACTGATGACAGCCCGCTTGAACTGTTCCTCTGTCATCTCATCCAGCTCCGGTCCGGTGATGACCTTGATTTCCGGCGCCAGCCCGAGCGACTCGCCAATCGTTTTAGCTGTGACCGGGTGGTCGCCTGTAATCATTTTGACAGCCACGCCTGCCCGGTTCATCTCTTTGAGGGCTTCAATCACTTCTTCCCGCGGAGGGTCGATAATCCCCGCCAGCCCCAATAGCTGAATGCCTTCTGCTATCAGTTCATGTGTCAGCGTGTCCACACGCTTGTCCACTTTTTGATAGCCGACTGCCACCACTCTTTGTCCTTCGGAAGAGAGCTTCCTGACGTGTGCTTCCCAATACGGTTCGTGAAAATCAGCTGAACCGGCTTTCGCCATTGGAAACAGTTTGTCCGGCGAGCCTTTAATAAACAGATAACGTTGTCCCTGTTGGTCATCAACCAGCTTTGCTACATAACGGTAATCGGAATCAAAGGGCAGCATGTCGATTTCATCATAGTCCGGTACAGCCTTTTCCGGAAAAACTTTGTGGTACAGTGTCAGGAACGCACCATCTGTCGGCTCGCCGTTTATCTCCCACTGGCCGTCCTCTTTGACCAGCATTGTGTCATTAGCCTCATAGCCGACCTCCAAAAATAATTTCAGCGTCCCGTTCAGCTTGGTCACAGTGCCGGCTGACAAGACATTGCCCTCCGGCGAATAGCCGTTGCCCGTCACATCGTAACTCTCTTTTTTCAGGATAACTTTTTTGACGGTCATTTCATTTTTGGTCAGCGTGCCGGTCTTGTCGGTGGCGATAACATTGACAGAGCCGAGTGTTTCGACTGCGGGGAGCGTCTTGACAATCGTCTGCTTGTTTTTGGCCATGTCGCTGACACCCATTGCCAAAACGACTGATGTTGTCGCAGGCAGTCCTTCAGGTATCGAGCCGACAATCATCGTTATCACCGCCAAAGACAGGACAGACAGCGCATAAGTTTCCAGTACGAGACTGAAGATGAACAGGGCAACGGATACACTGATAATGACATACGTGATTCCTTTGCCTAGATGGTCGATTTCTTTCATCAGCGGCGTTTTTCTCTGTCCGGTGTGACTGACCTCAGTTGAGATTTTGCCGATTTCTGTCTGCGCACCAGTGGCAATCACGATACCTTTGCCGCTGCCGTTTGTCACTGACGTTGAGGCAAAGGCCAAGTTCGAACGCTCAGCAAGCGGGATGTCGGCACCGATGAGCGGGTCTTCTGTCTTTTCAATTGAATCAGCTTCCCCCGTCAGTGCCGATTCCTGTATTCTTAAATTATCGGCCTCAACGATTCGCAAGTCGGCAGGGACGTTGTCGCCGGCTTCTAAAAAAACCACGTCGCCGACGACCAGCTCTTCGCTCGGGATGTCGGTCCTGATGCCGTCCCGGTAGACGGTTGCTTCAGCTGTCAGCATCTCCTTGATTTTTTCCAGGGCATCGGATGCGCTGGCTTCCTGATAATAACCGATGAAGGCATTTGTGATGACTACCAGGCCGATAATCACCGCATCCGACGTATGACCCATTAACAACGTGAGTGCGGCTGAGCCCATCAGAATATAAATAATCATGTTATGAAACTGCCTTAACAAAATTTTCCATTTCGGGGTCGACTTGCTTTTAAGGGCATTTTTCCCGTTGGCAGCGAGCCGGTCCTTTGCAGCCCGGCTGGGTAAGCCGGCATCTAAATCGACCAGATTGTATTTCTTCAAGAGGTCTTTCGTTGATAAAAGATAGTCTTTTGTTTGCATGTTTTAGCTCCTTATTTGATAAAAATGTGCAGCACAAATAACCCCTGTTGACTGGTTTTCCGGGGGCTGCCCTTTTTATAAAATAAGATAGTGCACTTTTTTCCTTTTCGGGTCGCTTTCACTATCGCTGTCCACTTCATTACCACCTCCAAAACTAATTTAGAACAGTATATCAACGGCGGCGGCTTTAAGCAAGAAGCAGACGTTATAAATTGCCTGACACATCCTTAAACAAGGGGGAAAAATACGCCTGCGCCCGTCTGTCAGCCTGTCCGCCGCTAAACGCAGCAGCCCGCATAATAATAAATAGAAACAATTTCCCTTTCTTTCGCTTCGTCACGGTGCGACAAAAAGACCTGCTTGACGTGAAGCAGGTCTTTCGTTTATTTATTTTTCTTCCATGGCTTTTCTGAGAGCGGCGGCCAACGGGCTTTCCGCCGGTTCGCTCTCTTGGTTGATTTTTTTCATCAGACGGCGTTCTTCATGTTTGCTGATTTTCTGGTTGCGTGCTTTTTTACCCAGCATTTTTTCAGTAGTACCGTCATGCGGGCAACGGAAATAGGCCCCGTTCTTCCCTTCAATGATTTGCATTTTCCGCTTGCACGTCGGGCAGCGGTGATTACTCAGTTTCGGCTCTTTCCGCCGCCGGTAAGTACATTCCGGATTGGAACACACATAAATTTTGCCGTCTCTGGTATTGCGCTCCCTCAACAGCTCGCCGCATTCAGGACATTTTTTGGTCGTCAAAGAAAAATCCCGGTATGTCTTGTCGCTGGTTTTGATTTCAGACACCAGCTGTTTCGTATCTTCTTCGATTTCACGGATAAACTTGCGGCCGTCAAGCTGACCTCTGGCGATTGCTTCAAGGGCTTTTTCCCACTTTTCAGTCAACTCCGGACTCACCAGCGACGGATTCACCAGTTTCAGCAACTGCCTGCCTTTAGCTGAAACAGACAATTTGCCATTGTTCCGCTCCATCAAATCCGAAGAAATCAATTTCTCGATGATTTCCGCACGGGTTGCCGGCGTGCCGAGATTGTGTTTTTCCATTTGAGCCAGCAGCGTGCCCTCTGATAGCGGAGCCGGCGGTGTCGTCAACTCTTTATTGATATGAAAGTCCAGCGGGATACCTTGCTGTTTTTTGAAAACCACCTGTTTGCCGGCGACATCATCACTTTCTTTCCAGCCGGCTTCTTTGATTTGCTCCTGCCTGAAAAGAAATTCGGCATCATCTACTTTCACAGTAATCGTTTGCTTCAAAGCAACGTGAACCGGTGCGAACAGCCCGAAAAAGCGCTCCACAATCATCCGGTAAATCCGCAATTCATCATTATCCAGTTTTTCCACGCGCGGCGCCACTTCTGTCGGTATCAGCCCGTGGTGGTCCGTCACTTTGGCATCTTGAAAGACTTTCTGCTGGACGACTTTCCCGCCATTTTTCAAATAGCGTTTCGCCCGTTCGGCATCAAAAGCCACCAGCGCCTGCAGCCGCTCTGTCATGGTTTGTTTCATATCAGATGTCAAATATTTGGAGTCCGTTCTTGGATACGTCACTATTTTGTGCACTTCATAGAGCTGCTGGATGACCGACAAAGTTTTTTTAGCCGAAAACTGATACCGCTGATTCGCTTCCCGCTGGATTTCGGTCAAATCATAAGGCAGCGGCGCAGACTCGCGTTTTTCTTTTTCTTTGATGTCCGTGACAACACCTTGCTTGGCTGAAAAATTCTCAATCAGCGCTGCCAGCTGTTCGCGTTCTTTGTACATCCGCGGCTGCTTCAACTGCAGTCTGCCTTTCAACCCTTGATACAGCAAATCCAGTGTATAGTATGTTTCAGGTTTAAAGTGTTCGATTTTTTCTTCCTGACGGCGGACCATCGCCAATGTCGGCGTCTGCACCCGGCCGGCTGATAAACTGTCTTGGTATTTCACCGTCAAAGCCCGGGTCACATTCAGCCCGACCAGCCAGTCAGCCTCAGAGCGTGCCTGTGCGGAAGCGTAGAGATTATCATACGCTTGGCTTGGTTTTAATTGCTTAAACCCTTCACGTATCGCCTTGTCAGTCTGGGAGGAAATCCATAAACGCTTGACCGGTTTGTCAAACTTGACATACGCTAAAATCCAGCGCGCCACCAGCTCGCCTTCGCGCCCCGCGTCAGTTGCAATAACTGCCTCTTTGACATCAGACCTTCTGGCCAGCTGGGCAATGGCCGACAACTGGTGCCGGGTTTTCGGCAGCGGTTTGATACCGTGCTTCTTAGGAATCATCGGCAGTGTAGCCAGCTGCCACTCTGCCCATTCTTTTTTGTAATCCTCCGGCATTTTCAATCCCAGCAAATGCCCCAGCGCCCATGTGACGATTACATTGGGGCCTTCAATATATGTTTTGGTTTTCTTATTCGCGCCCAGCACCTTTGCCAAGTCTCTTGCAACACTTGGCTTTTCCGCTATAATCAACTGCTTCATCAATTAATAATTCCTCTTCTTTTAATTTTTTATAATCTTTAATCAGCATCAATCCGTGATACAATTGCAAGTCGTCATCACACTCCTCGCAAAAACGCACATCACCATCATTCCAGAAAGCAGACAAATGAGCTGTTTTCAGCTGCCGATGGTCATAGTCCTGTGCAAACTCGTGAAGCAGCTTTAAATACTGCAATTCAGCTTCTTCAAAAGACTCGAATTGATATTCCTCTACGATGTCATCCTGCCAGTCGTCAAAAAACCACCAAGGCTCGCTCTCTCCATAAATGATGACTACTTGGTACATGTCCTTATCAACCTCTTACCCTTATAAGTTATACATACAGATTAGTGGAAAATCAATATTTGAGCAACTAAAAAGCCTTTTTGCATACTTTCATATCAAAAAACATGTCACTGAAGAACTCTTTTTTATCCGTCCCTTTTTTATTTTCCAATGTCGGATTAAGTCAGTATACCCTAGCTTTTGAACATAACGCAAAAAGAGGCTGAAACACAGCCTCTTTCTTTACGCTAGATGTACTGCAGCACCTTGTCATCCTGATACGCCTGGTCAATGATGCCCCCGCCCAGACATTCCTCGCCGTCGTAAAAAACAACTGCCTGTCCGGGAGTCACCGCGCGGGCCGGCTCGTCGAACACGACTACAGCTGTATCAGCATCACGGTTAAGCTTGACCGTCACGCCGACATCTGCCTGTCTGTAGCGGAACTTGGCTGTACACTTAAACGTTTCAGGTTTTTCCTCGTTAGTCGTAAAGCGAATTCCGCTGGCATCCAGATGGGTCGCATACAGGTTCTTGTGATGAAACCCTTGCCCGACATACAGAACATTTTGCTTTAAGTCCTTGCCGATAACGAACCACGGCTCTGTCGACTCCTTGGTGCCGCCGATCCCCAGTCCGTGGCGCTGACCGATTGTGTAATACATCAGCCCGAGATGTTCACCCATGACTTCCCCGTCAAGTGTCATCATCTTGCCTGACTTTGCCGGCAAATAACGGCTCAGAAACTCTTTGAAGTTTTTCTCGCCGATAAAACAAATCCCTGTCGAATCTTTTTTCTTGGCAGTGGCCAGTCCGGCACGCTCCGCTATCTCGCGCACTTCTTTTTTCTGCAGTCCGCCAAGCGGGAACATTGCCCGGGACAGCTGCTCTTGTGACAGCTGGCTGAGGAAATAGGTCTGGTCTTTGTTGTTGTCCACACCTCTCAGCATGTGCGCCACACCGTTTTCATCGCGGCGAATGCGGGCGTAGTGCCCCGTTGCCACGTAATCTGCACCCAGCTGCAGCGCATAATCCAGAAATGCCTTGAATTTGATTTCCTTGTTGCACATGACGTCCGGATTGGGTGTCCGCCCTCGTGTGTATTCATCGAGGAAATACTGAAACACCCTGTCCCAGTATTCTTTCTCAAAGTTGACGGAATAATAGGGAATCCCGATTTGGTCCGCTACCTTTGCCACATCCTGATAATCCTCAGTCGCCGTACAAAAGCCGTTTTCATCAGTATCATCCCAGTTTTTCATGAAGACACCGACAACATCATAGCCCTGTTCTTTCAGCAGCAGTGCCGTCACAGACGAGTCCACCCCGCCGCTCATGCCGACAACAACCCTTGTTTGACTGTTATCAGTCACTTTTGATCACCATCATTTCATTAAAGATTCTGAAATCCATTACGATTTGAAGGTCGCATTTTTCTCAGTCGCTTCATTATAGACGCTTTTCGAAATTTTTGCATCCCTTTTACTTGAAAAAACCCCCGCGTCCGGCCGTTGACCGGAAAACACAGGGGAATCATTTTAATCCACAAATTCAAACACAAACTCATTGATTCTGACCAAGTCGCCGTCACGGGCACCCAGCTGGCGCAGCTTCTCATCCACGCCCATCGAGCGCAGCTGTCTGGCAAAGCGCATCGTGCTTTCATCCCGGTCGAAGTTAGTCATGCTGAACAGACGCTCCAGTTTTTCGCCGGAAAGCACCCACGTGGCATCATCATCTCTGGATACCTCAAACTCAGGTGCATCGTCATGAAACTCATAGCGCACAACATCTTCCACCACTTCATCTTCATAAAGCGGAAATTCATCCGTTACTTCAAGCAAATCAGCCGTCGCACTGAGCAGCGCCTCAATGCCTTGACGGGTCACGCCCGAAATCGGGAACACCCGAGTTTCCTCAACATCATCCGTCTGCTGGAGTGCTGCCAGCTGTTCTTTGAATAAAACCAGATTGTCTGCTGCGTCCGGCATATCCATTTTATTAGCCACGATAATCTGCGGACGCTCCAAGAGGCGCAAATTGTGGGACTCGAGTTCTTTGTTGATGGCCAAATAATCCTCAAAAGGATCGCGCCCTTCCATTCCGCTCATGTCAATGACATGCAAAATGACCCGTGTGCGTTCGATATGACGCAGAAACTGTGTGCCCAGCCCGACACCTTGCGACGCGCCTTCAATCAGTCCCGGCAAATCCGCCATGACAAAACTGCGTCCGTCCTGCGTTGTCACCATCCCAAGATTAGGCACAAGTGTCGTGAAATGATAAGCACCGATTTTCGGTCGTGCCTTCGACACAATTGAAAGCAACGTCGATTTGCCGACTGACGGGAAACCGACCAGCCCGACATCAGCCAGCACCTTCAGTTCCATCAAAACAGCGCGCTCTTGACCGGGTTCGCCATTTTCAGCGATTTCCGGTGCGGGATTTCTTGGCGAAGCAAAACGGATATTGCCCCGGCCGCCCCGGCCGCCTTTGGCAATCGTCAGCGTCTGGCCGTGCGTCAGCAAGTCGCCAAGCAGATTGCCGGTCGCCTCATCACGGACAGTGGTGCCCGGCGGCACTTTGACAACTAGATCTTCGGCTCCTCTGCCGTGCATCCCTTTGCTCATACCGTTTTCACCTGATTGCGCTTTGAAGTGCCGGTTGTAGCGGAAATCCATCAGCGTTCGCAGTCCTTCATCGACCACAAGTATCACATCGCCGCCGCGGCCGCCGTCGCCGCCTGCCGGCCCGCCGTCCGGGACGTATTTTTCTCTCCTGAAAGCAACCATACCGTCGCCGCCTTTTCCGGCTTTGACTTGAATGGTCACCTGATCTAAAAACATGGACATCATGCGTCCTCCTATTCCTAACTGAAATCTCTTTCTCATTGTAAAGGCTAATCAGTTGTTTGTCCAATAGAAACCAGTTTCATTTTGACGGATGGAACAGATAAAACCTCTTTCCGAACCCGTTATTTTTCAGGCAAGTATGAGAGAAAACGTTTGTTATGAGTTTTTCATTGTTTTATTATAATGCTTTCATTTTAAGCAAAGCGTTTCTATCAACGTGATATACTTAACAAGTAGACATTTCAAGAAAGGAAGGGTTTCAATTGAAAGTAACAGAAGGGTACATGCCATATCTCGGGTACCAAACCTATTATCGTGTAGTCGGCGAAAACACCGGCGGCAAGAAACCGCTAGTACTGATTCACGGAGGGCCCGGTTCGACGCACAATTATTTTGAGTTGCTGGACGACTACGCTGAAGACGGCCGGATGCTCGTGATGTACGATCAGATAGGCTGCGGGAAATCCGCTGTGACAGGCAGACCTGACTTGTGGCATCAGGAAACGTGGATCGAGGAATTGATTGCTTTGAGAGAACACCTCGGATTGGACGAGGTTCACCTCTTGGGACAATCATGGGGCGGCATGCTGACAATTGCTTATTTATGTGATTATTCTCCCAAAGGCATTGCCAGTGCCGTTTTTTCCAGTACATTGCCGTCTTCTCAGCTTTGGAAGCAGGAACAGCGCCGCATGATTACATTTATGACAGAAGAAGAACAAGCCATTATTCGCCATGCTGAAGAAACTGAAGACTACGACAATCCGCAATATTTAGCTGTGAACGCCAAATACATGGTACGCCATGCCACCGATGAACCCGACGAGCATTCGCCGGAACCTCTCAGACGCAAAAAAACACCGGGAACCGAAGCATATATGACCGCTTGGGGACCAAACGAGTATTCACCGACCGGGACGCTAAAAGACTTCAACTACGTGGATAAACTGAAAGATATTAATGTGCCGGTGCTGCTTACCAGCGGTACAAACGATTTGTCCACACCGCTAATCAACAAAGTAATGTATGACGCTTTGCCGAACGCGCGCTGGGAATTGTTTGCCCACAGCCGTCACATGCCGTTTGTTGATGAAAAAGAATTGTATAAAAAAATATTGCTGGAATGGCTGAATCAGCATGACTAGCTTTTTAGACAGGAGAGAAAACAAGTGAACACAACTGCGGAAAAAACCAAATTTCCTGTAGGATTTTATTTTTGCTCATTGACCTTTACATTTGAAAGAGCCGCCTATTACGCCTCAAAATGGCTGATTTACAACTTTCTGATTTATTCGATTGCGACCGGCGGGCTGGGAGTCAGTAAAGGCGAAGCAGCTGTTATGCAATCGTACTTGGTGGCCTTTACCTATCTGGCTCCGTTTATCCTCGGCGGAGTCGCCGACCGCTGGATCGGCGCAAGATATTTGATACCTTTAGGAATGGTATTGATGGGGGCCGGCTATTATGTCGGGTCGATTGCGACCTCTTCATCCATGATGTGGGCCACGATCATCCTGGTGTCAATCGGCACCGGCTTTTTCAAAGGCAACTTGATGGCCGTCACAGGGGAGTTGTTTGACAATCAGCGTCAGCTGGATTCGGCATACTCTGTCCAGTATTCGTTTATTAACGTAGGATCGTTGATTGGCACGACTGCTGTCGGCGTTCTCGTATCATTCACTTTCATGAGAAACGGCATTCAAGGCTTTTCTCAGGCATTTTTGATTGCGGCACTTATCTGTTTAGTCGGTGCAATCTGGTTTGTGATTTCTTGGCGTTTCCTGGGAGATGCCGGCAGACTGCCTTTCTCTAAAACCAAGAAAAAAACTGCCGCTGCTGACGAAGAACAGGAAAAGAAACCATTGACAACTACTGAAAAGAAACGCGTCTTCGCTATTATTCTTGTTTCTCTGTTTTCAATTATCTTCTGGCTGTTCTGGTATATGTCTTACCTGTCAGTCTATGATTACATGTCAGAATTTGTTAACTTAAACGTCGGCAAAGTCGTCGTTCAGACCTCATGGTTTGATTCATTGAACGCTCTGACCTGTATCGTTTTAGGCCCGATTCTCGCGGCATTGTGGCTCAAATTGTCCAAGCGTCCGCAAGGCGACATGAGTCTCTTCCGCAAAACCGGTATCGGTCTGCTGCTGCTTGGTGCCTCCTTCCTGCTCCTGATTGGTGCAGAGTTGACACGGGGCGTCGGTGCTTCCAGCGACCACAAAGCGAGCCTGCTTTGGATTATCGTGTTCGGCATCATGCTGAGTGCCGGTGAGATGTTCTTCTCGCCCCTAGGCAACTCCTTTGTCAGTAAATTTGCACCTAAACGGATTTTAAGTATCATGATGGGTGTCTGGACAGGTGCGACGTTTGTTGCCGGTTTCAGCTACGGCCATTTGTACGCTTTCGTCCTGCAATTTGACATGATGATTGTTTACACAGTCATCCCGGCCATCGCTATCGCTTCAGCTTTGCTGCTGTTCATTTTCGATAAAAAATTGAGCAGACTGGTTGTTGAGGACGAAGAATAGCCTGGCATACATCTTTACTTTGATTAATTCATGGTATAATTGTACTGTGTTTTAAGGTATAGCTTAACAATATAAGGAGGAACTTTTTATGAAACAAGATCGTCTTGACAATGTGTTGCACCAAATGAAGGAAAAGAACGTACCGCAGCTGCTGATTTCAGATCCGACGACTATCTTTTATCTTACTGACAAATGGTTCCATCCGGGTGAGCGTCTGTTAGTCTTAGTTATCAGAGAAGACGGCAAACACGCCTTGGTTCTGAACAAATTGTTCCCGGTCAATGAAGACTTGGGCGTTGATGTCGTCTATGTGGATGATGCAGATAACGGCATCGGTATCCTGCTGGATCATCTGGATACCGCCAAAAAAATCGGCGTGGATAAATTCTGGGCGACACATTTCTTCCTTGACTTAATGAAACAAGCAGGCAAGTCTGCTGACGACTTCGTGATTGGTTCTGACATCACCGACTACGTGCGTGCACGCAAAACAGCGGAAGAAGTCAAACTAATGCAAGATGCGCAAAAAGACAATGAAATTGCGATGGAAAAAATGAAACAACTGATACCGCAAAAACTGACTGAAATGGAAATGACAAAGGAACTGGCCAAAGTCTATGACGAGCTGGGCAACACCGGCTTCTCCTTTGAACCGATTATTGCGTATGGTGCCAATGGTGCCGACCCGCATCACGTGACAGATGATTCAGTAGTCAAAGAAGGCGACAGCATCGTCGTTGACATCGGCGCCATCAAAAACAACTATGCGTCCGATATGACCCGGACCTTCTTTTACAAATCCGTTTCTGATAAGAGCCGCGACGTTTATGAAACTGTCCTTGAAGCAAATAAACGGGCGCTGGCTGCCATCAAGCCGGGTGTGCCTTTCAGTGAAATCGACGCGGCTGCCAGAGACTACATCACGGAAAAAGGGTATGGCAAGTATTTCACACACCGTACCGGCCACTTCATTGGCATCGAATGCCACGAAGCAGGCGACGTATCCAGCGCCAACCATGATGTCGTTGAACCAGGCATGGCATTCTCGATTGAGCCGGGCATCTACTTGCCGGGTGAAGTCGGCGTCAGAATCGAAGACTTGGTTATCGCGACAGAAGACGGCTACATCAACCTGAACGATTATCCAAAAGAACTGACGATTATAGACTAAATAAAGCAAACTAAAAAAACTGTTAACGCCCGTTATCCTGTCGGGTGTTAACAGTTTTTTATTAGTCTAAAATCGTGACAGTCACCGTACGCCGTCCCCACTGGATGGCATCCGCTGTGCTCATGTTCAGGTCGATGATGTGGCCGTTGATTGCTCCGCCGGTATCCCACGCAACAGCCGTTCCGTATCCTGGTATATAGACCTTGCTGCCAAGCGGAATGACATTCGGGTCCACGGCAATCACTTTGTCATCGGTTGTGGCAATAATATTCCCTGTCGCAGTCACACCGCCAAGCGATACTCCGTCATAGGCAGTAGTCTGAACTGTCAGCTGACGGCCGGAAACTTGTTCCTGAGACTCAGCCGGCTGCTCGGCAGCTGCTTCTTCAACCGGTTCTTCCGTTTGTTCGGCTGCTTCCTTTATTGTGTCTGCTTCTTGTCCTTCAGCTACCTCTTCCGGTGTCGCTTCAGACACTTGCCCCGCGGCATCGACTGTTAGTTTTTGACCGATAAAAATCAAATCCAGATTGTTGATTTCATTCGTTTGTGCCAGTTGGTCCATGCCTGTCAAGCTGCCGTGCAAATCAAACAAGATGCCTGAAAGTGTGTCTCCTTTTTTTACTGTATAAATGGTATCAGCCTGAGCTGTAGTCGTTGAAAATCCCAATCCGATTGCGGCAAAAGCTGCTAGTGTTAACCATACTTTTTTCATGAAAAATCTCCTTATCGTTTTTTCGACAGTCTGTGCTGTCAACAACAAGGAAAATGATAACAAGAACAAATGACAGAGCTGTTGCATTTCCATTAATGCAGCGTTAAGTTGAACGCGGAAATATGTCAAACATTGTGATTTTCGTTCAATCCTTTGACCGCGCAGTTTAACCAGTTTGAACCGGGAAAAAAATAGAGCTGAAATTTGGAAATTTTTTATCTGAAACCAAAAAATGCCGGGAAAACACTCCTGTTTTCTCCCTTTATTACAACTGCATAACAAAAAAGACAGCGGAAAGCTGCCTTTTTCTAATTCAAAAGTTCCGATGACAAGGTGATATTGCTGGCATCAATAATCTGCTCCTGCATAATCACGTGGTTGACCAACAGCGAATAATTGGCCACACTGGAACGTGTCAGCGACTGGATTTTTTCTTCAATGTATAAATTTAGCGACAATGCCAGTTTGTAATCTTTCTCGAACAATAATTTCATGGACGAGTCGAACGTTTCAATGTACAGGCTGATTTCCTGCGGATTGAAGTAATCATCCACCAGTTTGACATATGCCACAAGAATCACAGGAATATACGTAGTGCCCTTGATGATGCCGTACTCCCCCAGTTCTTCTGCGACTTCGTCAATCAGGCGCAAAATATCATGACGCTTCTTCGCCGTCAGCATCGTCAAAATAGCTGAACCCATCAAGAGCGCCTGATGATTTCTCACCCCTACTGCCGGCAGTTCTTGAAAATAATAGTCTTGAATATCGCAGATTTCCTCTGGCGACAGCGACTTGATACTCTGAGCTTGAGCCAGCGAAACAATCAGACTGTAATCATCTGTGCCGGTAATCCACGGATGCCGCTCTTTCATGACATGATACAAGTCCGATGCCCGTTCCACGACAGCTTGCCGTTTGGTCCGCTCGCAGCCAAAAAGCTGGTATGCGGCAAAATATGTTTGGCTGGATGATTTGAATTGACTGTCACGCAATAATTTATAATTGAAATACAACTCTTCAATGCCGCCGATGGAATTAAACCCGTCCAACACCATCAATCCGCTAATCGTCTGACGCACGATTTTAGTCATGCTGGTAATCAATCCTGATTTTTTGCTCAAAGCGAAATCAATCTTGTCAAAATCAGACACATTGATCAGCATCCCTTTGCCGGTATACATACGCGCAAGCAAATAGCGTATGCGTTTATCCAACCGCTTCGCTCTCGTACTGCTGATTAAATCAAAATTCTGTTCAAAAAGAGAGATCGTTTTATCTATCGTCATGTAATGCACACCTCTTAATCCAATTACCCTATATTTTATCATAATCTTTGCAAATGTAATCAGACTAAAGTTAGAAATTCTGCATTTAAACCACTAAAAAAACAACTTGCCCCTGAGCGGACGAATCGTCACATCTCAGAGGCAGGCAGCATGTTAATTATTTTCGATTAATTTAAAACTGGACCACGGCTTCAAATAATCCAGCAGGAACAATTCGTCAGCCGCGATTTTTCCGACAACGTTTACCCGTCCGTCATTTTCCATCTCTGTCAGCGCAATCTGTGTTTCGCCTTTGTACTGGCCATAGCCGACATTGTCAATCAGCACGTCCCCTTTTTTGATTGCCACAGTATTGTGGGCCGGGAATGGCTTGTCTTTATAATAAATCCGTGTCATCGTCGAACGCAGAACATACGCTGAACGGTCGCCGCGGTAGCTGTGAAGACTGTCAAACAGACAAATCCGCTCATCGTCTGTGATGTCTTCATGCACGTCCACTTTTACCGTCGGAAACTCGGAGAAGAAGGCTTCTGACATCGCTTTTATTTCTGCCTCAGATGCATAAGCATTACCGATAGTAATATCATCAATCAAACCGGTCAGCATCAGATGCTTCACTTGCGTGGAGAGTTCCAGATTGCGGTGCTCTTCAAGGGTGCAAAGTCCGTCTTGTGTCGGCCACGGGCCAAATGTCGCATCATGCGAGTTGACGAATGCCATTGTATTTAAATTGTATTTGCGGAACTTTTCCGAGCAGAACAAAAAGTGCTCATACGACAGCCCCGTGTAGCGGTGCGGATAAAAGTTGTGCGAGCCAAGCAAGTTCGCTGTGTTCGGCGAATAGCTCATGATATTGTCCACATAGCTGGTGCCGGAACTCATATTGATTTCGATTTTCAACCCGTAAGGATTACGCGTCATTTTAGCTTCTTCCGAACCGGTAAATCCAACGTCCAGACGAATCCCGTCAGCACCCATTTCTGCAAAAAAGGACAAGTCGTCATAAGAAATGTTCAGCTGCTCGAACAGACTCGGTGCAATATCTACCATTACTTCAAAATCCAGACTGTTTGCATAGTCGACAACTTTTTTAAAATCCGCCAACACTTGCTCTTTGTCGCCCTTGATTTGCAGCAAACTTGTAAAAACACGTTTAAATCCATACTGGTGCGCTAAATCCAAGTAAGCTTTATCCTGTTCGAACGTTGAACGTTCAGGATATATCGATATACCTAATTTTCCCACTTTGATAGTTCCTCCATTTTCTTCTGTTTGAAAGTTTATTTTATCAATGATGCCCACCTTTGTCCAGAATACATACGCACAGTTCCCTCTTGGAATAACTGTTTTTTTTTGTTACTATGGGGAGTGTGATTAACCAATCTGGAAAGGACTCTATTTATGACAGCAAAAAAAATGATACGGGCCGTTGCCTGCTCTGCCCTCCTGCTTCTCTTAGGCGGATGCGGCACAAACAGCCAAACGGATAAAACAAAAACAACCGCTTCATCAGAAGAACAAGTCGATCTGAACAGTCTGGAGTTGCCGCAGTTAAACAACGAAGTGGCCGACAACGAATATCTCGTGGAAATGGAAACGACCAAGGGCAACATCAAACTGAAACTCTTCCCTGAACAAGCGCCTAAAGCCGTTGAAAATTTTGTGACCCACGCTAAAGACGGCTACTATAATGATGTTATTTTTCATCGTGTGATTCAAGACTTCATGATTCAAAGCGGCGACCCTGAAGGCACAGGTATGGGCGGCGAAAGTATCTGGGGCACAGAATTCGCCCCGGAAATCTCCAAGCAACTCTACCATTTGAACGGTGCACTGGCTATGGCGCGGACACAAGGAGACATCACTGACAAAACACAAGGCAGCCAATTCTACATCGTCAGCAACGAAACCGACCAGTCAGACGGACTGCTCTTTGAAGACTATCCTGAAAAAATCATCGAAGCATATAAAAACGGCGGTGTGCCCGCTTTAGATCCCAACTATTCCGTCTTCGGGCAAACGATTGAAGGAATGGATGTCGTCAAAGCCATTGCAGCAGTCGAAACAGAAAATGAAAAACCGAAAGAAGATATTGTCATCAAAAAAATCACTATTTTGCAGGAACCGAAGTAATTGAAAATACGTCCTTGTCCGCATACTTTTGACAAGGACGTTTGTTTTTTTGTTGCATTTCAATTATTTTTACACAACATTATGAACTTGACATTGACTAAAAGGAAACCACTTCTATCAGCCAAAACCTACAGAAAAATAAAAAAAATCGTTAAAAAAACTTTCTTAAGTCCGACTATTCACATCTTAAGAAAGTTTATTTTTTACAACAACTAATTATCAAAAATAAAGATAAACCAAAATCAGACCAGCGATTGCTGCAAAAATTGTTAGAATAACATATTTCTTTGTCAATTGTCTGCTAGAAATCAGACCATATTTATACCTCAACACCAAGCTAGTCAGTCCGATCAGAAACACATCAAGAATTAAGCTTTCCAATACAAAATTATCCATTGGTATGACTAGAAATCTTAAGGTTATTTTTATCCCAGACATATACATAAATGAAAATTTGTGCCCTATTAGAGCAAAAAGAAGTTGCAAAAGATGTATTAGCAATAGAATCAGCATGCTGACTCCTAAACTGTCAAATACAAGTTTCCGCTCCAATTCATCGTATTTTTTAAACGTAACTTTAAATAAAGAACTGATTAACTGAAAAAAACTAATTAACGTGAATAAGGCCAGACTGCTAAAGATAGTCGCAAAAATAAACGGTGATATCCTCATCATCACTCATCCTTTACTAATCGAAATATCTCCCCAAATTCAACATCAAAATATTCTGCAATAGCCAGAGCCAATTCCAATCTAGGATTATATTTGCCATTTTCAATAGCTGTCATTGTTTGCCTAGAAACACCCAATGACTCAGCCATATCCTCTTGTAATATATTGCGCTCCTCTCTTATTTTTTATCTGATTGTTTACAGCCAAAGTGCTCACTCCCAATTTTATCGAAACGTTAAATAAAAAATTCTTTCTACGCCCTCCCGATTCATATCCCTTATTCAACATCATTAAACGTAAAGCTATCTTTACATAAAAATCAAAAAAGAACTGATAAAGCAAAAACAGCTTTATCAGTTCACAACTTATTGATTAAATATTGTCCGCAGCTATTTCAAACACAAAAGAGTTTAAATCGCCGCGATATTTCGAAATAGAATACTCAATCGGCACCTTGTCATAGGTGAAACCTGTCGTATGGAAGTAAAACAAAGGCGACCCTTCTTCAACATCAAGTAAATCACTGGTCGTTTCATCAGCTGAAATGACATCCAGCTTCCTGATAACACTCTGAATCGGATGATTCATTTCTTTAAAGGTCTGGTAAAGAAGGTGCTGACTAAAATCTATCTCAGACAAGTGTGGAAACAAATACTCAGGGATAAACGATGTAACCAGCACCGTTGGATTCTCACCGGCATATCTCAGACGCATCATTTTGTAGACAGCATCCCCTTCTTTTATATTCAGGTTTTCCGCCACCTCTTCACTGGCAAAATCTTTTTTAAATACGAGAACTTTAGTCTTAGGGATGATGCCTTTACGTTTCATCTCAGAATCATAACTTTCGACGACGCGAGTAAATTCCTGCTGGATTTTAGGTCTTTTGACAATTGTCCCCCGCTTCTTGCGTTTTTCAAGATAGCCTTCATTGACTAATGTCTGAACAGCTTGCCTGACAGTCGGCCGGCTGACACCGTAAGCCTTTGACAGCTCCATCTCCGTGGGAATAATCTGTCCTTCTTCATACGTCCCGTTCTTTATCTTTTTTAACAAATCCTGTTCGATTTTCTTATGCAATGGCAGTTTAATACGAATCACCTCACTACATAAGATTATAGCATCATTCGAAAGCTTTCCACCAGTGAATTAACTAAAATACACCAATGACGACGCCGACTGCTGAAATAACAGTCAAAACCAGAATCACTTTGGTTGCCGACAGTTGTTTAGATGTCAATAAATACCATGCCAGCAACACCATTGCTAGTGGTAAAATTTTAGGGAAGATACCATCCAGAACCTCTTGCAGTTGTTGTGTTTCGTCCCCCATCGGAATTTTCAGCTTTGTGATTAAGGCAATATTTGACGCAGCCAATCCGCCAACTACCATTATCCCTAACACATTAAACGCATCTGTGATACGTTTAGCATTTTCACCGATAATAACATCTATTGCGTTGACCCCTAACTTATATCCGTTCATGAAACTAAAATAGGAAATCAAAGGTCCTGCCAGCCCGTAACAAATAATGTAAAAAATCGGACCGATAGCATTGCCGCCGGCTGCCAACCCCATTGCGATTGAAAGTAGAATCGGCACAATAATCCCCTGAATAATCGAATCACCAATCCCTGCTAAAGGTCCCATCAGAGTGGCTTTAATGTTGATTGGCAATTCTTCCGGTACATCTCCGCCGACAGCTATTTCTTCTTCAAGCGAAGCAACGATGCCGTTTATTACCTGTCCAGTCTGCGGTTCTGTATTATAAAACATCGAATGACGCAACAACAATCTGCGTTTTTTCTCAGGATCATTCGCGTAGTATTTGTTAGCAAACGGCAAGTAAGCAAATGCCCATGCGTGTGCCTGCAATTTTTCATAACTCATGGAAGATAAATGAGTGAATCCCCATCGTCTCCAGATTTGTCTTAATTCCTTTTTTGTTAATTTATTCTGTTCCGCCATTTTAGTACTCCCTTCTTAAAATAAGTCGTCATCTTCAAATGCCGCATTTTTTTCAGGAATCTCGGTTTGAATAGCAGAGCCGCCTGAAACTTGAATTGTGTCGGATGCAGCCAAATATACGATATAAGCGACAAGTGCTGCGATGAATACCAGTGCAATCATATTCAGACCTGCAAAAGCCATCAGTACAAAACCGGCAAAAAAGAAGATTAAGTGCATCTTTTCCTTCACCACAATCCCCATTAACATTGCGATACCAAGTGCCGGCAGCACACCGCCAAGGACAGAAATAATGTCTGTAATGACTTGCGGCACATTGGCAAGAAGCCAATCAACAAGCCCTCTACCAAAGTAAATTGCTAGAAAAATCGGCACAGCTCTTAATAAAAAGGTGGTAATCTGCGGATAAACCACATGATTGAGAACAATGCCCCGGTCATCTAAATCTTCCGCGGCTTTTTGCGCGCGGTTATTCCAGAAAGAATACAAAGCCATACGAGTATTATAAAAGATGAGTCCAAATGTCTGCCCTATCAAAATAGCCAAAGTCACTGCAATTGCCGGATCTTTCGTAGTTGCCATTGCCAAACCGATTCCGCCGTACGCTGCATAAGTTATTTCACTGTTCGTAGCACCACCGGTTGACAAATTGGCAATGAACACGCCCTGAACAGCCAGCCCGCATAAAACACCTGCACGAACATCGCCGAATGCCAATCCTACTAGCAGTCCTGCAACTAGCGGACGACCGACAACATAAAAGCCGCCGCTCATCCCGAACAGCCAGGGTGATTCAATCGCACCTAAATAACAAAATACACCTGTCAATAAAGCTGGGAAAAATAAACTAAGCTCCATATTAATTCCTCCTATCTATAGTGATTCATATTTCTTTCTCATGCTGCTCCAAGATTTGATTTCATCATCCGGCAACAATTGAAATTCAATTTCTATACCTTGACTTTCCATGTAATTGAACGCATCATAATCCTTTTCATCAATGGCAACTGTCCTCCCCAGCACTTTGGCGCCTTCTCTAGTGTTCATCGGTCCAACATTCAATTTACCGCCAAAGTCAACACCTAGTTCTGTCAAACGTGCAAAAGTTTGCGGCGAATCACTGATGAGGAAAAATTTTTTCGATGAATTGACTCCTTTAGGGATGCTTTCTACCGCTTGCTCCACCGTGTAAATACCTAATTTCAGGTTCCCGGCAGCTGCTTTCAAAACCCTTTTTCTTAAATCATCAGACGCAATATTGTCACCAACTACTAAAATCCCTTGAACCGGCCGCATCTTTGTCCATCTTGTTGTAGTTTGACCGTGAATAACGCGGTCGTCTACTCTTGCTAAACTAATTGTCATTTTGCTATCTCCTCTCCCAATTTGTTAAAAATCAATGTCGTCATCCGTGTCTTGAGAAAGTTCCTCAATGCCGGATACAGCTTCTTTCCCAACATTTATCACATCTGCGTACAATTCTGACAAACTCGTCTGACCTTCTAATTTCATACCTAACTCAATCAACATTGGCAAGTTCATGCCAGTCACGACCTTAATATCTTCCGGGTGCTGCAGCAATAGATTGTAGGCTTCATTAAATGGCGTTCCGCCCTTAATGTCCGTTAAAATAAGTGTGACGCGATCTTTTTTGTCTGCCATGTACTGCTGCAAACGTTCTCTAAATAACCCTATGCCTTCATCGGTTAGCCCGATTGCTGATACACGGTCATTTTCACCGACTATCATGTTATAACTGTCAAGCAGTCCTGCAGCCAACTTGCCATGCGATAATAACAGAATATCCAAAATAAAACCTCCTTATGTAATTACATTATACAAATATAGTAAACCCTTCCACTCTATATGTCAACATTTTTTTCTTGACAAACAGTGTAAAACGTTTTATATTCTTATTATGTAATTACAATAAGGAGTGTTACACATGAAAAATTATTCGTTACAAGAATTGGCACAACTGATTGACCACACAAATTTAAAACCGACTGCAACCAAACAAGATATGAAACAGCTGTGTCGGGAAGCTGCTGAGTATCAGTTTAAAATGGTCGCCGTCAACCAAGTCCAATCCCAATTATGCCGCGAGGAACTTAAAGACACTGGCGTCCATGTTGGTGCTGCAATCAGCTTCCCGCTAGGTCAAACAACCATTGAAGCAAAGTTATTCGAAACAGAAAACGCCATTAAATCAGGAGCGACTGAAATCGATTATGTGATTAACTTAACTGAAGTAAAAAATGGCAACTGGGACTATATTGAACAAGAAATGGCACAAATTGTTCAAGTCTGCCGAGAGCACCACGTCATTTCAAAAGTTATTTTCGAAAATGCTTATTTGACAAATGACGAAAAAATCAGTTTATGCCACATTGCGAAAAAGGTCGGGCCTGATTTCATTAAAACATCTACTGGTTTCGGACCAAGCGGTGCAACCGTTGAGGATGTAACGCTGATGAAACGTCACGTTGGTGATGACGTGAAAGTGAAAGCAGCTGGCGGCATTCGTGATGCTGACACGTTTTTAAAAATGATTGCCTCTGGCGCAGAACGAATCGGCACCAGTTCGGGCATCGCCATCATTACTGAACTGGAAAAGCGTTTGAATGAAAATGGCACAGACAATTTCACTATCTAAAAAGACACGATGACTCTGGTATAAAAACCGGTGATTTCCGTTTATCATGCCGATAACCGGAAATCGCCGGCTTTTTTAATGTTGTACATGAGCGTACAACACATAAAAAAATTCAAACATATCACACACTATTCATGCAACCGTCCGCGCCTTCCTCTTCACACGCATTTAGTTATCTTATTATCATTTAAAATATAATAAAATTAGAAAAAACGGTGATATTTTAATATTTAAAGAAAAATGTTTAGTTGAGTCAGAAAAAATATTTGTTTTTTATTGACACTTTTTTTCGAACTCGTTATACTCAGATTAACAAAAATAGAAAGGAGCATCTGATGGAAAATGGCGCTTCAAAAAATTCATTTACCTTTCAACTTCTAAGCAATCTCAAATGCCATACACCGAATACAATTTACATATTGACGTTTATTTACAGCTCTATTCTTATTCTTCTCGGTTTTATGGTCGAACGTCCTGAAAACTTACTGTCAGGACTGTATCAAATCACATTTAATCCAGGCAATCTATTAACAGATTACATTGAAATTGCAAACCTTGGCAGTGCTCTTGTTAACAGCGGATTGACGACAATCGTCAGCATCTTCATCATTTGGTTCTCCAAGGCTCCTCAGACCGGTCTTCTGACAGCTTCACTTTATACTATGTGCGGCTTTTCTTTCTTCGGGAAAAATTTATTAAACTCTCTACCGATCATTCTGGGCGTCTATCTTTTTTCTAAATACAATAAGAAACCTTTTGCCAACTATATTCTGCCAAGTCTGTTCGGCACATCGCTTGCACCTGCCGTCAGCATGCTTGCTTTCGGGTTTGATTTACCAATTGGTTTGGGCTTGTTTGTCGGGATTTTAGCAGGGCTGGCAATCGGATTCATTTTGCCGCCGCTGGCCAATCACTTTGTTGCCTTTCACCGCGGATTTAATTTATTTAATCTCGGCTTTACCGGCGGCATGGTCGGCATGCTCTATGCGGCTATACTCCGTGCCTTTAATCTTGAAATAGGAACTGTCAGCCGGATTTCTTCCGGAAACAATCTTTTTTTGGCAATGCTTTTATCCATCACTTGCCTGTTTCTTTGCCTATTGGGCTTTTATTACAATGACAAAAGTTTCCGTCACTACAACGCACTGTTTGTCAGCCACAAAAACCACATGACCGACTTTACGGTGGATGAAGGTCCCGGACTTGCACTCTTCAATATGGGGACTGTCGGATTGATCGGGATTGCCTATATTTTTCTCGTTGGAGGAAATCTGGATGGTCCTGTCGTCGGTGCACTTTTTACATTAATCGGATTCAGTGCTTATCGTGTGCAGCCATTCAATTATCTGCCCGTCTTGGCTGGTGTCTTTCTCGCATCGCTATTTACCAACGTGGAAACCAGCAGTACCGGTGTGCTGGTAGCCGCCCTGTTCAGCTCGACCCTTGCGCCTATTTCAAGTTATTACGGGATTTTTGCCGGCATCATAGCGGGCGCCTTGAATCTGGTACTTGTCAATAACGTCGGCATTCTCCACGGCGGGGTCAATTTATACAACAACGGTTTTTCCGGAGGGTTCGTCGCTGCCTTTCTCGTACCTGTGCTTGATAAACTGCAGCATAAAAACTGGCGCAAACAGCTTTTCTAACTTAAAAACATCTGCCTAAAGCCAGCAACTGTTACTGGCTTTAGGTAGATGTTTTTGTAAAAGCGCAGCCGTTTCTTCGCTACGTCGGAACATCGCATATTTTTTGGGAGGCAGTACATGAACAAACCATCAACACATCCGATTGCTGACAAATGCCGGTTAATCTGCCGGTTGCAAATAGGCTGTTACACGAGTGCTTTGCTGGCCGGGCTCGCCGGCGGTTTACTAGTTAATTATCTACTGACTGCCGGGGCATTTATTTTGATTGCAGCTGGGCTAGGCGTGCTATTTGCCGCATCGCATCAAGCAAAAAAGAAGCACTAAATAAACTGAAAAAAGCTGCCGCTTGCGTCTTAACGACTCGCGGCAGCTTTTTCTATAAATAACCAGCTTGTTCCAGCAGCGTACGGGCAGATTCATAATGAGCCTCATTTACCAGCACGATTGGCCCGGTACAGCCCATGCCGCTCTCTGCATAGATGTTTTCTTTCCATAAAACCGCCACCGCATCATCCAGTTCCATCACGTCAATACCGGAAATTTCTGAAGTCACTACTTCTTTTTCCGGTGCAGCCGCTTTTGCTTGATGTTCAATAACAACTGGTTGCAAACTTTCACAAATTTGTTTGAGTTTGGCACTATTTGCCTGTTGATACTCAGCTTGACTGATCTTTGGCAACTGCCCCCTTGCCAGTTCATACGCATACATCAATGCACCTGTGATAACCGGCGCACCACTCGCACGGGAAATGATACAAATATTGGCTGAATGATTTTCCCCGATACCCGGACCATAGCCCGAGCCGAGCACTTCGTAGCTGCCGCCGCTATTGAAAGAAGAAAACAGCTTCATGAGAAGATTGCCTGTCAAACTGTCGCAAACCACCACATCAACAGCGCCAGTCAGCAAGTCATTCCCCCGCAAAACGGCACCGCCATCAGCACGGCGGCTTTCCCCGAATATGATGTCATACCCGTTCTTTTTAAGCGTCACTAATGCCCGTTCAACAGTTCTTGCTCCGTCCACATTCAAGATGCCGACGGTCGGATGCGTGATGCCTGTAGCTTTAGCCGCGATGATGCCGTTGACGGCATTCAGTACCATCGCTTCATTACGATTCGCGCTGGCAGTACCTGTTGTGGTCGCAATCAGCACTTCTTTCCCGAAAGCCGGAGTCACGATTCTGCCGACTGTGGACACACCAATCGGAAAATTATAGTGCAGTGTGACACAGCCTTGAATCTCCCCAGTTTCCAGAAGCTCTTCCATCTTACTGTAAGCATCTTTTTGACAATCGGTCGTGGACACATGAATAAACTCATCCGTCCAGTCCGCATCGTCCCCGATAAGGACCAGGTCAAACAAATTCTTTTTCCGGATGGCATACGCCGCCTCTTTCATGACATCCGGCCCCAGTTCGCTGCCGTCAATTGTCAGGCCGATTTTCAGTCTCTTTTCCATGCTGCCCGTATCGATGGCATCTGCTAAATCTTCGAATACTTTTTTAACCGTGTTCTTTACATGATTAGACATGACAGCTCACCCCTAATCTACAGCAAGACTGTCGGCAAATCGTCTCAGTGCTTGAGACACTTCTGCTTTGACAAGTGCTTCCAAATCAGCCTGACTGCTTTGCACTGCCTGGCCGGTATTCCGTTCAATAATTATCGACACCCCGTCAAACAAGTTGGTCATTCTGCCGAGAAACAGCGACCCCTTGCCGACAATCATCGCCCGGTGTTTATTGCCGGCAGTTAAGTCATCTACGGCAAATCCGAGATAAGGCACTCCGCTTGGAATATGTCCTTGAGTCGGCGCCCAGCCGACAAGCGCTTTGTCGTTGACAAAAGCCATCAGCTCTTTTTTCTCAAGTTCTTTTCGCAAAACGCCGATAGCTCCAATCATTTTTAAATTGGAAATCGGTACATCGCCGGCACCGGCGGGTTTGGTGATATCAGGATTTTGCATCTCGACGGAATAGGCATCAATATCGTTGACTGTCAGTCCTGCTTTGTCCAGTGCATCTGCAATCAAAGCTGTCGTTACCGCTTGAGGACTGGAGCCGCTGGATACTTTGTGCATCCCGGTCAAATCATGTCTAAGCAGCGGATGGATACCGTCATTTTCACTGACAAGTGCAGCAAATCCCCCAAGAACGTCCTCTAAAATCGGAAACCCTTTGGCAACATGCGACTTGCCGTTCATGCCTAGTTTTGCTGTTGCACCGCCGGCAACGATTACAACGTTCTTATGCGTCCCCGCCGCCACCAGTGAAGCAGCAGAAATCAGCGCATGCGTCGGTCCTGCACAAAAACTGCGCAAATCACTGCCGGTCGCGTTGACACAGCCGCACAATTCAGCAATTGACTTGGCAAAGTTGCCGCCGCCGCGCTGGTTCATATCACCGCATGCTTCTTCGCTGCATTCGATGACGTAGTCGACATCTGCCGGATTGATGCGGTGTTTAGCCAGCAGATGCCGCAGCGCCAGTATCCCGCTGGCCTTAACAACCAGGTTTTCCAGCATGATATGGGCATTCAGATTGGGGTCAAGCTGGTGTGCGCGGCTGACGCATCCCACCAGTTGTCTGTCGAAGTACAGCCCTTCCCCGTCGTTATCGGCAAGCTCTTTTTCCAGCCATTCAAGCGGTTTAGTATGTTTGATTTTAGCAACATCCTGTTTAAAGAGAGGATGTGCCGCCAGTGCATCACGCACCTGTTCGGCAAACTGCTCTTCCAGATGCACCAACTCAAACACATCTGCGATTTGCAGCAACCCGTAAAATTCAAGTTCCGGCATGATTTCGCCAAAACGACCGTCCCGTACACCGCTGTTCTGCTGATTGACCCACGGCTGGGGAATCTGCTTCAGCTCGTCATAAGTCATATTGCCGATATATGTTTGGTTCGGTGCATAATCGACGACCTCTTCATAGGTTCTGATATGTTGGTACAAATCTTTCAGGTAACTGCTCTCAGGCGTGGTGATTTTTTCGGTTGTCTGTGTTGTCCCGTTATGTTCAATCATATCCGGTGTGTGGACAAGGACATAGCTCGCCCCGCGTAAGATTGAATAATTCATTGACATCCTCCTTTATTGAATAGTTGAGACTTTTGGCGCTGCGGTTTTACAAATGGGTTTTAATCATTGCCTCTATCGCCTCTTTATTGCAGTCGTCTTGACTGAGTTCAGCGACTTTTTCACCATTTTTGTATAGAGAAATAACCGGCAGTCCGAGGATTTTATGCTTGATGCAAAAACGGCGCACCTTTTTTTGCGACGTGTTGAATTTAGTGAAATGAACTGAATCGCCATATTCAGCGGCCAATTCCTCCACAACCGGCATGAGAGCCAGACAATTCTCGCAGGACTCACCCCACCAATCCACCAAAACAGGCAAGGAGTTGTCTGTCACCTCTTCATCAAAATTTTCCAGCGTTAATTCTATCATCCGTGTTGCCTCCTTATTTGATTTTCTCAACATATTTCTGCGCAGAAAAAGCGGCGACAGCACCATCTCCGGCGGCTGTCACGACCTGTCTCAGCACTTTCGGGCGGATATCGCCGGCGGCAAAGACACCGGGAACACTGGTCTTCATCGCCTCGTCGGTCTTCATATACCCATACTCATCCAGTGCAATAAGTCCTTCATACACGCTGGTATTCGGAACAGCTCCGATAAAGACAAAAATGCCGAACAGCCCGTCGTCTTCATCCGCCTCAATTCGAGTCAATGCACCGGTTTGGGTATTTCTGATTGTCATTGCTTCAACCATGCCGTCGCCTTCAATACATTCAACCACAGAGTTGAAGACATACTCGATTTTATCGTTGGCTTTAGCCTGCTCAACGGCTATTGCATCAGCTGTCAAATGGGGAAGATTTTGAATGAGCGTCACTTTTCTGGCAAAGCTGGTAATAAACATAGCTTCTTCTACAGCTGAATTGCCTCCGCCAATGACATAAACTTCCAATTCCTCAAAGAACGCCCCGTCGCACGTCGCACAGTAAGAAACACCTTTGCCGCGGAGTTCACGTTCACCGGGGCAGCCGATTTCTCGCGGGTATGCGCCATTAGCACAGATGACGGCGTAAGTTTCATAAACAGTGCCGTCAGTACAAGTGACCCGTTTGATTGTATCTGACAGCTCTAATGATGACACTTCTTTCCGCAAGGCTATTTCAGCCCCAAATTCTTTGGCTTGCTCGGTCATTCTAGCAATTAGTTCCGGTCCGCTTGTCTCGGTTTCCGGTGTCCTGATTGAACCGGGGAAGTTGGCAATCTCGTGCGTGGAAACAATCTGACCTCCCAGTTTGGTTTGTTCCAGTACGATGACCTTCATTCTTGCCCGTGCATTATACAAAGCAGCTGTCAACCCTGCAGGTCCGCCGCCAATAATCACTACATCATAAATACTCACTTATTCAGCTCCTTTCTTAAACTGCCTGAATGAAACATTCAGGCAGTTCAACTGGTTGTTATTCAAAAACTGTCTGCTCGGCAACTGCTGTTGTCAGAGCAAGCAAGGCTTTTTCGATGATTGTGCGCCGAAGCTTTTTCTCTTCTGCTTTGTCCAGAGCCGGATTGCCCAGCGGATGAGGAATAGCTACTGCAGGGACGATTCGGTTCGCGCCGACTGTCAATGAAATCGGTACGACTGTACAAATATGAACGACAGGGATGCCTGTTTTTTCTATTTCTTTCACCATCGTTGCACCGCAACGTGTGCATGTGCCTCAGGTGGAAGTCAAGATCACCGCATCGACGCCGTCAGCTTGCAGTTTTTTAGAAATTTCTGCTGCATAGGCTCGTGCATTGGCGACCGAGGTGCCGTTGCCGACCGTTGTATAAAAATAGTCATGCAGGCTGCCTATTTCTCCTTCTTTTTCCATGTCGCGCAACACATCTAGCGGAAGCACCCGATTCGGATCTTGATTGGCATAGACCGGGTCATAGCCGCCATGGGCTGTTTCATGCGTAGCCGCACTTAACGCTCCGTATTCAGCAATCGAGTACGTCCCGTATTTGGATGCACTGCTTGATTCAATATGATCCGGATTGCCTTTTGGCACGATACCGCCGGAAGTCACTAACGCAATCTTAGCTTCCGCAAGGTGCGTCAACGCTTCAGACGGCTGGACATTATCAAATTCAGGCATCGGGTATTCGGTAACAAACTGTTCCCCTTTTATTTTTTTAATCAACATGTCTACAGCTCTTTCCGAGCCGCGTTTTGCCGTCATATGGTTCATTCGGTGTCTGACAAAATAAGTGTCAGTTTCCGGTGAGACTTCTTCCTTATTCAGAAGTTTTAATGCTAGTTTTGCCATAACGGGCACAGCTTTTCTCATGCCGGCCGCATTGTTGCGGGTAGGCACGATGTACGCATCCTTTTTGTACATGTCAGCGCCCGGATTCTCTTCATACATCCCGGTAACAGCCGGAATGTTCAATTTCTGCATGACCGCCTTGGCCACAGCGCCGCAAGCCATTCCATACCTGCCCGCATTAAAAGCCGGACCGGCAATCACTAAATCAGGACGATAAGACTCGATGAAGGCAAGGACTTCCTGCTCCGCCGTCTCCAGATTTTCATTAAAATAACTGTCGCCGCAGACCACTGTGCCGACAATCTCAACAGTATCTCCCAGCGCCTCGCTGAATGCCATCCCCGGACCAATAATCTCTGATTTGGCAAACGGTTTTGTGTCGGCTTTTTCTTCACCGCCAATCCCTGCATAGAACTGGTTGATGTAGTGAACCACTCTAAACCTATTTGTCATAGTACGCCTCCTTACTTGAATATACCGCTTGGGTCATCAGTATTTAGAATAGTCATTCCGGATATCGGTCATTTCTGCTGTGATATCGTCCACATCCAATATCATCTCCATCATCCCGACCTGTTCGTCATATACTGTATCATCGACAAGCTCTTTAAATTCTGGTTCAACAACATGGTATACAGCTAAACCTAGCTGCACGTTCGTCAATGGACCTGCATACGTTGGATCACCGTTCGTTACCGTTTCGGCAGCTAAACCTGCGGCTTCGCCTTCTGCTGCACCAATTAGTACAACAACGTTCTCAGCACCGTAAGTTTCTGCTGCTTCTTTCACTCTACGTTGATTTTCCAAATCCATTGCGCCGGCAGCCGTTCAAACAAAGCATTCTGTTGACGAAAAAATCACTTCTGCTCCGGTATTCGCCAGACAAGCTTCAATCGCCTGTCCCGGAACACCGTCACGGTCACCGATAACTAACACTTTTTTATTAGCAAGTTGTAATGTCATCATTCGTTTCCTCCTTATCGTTTGTAAGCGCACTCATTTCTATGCCCTATGCTAAACGCCTCTAGCGGACATATAGTTAAAGCCAAGTTCATTGGTTGAACCGGTAATAGCTTGAATTTCGACTTCGATGGAACCGTCAGCATTCAAACTGCCGTCAAATCCTCCGGCGATAACATCGACATAATCCAGCTGGCCGATAACTTTTGCCATCTTAGGCAGCGTAATCAGCTCATTCGCGTTGCCGCCTGTTACCACGGCGGTTGCCAGTTTGTCAGCATCTGCTAAAGACTGACTGGCGCCATCCCTGCCAGCGTATTCATCGGTCACGATGACTGTTTTAATCCCTTTTTCTTCCACTTTTTTACAGTTCATAATCAAATCTGTATCAGGGTTGCCAAATCCTTCTTGAGAGATGATGACACCATCCAAACCGAGAAATTCCGCCAGTTTTGCCACAAAGTCGCTCGAACGTTGTTTGTCTTTAAGGTAAACAGTCTCATTGGTGATGATAACACCGACAAAGTTGATTTCCTTGCCGTGCTGCTGATACAAGTCTTCTATAATCGGGTTGTTCTGGTGGTGATATGTCGTGTTTTTATCGCAGGCAGAGACACAATTCCCGCTGATAACCGCACCGTCCATGACTTCCGTCGGGTACAGCACTGTCGGGATAATGTGTTTTGCATCCGTGCCGTAAACATACGTATCGTGCAGCAGTCCTTGCGTCTGAAGCATATACACGTAACCGACTTTAGGAAGATCAGGGTACTGCTCGACCTGTTCAAGAAACGGCAGTGTTTCATAAGTTTCCAGTTCGTCAGGAGTGACTGATTGCCCCAGCTTGCCTAGATAATCCGCAACTTTCAGTCCTGCCAGACGGACAGCTTCTTCATATTGATGCGGTTCCACTCCGTCACGGGGCGATATCACCAGACAAATATTGATTAATTTGGAAAAAGGGGTCAGCTCGGCACCAGGTCCGGTCATATCCACAATCCCTTCCTGAAAGCCGACAATTTTCCCGACAGTCATCACACTGCATCCCTTCAAGACATGCGTCCGACCGCTGCCGACTGTATCCACCCGGTTAATGACACCCGGAAATATGCCGCCGGCTGAAGCCACTTTGCATCTTGGCTCAATGACATCTTTCACAGGTGTGATTCTAGTACTGTCACCAGGTTTAGCAATAACTACTTGACAAGAAATCAGACGATCGTCCGCTAAAACCAGATTGCTGATTTCCTCATCATTGATATACAATGTCTGGTTCTCAATTTTTTCATCCCTGCCAACGATGACATCTTGGATTAAAATTTTCCCAAGCTCTAACTTCATTCCTTCACCTCAATTCTTATTTAAACAAACCGTATGAATCATAAACCTCCTTTACCGAATTTGTATCTATATAAACTTTTTTAGACACCTAAGTTTGGACCCCCATCCGTTGAAGCGTATCCGCCATGATACGGTAATCAATTTTAGCAAAATCCAGCAAGACTGAATCAGTCCAGTTTGGACGGGGTTGATTTTTATAAAACGCCTCATACACATCAAGCGCTCTTTCGATGTATGTTAAACTCTCAAGATCAATCCAGTCGCGTGCTTCTTCTGACAGACAGATGGATTTATAATACGTTTCATTCGGCTTGATGCTGCCGCTCAAAGGATGCGTCAGCAAAACCAATTGCTCATCCACGATATACCGCCGTGTTTGCAGGAGAACATCTTTGTATTCCCCATCCACAAACACAATAGATGTTTTTTTAATCGCTTTCATTTTGTCTGGAACTTCCGGATTATTCGTTACGATAATCATAAACTACACCTCTTTTTCAGAAAATAATAAAATGATGTGAAACACAATCCAAAATGTTACTATTTTCACATATTCAAGCAACTGATAACTTAATAGTCAAAACGATTATATATCTCTCTAATAATAAGGTCAATAACTTTTTTTTATGAATGACAGTATTTTTTTTAAAGTAAAAATAACAAGAATATTCTAGCGTCATTTCTATACCGTTTAAACACAATTCAGCATTTTCAACATATTTTCATTTTAACCACGGTTTTTAAAAAGTAAGCGTCAAGTTATTTTAAATTATTTTTATTTTTGTTTTATATGTTATTTTACAACCGTCTTCAGACTTTAACATCTACCTCTCCCACTTCTTCTGTCTCCATCAATATCATTTTCTATTTTGCTGTCTGAAGTCATCAAACGGCCTCTGTGGTACAATGACAGTAAAGCATTGATTTAAGAAAGGCGGAATGGACAATGAAGAAATTTTCAAAAAATAATGTCATTTATACCTTCGAACACGGTTTGACCGAACAATACCGCATGGCTTCCGGGGAAACAGTCATCGTTGAAACAAATGATTGTTTCCATCAGCAAATCACAAGCGATACACAATTGCTGATGGAAATCGACATGGATATCGTGAATCCAGCGACAGGACCGATCTATGTTGAAGGAGCAGAAGCAGGAGATGTGCTGAAAATTGATATTTTGGATATTAGCGTCCCGAATCAGAGCGTCGCAGCTGCTGTCCCGAATGAAGGCGGGTTGCCGGAAGAAGCGACAGCTCCTATCGTCAGCATCATTCCGATTGAGGACGGTTTTGCACATTATCTCGGCAAAAAAATTCCCGTGCGGCCGATGATTGGAGTCATTGGGGTTGCTCCCGCAAAGGCAGACGGCAGCTGGGGCACGCACACACCGTGGAAGCACGGCGGCAATATGGATTCAAAAGTCATCACGAACAATACCACACTTTACTTCCAAGTTAACCAAGAGGGCGCTCAACTGGCACTTGGGGACTGCCACGCCGCGATGGCTGATGGCGAATTGTGCTTTACCGGTCTGGAAATTGCCAGCGAGGTGACTTTACGAGTGACAGTGCTGAAACAGCCGCGGCAACACTTGGCCTGGCCAGTACTGGAATCAGACACAGGGATTAGTGTCATTGCCTCAGGCGACACCTTGGAAGCCGCGATGACGGCAGCCGCCAGTACAGCTGTCGCTTACATCGAAAAGGCCCTTGATGTCAAATGGGAGGAAGCATACGTCCTGGCCAGTCAAGTCATGGATTTACACATCTCGCAAGTCGTCAATCCGATGAAAACCATCCGGGCAGAAATACCGCGTGAGATTCTGTCCATGTCGGATATTCTCTCGCATCCGTAAATAGCTTACCTGATGACTTTCCGGTCAGACAGATGTTTTTGTCTGACCGAGACAAACAAAAAAATCCTCTGCAAAACATTCTTTGTTACACTTAACTGGCAGTTTTAATCTGCCAGTTTTTAGTTAACAGGAGGAGAATTATGAAAGTTATCACACACATGTCGCTTATTAAAAAAATCAGTATCGGCGTTGTTTTAGGAACCGTTCTCGGACTTGTTGCGCCAACATGGACAGCAATTGGCATTTTAGGAAATTTATTTATCGGCGGACTGAAAGCCATCGCCCCGCTGCTGGTGTTTTTATTAATTATTGATTCACTCGGCAAACATCAACACGGCAACAAAACACATCTTAAAACAGTGATTGTGCTATATCTGCTGGCTACCTTTGTTGCGGCACTGGCAGCCGTTTTTGCCAGCTACCTGTTCCCTGTTGCGTTGGCGCTTCCCAATCCTGTCACAGGACATGACGCACCCAGCAATATTCAGGATATTTTAACCGGTATTTTGATGAACGCGGTGATGAATCCTATCGAAGCGGTCACCACCGGCAATTACCTCGCCATCCTAATGTGGGGCTGCCTTCTAGGCATCAGCTTGAGAGTATGTAGTGAAACGACCAAGCAGTTTTTTTCCGACGTTTCCGGTATGGTGACACATGTCGTCCAGTTGGTGATTGAGTTAGCGCCTGTCGGTATCACGGGACTCGTCTTTTCTTCTGTCGCGGAAATCGGACTGGATGGACTGGTAAGTTACGGGCGTCTGATTTTGCTGGTTGTCGGTACAATGCTGTTTGTTTCTTTTATTGTTTATCCGCTCATGATTTTTCTGCTGATTCGGCAAAATCCGTTTCCTTTAACGTTTTGGTGCATGAAAGAAAGCGGCATTCCAGCATTTTTCACAAGAAGCTCGGCAGTCAATATTCCTATCAATATGGCCTTGGCAAAAGAGCTGGGGTTGGACAAAGAATCATATGCGATCTCCATTCCCCTTGGTGCTACGGCCAACAGCGGCGGCGCTGCTATTACGATATCGATTATGACTCTTGCTGCTGCTCAAACACTAGAAATAGCGACACCTTTCTTCCTTGCTTTCCTGTTGTGCCTGCTTGCTGCGATTTCTTCCACCGGTGTGTCCGGTATTGCTGGGGGCAGTCTGCTCCTGATTCCGCTCGCCTGCAGTTTGTTCAATATTTCAAATGACATTGCGATGCAAGTAGTCGCAATCGGATTTATCATCGGTGTGATTCAAGACTCGGTGGAAACGGCGGTCAACTCGGCGAGTGACTTGCTGTTTACCGCGGCAGCAGAATTTTATGATCTGAAACGCGAAGGTGTATCGGTAAATATCACAGAGCGGGTTAAAAACGCCAAACAACTTCATCCGTAATAAAAATAAAAACACTTCGCAAAGACATTGGTACTTGTCTTTACGAAGTGTTTTTGGTTCAGTTCAATTATGATTGGGCTTTTAATGAAGCTAAATCGGATTCGGCGATGACCTGCTTCAGCACAGCCAGCTGTTCGTCTTTTTCTTCCGGCGACCACTGATAATAGTTCGCCATGCCATCTAACACGGGCTGTATGATATCATCCAATGTGTCCCGCATAAACAGCAGGTGATTGGTGCGTCTAAGGAGAAAGTCGACCGGCGTTAAGGTCATTTCATACCTCATGGCATAAAGCAGACTTAATGAGTCCGCGATTGACAGCCCCGGAACCATATCTGCCGTCTCCAGCAGGGACAAGACTTTCGGAGTGTTCGAACCGTAGAGTTCAGCCAAATAAGCTGCATCCGCTTCTGAAAGTCCTTTATCGACGCCTTGTTGCGTGTAGGACAGCAGCGCCTCCGACACAGCAGATGCATCAAATTTCCCGCCCGAAACAGCGTATGTTTTGGAATCAACGGCGGTAAAGCGGCGGTCATGTTCCTCTGCCAGCAGTTTGACAATCAAAGCCATGGCGCCTTCTGCCATTTTACGATAATCGGTGATTTTTCCGCCTGAAAGTGTGACTAAACCATCTGCCTCTCTTTCCAAATGACTGCCCCGGGAAATCGATGACGGCGCACTGGTACTGTCGCCGGCTGACTGTTTTACGTTTTTCAAAACAGTTTCAACTTCTGTACGGGAAGCATCTTTTTTAAGGTAGCTGCCAACTATGTTGACCACTGCATCAAAGCTTTCATCTGTGATGTGTACGCTTTGACCGCCATTGTAATCCGAGCCGCCGCCGGAAGCAATCAGCGGGCGCAGTCCGGCCCAGCTGGCTTCAATATCTGACAGGGTGATGTCGGCATCAGGGAAACGGTAATTAATCACGCTGAGCAGGTAGTCCACATCTTCTTTAGTAACAGTCGGGTGTTTGTAATCACCTGTATAATCTGTGTCGGTCGTTCCGAAATAGGTTTTATTTTCCCGCGGTATGGCAAAAATCATCCGTCCGTCATTTTTACCCGTATCCACATAAGTCGGTTGAGGAACCGGCAGTTTACTGCGGTCTACAACGAGATGCACTCCTTTTGTCGGTCTGATTTGCGGAACCAGTTCATGTGTCTTATCAAGCGCACGCACGTCATCCACCCACGGACCTGCCGTATTGATCACCACACGGGCGCGGATATCAAATGTTTTGCCGGTCAGAACATCCTCAGCCGTGACACCGACGATTTGTTTCGAATCATCATAAATAAAACCGACTGCTTTGGCCCGGCTGACCATATATCCGCCGTCTTCAGCCGCCTGTTTAATGTTTTCGATAACCAGACGGGCATCGTTATTACGGAAATCGAGATATACGCCGCCCCCAAGCAGATTTTCTTTTCTCAAAAACGGCTGTCTTTCCAGCACTTCTTCTTTGGTCAACAGGTAGTTCGTATACCGGCTGTCTGTCACATCTGCCAGGCGGTCGTATAAATCCATCGCCACTTTTAACGAAAACATATCAAAAGTGACTCCCGGTTCATCGTAAACAGGCAGCAGCATAGGGTCCGGTTTCGGGATATGCGGGGCAATTTGCTGAACGACTGCCCGCTCCTGCACGGTATCCGCGACAACGCCGACATCAAACGTTTTCAAATATCTGATGCCGCCATGCACCAGCTTCGTTGAACGGGAAGATGTCCCTTCAGCAAAATCCTGCATCTCAATCAAACCGGTTTTTAATCCGGAGGCGCTGGCCTGAAGCGCCACCCCTGCGCCAGTAATACCGCCGCCGATAATCAGCAAATCCAACTGCTCTGTTGACATTTTTTCGATGTACTGCTGTCGTTGTGCCATTGAAAACTCCATGAACTATTTCCTCCTTGTAAATGATTGATTAGTCACGTTGAACTCTTGAAATGGACCCATCCTTCCTTTCCTTCAAGCGAGTTGAAAACGCTTTTCAAAAATCATTCAGCTCACCTGCTGATAATTGCAAAAACAGGAAGACCAACTGCGTCTTTCATACTTCCATTCTAACAAAAACACTCCAGATACACACATAGTTAGCTTCACTTCCGGATAAACGCGGCAAGCCCGTAAAAAAAGCACTCCGTTTACCCGCTGAATGCTTTCGGCAATTCCTGCAACCGCTGCACGCCTGCTTTTTTAAGGCCATCCCGTCCCTATTTTCTTTTCGACAGCTTTATTATAATCGCCCTGGCTGTCACTAAATCCTGCATGTCTATCCCGACTATTTCAAAAATGCTGATTTCCTCACGTTTTTCCCGGCCGGCAACTAAGCCTAACTGAGCACCTCACCAACATCTCCCGCAAACTTCTCGTGCGTGATTCTGCCTTCTTTCAACGGAATGATACTTTTGCCGGCAGAGACCGGCAAAAAACAAAAATGTACCTTGCCCGTCACCTGCCGGTATGTTAATTCGCTTCTTCCCAGAGCTAAACTTGTGAATAGCTTGAATGGCAGCAGTCATCGAAAAAAGGAGCACTATCTATTCTGGATAAAAGTAACATTTAGTTGAAAAACGATAGACACTTCAATGATAAATCATACCGCCTTAAAATCAGATAAGGGGAAGTGAACCGCAGTACAACTGTCCTAACCGCGACAGAAGATGCCGCCGCCAGAGATTGTGCGCCACTTCCTTTACACCTCAATTCTTAAGATGATAGAATGAATGAAAGGAGGCTACCCCAATGGCTGAAAGATACAAGCAGATTCTTGTCGCTTATGATGGTTCGGAACAAGCCGGCGATGCACTTGAAGAGGCGGCTGTCATTGCTAAGCATGATAACAGCAAGCTCGTCATTTTGTATGTATTTGAATCCGATGCTCTCTTGACATCAACTAACCCGGCTGTTTTGACGGCATTGGAAACTCATCATCAGGAAGAAGTCGAAATGTTAAAAAAAATTTTGCAGAAAAAAATCGAGCGGGCTGCCTTGCCTGAAACGCATACGGTTAAGCTGTTAACGGTGCGGGGACGTGCCAAACACGAAATCCTCACGACAGCCCAAAAAGAAAACGTTGATTTAATAGTCATGGGCGCGACAGGTACACACGCAGTCGAACGGGCTTTTGTCGGATCAACGACGGCTTACGTGGTCAATCATGCCCAATGTCACGTGCTCGTTGTCAGATAAAAACAAATTGCAGCAAGAAGGAGACAATTACCAATGGAATTTACCGATGCATTCACTCATTGCTTTGACAAACTGGGGCAAAAAAAAATCATGGCACTTGCGTCAAGTTTACATGACCACGTCACTGTGCGGAATGTCAGCTGTATCATTCACGAACAGCGTATTTTCTTTAAAACAGATAAACATTTTCGAAAAACCAAGCAGCTGCTCGAAAATCCGAACGTCGCTATTTGCCACTGGGGTGTGCAAATCGAAGGTATCGCCAAAAATCACGGCTTGGTCACAGACGAAGACAACCGGTTCTTCCAGGCGCTTTATGATAAATACTGGCGTACGAGCTATACCGCATATGCCCATGAGGAAACAGAAATCCTGATTGAAGTCATTCCCAAATTTATCGAAGTGTGGGATCAGGACGAAAACAACAACGGCTTTCAACTGTTGATTGATGTCGACAAACAATCAGTGCGCATCAATCCATACGATTAATAAAATGCCGTACCTCTATTTTGCGAGGTACGGCATTTTGTATGTACTTTTTGCTTTACATTTTAACGAATTTCACAACTTGAAACAACGCGTCGCTTGCCGGGACTGAAACAAGATTACCGGCAACAGCAAGTGCTGTCCGGGAATTCATCAGTGTGGCGCTATCCACAGTCAGCCTCAGTTCCGTCAGGTTCAGTTCATGCGGCGCATCTTGGCCGACAAAGGCATAGACCGCGTCAGCTGTTTGGGTAAAGTAAGTGCCGTTCAGTTCTGTAGTTCTGTATGGGCGTGTGCCGTAGATAGCTTCACCAAAATGCGACAACCATGTGCCCAATTCGGACATGAGCGCGAGCGCTTCTTCAGGCAAAGTGCCGTCAGGCTTCGGTCCCACCCCGAAAATCACATTGCCGCCGAGAGAAACTATTTTTACCAGCGATGTCAGTATCTCATCAAATGATTTATACACATCATTCGGTACATACCCCCAATTTTTAGCCAAAGGAATGTTGCTCTCCCATGCCTTTTTAGGGACAACATCCGGAATTTTCCGTTCAGGCGTGACATAGTTTTCATATTGACCACCGATTGTCCGGTCTACAATCAACATGTCCGGCTGATGCCGGCGGACACTCCGGGCAATATCATCCATATCCAAAAATTCATGATTGGCGTGATTGACCCAGCCGCCGTCCAGCCATAAAATATCAATGGCGCCATAATTACTGCTTAATTCAACCAGCTGGTCTTTGACAAATTGATTGTATTTTTCCCACAACTGCGGTTTTTCCAAAGGGTCATAGCTGGCGTAGCGTCCCTTGGGCCGTGCCCCCGGTTCCCAGTAATAGGGACAGTGCCAGTCCGGTTTTGAATAATAGGCGCCGACTGCTATTTCTTCATCGCGGAAAGCTTGCGACAAAGACTTAAACACATCTGCATCCGAACTTGTGTGGAACGGGCATTCTTTAGCTGTTATCTTATAATCAGAAACATGCGTATCATACATTGTAAACCCGTCGTGATGCTTAGTGGTAAAAATCATGTACTTGAACCCCGCCTTGCGACAGGCTGCTGCCCACTCGGCTGCATCAAACCGGCGGGGGTCGAACTGTTTGTTCAGTTCCCAGTAATCATGCCGCAAATCACTTAAATTATCGCGCCAAGGCTCTTTACGTGCCCAAGTGTCTTCTTCCGAAAGCTGCCAGGACTCAACAATACCTGCTGCCGCATACAAGCCCCAGTGAAAAATAACTCCGATTTTCTGGTCTTTAAACCACGCCAGTTTTTGCTGGAGATTTTCCGGCAGTTCCTGATAACCTTCCTGCGCCGTTGCGATGTTTTCTTCGATGTCCAACCGTTCTTTTTTCATTCTCTTTCCGCCCTTTTACGTAATGTCTTGTATGGAGTCTCGCCATAAAATCTCATTTGCTAATTCAATCGTTTTGCCGGAGTATGGCTGTTTGTTCCGGATTTTTTCTAATACTGTTTTTGCTGCCAATTGCCCTAGCTCACCGACAGGCTGTCTGACCATCGTCAATTTAGGGTAAAAAATCTCCCCAATGCCTAAATAGTCGAAAGCCGCAAAGGACATATCCTGCCCGACTATCAGCCCCTGTTCCTGTATTTGCTGGATGGCGCCAAGCGAGGTATTCTGATTGCAGACAAACACCGCAGTTGCATGTTGTTTGATGAATTGCCGCATGCCGGCATAACCGCTCTCACGCGAATAATCATTGACATATACCCACTCGTCCGTCAGCTCAAGTCCTGCTTCTTCAAAGGCTGCCTTTGCACCTGCCAGCCGCTGCCGAGCGACAAAGTCTGTTTGCGGTGCGGAGATGATTCCGATACGTCGGTGTCCACCGGCAATCATGGCAGCGACCACTTTTCTGGTGCATGCTGCGTCGTCAAATAATAGCGAATCAATGCTCTCGAACGTAATTGGTGTAACGAGGGACACTACTGGTATCGCCAGCTCTCTTAAGACCTGCGTCTCCTCCCAGTCTTCTTCCATCGTTGCGACAATCAGTCCGTCAATTCCCCGGTCCGTCAGAAATTCCACTTTGCGGCGTACTTGTTTAGGGTCATCCCGGTAGCCGCTCAGCAGCATGCTGTAACCTTGCTTTTCAAAAAAATCGCCCATCGCTGCCACAACAGCTGAGCTGAAATGACTTAGCAGATTATCCAACAGTACACCGACAGACAGCGTCTGATTGCTTTTCAGCGCTTTGGCAATCATGTTCTCACGGTAATCCAGTACCCTAATTGCCTCTTCAATACGCTTGGCATTATTCGGGCGAAGTTTGTAGCCGTTTAAATACCGGGAAACACTGCCGACTGATACATTGGCATATTTCGCTACTTCCTGAATTGTAACCATCTCGTCTGCCACCTCCTCTGACGACCGTTAAAAAACTTGTTTGTTAAAACTTGAATCGATTCAAGTTGATTATAGCAAGCACTCTCGTCGAAATCAAGCGGATATATGAAGATACTTTTGATAACGTGTACAGCCTTTACAACCGGATAGCGACTATAACCCGCTGTATTTTTTCCATTTTTCAACGCTCCTGTCGTTGAAGAAATCACTCATGGTCTGTGTTTACTTTTTCCGATATGACTTGTCTATGAAAAAAAGATGAAACCATTATATGTGTTTCATCTTTTCCAACGCATTTAATTTTTAACGACTTGAACTTTTTCCGCTTGTTTCAGTCTTTTTTCCGCAAGCCGTCTCTCCTTTTTTCTCAAATGGACATAGCCAAGGGAAACAATAACGAGGGCCCCAATCAGGTCGACAATGATGTCTTTCATCGTATCCCCAAGTGTCGCATGACCGGACAATACAGTCCCGTCAGCAGTCATGAATTTCTGCATATTGGTGCCGAGAATGTGGTCAGCGGTATATTCATATATCTCCCACACAACACCGCAAGTCACTGCAAAACAAAGCGCAAACAAACTGACAAAAAAAGGACTTAAATGGATGTGGCTTTTTTCGCTGTGATTTAAAAAATCGACAATAACAAAACCTAGAGCACCCAGCATTCCCGCACTAAAAGCATGCAGAATCATATCCCAAAACGGGATTCGGTAATAAAAATTTTGTACCTCTCCCAAGTAAATCGCACAAAACAGAAAAATAAAATAAATAATTTCCATGATGTCAGGTATGTCTATTCCAAACTTTTGTTCAACGCGAGAAGGTAAAAAAATCACAATCATACCGACAACGCACTGCAAAATCATTAACACGTAGTCAGTTTTGACATACTCATATTCTTTCTTAGAGACACCTGACGGCGCATTAATCAACATGACAACAGCGTATACGACCGATAAAGCCAACAGAACAAAAACAACTTTAAAAACAAGTGTTTTTCGTTTATCGATGATATTATTTTTGTTAATTTCCGACATAATAATTCCTTTCCATAAAAACTTTGTAGCCTTATTGTAGCACATTCCGTTCTTTTTGCATGACCATCTTTAATTTTTCAAAAAAATGATTAGAGTAACTGCTCCTTATCCTTCTCCGCCTTCAGAAGCGGCAGCCGCAAACTCTTTTATCGCCGTCATGAAATGTTCGCCATATTTTTCCAGTTTTTTCTCCCCTACTCCGCTTATTTTAACAAATTCCTCAGGAGTGACAGGACATCTCCGGGACATTTCCAGCAGTGAGGCGTCATTAAAAATAATATAGGCGGGCAGCCTTTCCTTTGAAGCCAACTCACGCCTGACAAGTCGGAGTTTTTCAAACAGAGGTGATGAATCTGAAGCTGTATCTTGCTGCAGCGGTGTTGTCCGCTCATCTTCTTTGATCAGCTTCATCTGGAGAGAAACATTATTCTTCAATACTTCTAATGCCCGAGGGCCAAGCTGCAACACTGGAAACTGATCATCAGTCTGAATGAGGTATTCTTCAATCAATAAAAAATCAATCATCTGATACAGCTGATTCTTGCTGGTATCTTTCATGATGCCGTATGTCGACAACTCATCCAAGCGGAATTGCCGGATTTTCTGCTGGCGGCTGCCTCTCAGGACATCAATTACTAACGTCACGCCAAAACGCTCATTCATCCGTTTAACGCACGACAGAATTTTTTGAGCGTCAATTGTCATGTCACGGGTTTCGTAATGACGCCGGCAATTACTGCAGTTATCGCAAGCCGGCAGACTCTTATCACCGAAGTAAGTCAAAATAAAATGACGGAGACAGTGCTGAGTGGTGCAATAAAACGTCATTTGTTTTAACCGCTCGATTTCCTGTTCCCTGAAAGCCTGCTTTTCTTCTTCAGTCATTTGCTGATTATCCAAACTATTATCAATAAAATACTGGTTGGTCCGAACATCACGTTTGGCATACAAAAGGATACACTCCCCCGGTGTGCCGTCGCGCCCGGCTCTGCCAGCTTCCTGATAGTAGTTTTCAATGTTTTTAGGCATATTGTAATGCAGCACAAACTTGACATTTGATTTATCAATGCCCATGCCAAATGCATTCGTGGCGACCATCAGCGGCTTTTCGTCAGAAACAAACGCCTCTTGATTGGCCAACCGCTCCTCCGCACTCAACCCGGCATGATAGCGTGTTGCCGGATATCCCTTCATTTGCAGCGAAGCGGTGACTTCTTCCACTGCTTTCCGGGATGAACAATAAATAATGCCGCTCTGCCGACGGTGTGCAGCAAGATAATCATGAACAAATTCAAGCTTATTTTTAGGCTGTTCCACTGAAAAATAAAGATTTTCGCGGTCAAATCCTGTGCGTTGTACCAAAGGCGTATTCAGCGACAGCCGCTTGACAATATCGTCCTGAACGACGGCAGTAGCGGTGGCAGTAAACGCGGCGACAACAGGCCGTGGTCTGCATGTCTGGATAAAAGTATCGATTTGCAGATAGCTCGGACGGAAATCTTGTCCCCATTGTGACACGCAGTGTGCTTCATCAACGGCAACAAGTGATATCAACGCCTTTTGCTGAAAAGCTAAAAAACGTTCGGTCGCAAGCTGCTCGGGGGTGAGATAAAGTAGTTTGTAGTGTTTGGCCAATGCTTTTTCGAGAATAGTCTCTTGTTGGCTGACAGTCAGTGTACTGTTTAAAAACGCACATGAAACGCCGCTCTCTTTTAAGTTCTGCACTTGGTCTTTCATCAGCGAAATAAGGGGCGACACAACGAGCGTCAAGCCTTCTTGAAGCAACGCCGGCACTTGATAACACAATGACTTTCCCGCGCCTGTCGGCATAATCCCCATCACATCCCGACCGTTCAGAATGGCATCCACAACTTCTTCCTGACCTTCCCGAAAACGGCGATACCCGAAGTAGGAAAATAAGACTTCATATTTACTATCCATGTTTCATCCTCTTCTTTTCATTGCTCATGATAATACCATACTATAAAAGCAGGATAAGTGGAACTTTTATACAATAGCCCTGCTGTTCAAAAATTATAGTTTATGCCAGCTTTCCCGGCAAAAAATGAGAACAAATCTCCGCTGGCTTTGCTATAATATGGTTACTGGCGCGACTCTTTCATAAGAGCCTCAACTCTAACTTCCGTTAGATATACCTAATTGATGATGTGTATACCCTACAACACACCTAAACGTCATCTATTAACGTGGAAACATGGTCATGTACCGCTTTGGCGGCTCATGACCATGTTTCTTTTGCGTTTTCAGGTGTCAGTTTTTACAATGTCCGTTCTATTTGTGTGCTGATTTTTTTAATCAACGCCGGCCAGGCGCTTTTTTCGATTTCCGAGCGCACGCCTTCACTTATCCGGTACCCGCTTTTCACCCGTTCAATTTGGCGGATAAGCGCCTCCTTCAGCCGTTCTTTAAATGCAGGCAAATCCTCCTCATACGGTTCATCCTGATTAAATAGACGGGGGAGAGCAATGTATTCAATGGCTCCCGACTGATTGACAGCAGGCCCCAGCTGATGTTGCAATGCGGCAATGTCCGTTGTAACTGTCAATAATCCGCTGGCCAAAGCTTCAATAGCTGTCAAGCCTAGACCCTCATAATAAGAAGGCAGTACAAAAAGATCGCTTTGCCTGAATACTTGCCCTAAAATTTGCTGATTTTTAACATTAAAATATTTGATCTGACGGTGTCGGTTCAAGTATTCTCCGATTATCTGTTCCATTTCCTCATTAGCCGAATTGATTAACGACAAATGGACATCCGGAAAGTTCGGAGCAATCTGGTCAAAAACAGCCAACAGCTCCAAAACGCCTTTTGCCCGGGACAACTTCCCGGCAAAAACCAGTTCAATCGTATCACTTTCCCGACCCACTTGATCAGAGTGAAAAAATATTTCCGGATCATATCCGCCGCCCAACACAGACAGCCGGCTTTCAGGATAATCGTAAATCTTTGAGATATCTGCCAACTGGTCGTCACTCAAGGCAAAGATATGACTGACACCTGACACATCACAATATCTCTCCAACAAATCGGGGTGCTGCTTTGCCTGACGGAGATCTGTCCCGTGGCAAAAGGCAATAATCGGAATATGAGACTTGTACTTCTGACTCACCAATGTGGTTAAAAACCACAGATGATGACATAAAATGACATCAGGTTGAAAGTCTGACACCGCTGCATCAACTTTTTCAGAAAAAACCTGCTGCCACTGTTGAATCATTTCCGTGCTCATTTCACTATATACCGTACTTGGATATGGCATGACATCGCTCATTCCCGGCAAATCGAACGCACATCGCTGATTAGGGAAAGGCACAGCATAATGATTGCTCTCAGCAATCGGTAAAAAATCCACTTCAATATCTGGAATCAGTCCATACACACAGGCGTTATCTTCAGATGATAACCCTTTGACAACATTCGTATAATAGATGCCGCTGCCGGTTTTCGAAGGCAGCTGCGCCAACACATGCAAAATTTTCATTCTCTTAGCTCCAATTCAACATAGTTTTTCGTGACCATGCGAGAAATTTCTCCCGTCATCAGTCAATCTAACACCTTCCACACCCGACTGTACTCTCTCATCCATCGTGTTTTACTTGGTCAACACTCGGGTGATTCATGGAAAGCAACTTCCGAAAAACCAGCCAAAGTCAAAACAGATAATGACAAAATGAAAAAGCATTTTTTGTCATAACTTTCGTGTTCCGCCCATCATTTTCCAAATAAAAAGCAACAAGATGAGTTTTAGTCGTTAATGAAAGTTTTTTAAGAAAACAACATGTTTTCGTCATAAGCACTCATGAGCTGTCATAAACTAACAACGACATCCACTCCCTTCACTTTCAAAAATCAAAAAAATACCTGCTAAAAAAACAAAAAAATAAGTTATCCGGTGCTTTTTGTTTTTTTATGTTTGTTTTTAAAAAGATGGTTATAAAAACGAACCAAAAACCAAATTAAACGTTTCCAATCGAACGAACTTTCCAAAAGATTCGCCTTTTCAATAGATAAAAAGCACCAGTTATACTAACAAGTATACTATTTTACGATTTATCTAACAATAACGAGTTTTCTATTGTTTTTATCTTAAACAAAGTATAAATTTCTAATTATCTTTTTATATTTTCTTAAATGCTCGTAAAGCCTTATTCTATGTGCTTTCGAGTATTTTTACTGTAGGAAGATACTTCACGTTTCTTTGCATATTTCCTCATGTCTTAGCTGTCAGAAGTGGTAAATAAGTAGTAAATTCATTTGTACTACTAAGCAACAAGACGCTCCTGTTGCTTCTCTTTATTCAAGCGTTTCATTTCTGCCATTGCAGAATCGAATGTTGCATGTGCGTAATAGTTCAGCGTCATGGCTATATTAGCATGTCCCATAATGTACTGTAATGCCTTTGGATTCATTCCTGCATTTGCATAGTTGGTACAGAATGTATGTCGCAAACTATGTGGAGTGATGTGTGGCAATTTATCCTCGTTATACTTATTGTATTTCTTAACAAGACCTTTCATCATGCCGTTGTAATCACTTGCCACTTTTGGATAGTTCTTTCTATTAAGAAAGAGGAAATCACTATATCCATCAATCTCAACACGCTTATCATTCTTTCGATTCGCTAACACTCGCTTAAATGCTTGATAGGCTTCTTCAACCATAGGAACTTGACGTTCGCCACTTTTGGTCTTTGGTGTTTCAATGTAGTACCCAATTTCAGTATCTCTCAATAGCTGATGGTCTATATTGACAAGACGATTCTCAAAATCTAAATCTGGAAGTGTCAAACCACCAAACTCTGAAATACGAAGACCTGTTTTTAAGAGTATCAGAATTTCATCATAATTTTTGCTGTAGGTTTTATCAGCTTTTGCAAAGGCTAACAGTTTTTCTTCCTGTTCTTCTGTTAGTACGGTCTTAGGGACAGTATCATCATCAAGAACTGCTTTCAGTTGAAAGTCAAATGGATTCTTCCGAACACAATCATCTTGTATAGCAATATAGAATGAAGCCTTTAAAGAACGTTTGTAGTTATTGATGGTTTGATAAGCATAACCATTTTCACTCATTCTAATAGCCCATTCTTTAGCGTCTGATGGCTTAATACTGTCAATACTTCTTACACCTAACTTGTCTTTCTTCAAAATATCCATAAGATATTTGCGTCCAGTTTCAGTGTTTTTTCTAACCTTTGGTCTTTGAGCGTTCTGTTTTGCGTAAAGCTGGCAGAGTGTCATTTTCTTTCCTACAACATCAATACCATCATGAATGTCTTTCTGTAACTCTGCGATTTTCTCTCTAAGTGAGATACAATCACGCTTTCCTGCTGGTACTCGGTCTGTAGCCACAAGTTTCCACGAGTAAACAAATTGCGGTTCTCCAAATGAATCTATATATTTGTATAAGTATCTTCCGTCTTTTCGTTGGCTCTCTCCAGTCTTTAAGATTCGACCTTTATTGTCACGTCTTTTTTCTGACATGGCATTTGCTCCTTTCCTTTATGGAAAGAGCCTTGATACGACTTAATACTATTTTATCATATACAAGACCCTTTGGCGACGCTAGATTGCGTCCAATGTATCTATAATTTTTTCAAATTGTTTTCGTTTAATCTGAATACGATTGCCATTCATAATCAGCCAATTTGCATTTTTATTTTCCTCTGCCAAGCGTCGTAGCTTGTTTTCGCCAATACGAAAATATTTTGACGCTTCTTCAATGGTTAGGGTATAACGTTCCCAAATAGGAATGTCAGTCTGCTTCATAAAATCCTCCTTTCCAAATCACTTATTTGGATTTCATAAAAGTTGTTTTACCAGCAATCGAACAGCTTTAGCAAAGCTCACGGGAGTTCCACCCCTGCATGGTTCTCATGTAGCCATACTCATTGCCTGCGACGGTTTTATCACGCTCGGACTATTGACTGTATGGGAGTATCATTATCACGATAAGAATGTCGTTGCAGGCAATCCTGCTAAAGATTGCTTCTCGGATCACTAACATGAATCGCTCGCTATCTTTATAAGATAGGTCATGGCGGTTAGTTCCGTTGGCTCTTTTCTTATCGAAACGTATTCGATTACTTTTATTCAGTTTTCAAAGAACAATGGCTCGTTAGCCTATCAAAACACATTGAAAGCTCAATATGCTTTGGTGGAATAACAAACCTCCCTGTTCGGGAAGCGTGGAATGGTTTAGCACGCTTCCACGAAAGGAGAGAGGATATTACTTAATTTCAAATGACAAAATCTTTGTAATCAGTCTGGTTTCCATTCTTCCACGTAAGACTTCATCAACGACCATACTTTGATTGCCATATTCATCTTTCATAAGTCGTAGGGAACGCTTCGTTATGTACCCTCTGTAATGATGTAGAATCTGGTTAATCGCTTCGGTATCGCCATCTGTTGCCTTTACAATGAGAGGAAAGGGAATCATAGGATATTGTGTTTTCATTCTTCAAATTCCTCCATAAACTTTTTAATTAAGGCTAGTCCACTGGTTCTATGCCGATAGACAGTAGAACGGTTCAATTTCAACAGGTCTGCAATTTCTGAATCGCTCATGTCCATAAAGTAAAACAGCAGTAGAATTTCACGTTTCTTGTCTGGCAACTCACGTAATGCTTCACTCAACAAATCATTTTCAACGCCTACTGATAACCCATTGAGTGTAAAAATCTGAAAGTCAGTTGAATAGTTATCTGTTGTCGCAAACTGGCTAACAAGATAATCGCCAACATCCGAAAAGGACACCTCACGCTTTGCAATCCTTGAAAGATAAAGCATATAATTCTTTCGCTCGTCTTCCATAGCACGTTTACAGATATAGTCAAACTGATTTTCTATTGTGGTCTGAAAAGAAGATGGTTTCATGTTTCTCACCCCCTTTCTGTCTAGGAAAGGAAGTGAGCCTTGCTCGTTTATCTCCTTTCACTCTTAGTCCCAATGTGAAAGGGGGATTTGTTGCATTACTGATAAATAAACTTTGTAAAAAAGTTCTGAATAGCCAAAAAAGCATATAAACAGATTTATTTCTCTGTTTACATGCTTCTGTTATTCTATCTATATGATTTATAAAACCACATTGGTGGACGTACTTATCTATTGCAGATAGACGACTTTTTTTGACAAGAACCCAATGTAAGGAAATTTATTGTATATGATGTACTTCATGGCGACGTTGACCTCCAACAAACCGCCATTTGGAAGTAATATAGGTTCTGTTGCAAAGTTTTAAATCTACTATCAAATAAGGTAGAATAATAGAAAAAGATAGCAGGAGGAATGACGATGAATCATTTTAAAGGAAAGCAATTTCAGCAGGATGTGATTATTGTAGCCGTGGGCTACTATCTTCGTTATAACCTTAGCTATCGTGAAGTTCAAGAAATCTTATATGATCGTGGCATTAACGTTTCTCATACGACGATTTATCGTTGGGTGCAAGAATATGGCAAACTACTCTATCAAATTTGGAAAAAGAAAAATAAAAAATCCTTTTATTCATGGAAAATGGATGAAACGTACATCAAAATTAAAGGAAAATGGCATTATTTGTATCGAGCCATCGATGCAGATGGTTTAACCTTGGATATTTGGTTACGTAAAAAACGGGACACACAAGCAGCCTATGCTTTTCTTAAGCGGTTAGTGAAGCAGTTTGATGAACCGAAGGTTGTAGTCACAGATAAAGCCCCCTCTATTACAAGTGCCTTTAAGAAACTAAAAGAATACGGCTTTTATCAAGGGACAGAACATCGTACCATTAAATACCTGAATAATTTGATTGAACAAGACCATCGTCCAGTAAAGAGACGCAATAAATTCTATCGAAGTTTACGCACTGCCTCTACCACGATTAAAGGCATGGAAGCCATTCGAGGATTATATAAGAAAACCCGAAAAGAAGGCACTCTCTTCGGGTTTTCGGTCTGTACTGAAATCAAGGTATTATTGGGAATCCCAGCTTAAATCATAGATACCGTAAGGGATTTTATTCTTTATTTAAAACTTTGCAACAGAACCCCAAATATTCTTTATACCATTGACGTAGTGCACCAACGGATGGATAACCTAATTTTCGAATGGTCGCAGTATAGGAACAATCATATTTTAAAAATAACTGAATCGCTTTTACACGTTCCTCGTGGGAAAACATACGGACATTCCTCCTAAGCTTATTTTTAGTCCAGGTTTATGTCCGCACCCCCGAACCTACAATTTTAAGTTGCCCTTGACATAACTCCCTACTCCTGAAAATGCTCATGCAATGGTTGATAAAGATGATATCCTAGCAGGCAACCGATAAAGTTTAAGAAGATATCACTTATCGCAAATGTGCCAAGGTAAAACACAAACTGTATCATCTCAATCCCCACAATCGTCAGGAGAGCTACGATGACAAACTCCCGATAACGAGCCTTCATCCCATACAAAAGTCCCAGTGGTATGAAGTAGCAAACATTTAGTAGTGCCTCAAGCCAGCTTAGCCTCCCACCCATCAAAAAGTCGATAGTATTCAGAATCAAGGCCTGATAACGGGGAGCCTTGGTGAATAAAACGACGAACAATAAGAACAAATACACACTAAAAAATAGATAAAGATAAACTACGGATAATTTTCCTAAAGACCACTGTAGGTAAAACAACCAAATCACCAATGCAAGAAAACTGATTAACACCAATTCAGTATAGACAAAACGCTCCATCGTCTGGGCAATCCGAGGATACCCCGCTAGAACCGACAGAGCAATAAAGTGGATTAACAGACCACTGACGCCCACCGCAACTAGCAACGCCACCACGTTCTTGATTACTCTCACGTCATCCACTTCCTTTCACAAAAATGGCGCCCCACATCAGGACGCCATTCATCACTATTGGTACTTAAAGGTCCAACTCACCTTTCAAGATGTCTTGCACCCGTTTCAACTCATCTTCGGAAACCCGTTGGTAACTGATATTGTCTTGCATGAAGCCTTCTCCTTGCATCTGCTCTGTCTTCACATTGGTAAAGGCATCCCGATAATTCAAGGCAATCTTCTTCATGTCAGCAAAATGCATATCCGTGGTCACATTGGACTCCATCGCCTCTAAGACTTCTTGATACTTAGTAATCCCATCCATCGACAACAGCTTCTTCACGACACCGACGACGATGGCTCGCTGCCGTTCTTGCCGACCATAGTCTCCTCGAGGATCTTCCTTACGCATCCGGGAAAAGGCAAGTGCCCTATCGCCATCCAACGTGTTTAACCCATGCTTGAAGGTATAGCCACTTTGAGTGAACTCACCACTATTGGAAACCTCCACGCCACCTACCGCATCTACCAGTTCCTTGAGGCCCTTCATGTTAATAGCTACATAATGATCAATCGGAATATCCAGATAACTTTCCACCGTATCCATCGACATCGCCGCCCCACCAAAGGCATAGGCGTGGTTAATCTTATCATCTGTCCCATGACCCACGATCGGCACATAGGTATCTCTGGCAATGCTGACAATCGTAGTCTTCTTATCTTTCGGCTTAACCGTCGCCACCATCATGGTATCCGAACGCCCCTGTTCCGTCCGACCCAAGTCCCCGGTATCGATCCCAAGTAACAAGACTGAAAAAGAATCTTGCTCTTCCAAGTCTACTGCCTGTTCCCGCTTGGCTGGGTTTTTACGTTTAACAGATTCATACGTCTGATCCGCTGACCCTCGGACATCGAAGTAAACCTTGGCACCAAGTCCGACTACTACCAATGTGATTGCAAGAATTAGTCCTACGATTCCTAAAATGATTTTTTTCCCTGTTGACAATGAATGATCCCTCATTTCCCTGACTAAGTTAAACAAAAGTACTGCCTATTTACTCAATAACACGCTATTCTTAATGATAATTAAGTTAGTGGGGGATGTCAAAGTAAATTTGATCTGTGGTGAAATAATAGTGGTTTCCCTAGAAAAAGTTAATCAATAACTTGTCTGTACTTAATTGAGTGAGTTAGCAATTATATTTTTTTGAAAATCGCTAACTACTCTATCCATAATCTGAGTAATTGAAATTTCCGGAGTCCAAGTTAAATAAATTGCCTCAGCCGAATCATTTCTCATATCAAATTTGTCAATAGGAAAAATTGCTTATTCATTTATACTTCTCAACATTCCCGCCAATGCTTCTGTCGCTTGCATGAATCTAATCTCTTCTAAAAAGATCTCTTGTATAAACTTTATCTTTAACTTCTTTCAAGATATCTTCAAAACGATTTGAAACAATTACATCAGAAATTTTCATAAACTCATCAAAATCTTTTACCACACGAGAATTGAAAAAAGTATCAGCATCCAACGTTGGTTCATACACGACTACTTCAATCCCCTTTGCTTTGATACGCTTCATAATACCTTGAATAGAAGAATAACGGAAATTGTCAGAATTAGCTTTCATTGTCAGACGGTATATTCCGACCACCTTAGGATTTTTATTGATAATTTGTTCTGCAATAAAATCTTTCCGTGTTGTATTGGAATCCACAATTGCACCAATGATATTATTTGGCACATGTTCATAATTAGCTCTTAGTTGTTTAGTATCTTTGGGTAAGCAATAACCACCATAACCAAATGAAGGATTATTATAATGAGAACCAATACGTGGATCTAAACCAACACCATCAATTATTTGCTTGCTATCTAGACTGCGAGATTCGGCATAAGTATCTAATTCATTAAAATAAGCCACCCTCAATGCTAAATACGTATTAGAGAAGAGTTTAATTGCTTCTGCTTCAGTTGAATGCGTTAATAAAATTTGAACGTCATCTTCATGCGCATTTTCTTTGAACATATTGGCAACTTCTTCACCACGTTCAGAACACTCTCCAACAACGATACGTGATGGATGCAAATTATCATATAATGCCTTACCTTCTCGTAAAAACTCTGGTGAGAAAATAATATTCTCTGTATTAAACTTCGCTTTAACATCAATCGTATAACCTACTGGAACTGTAGATTTAATAATGAACGTTGCATCTGGTCTAATGGCCAATGCTTTTTCGATGACATCTTCTACCGTAGAGGTATTGAAGTAATTTTTCTTTTCATCATAGTCTGTCGGCGTTGCGATAATTAAGTAATCTGCAAACAATACAGCATCAGAAAAATCCTTAGTAAATTCAACATGTAAATCGGCACGCTCAAGAAATTCATGAACTTCTTTGTCTTCCAAAGGTGATTTTCTCTGCTGCAACATATCAATTTTTTCCTCTACAATATCATAAGCTTTAACTTCTTCTTTTTGACTTAATAATAACGCGTTTGCTAGGCCGACATAGCCTAGGCCAAAAACTGAAACTTTCATAAAAATCTCCTTTTTAATTAAATTCACTTTTTTCAGACTTCCCAGAGTTTGAGATTAAAATAGGCAACGTAATAATAAAAATAGAAAAAAATACGTCTACATACCCGATAGAAAATAAACTAACACTTTCAAAAACTCCCAAGCTTAAAAAACCAAGTAATCGTGCATAAATTATATTTTTATCCACTTTAGCAGCATTATTAACTGCCAGGTATTTAATTACTGATATAATAACAACTGCGGTAAAAAGCAACTCTAAGATTCCACCATTCAATAAAAGTTCAATATAAAAACTATGGAACTGCTCCAACAGAAGGCCTTTTGTTTTAGCAATTCTCAATGCAGTATTTAAACCAAGACCAACTATAAAATTATTTTCAGCCAATACTAATAAGCCAATTAACCAGATACCACTCCTACCCGTAGTACCACTTTCTGGTCGAATTATCATATTTCTTATGAACATAAATAAAGAATTATTGCTCATAAGTACCATTGTCGTTCCATAAATAAATAGAGCTAAAGACAAAACCTTTAATAAAAGCTTACCTCTCTGATTTAAAAATACATATATGAAAAATACTGCCGTAGCTAATATTGCACCTCGTGACATAGTTAGAACGAGATTAACTAAAAAAAGAGCAGAACAAAAATATAAAAAAATGTTCACATTTTTTGATTTGTTTTTATATGCTTCAATTAGTGTTAGTTCAATAAATAGGAAGGATCCGAATTGATTTCTGTTCGAAAAAAAACTTTTTAATGATAGTTCATAGCTACTATTGATAGAAAAAAAATGTAAAATACTATTGAAATTAACTATCATATTGTAAATACAGGCTACTATGCCTAATATAATCATATACTGATAAAATTTGAAGAGTGTTTCCTTTTTCAGATTTATATTCTTCGGTAAACTAAAAAAGAGAAACAAAGTTATTGCTTTCGCAAATACATTAATTAAATCAAATAATTCAATGTTTATTTCCATAAAAATATTCGATATAACAGTTAAAGATAAAATATACAAATAAATTAATGACATCATAATATATTCAAGTCTTATATCATGATTTAATCTGAAAGAGGCATGTAATACAACAACAACCAAAATAATAAATGATGTAGCGAGTAACGGTAACAATAGAGCTTTTTTACCAGTCAAATTGACTATCGTAAAAGGTAAGAGCATCATCACAATTGAAAAAAATAAAGCTCTTATATAGTTAAGTTCATTTTTATCGATAAACATCAGAGTTTCCTTTCCTTGAGAAAAGAATTAAATATTGTAATAATTGTATAGCCCGCGCTATAACACTTGACCATGCAAATCCTTGCAAACCAAAAATATTACTAAAAACTATCGCTAATATAAAAAACACAATTCCATATAGCAAGTTTATATTAATAATTCCTTTTGTTCCTACATCGACTAATACAAAAGTTTTAGAAATTAATGAAGCAATTGATAGGCCTGATGCTATACCAACTGGGAGAATTATAGATTTGGCAAGTTCAAAGTATTGATTATACAGGAAATAAACTCCAAGATATGAGGTAACAATACTTAGAATACAAGATCCAATAAGAATAATGATTTGAAATTTAAAAAAAGTAGTATATGAATATTTTTTTTGTTGCTTTGCCAGCTTCGCGATTAAAACGCTATTTATTGGATTGACCAATAATGATAAAAATTTTGACATGGCAGAAGCACTATAATATATGGCAATAACATTAAGGCCTAACAATGGACCTATAATAAATCTATCTAAATATGATAATCCATTTAGTAGTAGTGAAACCATTGCAAGGTTTAAATAACTGGTATATACGATTTTTTTTTCTTTAATATCTCCACTATCTCGCAGATTTATGTTCCAAATTTTTTCTTTTTGGGAAATAAAAATCAAATAAATTACTGTAACTAATTCACCTATTAGAAAAGAAAAAATGGGATTTCCTGATATGATAAAAAGCAAAACTCCCAAAATAACCCCTACTCCATAAAAAAAATTTCCATATAAAATATATTTAAATTTATTTTCCAATCTAAAATAGGAGCTAAGATACTGTTTAAAGCTACACAAAAAGCAGGTAAGCAGAGCAAGGAGAAACTGTAAAGAATCAGAATAAATAAATAAATAAAGAAAAATACTCAAAGGTAGTGATACAGAAAAAATTTTTATTATCAAAACATTATAAATACTATCTTTAGATACATTATTATCTTCAAGAATTCTGGTATTTCCTAGCTCAGTTCCTATCACTATTGATACGATATTTAAAACGGTCATAAATAGAATTATTTTAGAAAATTCAGACTCAGTAAGAGAACCTGATAACATAGGAACTAAAATAATTTGTTGTATGAAAATATACATACCAAAGGCCATTATATTCGAAATATAATCTCCAAATTTTTTAAAAAAAATATTCATATCATCTTACGTATCCTTTGTATTTCTTTTGTGGCAATTCCAAATAAGTTCCAATTTCTAAATCAGTATCACCTTTAAAATAATTAGCCATCCCGCCCATTGGAGTAAAAGTTAACTCTCCAAATATTACTCTTCCTTTTTCAGAATAAAGATCTACCCTTACAAAAGGAAAATCTTCTGATAATATTTTTGCTGCTTGAATCATATCATCAAGATTTTCTGGTCTTTTAGCATTTTTTAAAACAGTACTTTTTTTCTCATCAATATAGTCCAAATACTCCCACTCTAAATTATAGAAGCCCTTTTTTTTCTTCCCTGTGCCTAGATCTCGTTCGTCAATACATAAAATAAATTTTGGAATTCCATTAAAGCAAAAAAATTTGTAATCTTGAGGTAATGGCAAATCGCTCTCAATGAATTCCTCAATAATTATTGAGGGGTCAATTTTAGAATACTGAAATTCTAAATGCTCCCTACCATAGTCTTCACTGAGCCATGTTTTTAATAATGATTTAGTACTTTTTATATCGATACTTTTTGAATCCCTTACTATAATATTTGTTCCGCAAGAATTTGTAGTTTTAATCACATATTTTTCTGGAAGATTTTTCCAATCAATATCATCAACATTTTTATAGACAGCATATAGTTCTATCAAAGTATGCTTAAGATTTTTTTTTATAACATAGTCTCTAACTAATAACTTATCGGCACAATCACTTATGACTCTTCTTTGCCAGTTAATTTTTAACCACTGTAGTTTTTCATTGAAGCTTGATGGATTTCTTAGATTCAATTTTTTTTTCATTTTTAATCTATAAGCTATTTTTGTAAGCAACTCTTCTGGAAATATATGTGTTAATAAAACAATTATTTTATACTTTATTTTCCTCATCTCAATTACCTACCTCGTACTCTCTGCTTTCTCCCAAAACGGCTTTGACTTACCAGAAATCTCTTTTATTGCTCCAACTAATTGAGCTAAAATAGTCACTATATAATAGGAAAGAAATTTTATATACTTATTTTCTGACTTTCGTCCAAAGAACGAAGTAAAGTAAATTAACAGTTGACCTATTAATAAGATAGTAAAACTTGTATTTTTTGTTGTGATTACCAAAATCAGATTTAATAGAAAAACAACAATATGCATGAAATAAAGATTATTTCTAAGCGTTCTATGAGAGAAATAAAATAATGTAAATAAACCATATTTAAAAAAATTATATTTTTCAAAATCAATAAAATTGATCATGATAATCTTTCGGGACATTCGTACTTTTCTTTGAAATTCATCCTCATCAGTTTCTCCGGCTTTTTCAAAGGCAAGTGCATTTTCATTATAAATTGCCCGTTTACCAGAAATCACAAATTTCGGTGGGAATACACTATCATGACTATAAATTGGATCAATCACCATATAATCTTTCTTCCGAACCGCATAAATACTACCATTACCTGCTGTGATTGAAGATAAACCAGATTCTATTTTCCTCATGTAAAGATCAATATCCCAATAGGAAGATTCAGATTGACTTGTAATATTTTCCTTATCATTTGTGTATATAAGTTTTCCGGCTACATAACCAACATTTTTATCAGATAAAGATAAAACTAATTGATTTGCTGATTCTCTATCTAACATTGAGTTTGCATCTGTAAAGATAATGACTTCTCCAGAAGCATGATTAACTGCTTCATCTTGGGCATTTGTCTTACCTTTTCTATCTCTGACCTTATAAAGACTAACTTTGTGAGGATATTTACTCGCGTATTTCTTCACAATTTCATTAGTACCATCTGTGCTGTTATCTGAAGCAATAATAATATCAAACTTATTATTGGTAAAATTTAGATCAAGTAAGTTTAAAATTTTTTTTTCGATAACTGATTCTTCATTATGTGCAGGCACAATAATTGTTACTGTCGGATTATACGTAGATGTAACCTGTAACTTTTTATGTGGTAATACTTTACTCAAGAATTGTAATAAAATCGGATATCCTATCATGGTGTATATAATTAAAAATGTAAATATCCAAAATAAAACTTTCATACTACTATCCATTTAATCACTATTCCCTTCAAACTTCTCATTCGTAACACTTGTCCCAGAAGATATTCCTTCTTTAACAAATACTTTCTTTATTGTTAAGAAAAAGATTGATAAATCTTGCTTAAAAGTAATATTTTCGACGTATTGACAATCTAGCTTGAACTTTTCAGTCCAACTAATTGCATTCCGTCCATTTACCTGTGCTAAACCTGTTAATCCAGGACGGACTTGATGTCGGTGACGTTGTTCCTCGTTATACAAAGGAAGATATTCTACTAAAAGTGGACGTGGTCCCACAATACTCATATCCCCCTTGAAAATATTCCATAACTCTGGCAACTCATCTAAACTAGTTGCACGCAATAGTTTACCAAAAGTCGTCAATCGAATGTCATCTGGCAATAAATTACCTTGGTTATCTGTTTCCGAAGTCATCGTCCGGAATTTGTACATTGTAAAAATCTGTTCATTTAATCCTGGTCTCTTTTGATTAAAGATTACCGGTGATCCGAGTTTTATTCGAACTAAGATGGCGACAATCAATAATACTGGACTTAGAATAATCAGCGCCAATCCCGATAACAATATATCAATGAGTCTTTTTACAAATCGCGCATAAAAAGTCTTACTTTTCATTGGACAATACTCGCTTAATCGTATTTGTAACTCGATATAACTCTTTATCAGTCATTTTGGTATCTGAAGGTAAGCATACCCCTGTTTCAAATAAGGTTTGGGCTACGTTTCCGCCAATATAATCATATTTTTCAAATACTGGTTGAAGATGCATTGGTTTCCAAATTGGCCGAGATTCGATATTCGCTTTATCTAGCTCATCCATCAAGTAATTAGGATCTACACCATCTAGTAAGATAGAGCTCAACCAAAAGTTTGATTCACTCCAATCATTTTCTGGCATAAATGATATTTGAGGTAGTTCAGCGAGTTCTCGTTTGTAAAACTCATGAATGTTTCGCTTTTTAGTAATCCGATTAGTCAATACTTTCAGTTGTCCACGTCCAATGCCCGCAACAATGTTACTCATGCGATAGTTGTAACCAACCTCACTATGTTGATAATGCCGAGCTTTATCCCGAGCTTGGGTAGACCAAAAACGAACTTTTGCAATCCGTTCTTCGTCCTCGGAAACTAGCATTCCTCCACCAGAAGTCGTGATAATCTTATTTCCATTAAACGAAAAGATCCCATATTTACCAAAAGTACCAGTATACTTTCCTTTATAGGTAGTTCCTAGAGATTCGGCAGCATCTTCAATCAAGGTAACACCAAATTCGCTACAGATTTCCATAATTTCATCTAATTGAGCAGCTAAACCATACAAATGAACAACAACAACAGCTTTTGCATTTGGATATTTTTCCAAAGCTTTTCGCAAAGCCATAGGATCCATATTCCAGGTTTCTAGATTACTATCAACAAACACAGGGATTGCATTTTGGTAGATAATTGGATTGGCCGTTGCTGAAAATGTTAAAGACTGACAAATCACGATATCACCTGAACCAACATCAGCTGCTTTTAAAGCCATATGAATAGCCGAAGTACCAGATACTAGAGCTGCAGCGTGACCAACGCTGACAAACTCAGCAAGCTCTTTTTCAAAGCCATCAACATTTGCTCCAAGTGGTGCAATCCAGTTTGTATCAAAAGCTTCCTTGACATACTCTTTTTCGTATCCTTGATCACTCATATGAGGTGATGCTAACAAAATTCTTTCATTCTTCACTCTCAATCCCAGCTTTCTATTATCTTAGTGGGAACTCCCACACTTTTGGTACCATTTGTGATATTTCGGATAACAACAGAACCAGCTCCAACGATATTGTTATTACCAATTTTGATACTTTGGATAATTTTTGAACCAACACCTATTTCGTTATCATCGCCAATTTTTACCATACCAGAGATATTTACATTTGGATAAATTGCATTGAAATTTCCAATTATTGAATCATGACCAATTGTTGAGCTAATATTTATCATATTAAAATTGCCAATAGATATATCTGCAGTATAAGTAGTATTAGGCATGAGAATATTTCCAATACCCAAATCAACCTCAAGTCCCACGAGTGAAGTAGAATCAATAAGATTTGGGAAAAAAAGATTTGGATTTGCTTTTAATTTTGTATAAATTTCTTTTTTTATTGCAGGCTTGGCAATCCCTATAGCAACACCTATTTTATCTGAATAAGATAGTAAACTATCAATATTACCTAAGACAGGTTTATCAAGGATCATTGGGGCTAAAGTCGTATCATCATCCACAAAACCAATCAATTCAAAATCTGATAATCGCGATACTAGAAAGGCAATTTCTTTTGCAAAGCCACCAGCACCAACTATTACAATTTTCATAGAAGCACCTCTATTTATTCGACTCGTTTGCAAAAGCTAACACTTGCTTTGCCAGCTCATCAACTTTATCTGGTAAATCTGCCACAAAACTCATCACTTCATCCATCGAAAACCCTTGGATATTTCCAACAAAAATCTTTTCAAAGACTTCTTCATCATTTCGTTCTTTATCAAGTAACAACTCTTCATACAGTTTTTCTCCTGGACGGATACCCGATTCGACGATTTCGATATCATCTTCGGTCAATCCGCTGAGACGAATCATGTTTTTCGCAAGATCGACAATCTTCACTGGTTCACTCATGTCCAAAATGAAGATTTCTCCACCTTTAGCCAAAGCACCTGATTGGATGACTAGACGACTGGCTTCTGGGATAGTCATAAAGTAACGAGTCATCCGAAAATCGGTGACAGTGATTGGGCCGCCTTTTGCAATTTGCTTACGAAACAATGGAATAACACTTCCACGTGACCCTAAGACATTACCAAATCGCACGGCTGAGAATTTCGTCTTACCAGCTTCGTTTAAGCTGGTAACAATCATTTCTGCCATTCGTTTGGTAGAACCCATCACACTTGTTGGGTTATTTGCCTTATCAGTGGAAATCATGACAAAGTTTTTCACATTGTTTGCTTTGGCAGCCTCGGCGACATTTTTTGTACCATACACATTATTTTTGACTGCTTCTCTTGGATTGTATTCCATCAACGGTACATGCTTGTGGGCAGCCGCATGATATACGATATCAGGTTGATAGGTTTCCATGATTTCAAAGATTAATTGTCGATCTTGCACATCCGCAATAATTGGGACAAAGATGGTTTGACCGTGACGATGAGTATTGAGCATTTCTTGGTGGATTTGATAGATAGAATTTTCACCATGTCCCAATAGTAACAATTGCTTAGGGTTAAATTTCATCACTTGTCGGCATAGCTCTGAGCCGATAGACCCCCCGGCACCTGTGACCAAGATGACTTTACCTGTAATTTGATCTTTGATGGCATCCATGTCCAGTTTTACTTCTTCTCGACCTAAGAGATCCACGACATCGATTTCTTTCAGGCGGCTGATACTGATTTTACCTGAAGCCATCGCCTCCATTGAAGGCATCGCATTGACTTTGACTGTTGAATCCGTTAATTTTTCGAAGATTTCTTTGAGGCGTGGTTGTGGTAGGGATGGAATGGCGATAGTAACCATATCAATTTGGTGTTCTTTAATTAGCTTGGATAGATCGCCCAAAGTACCTAAAACTTTCTTGCCTGAGAGATATATACCCACCTTATTTGGATCATCATCAACAAAACCAATGATATCGATTTCTCCAGAAGTCGGCGTGCCTATCAAACTATTTTGTAGGATACGTCCGCCTTCACCTGCACCTACAATCAATGTTCGTTCGACCTTGGTGGACTTCCCATTGCGGTGATTCTTACGTTCTATATAGATGCGCCACGTCAAGCGACTGGCAACAATTAGACTGGTGGCAACACAATAGGACAACAGTTCAAAGCGCCGACTGTGGCTACCTTCCCAAATGAAAGAAACTACGAAGAGGCCCACCAGAAACTGACAGGTTGTCGCTAAAAAAATAGCCACAATCTCTCGTAAGTTGGTATAGCGGTTAATACGGGTAAAGACTTTAAAAAATGCTCCAAACCCTAAATACAATATAATAGAAAGACTCATCGAAATCAATAGAAACTGTTGTGTGACATTTACGTACGGTTTCATAAAGAAATAACTTATCACACATGCCAAAGCAATTAACAAACTGTCTAATAAAACTAGTATTTCAATCTTTCTTCTTCTATTAAGAACAAACACTCCAAAATTCCCCCTAAAACAATCCAAATCGTTTCTTCTTTATCTCTGTATATTCTGGAAATGTGACCGCATCCCCATTGATTAGATCTTTCGCCACCTGCTCCATTTCTACAACTTTATTATCACCGAAGTCGTGAGCAATCTGTCGAAAGGCATCTTTCATTGCAAACGTTCTTTTTTTGATACCATGAGCGTCAGACGCCATAATCTGAACGAGGTTATGCTCAACCATCTGTTTTGCCGCCTTTTGGATGTCTTTACCAAAGACACCTATGTAGCTTGGAGCGGTGAGTTGCGCGAGGCACCCCATCTCCAAGTATGGAATCAGGCGATTGGGATCTTCGCGAAACTTCGCATTTCTTTCCGGATGGACGATGACTGGCACCTTTCCCATATTTCGCAGCTTGAAAAAAAGTTGCTCCGTATAGGCTGGGACATCCATCGTAGGAAATTCAATCAAAAGATAGGTATCTGCCAAATCTGTAAACAAAATCTGATCTTGTTGGATTTCTTCTACTAAATCCCCCGTAATCCGCACCTCTTGCCCTTCCAGTAGGGTCAGAGGGAGGTTACGACGATCGAGTTCCGCCTGGAGCTCAGTCACTTTATCGATAACCGCAGCTTTCGGATTCACATATTTCCCATTATTATGATGGGGGGTACACAAGATATGTGTGATGCCTTGGCTGATGGCTTTTTCTGCCATGGCAATGCTATCAGCTAACGTATCTGCCCCATCATCTACTCCCGGTAAGATATGACAATGAAGATCAATCATCCAATCTCCTCCTCAAATCAATTCAACTTAATTACCATAATAATAGTAGTAACCTTGGTCTTTCATATTTTGCGTGCCATTGTATACCACGCCTAATACTCGCGCTTGCACCATTTCCAACAGATTTTTCGCATTGGTTAATGTATCTTTTCGCGTGACGTTTTCTCTAACAACTAGCAGTGTGCCGTCAGCTTTTGACGCCATAATCTGAGCGTCCGTCACGGCGACCACAGGTGGCATATCGAAAATAACAACATCATACAGGTGGCGCGCTTCCTCAATAACTTGGTTCATACGTACAGAGCCTAGTAATTCAGAAGGGTTTGGCGGCTTAGGCCCACTTGGTAAGATGGACAGATTTTCGATTCCGACTGTGCGCGTATTTTCCAAGACGCTTTGATTGGTACTCAAGACGAGGCTCAGACCGGTATCATTACTTAACCCAAATGTTTTGTGAACCGTTGGATTACGCATATCCGCATCCACCAAAAGCACACGTTGACCGGAGCTAGCGAAGACCACGGCAAGATTCGCTGAAGTCGTGGATTTACCATCTGCCGGTCCAGATGATGTCACGACGATGGTCTGAATTTTTTTGTCTGCTGAAGCAAACTGGATATTGGTCCGAATCGTCCGGTACTGTTCTGAGATTGGTGACGTTTTGTCTGCTAGTGTGATGAGACTGACGGCACTAGTTTGTTGGCTATGATGTTTACTGTTTCGTTTTCCCATAATCGATATCTCCCTATACTCGTGAGCGACTGCGACGAGCTTTGTCTTGTTTGGTTGTGGAATTGTCCTGATTTTGCACTGCAGCGATTGATTTTGTGGTCTTCTTAAGCTCTTTATCTGTCATTTGTGGGACTGAGCCAAGGATGGTAAAGCCGAGATTTTCTACTACGAACCGGCTATCTTTGACGGTACGGTCCAACAGTTCCAATAAGAAGGCCAAGCCAACCCCTACCATCATCCCTAGAACCAAGCCGATTGCTAAGTTCAGCTTGTTGTTGGGAGAGACTGGTGTCATGGAGGCTTGTGCATTTGAAATGATTGAAATCTTGTCGACATCCAAAACATCTTTGGCATTTTCTTGGAAGACTTTCGCTGTGGTGTTGGCGATATGTTCCGCATCCACTGGTTTTGTATCGGTTGCTACGATGGAAAACATTTGGGAATTCTGGGATTGTTGGACTTGGATGGCACCTTTGAGTTCACTGACAGTTTTATCCAGATCATATTCTGACTCCAGACGATCTTTGACAGTGCTCATGACCAAGTCGCCAGTAATCATATCTTTATACGTATTAATCATCAATAAGTTCGTATTGACATCCCCCGCATTGGTCGCATCTGTTCGAAGTAGTTTAACAATCAATTGGGCTTGTGAATTGTATTTCGGCGTAATGATAAAAAACGTCGCCACGCTTGCCAGAGCCAAGCCAGCGAACATACTAATCAATATTGCAGCGACATGCTTCTTTAAGATGTCAAATATTTCCTTCAAACTGATTGTCTCTTCCATTAGTGTTCCCACTTTCTCTTTCATTTTCTACAAAGACTGTTTACTGTTCGTCGTCAGGCTCAGCATATTCTTCGGTGAATGCTTCTTCATGAGAATTACCTTCATCAGAAGACTCATTTCCCGACTCACCGCTATCACCTGGTGACAAGGTACCGTATCCTAACTGCTCACTTATGGTGTTCAGTGAGGCTGTAAAGGATTCCTTATAGGTGAGATTACGAACTTGACCGATGCTCTCTGCTAAGGCAATATAGCTTTCATAATTTGCCTTGTCTGTGATTTGACCATTTTTAAGTAAGCTGTCGATGGTTGCTTCAATGTTCTTAATCCTAGTCAACTGTGCATTGGCAAAATCTAGATACTCAGTGATATTTTTTTGCCATTGGTCAGCTAACGTCGACAGTTTCAAGGTTTCTCGAATTTCTCCGATTGATTCGTCTGAAATGTCTTTTTTAATCACTACATCATTAACCGGCTTCTGCCAAGAACTCACAGGATTCTCAAACAAGTTATTGGTCTTTTCTTGAATAGTTAATTTGTCATTGACCAAATTAACTTTTTTCACAAGGGCGTCTTTGGTCTCTTGAATCCCCCCAGCATCGTCTGTTAGGTCTTCTGCTTGAATATGGTATTCTTCAGCATCAACTTTGACAGATTCAAGCTTTCCTCGTACGGCCGCAAGCTCGGACTCCGTCAAATTTTCTCTCAAAAAAATTGATTGACCTTCTTGATAAAACGAATCAATGGTTTTTGTGAGAGTCACTAACTGCTCTTGGCTTTTTGCAATGGTGCTATTGGCGTACTGAACTCGTTGTTCATACTGATGTGTTTTATCGGCTCGGTAACCGATGTAACATATACCCAGTGCTCCGATACCGACGGCTACGACAGCTAGGCCTTTTGCTAAGGGTCTTCCCATCTAACTTTACTCACTCCCAAAAAATTGTTATTTGTCACAATTGTTCATATTATACTATACTCAACTAAATATTTCAAAAGTATCCAAAAAAGTGTTTTTTGAAGCTATTTGCGATAAAGATTCAAAAAAACTAAGCATTGTACACTTTTAACTCTAGTGATGCACCAACTATAGTACGTTTCGCATAAACGATATTTTATCAAATTGGATAGTCAAAATATGACTACCTACTTCGATATGCAAAAAAATATAAAAGTATGAATCTATCAAATTATGCAGCATTCTGGAATAAACTAGTTAGCTGAGTACAAGTCTCTGGCTGTACTTAGTAGATTTTCCTGTTGTTGCTATCGTAGTGGCTGTCTGGATCTAGGTCAATATCTTAGACACATTTTTGTAGAGACTGTCATGCCATCCTAATTTTTTCTTGTCTTTCAAATTCATGCGGTGTTAAATAGTTAATCGAACTATGGATTCGATTACGATTATAAAATCCCTCAATATAACTGAATAAAGCTTGATTGGCTTCCTCAAAGTCTAAGTAACTTGTTGTGTAAACTTCTTCTTTCTTTAATGAAGCATGAAACGATTCAATCCCTGCATTATCATAAGGCGTCCCTTTACGACTATAGGAATGCCTTATTTTATTTGTTGCTAACCACTCTTCATATTCTAAGGAGGTATATTGGCTACCTAAATCGGTATGTAGAATCATTCCCTCTGGAATGTCATAACGCTGTTTAGCTTGACTTAAAGTCTTTAGAACACAATCTACTGTCATACGTTTTGAAAAAGTGTAACTAATAATTTTCTTCGTGTGTAAATCCATAATCGAAGATAGGTAACACCAACCGTTTTTCTTTGTTGGAATATAGGTAATATCAGCTACCCATTTTTCACAAATATTTTTAGTAGAAAAATTTTGATTTAAAATATTTTCTTTTGAAATAATTTGTTTATTAGACAATTGAGGTCTATATTTTTTTACAACAATTGATTTTAAACTTAATTCTTTCATTAGCTTTTGGACATGTTTAAGCGATACTGAAATCCCTTCTTTTAATATCATTTGATGTATTTTGGTTGCACCATAACGCTGTTTACTATCAAAATAGATGGTTGAGATTTTCTTTTTTAACTTGTTATTTCTGATTTCTGTAGCTGTTAGTGGTTTATTTTTATAAAAATAATAGACACTTCTAGGCATTTCTAATAAACGACACAATAAAGAAACAGTGTATTTAGTACACCATCTTTCAATAAATTGAACAATTGACTTTATATCTTTCGAGAGAATATGGCAGCGGCTTTTTTTAATATTTCTAATTCCTCCTTTAAACGAGCATTTTCTTTTCTTAATTCAGCAGTTTCTTTTCCAGTCAATCCTGTGGATTGGTTTAGGGTATATAAGTTTTTCCACTTATAAATAGTTGCTTCAGATAAGCCATATTCTTTCGATAAACCACGAACTGATTGTCCAGTTTGATTAAGTTCTACAATCATTCGTTTAAAATCTTCTTCGTATCGGGTCATAAAAATCATCCTCTCGTAGATAAGTTTAATATATTTCTGTCTCTACGAAAAGTTGTCTAAGATTTGATACTAACACCACACCGAGGACAGGTCTAAATACTGATACTTATTGGGACAAACTTGCTTACGAAGAAGTTTTTGTACCTTTAGCAAAAGATTTCATTCATAGAATAAAATTATTCGAAGGAGAAAACTAACATGACAGATAATGCAAAACCAGGTTTCTTTTCTAAGCAAAAACCTGATAATTCTTATAAAGAGATCCCTAAACCGAAATCAGCATTTACTTCTGACAACACAGATTTACTAGAAAATATTCACCCTGAAGAAGATGTATTAAAGATAAACAACAAGTCTCTTGGTGTACCAGCCATAGTCTGGTGCGAATTTACGGCTTTGCTTGATACAACTGATAATGATTATACCTATGAACTACTCGAAGAATTAATTCACGAAAGAACTGCACGTTTCGATCACAATCAAGAAATAACCTACAAACGAATATTAGAGCGTAAGAAAGATCAGGAAAGAGAACGTATATATAAGAAAGAAAAAAGGAAGAAGATTTAGATCTTCTTCCTTTTTATTTACAATTTATATTTTATAAAATATAAATTGTAAAATATAATTTTGCTTTTAAAATCAATCAATTAAACACTATAATAGATTTTTGTAAATTTTCTTTTATAATTTATTTTCTATATTTTATAATTTATAAATATAATCAGTAAACACTAAATCATAATATTTCACGAGAGTGTAAAATATTATTGAAGAAATAGACTCAGAAATGAAAGGGTTCTGTTGCAAAGTTTTAAATCTACTATCAAATAAGGTAGAATAATAGAAAAAGATAGCAGGAGGAATGACGATGAATCATTTTAAAGGAAAGCAATTTCAGCAGGATGTGATTATTGTAGCCGTGGGCTACTATCTTCGTTATAACCTTAGCTATCGTGAAGTTCAAGAAATCTTATATGATCGTGGCATTAACGTTTCTCATACGACGATTTATCGTTGGGTGCAAGAATATGGCAAACTACTCTATCAAATTTGGAAAAAGAAAAATAAAAAATCCTTTTATTCATGGAAAATGGATGAAACGTACATCAAAATTAAAGGAAAATGGCATTATTTGTATCGAGCCATCGATGCAGATGGTTTAACCTTGGATATTTGGTTACGTAAAAAACGGGACACACAAGCAGCCTATGCTTTTCTTAAGCGGTTAGTGAAGCAGTTTGATGAACCGAAGGTTGTAGTCACAGATAAAGCCCCCTCTATTACAAGTGCCTTTAAGAAACTAAAAGAATACGGCTTTTATCAAGGGACAGAACATCGTACCATTAAATACCTGAATAATTTGATTGAACAAGACCATCGTCCAGTAAAGAGACGCAATAAATTCTATCGAAGTTTACGCACTGCCTCTACCACGATTAAAGGCATGGAAGCCATTCGAGGATTATATAAGAAAACCCGAAAAGAAGGCACTCTCTTCGGGTTTTCGGTCTGTACTGAAATCAAGGTATTATTGGGAATCCCAGCTTAAATCATAGATACCGTAAGGGATTTTATTCTTTATTTAAAACTTTGCAACAGAACCAATTTTTCTTACCTGCTAATAACTTGGTAAAAAGCACCCGACGATTACAGATAGAGAAATACATGGATAGCTTTACAGACAAAGAACTATCCTTAATGGAATCTTTAGCCAGCGGTATCAACGAAGCAAGAAACATCGAAGACTAATTAAAAGAATCCATACATAACGGAAAGAGCCGATAAAATGAGATTGTATTAATCTCATTTTATCGGCTCTGCGTCTTTGCGTCTGGCTCTGTAATCACAGTTACTTTGAACTGCTTTATTTCAATTAAATTTTCTTGTCTGCATTTCGGACAATAGAGGGGGAATTTTTTTAATTCAGTATCTTCCCTTATCTTTAATCGTGTTTTATTTCCACATACAGGACACAATATCCACTTGTAGTTTATAATAACTATCTCCTCCTTTACACTTTAATTCAAATCTTTATTAAAAAATATTTCATCTTATTTAACAAGAAACCATATTTATATAACAACATAAAATACACTAAGTTATTTTATTGAACATATATCGTACTTTATCTATCCGACTATTTGGACGACGGGGCTGGCAAACAGGTTCACCGGTAGTAACATGGTACCCTTTTAACTCTGTTAAACAAACACTACGTCCATTTGTAAAGAAAGTTAAATCACTACGATATTCTTGAATACACCGAGCAGGGATTTCTCCACTAAGAATGACCTCATTATTTTTCAATTGAGTGTCTACGATGTTCGCACAATATTTAGGAGCATCGTTGTATGCTCGTGAAAGATATTCCTGTGGCGCATAAATTTTAAAACTAAGATATGGCTCTAACAATTCTGTTCCAGCTTTTTTTAAGACTTGTTCCAATACAATAGGAGCAAGCATCCGAAAATCTGCTGGAGTACTAACAGGGCTATAGTATAAACCGTACTTAAAACAGATTTTACAATCCGTCACATTCCAACCATATAATCCTTGTTCGCAACCATAGCGTATCCCTTCCATAACTGCATTTTGAAATGATTGATTTAAGTATCCAAGAGAAACCGAGCTCTCATACTGCATTCCACTTCCCAACGGAAGCGGTGATACAGATAAACCAATGGAAGCCCAGAAAGGATTTGGCGGCACTTCGATGTGAATGGTATATTCTGCATTTTTTAACGGTCTCTCCATATAAATGACTGTAGGCTCTTTTAGTTCTATCTCCACATGATACTTTTCTTGCAACAGTGCACTAATCACTTCCATTTGTACTTTCCCTAAGAAAGAAAGTATAATTTCATGTGTCGTAGAATCCACGTAATATCGTAGAAGCGGATCACTATCTGAGATTTCCAAAAGGGCATCAAGCAACATTTCTCTCTGTTCAGGTTTACTCGGTTCAACAGTTGTTTGTAGTAGAGGGTGCGGATTTTCAATCTTTTTTCTCTGTGGCAATAGTTTTGTATCTCCAAGAACACTATTTAACTTCAAAAACTCATTTTGCAAAATAACAATTTCTCCAGAATAAGCTCTATCAATCTTACATAATTCACCATTTATTGAAGTATACATTTCTGTAACTTTTATTTTTTCTTTTTCTGATACTCTAACCGAATCTCGTAAATGTAGTACTCCACTATAAAGGCGTATATATGCAAGACGTTGTCTTTTTTTTGTATATTCAATTTTGAAAACATTTCCGCAAAGTTCAGACGGACCTCGATGTGTTGATGAATAAAATTTATTAGTAATAACTTCTATAAGGTTATCAATCCCTATATTACTTTTTGCACTTCCATGATAAAGAGGGAACAGAGAACAATTCTGAAATCTTATGCTTTCCTCTTGTTCGAGTTCCAATGCTTCTAATGATTTACCGGACATATATTTCTCTAAAAGGTCATCGTTTCCCTCTATTACCGTATCCCATTGTTCAGATTCGGTAAAGTTCGTCACACACATATTAGGATACAGTTCTACCTTCTGTTTGATTACAATTTCGGCAGAAAGTTTCTCTTTAATATCCTGATAAACCGTTGATAAATCAATTCCATTTTGGTCAATCTTATTGATAAAAAAGATTGTGGGAATCCCCATTTTCCTAAGTGCATGAAATAATATACGAGTTTGTGCTTGTACGCCATCTTTTGCAGAAATCAGTAGAATTGCCCCATCTAAAACTGATAATGAACGATATACTTCTGCTAAGAAATCCATATGTCCTGGCGTGTCTATGATGTTCACCTTCGTATTTTCCCACTGAAAAGAGGTTATTCCTGTCTGAATTGTAATTCCTCTCTGACGTTCTAAAAGCGTATTATCCGTCCTCGTTGTACCTTTGTCCACGCTTCCTAATTCTGTAATCGCTCCACTGTTATATAATAAGCTTTCTGTTAAGGTAGTTTTTCCTGCATCAACATGAGCTAAAACTCCAATATTAATAATTTTCATGTGATTTTCCTCCATTCAAAAACCCAAAAGGGCATAAAAATCCCAGTGATAAATACTTTTATCACTGGGATTTTTATGCATAACCATAGGTATACAAAGCATACAGATATTCTCTGGATACTTTAGAATCACATGATAAAGGTATTCTTAAACTGGGTACAAAAAACTAAGCCCTCCTAAAAAAGGACATCTAATTATTTGTTCCCGCTATCAAATTGACAGTTTATTTAAGAATACCTTGCCGCATATTTATTAACTCCTTTTAAATAGTCACTTAAATAATAGCACGTAAGAGCATATTTGTAAAGGAATCTCCAATTTTTTATCAAAGAGAGTACGTGATTACAAAATAGCTGTAATAATGTACCAATATTTGTTATTCTATAATCTTCCAATTACTCCCGTTCTTTTCAAGTACCAAATCAAATTGAGATACCTGCGTTGCTTTGGTCTGCTGGTCGATATACTCCACTGTCAGCGATACCGTGACTTGATTATCCTTACGATTGTGAATAGGATTTACCAGTTCTTGAAAGATGTACTCTTTTCCGATTGGTTTTAATATCCCGTCATTCACATAGTAGGAAAGTTCACTGGCTGTCGCTGTAGGATAGAGCTTGAAGAACGTCGTTAAAAACTCATTGATTTCATTGGTTGTAATGGAATCAACCGTCCCCTCACTTTCAATGGCTTTTGGTTTATAACTTGATTTCTTAGGTATGTTGGTAATGGTCGGATTCTTAACCAGTACCATATTTCCAGAACCATCTACATAGACACTCACTATATAAGCAGAGTGGACGGTCTTTGTATTTTCTCCCTCTGTAATGAGCTGGTCTACACTGTAGGTTACATTAAACTCATTGTCGCCAGTTGGCTCTACCGTCCATATCTGAAATCCTCTTACAGAAGACGATACAGGAATATCTTTGCGTACTGTATCAACATTGAGAGCTTGAAGTTCATCTGTCAGATAGCCTTTTAGACTTTCCATTCGATTATCAATGGACTTATCGGATTGCTCCCATGAATAGTAGACTTTCGCAAAGTTCTCTACAAAATTTTCTACATGATGAGTATCAACGTATTCCTTTTCTATGATAGTTGTTTCGTGAATAGTATGAGTATCTATAGCTGTAAAGTGCTTGAATATCGCAAAGCTGAAACTAAGCCCTAAAAGTACCCACAAGGCAATCACAACCTTTTTATGAGGATTGACCTTATAGTAGACACGAGGTTTCTTTTCCTTTGGTATCTGTTTTTCTTTATTCTGATTTTTTCTAAATTTCATCATTAAATCTTCCTTTCTCATTGTTTGATTCGTCCTGCTCCCACTAAATGCTGTTGCCAGTAGGGGCTTGTTAAGTCGGCATAACCGATTGGGTCGCCTGCATGAAACATACGGTTATTGCCAAGGTATATCCCAACATGAGTAATATAAGAGCCAGCGTTATAGGTAGAATGAAAGAAAACCAAATCGCCAGCTTGTGCTTCCGATAGTGGGATATGCTGGGTCACATCATATTGCTGTTGTGCGGTTCGTGGTAAGTTAATTCCAGCTTTTCCATACGTCCATTGTGTCAGTCCGCTACAATCAAAAGAAGTAGTCGGGGAAGCTCCACCGTAAACGTATCGCCAGCCCTCATATTTCAGTGCTTCGTCCATGATGGCTTGTACCGTATCATCATCAAACTCTGTTGTGACAAGATACTGCGTTACCAGTTGCACATAAAACATATTGCCATAGTTGTATCGCCAGCCCCCATTGATAGGTATGGCTATGGGATTGGGGTAAGACACTTTTTCGCCACCTGAATACTCTTTTGAGAAACTTTGAGCCAGTTCAAAGGTATATTTATTTCCACGATTAGCCACATACCCTAAGAAACCACCACCATAATTGTAGGACTGGATAACCGATTCTAAATCTACACTGAGCCTTTCGCTACTGGCTAATAATTCACTGAAATACTTCACACCTTGCTTAATGGATTCTTCTGTACTCAATGAATTAGGTGGAAGACCGAGGGATTCCGAGGACTGCATAACATCTTCCGCAGTACCGCCCGATTCCACCTGTATAATCGCAAGAAGTATGTTGACATATTCTTCAACGCCATATTCTTTGGCATATTTTTCTACCATAGGCTTATGAGCCAGCACTTCTGCGGAAACATTCACACCTCCATAATGAATATTGGAAATTCCGCTGTCCTGTTCATCTGAAAATAAAATGGCAACAAACAGAAGCAGTGAGAAGACCATCAAGAATAATCCAGAACCACCAATCACTAAAGTTTTCAACTTCATGGTTTCTTACCGACTTTCTTAATGGTGGCGGTTTTGATTGGTGGTCTACTTCTTGTATTTTGTAGTGGTACTCTTTGAACAGTAGACGGACGTTCTTTTGTGATTGGACGTTGTGAAGTTCTATCTGCTGTAGTGGTTGAAGTTGCTGGCTTTTGAACGGTTTTTTCTTGAACGGTATTGCCTTGGCGTTCCACTTTTGGACTTGAAAAATCGGACTTAACTGCTGGACGCTCTTGTTTGGCTTGTTGAGATTCCTTATATGAAGTCTGAATATTAGACTGTTTTGAGGTCTGTTCATCATGATATTGTTCTTGTCTTGTAGTCGGTCTTTCATGAACAGAAGAAGCAGGCTGTTTTTTCTGTTTGACCTGTTCCATTTCAGAGCGACGCTTCGCAATGGTTTTTCGCCTTTGTTCCTGCTGTTCCTTGCGTCCACTGGCTCTGTCCGCTTTGGTTTGAGAAATACTACTGGTTAAATCACGGACATTCTCTTTTACTTTGGATTTTCCTTGATATACTGCATATCTTGCATTGGTCGGCAAATCTTTAACCTGTTCTTTCAAACCACTAGCAGTGTCTACCATTCTGTCTTTGGTATCAGCTACTGTACCGATGGTTTGACCGATACGTTTTCCAAGTGTTGATTTTTCCTTTCCGTCTGGTCGGGAGTGATCTGCTTGTGTCCTTGCAGAACTCCCCGAACCCGACTGTCCTTTTTTACCTGTAACAATGGCAGACCCAGCCCCTAGAGTAGTCATGGAACGTCCAAGTTTCCGCTGTAGACGGTGCATGTGAGCGTGCATAAGCATACGAGGTTTTCTCATCACACGACTTCCCACACTTTGAGAATCGTTACTCTGTAGAGAAAACATACTCATTAAATCGCCCAGCTTGAAGTAGATTCCTGCAAAGGTCACAATCTGTAGAAAAGCAATCAAAAAGAACGGATAACCAGCCGATAAGGTATAGAGCATGGTTGAAATACTAAATGCTGTCGTAATAATCAATGTGATTCCAGCTCGTGTCAAAATGGTATTAAAGAGCTTTGTTATGGCTCGTTTTGACATACCATCAAATGATGGAATCATGCTTAAAATAAAGCTCACAGGCAGAAACATAGCATAGATGATAAAAAGTACCTGCGAGAAAATCATGATTCCTGTTAATAGGAATACAAATATGGAAATCCCAATATTGAAGACAAATAGGAAGAAGACTGTACCTAAACGGTTAATGGTCTTTGTAATGGTTAGATTGGTATTGCTTCTGTCTTCAATTTCTTCCGCAACAATTTTTTCTCTGTCTTCGCCATTGTTGGAATCTGGGCTGGTGGAGAGCAGGCTTTCCACACGGTCAATACCGATACTTTCAATGTCTGAACTGTTGTATTGAAGCAGTAGCCACGGTTGCTGAACCTGTATGGAAAACAGGCTATCTCTGATTAAGTCCACGCTGTCCTTGCCTTGACTATCGGAATGGGGCATGACAATCTTCGTGCCAAGTGATAAACTGGCATTACTGATGTCTGATGAAAAGTCATTGATTTTTTTAATGTAGTCGGGAGCGTAGGCAATAAAGGAAGCCGATAGGATAAACACCAGCACAAAATTCATAATGGCATGAATTGCCTTTGTGGTTTCTCTCTTTATCAGTCCCGTATAGGCAACATAAACCCCAAGAACCAAAATCAAGAGTAAGAGGAATCCAACATAGAAACCCTCTGTTGAAAATCCGTTTGCACTCACACCAGCTAAGGTCTGCATATTCTTACCAATGGAATCTGCTGTAGCGGAAATGAAGTCTAAGGAATAGGCTTCCTGTACTAAGTAACCTGTCGCATTGGAAACATACAAACTGATTGTCCAAATAAAATTGGTAATGGCATATAGTCCATACATGACCTGTTTTCCAATCCCGTCCGACCAGTTCCACGGAAGCCAGCCCCAGCTATTATCCACATAAAAATCCAGTTGATAGTTTTCAAGTGGGTATCGGCTGTATTCATTTGCCACATTGACCGTATCATCTACCAAGCCCGCAGCTTGAACCACCGTTCCCAGCATGGCTAAAAGAAAAATGGCAATCACAAGTGTGAAAGCCACTGTCATTGCCACTTTACCTAGACGTTTCAGCGTCCAGTTTGATTTTATTCTGTTTACTATTGATGGTTTCACATTTACACCTCTTTTCGCACAGGTGGTCTGGTATCAAAGGCATGGAGCAGTTCTTCAAATACAGGGTGGAACTGTATCACACCGACACGACCATATAAATCACTGATAAGGCATTGCCCGTTTTCCAAATCACGCAATCGCTTCTGATTGTTTTCGTCCTCTGGGTCTACACCAAAAAAGGCTAAGGTCTTTTTAATCTCGTTAAGGTCAGTGGAACGAAATGCAAATTTTAAGCCGAGGTTATTTTTCAGTTTTTCATCTAAGAGGTCGTCTGTATTTTGGGTCACGAAATATACCCCAGCGTTCATAGCACGACCAGCCCGAACCAGCTTCATAGATAGTGTTTTTCCTTGTGCTACCTGTAAAAAGCTCCATGCTTCGTCTAAATCTACAATCTTGAAAATGCTTCGGTCTGTATGGATAAAGTCTAAAGCAAAGGTACTAATGACAATCAGCATAGCAACGGATAAAAGCTCCATAGTGGTATATTCCTCAAAGGAAGTTTCCTTGTCGGGAAGTACCAAGTCCGCAACCTGTATAATGTTCAGTTGTTTTTCTAAGCTGATAGACTGCTCCACATAACCATTACTGAATAATAAATGTGCAAAGTCATAGTCTGTAAAACTTTCGATATGGTCGGCTATACTGGTACTTAGTGGCGTATTCTCAACCCGTAATTCCTCAATCACTTTCATCAACCCTCGTACTTCACTATTGGTTACTGCACGAATGGCTTTTCTAAGGATTGGGAAGCGTTCCCCATCACGAGAGGAAATCCCCGTAAGGAATGTCAGAATATCAATAGCCAGTGATTCAGAATCTTTGGGATTTTTCATAATCACATAAGGGTCAAGTAAGCCTTTGTTTTTCTCATCAGAAGTCAGAGTGACGATATTGATTTCATGGGAAATCTCTGGCAAGGTTTCTTTCCATCTGCCACGTTCTGCTTTTGGGTCTACAATCACTGCTTGTGCCCCATAAAGCACCGCATAATAGACGATAAGGTTATTCGCAAAGGATTTACCACCACCCAGCGAACCAACAAAAGCCGACGCTAACGCATTGGTTACTGAACCCTTAACCCCTTGACTGGCAAGAGCAGGTTTCAGATAGACATTGCGTCCAGTATCTAAGCTGTAGCCAACATAAATCCCCTCATTTTCCCCCAGCATTTGAGTAGCACCAAAACCTAAACCAGCGAGGAAATCAGAGGTCACGTATTGAATATAATCATTCATATAACGCTTGCTGGCAGGTAAAAATTCTTCATGTAAGCCGAGCATATCCCCAAATGGTCGTACCAGTTTTACGCTTAAATCGTCATAAAAATCTTTCACTTCATTACAACGACGTTTGAGTTCGTCAAGATCATTTGCTGATACCCTTACCACATAAGACAGCTTGTACATAGATTCCTTGCTTTGGTCTAAATTGGTTTCCAGCTCATTCACACTTTCCAGAGCTTCCGCCACATTGGAGCTGGTTTCATTATCACTTTGCCAAGCGTGGTTATCCAAGTCTTTCAGTTCTTTCTTTTTATTGCGGACAGTAGATAGGGCTTTACGATTCGCTACAATTTCCACATTCATTGACGTATCAATCGGGAATGTAAATTGCTGTTGCTGGTAGTAGAAGATTTCAGAGGACGGGAAGTCCAGTTCTCCGACAATGCTGTTAATGGTAAAGTAAGCTACATAGACGGTTTCATCTTCCTGCTGGATTTTCAAATATCGCTGTTTTTCTTCCACCAAACAGCGAGTAGGCTTAATCAAGTCATAGTATTTAATCAGCGTTTCATTATCCAGCTTTTTCTTTGATAGATGGTACTCATACTCTTCATAGGCAGTGCCTGTCTGTCCGTAAAGGTGTTCAATCAGATAGCCGAAGTCGTCCTTATCTAACCTGCGGATTTTGAAACGACGAGAGATTTTATTTTCTAAGAGCTTTTCCATCTTCTGAAAACGCAGGATTTCATCATTACTCATACTAACAAAATCGCCCATCAGCTTATGGTTCACATCATAGACAAAATCAGACAAAGCATTTTTTGCTTCAACGGTAAGACTTTTCATAGAAAACTCCTGATCGTTGAGAAGCAACTTAAAGCCGATAAAGAAACGGTAGTTCACTTGATTTTCGCCAATCATGGATATTAAAGCGTCTGTCTGTTGGTCGATTTTGTCATAGGCAACCGCTTTGAGCTTGCCAGTGACTTCATTTTTGGAACGCTCTTGTGCAGAACGTATGCTGGATTCTGTACTGATTTGTAAAGCATGAATTTTGCCATCACGATTTTGTGCGATAAGCTGTCTGAAAGAATCATGCACTTGTATTTTCTGTTCTGGACTTAGAAATGAGTAATTGTAAGGAACAAGCTCATAGTAAGCATAACATTCCCCGTCTTTATTCCAGACGAGATTGTTTTCAATGTATTTAATTGGATATGCCATAAAATTCACTCCTAACTGCTGTAATGGCTTCTTGTGGCTGGTTTCTGCCAAGCGTTACTTTTTTTCCTGCATAGGTCAGCTTTGGTCGCAGTGCATAAGCAATGACAGACTTCAAAAATCCATAAGGCTTTTTACCATCAAAAGTTTTTGTAGACATAAACCATGTGAAAGCCACAGGAATCCCAAAGTATTTGAGAAATGCTCCCTCTATCATGGAAAGAGGGGGCAAGTTGCCAAGTATCATCACTGCAAAGAGTGACACGACAAACCATGTCATTTGCGTAAAGGTTATGGGAAACGGAAGTCTAAAATCATTGATAGAATACAGTACCTTTTCCACAGACCAGATACTGGTATAGCTTCGTATTTTCTTCATGTAATCAATCCTTTCATAAAAAATAGGGGTAGCTGATTGAGCCACCCCGTAAAATAGAAAATCTGCCAGTAGTAATGTACCGACAGATTTAATAGACGATTTCAAAAATCCCATGATTGGTTGAGATAAACGTTCCTGAAAGGTCTAAATCCCGACCATAGGCTTGATAATCAATATAGTTTTGAAGACTAGCTGGTACTTCGCCTAAAGCACCCGTTTCTTCAATGTAGTAGCGTGCCACGTCATACATATCATCACAATCGGAATGAATGATAATATCCTCTTGATGTTCGCTTAGTTCTTCAATGCTTGAAAAATGAGTGAGCAGAGCAGATAGCTCCGATTGTAATTCTTCGGGTAATTCCGATACCATTTCCCATAGTCGATTGAGTTCGCCAATGGAAGTGTATTCGTCAACCGTAAAGGGTAACTCGTAGTCATGAATGGCGTATTCCTCATATTCATCATTCAAGCCGATTTTCTCTTTGACTTCCTCAAAGTCAATGGGAAAGGTAAACCACGCACCGACCAATTCGCCCTCATTGTATTTGCCTAAATTCGCAATATAGACTTGCATATCGTCCATATATTCACGTCCTTTCTTTGTAGAGATTCAAAAATCCCTACCGCACTTCGTTTGGTGTACCATTCCTTTGCGGAACATAAGAAAACCACTTATATTCCACAAAAGAACGGTTTTATTTAAGCACCAATAATGCGATTGAATAGCTCTAGTAAAATGTCTTTTACTCCAGCAGCGTTGAAGACTAAGCCAACCGCAATAATCGCAATAATTAAAAAGCCAATCAGTTTGCTAAACTCACGCTTGAAGCCAAGATACAAGCCAATCACAACGATTGCTAAAAGCACCAGTGATTGAGCGTTTGATAGAAACCAGTTATAAAGGTTTTGTCCAAAATTCATAAAAATGTTCTCCTCTCTATATTCAATGAATTTGTATTTGAGTTATTTTTTTGTTGTTATCACGTCCTGTTCTTTTACTGACTGTTGCTTCAAAATCTGCTTGTGTCGGTCTGTCAGTTTCGCATGGTCGAGAATGTCTTTTACAACCTGCGTCTGGTTGATTTCATCAAGTTTAATCGCAACCTTTAAGGTCGGGGCAACTTGATGAGATAGCCAGTTCAGCGTCCTTTGGAAGGAGTAAGGCTCTGGTTTTGTGGTTAGTTTTAATCGTTCACGATTGTTCCCAATAAACCAAGCCCATTCTTCATTCAGTTTCCAATCAGAACGAGGTTTGGAATCGTCTTTATCTACAAAACGGATATACCGATTGATAATTTTAAAGGCGGTATGCTCTGGATTGTCATAGACGAGTAAATCACGGACTGCATAATAGGCACGCTCATTTTTCAATCGAATCTCAAAACGGTTTTTTACTTCTGCGTCTTCAATGGGAATATCATTTTTCTTGTACTGCTCGTAGTCCTTTTCATAGATACAGAAATAAACTTCACTTTGTAATGAACCGATATAGAGGGTGTTTCCCATACATTCCTTTTCCTCTTTGCGTACCAGTTCGCCACTGCGATAGCTTTTAAAACTGCGGAAGACGGAGATACATTCTTCCTGTTGGCACTTTTCAGTGAGTACAGGGATATTTAAAATCCCTGTCTTATCGTTAATGGCAAGGTCAAGGCGTTTCATCACACCGCCAGCCACCAAAACGTCCATAAAGAACTCATACCAGCTTCTTTGTTGTGCCAGAAGATAGCTTTCAAATTGTCTGCACCCACGACCTTTCAATTCCACCAGAACTCCTTTGTCCAGTTCATGGGAGCAAAGGACGAATATGTCGCCTAAAGCATAATGCTCTGAATAAGAATAGAAACCATAGTCCTCATGAAGAAAATAGGACAGTTTCAGTTGTAAGATGTTTTCGACCACCTGCTGTACGTCTGTTGTCGGAAAGCGAATTCTTACATAATCAAACAGCATTTCAAGGGGAGCGTCGGGATTGAAGCGTTCCAGAGCTTCCCAAAGGGACTGCTGTAAATCCTCTGATGGCTTGACTTTTCCTGTTTCAATATCGCTTAGATACTGCCTTGTAATACCAGTCGCAACAGCTAAACGGTTTTGAGATAGTCCATAAGCCAAGCGTTTTTCTTTTAAATGCTGTAACCAAGTTTGTTCATTCAGTAAAAATCCCTCCAATCAAAAAGGCGTATGTCAACTTTTAAAGCCCATTTGACATACGCTGAAATTTTGTAAATCCCTTGTAACCAAAGGATTTTCTAATGTTTTTTTGACTGTTTCCTGTCGATTTGTACCCCCCTGTTAGATACGGGGGGTTAAGTGCTGGCGTGGCTATTGCCACACCAGCCAGCAAGATCAGTCCACACCTGCGACTTCCGCTTCGCACGTCGCCTGCGTGGACTGTCTGCTGTTGGATAACTTTTTAATTTCCTCCAAGAAATCATATCCTTTTGGTACAAGGGGAGTATAAAACTCTGATATGACACTTGTTCCTACATCAACATAGCCACGACCTTTGATTCGCTTTAAGAAGAAATCCTTTTGTACGTCACTGCCAAACATCATGCCATAGCCCATTTCAGACATACGACCTAAAGCCACTCTGAAATTAAACTGATCACGGATTCCGTCGCCTAAATATTTTGCGTCTGGACGTTGACAAGCCAGTATTAGAAAGAAGCCAGCTTGACGACCTAACATGACAATCTGTTTCAGCTTATTCATAACTGCGGTGTTTTCTTTTGTTCCCAGCATTTCCATGAAAGCGACGTATTCATCAAAGATTAAGAAGTGTGCCGGGAGACCTAAGTAAGCATAATTTTTGCCAGTCTTATAGTTCTTCATCTGCTTCATTTCCTCACTACGTTTCATCATTTCTTCATAGAATGTTTCAATGCAAGAAAGCAAGTCTTCTTTTCTATAGTAGACATTTGCCATCACAGAACCTAAGTCCGCAAGATCAGCATTTTTCGGGTCAAGAATATACAGTTTTGAATCTGTATGAAGCAAGGCTTCAATCAGTGTCAGTATAAAGTAAGTTTTACCGCCACCTGTACCACCAGCAATCAACATATGAGGGAGCTTATCATATTCCCACCATACGTTTTTCATTAAGCGAAGTTTACCATCTTTAGCTTCTACTTCATCAATAGAAATACGACTGGCTATGGTGTCATAGAGCAAAGTATATTCCACATAGGAATCCTTTAACTCTTTATCCGTCAGCTCACAGTACAAGCCACTCTCTAATTTCTTTTCCAAGTGTAAGAGTTGGTCTTGATATTTTCCCAGCGTGATTTCCACCCGTATCTGTATCAAGCCATTTTTAAGTCGATAATACATTTTAGGGAAGTAGGTTATCTTTTCCTTTGTACGACCAGCACTATCTTTAAAGAAACCCTCTGTTTTGACCTGTTCAGATTCATACCACTTGTTTTCAAGTATCATCTTTGCCAGTTTTTGACGGTGGTAAAGTTGTTTAACCGTATCATAGCGAACCCGTTTGAATACAAACGCTACCAGCAAGCAGATAAGAATTGCGACACTGAAACTGATAATTAAATAGGGAATGTCAATCTTATCTGCTTGTGATAGGTTAAAATCCTGCCAGTTGATCTGCTGGATTGTCTTCACATGAAACAGTCCGACAACCAGCAGGAAAACAGGCAGGAGTGACGCTATCGTAAAATGAAAGACTAAATCTTTACCAGATGGGCGAATCCTTTTACCACGCTGTTTCATGCGAAAAAGTCTCCTTTCTACCTAGCGACTATTTGTCTTGTGTCGGTTCTTTCTTTGCTTGTGGTTGAGCTTTGAATGAACTAGAATCCTTTGTCAGCACAATATCGTCTGCCTTGATATACCAGTCAACATCTGCTCCTTGATAGGTGGCAGTAGCAACGGTGTCCGCAATGGGATTGATAAGTTCCACCCGTGCGTTATAATCAAACTCTTTCAAAGGCACGCTGGCAGGAATACTTACTTGAATCATGCGTCCTTGTCCTTTGGATTTTAAGTCATAGGTACGTTCCTTGATTTCATCTGAAACCGACCCGTCTTCATTTTGGATTCTCACTTCACGACGTAGAGCAGAGAATTTCAATTCTCCAAAAGTCGTGTCTTTATCTAATACAATGCCATTTGCTAATCTCATCATTTTTCCTCTCTTTCTTTATTCTTTTATCATGTCGTCAGCATGTAAAAGGTAATTTGTAAAACCACGAGTGCCGATTTTGTAGCCCTCTGCGGTAATACGTGGATTGACTAACTTCACACGTTCCTCAAAGCCGAAATGTTTTTCGCCAGCTTCAGCAGGAAGCACCACCACAATATCATCTGCTCTTTGAACATCAGAATAGAGATTATAGCTTCTTGATAAGACAGTTAGCCGTCCGTTGATTCTTCGCTGAACGACTTTATCCTCGCCAGCAAATTCTAAATTGCCGAATGTTTTTTCCATGTTGGGAATCACAAATTTAAGTTCCATATTTTTACCTATCCTTTCTTTTTTATTGGCTGAATGAATGTTTGATGGTCTTAAAGAGTGGGGAACGACCTTTTGATTCTTGATTTTTTGTTTTCATAAGTTCACTTCCTTTCAAAATCGGGTAAAAAAATAGACACCTCATTTTTTGAAGTGTCTACCTATTAAATATTCAAATTTTATTGGAAGTATCTTTATATCTTCACTTTTCAAGGATAAATCGTCGTATCAAAGCTCATTCATAAGTAGTAAATTAGTAGTAAATTGAGTGGTTTTGACCTTGATAAAGTGTGATAAGTCCAGTTTTTATGCGGATAACTAGATTTTTATGCTATTTTTATAATAAAAAAAACATCAAAACACACAAGTTTAGCGGATAATTCACATTAAAAAGCCCCGGATTTAATCTTTAAAAAATTCATTTTCACTATTCAACTAATTAAACAACGTGTTTTATATATTACAAAAACACATAATTGCTTATTTATTAATAATAAAATACGTTATTAAAAAATGTTGATTTTATGAAAATTAACTGTAAATCAACATTGTTTAAACCTTACGAAAAATAGACAATAATGTTTTTTTAAAAGTAGATTATTTTGATTTAGAATACAAATAAAAAAACTTATTTTTTTATATAATGAAATTATGAAAAGAAATATTTTCATTTTTTAAATAAATTTTTGTCTTGATTTATTTTTTGACTTGTCCCTTTTTAATCACATGCCTCGCCGCTCTAAACACATGCGACTGCCGCTTTTCTCATTTGTCCAGACTCTACGTGCAAAAAATACAAGGAGAAACTTATGAAAAAAGTAGACTATAAAACTCAAATGAACCAAAAAGCGTTAAAGAAAAATGTCAAACGGGCGCTTACTTTGTCCCTTGCTTTGTCATCCGGTCTGGCTCTTTCAAATGTAGTGAGCACTACTATTTTTAATCAGACACCTATTGTTGCTAAAGCTGCTGTTATTGATGGTGAGATACTTACTAATTTAGAAGTGTCAAACTCCAGCGGCACATCAGCAGCAGCTCCTTTTCCTATCGCCGGAGCCTCTCACAACGTTGATTTCACTATTTCAGGAACTGAATTAGCAGGTGCCTCACTAGTACTGGCTGGCAGAAAAGCAGCTGTACTAAATATCCCGGCACCAATGGCCGGACTTGTTAAGCCTAACGGCGAAGCGCTGATCGATACTAGTGTCACACTCAGATTGGATAACATGCAGTTGGTACAAAATGTCATAACTGCCGTTGAAGAACTTACTGAATTATTAAATGAAATTGCTAATGGTGCTTTAGGAAACATGACAGGTGTCACTCTTAATACTGATGAAGTGTTGGAACAGCTGGCACTACTGGACAATCTATCCAATATCGGACAAGCTGAATTTACAGCTGAACAAGTACTCTCACCAGATGGGAAAAGTATTTATGCCGTGATAGATGATGGTTTAGGGCTGGTGGTTTCACAAAATATTGTCGACATTTTAACTGGCTTGCAAAATGCCGTCAATAGTCTTGAAGCAGAAGGCAGCGATATAATTTCGATTCCTGTTGCAGCAGCTATCAACACTGCACTTCTACCCGTCAAGGCTACCATTAATACTACAATTGATGTAGCCGTTGGCGCTGCCGGAGTTGGCGGACAACTATTTAATGAAGTTCTGGATGCTGCTGTTTTGGGTGACACAACCGTGACCATGCCGACTATTGTTCAAGACCCGACTTTTGAAGATTTGGAAAATGCAGGTATCGACACATCGCAACCATATGAAGCTGTTTTTCCTGGAACTGTTGTAAAAGATGATTTAGTGGATTTGTCAATTTTTGCCGATGCGGACGGCAGAACATCTATCTGGTTCGCCGCCAGAGCAGCTCTGACTCCCCCTACAGTCACAATCACAGGCAATTCTACAGATGGTTACACTGTGACCGGTGTTGCCGACCCAAATGTTACGGTGGAAATTAAAAACAGCGACGGCGAAGTTATCGGTACTGGACAATCTGATGAAAACGGAAATTATATCATTACTTTGCCTCCTGGAAAAGTTGCACCGCTCGAAGAAGTGACTGTTAATTCCAGAGATGACCAAAATAATGTCAGCCCTGATGTAGAAGCGATTATCCCGGATGATGAAGAAGCTGATGCAGATGCGGATGCCGATGCGGATGCCGATGCGGATGCCGACGCGGATGCTGACGCGGATGCAGATGCGGATGCCGATGCGGATGCGGACGCGGACGCCGATGCGGATGCCGACGCGGATGCCGATGCAGATGCAGATGCTGACGCGGATGCTGATGCTGACGCCGATGCGGATGCCGATGCGGACGCGGACGCTGATGCGGATGCGGATGCGGACGCGGATGCGGATGCGGACGCGGATGCGGATGCCGATGCCGATGCTGACGCGGATGCCGATGCCGATGCCGATGCCGACGCTGATGCCGATGCCGACGCTGATGCGGATGCTGATGCTGATGCCGATGCCGACGCTGATGCGGATGCTGATGCGGACGCCGATGCGGACGCTGACGCCGATGCGGACGCTGACGCCGATGCGGACGCTGACGCCGATGCGGATGCTGACGCCGATGCGGATGCAGATGCGGACGCGGATGCTGATGCTGACGCCGACGCCGATGCGGATGCAGATGCGGATGCCGATGCGGATGCCGACGCGGATGCAGATGCCGATGCCGATGCCGATGCCGACGCTGATGCCGATGCCGACGCTGATGCGGATGCTGACGCTGATGCCGACGCCGATGCTGACGCTGATGCGGACGCTGATGCAGACGCAGATGCCGACGCTGATGCCGATGCAGATGCGGATGCTGACGCCGATGCGGATGCCGATGCAGATGCCGATGCGGATGCTGATGCGGATGCCGATGCGGATGCTGATGCGGATGCCGATGCCGATGCGGATGCAGATGCCGACGCGGATGCCGATGCTGACGCCGATGCGGATGCGGATGCAGATGCGGATGCAGATGCGGATGCCGACGCTGACGCCGATGCCGATGCGGATGCAGATGCTGACGCCGACGCGGATGCGGACGCAGATGCTGATGCTGATGCGGATGCCGATGCCGACGCCGATGCGGATGCCGATGCCGACGCGGATGCCGATGCTGACGCGGATGCCGATGCGGATGCTGACGCGGATGCGGATGCTGACGCAGATGCCGATGCGGATGCGGATGCCGATGCGGACGCTGATTCGGATGCCGATGCGGATGCGGACGCCGATGCCGACGCGGACGCCGATGCCGATGCGGATGCTGATAAAAACAAACCTACCAACTTGGCAAAACCATCTGGCGGTTATTCCCTAGTTAAAGGCAATTACTTGCCAAAACTAAATGATTCTGCTGCGACAATGCTGTCAGCTCTCGGTTTTGGGTCACTTCTGACTGGCCTGGCTGGCATTTTCAGGAAAAAGAAAAAATAAAGCGACGGTTTAGTTTGTCAGGGAGGCTTCTCTCTGACAAACTCTTCTTAAAAACTATCTAAAGAGGCGAATAAACATGCTAGTATCACCAATAATGATAAAATTTTTCATTTTTTTCCTAATGACTTGTTTGATTTGTTTCAAAATAATCACTCGCAAACTGACCTCTAAAGAAAAAAAAGATACAGCAGATGACGATGTGCTGCAAACGATGTTCTCAAAAGATGACAACGGCAAGTACCCTTGGGAAACGGATACAGATGATTCCCCGGATAGAATCAACAAAACCACTAGACGTTTGAAAGATTCGACCGGCGCCAAACGCGGCCGGTGGTAAATGAATAATTTTTATGATTATACTGGAGTGAATAGTGATGGATAAACAAGGAAGGGATAATCTTCAAACGTTACAAACTTTTTTTCAGGAAGAGCAACTCAAAACCAACTTAACAGATGTCACTTTTTTTCTGTCTTATACGAATGGCCCGGCTCGCGCGAGTGTTTGGCAGACATCCGCTCAAACTTTTGATGCTGCCTGGTACAAAGTGGAACGTCACTTGATGAAGTATCATCACATGCCAAAATGGGTGAGAATCGACATGATTGTCGCAAAACAGACGTATTCCCGACAGGAAGCGCTTGACCAGATAAGCAAGGTAAAGAGAAACAATTATTTTTCCTACGGGATTTCATTTAAAGAAGACGGCAGTTGTCAGTTTCTGGAAGAAGAAATTGCGGGAAATGCATTGTTGACACCTGATGCTTCGCACATCGTTGGAAAAAACAAGCCAAATTTACAGCTGAATCAGCAAAACTTGCGGCAATATATTAGAAAGAAATATAACCGAATCATCCTGAATCCAGAAAAGTATGTTGATGACAATTGGACTTTTTTCAAAACCCGCGCGGCATTCCTTTCTTCCGATGTATTATTTTTAGATGGCCCGGCAGTCCAGTTCGGCAGAGGCATCCGGCAAATATCGGAACATGATTTTCAAAATGAACTCGAACTGGCTATTCGTCAAGGGGGAACGTATTTAGCCAATCAGCTGACACCGTCAGGAAAATTTATTTTCGGCTACTACCCCGCTTATCATCTGAATCTTCCGGGATATAATAGTGTGCGGCATTTTTCATCAGCTTATGCGTTACTGGAAACAGCACAATTCACCGGGAACGCAGACTTTTTAACATCTGCGGAAAAAAGTCTGGTTTGGGGGCTGGAACATTTGACCGAAACAATTGACGGCCGCCTTTACGTCACCGAGCAACTGAAAAAAAGCAAAGAATTGAAACTTGGCGCCCAGGCAACTGCCATTCTGGCCCTGGCTAAATTTGAGGAGCTGACGGGGCGAAAGCAATTTGTCCAGCAAATGGAATCACTGACAGCCGGCATGTGTCAACAATTTATAGATGAAGACGGAAATACCACCCATGTCTTGCACAGCGATTTGACAGTTAAAGAGACGTTTAGAATTATTTACTATGATGGGGAAGCACTATTCAGCCTGCTCAGAGCATTCGCTATTACCGAAAATCCGCAATTACTGGAAACAGGCAAACGTCTCATGAACCGGTTTATTGAGAACGGCTACGAAAAGTACCACGACCACTGGTTAAGTTATTCCGTTAATGAACTCATCCACATCGACCCGCAGCCTGAATACTTTGAATTTGGATTAAAAAATGCCTTTAACAACTTGAAATTTATTGAACATCGCGACACTGCTTATCCGACGATGCTGGAGCTGCTCGTTGCGGCCGTCAGGATGGTCGGCTCATTAAAAAAACAGCCTTATCACGCGGAACTGGTGTCAGAAGAGCAGATTGAAAAACTTCAGCAAGTGATGAGGAAACGGGTTGTTCATGAGCTGCGGACAGGCATCATGTGGCCGGAGTTGGCAATGTTCTTTAAAAAACCCGACCAAATCGTCAGCGGTTTTTTTGCCCGTCATGACCGCTTCAGGATGCGAATTGACGATGCCGAACACTTTTTGTCCGGCCTGATCAACTTTTCGCTCATTTCCGATGAGAAGACCGACAAATGAACAGGCATCCCCTTAACGGCAATATACCTTGATTTCCACCTAACATAATTTGGATGGAAATCAGGGTATATTTGTTTACAGGTTATCGTGTGCGACTTCTTTAAATACGGCAATACTCTTCTTGAAAATGTACTTGCTGAACTGTCTGCTCAATACTTTGCTGACGTTGCGATAGGCAAGCGCCGGTGTATTAGGGACAACAAAATAATACACGCCGTCTTCTTTGTAAATCGGCTCATCAAGCGTGGTGAACCGAGTACCTTCAATTGCATTGCCTGCATCGGCGGCAACGTCAATGACAAATGCACCTTTTTTCAGTGTTTTTTGCTGGGCTTTGGTCATGATGGGTTTGCCCCAGCTGCCAACTTCGATGCCGTTGATAATCATATCGTAACTTGGCGCCTTCTTTTCAAAATCCGGCAATGTCCTGCGATAATAGAGTTTCACATTACTGGTAAATTTCGAAACACCGTGAAAGGCGCCTTGTGCCACATTGCCAGAACCCAAAATGGCAACGCGTGTGTTGTCGTCAGGAATCAGGCCATAACTCAAAAAAGCGTGAAGAACACCGGCGAATCCGGCGTAAAAACTGTTTTGATAGACCGCGTTGGCAGGTATCCAGTCGGCGCGAATCATTTTATCATGGTAAAAAATTTGCGGGAAACGATTGTCTAAATCGACCACTACCAAATCTTTCGGGTAAGCCTGCTCCTCCATAAACGGTTTGCCCGAGCCTAACGGATGTGTCCAGCCGATGATGATCTGACCCGGACGGATCAACGCGTAATCTGTCGGTTGAATCAATTTTAGCGAAAAGATGCCATCCGCCCGGCTGAAAATCTCCTCACGGCTCATTATCCGGCACCCGGCTTGCTCATAGTCGGTATCAGCAATATCCATGAACTCGCCGAATCCCGTTTCAATCAATAGCTCGTTCTCAAAGTCCCTGATGTCCTCAGGAAGTAGCGGAATACGGCGCTCATTTGGAAAATTAGATTTTATCATCCCTAATTTCATCTTTATTCCTCCCATATTGTGCGGCTGCTTGTTGACTGACTTTTGCGTGATTGTAACAAATCAATGTGACTGATGCTGTGTGTTGAATCAGCATTGGATGGCGGACTGACGAGTTAAGTTGAGCGAAAAAGCTAGTCGAGTCTGCCCTGTTGGCGTGAATAGTCCATATAGTGAGAGACTTTGGAAAGTTTTTGTTCTTTGATGCGGCGAATCGCTTCGTCGGTTGGTTTTCTGATGATGTGTTGACGCTGGAGTTCCTCAATCATTGCTGTCAGCTGATAAAATTCATGCAGCACGTCATCCTCGTTCGTTTTATCCGGACGGTCAGGGTGATGATCATCAAACCCGAATCTCACAGCCTTTGACAGTGCCTGTTGGATTTCGGCACATTCTTCTATCGCAACCAGTGTTAAATAGTCTGATTTGTTCACATCATACCTCCTTTCACTGCACTAAAAATGAATCGTAAACTGCTCAAATATATGCTGGCCGCTCCCCTGGCTAAGCAGGCCTTTTAGTTCGAGCTGGTTAACGGCTGATAGAACATCTTGAATGATTCCTGAGGGCAAGCACGTATCAAAATGCCCGGGAAATACACAGGATACCGGCAGCTTGGCAATTTTGCGAACAGAACGGCTAAAATCTTGCGGATTGGTTGAAGGGTAATAAACATCAAGTTTTCCTCGGTAAATCAAATCTCCAGTAAATAAATACCCCCGCTCCTCTTCATAAAAACAAACATGTCCAGGCGAATGACCCGGTGTATGAATCACCCGTATTTGCCACCCCCCAAGCTCGATACATGCGTTGTCGCTAAACATCTGCAATGTCTGTTTGTCGCAGCAAGGCAGTTGATACGTATCAATATCAAATCCTTCCGGCGGGACAAACGGCTCTTTCAGCAGTTCATGTTTGACCGCAGCCAGTGTTAAAGGGAAGTGACCCGTCAGCCACGGGACTTCCTCTTCAAAAACCGCGATATCTGAGAATTCGTCATGGCCGCCGATATGGTCCCAATGAACATGCGTACTGGTCACCAAAACAGGCAGACGTGTCAAACCGCTTACAATTTGACGAATACTGCCAATCCCGGTACCCGAGTCAATCAGCAATGCCCGTTCGGAACCGGTCAATAAATAACTTCTTGGTTGTTCCCAATGCGAATTTTCGCTAATCGCCCAAGTGTGTGTATCAATTGGTTCAACTTTAAACCATTCACTGTTTTTCAAAAAGAACGACCCTCCCATTTTCTTACCAAGTTGCAGTCTATAAAAAAGAAGAAGGCTTTGCCATTCTCTGCTGGAAAAACCCGCTGCTCCTTAATTAATTGTAACAGACAACTTTCATTTATGCACAAAAAACAACAGTGTCCTTGAAAAAAAACACGTTCAAAAATAACAGCATTTTTTATCAATGAAACAATGACAATAAAAATGTTTTACTCTGACACTGTGTCATAGTTTATACTAAAGAAAAACCTGTTGTTAGGAGGATAACTATGTTTAAAATTGGACACTTTTCTAAATTATCTCATACTAGCGTTAGAATGCTGAGATACTATGAACAAATTGACTTGCTGCAGCCGGACAATATTGATACAGACACGGGCTATCGTTATTACTCTGCCGGCAGTTTGAAAGAAATAGGAAAGATCAAAAAGCTGCAGGAATTAGGATTTTCTTTATCTGAAATCAAGCCGCTGATGACAGCGACTCACTTATCTGAGATTCAATCATACATTGCCATCAGACGCGCTCAGTTGACGGAAGAGTTGGCCCGAGTGACCACTCAGGCAAAAATGCTGGAATCAATGCAGACTTTGGTCGCTAAAAACAGCGACAGCATGTCCTACAATGTTGTCTGCAAAGAGCTTGCCGCCCGAGATGTGATGAGTATTCGCCGTGTAGTGCCTGACGAATCACACGAAGCGTTATTATGGCAAGAATTATATCATGCCTCGCTGGCACTTCAAGTAGCACTTGCTCAACCGCCATTAGGTATCACTGTTTACCATGATGAAGAATACAAGGACGACCAAATCGATATTGAGGTGCAAAGCTCTGTTGCTGCCCTTCAACAGAGCACAGAAGAAGTTGTTTTTAAACATGTCCCTCCTGTCACAGTTGCATCTGTGACCTTTCACGGCGGTTTTGAACAGATGCCCCTGGTGATGGAGGCTCTCGCCCACTGGGTCGAAGACAATGACTATCAGCTGTATGGGCCTATGTTTAATATTTCCCATGTCTCACCTGCTCAAGATTCCGAGCCGAAAAATTGGATTACAGAAGCCTGTATCACTATCAAACAAAGAGGAGATGAATAGACCTTGGCGCGACCTCAAACTAAACAGGACTTGCTGCAAGCTGCACAAACGAATTTTGAAAAAATGACCGACCTGATAGACAGCATCCCTTTGGAAAATCAGGAACAGATTTTTCCCTTTGATGACCGGGATCGTACTATCCGTGATGTGCTCGTCCACCTTTACGAATGGCATCGATTGCTTTTGAATTGGGTTGATGCCAATCAAAACGGACGCGCCCGTCCTTTCTTTCCTGCCCCGTACAACTGGCGCAATTACGGTGAAATGAACCTGCAGTTTTGGAAACAGCATCAGCATACACCGCTAGTTCAAGCAAAACAACTGGTCAAGTCAAGTCATCACGAAGTACTTGACCTGATTGACGACTACAGCACCGAAGAACTGTTCACGAAAAAATATTTTTCATGGACAGGAACCACATCACTGGGTTCTTATATGGTTTCTTCCACGTCAAGTCATTATGATTGGGCCATCAAGAAAATCAAACGGTTTAAAAAAGAACTGTAACGTGACGTGAAAATGCGGCTGTACTGTTCCTTTCTCCTTTTTGGCGAATTTGTAGTATAATATATATGACATGTGATTGTTTTAACATATAGACAAGCCATGAAGGAGTGACATGACCATGATTCAGACAGCCGTAAAGGAACGTTCGCTGCAAGGGGCCGATTACAAAAATGCTCAGTTGGAGCATCTTGATTTTTCCCATACTGATTTGAGCAATGCTGATTTTTCCAATAGTCTCTGTGTGGATTGCAATTTTTCCCATGCTGTTTTAAGGAATGTTGATTTTTCCGGTGCTGATTTAAGAGGCTGCAACTTGTCTTATGCCGATATTTCCGGTGCAAACATGTTCGCATCACTTCTTGAACATGCCAATCTGGAACAGATTATCTCTGATGACAACACGCAGTATTTTGCGCTGCGCTGCCCGGAAAAAGGAGCATTCATCGGCTACAAAGTCTGCTTCGATTACCGCCTTGTCAAACTGCTGATACCTGCGGACGCCCGGCGCGTATCGGCCACGGGTCTCGCCTGCCGCTGTGATAAAGCAAAAGTACTGTGGATTAAAAGTTATGATTTCAGCAAAAGTTATAACGAGGCCTTTGCTTATGTCGACCCTAACTTTGTTTATCGTGTCGGTGAAACCAGTTATGCCCATTATTTTAATCCGGACCGCTGGGTGGACTCGACTGGCGGCCTCCACTTTTATATGACTCGCGAAGAAGCAATGGGCTATATGTAAGCTGGCTGATTGTCAGCAAAAAAAGATAGTCATCACCGGATTCTCCTGTTACAATACAAACAAGGAGGAGATTGGTTTGGAAGAATTGACCGCTCAGCTGTTCGCTTGGGTATTACCAGTGTTTCATTTTTTTATTTTTATTCTGCACATCTTTTCTATTCTGATTTTGATGTGGGGACTGATAATTGTTGCCTATGACTTTTTCAGGACCCAGCTGTCGACCAAAAACCGTCTGCAGCTGGCACAAAAAACCACTTATATCAAAAATTATTTCGGCAGCTATGTCCTGTTAAGCTTGGAGATTTTAATTGCCGCGGATATTATCGAATCAATCATTAATCCAACCGCCGCCGACATCTTCAAACTTGCTGCGGTCGTTGTGATTAGAACACTGATTTCCTATTTCTTGAACAAAGAAATCCGGGAAACAGAGATTGATGTCGACTTAGCTTTCGACAAAGAACACGCTAAACGAAAAACTGACTAATCCTCTCGACGCATCATCGCGTAAGAGGATTAATTTTTATTATTAAACAATATCATCAGCCGACAGCTGTTTTTTTACAACGATTTTTTCTTGTTATCAGATACTATCATAGTGATGAAGGGAGTGAGTTCCAATCAAAAAATTTATTATTTATTTTAACGCCAGTGCAGGAGGTTCTGACATTCAAAAAACTGCCGAACATGTGCAAGCTGTTATGCGGGAAAACGGGTTTCAGGCCGATTTGTTAGTCGAAAAAACGGTGGAAGACGCACTGGCAGCCCTGAAGAAACAAATTCCTCGCTATGACGGAATTATTTCAATAGGCGGGGACGGAACGCTGAACGTCGTTATCACTGCGTTTATACAACTCAAACAAAGCATCCCTCTAGGCATTATCCCCAGGGGGACGATTAACAATTTTGCCAAACGGTGGAACATTCCAAATGACGTTGACGAAGCGCTCAACATCATTGTTGACGGACAGACAAAAAAAGTCAGCATCGGTTCTTGTAACAACGAGAAAGCTATTGTCAGTTCGTTTACAATCGGCGTTCTCGCAGATATCTCTAATGATGTCCGGCAAAAAGAAAAGAAAAAATTCGGGCTGATTGTCTATCCGCTGGCAGCTTTCCGGAAAATCGGCCGTAATAAAGCCCACTCCACTCTATCGTCTTTGAGACCAGTTCCGGAAAAGAAAGACTCAAAGTCTGGATTGCACTGGCAACAACGACTGATTCAGTCGGGGGCATCAAGTACGTGGACGATGACCATGATACATTTCACATCAGCATCTTGCATGATATCGGTATCAAAAAAGTACTTTCTTTCATCCGTTATGCCTTTACAGGTGAATTAAAAGAAGCAAAAAGCCTTACCTATTTAAACGCCGAGCAGGTGAAGATGGCTCCTGCCAATCAACACGACACTATCTATTCGCGGATAGACGGCGATGCCGGTCCTGCCCTGCCGCTGACATTAAACTGGCATAAAAAATTTCTTACGTTGTTTGTCCCCAAAGACTAAGAACGCAGCAACAAGCAAGCGGGACGTTCTTCAGAAATACATAGAAAAACACACACAAAATGACGACGGAATGTTCGTTTTTTGTGTGTTTTTAGTGTGCCGGCTATGCTACTACTGCAAATCCCGCCTTGTCCGGGTGATCGATGATTTTGTTTCTGCGGTAAGGAAAGAGCCTTAAAAACAGCAGGATATCTCCGCCGCACAAAGCAATGTTCACAAGAGCGGCAAATAATGTCACGTTGCTGGGATAGAGAAACGATAGAATAATCGTACTGGTCACTAGGACAGCAAAAGGAAATACCAAGCCAAACATATAACGACTGCCCAATAACGGCTTGTCGCAATGACAAGATGCCATCAGCATCCTAAATTTCAGATGGATATTTTTAGCGGCACAGCCCTTTGTCAGCACCCAGCCGACACCATGCAGTACTTCGTGTACGGCTAACGAAATAATTAGCAACCCCGTAAGCAGCAGCGTCATGTTAATAGGGACTTCAGCTAGTTGTTTGTAAAAAAACAGTCTGTAACTCCACATATAAGCTACTAACAGAGGGACAACGCATAAAAGTCCGATAACGTTTACCATCATTGCACTATAAGTTACTTCTTTAGTAATTTTCGACATATCACATATTCCCCGCTTTCTTGTTTAGTTGACAGTCGCAGCCGTCAACAGGACTAAAAATGTTGCTTCTATTTCTTTTTCCATGATTTTCAAGTCGTTGAATAGCGGCTGGTCAGTCAAATCTGCTAATTTCTTCCGCACTTGATTGAGTGTATCTTTGGTAAAATATTTTCCTGATAACTTAGTCTTTTCCAACAGCACCCATAAAGCAAGCATTTTGCCGTTTGGCGCCTCATCCGTTATCTGTTTTATGACATCGTCCAACAGCAGTGCCAGCTCAGCCTCGTCCGCGGAGTAAATCGACTGCTTCCCGAGATAACCTGCTTTTTGTGTCACTTGCACCAGCTGTTTTTGCAGCAGCTCGTTCCTGATACTTGTTAAATATTTTTTTAATTCCCTGTCAGTGAATGTGCCGCAGTATTTGTCAGCTATTTTTTTGAGAGTCGGCTTTTTCATCTTGGTTATCAGCTCATGAAGCGGCTGTAAAAATAGCAGGTCACCCGGCAAGCTGGTTGCTTTTACTATGACAGCCTGTTGTGCTAATTTGATAATGCCTGCTTCTTCTAAATCCAGCAATCCCGCCATCACCAGACTGATTTGCATGCGGTACCGATTGCCAGCGACACTCCCCCGCCTATCCATCGCTAATAAAAAAAGTTGTTCACTTAATGATGTCAGTTTCATTTGTTTCACTCCTATCTGTTAAATTGATAATAGCCAAAAAAATGAACACGATGGAAAAAAAGATACTATCTATTCAAAACGTTGCAAAAAAGCTTGCATTTATCAGAAATTAACAGGAAAATGATACTATAGTTACTTGGAGGGATTTGAATGAGGCATTCCGGGGATATTTTTCATCGTATTAGACAAAACAAAGGACTAACAGCTAAAGAGGTGGCCGGTGATATCGTTTCCCCACAGTTTTTGCGTAAATTTGAAACGAACGTAAGCGACATCAGCTTCAATAACCTGCTCAAGCTGCTTGTCCGGATGGACACCACCATGCTCGAATTTATCTCGGAAACCGGCAACGCGTTAGATGTCTGGTTGACTGCTGTCGAAGATGAGCTGGATAATGCCTTTAATTCAGGCAACTCTTTTCTGTTAAAAAAATTCATTGAAGAAAATGACAGTCAGTATGCTGAAACAGGTGAAAAACGATTTTTCCTGATAAGTCTCGTGGGAAAGCAGTATTACGACTATTCATTTCCGCCCGTTTATCATGCGGATACCGAGCCGCTGCTGGCACATTTGCGAAAAATAGAACAATGGGGAAAATTTGAATTGTTTCTCGGAACGTACATGTACTTTCTCTTTGACGACGATGAAGCATATGTCTACGCCATGCAGTTGTTGAAAAGACGGCATCCGTCTGCTGACATGAATCACTGGCGCAACGATTTAGCTCTCCATTTTGCGCTAAAATTAATCAAAAACAGCAAACTCGGCCATGCCGAAAAAATACTGGACATTTATTTTACAAATATTGCCTCACAACAGCAGACACACAATATCCACTTCGATTTATTTGCCCGCTTTGTACAAGGCATCCTTCAAATGAAGGACGGACATCAACAAGGAGCGGCACAAGTGGAAGAGATTCTGCGTATTTTCCACGATGTCCTTGGTTATGTTAATTATGCGAATAAATTGAATGCACTCTATATTTATTTCAAAACAAATGATGCTGCTTGTTCTGACAGCTGACAAAAGAGCACATCCGACAATTGCTATGACGCGCTTGTCGGATGTGCTTTGCGATTATTGACCTACAGCCCTTGCGGCAGCGACACATGCAGCTTAAACATATCTCCGTCGACAGTGACTGTTAACTGGCCATGATGCAATTCAACGATTGAACTGGCAATCGCCAGCCCTAAACCCGAGCCCTCCGTATGACGGGAGTTGTCTGCCCGCTTAAAGCGTTCGACTAACCCGCTGGCTTCCTGATTTAATTCATAATTTGCGATATTTTTCATTTCAAGTAATATATCTTGACCCTCTTGATAAAGCTTCAAATGAATCCTCGTTCCTGACATGGCGTACTTTGCTGCATTACTGAACAGATTATCCATCACCCGCCAGATTTTATCGCCGTCCACCAAAGCCTCTATTTTTTCATGCGGCTTGTAGTACATCATTTTTAAATTTTTTTCTTTAAAAATATCCTCATACTCCGCAACGGCCTGTTCCAGCAGTTGATTCATATTAACCGGTGACTGATTTAAAGTGATTTCGCCATTGTCCATTTTAGTCACTTCAAACAAGTCATCAATTAAGCGTTTCATACGCAACGATTTTTCATGAATGATTTTCCGGTACTTTTCCTTTTCTCCCTCTGAATGGGCCGGCTGATTCAACAATTCGCTGTATGTAATCAGCGAAGTCAAAGGCGTCCGCAAATCATGACTGACATTGGTAAGCAGCTCGCTCTTCAAGTGTTCGCTTTTCCGATTCAATTGTTTGGTTTGCTCCACCATCTGGCCAAGCTTTGCCAAATTGTCTGCCACGCCGTTCATACCGTCATCCGGTGAAAGAGCTTCACCATGTTGTGACAGAATAGCTGCCGGTTGAGACAACAGCTGCATGGACCGCACGTAATACTGCCGGTGCACGTACAGTAAAATCATGCCCAATACACACAACCCGACTAACACAAGCCGACTATTTAAAAGCAGGTCCGGGCCGAGCGACATGACTAAAACAAGGCTCAACAAGACCAGCGCTGCTACAATCACAAACGGCAGCTTGCGATAATAGTAGCGGATGATTTTCCAACACCTCATAAAAAAAGTGTCGTTGAACTTAGCCTTTAGCACCAGCGGCCATTTGTTGTGCTGCAAAGCCGTCAAAAGTTCTTTGAGCTGGATCAAGCATAACATCAGTGCAGCGCCGAACAAAGCTGCCGCAAGCATTATCTGAACAATCCCTGCCCATGACAGAAACACGCGGTACAAAATAACCCCTTCAAACAATCCTAAAGACAAAAAACTGACCACTAACATCACAAGCACCAACACATCCAAAGGGATTTTTTTGAGCTTGTCTAGTCCCTTATGCGGTGCCCCGTCATCTGCTTTGACATATCCGTATGCACACAATGACCCTAATATCATCAGACCTAAACCGGCACATGCCAGTACTTGCATGATGCTCTTGAGCCGTTTTTCTTTTTTCACCAGATTTAATAATGGTGACGTCCGTTTTAAGCCATAGGAAACAGTCACCGCCTCATTCATCCCGGCAAATAAATAACTGTGCGCATCACTTGACCCTATCTCTGAATACTGAAAATCAACCATGTAGTCTTTTTGTGTGCCGGGCTGGATGGTTTCTTTCTCAAAATAAGCTGCAATCATTTTTTGGTCCGTCTCCGTTGCCAGCTGTGACACATTCGTGATTACCTCACCGTTTTCCCTCATGACATAATAACTGTAATCACGGTCAGCAGACGCAACTATATCTGACAAATACGTTAACAGAGCCTCGCGATTAGCCTCCAGCCATTTGGTTTCTTCCTGAACGATTTTCTCCCTGACAATATCGGCATCACTGTAGTTCGCAATGATTGCCTGCATTTTTTCGTCCCGCTCTTTTTTGAGTGCTTCGACTTTTTTTTGATTTTCAGCTGCATCTATTTTATCTATATATTGTGTGAAGATATCGCCCAGCTGTGTGCCCAAGTCTCCGTAATATTCACGATACTGCTGAACCTGTGCCGATGAAATATTTTCAAAAGAAACATCCGCCAACTTATCATCTGCTAAGACCTCTTCTGTGTAAATACTAGACACAGCATCAAGAAAGGCGCTTGACGGATCGTTTCCCCCTGTCTGTTCCTTCAACCAGCCGACTGTCGAGCAAAGAATGAACCAGCCGATTGTCATTAGCAGCACAGCACCCAATAAAAAATCTTTACTTTTCAATTTTGTAACCAACACCCCACACCACCTTTAAATATTTTGGCTGTTTCGGCACCACTTCTATCTTCTCCCTAATCCGTCTAATATGAACGGATACAGTGTTGTCTGAATGAAAGCTGGGTTCTTCCCAGACGGATTCATAAATGTCGTCAATGGAAAAAACTCTGCCGGGAGAAGACATCAACAAGTCCATGATTTTGAATTCTTTAGGCGTCAGCTTGACCTCCCTGTCTTCGACAAACAACTTTTTTTCCAGCTTATCCAGAAGCAGCCCATTTACTTCGACCAAATGAGAGGACTTCTCCTCCGGCTGATAATTGCCAAGCGTCAAATAACGCCGCAACAGCGATTTGACCCTTGCCAACAGTTCCATCGGACTAAACGGCTTAGTCAAATAATCGTCCGCACCGACTTGCAGCCCTGAAATTTTATCTATCTCTTCGCTTTTGGCACTTAACATTAAAATCGGCACACTATTCTTTTTCCTGATATGATACGCAGTCAGTGTCCCGTCAAGATTCGGCATCATAATATCCAAAATAACCAGATGCGTCTCTTTCTGCGACAATATTTCCAGCGCTACTTTTCCGTCTGAGGCTTCCAACACCTCATAACCTTCCTGCTCCAAATAAATGCGTATCCCCTCACGGATTTCTTTGTCATCATCCACAACTAATATTGTTTTTTTCATTCTTATCTCCTAACTGTCTTATATCCTTCGTTCACTATACTGATTATATATAAAAATTCTGAATAAATGGGGTACTTATTTCTTAAATTATTCTTACTATTTGAGGTGGAAGGGATTATTTTAGATGGGGGTGGGGGATGACAATATTGTGCCATTGTTTAAATAAAAGAAAATAAGGTTGGAAGTAAGTAAATTATAGAAGTGTAAAGTAATGAATATCGTTTTTTATTTTCGCGAATTTTAAAAATAAAAAAATTTTTTCAAGGAATCAAACCCACTGAAATCAATAACCAAATGAAACGGACGATTCAAATGATGTGCAATATAGTCATTCATTTTTTTACAAAAATCATGACTATCGAATATTGTGAACGACATTTGGTAGAAAAGATGCCAAATGTCCGTAAAACTTCTGATATAGAAGATGTACAATACCAATGGTTTCGACGTTTCCTTGCGATTTTTTTAAATCTATCACTCTTGACTATTTAAGTCTTTTTGAGCTCTATACAAGGGGCGATTGGTTCTAACTTAATTTGACAAATGGAAAATTAAGAAAAAAGTGTATGTTTATTTTTTTAAATGGTTAGCAATATAATCAAGTTAACCACCCTAAAATAAAAAACACCATAGTAAAATTTCATATATCAAAGCAGCACCCAACCAACAATGAAAGAAATTTTTGCCATGATGCAAAGTAAATATCCACCCATGAAAACGGGTGGATATTTACTAATTTGCCTCTAATATTTATAAGTTACAGTTATTTGCTCTTTTTAATGATTTCAATACTTATTTATTGTTCTTAATATCGCTCTGATACATTCATTACTTTCCCTCTACAATTTCTTCTACCAGACGGTCAATCGCTGGATCTTGCAGATAATTTTGTAAAGCTACTATTTGGATATCTGGATGTGATTTTCGCGTCCTTTCTTCTAAATCTTTGTGAACTACAATAATATCACTATCAGTTGGAACATCTTCAATCCGATAATTTTTTATTTCTATGTCTTCAATACCAGCTTTTTTCAATTTGTTTTTCAATGTAGTTGCCCCCATAGCACTACTTCCCATGCCAGCATCACAAGCAAAAGAAATCTTTGAAAGTGAAACAGATCTTGCTCCAGACAACTGTTTTCCTTCTTGTTTCATTGATTTTGAACGTTCAACTGACTCCTCAAAAACATCTTCATCAGCAGTTTTATCAGCTTTTAAAATTACTGAAGTCACTAAAAATGAAACGATTGTAGCTATTGTCACTCCTGCAATCACACCAAGAAAGTTTCCTTTTGGAGTCAATGCTAAATATGAAAAGATTGACCCTGGACTAGGACCAGCAACCAATCCGACACCAAACAATTGAAAGGTAACTATACCAGACATTCCTCCGGCAATCATCGAAATAATTGTAATCGGCTTCATTAGAACATAAGGAAAATACAATTCATGTATACCACCAAAGAAATGAATAATGATTGCTCCAGGTGCAGTTCGTTTGGCTGCTTTTTTACCAAAAATTGAGTACGCTAGCAACAAACCTAAACCAGGACCAGGATTTGAAGCAACCATGAAATAGATGGACTTTCCTGCTTCAAGTGTTTGCTGCATACCTAGCGGATAGTAGACCCCTTGGTCGATAACATTGTTCAAAAATAATACTTTAGCAGGTTCATTAATTAATGAAAGCAATGGTAAAAAACCTGTTGATACTAATGCTTCGATTGCATTTGTAACTAGCTGATTAGCCGCTTGAATCGTTGGTCCAATTAATAAATATGACAAAATCATCAATATAAAACCCAGGATTCCAATTGAGAAGTTGTTCACTACCATTTCAAAACCAGCAGGAATTTTTCCCTCAAGGAAGTTATCTGTTTTCTTCATAATCCATCCGCCTAAGGGCCCTACAATCATTGCTCCCATAAACATTGGAATATCCGAACCAATTATTAAACCAATCGTCCCTAATGAACCCAGAACAGCACCTCTTTGACCGCCAACCATTCGACCTCCTGTATAAGCTAACAATAATGGCAATAAATAACTAACTGTTGGGCTTACCAGTTCATTCAAAGACTCATTAGGAAACCAGCCTGACGGAATAAATAAAGCTGTAACAATTCCCCAAGCGATAAACGCACCAATATTAGGCAATACCATATTTGTTAAAAATCCGCCAAATGCTTGAACCCTAGCCCGCATGGATACTTGTTTTTGCTCGTTCGTTGTATTCATGTTTTTCTCTCCTTTTTATTTTTTATCAAAAATAGTTAGTAATTCTTCCTCCGTTTCAATTTCCAGCAAAGTTTCATATACTTCTGAATCACTCAAAGCTTCCGCTAAATCTGCTAATAATTCCAAGTGCCCTTCGGGTGTGTTTGATGCAAGAACAAAAAATAACTCAACCGGTTCATTTTTTGGAAACATGACAGGTTCTAACAAACGTAGAAAACTCATACCAACTCCTTTACTGCCATATTCTGAACGTGCATGAGGCATAGCTACTTTAGGCAAAATAATAATGTAGTTACCGTTATCCAACACATTTTGAATCATCGCATCAATATATTCATTCGTAATAATCCCTTTTTCTAACAATGGCTGTGCAGCCATCCTGATTGCTTGTTGCCAATCAGGGACATGCGAAATAAAAAGGCTATTTCCTGCAAGATATTCTTTAAGCATTTCCGCCTCCTTGAAATATCAATTCTTTATTCTTTTTAATTTGTTCATACATAGCTTCAACTTCCTCCAACAACGTACCTTCTAGTCCTGAAACATTAGAAATCACACTGAGAGCCGATTGTTCCCTCAAAAGTTGCTGTAATGCTAGAGCTTCTTCGTCTTTGGGATTACTATAGAGATATGCTGCTGCAATGACTTTCACACCATTTACATGCGATATCCCTAAATTAGCAAGTTTTTTCACAGGACCGACTAAACGGTCATCAGTACTAAGTTTCCTAAGCGGGGAACGGCCGACGCGCTCTATAGAGTCTTCCAATTGTGGATTTCCCTGACGCATTAAAGTGTTCTCAATAAATCTTTCTAATTCCTGTTGATTGATTTGATACTTTTTCACAAAATACTCTTGATTCTCTGTTAAAAATCCGCGAACGATGTTCAGAATATCAGGAATTTCCATAACTTCTTGAATAGTCTGGCAATCAAATAGTGCTCCTAGATAAGCAAAGGCTGCATGGGCAGCATTCACGATAAAAAGTTTTCTCTCTATATAAGGTTCCATTTCTGAAACGTACGTGACATCTTTTAACTCAAAGTCTACATTAGGATGCCATTGTGATTTATTAATTATCCATTCATAATAAGGTTCGACCACCGCAATACTTTTAGCTGTTTCTTCCTTGGACAAAGCTTGACGATCAATTGACGTGTCCACAAAAGAAACGTATGTATCAAAAAGTTGTCTTGATATTTTGTCTAATTCCTGATACACTGCTCTTTTCAATAATGTGCTTGCATTGATAACGTTCTCATTAGCCAAGATATTGATTGGTTTTACATTTTGTTCGAACCGTTTTTTTAATGCTTCAGTCATAGCTGGTGCTATTTTTTCTAAATTATTAACACCTACTGATGTGGTAATCAAATCTGCTGTTTGAATTTCTTTTATTAGCTGCTGTAAATCATTAATACAAATTGCATGAATTTGGTCAATAAAAACTGTTGTTCGATTTTTATTGATATATTCTACCCAATACCCGTTATCCTGATTTAACTGTTCGACAATCGGATAAAATGTATCCACAAAACAAATTTCAAAATCATTATTATGCAGCACTTGTCCGATTAAACCGCGTCCAATATTTCCAGCTCCAAAATGTACTGCTTTCATCAAATCACCTACTCCAAATTAGCATGGTATTTCCATAAGCCCATCATGTCTATGTTGTTCTCTTCTATCAATGAAAGTGCAATCGCATCACCTAACAACAATAAACTTTGTTCAAACAAGCTAGTCATTGGCTGAATAGATGGAACCTCTCCTGGTAGATTTAATTTTGTCTGGACAGGTATTCTTACAAACACATCCGAATACTTTCTCATGGAACTCTCTGGATTAGAGCCAATATGCGCTACCTTTGCATGGAAAGACTTTGCTTTTTCAGCAATAATTAAAGGAAAAGCACTTTCTCCGCTTCCTGATCCTACAATCAACAAATCTTTTTCTGTTATTGCTGGTTCAGTAATTTGTCCGACAACTACTGTCTGAATACCCAAATGTGCCAAGCGCTTGGCGATTCCTTCCAATGATAACAGTACTCTTCCTACACCAATAAAAAAAACCTTATCAGCTTTTTGAATTGACTGAACCAATTGAGCTACTTGTTTTTCTGATATATTGCCTAATGTCGTTTCTATTTCCTGTATGATTTTTCTTTCAGATTTTCTAAATGACATGATTATTCACCGTCTCAATTCCCTTAATAACCGCTCTTTCAACATTTAGTTTATTCACTTCCAAACTATTCCCAGGAATGAATAGACTAGTACTGCCAAGTACTAAATTATCCGCACCTGCTTCAACTAACTGCGGAATACTGTCTAATGAAACACGCCCATCAACTTGTAGTGATGCTGACGGATTTACTGCTTCAATCATCTGTTTTAACTCCCTAATTTTTCTTGTTGCATAAGGCACTTGTTTTTCATTCTTATTAGTTGCAAATCCTGGATTGATCAACATTAAACAAATCATATCAACTTCCGGCAAAACATAATCTAATGTAGATAACGAAGTAGAGGGATTTAATGCCACACCGACTTTACTACCCGATTTTCGGATCAATTGAATATGTCTGTCCACATGCAGGCTAGTTTCATAATGAAATGTTATATTCTCAACCCCGATTTTTAACATTTCTTGAATGAAAAATTCGTTGTCATGAGCCATGATATGTATATCAAAGTTCATATCAGTAACTTCACGCATCCGCTTGATTGTTTCAATTCCTAAAGGCATGCTGGGACTAAAGCTGCCGTCTATCACATCGATATGCAGCGTATCCAAGCCAGCTTTTGACAGTTCCTTTATCCCTTTCTCTAAATTAACCAAATCAGCACACATGATTGATGGCGACAATCTTACTACTCTTTCCATAAATTCAACTCCCAACTTTTTTTGGAAATATCATGATATCTTAGCAAGTTTTAGTACTGCTAGTGTTGATAATTCCTAATCTCACATCTATTGTAATCGTTATGCGCGCAAAAGTCAACACAAACATGCATATTAATTGATTGCATTTGCGCTTTTATGCGCATTCAGTGGAGTTTTGTTGACATAAAGGTGCACACATGAGAAAATTTAAATAAATATAAAACTTAAGGAGTATCAAATGTTAAAGGAAGAAAGACAACAAAAAATTATTGATATTTTAAACATAGAACAAAAAGTGATTGCGAGTGATCTTAGCAATCGTTTTAATGTTTCTGAAGATACTATCCGACGAGATTTAAAGGAATTAGATAGTCAGAAGCTTTTGAAGAGAGTGCATAGCGGTGCCCTAAGAGTCGGTCCGCCAATTACTGATTTTGCTTATCGAGAAAACCTGAACATGGAAAGAAAAAAAGCACTTGCCCACAAAGCATTGCCTTTTTTGAAAGAAAATTCTGTCATTATTATAGATGGTAGTACAACCAACCTTGCGCTTGTCAAAGAAATTCCTCTTGATTTCCATGCGACTGTTATTACTAATAGTCCTCCTATTGCGGTAGAACTTTCTCAACACGCCCATATAGAAGTCATTAATATCGGTGGGACTCTGTATAAACAATCAATGATAAATTTAGGTGTGGAAACATATAAATTCCTGCAAAATATACGTGCCGACCTCTATATTATGGGAATTTATAATATTGATATAGAGGCAGGAACAAGCGTGCCAACAATGCATGAAGCCGAAATAAAACAGCAAATGGCCAAAGTTTCAACAGAAGTACTCGGCATGATTACCAATGATAAATTTGGCACAGTCAGCTATGCTATTGTCGGACCGGTAGATGATTTAAGTTTTCTCATTTCAGAGAATATACCGGAAAAAGTACGTAAAGAATATAACAAAAAAAAATTGTTGTTGATTGATTAAATTTCATAAAAAAGAGACCGTGCTATATGCACCGACCCCAAAAGTTAGTTTTTTGTTCTAACTTTCGGGAGTCGGTACAAGACGCACGGTCTCTTTTAAATGACATATTATTTGCTGTTGCGGGAAAATCAAAACCTATTCCATCCTCACCTACACCAACTCCGGCCAATACTCCTTGTTAGCCGCATACAAATCATCCAGCACAGCTTTTCCAACGGTCAAATTAGGAATGGTTTTATTGAGTAAAACCGCTTCTAATGCTGTTTGGTAAGATCCTGTCAATGCGGCTTGGACAGTCAATTTTTCATACGCTTTTTGCATGTCCATCAATCCTTTTTGGAAAGTTGGGATTTCACCTATCACGACGGGCTCCGCTCCGCTCGCACCAACGTATGCGGGTATTTCAACAACCGCTTTTGGGTCAAAGTTGGAAATACTGCCATTATTTGTGATGTTTACTGTAAACCGTTCACGTGTATCATGGATGATAGCATGACAAATATCTACAATGTAGTTGCCGTGTACACCGGCATGCAGGCTGGAATCTTTGGCACTGCCGTCAGCAATGACCCGCCGGCATTCATTATAAATAGATGTTTCACGGCCGTTGACAACAAAATCGCCGCGCGTAAACGACAGGTCGTCGTGGGCGACCATTTCGTCCGGCGTTAAATACTATTGCAAATAGCAGTTAGGAAAGAAAGCCGGAAAACGTTTGAAGAGCTTTATCATTTGTTTGTACGTGTCAATCCAGTATTGGTCTTCTTTTGTGTCTTCATTCGACATCAACAAGGTGTCGATTTCCCCTGAAAGAACGTCCTCTCTGAGAAGCGGCAATAAATCCTGTCCCTTCTCATCTATGATGGCCGTCCACCAGCCAAAATGATTCAATCCGAAGTACTTGAATATCAGCTGCCGCAAATCTTTGTTAAAATATTTGGCAATAGCTCCTTCTATTGAAATCGGCATATCGCAAATACATAAACACTTCGCCTCAGGAAAAACATGGTAGATCGCTTCTGATAAAATGGCTTCGGGGTTAGTGTAATTTAGAATCCATGCATCCGGGCACAGTTCTTTGACTTTTGTCATAATCTCAACAACAGCCGGAATGACCCGCAGCGCAAATGAAAATCCGCCCAGTCCACATGTTTCCTGTCCGACCACGCCGTGGCTCAGACATATTTTTTCATCAATTGCCCGTTGCTTGTTCAGACCCGGACGAATTTGCATAAACAGGAAGTCTGCGCCTATGAGTGCTTTGTCAATGTTTGTTGTGTATGAAACAGTGACATTTGACCCCGATTCTCTGTAATACATTTCGGTGTATTGCCCTAACAACGACACACGTTCCTCATCAATATCGTATAAAACCAGTTCTGTAAGTGCGAGCTCCCCGGCACGTTGCCGCAACACTTCTAATATACCTGGTGATTGTGTGGAGCCGCCGCCGACCATGACAAATTTATTACCCATTGTGTGAGATTCCTCCGATTTAGTTCTTTTTAGTTTAACATTGCTTCAAAACTTCTTATCACATGCGACACTTCTGGACCGATAATGATTTGCAAATTCTTCTTGTTTAGTTTAACGACGCCTAATACATTCAGCTGTTTCAATTTATCCACATCGGCCTTGTCAGTGTCATCCAACTCCAAACGTAATCTTGTGGCGCAGTTCGTCACATCCACCACATTTTCTGTACCGCTGATATGCTGCAATATTTTTTTGGCCAAATAATCATAGTCTTTACTTGCCAGTGAAAAATTAAGTTCTGCCTCATTTTTTTCCGCTGTTTCTAAAAAATCGCGTCTGCCCGGTGTTTTTATGTCATTCTTCAAAATAAGCAAGCGGAAACTGAAAAAATACAATGCGAAATAACAAACACCGACAATTGGTATCCAGTGGACATTCGTACCGATTTTCCAGTTTAATACCAAATCAAAGATGTTAAAGCCGAATGTGAATCCTATTTTTGTGCCTGTCACATATAAAATGGCGCCTGCCAAGCCGGTATAAAGCGAGTGGATGACATACAGCAGCGGGCTGGCAAACATAAATGTAAATTCAACAGGCTCAGTGGTACCGGCAAGAAATGCTGTTAATGCCCCTGAGGAAAGCAATCCCCGTGTCGCTTTTTTCTTTTCCTCATCTGCACAACTGATAATGGCAGCCGCCGCACCGGATATGCCAAATAGCATAATGACAAAAAACATGCTCATAAATGTCCCGGCTGTGGGGTCGCCGCCTAAAAAGCGTGCCACTTCACCATGGACCTCTTTGCCACCTTTTGGCACATAAGTACCTAGCTCATAAAAAATATACGCATTCAGCACATGATGCAAGCCTGTCGGAATGAGCAGACGGTTTAAAAAACCGAAGAGAAATACGCCAATCATCCCGGCTGTCCCAAGCCATAAAGCAAATCCGTTCAAGCCTGCTTCCATCGGCGGCCAAATCACACTGAACACCCACGCCAACGGCACCATCACGATTGGCCCAATGGTCAAAATCAGCTTTTCCCCGCCGAACAAACTAAAGGCCGTTGGTATTTTCCAAAATCTGCTTTTATCAAACAAATAAGCGATAACGCCGCCTGTCACGATTCCGGCAAAAACTCCCATTGAAGTTGATGGGTTAAAATAAACAAGGGCATCTTTGAACACCATTATCGACAGAACACCTGCCAAAAGCGGAATTGCTTTATCTTTCGTTTTTGTGTAAGCTAATATCATCCCGACTGTGAACAGCAGCGGCATTTGACCAAAAATCACATTTGCAGCAAGCTGCATGACCATCGAACCGAACAAGTCGTCTTGACCGAAACGAAACAGCAAACCTGCAACAGGCAGCGCTACGATTGGAATAAGCATCGCCTGTCCTAACTTTGACAGCTGGATCTTGCTTGTTGTTATAAATCTCCGCATCTATCATCCCCCCTTAAAATTAAAAAAACCGTAATGAACAAATTGATACCCTAACATCTCAAGCATATTCCTGACTTCTGGAGCAACTAAAATTTCTACTTCACGCATTCTTTGAAGATGGAACGACGACTGGTAATACAATGTTTCATCGACAAAAGCTGGATGAACCATCGCTTCAACGGTTTCGTAATCCGCAATGGCATTGAATGTTTGGCTTAATTCTGCCAAGCAAGCCTCTTTATCCACTGTATAAGCGCGGTCAAGTGAACGGATCATCTCAGTATTCATCATATCCACACAGATGTCATTTCTGTAATTTGCTGGGACAACTGCTTTTTTTTCAGCACCTCGACTGTTTCGAAACGGCAAGCCGTATCTCTCAGAGACAGCTCGGGCAATCAGCTGATTTTCGGGAAATGAATGTACATGATGATGCGAATCCAAATGGGTCAACGTCAGGCCTTGACGCATCAAATAATCAATTTGGGCACACCACTCGATAAAAATCTCTTCCTCCCGGTAAAGCGGACGTTTTTCGTGATAAGAGGGTAATTTGAAAAAATTGCCGTCATCGTCTGTCAACGTTCCCAGTTCTTTAATCACAGGCCGGCCAGCAGTTAAAGTCAGATGGGCACCGATACCCAAATCGGGATGCTGCTTCGCCAGAGCAACTGCTTCTTGCGTCCCGGGCATATTCGCCATCAATGTCGCAGAAGTTAGGATGCCGTGCTGGTGGCTGTAAATAATCCCGCTATTCACACCCGGGGAATACCCAAAATCATCTGCATTTATAATCAGCAGCTTCATACCGCCGCTCCTTTCATATTTTTATGGACTTCAGTGTGTCATGTTCAGCGCGCTTATGACGCTTTTTATTATATAGAGGATAAACATAAATAAAAAGCGTTTTCTTTGAAAAAGAAAACTGTTTCGTTTTAAGAAAATAGTTTACCTGAGTTAGCGAAAAAAAGTGTATCCCGTTTGAAATGGGATACACTAAATTATGGTTATTTGAAACAATCTGAAAGAAGAACTTCAATTAAATTGAGAGTGTTGCCGTAAAAGAATGTGCGTAAATTATTGGCTTGATTGCCGTAAGAGAGGTCCTCTACGCAAAATGCTATATCGCTTTTTTGGTAAAGCGTCGAGTGTTCCGAAGCGGTAAATCCGATGACTTTCCCCGATAACTCATGCGTCTCCGCCATTTTTCTCAAACAGGCTCTGGTTTCACCTGATTTTGAAAAGATAAAGACGAGCGGAGCTTGTTTGTCTGCATGTACCAGTTTTAACTCAACCATGTCGAGGTCAATCGTGTAATGCTTTAACAGCAGCATTTTTTTATGAAAATACCCGCTGATAAAGCGGCAAAAACCTTCTCCGTATGTATAACTCCGGTACTCTGCCAAATAAGCGGCAATCTTATGAACAGCCGACTCATACGGCTCCGTCAGCGACAAATATGGCAAGCCGTCTACCGTGTTATTTTCTTTCGAATGCAGACTTTGACGCAAAAAATAGAGTAGTTCACTATAATTATGATCGGTTTTCTTAGCCAGCTTGCTAATCGTTGAAGGTGAGGTAAAAGCTTTTTGAGAAACATCTTTAATACTGGTCGATTCATTTTTCTGCAGTGTCTCAATGATGACGGCCAATATGTTTTTCTCTGAATCGGATAAGTCGATATTTGGAAACAAGCGTTCAAGATGATAAATTTCATGCATTCGTATCGCCTCCTAACCCGGCTAATATTTATAAGGGCAGTTACATGAACAAGTTTAACTGCAGGCACGAATCACTGAACTTATTTTAGCCGTTTTGGTGTAAGAATACGATAATTTTGCATTCAGCTGACACATTGTTGTCCAGCCTAACGCATTTTTTGATTAACCGAGGCATGTTTGATACACTTAAAGAAACTTTTTTGAACAATTTTATCCGTCAGGACTAAGTGCGGCACTTAATGAAAACCATTGACAGAAGCATTTAGGTCATGATATTTCAACTTTAAGGAGGCAATCATGCAACCAATTGATAAAATACACCATATTTCTGCTATTGTGGGCGACCCCAACGAGAATATTATTTTCTACCGTGATGTCTTAGGGTTGAAATTAGTCAAACAAACCGTCAACTTTGATGACCCGCACACCTATCACTTATATTTCAGCAACCAATCTGTCGACAATGGCACAATCATGACGTTTTTCCCTTGGACCAACAACCGAAAAGGACGTGTGGGCAGCGGGCAAGTCGGGACGATTGCGTTTCGTATTCCCAAAGGCAGCCTGCCATTCTGGCACAGTCATTTGGCCCACCATCGCGTGAGCGTCAAGAAAACCCGGTTATTTAACCGTCCTACACTAGAACTATCAGACAGCCATGGCCTTGCTTTGGCTTTAGTCGAGAGCAATACTAACGCAAATTCGTCGGCTATTCTTGGTTTCCACGGGGCGGTACTGTTATCGGCTCATCCTGCGGAAACTGTCCGGACATTGACAGATGAGTTGGGCCTGAAAAAAGAACTAGAAACAGATGAGCAACATTACCTGCTTACTGCCGGTGAAGCACGCCACCATATTATCGTGCCGAAAACAGACATGCCGTTCGGACGTTGGGGTATTGGCACGGTGCACCATATCGCATGGTCTGTGCCGACATCCCAGGTGCAAAAAGAATGGCAGTCTTTCCTAGCCGAACATCAATACAGAGTGACTGAAGTAAAAGACCGGAAGTACTTTAATGCAATTTATTTCCCGGAACATGGCAATATCCTTTTCGAAATTGCCACTGAAGAACCCGGATTTGCAGTTGATGAACCTTTCGATGACTTAGGCACACACCTGATGCTGCCGCCGCAGTTTGAAAGCAGACGTTCGGAAATTACCGCTCACTTGCCAAGGTTAGATGTGTGAAGATGGAGGTTTTAAACTATCAAGCCTGTCTTTACAAATTATAAAATCATGCGGACACTAAAGTAAAAGCTAACTGCAAAGGGACGGGATAATCCAAACCCACACGACTCTCATCTCAAAACCTCCATCAAGCTTTTTTTAAAAACCAGAGCAAAAAGCAGCTTTGATACATGTCAAAGCTGCTTGACTGTTTTATAACACTGACTAGTTTCTGGTCAGCAATACTACACACTCCACATGTTTTGAGATGAGGGTATAGCTGTCAAATACTAGTAACCAAAATATTTTTATCAGAAATTCTCTTTGTGAGAACATATCCACTGTGGGCTTTCGTTTGTGGGAAGATATCAACGACATTATAACTTGGTAACTGTGTCCTTTACCGTAGATGACATTAACCAGCATCTGATATCATTAAAACCAAACTTATTCCCTCTTATTTTATAAAGCTTTTACTTGAGATTTTATAACTTCATATCCTAATTTATCGATGGCATTTTCAATATCTTTTATAGATACTTTTCTTCTTTCTCAAACCCCTTATTCCTTAAGTTTCCATAGATTAATCCTGCTATTGCCCCAACAGCTGCCGGGATAATCCAACCAAGTCCCTTTGAATAAAATGGTAGACTGTTAAAGATACTAATTTTTAGTCCAAATTGTCCCAAGGCTTCTAAGATACTAACAAAGGAAGTACATATCATAGTAAATAAGTATACATAAGAATTCCCCTTGAAAAGATTATTTAAAAGTGCAAGTACCATAAGAACTATCGCCATTGGATATATAGCAGTCAATGCTGGAACCGAAATCTTAAGTATTTGTGTCAATCCTACATTTGCAAATATCATGCTTGATACAGAAAGTATTGTAATCCAAGCTCTATATGAAACCTTTGGCATCAACTTTGCAAAGTATTGACTGCAGGAGGTTAAAAGTCCTACTGATGTTGTTAAACAAGCAAGAGAGAATATTACCCCTAGTAAAACTGATCCCTTTTGTCCAAATAAGTAAAATACTACATTTGTAAGTGTTTGAGCTCCATTTTCAGTTGCTCCAAACCTTGTCTGTGAAACAGCTCCTAAATATGCAAGCATTCCATAGATAATGGCTAAAAACAATCCAGCCATCAATCCTGCCTTTATCGTATTTGACACAAGTTTTTTTCTTCTGTTACTCCCATTCCTTTTAAAGCAATAGAGATTACAATACCAAAATTAAGTGCTGCTATTGCATCCATTGTCATATATCCATCTAAAAATCCTTTTAGAAAAGGGAACTGTGCATAATCACCAATAGGTGCTGCAAATTCACCTATTGGTTTAAATAAACTAAATAGAAATACACTTGCTATTAAAACCAATAGCGCAGGTGTTAAAGCTTTTCCAAATCTATCTACTAGTTTTGATGGCGTCATACATAGCCAATAGGCTATCCCAAAATATACTAGTGTATATATAAATAATGGCAAATTACTTTCACTCAATGTATTTGATAAAAAGGGTGATATCCCCATTTCAAAAGCTAAGCTTGCTGCTCTTGGAATACCTAGTAAAGGTCCTATTGATAAATAAATCAAAACAGTAAAACCAAGGGCAAATCTTGGATGCACACGACTTGCCAGTATATGAAGTCCACCAGCCTTAGCAACTACAGCAATTGCGATTATTGGAAGACCTACCGCTGAAATTAAAAATCCTCCCATTGATACCAGCATATTTGTTCCTGATAATTGTCCTAATTGAGGTGGAAATATTAAATTTCCTGCGCCAAAAAACATTGAAAATATCATTAAACTTACAAATAATAACTTCCTACTATCCATTTTTTCCATTTTAAAAACCTCCAATTTGTCTTTTTCTTATAATGAGTACAGTTTATAATTCCAATATCACTTTCCATGATGCGCCCCCTCTATTAATTATTTTTGAAAATAAAAAACCCGTCCCCAAAAAGGGACGAGTTATACTCGCGTTACCACCCTAGTTCTATAAATTTAAATACAAAATTTAATTTATAACATTCATCAACGTACATTATAATACGTGTTCCTATTAACGGTGGACCACCGACATTACTTAATAAAAAAATTTCAGCTCTGCTTCTCCGAGATGATTTTCAACTAATCTTTGAACATTGGCTTTCAGCATAATGCCAACTCTCTGTGGAACAATAAACTGGCTTGCTCTTTCTCTTCATAGAATTTATATATTAACTTGTTTCTACTAAATCTTTATACCCTATATTATGGTCATTATCAATAATTTTTTTACGATAGAAAGAAAAACCTGAAAATAAAAAGCTCAGAGAGGATATTGGAATGTCAACACTTTAACGGACATTTTTTATAGTTACATTGATTGGGCATATGAGACGGGTGATTTGTACCCTAGTGATGAGTGTAATCTCTCATTGTTATACCACCAAATATGCCCACCTAATTCTCTTTGTAATTGTTCTAATGTTTCAAATTTATTTTGGTATAAGAATTCAAATTTTAAACTCTTAAAGTTTGCTTCAGCTACTGCGTTATCATAGGGAGTCCCTTTGTGACTTAATGAGCGCTTAATATCAAAGGTTGATAAGAGTGCTTCAATCTGTTCGTTTATAAATTCTTTTCCTCTGTCGGTATGGAATAAACCAATTAGAGCGAGATCATGCTTTATACTGCTGAATGCTTTATAAACAAGTTGGGCATTTTTATGAGGACCGGCGTTATAACCTATGATTTCTCGATTATACTGGACGGTTCAAAAGTAATGTATCTCACAATACTCTCGACCCCTTCTTTTTCCAGCCCACTTATTGAAACAATATAGTCTATTATCCTACTCATTGGCAGAATTATTGTGCTATTTCTCAATCTGACTAGCGGGTCTTTTATCGTAATACAGCTGAAAAAATGTATATAGCAAAGTGCTGCGATACATGTCGGGTGTACACTTTTTGATGTTGGTGAGTAAACCTCATTAGCATCTTTTTTTGTAAGAAGAATTGAGACATGTCAGAAATTCCCTTATGATTAAGCTACCAAATACAACCAAAAAGGAGTCCAACATGTCTCAACAACAGTCTATCCTAAATCTCATCGGAATTAAAGATAAAAATATTTCTTTTATCAGTTGTGAACTCGAAAAACTTCCCCATAGAGGTAAACTTATCGAACAAAAAGTCATCTATGCTGCACTACAAGCTCCTCATAATCCCAAATGTCCACGATGTGAGGGCATAACCATCTCTTGGGGAAGCACGCCTTCCAAGATTCGCGTACCACAAGCCTTTGATCATCCCACACTCCTTCATCTCAAGAAAGCGCGCTATCGCTGCAAGAGTTGCGGCTATACCCACACTCTAGAAACTTCTCTTGTAGCCAAAAACTGCTTTATCAGTAGGGCAACGAGAGAGTCCATCATGATCCGCTCTCTGGAGACCATCCCCGAGAAAATCATCGCAAAGTTAACCAATGTCTCACCCTCCACAGTGTCAAGAGTTCTTAACCCTCTTCTCTATGAAAGAAAGACAAACATCAAAACCTTACCAAAGAACATCATGATAGATGAGCTGAAGCTGATGAAAGACACAGAGGGTGCAGCCATGAACTTCATCTTCGCTGATGCTAAGACTCATGAGATCCAGGATATCTTACCTGATCGAAGACTCCATCATCTTGAAACCTACTTCAGACAGTTTCCTAGGGAAGTACGCTATCATGTGGAAACCGTCACCATGGATATGTATGCACCTTACATTCAACTTGTAAAAGAGGTCTTTCCTAAGGCAAAGATTATCCTTGACCGCTTTCATGTGGTTCAGCTCCTCCTTCGGGCACTTCTACAAACAAGAATACAAACCATGAAGAAGTTCCCTAAAGATTCCAAAGAGTATAAGCTTCTCAAGAAGTACTGGAAACATCTTCAAAAGAAACATAAAGATCTTGACTCTGTCTACCGCTTCTACTGCTATCACACACGAAGCTACAGTACAAGCTTTGAGAAGGTAGAGGAACTTCTCGAGATTGATGAGGAGCTCACGAAAACCTACTGGAGAGTCCATAGCCTCATTCAAGCTTTTATGGAGGGGGATCAAAAGAGGTTTTTTGACCTTTTACATCAAGAGACCACGGAGGTTAGCAGCTATCTGGTGACTGCTATCCAAACACTGAGGAAGATGGAAGACTATCTAATAAACAGCATGGAATACGGCTATAGCAACGGACCCCTAGAAGGACTAATCCGTAAGGCAAAGACTCTTTCTAGAGTCGCTTATGGCTACAGAAGCTTTGAACGGTTCAAGAATCGTTTTCTTCTCATCTGTCATCAAGTTATGCCGGTCACTGGAAGACCTCTTTACTACAAAAAGAAAGCGAGTTGATTGTGAGAACATCTCACAACCAACTCGCATAGAGTCAAGTTAACTTAATCGGGGATACAATTTCTATCCACCAACATCATTTGACAAAGACCCGTAAAAACAGTACCCTTTCTGCTAATTATGTTTCCTTCTCTTTGTTACCAATACTGCTCCAAGTATAATCATTGCTGAACCTAACAATAATAGATACATTTCTGAAAACATTGATACTCCTGTTTTTGGCAAAACACCGTCTTTTGGTACGGATGGAGTTTCCACTGGTGGAGTATATTTGTTCTCAAGATCGAAACCATCTATCTTGCTTACATAATTATCTACAGGCTTTTCTTTTATAGAGTAAACAAGAATCTCACCGTCTTCATATTTTGGTAATGATCCGAAACTATACACCCATTCACCTTTATTGTTTGGTTTAACTTTAATATCTGTTATTTTTATCGTTTCACCGTTATGAGTTTTATAAAGTTCAATCTCAATAAATTTAGGACGTTGTTTAGCTTCATTATTATTATCATCCCATGTTTTTGTCCCACCAATTTCTATTAATTCAGGACTATGCTTGTTTACAATATCAAAGCCAGTAATTTCTGTTTCATAGAATTCTACGTCGTCTTCTGAAATTGTATATTTTATCTCTTTTCCACTATCATATTTCGATAATTCGTCAAATTCGTATTTCCAATTTGTTTCTGATGTAACTTCTATTGATCTAATTTCTTCACCATTTGCATAAAGACGAACTGTAATTGAATCTGGACGTTTACCATCTTGATTCTCTGCGTCATCCCAGATTTTTTGTCCCGATACTTTTATTTTTTCTGGAATGTGAATGTTTGTAATATCAAAACCATTCACTTCTGATACATAATCTTGGACTTCATCTTCTTTTATAGAATATATAATTTCCTTTCCATTCTTGAATTTTGGTAATTCCTCAAATTTGTAGCGCCATTCTGATTCTGATGTAACAATAATGGAATCTATTTCTTGACCATCTGCTAATAGCCTGATGGTGATACTTTCAGGTCTCTTACCATCTTGATTATTATTATCGTCCCATGTTTTAATTCCTTCAATATCAATCATTATAGGATTGTGCTTATTAGTAATTTGGAATGTGTTATCTTCAGATTCAATGATACTTTCATATCCTTCGACATCCAATTCCTGAACATCATAAGCTATTTCATCATCATTACTATTGAATTTTGGTAAGTCTACAAATGTGTACTCCCAGTTGTTTTCCTCACTAAGTTTGATTTCTTTAGAAACCTCTCCATCTGCAAGTAAGTTTACTTTTATATCATTGGGTCTTATTCCTCTTGATTATTTTCGTCATCCCAAATTTTAGATATTGAAATAGATATTTTTTCGATTCTGTGGTTTACAATATCAGCAATTTCTTCTGATAAACCAAGTGTTCCATTTTCATTTCTTACTACGTTAAATAGGATTTCTTCTTCGACTCTCTCATAACCCTCAGGAGCCTTAATTTCAACGATTTTATATTCCCCTTCATCAAGTCCACGTATCACAACTAGACCATCAGAATCTGATCTAAACACTAAAGCTTTAGTTTCTGATTCTTCCCATATCACTTCTCTATTGTTATCTAGACCAGCATAGTATTTATTACCTTTTTTTATATTAAATTCGGCGTTTTCTAAGCCTTGATTGTTATTCGAAGCAACTTTTCTGAAACTAATCATTGATAGTTCATTAGCTACTTGAATTATAGTTCCAGCTTCTGTATTCTTTGTGATTTTAATATTCATACCATTTAATAATTCTTCACTAATGGTATATCCTTCCCCTGCTAATGTCTCAAATAACAGATAGTCAGTTTCTGTTCTTAAACCGCCAAAAGAAACCCTTCCATTTTCATCAGTAATTCCTTCACGAAGTTTCACATTTTTTTGACCATTTCTAGTAGACCATAATTCTAACTTTACTCCAGATAATTTCAAGTCTGTATTCTCTGAATCTACTTTTTCGAATGTAATGGTTGTTGTCTCTCCTTGACCTGTACCACCTGATGTGATTACTACTTCATCAATTTCAGTTTCAGTTTCTATCATTTCTGTACCTGAACCAGTTAATTTGACGCTGTTAGTGATTGACTCTGATCCAGTATCATTCGTTGGAATAATGTCAGAGACGTATTCAATAATATATGAGGTATGAATATCGTCATTAAATTTAATTGTAAGTGTTTGTTCACCTGTATCATTATCCATAACTAAATCTATTTCAAAATCAATATCTGCTTCGTCACCTTTATTGAAGTTTCCTGAATTATCATTAGCTGCTATTGCATTATAGATTTTTATGGAATCTTTATTTATAATTTGATTATTTGATGGGTTATCCTCAATTACTAAATCTTTAATTGTTGATTGAGATTTATTAATCATCAATTCCCATGTAATTCTATTCGTTTCTTTCAGTTTTGACTGCTTTTCTAGATGATTTCCTTCGTTAGCAACTGATACACGAGCAGTAATTTCTTGTTCTCTTCCATCATTGGTGTAGAGAGCCTTGTTTACATAAGGATTTTTAATTACATGATCTTTTAGACTTGTATTAAAAATCAACGCATAAGTTTTAATACTTCCTTCTGGTAAATTTACAACTACAGTCTTATCAGCACCATTGGGTTCCTTTATATCAGCATTTAAAACTTCATCACCGAAAGTGATAGAACCATCTGGATTAATGCTTACTTCTACTAATTTGGCACTTCCTGTCACATATTCTTGAGGTACTTGAATTGTATCAACAATACTTGCGTCCACTAATTTTTCTTGACGATAATTCGTAATAACTCTCCATGTAATCTCTTTTGTTCGAGCGTTGTAACTTCCACTTTTATTTGAATCAATTACAAATTCAGACTTAATATCATGGCTTGCCCCTCTTGTTGCTTCATGTTCGTTACCATTTTCATCAATCCATTTATGACTAGCTACATTGATAACTTGTGAGATACCATTTTTAGTTGGTAGTTCAAATGGTTCAAATTTGGTTTTATATCTAATAGAAAATCTTTTAGAAGTCGGAGCTTTCAAACTTATTTCGAACCCATCATCTTTGAGAAGTAAATCATATTCATCCTTTTCAAATTCACTGATTTCAAAGGAATTATCTACATATGTTTGTCCAACAGAAAAGGTGTCTACTAAACTCCAATTTTCCATATAATACATTGCTCTATTTACTTCAATTGTCCACGTAACTTCACGAGTGTCATAATTAATAGCAGAAACCCATTTAGATAGACCTTGTTCAGTGATTCTTCCTATTCCTTCTGACTCAAAGCCTTCACTGGTTGTAACATTATTTTTAAATGTTAGTCTATCATCTCCACTACTTATTATTCCGTTAAACTTTGTCTGATATTTGATTTCGACCTTAAAATCTATTTCTTCATTAAATGTTACTCTAAAGTTTCTATCATTTTCATGAGTAATTGTATAATATGAGCTATCTAACTCCTTGCCGTCTGCTGTATAGACTTTTATTGATTCCCGAATAATAGTTGAATCAGAGTTAACTGGCATTTCATCTTGTACCCACACACCAGCAGGAAGTTTCTTACTATTGTTATTAAATCTAATTGACCAATCATAGATATGTCCCCAAGATTCACTATTTTCACGAGAGTCTGATTTGATTACAAATTTTTCATAAGTTCTTTTTGCTGTTGCTCTAGCTTCGATTGGTTGATCTCCATTGGTAAATTCAGCAATGTTTTCAAATCTCAATTCTCCACCATCAGCAGGAATTACTTCTTCATCAAAAGAAGTCTCATAAATGATTATATATGACTTATTTCCTTGAGTGCCATCGAAAATTATCGTTGAATCTTCTATACTTACACCCGTTGCTTCTTTTCCTCGTCTAATCACATTGCCATTCAGATCAATTTCTTGTTCATAGATTTTGATATTATCAAGAGTCAAACCATTTGGTAAAATATCTTCCACAGTCGCTCCTGCTTGTATCTCGTTCATTTCTGTATTCACTGATACTTCCCAAAGCACTTTATTATCATTTGTAATTCCAGATGTGGTTTTACTAATGGATGAACCACCTTTTGGTTTCACATTTATAATTATTTTTTCTTCTTCACCAGATATGGGAACTATGATTTCTTTTTTTCCTGTTTCAGTATAAGTTTTGATTGTTTGAGTAAACTCTACCGTTCCTTCAATATTTTCATCGGTTTCTATTTTTGAATTAAACGTTAATCGTAGCTTCCCGTCAACAAAACTAAATGAGCCATAGTCTCCTAAACTTCCACTACTAACTATTGGTGAAATTCCTTGCGGTTGATCTATCTCAATATAGTCACCTTCCTTAAGTTCGTCAGTATTTAATATTGAGTTAGGAATAGACCAATTGTAAACCACTTTTAATACGTCATCAGTGGTAGCATTTATTTCGCTATCTACTTCACTACCATTCAAATAGAATTTAACCGAATTTATAATTTTTGCAGATGGAAACATTGAAGAAATATCTCTTCCCTCTGTTTCAGCTTGCACCTTATCATTATTTTCAGTTATAGATTCCGTGTCAATTGTATTCTCAATTTCCTTACTTTCTTCTACAATACTATCACTACTATCTTCAGTAGTTTCAATACTAGTACTTTCTTCAATTATCTCAGATTTTTCTTGATAATCACTTTCTATTGTTTCTTCTGAATCTGTTGTTATTTCAGTAGAAATAGATTCAGTTCCATCTATACTATTTGCATGAACGAATGTTCCTAAGTTAGTCAATTGAAATATTAGTGATAACAAAAGAATCATTGTTGTTATACTTTTCAATAAACCTTTTTTCCTTGTTTTCCTTCTATTCATAATTAATCTCCTCCACCTATATTAAAAAACGAAAAAGAGTAATACCGACAATTATTCCATGATACTCAAATGCTTCACATCGTTATATATCTATACTACCCGTAGCATGGACCTATGTCAATTGGATAGGCTACACTAAATAGGACAGGTTTTCTCCGAACATGATATAATATTATTAGGAGGAGAAAATCATGTCAAGAAAATATTATGAGGAAAATTTCAAAAAGCAACTGAAACGTCTAACCAAGAGAAAAGAGCAGTTCCCCAATGAGGCATCCTTAGACCGATTCGTCTACACCATTTGCTTGGAGTATAATCGCAAGTACTCGCAACGTGTTCACAAGGGATTTGGACAGTTAATCAACGAGTAAGCTAAGCATGACGGGGTTGGACTTTACACAAGATTCTTGACACTATCAAGGGCACTAAAATACATCATAACGCTATGTCCAATTTAATTTATTACATATGTAATAAAGGTATACTTATGACGGCCTACATCTTTTTGATAGTCATATAGTCAACCCACTCTTGTTTTTGCCAACCATCTTATCAACTCACTTAGTCATCGTTGATATTTGTTGATGATTTTTCTAATCCACCAATCTTGGATCACTTCCCTCATAGTAAAAATCCGCGATTATCCTTCCGGCTTAGAACCAGACCTCAAACCACGGAAATCCTATATTTACTTATCTTATTACACCCTTACTTATCTACCCTTGACATCAAGACGACACACTCAACATGGGTTGAGAGAATGTCCTTGATGTCTAGCCCTATTTTACTACTTTTATCGGTATTAGGAAACAAGTCGAGAGAGTTTTTGATAAAAGTCTAGTCTTGGGAAACAGGTCGAGAACAACCACTCCACTACCCCAGGCTGGCTCTATGTTCTTACCGTCTTTGATACAATTTTATAATGGAGAATTTATATGTTGGTAGGTTTTATTTAGCAGGAAAGCCCTTATATCAAGGGCTTTATGAGGTTTAATTCTATTTTAAAAAGTATATTTGTTTAGGTAATCTATGGAGAGTAGATCCATCTCTACTAAGTTTATTCTATTATAATTATTATTGCACACACCAGCAGTGCTAATTATGTCAATAATTGAAAAGTATAGATATAATTAAAAGGTTCTAATATTAAAAAGCAGATAAGATAAAACCCACTTAACTTGGCTCTTTATTTTCTATTTCTTTTAGAGTTGTTCCATCTTCTGTTTTCCATTCTACAAGCCCATTTGCATGGCCACCAATAACAAAAGCTGCAGCATATGAAGGGCTATTAACTAAAACATTTTCTTGCAAAATACCATGCTCATCTATTTTTGCTTTTAACCTTCGTTCCTTTATTCCTGGTGGGATACTTTCAGAGTCAATGGTTTCAATAAGACTTCCCTTCAATATAACAAAACCTTCTCTTGTCTGCTTGCAACTTGCCTCAATTAACTTCCCACTTTTACGGCTATTCCTCTTCATAAAAAGTGTTAATTCATCATCATCAATTATTTCTTTTACTTTTGGTGTGCTGGACTTTTCAGCTAAAGCCTCAAATAATTTATGCCCCAAAGTCCCCATTACAATCTTGGCATAATCTATAAATTCTTCTAGTTCACTTTCTTTTTCTTCTGTTATATTCCCCATGGTAGGATCATTGCTGTTTTTTACTAAATAACGACCTGCTTCTGTTGCCATTCCAACAAAGCGATTTTCAAGGTAGCTTATTTCTGTCGGTCCAAAAGAGTTGTTAGAAGTTGTAAAAACGATAGCTTCCGTCCAATAATCTTTGTCGGGATTTCGTTTATGCTCTATTAATCTATATAAAATACCTTCTCCATTTTTACGAGTTCCTGCCTGTCCTATATAAACGACATTTTCTCCTGTCTGGTCAGAAGTCCCAAAAAGAAAATAAACGCCACTTTGCTTAAGATCATCCCGTTCTTTACATTTATCTAGTTCTGTTCTAGGTATTTTATATGCAACGCCTGTCCAATTAGCGAGAGTGCATTTTATCCTCCCAACAGCTGTCCCATCCATCAGAAATAAGTTTATGCTTTTCCCTCGTACAGCCACAACAAAACCTCCTTTCTACTTTACTAAAGCCAAAATTTAAATTGTATCTATCCATGCAGATACTTTTTCTAAGAAGTCTTCTCTTCGGTATTGATCATTATAAAAAGGTAACCCCATTATTTTATACTCATTTCCAGATATTAAAGTTTTAGAAATATAATGCTTTTCCCCTATTTCATTTAAAAATTCCTCTTTCCATTTATCTTCCTTAAGTAAATGATTCCCTTTAGGTTCAATATAGGTTTGGTAGTTAGATATATTATCACTGTTCTTTTTAGCCACAAAAAGCAGATAATCAGGCTCAAATCGTTCACCATGTTCAAAGCTATAAATAGCAAGTTCGGGTATTCTTTCATTTCTAACTACATAATACTCTAATCCCTTAGCCTTTAATTTTGGTTCAATATCAGTTTTGAAAAATTTAATAAATAATTTTTCTTCACTAGTTCCATAATTATCGTTGAAAACATACCAACTCTCTTTTGATAAATCAATCTGATATTCTGGATTGGGACAATTCACTTGTGATATACCTTTCCCACCATTTTCATCAAGCCTAGATAGATAAATACTTTTATCCTTAATAACAGATTTAATTGCTTTTGGCTCAAATTCAGTCGTTCCAATATATTCTGGTTTCAAGGAAATTATATAGCTTGATACTTTCTCAAATGCTCCTATACAAGCCTTAAATAAATCCCTACCAGTGATGTTTTCAGTAAAATATTTAATCTCAATCGTAGAGTTCCCCAGGTATTCTTCTGAGGTTAAAAATTCTTTCAACGTTTTTACATGCGGGAACTTGCTTTGTATCACACTAAATCTAAGTTCATTAAACTTTTCACTTGCACCAAGCAATACATTATAATCAATATCTTTAAATTTTATAGTTTTTATTTCTGAAGCAGTTGTTGATGTTTTATTATCCCCAATTAAATTTACTACTGCACCTCGGGTTGTTTTTTGTGTATATCTATATACCTTATTTCTAATTCTTTCTTCTAATGATTTTACTTCATCTCTTCCTTTTGGAATACGCTTATTTGAGAATACTAATCCTTTTTTATAAAGCTCAGTATCTTTAAATTCCTTTTTTAGTTTATATTCTAATTTAATAGGATTTTCATCCTGAAGCCCTGTTGCAATTAAAGCCTGTCTTAATTCAGCTATATAACGTGAATCATTTCTGCTATGAAAAAACATAGTTTCTAATATGCGATACTCATTGTTAAGATCATTGTCATATTTTCTTTTAAATCGATCTTGTTCCTCTGAAACTTTAAATGGACAATATCTCGCACCACGACCAATTAACTGAGCCTCTTTTATAGTGTATGCACCGATTTTACCAGCTTTTCCACTTGCTTGTCTCGTATCATAAAGCCTTACTATATCGAATAGATTAAGCACATCCCAACCTTCATTTAACATATCTACAGCAAAAATAAGACGAATTGGATTGTCTTCGTCCTCTAGGGAGTTAACAAGCAATTGATTTTCTCTGCTATTATCTGCAGCTCCATTAATAATAATTGAGTTATCCTTAGTAAAACTACTTTTTAAACTATGTTCTAACAGTTGAAAGCTTGAGTCTTTAGCTTTAAAGTAATCTAATGCTTGTGTAAGTATATCTATCTTTGCGGAATAAAGTTCTTGTATTTCTGAGCCTGTTAAAGAATCTATTTTAGAGAAGAACTCCTCGTAAAAGTCCTCCGATTCTTTAATTTTTTGGGATTTAAGCATAATAACGGGTTTAATATTTAGCTTACAGTCTGCAAAAAGATACTTACGATATTCACTCATAATAAGAGCTATCAAAGTTCTCTCCCATGGTTCACTGTCTGTTCCAAAATTTTGAAAATCCTTAGTGTATCCACTAGACCTAAAGTTAATGAGTGGATAGTTGTAGATTATTTTATCTAGGTATTTATTTTTAACATTTGTATCTTTTAAATCTGCTGTAGCAGTAAATTCGAGCATTATATTGTCTCTATTTCTGTAAAAAGCATTAGTAACAGAATACTCCCAGCTATTTTTAGCTTCTTTTTCCGCTTTTGATGCCCTTTTGGTAAGAGTATTTACATGATGACTTTCATCTGATATAAATACAATTTTATTATTTTCAAAATCTTCATATGTTAAAGAGTTTTCTTTCGGTGTGAATAAATCCATATGAAGCTTCTGTGTTGTAGTAAAGCAAATTTGTATATCTTCCTCTAAATCATTTCCACTAAAATTATCTACCATTTTAATATTAATTTTATTCCCTAAATATTCAATTACATCATTGAAAAGATACTTTGACGATAGAGGATTAGTAAAGTTTTCTTTTGTTTTTTCCAATATATTAGTTTGATTAACAAAGAACATGAAATTACGATACCCTTTAGTATACAAATAAAGAATTAAGCCCGCCATAATCACTGTCTTTCCGCTACCTGTAGCCATGTGAAAAAGATTATGTATTTGCTTATTTTTCCTTAAGTTTTCTTCCTCAAAATAGGTAATAAAATAGCGAAAAGCCTCTTCTTGATACTCACGAAGATGAATATGGGGTGCTAATCCTTTTTCAATTATTTCAGGTATATCTTTTAACTGACCTAGTTCTTTTACAACATTTAATTTTTCATATAAAAACCTTTGTTCCATTAATTAAACCTCCCTTTTATAGAAATATAAATTCGAAAACTTATAATGTCTCCGAATGCTATATTAAAGGCTTAGCAATTTCTGCTTTACCTCCAATATTCTCCACTTAATTCCAATATAATTTCCAGTTTTCTTTTTCCGAAAACATCGTTTCATCTATAAACTAATTTATTAACAAAAAATTTACAAAATTTCTCCTAATAATACCCATATATGGTTGCAATCTCTCTTGACAAACATCAGTTCGCCCCATAATTGAAGTAGATGGTATTTTCTACCATACTTTATTTATGGAGGTTTCATATGCTACAGGAATGGATTGCTCATCAAGAGTATCAGAACAACCTTTTGTTAAAACTTTTATCTTTTTTATACAGTGATAGGGAAAAGGTGGTCAGCTTAGATAAATCTATCTCTAAGCTTTACCTGCTTAACCTAAACCCGCTTTATCCCATCATCAAACCACTATATTCTAATACAGGTCGGCCAGCTAAAAACCAGCAGGGTATCATCAGGTCACTAATCCTGATGTTAGACCAGGATGAACACGATATCCCCAAATGGGCTGTAAAGGTCTCCTCGGACCGCCTTCTTTGCGCTATCTGCGGTTTTGAATACGGAGATGCACCTGCTTTCAGTTCTTATTACGATTTGGTAAAACGCCTATGGCAAGCATCACATAAAGTACAAGTAAAAAGGAAGAAAAAATTGCGTAGTTTCTATGCCAAACCCAGGAAAAAGCTTAAAGCAGGGAAAAAGTATACCTTGCCCAAACATAATGGTGTTGTTAAAAAATTCGCTTCCCTGGCTATAAGAGATAAATTACCAAAGTACCGTCCTGAGTTTGTATTGCAGGCTTTTCTTGCACGGTGTGTGGTTGATAAATCCCTTGATATGGGATTACTTGGGGATGCAAATAATTTTTCTATTGCTGCCGATGGAACTCCTTTCTACTCCGGTGCCAACCATTATGGTGTAAAGGTTTGTGATTGTAAATCCAAAGGTATTTATAATTGCCATTGTCCAAGGCGCTATTCCGATCCCGACGCTACCTGGGGCTGGGATAGCTACCGTGAACAATGGTTTTATGGGGATAATTTGTTTTGCACTACTGCTTCTGACAGTCCATATGATTTACCTATATATTTGCGCAAAGCACAAGCGCAGAGGCATGATAGTATTATTGCCATCTTTTCACTGGATGAGGTCAGAAAACTCTATCCTAATATCCGTTTTAAAAATTATATTGCAGATGGTGCAATGGACAATTATCCAACCTATAAACTCCTCCAGCACTACAACATGATCCCTTTTATTCCTCTTGACTCTGATGCTAAGTACCCTAATAAAGACTTACCACCAGGTGTACTTTGCTTTGATGACAATGGTAACCCTATCTGCATGGGTGGTATTCCATACCATAACTGCGGTTACTCCTATCCTAAAGGCATTAAATACAGGTGCTGGTTTGATTACCATGGGATTGAAAAACCCTGCTCCTGTTCAAACAGTCCTTACGGTAGAACTATATACATAAAACCTGACTATGACCCCAGGCTCTTCCCACCTGTTGCACGGGATTCTAAGACTTTTAAAGAAATGCTTAAACGCCGTACAACTGTGGAGCGTACACATAAAAGGTTATTCAAGGATTATGATATTGAAGCTGGTAATTGCCGTAGTGCCAGGGAAAGGTTTACCAGGGCTATAATGGCTGCTGTAAATGTCCACTTGGATGCATGGATTAAGCATACCGGATTTAGTATTCTTCCTCTTATTGAAGAACTACCCGGTAAAATTGCTTAAATAAACAGCAATGTAACTCCAATTGACTTTACTTTTTCAAAAACCCCTACTACATAGGGTTAGCTTTGCTATTCCCTATTTTTCATTTACAATTTGTTTTCCTATAGCATATTCTGTTTTCAATGTTCACTTATTTTCATATATAGGTTGTAATTGGCTAAATTTGTACTTTTATTTAGCTGTTTGAGTTTTTCCAATTAGTTTTCGAATTCATACTAGAAGGATTCTGTAAATTTTCTATCTTTATCACTAATATTGTATGCTTTATCGTCAATATCAGATAAATTAACATACAGCTTATTTTTATCTACCAATGCACATAAAGCCATCTTTTTCTCCTCGAGGGTCAACTTTTCAAACTCTACATCAACCGCCTCTAATTCATCTCTCGTAATATATGGAACTATTCTTTCATCTCTATATATTTTTTCTTTTATATCAGTAATTGTTGCATCCGTTGCATTTTGAATTTCATCAATAAGCTCTTTGGAGTTTTCTAGGAGTTCACAATAAACAAAAGATCCCCCACCTTGCCAGTTAACAATTTTTGAAATACCTGATTGGTCTCCATTAATTACATTGTTTAGTCTAATTATACAATCATTTTTTCCATAATCGAGTTGTTCTACCCCTATGTATTGTCTTCCTATTTTATGAGCTACGGCAGCTGTAGTTCCTGACCCAAGATGAAAATCCAAAACTAAATCCCTAGGATCTGTACTTAATTCTATAATTCTTTGTATTAGCTTTTCAGGTTTTTTTCCACCTTTTAGAGTTACACCACCTTCAGATGCAATACCTTCATACGGCGTATCCGACCAAATATTTGTAAGTTGCATACTAGGGGTTAAAACACCATCAATCTCTCGCACCTTTTTAGAATAGAATGCAATCTCGTTACCATTATAAACATAAACTGTATACTGACCCTCACGCTGAACTTCAAAAACTATATCTCTATTTTCTCTAGATTTTTCTCTTGCTTCAACAACCTTCTGTCCAGCATCATTTCCTATAGCGGTTAACCTAAATACATTATCGGCATTTTCCAATGCATATTGCCCAACAAGATTATTAAATACTTCCCTTCCTAGTTTACTTCTTGCATTCCTAACAGAATCAAATCCATGTTGATTAGCAACAATAATATTAATATCTTCAATCTTCCATTTTGAATGATCTTCCTCTTTATTTTGTATAATCCATTTATAATTCGTATCATATAAAGATGCTGTATATTGTATATTGTATGTCCATTTTTTCTTATTTTTTGCAAATGATATTATATATTCTGCTGTTTCAAAAACACCAGCATTTACACTCGCAAATCCAGATGGCGATTTAGTTCTAACAGTGATTTTGTTGAGAAAATTATTTTCACTGTCATTAAAAATTTCTTTCATTAAAGTATGCAGCTCTCCTACTCCATCATCACTAATTTGAACAAATATAGCACCATCATCACTCAAAAGTTTTTTTGCAATACTAAGACGATTTTTCATAAATACAAGCCATGTAGAAAGCTTAAAATTACTGTTATATGCAAAAGTATCTTCTTTCTTGTTGGTATGGAAGTAATATGGTGGGTCGATATATATTAATTTTACCTTACCTTCGTATCTTTTTAATAAGCTAGATAGTGCGACCAGATTATTGCCTTTTATAATTAAATTGTCATCATCTTTAAACTCAATATTTTCTTCGACACCTTCTTTTGTATAACGTTTTGCATTTGTAAAAACTTTAGGGGCAAGCATTCTAGTTACTTCATCACTCGCAATAGTCTCGTGGTAGAAAATTTCTTCTCTTTTCTGATCTTCCTTATCTTGACCGCCCTGCAAATAACAATCTTTATAAGGAAAATCTAAAACTACGTCGTTCTTCTGAGAAATGAAGTTCCCATTTGATGTTAAACCTATTTTATTAGAATATCGAGTATAGCTGTCTGGTAGAAATTCTTTGGATTCAATAAGCCATGCAAATTTTTGTTTGTCAAAAACTAGAGTATCTTTTACTTTCGTAAAAAATTCATCCTTTATTCTCTCATTGCTTAACAAAAGAGATAGCAACTCTTCATCCATCATCATTACGTCCGAGTACACTTTAGCTTTTAACAAATTGTTATCTTCTGATTGGTACTTATCAGCACTTAAAAGTATCTCTTCTACTATTTCAAAAATATTTTTCATTTTCTATATTCTCCTTCTATTCAAATTTATTTATTTTAATCATTACCCCTCATATATCAAGCTCTATATTATTTAATGCACGAATAACTCTGGTATATTGTATTTAATATCTTCAACTTCTTTTTGGACACTGACATTCCCACAATCCGCTAAACTGCTTCTTAATTTTATATCCCCTGCATTTGTTTTAACTACATACTCATCCCTATTCCTTCTTATATAAGTTGAAGTTTCCCTAGAAAATCCATTTCTTTGAAGCATTATAGATAGTGGATTTGTTGTTCCATACTCTACATATTCATACCAGTCATTGTTAAAGGACTCTACCTCATGTATCCGTTTGTATTCTGTCGAGAATCTTAAAAAATAATTAGATATACTAAAGAGAATAACATTTTCTATTGCATCTAAAGCTTCTGATATTGCAATATTCCTATGTTCTTTAGAGTCATTGTAATCTAAAATTTTTCCGTTTACTCGGACACCAGTCTTGGGTCTATTACGCTTATACTCTAAACCTTTTTCCATTATATAACTCAAGCCTGTCCCCTTAATCCATTGAGATAATATAACAGCATACCATCTTAATTTACCGTGTCTTCCATCTTTACTCCTAAAACCTAGAGTAGATTTTTCATATATTTCCCATTTGAATATTTTGCAAAGTTCTTCTAAAAAGTCTAATAATTCACCATACACAACATTATTATTTTCATTAATCGTAGGATATTTTAGCCCTTTCATGATTGCTGTTGTTAAGTTACTTGATTGATCGACTGAAACATTAATGTCATCATCTGGTCTATTTTCTCTTTTATTAAACACATTCCTTATATCTTCCTCTATCTCTTTATTCAGTAGATGTGAAAACTCCTTCCACACTAAGCTTTTATTGCTCTGCATTATATCTCTTAATAAAATTCCAGTAAATTTCCTCATAAGAGAGTACTCTTCAACAGTTTGATTTTTAGGATATTGAGTCAGCTGAACATCGCCCTTGACCAAACTTTCAACTATTTTTACTTTTTGATTGTTTGACAATTCAGTTACAACCGATAGCTTCTGTTCTTGAATATCTTCCTTTAGTAGCTCAACAAAAATTTCTGATTTTATTTTTTCTTCTGGCCGCATGAGAAATACATTGCCATAGAGGTTATATTCTATTCGTCCGACCCTTCCAATAAGATTCTTAAAATCTATGGCTGACATTCTACCTCTTCCAATTTTATAATCTGTAACAAACAAATTATCTGCTGGCAAATTAACCCCTTCCATTAGGGTACTTGTGCAAAACAAAGTTTCAATTAAGCCTTCTCTATAAAGTTCCTCGATACGCATTTTTATAGTTGAAGGCAAATAACCGATATGATAAGCGACACCTTTAGGAATTAAATCAGCCAAGTAATAATCCCTATGAACTTCATTTTTTATATCCTTAGCTAAAGTAATAAGTTCCTGATTATCTTTTTTTCCTTTGTTTTTAGCGAAATCAAGTGCGTATGTAATTGCCTTGTTTATTCCAGGGCAATAAATAATATTTTGACCATCCCCACCCAATCGAGTTATTAATTCACATACCGTTGCCTCTCTGTTAAGTTTTGCAACTTCAATAAAGTTTTTGTTACTATCATTAAATATTTCTATTTTCTTGTTAGGCAAATCAATCAAATACTTCATTTGGCTTACTGGGGCAAAAGAAGTAGTTAATTTTTGTTCATTAATGTTATATGCTTCTGGAATAAGCTTTAAATATATTTCTGGATTAGGGATATTTGGTGAAGCAAAAATAACATGAGGTTTTTCCTTTTTTCTACATAACATATCCACAACTTTATAGTAAAACGCACTACGACTTCCTTTAGTTGAAATTTTATGTGCCTCGTCTATAAACAAATATTCAATATTAATTGCTGGATTGTCTATTAGTAAATAAAGAAGTCGCTCAGGAGTAAGCACAAAAATAAAATTATGTTCCTCTTTTAAAGATAATGCTCCTGCCGAAGTAATTAACCTATAGTTGTGTTCCTTAAGAAGCTCTTTCAAATCATTAATTATTTTACTGCTAACTTCATTAATTAAGGCTTTTGTAGGAACTATTAAAGCAAAGTTAGAACGGATACCATCCATAACTTGTTTTTTCAAAAACATACGCATAATAAACGATTTTCCCATTGATGTAGGTCCCGAGTAGCTAAAGTAAGAATCCTCTAATCTATCATATACAATCTTTTGCGAACGAAAAAAATGTTGTTCTGGCTCTGCAGGAATACTCAAATAATCTTTATTAAATCCTGTATATAGTTTTTCCAGTAATGTCGTAGGCTGGAAATCTGGGGTAATCATATCCATCCCACGGTAATTACCTGTACTTTGAAGTACCGACCCCATATAATGTTTAATCCTATAATCCTGTGGATAAATCATATGTAATAGAGCAACTATTTCTTGAGCCCAAATCTTATGCTTGTCTGATTTTTCTTTATGTACGGACTTTGAAAGTATATCAGCAAAACGTAAAGCTGCAGATATATCCAACTCACGACTTTCCCTGTTAATTTTAAATAATTTCAAGGAATAATTATATAGGATGTTTTCATATAGCTCATTAAGATATTCATTATCATCAATATCTTTATAAAGTAATTCCCCAAAAACAACATTGTCATATCCACCCATTAAGACACACCTCCTGTTAGCATATCTTGTATTATTTCTTTCTTCTCTACAGGAGCATCATTAAATGGTAGGACATAAAAATAAAATGAATATCCCCCCATGCCCATACTATTTATTTTATCAACAATGTAAGGTGTAACAGACTTTATATCCTCTTTCATCTTATTAACTGCTTCAACACGGAATTGAGGATTTGATAACACCGATGAGTCAATCTCCAATGTGTAACCTAGGAATATGCCATAAGCATGGTCTATGGCACCAAACCCACCCTTACTTGGTATAATAATATTTTTCATATATTCTGCTGTTGAATTGTCAAATACTCGTCCAAATAAAGTGCTATCTACAACACTTAATTCAGCTGACGGATCTTCCTTTATTTCTTTTACAGTATCCATTGCTCTATCAACTGCATTACGCAAATCACCAATGATCTGTGACGCTCCAAAAACTAATTGATGGTATGGTTGTCCCATGCCACTATCAATCGCCAACAAATGTATACCATCACTTTTACACCCATAATGACTCGCCGTAGTAGTTAACTCAATTTTACTCATGATTTTTGGTGCGTCTAAAACCTGCTCTAAAAAGGTATATAGAATCATATCTCCAAGGGTATCGCCTGTTAATTGACCAGCTCCGCTATATTTTTTTAGTTTAGCCAATGCTGTGAGTCCCACACTTTCAACATCATCCTCTATAACAAATCGCTCTAGCTCGGCCCTTGAGTAGACATATCTTCCAATATTGCGTAGAAGAAATCTTTTTAACTCCCTATCAGAGAATTTATTATTAATCACATTCAAATGAAAAACTCTAAGCTCGTTATTATTTTTTAACGCAAGTGCCTCTGAATGCTTGACCTCATTAAATATCCCATTGAAATTTTTATCTTTGATAGTTTTCTGTATTGAGGCAGTAGATGAAACTTTATTTTTTCTAAGAGAAATACTATCTATCATTGGAGTAAATGAATTTAAATATTCATCTGTTACTTCTTTGATTTCATTTTTCAATTCAGAACTTTTTACATTGGCAACAGTATATAAAAAAACATTAGCTATTAGTTCTGCTGGATCAAATACAGTTTCATTAATGATCTCATCTTTAGTCTTAAAGCTTTCAAGATATATCGGAGTATCCCCTGGAATAGAATTATCATCGGCAAGAATATCCCTCAATGCTAAAATTGCAGTCTTAATCTTCGCTTTATTGAGTAAAGGGATGACATTATCTCTAAAATAATCGACAACGATAGAGACTTCGACATTCCTTGCCTCTGCTCCAGCTTCAGAAGAAACATTTCTATGTCCTGTAGCCATCCTTGATGCAGCATTATCATCTCCAGTCAAATCTTCGTAATCGTCTAATATTAGAAGCATTGTACCATTGATTAAGCTTTGCGAAACATTGTAAGGTTTACAATGATATAGGACTTTTAATAAAGAAGCATAACAAAGCCGTTTCATCTAATTCTCCTTTCTAGAAAACTATCATTTATCTTCGTTTATCACCTCTACAATATCCCCTATATTACAATCTAACGCTTTGCAAATACGTGCCAAAACTTCCATGCTAACTGGTAGGTCCTTTCCCATCTTAGCCATTGTAGATGAAGTTATATTTGTCATAGCCATTAAATCCTTTTTCATTAACTTCTTATCAATTAGCAATTTCCATAATTTATTATAGCTAAATCTCACAATCTCGCCTCCACATAAAACAGATTCAACTAATAATTTCTCGTATTAATTTACATTTTATCATGCAACTATATATCTTACAATCTTTTTTCTGTATTTCTGTATTTGTCCTTTACATTCTCAAAGTTGAATATAGGCTCTTTAAAATTAAAGTGATAGTAAAGTCAAAGTAAAGTCGCAGCCATGTAAACTCAATTTCATAACTTATAAACTGTTATTGTACAAGCCAATAGCAGTTTTTTTATTTCGATTTATTAAAGATTCTTCTGTACTTATAAATCTATGAAAGGAGGAAGCCACCATGCAGGAAGTCAGAAACATCAACAACAAACGTATCTGTGATATCAGTAATGACCAAAAAGTAATAGAAATTCGTCTCAAAAACTGCCTTACAATAATTACTGCAAACCCAGATGGAACTCTAAACATCACTCATGAACTTATAGAGTCTGTGGCATAAAGCCATTTAACAACAACTTAATAACTGGAATCCGCCAGAACGCTAAGACGGCCGTGCGGGACACTTTTATAGGTGTTCCCCCCTGCCGTCTTTTTGTTTTGAGGATTTCAGGGCTCTGGCGGATTTCAAATTTGAAAACCAAAGGAGCCAATCTAATGAAAAACTATCAAAGAGTAAATTACAGAAAATACTATGCACAAGATGAAAATGGAAACTATGTGGAAGTAGACAGGAAAACATGCTTTGCCTCTTCCGAACCACCTACTGAGGACAACCCCTATAAACAAAGATGGTTCTACGATGAAGAGGCTGGTTATGTAGTTAGGCTTAGCAGGACCAAAGAAAGTGAAGATATTCATAGATTCAATAGTACCTCACTAAAAAGGGAAGAACGATATCGTAATAGAAAATTCGCCTGCATCTATAAAGACACGAATAAATGTAACCAAGACTGCGATAGATGCAAATGTAAAAACACTAGCCGTACTGTAGAGCTAGATAAGAATTGGGCTAATGACAATGATGAAAAGGACAGCTTTTTCACTCCAGCTGATGATAGCCAGGATATTCTTAACATTTTAGAAGATAAAGAATTAAGGAGTATTTTACAGTCAGCTTTTGAAAGTCTGTCCTTTGAAGATCAGCTACTATTTAATTGCCTCATTGAAAAGAAGGCTAAAAAAGTAGTAGCTAAACTCTTAGGCATCACAGTTGATGGTGTTCGATACAGAGAACTTCAGCTTCGTAAAAAACTCCTTTCCAACAAAAATTTAAAAGATTTTTTAGAGAAATAAAAAGTTTTACTACGGATTTTGCCCTTCGATGTCCTTTAGATATTGAAGGGCAAAAAAAATTATGAAAGGAGTAAATCTATATGAGTAAAATGAACGAACTATCCCAAACCGTAGACGAGTTAAAGAGTGCTGCTAATTTACTTTTGTCTGTAGCTGATTCACTTCTAGACTTATTTTCTGGAACTGGTGAATCCCCAGAAGAAGCGAAAGAAGCTAAAAAGCAACCTGCAGCAACTAAAGAAAATCTTACCCTCGAATCGGTTAGAGCTGTTCTAGCAGAAAAATCTCGTAGTGGTTATACAGATGAAATTAAAGCTTTATTAGAAAAACATGGTGCTAGTAAGTTAAGTGAGATTGACCCAAAAAAGTATAAGAAACTACTGGAAGAAGTGAAGGTATTAGGTGATGGGTAAACATGCTCTCCTCTCACCTTCTTCAAGTCATCGCTGGTTGAACTGCCCTCCGTCTTTAAGACTTGGCCAGCAATATGAAGATACAACAAGTTCTTATGCCGCTGAAGGAACGGAAGCTCATACCCTATGTGAATATAAACTAAAAACTATTTTAGGTATGAAGGCTAAAGACCCTACTGCTAATCTTGAGTATTACAATGAAGAAATGGAAGAATGTGCAACAGATTATGCAACCTATATTCTAGAACTTTTAGAAGATGCAAAAGCCAAATGCTCTGACCCTTTAATTCTAATAGAGCAAAGACTAGATTATTCAAAATATGCTGAAGGTGGCTTTGGAACTGGTGACTGCATCATTGTTTCAGATGACACTCTTCGTGTAGTAGATTACAAGCATGGGACTGGCATTTTAGTTGATGCCAATGACAACTCGCAGATGAAATTATATGGACTTGGGGCATTGGAGCTTTTCGATGGTATTTATGATATTGAAACTGTAGCTATGACCATCTATCAGCCTAGAAGAAACAATATCAGCACCTTTACTCTTTCAAAAGATGAACTTTATAAATGGGCTAATGCAGTTTTAAAGCCTACTGCAAAACTAGCACTTGAAGGTGAAGGCGAGTTTAGATGTGGCGACTGGTGTACTTTTTGCAAGATTAAACATGAGTGCAGACATAGAGCTGATCATAATCTTGAACTTGCAAAATATGAGTTTAAACTCCCACCTCTATTAGAAGATGAAGATATAGAAGAAATCCTTGGAAAAATTGATGAACTCACATCTTGGGCTTCTAATATTAAGGACTATGCTCTTCAATCAGCACTTCAAGGAAAGAAGTGGCACGGTTTTAAGCTAGTCGAAGGAAGAAGTAATAGAAAATATATCAACCCAGAAAAAGTGATTGAAGTTGTTACATTGAACGGCTATGACCCCTACGAACATAAAATCAAAGGGATCACAGCCATGGAAAAAACTCTAGGAAAAGCTAGGTTTTCAGAACTTCTATCTGATTTAGTCGAGAAACCTCAAGGCAAACCTACTCTCGTTCCAGAGAGTGATAAACGTCCAGCTATTAATACAGCTGTAGATGATTTTAAAGAAAATTAAGGAGGACAAACATATGTCTAAAAATGCAAATCCAATGAAAGTTATAACAGGACCAGATACAAGGTGGTCTTATGCAAATGTGTGGGAAGCAAAATCAATTAATGGTGGTACACCAAAGTTTTCAGTATCACTCATTATCCCAAAATCTGATACTAGAACTCTTAATAAGATTAAAGCTGCTATTGAGGCTGCTTATAAAGAAGGCGAAGGCAAACTAAAAGGCAATGGTAAAACCGTACCGCCTCTATCTTCTATTAAGCAACCTTTAAGAGACGGGGATATTGAAAGACCTGATGACGAAGCTTATGCTAATGCCTATTTTGTTAACGCAAATTCAGCAACTGCCCCAGGCATTGTAGATAGCAATCTAGACCCTATTCTTGAACGTTCTGAAGTTTACAGTGGTGTATATGGTAGAGCAAGTATAAACTTCTATGCTTTTAATAGTAACGGAAATAAGGGAATTGCTTGTGGTCTTAATAACCTACAAAAAATAAGAGATGGTGAATCACTTGGAGGTAAATCAAGAGCCGAGGATGATTTTGCAACAGATGTAGATGATGATTTCCTTTCATAAAAACTTTAGGGGCAGCAGGATTAAATCTTGCTGCTCTATTTCTATCTAGGAAAGGAGAATTTAATGAAAACATTAGAAATTGATATTGAAACCTTTAGTAGTGTAAATCTTTCTAAGTCTGGAGTCTATCGCTACTGTGAGTCACCCGATTTTGAAATCTTACTATTTGCCTATTCCGTTGATGGCGGAGATGTTAAAGTTGTGGATTTAGCTATGGAAGAAAAATTACCTCAAAATATATTAAATGCTTTATCCGACCCACATATTATCAAATGGGCTTTTAATGCTAACTTTGAACGGATATGCCTATCAAGGTTTTTAGGATACCCTACTGGAAAATATCTAGATCCCAAATCATTTAGGTGCAGTATGATTTGGTCTGCCTATATGGGCCTTCCTCTATCTCTTGACAGTGTCGGTACGGTTTTAGGACTAGAAAAACAAAAGCTTAAGGAAGGAAAAGATTTGATTAGATACTTTTGTACTCCTTGTAAGCCTACTATCTCTAATGGAAAAAGAACTAGAAACTTCCCCTACCATGACCTTGATAAATGGTCAGCATTTAAAGAATATAACAAACGTGATGTGGAGACTGAATTAGAAATACAGATGAAACTATCAAAGTTCCCTGTTCCAGAACAAATATGGAATGAATATCACCTAGATCAAGAAATTAATGATAGAGGCGTTCTTCTTGATTTAGATTTTATAAAAAACGCAATTGAAATAGACGACTACTCTCGCACTAAGTTAATTGATGAAATGAAGGCACTAACAAATCTTGATAACCCCAATTCAGTGCAACAATTAAAAGGCTGGCTCTCTTATAATGGCCTTGAAACTGAAAGCCTTGGAAAAAAGATTGTTTCCGAGTTATTAGAAACAGCCACAGGAGATTTATCAAAAGTACTAACTCTTAGGCAGCAGATATCAAAATCATCTGTAAAGAAATATCAGACCATGAAAAATGCCATAGGTTCTGATAATCGTGCTAGAGGAATGTTCCAGTTTTATGGTGCAAATAGGACAGGACGATTTGCAGGGAGGATTTTGCAACCTCAGAATCTCCCAAGAAACAATATCCCTGATTTATCTGAAGCTAGAGAATTAGTTCTTAATAAAGACACTAAGGCCTTAGATATGCTTTATGATTCCACACCAGAAGTCTTGTCCCAGCTTATTCGTACATCATTTATTCCAAAAGCCAATCATAAGTTGATAGTCGCAGACTTTTCTTCAATAGAAAGAGTTGTCCTAGCTTGGCTTGCAAATGAAAAATGGGTTCTTGATGCCTACGGAAGAAAAGAAGATTTATATATTGCTACAGCAAGTCAAATGTTTGATGTACCTATTGAGAAGATAGATAAAAGAGATCCTTTAAGAGATAAAGGAAAAGTTGCTGATTTAGCATGTGGTTATGGTGGTTCTGTCGGTGCTTTAATTTCAATGGGTGCTCTTGATATGGGGCTTACTGAAGAAGAATTAAAACCCTTAGTTAATTCCTGGAGAGCTGCCAATTCTAAAATTGTCGAATTTTGGTGGAGCGTTGATAGAGCTGCCCTTAAAACTGTTAGGGAAAGAACTACTACCGATACTCATGGTATTGAGTTTTCTTACAGAAGTGGAATGCTCTTTATTACTCTTCCATCTGGCAGAAAATTATCCTATGTAAAACCTCGTATTGGTCTAAATCAGTTTGGCTCAGATTGTGTTACTTATGAAGGCCTTGGCGGGACTAAAAAATGGGAAAGAATACAGTCCTATGGTCCAAAATTTGTGGAGAATATTGTTCAAGCGATTAGTAGGGATGTTCTTGTTTTTTCTATGGAGAAATTAAGACACTTTCCTATCGTCATGCATATTCATGATGAGATAGTTATTGAGGCAGAAAAGCATATTACTGTAGATGAGATATGTGAAATTATGAGTCAAGCTCCTCCTTGGGCTGGTGACTTGAAGCTACGTGCTGAAGGCTTTGAGGGAAGTTTTTATAAAAAAGATTAAAAAACACTACGGATTTTGGCAGGTGCTGTCCTTTAGATAATAAGGGCAGTACCTGCCTATTAAATTTTGGAGGTGTTTTTATGTTTTATGTAAAGGAAAAAGTAAGTCCCAGTCTTGATGTCACTGTAGAGATTCATGATGATAATGTCTTTTGTACCTGTCCTGAATGTGGTTGTGAAGTTGAAATAGACCTAGCCCAGCTTTTTAGCGATGGTGAAGGCGATCTTTATGGTACTTCTGTCTTTTGTCGTGATTGTAGTAAATCCAAGCTAGAAGCTTTAAGAAAGTAAAGGAGGTTGTTTAGATGAAGCTTGAAGTTTATAAAAATCCAGAGTTCGGTTCTATCCGCACTGCCCTTGTTAATGAACAAATCTATTTTGTAGGCAAAGATGTAGCTGAAAGTCTAGGCTATTCAAATACAAAGGATGCCCTTTTAACCCATGTTGATAAGGAAGATAAGACAATACTTCAAAGGTCGGAAAACACGACCTTTGCTATTCCAAATAGAGGTCTGACAATAATTAATGAATCTGGTCTATACAGCCTTATTCTTTCTAGCAAGATGCCCAAAGCTAAGGAATTTAAACATTGGGTAACCAGCGAAGTCCTCCCTTCTATTCGCAAACATGGTTTGTATGCAACAGATGAATTATTAAATGACCCTGATCTCGCTATTGCAGCTTTTACTGCACTAAAAAAAGAAAGAGAAAAGGCAAAAGCACTTGAAGAAACTATTGCCATTCAAAATCAACAGATTGTGGAGATGAAACCAAAGGCATCTTATTATGATTTAGTTCTTAACTGCAAGGATTTAGTAGCCATTTCTGTTATTGCTAAGGATTATGGCTGGAGTGCTAAAAGAATGAATAGTTACCTAAAAGAAAAAGGAGTCCAGTTTAAGCAGAGTTCTATATGGCTCTTATATCAAAAGTATGCCCAGATGGGATACACCAGTACAAAGACTCATTCCTATAACGGGAACGATGGAACAATACACACTAGGCCACATACCTATTGGACACAAAAAGGAAGATTGTTTATTTACAGTCTCTTAAAGGAAGATGGGATTTTCCCAATTATAGAGAAGGAGGAAGCCTAATGACTATAAATAAATTCAACGGAGATGGTTATTATGACCCTACTCCCTACGAAGCTTTAAAGAAGAAGTACAGACCTCTTGTTTACATTGCTTCTCCCTTCTCTGGTGATATGGAAAGAAACACAAGAAAAGCACAGGGCTATTGCAGATTTGCAGTTAGTGAAGGATATCTCCCTCTAGCACCTCACCTGCACTACCCTCAATTTTTAGATGATGAGGATATTAAGGAAAGAGAACTTGGACTTCACTTTGCCCTTGTCCTACTTGGTAAATGTGAAGAACTGTGGGTCTTTGACAAAGTTTCTGAGGGAATGGCTGAAGAAATTGCTAAAGCAAAAAGAAGGAACATGCCAATAAGATATTTCGATTCTAAATGCGAGGAGGTGCTTGAATGATTAGATTTACTCTATATACATCAAACACCTCAGGGAATCTTTCAAACTGTATCTATCCCAAAGAAATTATAGTTACAGATAAATCATCGATGATAGACGCAATTAAATATGATCATGTTTCAGCTAAATTTGAAAATAACTATCGAAGCACAAGTAATTTTATCAAATCAGATAATGCTGTACTTGATTGTGATAACGATCATTCAGATGACCCAAAGGATTGGGTCACTGTGGCTGATGTGGCTACAACATTTGAAGATATTCCTTTTGTTGCTGCCTACAGTAGAAACCATATGAAACAAAAAGGGGTAAGAACACCAAGGCCGAGGTTTCATGTATATTTCATGATTAAGGAAATAACTGACCCAGCCGAATATGCAAAGTTAAAACAAAAAATAGCGACCGCTTTCCCCTACTTTGATAACAACGCCCTTGATAGTGCAAGGTTCATCTTTGGTACTAGCACTCCCAACATAGAAATTCATGATGGTACTAAAAGTATTGAAGATTATTTAGATGCTGCAAGCTTTGAAGATTGGGATAGTTCTACTGAGGAAGTTCCTGAAGGAACAAGAAATAGCACCATGTCCCGATATGCTGGACGAGTTATAGTTCGTCTTGGAAATACAGATGAAGCCTATGCCCTCTTCCTTAAAGAGGCTGAAAAATGCAATCCGCCCCTAGACGAGGATGAATTAAATCTTATATGGCATAGTGCTGTTAATTTTGGTAAAAGAGTATCTTCTCAAAAGGATTACATTCCCCCAGAAGATTATGGTGGAGAACTTCAGTTAAAGCCAGAAGATTTCTCAGATGTAGGTCAAGCCATTGTTCTTTCCAATGAATATAAAGAAATTCTTAGGTACTCCCCTGCTACTGATTTTTTAGTATATAACGGTAGCTTTTGGGAGGAATCAAAACCTAAAGCACAAGCTGTTGCACAAGAATTAACCACTAGACAGCTTAAAGAGGCTGAACTCGAAATCAATAATGCTTTAAATGAAATGACTGATAACGGTGCTCTTGACATTGTTATGGAAAAAGGTGCAAAAAAGGCTGCACAAGACTTTGGCGAGGACCAAGATGAGTCTTTTAAAAGGTATGAATCTGCTATTGCCTATAAAAAATATGTCATCGCTAGAAGAGATTCCAAAAAGATATCTTCCGCACTAAAAGAAGCACAGCCTATGCTTGAGATTCTCCCTAAGGATCTGGACACAGATGGCTTTCTACTGAACACACCAGAGGCTACTTTTGATTTAAGACAAGGTATCCAATCAAAAATGGAATCAAACTACTCCCACTTTATAACAAAGCAAACATCTGTAAGTCCAGATGATGTAGGAATGGATAAGTGGCTTGATGCCCTTGATGTGTTTTTTAGCAAAGATAAAGCTCTCATTGAATATGTGCAAAGGATTGTGGGGCTTGCTGCTATAGGAAAAGTTTATGTTGAGGCTTTAATCATAGCCTACGGTGAAGGCCGTAATGGTAAATCTACGTTTTGGAATGCCATCGCCAGGGTTTTAGGAAGCTATAGTGGTAATATTTCAGCCGACATTCTTACTGTTGGCTGCAGAAGAAATGTTAAGCCAGAGCTTGCCGAGGCAAAAGGAAAAAGACTCCTTATTGCAGCTGAACTTGAAGAAGGTATGAGGCTAAATACTTCTAATATAAAACAGCTTTGTTCTACTGATGAAATCTATGCAGAGAAAAAATATAAAGATCCTTTTAGCTATATCCCGACTCACACATTGGTTTTATATACGAACCACCTGCCAAAGGTTGGAGCTATTGATGAGGGAACTTGGAGAAGACTTATTGTGATTCCTTTTGAGGCAAAGATTGAAGGAAATAATGATATAAAAAATTACACGGACTATCTCATTGAAAATGCTGGTGGTGCAATTCTTACATGGATAATTGAAGGGGCCAAGAAAGTAATTGATGATAATTACAACATAACTCCACCTAAGAAAGTTCAAGATGCCATTGATATTTATAGAGAAAATAATAACTGGTTAGCACACTTTCTAAATGAGTGTTGTGAAGTTGATGGAAGCTACACAGCCAAGTCGGGTGAAATCTATGATGAGTACCGTGCTTTTTGTTTAAGGGTTGGTGAATTTACAAGAAGTACAGCAGATTTCTATACAGCTCTTGAATCAGAAAACTTTGAAAGAAAGCGAACTAATAAAGGCGTTATCGTTAAGGGTTTAAGGCTAAAATCAGAGTTTATTTAAGTAAGTATTTTGTAATTAGTGTAGGTCGGTGTATGTCTATATTACAACTTTTTCATATAGACAAAAATAAATTTAAAAAAATATATAAAAGTTATATAGACAGCCTACACCGACCTACACTCCCCCTAAAATTCTGATGAATCTATTTGCCAAAAAAGCCGATGAATAAAGGCTTTATAGCTAAAAACGATTTCTTGGATTCATTAACTAAAATATGTAGCAAGGTGAAGGTCAATGCGTGAAAAACAAATTGAGCAAAAACTTGTAAAAGAAATTAAAAAGTTGAATGGTCTTTGTCTTAAACTTACCTGTCCAGGTTTTGCTGGGATGCCCGATAGACTTATCCTTCTTCCTACAGGAAGGATTGGATTTGTAGAAGTGAAAAGGAAAGGTGAAAAACCTAGACCAATCCAAATTACAAGGCATAAACTTCTTAAATCCTTAGGTTTTAAAGTATATGTTCTTGATGATGAAAAACAAATAAAAGAAGTAATTAGAAATATTCTAGGAGGTGATGCCTGATGAAGTTCATACCCCATGATTATCAGAGATATGCTACTGAATATATTGAAAGAAATCCTATCTCAGCTATCTTTTTGGATATGGGCTTAGGTTAGGAAAAACAGTCTTAACTCTTACAGCTTTAAACAATTTATTATTTGATAGCTTTGATGCACATAAGATTTTAGTTATCGCACCACTTCGAGTTGCTAGAGATACATGGCCAACAGAGATTGAAAAATGGAATCACCTAAAAGATTTAAAATATTCTGTTGCTGTAGGAAGTGAAAAGATAAGGAAATCAGCTTTTATGCAAAAAGCAGATATTTATATTATAAATCGTGAAAATGTAAAATGGCTTATAGAAGATAGCTCTCTTCCCTTTGACTTTGACACAGTAATTATAGACGAGCTTTCATCATTTAAAAATCATCAAGCCAAACGCTTTAGATGTCTTATGAAAGTAAGGCCAAAGATAAAAAGAATTGTAGGCTTAACTGGAACTCCTGCAAGTAACGGACTTATGGATTTATGGGCTGAGTTTAGACTTTTAGATATGGGAGAAAGGCTTGGGCGATTCATCGGAAAATATAGAGATGAGTATTTCCTTCCAGATAAACGAAATCAACAGATTATATTTTCTTATAAGCCTAAACCAGGAGCAGAAAAAGCCATATATAAAAAGATTTCAGATATTAGCATAAGCATGAAAGGATCCGATTATCTTAAGCTTCCAAAGCTTACTATAAATGAAGTCGAAGTGAAATTATCTGAAAAAGAGAGTAAAACCTTAGATGCAATGAAAAAGGATTTAGTAGCAACCATTGATGAGGATGAAATCACCGCTTCTAATGCTGCTGCCTTATCTAATAAACTTCTTCAAATGGCAAATGGAGCTGTATATGGAGATGAGAAAAATGTAGTTCATATCCATGATAAAAAACTAGATGCTTTAGAAGATTTAGTAGAAGCGGCCAACGGTAAACCTGTTTTAATCGCTTACTGGTTTAAACATGATTTGCTTCGAATTACTAAAAGATTTAAGGTGGAGAACTTGGATAGTTCCGACTCAATAAAAAAATGGAATAAGGGAGAAATCCCTATAGCAGTTATCCACCCTGCATCTGCTGGACATGGACTCAACCTACAATCTGGTGGTTCTACTCTGATTTGGTTTAGCCTTACATGGAGTTTGGAGCTTTACCAACAAACAAATGCCAGGCTATGGAGACAGGGACAAGAAAAGACAGTTATTATCCATCACCTCATTGCAAAGGACACAATCGACAAGCAAGTGATGAAAGCTTTAAAAAACAAGGATAATACCCAGTCTGCATTAATCGATGCTGTTAAAGTCAACTTGCAAATGGGAGGTAAAAGCAATGAATAAAAAATATGAAGATTTGGCTAATGCCATTGTTCTAGCAGCAGTTAAGGATTACCGTGCTGCACTTAGAAAACTAAATAAACATCCACGAAATCAAGCTGCTTTAAATACAAAAGAAGAAGTTGAACGTTTCTTTCATTCTGGCTGGTATAGACTTCTTACCAGCCTTGACCCAGATATGCTTATAAAACAACTGAATGAGGAGGTAGCATCATGAACGCAAAAGATTATTTAAATAAAGCTTATCGTCTAGACCAAAGAATTAATAGCAAGCTTGAGCAAGTGGAGTCTTTAAATGCACTTGCTACTAAAGCCACTTCTACCCTATCCGATATGCCAAGAAGTCCTAACAGAGCTACCTCCAAAATGGCAGATGCTATAGATAAAATTATTGACCTTCAAGCTGAAATCAATAAAGACATTGATATGCTTATCGATTTGAAAACTGAAATTGTAGCTCTTATAAAGAAAGTAAAGAACCAGGAGTATCAAACCTTACTTGAGAAACGATACCTTTGCTTCGAAACTTGGGAGCAGATTGCAGTTGATATGGATTATAGCATTCAGCATATTTATAGACTTAGAGACAGAGCTTTAGAAGAAACAACCACTCTTTTGAAAAATGATAGGAAATGTTAGTAGATGTTCATAGACTTACTTGATACTATTAAGATAGAAAAACTTTAAACCTTCACAGAAAATCTGTGGGGGTTTTTTCATGCCCAAAAAGGAGGTGCTAGAATGCCAAGGAAACCTAAGAGTCCTTGTTCCTATCCTGGCTGTCCTAAGCTTACTGATGATAGGTACTGTGAAAAACATAAGCGGTTAACAAATAAAAACTATAACAAGTACCAAAGAGATCCTAAGTCCAACAAAAGATACGGCAGGGCTTGGAAACGAATCAGAGACAGATACGTCAAAGAGTATCCCCTTTGTGAGGAATGTAAGAAACACGGAAAGCTTACTCCTGTGGAGGAAGTGCATCACATCGTACCACTGTCCAAAGGTGGTGGCAATGAGTTTAGTAATCTTATGTCTCTTTGCAAGTCTTGTCACTCAAGCATCACAGCTAAAAGTGGTGAGCGGTGGGGGTAGTAAATCTCTAAAACTTTCATAAGCGGACAGCGGCGTGGGGCATCGTGTAAAAAAATGCAGTTTCAAAGGGGGTAATAGGGCAAGTGGAAAGTGAGGTGTTTTAATATATGGCCAAGGACGGCACTAATAGAGGTGGTGCTCGCATAGGAGCAGGAGCCAAAAAGAAAGCATTAGCAGAAAAAATAGCAGAAGGAAATCCTGGTGGAAGACCTCTTACAGTTATGGAATTTCAGAACACCGCAGACTTAAAAGGTGAAGAAATGCCAGAGCCAAACAAAATGTTAGAGGCAGTCCAAAAAGATGGAAAGACTTTAGTTGCTGGAGAAGTCTATAAAGATACATGGAAATGGCTACATGAAAGAGGTTGTTCCTCCCTCGTCTCCCCCCAGCTCTTAGAAAGATATGCTATGAGTGTTGCAAGATGGATTCAATGCGAAGAGGCAATCACTGAATATGGCTTTTTAGCAAAACATCCTACTACAGGAAATGCTATTCAAAGTCCATATGTTGCAATGGGACAAAATTATATGACTCAAACAAATAGACTGTGGTTTGAGATATTTCAAATCGTAAAAGAAAACTCTCTATCAGAATACACAGGAAACAATCCTCAAGATAATGTAATGGAAAGGCTGCTTACTGCCCGCAAAGGAAAATAAATAATTGGAGGTAGAAATGAAAAGACAATTAACAGCTGAAAGTGTGTGTATCGGTCATCCAGATAAGCTATGCGATTTAATCGCTGATAATATTTTAGATGCTGCTTTTAGAAAAGATAAAGCTTCTAGAGTAGCTTGTGAAGTTATGGCGACCAAAGGAAAAATTATCGTGGCGGGCGAAATCACCTGTAGCGAGAAACTAGATATCAGATACATTGTTAGGCAAACTCTAAGGGAAATTGGATACAATCCACTTAAATTTTTAATATATGTGTATGTACAAAAACAAAGTCCCGATATAAAGGCTGGAGTTGATAATGCTATAGAAATGCGAAATGGCACAGATGACCCTTATAACTTAATCGGTGCTGGTGATCAAGGAACTATGTATGGCTATGCTACAAATGAAACTAGAGAAATGCTCCCCCTCCCTCTTGTTTTATCCCATAGAATAACTAAAAGGTTAGATAAAGCAAGAAAAGATAAATTAATAAAAGGGATATTTCCAGATGGTAAGGCACAGGTTACTGTAGAATATGATGGTGATAAACCAGTAAGAGTTAAAACTATAGTTATATCTATTCACCATCATAAAGATAAATCCTATGATGAATTAAAAAGAGAGATTTTAACCTTTGTCCTACTGCCTGCTTTTGAAGTTTTTCCTTTTGATGAGGATACTGAAATTCTTATCAATCCTTCTGGTAGATTTGTTATTGGTGGACCAAGTGCTGATACAGGTTTAACAGGTAGAAAACTTATGGTTGATACTTACGGTGGTCTTGCCTCCCACGGTGGTGGTGCTCTATGTGGCAAAGACCCGACCAAGGTAGATAGAAGTGGTGCTTATATGGCTAGATATATAGCAAAACATATTGTATGGAGCGATTTTGCAGATAAATGCGAGGTCGCTCTTTCTTATGCCATTGGAAAAGCAAATCCAGTGGCTTTTTCTATTAATACTTTTGGAACAGGTAAAGTATCAGATGAAGTATTAACCCTTGCTGCAAAAGAGGTCTTTAATTTAAAACCTGCAGCAATTATTGAAAACCTAAGGCTTAGAGATATCCATTATTCTGACACAGCTACTTATGGTCACTTTAATTCCTCTCTCCTTCCTTGGGAAGATGTAAATAGATATGACGAGTTTAAAAAGGCGGTGAAAAAATATGAAGATAGAAAAGATTAAAATTGAAAAGCTTAATCCTGCCGAGTACAACCCAAGGAAGGATTTAAAACCTGGAGACCCCGAGTATGAAAAGTTGAAAAACTCTATTCTTACCTTTGGATATGTTGAGCCAGTTCTTTGGAATAAAAGAACTGGCAATATTATAGGTGGCCATCAAAGATATAAAGTTCTAGTAGAGCTTGGCGAAAAAGAAATTGATTGTGTCGTTGTAGATATGGATAATGAAAATGAAAAGGCATTAAATATTGCTCTTAATAAAGTCAGTGGTGATTGGGATAAAGATAAACTAATGCTTTTAATCGAAGATTTGCAAGGAGTAGACTTTGATGTCTCCCTTACTGGTTTTGACCCTGCTGAACTTGATGATCTATTTAAAGATTCTCTAAAGGACAATATTAAAGAAGATGATTTTGATGTTGAAGAAGAACTTAAAAAACCAGCCATTTCACAGTTAGGAGATTTGTGGCTGCTTGGCGAACACAGACTTATCTGTGGCGATAGTACTAACCCTAAAACCTATGAAGATTTAATGGATGGAAAGTTGGCTAATTTAACGATTACTGACCCTCCCTATAATGTAAATTATGAAGGTACTGCTGGAAAAATTAAAAATGACAATATGGGAAACCAGGCCTTCTACGACTTCCTCCTTGCTTCCTTTCAAGGAATGGAAACTGTTATGGCTAAGGACGCATCCATTTATGTATTCCATGCAGATACTGAAGGCTTAAACTTTAGAAAGGCATTCTCTGATGCGGGCTTTTATCTTTCAGGTACTTGTATATGGAAAAAGCAATCCTTAGTTTTAGGTCGCTCCCCTTACCAATGGCAACATGAACCCGTTCTCTTCGGCTGGAAAAAGAAAGGCAAGCATAACTGGTACTCTGACAGAAAACAAACCACTATTTGGGAATTTGAAAAACCTAAAAAGAACAAGGATCATCCAACAATGAAACCCGTGGCACTTGTAGCTTATCCTATTTTAAACTCAAGCTTAACTAACTGTATTGTTCTTGATCCCTTTGGCGGTTCGGGAAGTACATTAATTGCCTGTGAGCAAACAGATAGAATTTGCCATATGATTGAGCTTGATGAAAAATACGCGGATGTTATTGTGAAGCGTTATATTGAACAAGTCGGTTCTGATCAAGATGTTTATTTAATTAGAAACGGTAAAAAGACTAAATATGCAAATATCTCAAAGGATTAGTATTATATGAGGCTACTGTTTTCCCTGTATCATCTTTAATAGTTACTTAGAAATAAACCATAAGAATATCTGAAATATAACTTGCATAATACATGCTTTTGAGTGATGTATAGACGTACTACATTACTTGGAGGTATTAAATATGGATAGAAAAGAAAAAGTCAAAATTCTGGGAAAACATCTAGGAATAAAGCCTAAATATTTAGGAGTTCCAAGCTTTGCTTATGAAGTTGGAGATTTTACCATTACAAGGGACGGCACAATAATTAATAAGGCAGGTGATGAAATGGAACTTGATGAAATACTAAATTCTTCAGAAGAAACCACGGAGACTGAATTTGATTCTATTGAAATATCCTTCCCCATGGAAGGTCACGATGAAAGAACTATTAAAAACCTTCTAAACATGATTTATAGCAAACAGTCACTTATTAAAAAGGTTTTTGACTGCTCTGAAAACATAGTAGAAAAAGAATTAATTGATGAAATCTCTACTCTTGAATCCTTGAGTGAAATACTTACAACCATAAACAAGGAAAATTGTAAAGGCATTGATTTTAACGATGAAAAACTAACCTTTAATTTCATAAAGGGAGATATTCAAACTTCATCAGAATTTCTAAGCCTTTTAATTAAAAAAGCTAAAGAGCTACAATATACTTCTTCAAAGCCAATTGTAACAGACAATGATAAATATACTTTTAGAACATGGCTTATAAGACTTGGAATGATTGGTCCAGAATACAAAGCCCACAGAAAGACACTCCTTTCAAGTCTTACTGGAAGCTCTGCATTTAGAAATGGGCTACCAGCCAATAAGGAGGTCAAATAACCATGAAAGAAATACACAGAGAAATATTAGAAAGACTTAAAAAGGAGTTTCCTAGTGGCACAAGAGTTGCTCTTGTAAAAATGGATGACCCCTACTCTACATTAAAAGCTGGTGATAAAGGAACAGTTACGGGAGTTGATGATATCGGTACAATTCATGTTAACTGGGATAAAGGAAGTTCTCTTGGCATAGCTTTTGGCGAAGATATCTGCAGAAAAATTACAGAATAAAAACAGGCATAAACCCTTGATAATACTGTGTTTATTCTGAAAATAGTACTTGCTATTTATCCCCTTCTGAGTGATATATGTATGTAACAAAAAAACACACTGAAAGGGGATAAACCATGCTTAGAAGAAACTTTGGAATTGAAATTGAGCTTACAGGAATCACTAGGGAAAAAACAGCTCGAACCATAGCTACACATTTAGAAGGAATCATGCAAAAACAAGGACGTAACTACAAAGTAGTAGAGCCTAGCGGTAGAATTTGGGAAGTTGTTTATGACGGAAGCATAAAGTGTCAAAGGAAAATAAATGGACAAAAAGCTTCAGCAGGAAGTGAATATAGCGTAGAAATAGTTAGCCCAATCTTAACCTATGAAAGAGACATTAAAAGCCTTCAAGAAATGGTTAGGAAAATTAGGAAAGCTGGAGGTTTTACTAACAAAACTACTGGGATACATATCCACCTTGATGGCGAGGAACATACTCCAAGGAGCCTTAGAAATTTCCTAAACATTATTTACTCAAGAAATGACCTGCTCTACACTAGCCTTGAGATAGAAAGAGAAAGAATGAGATATTGCAAGAAAATGGATAAGAGCTTAGTTCAGAAAATGAATAAGAAAAAACCAACAACCTTTAAAGGAATCGAGGATATTTGGTACGAAGGCTACTATCAAAGTAGGGATAGACATTATCACGACAGCAGGTACCACTTCCTAAACCTTCACAGCTTTTTTAACGGAGTAGGAACAGTTGAACTTAGAGGCTTTAATGGAACACTACACGCTGGGAAAATAAGAACCTATATCCTTTTAAGCCTAGCCATGAACCGACAAGCATTAACACAAAAAAGTGCCAGTAGCAAAAAGCCACAGATTGAAAACCCAAAATTCGCAATGAGAACCTGGCTTAACAGAATCGGCTTTATTGGTGAAGAATTTAAAAACCCAAGAGAGCACCTATGCAAACACTTAGAAGGTTCTGCAGCTTGGAGGTTTCGAGAATCCGCCTAGATAGGCGGTTACTTAAAGCCACGAGGGGTAAATCCCCTCTTAAGCTGGTAGAAGGGTATGAAAGTACCTACTTCAAATAAAAAGCCAACACAGGCGAAACTGTGGCAAGAGAAAGGAAGATTTAGAATGGATAAAAAACTTTATGTAGCTTACGGTTCGAATTTAAACCTACCCCAAATGGCAAACAGATGCCCAACTGCAAAACTTGTAGGAGCTAGTGAACTTAAGGGTTTCAAACTTTTATTTAGAGGTGGTCACGGTAGTGCAGTTGCTACTGTTGAACCTTCTAAAGATAGTAAAGTCCCAGTACTTATCTGGGAAATCACTGCAACCGATGAAAAAGCCCTTGATAGATATGAAGGTTATCCTTTCCTCTATCGAAAGGAAAATGTCAAAGTAAAGCTAAACGGAAGAAATGTAAAAGCAATGGCCTATATTATGAATGAAGGTAAAGCTCTCGGTCAGCCTAGTATGTACTATTATTCAGTTATCTATGATGGGTATAAGGCACAAAACTTTGATATAGAAACACTTCGTACCGCTTTAGAAGATTCTGTAGAAAGGGCTGGAACTACCAATGACCGAGAAGATTAAGGAGCAAATATTATCAATTAGAGATAGTGGAGTTACCAATATGTTTGATATTAATAGAGTTCAATACGAAGCCAATGAACGAAAGTTTTATGAACTAGTTATTTTCCTAGAAGATCATAAGGCTGAATATGTACACTTTATAATGACTGGGGAGTTTAAGAAATAATTCCTACCCCATTTCAAAATTGGAAAACTTTTTTTTAAGGACTATTCAAATCGATAGTCCTTTTTATTTTAGAAAGGAGGCGGCTCTAATTAGAAAACTAAAAAATTATAAGCCAACTAAATTCATGGCCAAAGATTCAGTATATGATGAAGATGCCGCTGATTATGCTGTTTCATTTATTCAAGCACTTACCCACACTAAAGGCAGATGGGCAGGGAAACAGTTTGAATTAATAGACTGGCAAGAAAAAATTATAAGAGACATATTTGGAACTATAAAACCTAATGGTTATCGACAATTTAATACAGCCTATGTTGAGATTCCAAAGAAGATGGGAAAATCAGAACTTGCTGCAGCTATTGCTCTCCTTCTTACCTGTGGTGATGGTGAAGAACGGGCTGAAGTTTATGGCTGTGCTGCAGACAGAAATCAAGCTTCTATTGTTTTTAATGTTGCAGCCGATATGGTTAGAATGTGTCCCCCCTTAGCTAAAAGGGTTAAAATTTTAGATTCGATGAAAAGATTAATCTATCAGCCGACAGGAAGTGTCTATCAAGTCCTGTCTGCTGATGTAAAAAATAAACATGGCTTTAATACCCATGGAGTTGTATTTGATGAGCTTCATACACAGCCTAATAGAAAGCTTTACGATGTTATGACTAAAGGAAGTGGTGATGCTAGAACCCAGCCACTTTATTTTCTTATTACCACTGCTGGAGATAATCAAAATAGCATCTGCTGGGAAGTTCATCAAAAAGCTGTTGATTTACTTGAAGGAAGAAAAACTGACCCTACATTCTACCCTGTTATTTATGGTGCAGATATGGATGATGATTGGACAGACCCAGAGGTTTGGAAAAAGGCTAATCCTTCCCTTGGAATTACTGTTACCATGGATAAAGTTAAAGCAGCTTTTGAATCAGCTAGGCAAAATCCTGCTGAAGAAAATAGTTTTAGGCAATTAAGGTTAAATCAATGGGTAAAACAGGCAGTACGTTGGATGCCTATGGACAAATGGGATGCCTGTGCATTTAAAGTTAACCCCGATGATTTAAAAGGTAGAGTTTGTTATGGCGGCCTTGATCTATCATCTTCTACAGATATAACAGCCTTTGTTTTAGTATTCCCCCCAGAAGATGAGGATGATAAATACAGTATCCTTCCATACTTTTGGATACCAGAAGAAAATATTGATCTCCGAGTTAGAAGGGATCATGTTAATTATGATTTATGGGAAAAGCAAGGTTTTATTAAAACCACTGATGGTAATGTCGTTCACTATGGTTTCATAGAAAACTTTATTGAAGAATTAGGGATGGACTATAACATTAGAGAAATCGCCTTTGACCGCTGGGGTGCTGTTCAGATGACTCAAAACTTAGAAGGTATGGGCTTTACAGTTGTACCTTTTGGTCAAGGCTTTAAAGATATGAGTCCTCCAACTAAAGAATTAATGAAACTTACCTTAGAAGAAAAATTAGCCCATGGTGGCCACCCTGTCCTTAGGTGGATGATGGATAATATATTCGTTAGAACTGACCCTGCTGGAAACATTAAGCCAGACAAGGAAAAGTCTAGTGAAAAAATTGATGGTGCTGTTGCCACAATAATGGCATTAGATAGAGCTTTGAGAAATGATGGAGTTAGTACTGGTAGTGTATATGATGAAAGAGGGATATTGGTCTTTTAATATCGTGAATCATTTGGTATACTTATTGTTGGTTACGAATTAAGTTGATATACGACTTAATACACAAGAAATAAGTGGTTATAATGAATTGATAAATGAAAATTCATTATAACCGTGACAGAGAGGGTTATAATGAATAGAATAAATATAAAATATAGTCAAAATTTTATTACTTCGAAGAGAAATATAAATAAAATCTTGAAAAATATAAATTTAAACGAAGAAGATAACGTATTTGAAATAGGCTCGGGCAAAGGTCATACTACATTAGAATTGGCTAAAATATGTAACCATGTAACTGCAATTGAAATTGACCCTGACTTGTGTCTAGCAACTCAACAGAAATTAGTACATCAAAGGAACTTTCAAATAGTTAACCAGGATATACTAAAATTTAAATTTCCTAAAAATATAAGATATAAAATATACGGTAATATTCCTTACAACATTAGTACAGATATAATACGAAAAATTGTATTTGAAAGTACAGCTGTTGAAAGTTATTTAATCGTGGAATACGGATTTGCTAAAAGGTTATTGGATATAAAGCGAGCATTAGCATTACTTTTGATGACAGAAGTGGATATTTCAATATTAAGAATGGTCCCGAGAGAATATTTTCATCCCCAACCTAAAGTTAATAGCTCATTGATTTTATTAAAAAGGCTTACATCAAAAATATCATACAAGGATAGAAAAATGTATGAAAATTTTGTTAAGAAATGGGTTAACAAAGAATATCGAAAACTATTTACAAAAAATCAATTTAATAAAGCCTTAAAGCATGCAAAAGTAGTTGATTTAAACAATATTAGCTTTGAACAATTCCTATCTATTTTCAATAGCTATAAACTGTTTAATAACCAAAACAATATTAAGGATTATTGACGTATAGTGCATATTGCACGTCTCAACCTTATTTAAAAGCATCTCTACACGAGGTGCTTTTTTCATGCCCAATTTTAGGAGGTGATCATATAAATATATTTTCAAGATTCTTTAAATCAGGGGCTGAACCAAAGAATAGCTTATTTGGATCTACTTATAGTTTTTTCTTTGGCTCTACTAGTAGTGGGAAAACAGTAAACGAAAGAACAGCTATGCAAACCACAGCTGTATATGCTTGTGTTAGAATACTGGCTGAAACGATAGCCTCACTCCCACTCCACACTTATATGAATACTGAAAGTGGAAAGGAAAAAGCAAGGCACCATCCAATATATTACCTTCTATCAGATTCGCCTAACCCTGAGATGACTTCATTCGTGTTTAGAGAAACACTTATGGGTCATCTTTTATTATGGGGAAATTCCTACTCTCAGATAATAAGAAATGGGCATGGAAAAGTAGTGGCTCTATATCCCCTGCTTCCAGACAAGATGAAGGTAGGAAGAAGTGAAAATGGAGAAATTTATTATCTCTATACTAGCGAAGGGAAGGAATATTTACTAAGAAATACAGAGGTCCTTCACATACCAGGCCTTGGCTTTGATGGTCTTATTGGATACTCCCCCATTGCCATGGCTAAAAATGCAATTGGTATGGCTCTAGCAACAGAAGAATACGGAGCTAAGTTCTTCTCAAACGGTGCAAATCCTGGTGGTGTTCTAGAACATCCTGGTGTTGTAAAAGATCCTCATAGAATTAGGGATAGCTGGAATCAAGTGTATCAAGGAACATCAAATGCTCATAGAGTTGCCGTTCTTGAAGAAGGTATGAAGTTCTCTCCCATCGGCATACCACCAGAACAGGCACAGTTTTTAGAAACAAGGAAATATCAAACTGAGGAAATTTGTCGAATATTTAGAGTCCCTCCCCATTTAGTTGGTGATTTAGAAAGAGCTACTTTTTCAAATATTGAACATCAATCTATAAGCTTTGTAGTTCATACTATAAGACCTTGGCTTGTTAGAATAGAGCAATCTATTAATAAAGCCTTGTTTTCTGAGGAAGAAAGGCACAAGTACTTTGTTAGTTTCTTAGTTGAAGGCCTTCTTCGTGGGGACTATGAATCAAGAATGAGAGGTTATTCTATCGGCATTCAAAATGGATTTATGTCTCCTAACGATGTAAGGAGTTTAGAAAACATGAACCCTATACCCTCTGATGAAGGTGGAAACACATACATGGTCAATGGCAATATGCTAAAGCTTAAAGATGTTGGTGCTTATGCGAATAAAAACACTGGAGGTGATGAAAATAAAGAAGTTTTGGAACTGGATAAAGAATGATGATGAAAGGACTTTATTTTTAAATGGTGTGATATCTGATGAAACTTGGTATGGAGATGAAATCACACCTAAACTATTTAAAGATGAGTTAAATAGTGAATCTGGAGATATTGTTGTTTGGATTAATTCCCCTGGTGGCGACTGCATTGCTGCTAGTCAAATCTACAATATGTTAATGGATTATAAAGGCAACGTCACAGTTAAGATTGATGGAATTGCAGCTAGTGCGGCATCCGTTATTGCTATGGCTGGTACTGAAGTACAAATTTCACCTACAGGTCTAATGATGATCCATAATCCGTTGACTATTGCCTTTGGCGATGCAAGTGAAATGGAAAAAGCCAAAGCAATGCTATCAGAAGTTAAAGAAAGCATCATTAATGCTTATGAGTTAAAAACTAGCATACCAAGGAATGAACTCTCTCATCTTATGGATGAGGAAACCTGGTTCAATGCTAGAAAGGCTGTGGACTTGGGGTTTGCAGATAAAATAATGTTTGCACAGGGTGATGAAGATAAAAACCTAGAAGGATTAGCTTTCAGTAATATGGTAGCTGTCAATTCTATATTAAGTAAACTACCCAAAAAGGAAAAGCCTCCTGCTGGCACTTCCTATAAAGAACTAAGTACAAGATTAAATCTAATTAAATAAATGGAGGTATATTCAATGAATAAAATATTAGAATTAAGAGAAAAAAGAGCGAAGCTTTGGGAAAGTGCCAAAGCTTTTTTAGATGCAAGAAGAGATGACAAAGGGCTTGTTTCAGCTGAAGATACTGCTACCTATGAAAGAATGGAACAAGATGTAGTTGATTTAGGTAAAGAGATAGACAGGTTAGAAAAACAAGCCGTTCTCGATTTAGAACTATCAAAGCCTACTTCCACTCCCCTCTCTAATAAACCTAACAATAGTATGGGGGAAACGAAAGAAGGTCGTGCATCTGATGAGTATAAGAAAGCCTTCTGGAATGTTATGAGAACCAAAAATCCAAAGTCAGATGTATTTAATTCTCTATCCATAGGTGATGATACAGAAGGAGGTTACCTTGTTCCCGATGAATTTGAAAGAACTTTAATTCAAACCCTTGAAGAAGAGAATATCTTCCGTAAACTTGCTAAAGTCATCCAAACCTCAAGCGGCGACAAAAAGATCCCTGTTGTAGTGACTAAAGGAACTGCATCTTGGCTTGATGAAGGCGAAGAATATGAAGAAAGTGATTCTGTATTTGGGCAAACTTCCATCGGAGCTTATAAGCTAGGTACTATGATTAAAGTATCTGATGAACTTTTGAATGACAGTATATTTAACATTGAAAGCTATATCTCTACTGAGTTTGCAAGAAGAATCGGTGCTAAGGAAGAAGAAGCTTTCCTAGTTGGCGATGGGATTGGAAAACCTACAGGGATCTTTAATTCTACAGGTGGTGCTGAACTTGGAATAACAGCTGGCTCTGCTACTGCAATTACAGCAGATGAGATTATTGATTTAGTATATTCTCTTAAAGCTCCCTACAGAAAAAATGCGTCTTTTATCATGAATGATGCAACTATAAAGGCTATTCGTAAATTAAAGGACGGTCAAGGTCAATATTTATGGCAGCCATCACTTACAGCAGGAACACCAGATACTTTGCTTAATCGTCCAGTATATACATCTGCTTATGCTCCTATTCTTGAGGCTGGTGCTAAGACCATCGCCTTTGGTGATTTTGGATACTACTGGATTGCTGACAGACAAGGTCGTTCTTTCAAAAGACTAAATGAGCTTTTTGCAACTAGTGGTCAAGTAGGTTTCTTAGGTAGCCAAAGAGTGGACGGAAAACTTATCCTTCCAGAAGCAATTAAAGTCCTACAACAAAAAGCTTAATAAGGGGTGTAAATAGATGACTTATAATACTAAAAATTATACGGAACAAGGCGGAGAGAAAACCGTTATAGGCGGTACATTGGAAATCAAAGATGAGGCCACAGTAGTTGGCCTCTCTCTTATTGAAAACCAATCTAAAAGCACTGCTACTACAATAGAAGATTTGGTCACAGATTTTAATGATCTGCTTTCTAAGTTAAAAACTGCAGGGCTAATGGTAGATGATACTCCATAAAGAAAGGAAGGTGGCGGCTAATGACACTAATTGAAAAGGTTAAAGCAAATCTAATACTTGAACACGATAAAGATGATGAGCTTTTGGAAATGTATATTGACGCCGCTATATCCTATGCTGAGAGCTATCAACATTTAAAAGAAGGATACTACAGTGAAAACACAATGTCTCCAGTCACTGAGCAAGCTATCATTATGCTATCCTCTCACTTTTATGAAAGCCGTGATGGTAGTACAGGTGGCTTCTTTGCTGATACCGCTATTGCAGGTCATCAAGCAAGAGAAACGATTAATAATCTTTTACGCCTTGATAAAGATTGGAAGGTGTAGGTTATGGGACTTGGAAAAATCAATACTTTTATAGATATTATTCTTGTTGAAAGAATTAAAGATGATGAAGGATTTAGTAAGGTTAATGATAATATCCTAGCCACCATAAGAGCCTATAAAGAAGAAAGGCATGCTAGTGAAAAATGGGCAAACAGAGCCTTGTTTTCAGAAGCTAGTGCCCTTTTTAGGTTTCGTAAAATTCCAGATGTGGATATTACATCAAAGATGATAATTGGCTGTAGTGGTGACCGTTATGAAATTATAAGTGTAGAGGACATAAAAAACCGTGGAATGTATGTTGAAGTTCTAGCAAAAAAGGTGGTGGTATCAGATGGCTAAAGTATCTATGAGAATGCCTGAAGATTTTCTATTGAAGATTTCAAAACTTGGTGATAAAACGGATGAAATTATCCCTAAGGTACTTGAGTCTGGTGGTGAAGTTGTCCTCGAACACGTAAAATCTAATCTTAAGTCCTCCATTGGAAAAGGAACAAAAGTAAAAAGTCGCTCTACTGGAGAGCTTGTATCCTCCCTTGGCCTCTCCCCTGCCCTATTAGATAGAAATGGAAATCATAATGTTAAGGTAGGTTTTAAAGAGCCAAGAAAAGATGGTGATAGTAATGCTAAAATTGCAAATATCCTTGAGTATGGAAAATCTAATCAACCAGCAAAGCCATTTTTGAAGCCTGCTAGAAGAACTTCGAGAAAACCTTGTATTGATGCTATGAGGGAAAGATTTGATCGGGAGGTAAAAAATATATGAGTATTCTAAGTGAAATAAATACTCTCTCAAACATATGTGACATTCCCATAGAAACAGGAGTATTTTCAGATAACCCTCCCGATATCTATCTTGTTGCAACTCCTCTTGTAGATTTATTTGAGGTTTATGCAGATAATCTTCCAGAGTATGAAGTACAAGAATTAAGACTTTCCTTATTTTCTAAAGGAAATTATATAAAGATTAAAAACACACTAACCCGTACCCTTTTAGGTGCGGGTTTTACAATAACTGATATGAGATATTTAGGGCATGAGGACGATACTGGATATCACCACTATGCTCTAGATGTAGCAAAATCTTATAAATTTAAGTTAGATAAGGAGGATTAACATATGGCAACAATCGGTCTTGATAGACTTTATTATGCAAAAATAACAGAAGATTCAAACGGTGATGAAACCTATGATACCCCTATTCCTCTAGCAAAAGCAATTAGTGCGGAGCTTTCAGTCGAACTTGCAGAAGCAACCCTTTATGCAGATGACGGTGCTGCAGAAATCATTAAGGAATTTCAAAATGGTACACTCTCTCTTGGAATCGATGATATTGGTGTAGAAGCTGCCAGTGATTTAACAGGGGCAACAATTGATGATAACAAAGTATTAATCTCAACAAGTGAAGATGGAGGCGATCCTGTAGCAATAGGTTTTAGAGCTAAAAAAGCAAACGGAAAATATCGTTACTTTTGGCTATACCGTGTGAAGTTTGGCATCCCAGCTACGAACCTTGCTACTAAAGGAGATAGTATTACTTTCTCAACACCTACCATTGAAGGGACTGTCATTCGTAGAAATAAACTTGACGGTCAAGGAAAGCATCCATGGAAGGCTGAAGTTAGTGAGGGTGATGAGGGTGTGTCCTCTGAAATAATAACTGGGTGGTATAACGAAGTTTATGAACCTCTCTTCACTGCTAATGGAACAGAGGAATAAGGAGGAATATTATGGACAAGGAACGTAGCAGTCTGATAACTATAGGTGGCAAAGAATATCGCCTTATTTTAACTACAAAGGCAACAAAGGAAATAGCAAAACGCTATGGTGGTCTTGAAAATCTTGGTGAAAAGTTAATGAAGGCAGAGAATTTTGAGATGGCACTAGAAGAAATTGTCTGGCTTATTGCACTTTTGGCTAATCAAAGCATCTTAATCAACAACAGACTTAATGGAGAAAAGGAAGAATTATTAACTGAAGATGATGTAGAACTTCTAACTTCCCCTCATGAACTGGCAACATATAAAGATGCGATTATGGAGGCTATGTTTAAAGGAACTAAAAGACATATAGAATCAGAGGACGAAAACTCAAAAAACGAGCAAGTCGAGTAAGCGATGAAGAATTGTTTGCTCGACTTATTTATTATGGAGTAACTCAGCTTCATAGACCAGAGCCAGATGTTTGGCTTATGGCAATAGGGGAGCTTTTGGATCAATGGGAAATTCACAAGCAATTTACTGGAATGGCAAAGCCTAAAAGAGAAGTTTCTATTGATGACATTATCCCTATGGGAATCTAAGGAGGTGGTAAGGTGTCAGACTTTGGATTTAAAATTGGTATTGAGGGTGAAAAGCAGTTTAAAAATGCCCTTAGAGAAATCAATCAAAGCTTTAGGGTCTTAGGCTCAGAAATGAAACTTGTATCCTCTGAGTTTGATAAAAACGACAAATCCATTCAAGCCATTACAGCTAGAAACAACCAGCTTAATAAAGAAATAGATGCACAAAAAGAAAAAGTCTCTACTTTAGAAAAAGCATTAGCTAATGCTGCCGCCTCCTTTGGTGAAAATGATAGAAGAACTCTCTCTTGGCAGACACAGCTTAACAATGCCAATGCCGAACTAAATAATATGGAACGTGAATTAAAAGAATCTCAAGAAGAAGTAAAAAGGCTCAATAGAGAAAAGCTTGATAAACTTGTAGGTGGCTTAAAACAGGCTGGAGAGATTGCTGGTAAAACCCTAGTTGCAGGACTAAAAGCGGCTGCAGCAGCTATGGCTGCAATAGGTGCAGGTGCTGTAGCTACAGGCAAATGGATAAAGGATTCTTTGAATGTTTACGCTGACTATGAAGATTCCATGAAACAAGTACAAGCAACTATGGGACTTACAGGCGTGGAAGGCGAAGAGGCATTTAAAAAACTTTCAGAGGCAGCTAAAGAAGCTGGTGCTAGTACAAGATTTTCTGCTTCTGAATCGGCTGATGCCTTAAACTACCTAGCCCTCGCTGGTTATGATGCTGAACAGGCCATTGATGCACTTCCAGGAGTTTTAACCCTAGCAGCTGCAGGTGGCATGGATTTAGCCAAAGCATCAGATCTTGTTACTGACTCTATGGCAACCTTAGGACTTGAGATTTCAGATATGGATTCCTATATGGATATGATGGCTAAAACTTCTCAAAAGTCCAATACCGATGTTCAGCAATTAGGTGAAGGTATCTTAGTAGCTGGTGCCACCATGAAAAATGCAGGACAAGAACTTGATACCTTAAATGTCATGCTTGGTGTTCTAGCTAACCGTGGTATCAAGGGATCAGAAGGTGGAACAAAACTTAGAAATGTTATTATGTCACTTACTTCTCCGACTTCTGCAGCAGCAAAAGAGCTAGATTCTTTAGGGATTAGTGTGACAGACTCATCGGGTAATATTCGTGAAATGAATGAAATCTTTGAAGACCTAAATGAAAAACTTGGTGGTCTATCCGAATCAGATAAAATGAATGCACTGAGTAATATCTTTAACAAACAAGACCTTGCAGCAGTTAACGCACTTTTATCTGGTACTGGCGATGAGATGAACAACCTCTATAACGAACTTGCCAATGCTGAAGGTGCAGCCCTGCAAATGTCTGAAACTATGGAAAGTGGGCTTGCAGGTTCTGTTCGAAGTTTAAAATCAGCCTATGAAGGCTTGCAAATAACAATTGGAGAGCAATTTTCTGATATGGCTGGTGAGGTTGTTGGAGATGTGACATCCCTTGTAAGAGATGTAACAGCAATTTTAAATGATGGTTTTGGGGAAGGTGATATTACTGCCATTGGCGAGAGAATATCATCTTTTTTAATGGATGGAATTAAAAGAATCAGTGAATACCTTCCTGAAGTTATTGAAATGGTATCCATCATGCTAACTGAACTTGTGAATGTATTAGTAGCTTTACTGCCTACTCTCTTACCTCCACTTTTAGAAGGGGCTATTGCACTTCTAACAGGTATTATTGATGCCATAGTAGGAAATATTGCTCCCTTAATTGATATGGTAGTTTATCTTGTAACCACTGTAGCAGAATTTATTATTGAGAACTTACCTCTACTTATTGAGGCAGCTATACAAATAGTTGTAGCCCTTGCTCTAGGAATTGCAGATGCCTTGCCAGAATTAATTCCATCAATTGTTGAGGCTATAATTTTAATAGTTGATACCTTATTAAATAATATGGATCAGATACTTAACGCAGCTTTACAAATAATCATGGGACTGGCTAAGGGATTAGTTGATGCTCTGCCAAGGTTAATAGAAGCACTACCAAAGATAATTAGTGGGATAATTAATTTTATTACTAGCAACCTTCCTCTTATTATTGATATGGGAATTAAGATTATACTTCAGCTTGCCGTTGGATTAATAAAAGCAATACCACAGCTTGTAGCAGCAATCCCTCAAATTATAACAGCTATTATTACTGGCATTGGAAAAGCAGCAATTTCAATAGTTCAAGTAGGTAAAAATATAGTAACTGGTTTATGGAATGGTATCTCCTCAATGGTATCTTGGATTAAGGATAAGATTAGTGGTTTCGTAGGTGGAATTGTAAGTGGTGTTAAAGGAGTTCTTGGTATTAAATCACCTTCTACTGTCTTTGCAGGTATTGGTGATAATATGGCCATTGGTCTTGGTGAAGGTTTTGATAAGGCCATGAACAAGGTTTCAGATGATATTGAAGGAGCAATACCTAGGGATTTTGATGTGGATTCGAATGTAAATGTAAATGGAACTGGTGGACTTGCTCCATCCATGAATACTGGACCACTTGTTACAGTTCATCAAATGATTGTAAGAAGTGAAGATGATATTAGAAAGGTTTCACAAGAATTATATAATCTAATGCAAACAGGCTCTAGAGCTCAAGGAAGATTTATCACAGTATAAGGAGGTTGATGTATGGGCTTTATGTATAATGGTATTCATTCTAAAAACATGAAACTAAAAGCGAGACTTACAAGCTGGCAAGCATCTCCTCCCCTTAGAAATTCTTATGAGATTGTTCCTGGTAAAGTAGGTATTGCTGATTTTGGATGTGACAGCTCTGAAAGATATATTAAGGTTTCTTGCAATATTTATCCTCAAAGAACTTTTGAAAACCTAGTAAAAGTACTAGATGATATATCTGCATGGTTAAATCCTATGGAAGGGCTAAAACAATTAGTTCTAGATGATGTGCCTGATAGATTCTTTTTAGCAAGATTAAATACAGAAATAGATTGTGAAAGAATATTAAGTAGTGCAGGCTCCTTTGAATTAACATTTATTTGCCCAAACCCTAATGGCTATGCAATAACAGATGAGCAATTTACTTTTTCTACAACAGGCTCTCATGAATTAGTGCGAAATATAGGAAATATTAATTCTTACCCTATTTATCAGCTAAAAGGAAATATTGATAGTTCATCATCGTCTTTTGTGACAATCACTACAAATGGTGAAGAATTAAAGCTTATAGGAAGACTAGCTTCAAATGAAATTTTAGTCATAGATAGTTTATTGCTGACTGCAAAAGTTACTGACTTAAACGGCAATACACTAAGAAATGGATTGCCTATTTTAGATGAACTTAATTTCCCAATTCTAAATAAAGGAAGTAATGAAATTATAATAAACACCAATAATGCAACCTTTTCAGAATTAAACATTTTAGCAAATAGCTGTTGGAGGTGATGACTTTGGCTATAAAATCAGTATTGACTTCACAAGTAGATTTTACAGGAGAATTTCCTGTTAGCAATAAAACTGTGGCTCTTTGGAGATTCAACGAAACCGCACCAGATAGTAATAATATGATTGCAGATGCCTCTGGATTTAACAGAGACTTTTATGTATCAGCTTGGTCAGGAACATCTGCATCTTTTCCTGCAAGTAGACTAGGCAGGTTTTTTAGGCAAAACATCATTAATCCAACAAGTGAAAAAACTCATTTAGTAGCTACCAATGATGGTGGCTTTTTTACTGATTTAGGAGAAAAAATAGTTGTAGGTGGTTGGATAAACCCTACTACTTATTCCATTGGTCAGACCTTTATCCCCATTTTTAATACTAGACAGGGTCCTGGTCAGCCAATCTTTTATGTATCTTTATATCAAGGGCGACCACGACTAATGCTATATAATGCTTCGGGAACACTGATTTATGATCAATCAGAAACACCTCCCATCACTCTAAAGAATAACGGTTGGTACTTCTTTGCTTCCATTATCGAAGTAAATAATAAACAAGTACAAAACTTACTTTGTGATCGTAGTGATGGGGCTGTTTGGCAATCTCCAATTAGGAGCTTTACTGGTGAATTAAATAAATCTTGCACCGCAGATATTGTAATGGGGATGCATGCAAATACTTATTATTACGCTGGTGGTTTTGATGATTGGTTTTATGAAAAAGATTCTGATTTAAATATGGATGATCTTATTTTTTATTTTAAATCTTCACTGCTTGCTAATGGTGGAGATAGTTCCTCAGATGTAGATGCTATCAAAGAAGCAGGAGCTGTTTTATTAAAAGAAACTGATGGCTCTTATCCTTCAAGTGGAATCTTATATACAACAGCGGCTCTTTGTAATCTTTCTGGAACTGGCAGGGTTTCTGTAACAAGTGAATATACTGCAGGAATAACTTCTATAAGTTTAGTTGAAACTTCTACTTCAGATGATTTGGATAGCTGGACTGCATGGCAGACCATTGGTTCAAGTGGTGAGTTGCAATCACCAAATAAAGCTTATATTCGTTACAGAATCACATTAACAACACAGGATTCAAGTAAGACTCCTAAACTTTTAGAAATACAGCTTCATGATATCCCAAGACCACCTTATGAAAAATTAGGTTTTGCAAGGCCAGTAGTATTAAATTCTGATGGAGCATGGGAATCGGTACTTGATAATGCTTTTGATATTTTAGTTACAAGTGAAGTAAACGGTGCTGATATTTTAGAATTTAAACTTCCCTTCCATGACCCTAAAAGGGAAACATTAGATAATGAAAAGCAAGTTCAAATTGTAAATGATGTCTATCGTATAAGGACTATAAAAGATGAAAAGAGTTCTGATGGCAAAGTAGTAACTATTGTTTATGCAGAAGCCGCCTTTTATGATTTATCATTTAGTACAGAAAAAGAAGCAAGAGACTTTATTGCTGAAACTCCTGATGCTCCTATGAATTATGCCTTACTTGGAACAGGCTGGTCAGTAGGAAATGTCACGGTAACTACAAAGAGAACTTGGCAATCTACAGAAAAGAACGCTTTATCTATCCTTAGGGCTACTCAAAATATTCATGGTGGTGATTTAATTTTTGATAGTGCTAATCGCCTCGTCCACCTTTTGACCTTTGGTGGGACTGATAGCGGAGCACTATTTTCATATAAAAAGAATATGAAAAGTATAGAGCGAGTCGTAGATACAAGAAGTCTTGTTACTAGGCTTTATGTTTATGGTAAAGACGGGATGACTTTTGCATCGATTAATGGAAATAAGGAGTATGTAGAAGACTTTTCTTATTCACCTGAAGTAAGGGTGGGAACTCTGGATGCCTCCTCCTTTACTAACCCCTATCAGATGCTTGAGTTTGCCAATATGCGTCTAGGTCAGTATGCTAAGCCTAGAATTTCCTATGTCCTATCAGCTATGGACTTATCCGTTCTAACAGGATATGAACATGAAACTTGGAAACTAGGAGATATTGTAACTGTTCATGATAAAGAATTGAATCTATTAGTAAAAACAAGAGTTATTCGCAGGCAATATAATTTACAAGAACCGTGGAAGACGGTGCTGGAATTATCAACTAAATTAAGAGAACTAGGTGATTCCTCAGCCCAATGGGATAAAGCGGCAGACATACTTTCTTCCACTGATGTTCTTGATAGACAAGAAGTGAAAGATTTAGTTCCATTTAATCACCTAAGAAACTCAAGAGCTGATGATGGTATGACCTACTGGCTTAATTCTGGGTTTACTGTTGATCCTAATAATGGAGTGTCGGGAGATGCTTCATTTATGGCTGAGGGAGTTCTAGGTATGACAAAGAGTTTATCTCAGACTGTTTATCCTGCAAATAGAAGAAGTTATACAATATCTGCTCAAATAGCATCAGAGAATCTTCAAAAAGGTACGAATGGTCAAGTAGGAATTGAAGTCCTTATTGAATATGAAGATGGGACAACTGAAACTAGACTTATTGAACTATTTTAGGAAGGAGCATTGTAATGGTGTTTTTTACTCAAACAGCCCATAATATTTCATCTAGTAAAAGAATTAAATCTCTGACTATCCGATTATTTGTTTCTGATTGTACTGGGGCTGTTTATTTTACAGATTTGTTTTTACAAGGCGGCTCCATTGCTACTGGTTGGTCTGGTCATGTTTCAGAAATCAAATGGACACTTGACGGGTAGGTGAAGAAATGGCAGCTATTTTTACAAGGTTTTCTGAGACTATTAATTTAAAAGAAAATAAAAAGATATTTAGTATAGCTATAAAACCCTTTATTGCTGATTGCACAGGAAAGGTATACTTTACGGATATTCAAGTCCAAGAAGGTGATAAATTAACAGGCTATACTCCTAATACAGAAACAATGCTTAAAAAATATCGTGTGAATGGGACTATTGTTCCTGCTAGATTTTATAACGGAATTGTGAGAAGTAAAGAAACACTTGTCCTTTTTAATTTAGGCAGTACATCAGCAGGTCTTGATTGTCATATATATCCTATTCAAAACATAACTAGTGGTAATATTGAATTATCTCAAGGTGCTGGTGCTCACAGATTAAAGCTTAAATCCTCTGTTAATAAAGATGATGAGATTTCAATAAAAGCATCAACACGAGAGTGTCTAAAAAATGGTAGCCCTACTGAGAAAGAGGGCTTTTTTCAATATACAGCAGCAGGTGATAGTAAGCATATAGTAACGCTTGAGGATGGTAAATCTGCAAGGGTTTTATTTGAGTTTCAAGAAATGCAAGAAGGAAGTGAACGCCTATGAATTATCTTCAAGGTAAAAAGTGCATGGTATGGTCTTTCATGGGCAATGCCCGTATGTATGAGGCACTAAGAGATTATGGTGACCGTTTAGATACAGTAGGCATTTTCACTTTTGAAGTAGATATTACAGGAACAATAACTGAAACAGGAACAAGTATTTCAAGTATGCTACCTTATATTAATAGATGGCCACATATTAAATGGCTCTTAACTATTATGAATCACGGTACAGCATCAATTTTTACAGCCCTTAGAAATAATACTAATGGAGCAAAAGACAAGTTTTTAACTGAGATTATACGTATTATGAATAAATACCCTTGGTGTGACGGAGTTGATATTGATTTAGAACGTGGCGGCGGATATGAAAATAAAGATGCTGCCAATATTCTATTTCGTGATATTTATAATACTGTTAAAGCTTATAATTCATCAAAACTAGTTAATATTTGCTTACCAGGAATGACAAGTGTTCAAGGTTCTGTTGGTGGCGAGAACTGGTGTGTTTATGAGGACTTAGATCCGTATTGTGATACTGCAGCCATTATGAGTTATGGTATGGCATGGGCAGGTTCTGCTCCTGGCCCTGTATCCCCTAGGGACTGGCTAGAAGGCATATATAATTATGCATCTAAGGTTATGACACCAGAAAAGATATTTTTAGGGCTACCTGCATATGGTTGGAACTGGCGAATTCATGATTCACCTGCAAATTTAGGTAATGTTTATCGTGGAGTTTCTAATACCTATTATGCGGCACAGCTTTGGATGACTGGAGGATATAATTTTACAGACGATGGTCCACCACAGCCCATGATTCCAATTATCGCTTATTGGGATGATTATGATAAAGTGCCATGGGCTTTACCCCATGTATACGATTATATGGAAGGGCCAGATGCAACAGGTAGAACATATCCCCTCCTTGGAGAAAGTTATAACCGACGTAGATATTTAACTGCTTATAGTAAAGAGCAAGAAGTAGAATTTGGTACGGTCTATATTGACCGTGATGGGGCAAACCCTGATACCTATTCAGAAGGAGTCATTCTATCCTCTAGCTCAGCAACCCTTGGTGAAGATGGTGAGGCTGAATATGAATTTAATATTGCTAACTCTGGAACATATGATGTGGCTGTTCGCATCTTATTTCCCTTTTGGGATAAGAATAGCATCAATATATCCCTTGATGGGTTAAGTAAAAACTTTACTGAAAATAGATTGTGGTGGCCATATTGGCGAACTACCTGTTGGCTCTCTTTATCATCTAGTGTCTTTCTTTCAGCTGGTACTCATACTGTAAGCATAACTACTGGGGTTCCTGGAGTACTGTTTTATGGATTTCGTGTCTGCTCTAATTTTAAAGAACAGCCCTTCGCTGGTGAGGCTGAGTTTACCTTATCACCTAGAAAGTTTAAGGACGTTAATGGTGTAATGGCTGAGCCAGATAGGGGCTTTAAATTAACAACGGAGGTTCTAAGAAGAAAACCAGATTCAGCACTTGTTTGGTATGAAGATTTTAGAGACCCTAATCCACTCCTCCCTAGCTATTGGAAAACATTAAGTGGTGAGTGGAATGTATGGAAAAACCCTAATGATACTTCAAATAGGCCTTATTCTCAGCTTGACGGTTATGGACAACTTGCATGGAATTACACTAACTTCTCTGATATCCACCTAAGAGCTAGAATAGCTTTTACTGAAGAAGCTAGTGGCAGGGCAGGGGTATTTTGTGGTGATGTTTTCTGCTGCTTAAATTATGATACTCAGCGAATCGAGCTATATAAAGGATCATCCCTACTTGCTAGTTATAATACGGAAATTGCAAAAACGCCAACATCAGAACTTCGCTCTAGCCCAAGGATGTATACCATCGAAATGAGGATACGAGGTAATAGAGTTAGAGTTTATTCAGGAGCAAGTAATATCCTTCGTTTCACAGCAAATCTTAGTGGTTTTATTGGAGGTTATGCTGGAGTTCGCTCTGATGGTCGAATTCTTTCTGAACTATTAAGAATGGGCGATTCATGGACTTATGAGCCATATGAAAGATTTGATGTGGTATTTCCAGATGGGAGTAAAACTGAGTATGGAAGACTTAATAGAACTGGTGTAACTTGGGATAATGAGTTTCAAGTTTTTACTGTTAATAGTGATGTAGAAGAATCTGCAACGAGAAGCGAAGACATTTCTATGGACTACGACTTCTTCCATTCGGATCTTTTACCTCTTAGCTGTGGAAATGATTATACATTAAAGGTTATTCCAAAGGATATCAATATTTGGTTATCAAGACTTTTCCTTGGTGATGCTGATGGCTTTTCTATTCTCTATTATCAAGATGTAGATAGTCTTGTTTACTGGTCAAACGAAGCAGCTTATAGGTGGAAGCTTAGAGGAATTGCCATCTGGTCTTTAGGACAAGAGGATATGAGGATTTGGGAGGCACTCCCTAAACAAATATAACAATAAATATATATTTAGGAGTATTTGCAAGTTCTGCAGATGCTCCTTTTTTATGTGCAAAATTATTTTTAGGAGGTCGTATGTATGAAGGAAATTTGGAACTGGGTACAAGTTGCTCTCACAGCCCTCGGTGGCTTTTTAGGCTGGTTTCTCGGAGGTTTTGATGGGTTTTTATATGCTTTAGTTGCTTTGATGGTGGCTGATTATATCACTGGGGTTATGTGTGCCATTGTAGATAAAACTCTATCCAGCGAAGTTGGATTTAGAGGAATATTTAAGAAGGTGCTCATCTTTGTTTTAGTTGGGATTGGCCATATCATCGATACAAACCTTATCGGGGACGGAAATGTGCTTAGGACTGCTATTATCTTTTTCTACTGCTCTAATGAGGGAGTTTCCATGCTTGAAAATGCGTCAAGACTTGGACTTCCAATACCAGAGAAATTAAAGGATATCTTAGCTCAGCTACACAATAAAGGGGGAAATAATTAATGAATTTAAGAAAACTTATTTTTACTAATAATGCTTGTTATAAAGCTGGAAGAAAGATTAAGCCTAAAGGGATTATGGTTCATTCTACTGGTGCAAATAATCCAAACCTTAGAAGGTATGTCGGTCCAGATGATGGTCTACTTGGTAAAAATCAATATAATAATCACTGGAATCAAGATAGACCAGATGGCAGGCAAGTCTGCGTTCATGCTTTTATTGGGAAACTTAAAGATGGGTCTATTGCCACTTATCAAACCCTGCCTTGGGATCATAGGGGATGGCATGCAGGTGGTGATGCTAACAATACTCATATAGGTTTTGAAATCTGTGAAGATAATCATACTGATGCTACCTATTTTAATAAGGTATATAAAGAAGCTGTCGAACTATGTGTGCATCTTTGCAAGCTCTATAATCTTACTGAAAAAGATATCATTGGTCACTATGAAGGACATCAAAAAGGAATAGCCAGTAACCACAGCGACCCTAGAAATTGGTTTCCAAAACACGGTAAAAGTATGGATGCTTTTAGGGCGGATGTTAAAGCAACACTATGTTGCAAAAATGATTCAAAAAAGACACCTGCATCTCCCCCATCATCCTCCCCTACTAAACTATATAGAATTCAAGTAGGAGCATATGCTGTTAAAGCTAATGCTGATGCTATGTTAAAAAAGGTTAAGGCTGCAGGTTTTACTGATGCCTTTATAAAAACTGAATAATTAAATTTTTACTACGGATTTTCCCCCTCACTGTCCTTTAGATAGTGAGGGGTTTTTCTTTTTCCCTTAATACTTTTAAAGGAGAAAATACATGAAAGAGAATCCAAATCTAGAATTTACTCAATTATCAAACAAACAACTAGAAGATGAAGTCAGCTATTTTATTGCTCAGAAACTATTATCCTCTTTGCTGGATAAAGGACTAATAAGTACTACAGAATACCAAAAAATCACTTTTCTAAACAGATCCTCCTTCTCTCCTATTTTAGCTGCAATAATGCCTGAAACCCTTGATATAAGTGAACTGTAGAGTTAACATGTGACACTGACAAGGAGGTGAAAACTTGAGAAAAGTAAAAATAATCGAGCCCTTAGCTAATGAAACAAGGAATATAGAGAAATTAAACGTTGCAGCCTACTGCAGAGTATCTACTGACAATGCAAAGCAACTAGATAGTCTAGGTGCTCAAATAAGACATTATGAAAGTTATATTAAATCAAATAATAAGTGGACGTTAGCTGGAGTTTATTATGATGAAGGGATGACAGGAACAAGCAAGGACAAAAGAACTGGGCTTCTTAATCTAATTAAGGACTGCAAAGAAGGTAAAGTTAATTTAATTATTACAAAGTCTATCAGTAGATTAGCAAGAAATACAGCCGACTGCTTAGAACTAGTTCGGAGCTTTACAGAACTTGGGGTTTATTTATATTTTGAAAAAGAGAATATAAATACTCAGTCTATGGAAAGTGAACTCATGCTCTCCATCCTAGCTGGACTGGCCGAGAATGAATCGTTATCTATTTCTGAAAATACTAAATGGTCTATTAGACGTAGATTTCAAAATGGAACTTATAAAGTTTCTGATCCACCCTACGGCTATGATGCACAAAATGGAAAACTTGTTATCAATGAAGAAGAAGCTAATATAGTTCGACATATTTTCTCTGAAACCTTGGCAGGCAAAGGTGGTCAAAAAATAGCTAACGAATTAAATAAAAGAAATATAAAAAGTAAAAGAAACTCAAAATGGACTGCTAATACAATACTTGGCATGTTACAGAATGAACGATACATCGGCGATGCTCTTTACCAGAAAACTTATATGGACAGTAATTATAAGCGACATACAAATTATGGGGAAAGGGATATGTACTATATTAGGGATAATCACTCCCCTATCATTAGCCGTGAGGACTTTGAAGCCACTGCCTTAATTTTAGAACAAAGAGCCAAAGAAAAAAACATTACTAAAGAAGATAGTAAATACCTAAATCGATACGCCTTTTCTGGAAAGATTAATTGCAAACATTGTGGGGCTAATTTTAGAAGAAGAACTCACACAAGTGGCCGACACCCTATCGCTTGGTGTTGTTTCACCCATATTAGTAACATAAAAGCTTGTCCTATGAAGTATATACCTGATTCCTCTTTTAAACATGCATTTATAACCATGTTTAACAAGCTAGTTTTTGGATACGAAAAAATCTTAATTCCTCTTTATACTAGTTTGCAAAACTTTAATAACGAGGATAATTTAATACTTCTTGAAGATATAGAAATTCAACTTAAGGAAAACCATCAACAAAGGGATGTCTTAGTTGAGCTTCTAGCAAAAAATTATCTTGATCCTGCAATTTATAGAGAAAGTAATAACAAACTCCTTCAGGAGGCTAAAAAACTACAAGAGGAAAAAAACACTTTAAACCGCATGATAACTAGTAGCTCTGAGGAACTCAAGGAACTGAATAAACTATTACTTTTCTTAGCTAAGGCTGATATGATAAACAATTTTGAAGATAAACTTTTTAATGATTTTGTAAAAGACATTTCAGTTTTTTCAAGAGAAGAAATAAATATAAATCTAAAATGTGGACTAAGTCTTAAAGAAAGGCTGGTGATATAAATGAGCCACACACCCATTGGCTATCAAATAAAAGATGGAAAAGCCATTATTGACAAAGATAAGGCTAAACAGGTCCAACTTTTATATGACGTCTATTTAACAGGTGCATCTTTAACATCAACTGCAAAATCAGTAGGTTTGAATCTAACTCATTCTAGTGTAGGCAGAATACTTCAAAACATTTCTTATTTAGGTGATGACTATTATCCGCAGATTATTAAAAAAGATACTTTTGATGCCGTTCAACTAGAGCGGAAAAAAAGAGCCAAAAAATTAGGCAGAATCTTTCCTAAAAAAGAAAATGTGCCTGTCTGCTACCCAAAGACATTTAGATTAGAAAAGCAAGAAAAAAAGTACAAAGACCCCTTTAAACAGGCTGAATATGTTTATAGCTTAGTTCAAATAAAGGAGTGATTAAATGGTAAGTGACAAGAAAGTTACGGTTATTCCTGCAAGGAAAACAAAGGAAAGAACAAAAGACAATAAAAAACCTAAGCTTAGAGTTGCTGCTTACTGCCGTGTTTCTACTGAAAATGAAGAACAAGCATCAAGTTATGAAACTCAAATCAGTCATTATACTTCTTATATTAAGAATAGACCCAATTGGAAACTGGCAGGTATTTTTGCTGATGATGGTATCTCAGGAACAAATACTAAAAACAGAGAAGGCTTTAATAAAATGATAGACGACTGTATGGCTGGGAAAATAGACATGATTATCACCAAGTCTATTAGTAGATTTGCTAGAAATACTTTAGACTGCTTAAAATATATAAGAATGCTTAAAGATAAAAACATAGCAGTATTCTTTGAGAAAGAAAATATCAACTCAATGGACTCTAAAGGTGAAGTTATGCTAACCATTATGGCTTCTTTAGCCCAGCAAGAGAGTCAGTCCTTAAGCCAAAATGTTAAAATGGGCATACAATACAGATATCAGCAAGGCGAAGTTAGAGTAAATTGCTCCAGGTTTCTTGGTTACACTAAAGATGAAAATACAAAACTTGTAATTGTACCTGAAGAAGCTGAGGTTGTTAAACGCATATATCGTGAATACTTAGAAGGCAACTCTATGCTTAAAATTAAAAGAGGCCTAGAGGCTGATGGAATATTAAACGGAGCAGGTAATAAGATATGGCATACTAGTAATATTTCTAAAATACTGCGAAATGAAAAATATATCGGTGATGCTCTTTTACAAAAAACCTATACTGTTGACTTCTTAACTAAAAAACGGGTCAAGAACAATGGTTTAATACCCCAATACTATGTAGAAAATAACCATGAACCTATTATCCCAAAAGATATTTATATGCAGGTACAAGAGGAATTAGCCAAAAGAAGATCTCCCTATACCAGCCCTAGCGGGAATAAAAGAACTTACAGTAGCAATCATTGTTTTGCTAACATAGTTATTTGTGGAACTTGTAAAGAAATCTACCGCAGAGTCCACTGGAATAATCGTGGAAAGAAATCCATTGTATGGAGATGTGTTAGTAGGCTAGAAAACACTGGACAGTTTTGTGATGCTAGAACAGTCCACGAGAAAGATATAGAAGAATCTATTATAAAAGCCATCAATAACATTTTAAATAAAAAGGATTGCTACCTCCCTATCTTGAAAAATAATATAGCTTCTGTTTTAAATAATGAGAAGAACAAAGAACTAGATAATATAGAAAACAAGCTAAATGATTTGCAGCAAAAACTGTTAAGCTTAGTTCATTCCAGCTCCAACTACGATGACATAGCAGAGGAAATTCATCAGTTGAGGGATAAGAAGCAAGACCTTCTTCTGAAAAACGCAAGGCAGGAAGAAGTCAATAAAAGAATTGAAGAAATGACAAACTTCCTAAATGAACAAGATACCACCCTCATAGAACATGATGAAACTCTTGTAAGACGAATTGTTGAAAAAGTCTGGATTTATGAAGATAAATTTACAATAGAATTTAAGTCTAACGTGATGGTGGAGGTAAACGAATAAGGTTGAAACAAGTAAGGCACTCTACGAATTTTAATGTAGGGTGCCTGCTCTTTTTCTGGTATACCCACTAAGCAAGTTAATTCATTTAACAGTAACTTAGCTATTTTTACAAACATCCCTGCACCACTATAGTATATTAACAGTCGTGTCATTTACAGAACAATTAAATATCATTTTTATAGTATTTCCACCTATTGGATTGTATTCAACGTATTTCCCAATCAAATTACGATTGTCCTCTCCAAATATAGACTTTACAGATTCTGGCATCACGCTATAAATCGGGCAAGTAATTATAAACTCATAAATCCCATCTATTAAAAATTGATTACAATTTGAAAAACCTCCAAAAACAGCTTCTTTATTAACTACAATACTTTTTGATTGAGCACGATAGTTTCTTCCCTTTAATGTAGAAATTAAAGGTGTATCATCAGGTATGTTAGATGACAGTGTAAAATACAACTTGTTATTATCTACATTGCAAGTTATATCACCTTCTATTTGTATCTCCTTATCTTGTTCTGGTAATTTCCGTTGCATACTTGGTGGTAAAGGAGGTATTTCACCCATTCTAATTTGCCGTCCATTATAATACCAAGTATGGCTTTCATCAAAGGTAAAGAACTTTTCACCTCGTGAAAAGCCTAAAAATGATACTAATTTCGCTTCTGTTTCAGAAAGTTCAGGTAGATTTATGCCTTTGTCCTTGCAAATTTTATTATCGACTTTCTTAAACATCCAAATTGCATCAAGTAAGCCTATGTTAAAGTACTGAGCCGCATCAATAAAAATTAAATCATCTCCATGGAAATAGCCATATTTATCGGTATACTCATCCCCATATTTTTCAATAAAGTCATATACCTGCTTATCGATATTACTATAATTTAGTTCTGAATGAAGAACTACTTTATCTAATAACGCATTTACACTTGGAGGGATTTGAGTATAGTGTTTGTTAAAAACATTTTGCCTTACTCTGGTGAATAGAGTATCAACATCTATATTAGGTGTTAATATCTCGTCGCAAATAGCCTCAGTAAACCAACTAAGCCCACCTTTTACCCCAATCGATTCTGCTTGAAACATCGTCCCATAAGCGATATAAACATTTTCCGATGATGCCATTTCAGAATAATACCCCTTGGATAATCCAAAATCGCTTCTACAAGCATCTAAAATTAAGATTAGCCTTCCTTTGCCCTTGAATACAGAAATAATATCTTCAATGTTAATACTTGCAGCATCCAAATCTTTTGATTCATCATATCGCACAGCAAAATCTGCGGGATAAATATAATTCTTACCGTTGTAATGGCCACCATGCCCTGAGAAATACACAATGTGAACAGCATCTGTTGGTACTCTTTCTACACTTTGTTGTAATAACGGGATGTAATCGTCTTTAAATGCATTCTCTTTCTTTTCTACACTGAAACCAATTTGATTTAGTCTCTTTTCAATAGCTAAAATATCATACCTTACTCCTGACAAGTCAAGTGTAGGCTTCGGATAAGCAAGAGAATCAAGATATTCACTTGCTGAAAAAAGTACTGCTTTCTTTTGCATAAAGATACCCTCCTCAAATCATCTTTTACATCCAACCTGACCACACAACCTCGAATAATACAGAAAAACATCTAAACTATACTCTCTAATAATTTTTTCATCTAAACTGTACTCTCACTACTTATTTTTATGATTTTCCTCTCTACTATTTTCTCTCCTTCTTACAAGAATTTAGAAGTAATTAAACAGTCTAAAGTCCTATATATAGGGCTTTGCAGCCTTTTAATCTTCCACCCTTGACATCAATGCTACCAACTCAACATGTGTCGTCTGCGGAAACAAATCTACCGGCTGGACTTTTGCTACATGATACGCACCGTCGGCAAACAAACGCAAATCTCTGGCAAGTGTTGCTGGATTACAGGAGATATATACGATTTTTTTCGGCGCCATCTCCAGTACATGCGCAATGAAACCAGCATCCAGTCCCTTTCTTGGAGGGTCCACAACCAGCACATCGGCCGTGATTCCTTCTGACACCCACTTGTCAAAAACTGTTTCAGCTTTACCAGCTTCAAACACTGCATTCGTCACTTGATTGCGGGCTGCATTTTTGCGGGCATCTGCAACTGCTTCGGGAATAACTTCGACACCATACACTTTTTTGACATAGTCTGCCAGCGACAGAGCAATCGTACCGATACCGCAATAAGCATCAACGACAATATCATCGGGGGTGAACTCAGCAAAATCAATGGCAGTTTGATACAATACCTCAGCTTGGCTCGTATTTACCTGATAAAATGAGTTGGCAGAAATTTGATACGTTTTTCCTAGCAGCATATCTTCAATCACATCTTTTCCGTACAATGTGCGGTTCTCTTTTCCCATGATGACATTTGTCTGTCGAGGGTTGATGTTTTGGATAATAGAGACCACTTCAGGTACCCTTTCGACAATCTCACGGCTGATTTTGTCATGATTGAACAGTTTTTCCTTGCGTGTAACTAAAACGACCATGATTTCCCCAGAGTAATGCCCGCGCCTGACGATGATGTGCCGTAAATTGCCGGTATGCTCTGTTTCGTCGTAAGGTTTGACCTGATATTTTTTGACGATTTCTTTCACATGGTGAATGGTCGTATCAATTGTTTTGTTTTGAATAAAAAAATCAGTGATGGGCACGAGGTCATGGCTGTTCTTTCTGAAAAAACCTGTTTCCAATATACCGTTTACTTTACGAACTGGTATTTGAGCTTTGTTGCGGTACGCAACCGGGTTTTCCATGCCAATCGTCGGCAGCACAGGAACGTCCGGCAATTTACCGATACGGGTCAGTGTATTGGCGACTTGTTTTTGTTTAAAAGCAAGCTGTGCTTCGTACACCAAATGATGCAGAGGCGCTATCCCCGTTCGGATGAGTACATCGCTCGTTTCCGGCACTCTGTCCTTGCTGGTTGAATGGCGTGTCAAACATTTAGCGTACCCGAATGTTCGGCCTGCCTTCAAGACGAGGACAGTCATTTTTTCTGTCGGCAGGGCATTTTCGATAAAAAGCGGGTAGCCGTCTACTTTTCCTACGCCTAATCCCTCATGTGTCAAATCTTCGATGACCACATCGACTGTCTGATTTTTAGCAACTGGTATATGTTTTTTTGTCATGTTTTCTCTCTTTTTCTCTATATTTTCTCCATTATCTTAGCGGATTATCGTCGATAAAGCAATCATTCCCCGCCAAAGTTACATGCTAAGCTATAAATGTCGTTCGAATAAGACTACATCCAGCCAGTTGCCGAATTTATAGCCGACTTTTTCCAGCTTGCCTTTGAACTCAAACCCCATTTTTTCATGCAAATGGATGCTTCCGCTATTTTGGCTGTCAATGACACCAATCATGGCGCGCATCCCATTTTCTGTCGCTGCATCGATTAATTCCTGCATCAGCCGGCTGGCAATGCCTTTATTTCGATGTGTCGGATGGACGTAGATGGAATGCTCCACTGTAAAACGATAGGCAGAAGGTGCGCGAAAAGCACCATATGTCGCAAATCCAGTCACTTCGCCTGCCGTTATACAGACAAAAAAAGGGATGCCTTGAACCTGTTTGTCCTTGATTCGCCGTGTCATTTCGTGAAACGTCACTTCCTGCTCCGTGTAGTTATCTGTTGTCCGGCGTATTGCCCGGTTATAAATCGCCAAGACTTGCCGGACTTCAAGCCCATTGTCCTGATTGATTTGTCGAATCATCCCATCACTCTCCCGCTTGTTTAAGTAAAGTTATTTTAACAAAAACAGCGGGAAATGAAAAACAGATCTGCTTAACGAGCAAATCTGTTTCACGTCATTATAATTCTGTCATACTGATTAGCTGCTGGTCGACCTCCAACTGAGAATACAGCAGGCCGCCATCTTCATACTCAACTTCTCCGCGCTGGTTATCAATCGGGTCGGCTCGAATAAATTGCTTAGGCGGCACAAACTCCGATTGAATTTCACTGTTGGCTACCATGCGGTAAATATCCAAGTTGCCGAAATAATAATTCCAGCGGTCCAAGTGTCCGCTGCGGTAGGCGCTGCCTGCAAAGGATAAATCTGCAAATACCCAGCCATATGGCGCCACATAAAACTGTGCCCAGTCGTGACAGCCGGTATAATATTCCGAGACATACAGGCCGGACTGCCATTTGGCGGGAATGCCCGCCATGCGGCAAAGCGTGATAAACAACAGCGCCTGAACCCCGCAATCGCCTTTGAGATTGACAGCTGCATATTCTGAAATATTGTCGATTGCAACATACTCGCGCATAAACGAATAGTTCACACGTGTGGTGATAAAATCAAAAATAGCACGTGCCTGCTTCACCGGGTTCGTTTCATCTCCGATGATTTCCTGTAAAAGCAGCTGCAAATACGGTGTGAATTGAATATGCGGTGCCTGCGGCAAAACATCGCAAGCATAGTTTCGCGTCACAGCCTTTTCCGGATCGAGCGCCACATAAGATACCTTGTTTGTGTAGGCATATTCCACACTGAATACTTGATCTGGTTCGAGTTCCGTTTCAAAACAAATCGTCCGCTGTTCGCTATCGATATCAGCAATCGTTGCTTCTTGCGGTTCATAGCGGATAATTTCGATGTCGCTGATTTGCAGACAGTTTTTCGGCAAAGGCAAATGGACTTTGACCTTGTCACCCACCCGTTCAAATTCTTTTTTTATTTTGATTGTACTCTTCAGATGAATGCGTGCCGCTCTTTCGCCTTTTTCTTTCATCAGCTGGACATTCTCTTGCAGCTGGTGCCGCCTGTCCTTGTCCACTTGCGAGTCTTCCTGTACATATAAGCGGTCGGCATAAACAGGTTGTGTTTTGACCAGTGTATCCAAAAAACGGCGCTGATAGTGGACTATGCCGTTGACGAACAGCCAGTCGACTTTTCCTTGTTCACGCAAATCCAGCAGTTCTTGTTCGCTAAAGTCCTTCAATTTCTCTGACATGAGCTGACACGCTCCCTCATGGTCATACGGGTATTCATCACTATTCAATACGTTTAAAATATCTTTTTCAATGGCCAGTCGTATTGCCAGTGCATCTGGTAATTTTACATTGTTTAACAAATAATCTATTTGCTTAGAAGCTCCTTTAAAATCCCCATAATGTTTCATTTTTAAAATATCTTCCGGTAAAGGCACACTTAGATAAGCTAGTGAATGATACATCTTATCCCTCCCTTATGTTATATCAAAACCCAAACCTGAAATGCTGCTGTCAAGTGTCAGAAGACTTGTCAATTCAGTCGTTATGCCGCCTGTTACCGGCGTATTCTCCAGCGAAAAGACTGCATCCAGATCAGCCCGCGTAATATTTTTGTTGCCGGCAGCCAAATGAGCAGCAGCTGTAACGCCGATGTTCGTTTCTTCCACCATACAGCCAATCATACATTCCACACCGGCCGCCTGACAGACATTGGAAATCCGCAACGCTTCAAAAATACCGCCGCATTTCATCAACTTGATGTTGACAATATCCACTACCCTATCTGCCACCAGCTTCAACGCATCTGCCGAATCAAAACAACTTTCATCTGACATGATCGGCACATCAACATGGCTTGTGACAAATTTCAAGCCGTCAAAATCATTGTATGGTACGGGCTGTTCGACCAGCTCGATGTCATAATCCGCCAATCGGTGAATGAGCGTGACGGCTTCTTTTGGTGACCAGCCTTGATTGGCATCAAGACGCAGTGCCACTCCGCTGCCGACAGCTTCCCTGATGTGCTTGACCCGCAGCAAGTCTGTTGCAAAATCATCGCCCACTTTAATTTTAATTGTATCGAAGCCTTTAGCGACATAATATTTTGCTTTTTCTGCCATGCGTTCCGGGCTCTCGATTCCCACTGTCATGTCTGTCTTGACAACATGGTCATGACCTCCCAGCAGCTGATAAACAGGTAAACCGGCTTTTTTTCCTAAAATATCATAACAGGCAATGTCGATTGCTGCTTTGGCTGACGGCGCGTGGGCCGCGATACGGTCCATGATGTCATGCACTTTTTCGATGTCTAACGGATTAACTCCGATGAGACTTTTGGCAAACAGCTCAATACACGCCACCGTGCCGTCCAGCGTTTCCCCGGTAATTAAAATGCCGGGCGAGCCCTCACCGCAGCCGCTAATCCCTTCATCCGTATGAATATGCACGACAGCGCTGACAGAATGGTCAATCCACCCCAGAGAAATTTTAAACGGCTCTTTTAACAATGTTTTTCTTGGCATCACATCAATTTTTGTAATCTTCATGATACTCTCCTTCATTTTTATCTGCAAAATGACATCTGCAGAAATGGTTTTTCCGGTACTCAGTCAACTCCGGTGTCTGAGTCCTGCACAGTTCCTGTGCAAAGACACAGCGTGTATGAAAACAACAACCGGACGGCGGATCTGCCGGACTAGGCAAATCCCCTTTTAACATCAGTTTTTCTTTTTTTACATGACGATCCGCTACTGGAACAGCTGACAGCAATGCTTTTGTATACGGATGCAACGTACGATGATACAAATCTTCTTTATCGGCCATTTCCATGACTTGTCCCAGATACATCACCATCACTCTGTCGGAAACATGGCGTACTACGCTTAAATCGTGGGAAATAAATATATAAGCCAGTCCCATTTCCGCTTGCAGGTCTTTCAGTAAATTAATCACTTGCGCCTGAATCGAAACATCCAAAGCCGAAACGGGTTCGTCGCAAACGATGACACTCGGTTCCAAAATAATGGCGCGGGCAATCCCGATACGCTGCCTCTGACCACCGGAAAATTCATGAGGATAACGATTGATGTAGTTGACATTCAAACCGACCTTCGCCATGATTTCTTTGACTTTCTGCACCTGCTCTTTTTTAGTGAGTTTCCCTTGAATGGCTAGTGGTTCGCCGATAATCTCCCCGACAGTAAAGCGGGGATTCAGCGACGCATACGGATCCTGAAAAATAATTTGTAGCTGTTGGCGCATCTCTCGCAATTCTTTAGGGGACAGCTCCTGAATAACTTTGCCCTGAAAAACAACTTTACCGGCAGAAGGCGGAAGCAAATTCATAATGGTGCGGCCCAATGTCGATTTACCGCATCCGGACTCGCCGACGACCCCCAGTGTCTCATTTTCATGCAGTGTAAAGGAAATACCATCGACTGCTTTAATGTATTTCTTTTCTGAAAACGGCAATGTCTTGAGCGGAAACCATTTCTTAATATCTGCTACTTCAAGCAGCGGTGTCTTAACCGTCTCATCAGCCATTCATCTCCACCTCCCCGTATGCTGCTGTGTATTTATGGCACCTCACGAGATGCCCTTCTATGTCAATCAAATGCGGCTGTTTCAACTGACAGATTTCTTTGGCAAACGGACAGCGGGGATAAAACGAACAGCCTTCTGGCATATCATTATAGCCGGGTACCATGCCGGGTATTGTGTTCAGATTGTCCTGTGAACTGTCAACTTTCGGAATACATGACAAAAGCCCCTGCGTATAGGGATGTAAAGGCGCATCGAACAAACTGTCCGCATCTGTCTGCTCCACGACTTTGCCGGCATACATGACCATCACATCATCTGCCATTTCCGCAATCACGCCTAAATCATGCGTAATCATCATCACTGACGTGCCGGTTTCTTTTTGAATTGTTTGAATCAACGTCAAAATCTGTGCCTGAATAGTCACATCTAGCGCCGTGGTCGGCTCATCACAAATCAGCAAGTCCGGCTGACAAGACAATGCCATAGCAATCATCACCCGCTGCCGCATGCCTCCTGAAAGCTGATGAGGATACTCATGGATTCTTTTTTCCGGCAAAGGGATATTGACCATTTTTAACAACGAGACAGCTTTGTCGACAGCCTCTTTTTTGCTCAGTGGCTCATGCAGCCGGATCGCCTCTACCAGCTGATTGCCGATCGTGTAAAGAGGATTCAGCGACGTCATCGGCTCTTGAAAAATCATGGCAATCTGATTGCCGCGGATGTGCCGCATTTCCTTTTCCGATTTGGCGAGCAACTCTTCGCCTTTGAATAAAATACTGCCGCCTTCAATTTTTCCAGGAGGTGATTCCACCAGCCTCATGATAGACAGAGATGTGACACTTTTGCCGCAACCGGATTCCCCGACGATGCCGAGTGTTTTGCTTTTTTCCACCGAAAAAGACACTCCATCGACCGATTTGGCCACGCCTCCTTCCAGTGAAAAATACGTTTTCAACTCTTTGACCTCTAAAATCTTGTCTGTCACTGTTGCTCCCTCCTTTGCAATTACTGTTTCAATTTTGGATCAAGGGCATCCCGCAGGCCGTCGCCAAACATGTTAAACGATAGTACTGTAATAATAATCGCCACCCCTGGGAAAATGCTGTAGAAAGGGCGGTAACTAATATAAGACTGTGCCGTGCTGATCATGGAACCCCAGCTTGCTTCCGGCGGCTGTATGCCTAATCCTAAAAAGCTGAGCGAGGCTTCCGCCATAATGGCCCCGGGAATTCCGAGAGAAACCAGCACGATAATTGTCGACAGACAGTTCGGCAATAAGTGTTTGATGACAATTCTGGCACCTGTCGCCCCGCTTGCCTTTGAAGCTTCCACATATTCCATTTCCTTCAGCTGCATCATCTGGCCTCTGATCAATCGTGCCGTGCTGACCCATGACAATAGTGCAAGGGCGATAAATACATTTGAAATGCCCGGTCCTAACACAAACATAATCCCCATCGACAGCAGTAAATCCGGAAAAGCTGAAAAAATCTCCATGATGCGCGAAATCACCGTGTCGACCCAGCCGCCCAAGTAACCGGCCAAAGAACCCATAATCACGCCGATGACCGTTGCCAACAACTGAGTAATCAGCCCAACTGTCAGCGAGACTCTTGCACCGTAAATAATACGGGACAAAATATCACGCCCAAATTCATCCGTTCCTAGCAAGTGCGCCCTTGATGGTGTACTCAATACTAATTGATAATCTTGCTTATTCGGGTCATACGGCGCAATCACGGGAGCCAAAACAGCCAACAGCACAATCAAAATAATCACGACACCGCAAAAAACAGCCACCTTATTTTTTTTCAGGCGATGAATAGCATCTCGGTAGTAACTTGTAAACTTGATGTCCTGTGACACAAGGGCCTCTGCCGCTTTTTTTTGCTTCCCAAAAAGTATCATCTTCCTGTACTACCCCTTTCCATAGCGAATCCGGGGATCGATCAGTGCGTAGGAAAGATCCACCAATAAATTAATCAATACAAACACGGCAGCAATGTAAACAACTGTTCCTTGTATCAGCGGCAAGTCTCTTTTTGACATGCTGTCTACTGCCAAGTAGCCGATACCCGGCAGCGAAAAAATAGTTTCTACCAGCATGGAACCGGCCAGCATGCTGCCCAGCTGGGCGCCAATCATCGTTACAATTGGCACTAACGCATTTTTCAACGCGTGTTTGATGATGACACGCGGCTTGGCTGCCCCTTTCGCCCAAGCTGTCCGGATATAGTCTTGTTTAATCACATCCAGCATACTGGTCCGTGTGATACGGGCGATACTTCCAGCATAGCGTGTTCCCAGTGCAATGCTTGGGAGGAGAAAGTGAGCGGCTGTTTCATAACCGGATAACGGCAAAAGATTTAATCTCAGACCAAAAATCAGCTGGAGGATGATGGCGACCCAAAACACCGGGGCAGAGATACCTGCCATCGAAAAGGTCATGATAAATGAATCCAGCCATCGACCGCGATTGACCGCCGCAATCACGCCGCAGCATATCCCCAGCAAAACGGCAAACACAAAAGATAACGCAGCCAGTTTGATGGTAATGGCAAATGACCTTGTTAAAACAGTAAACACATCTTCATGGGAAAAATAAGACTGCCCGAAATCCAACCGGAAAATCCCTTTTAAAAAATTGAGATACTGAGTCGGCAAAGGGACATCTAACCCCAGTTCCTGCCGGACTCTGGCAATAGTCTCGGGATCAGTCCGCTTTTCAAGCATCAAGGAGACAGGGTCTCCCGGCACCACGTTCAATAACAAAAAGACAATCAGTGTGATGCCAATCAGAACGATTACTGTCTGTAGGAGTCTTTTTAAACTGTAAGAAATCATTTTTCCTGCACTCCTTTTTATCTCGACTGTTGTTTATTTTTTAATAACCGCGTCATGATAGAAAAACCGCTGATTGGACGACAGTTTGAAATTCTCAACGTAATCTTTTTTCAAGTAAAACATCTTCTCGTTATAAATCGGCACAGCAGCAAAATCACGTCGTGTCAACAGTTGTTCCGCTTCTTGATAAATCTGTTGACGTTCTGCTCTATCACTTGTCAGAACGCCATCTTCCAATAATTGTTTAAACTCATCATTGTGGTAAAAACTGGAATTATAATCTGTTCTGCCGTCTCCATACGGATAAAGCATACTGTCCGGGTCGTTATAGTCGACATACCAGCTCCCGACACCGCAAGCCACTTTTCCTTGTTTTTTCATATCTGTCCAAGCCGCACTGTCAACCTTTTCAATGGAAACATTTATGCCGCTTTCTTTTGCCTGTGCCTGTATCGCTGTCGCAATCGAAACAGAGACATCTGTCACTGTGTTAGCGGTAATCGTTAAATCATAACCGTCAGCATAGCCGGCCTCGGCCAGCAGCTCCTTGGCTTTTGCCGGATCATACGGGTACACTTCCGCTTTTTCATCATGTCCGATCAGTCCTTCTGGTAAAAAACTGGTTGCCGGTTTGGCTGTCCCGTGAACGATGCTCTCAGTAATCGCCTCGCGGTCAATAGAAAGGGAAATAGCTTCTCTAACTTTTACATCAGAAATATCCTTAACGTTCAATCCTAGATAAAAACCGCCGACAGGTTGAAAATCATACAATTCGTCTTTCAGTTCACCATTGGCATAAGTCGGGTACAATGCGCTGTCAAGTGCACTGACCACATCGACCGTCCCTTTTTGATATTCCAGTACTTGCGTATTCGGATTGGCAATAAATTTAAACACAATTTTATCCAACCCTGCCTCTTCCCCATGATACTCATCAAACTTGACAACCACAGCTTCCTTACCAGCCGTATAACTGTCTAACTTGAAAGGACCTGTCCCGTACAAAGTTTTTAAGCCCCAAGCATCTCCTGCCTCTTCGGCTGCTTTTTCCGGATAAATCGCACAGTACGGTGTTGACAAAACTGAAAGAAACGGACTGTACGGACTGGTCAAGGTAATCGTAAAATGAGTGTCGTCAATAATCTCAAAGCCTGTCAATTCATCGTTTTTACCATCGGCAAAGTCTTGATAACCTACAACTTTTTCCAATAAACTCGCCATTTTGATTTTTTGAATCATGCGTTCATAGGAATATTTCACATCACTGCTTTTCAAACGTTCGCCATTGTGGAAAGACACATCCTCTTTCAGCTCAAATGTGTATACCAGTTTATCTTCAGACATCTCCGGCATGCCGGTAAGCAGTACCGGTTCCAAATCACCGTCTTCATTCGTCACCAGCAGCGATTCCGTTGTGCTGTCGGTAATCTGCATAATAACTGTATACGTATTTTGCTGCATATCCAAAGGCACTTGCGGGTCTTTCGTTGCAACGGTCAACATTTGCTCACTTGTTCCGGCATTGTCTTTCGCCTGATTGTCCCCGTCTTTCTTTTCACCGCAACCAACTGCCAAAAAAGCAGCCCCCAACAACAAACCAAGTTGCCATAATTTTTTATCCCGTTTCATAAAACTTTTCCTCCTATTTTTATAATCGTGTCAAGCTAGCAACATATATTTAAACCAATTATTTGGTATCACACCATTCACAACCAGCCAACTTTATCATCTGTTTCAGCAAAAACTGGTTGTTGGATAAGTTAAAAACTAATTGAAACCAAACAGCTCAATTATTTTCTGATCGATTGTTATATATTAACTGTTATCTATGGTGCTTATCCCTGTTAAAAGAGCTGAAACAATCTATTTATTAGTCCTATTTATCGTAAGCATTGATTTCCTATCTAATTTTTAACAAATTTTAAATTTTTATTTTTAATCATTTGATTTAACCTATTTTTTACTCATTATAAAATTTACAGGGTCCAAACCATATAACCGAAACTTATTTACTATAATATTAACTTTGAATGAAAAAGTCAATATATTTTTAATCATAAGTTAATTAATATAATGTACGATTGTTGCTTGTAAAAAAGAAGTGTTTTTGAGATAATGTACGAAACAGAGCAGTCATTATGGTATGAGGATGGGTTGGAATGAACTTTAAAAAGCTACGCGAATTAAGAAAAAGCAAACATATTACATTGGAAGAACTTGGTGAAAAAACCGGTTATTCCGCCAGTTTTTTATCACAGATTGAAAGAGGGTTAAATCGTCCTTCAATCGAGGCACTACGAAAAATATCAGAAGCACTTGGCGTCCCAGCGGCTTCACTATTTTCAAATGAAGCAGTCAGCATACAATCTGAGCAACCTAGCGGTGAGGGTTATACTATCGTAAGAAACAACGAACACTTCCGCTACAATCCTTGGGAAAAAAATGCGACTTACTATGAAACATTGTTTAACGTAGGTATCTCTCACAGTAACCTGATCATTTCAAAAATATTCATCGATTCCCAATCTTCAGCAAGCGGGAAAAAAATTGCACATAATTTAACTGAAATAAATTATGTTTTAAAAGGGACAGCAACAATTGAGCTGAGCGAGTCTGACGTTACGTTAAATGAAGGTGATGCGATATACTTAGAACCGTTTACCCAGCATAATATCAGCAACAATACTGAGGATGGCCTGATTTTGCTGACTTTGCAGTTTTAGTGCGGTGTAAGCTATACTTGGCGGCACAGGAGAATTATTGTTTAGTTGTTTGGTAGAAAAAACGCAGAAATGAACTGCCCTCCAAAAATTAGATTTTTGGAGGGCAGTTTGTTATATGTTTTGAAAAGCACCGGAGAAAGAAATCTATTCCTTACTCCGGTGTTCATAGGTGATACTATCAGTCCGATTTGACCAAGTGCGGTGAATTTTAGCGATAAATTTTATCTCATATGATGAAAATTTGACCGTTAATATTTTTTTAAATAATATCCATAGCTGCAAAATAACCCCCATGAACTGCATCTTTGATATTTTTACTCGTAATCGCACTACCCGGCACACAATCTCCAATCGGGAAAAACAGTTTATAGTAGCGGCTGCTTCGCAAATGCTCTACGACATCTTCCTTGCGTTTCGTTCCTACACAATAAATTACTGTGTCTGCATCAACCCGGATATCATTTCCCTTTTTATCTCTGGCAAGGACACCAGTATCTGTAATCTCAACGACTTCCGAGTTCAAGTAATAGGTCGTTTTTTCTTCCATCATTTCCAATACTGCTGCCCGATGAATAACGTTAGCACCAGCTGCTAATTCTTCAGTCATTTCAATCACAGTTACTTCCTTGCCGGAATCTGCAAAGTGCAAACCGACTTCACACCCGCTCAACCCGCCGCCAATCATGACAACTTTATCTCCAATGCTATCTTGATGATAATAGGCATCAATGGCATACATTACATGTTTTTTGTCTATCCCTTTAATATTCGGACGTACCTTCTCTGCTCCAACAGCAACAATTAACGCATAAGGCTCTTCTTGTTCAACGTATGCCTGATTTACGTTCGTATTGTAGCGGACATCTATTCTTTCGTTTTTAACTTGGCGAATCAGATAGTCCTTGTAATCTTTTAATCTGCCTTTATGCAAATCATAATCTGTAAACTTGAGATTTCCGCCCAGCTGATCACTTTTTTCCGCCAAAATAACCTCATGTCCCCGTTGGGCCGCTGTAAGAGCAGCATTCATTCCGCCAGGTCCGCCGCCAACAACTAAAACTTTCCTCTTCTCTTTTACATCTGGCGTCCGAATAGTATATATTTCATTCCCCATAATTGGATTAACATCACATTCATTACGCCCCACATATTTGTTGCCCAGACAATTGATACAGCGAGTACAAGGACGGACTTCTTCCTTGAAACCTGTGAAAATCTTTCTCGGAAACATCGGGTCTGCTGCAATCTGTCTACTGACAGCGACAAAGTCTGCTTTGCCTTCAGCAATTGCCTGATCCATAAGTTCTGGATCCCAAAACGCACCGACACTTGCGATAGGAACCTTAATTCCGCCCTTTTTGAAAGCCTCTGCTAAATGTAGATTACAGCCATGCGGCGTAAAAATTGTCGGGAAAGTATACTGCCGAGAAGCATAGTAGGAACCAGAAGAAATATGCAAAATATCGACATATTCTTCCAACATTTTTCCAAACTCAACAGCTTCATCCAAAGTTGAACCGCCATCAAGATGTTCGTCACCACTCATCCGGTATTCGATGATAAAATCTTCCCCACATCGCTCACGAATTCTTTTCACCACCATTAACGGGAAGCGTGCCCTGTTTTCAAGACTGCCTCCATATTTATCAGTTCGTTTATTAGTTAATTTGGAGAAAAACTGGGCAAGCAGCCAGCCGTGAGCTCCGTGCAGCATTACCATTGGAAAATTAGCAAATTTTGCTTGAAATGCAGCTTCTGCAAATTCATCAGCAACTGTGTTCATCATCTCTTCATCCATTTCCTCTACGGTTACACCATCATCTCGTGTGTAACCGGTCGGACCAATTGGATTCTGACCATGTATCCACTTAGGTTCAGTAGCTTCACCAGCATGAAACAACTGGATGTTTGGTATCGCACCATGTCTGATAATCGAATCTGTCAGTTTGAGCCAGGCTTGTGCCGGATAAATCAATCGCTCTTCATCTGGTACTAGCACATCTCCATCACTTCTTCTCATCGAGCGCGTGCGGCTGACGGCCGTTTCACCCAGTGTCACAACTGCTGCACCACCTCGTGCCCGATCTTCATGATTTAAAATAGTGTGAGCATCCGGCATACTGCTCCACGGATCCGGCCATACAAAACCAACTGGAGCCGCCATGATTCTGTTTTTAAACGTAATCCCTCGAATAGTAATTGGTTTTTCTAGATTTGCAAATTCACGCATAATGATCCTCCTTGTTTTTAGTGAATCACAATCATTCTTTTTCATCGGCTAGTTCTTCTCTTCATTGGCTAACGGCATAATTTTTTCTTTATTGACTATCCCTAATATGAAACCGAAAACAGCAACACCTAATGACCAAATAGCACCCGTTTTAAATGCATTCTCAGCTGATACTTGGGTGTATATCCCTGTCAGACCGTTTATCACATAAGGGGAAATCATTGAACCTAGCGACTGCATAGCCATAAGTATCCCCATTGAACTGGAAATCTGTGACGGTTTAACAATTTGAGATATTGTATCCATTGGTATGGCAACCCCTTTTTTGACAAAATTTATAAGGTGTCGTTCCTTTTATCATGTTATCCGATTGCCCTTGACAGCGAGCCTCCCCGTCTGTGAGTTTTCACGATCAGCTTCCCAGCTTTAAAAAGTCAGGATCGTTTCCGTGACGGTATCACAGACGGGCTCACTATCAA
>NZ_NGKC01000029.1 GCF_003987655.1 Vagococcus acidifermentans | reverse complement strand
TTTCAGTGTAAAATGTACTTGGGTCATGTAAAGTCCTCCTAGGTATGTTTTTGTGGTTAAAAACATTGTACCGTAAAAGGGCTGTTACATGGCCTTTTATCTTTTACACAATTATATGGACTTTATCGCACAGTTGGAACAACAGCTTTGGATTCTGTTAGTATTAAACGAATATTCATAATTATTCATGTTAAAGTGAATAGTATTTTCCAAAAGAGAGGATTGCCCATATATATTAATATTGTCAAATTCTTTTTTCACTATTGATAATGCAAAAAGTAATTCTGAAGAAGATACATCCATATCTCTTTGTTCGATATAACTATCTGCGAACCCTTCAAAGTGACTCATTAGTTGTTGTTCTAAACACTCGTAACAACCGGTTTCCCCGTGCTCTATACATGTGATAAATACATTCTCATTATCAAAAAAAGCAATGGTGTTAATCGTTTCAGTTAGCTTCATCAGCTTATTAAATCCTCGTAAAAGAGATAAATTAAGCATTCTTGTAAGTAGATAAACCTGTTCAAAATCCTTTAATATTGATCTTTTTTGCTCTATAATAATTGACAATTTCAATATGTTTTTATCTTCATTTAGCAAATCAATTTCCTTGGAAGTTAAAAACTCTGATGCTGAAATTACTTTGGAATGGTTCCCCAAATAGCTTGTTACTTTTTCAACAAGTTCATCTTCAACTATAACTAAAGGCTTTTTCAATTCTTTTTTAGCAAATGTTAAAAATCCAAATTTAGTTAGAGTTTTAAAATCATCATAGATAGCATATTCCTTAGAAATAGAAATGGTTTTCTTTTCAATTAGTTCTTGAAATGCTTTAACAAAGTCGTTTGAGCTATCTTCTTTATTAATAACTAGTTCACTCTTATGAATTACACCGCGTTTTAATATAAACTCACTCTCATTACTTATAATCTTTGTTCCATTTTTAATTATATACGTTTTCATATTATCTATTCCTTCCCACAAATATTGGTAAATACAATGTGATCATTTACCCCATCCAAGTATAATAACTTTTCAATAACAGATTTATTGAATCCAGCTATTGGACAACTTGTAAAATCCATGGACTGGCAAACCAAGTCAAAATTATGAGAAATTCCTCCTAGTTCTACAAGCGTGTTCAACAATGACAGTTCACCGTATTTAACAAAATTCTTGTTTATGGAGTATTCAAAAAAGACGCAAAAATTCATATTGATAACGTCAATGTTGTCTCCAACAAAAAAATAAGTTGAATCCACATTCTCAATATCCAACGGGTACAGACTGTGAGAATAAGGTTGATACTTATATATACCTTTTGAAATACCAGAAACATTATTTATATACAAATAAATATCTATCGGATACAATCCACCACCTGAAGAATAATGTCTAGTTGTAGCTATTAAATCATCATACACGAGTTGCCGACTTCCTAAGCCAAAAGAAAATTTGATAATAGTAGAAAATGTTCCAAAATCCATCAGTTCATATACAAACTCTCTTGTACTATGTCTTTTTTCAAGAACTTTAGAAAATTGAGTTTTAATTTTTTTTGATGTTTTAGATAAATCAATAGTATCTTTATCCAACAACTCTTCGGCTTCCTTAGCTTCGTTAATTAACGAAGCTAAATTGGATTCATTATAAAACATAATACTTTTAAAATCATTTAAATTTTGCTTATTCAAGTTTAACAAATAGCTCAACATAGGAGAAGTTGTACTTCCAAACATCATTTGAGAATATATGTGTTTATTATCATTATTTGATAGATTTTCATCATCTTTTGTTAGCAGTGTATGGATATTGAAAAAACCTTTTTTCTCAAAATCAATCATTTGTCATCCTCCTTACTTTTTCTATTTTTTAAAGCTATAACAACCTCGGTTACGATAGCTAGCACCATTGAAAATATGATCCCGACAAACATCATGTTACTATTATTTGGTGTTCCTTTAAATTCATTCCCCACTTTTTGAATATCAAAAATAGGAAAACCAAAAATGTTTACACTATATTCAGTTAAAGAAGAACTTTTAATATAAGTATATCCAGAGCGAATTGCCATAAAGCAAACGAAAACTCCTAAAATAATTCCTAAAATAATAGATGCGATAACACGAGTCGTTGGATTGTTAAACTTCTTTTTCATTAATGTATCTCTTCCCTTCCCCAATTTAATTTTTCTTCTTTTGTGCTACAACAAGAATAGCAAGTAGGATACATGTTAAGCCTACTCCCAAAATAGTATTCAACACTAAAAAATCTTGAATAAACACTGTTTTTTCAGCCCAAACATCAAAAAAATCATTCATAACATATTTCATTGGGATAAATCTTCCAATTGATTGGAATGACGTTGGGAGATGTGAAAACGAAGAAAATGCACCTGTGAAAATATAAGAACTAAATAACAAGACCATCCCTATCGGCATCAATATCCTTGTATTTTTTATTAACAGTGCAATTATTGCCCCAAAAATAAGTAAAACAAAGTTACAGTATAAACATTGCACGATATACGATAAGAAATAACCGATGCTTGGAATATGCAATCCATACATAAAAAAACCAAATAAAATATTGACGACAACGCTCAACAAGGTTAATAACGCGTAGGAGAAAACATCTGAAACAATCATATTGTGTGTGCTTAATCCAAAATACTCCAGACGTTTATAACTTTGATTTTGAATACTCTCACCTAACCATATAGGAAAACTAATCAAGGAAATCGGCATCATTCCCATACCTGTACTGATTAAAAAATATTTGTCTACAAAATGAAAACCATTCCCTATATCAAAATTCCCATATGATGTAACCATCGCAAACATCATAATTAACGGAAACAATAATGAAAAAAAGATGGATACTGGAATACGAAATTGTAACTTAATACTCGTCCCTAAATACCTCATTATTTTCTCACCTCCGTAACTAATTTACTTGTAGTTTCAGTCATTGAATAGGCGACTAAATAGGTTGTGTATATGCTTTGTTTAATGACAGTGTAATTGATACTGTTCTCTTCAAGAATTTTTTCTATGTTTATTTGAAGATCAGGACTTGAACAAATAAATGCCTCACCATCTCCAGTATCAGTGTGATCTACATTCTTAATAGTAGTCTCTTTTAATTTTGAAAATTCATTATAATCAATTTTCACAATAGAACAATGTGCGAACTTTGAAAAAAAATCTACAACTGATCCAAAAAAAATTAGCTGTCCTTGTTTTAGCATAAGAATTTTTGTCGCCCAATTTTCAATTTCATCAAAATAATGGGTTACATTTATAACTGTTTGATTAATGACTTTTCTCTTCATCATAGCTAATAATGAAAGTCTTTTTTTATAATCTAAGCCTGATGTAAGTTCATCAAAAAAATAGATCGATTTGTTGCTTTCCAACACAAGACTTAGTGTCAGTCGTTGTTTTTCTCCGCCAGAAAGATCTTTAATGTACTTTTTCTTCAAGTCCTCCAACTCATAATTTTCTAAAAAATGAGATAATTCCTCTCTTTTCAAAGGTAGAACAAGCTTTATTAGTTCATTAACTTTTAATAAATCATTATAAGAGTTTTCTTGAAAAACAATGCCACAACTTAGTTTGTCAAAGTTCTTTACTATCTTTCCCTCAAAATTAATTTCTCCTAAAATAGCATTGATTAGCGTTGTTTTTCCAGCACCGTTTTCTCCTAAAACTGCTACTTTATCTTTATGTAGAATTGCTATTTCTTGATCTATATCCAATATTACTTTGTTGCTCTTTTCTATTTTCAATTTATTTATCGTTAAAATGGAATCCATTTTGTATACACCACCTATTAAAAAAGGGGAATAAATCCCCTTTCATTTTTAACTCTACTCTTTTGTTTCAGTAGCAGTTGAAGCAGAACACGTACATGTACATGTTGAACATGAACATGGACAGGCTACACTGGACTAGACAATAAAAATAAGGTGTGTAAACTATAATAAAACACACTGGAGGAATCAACATGTCAGAACGTAGACCGAGACGGACATTTACCAAGGAATTTAAACAGCAAAT
>NZ_NGKC01000028.1 GCF_003987655.1 Vagococcus acidifermentans | reverse complement strand
TTGATAGTGAGCCCGTCTGTGATACCGTCACGGAAACGATCCTGACTTTTTAAAGCTGGGAAGCTGATCGTGAAAACTCACAGACGGGGAGGCTCGCTGTCAAGGGCAATCGGATAACATGATAAAAGGAACGACACCTTATAAATTTTGTCAAAAAAGGGGTTGCCATACCATAAAGCAACTATTGAAGAACGATTGTTTTTAATCAATGAAATCAGTAAGAAGGAAAAAAGTATTCATCAAATTGCAAAAGAACATGGTATTCGCCACGGAACTTTGGGAGATTAGTATAGAAAATATTTAGAATTTGGAGAAGAAGGTATTCGTCCATATAAAACGAAATACTTTTATACAGAACAAACTAAACGAGCCGCTGTTGAAGAGTTTATAGATGGTGCAAGCAAATATAGTATTATAAAAAAATACAATATTTCTTCTAAAGCAGTTCTCACGGGATGGATTAATAACTATAATGGAAAGAAAGCCTTAAAGAAAACAGGAAGGGGTCTTTCTACCATGTCAAGTAAACGTGCCTCAAAAAAGGTAACATTTCAAGAACGAATAGAGATAGTTGAGTTTACAATAGCTCATGAACTTGATTATCAGGCCGCTATTAAAAAATATGAGGTCTCTTATCAACAGGTTTATAACTGGGTTAAAAAATATGAAAAGTTTGGTATTGATAGTCTTCAAGATAGGCGTGGGCATAACAAATCAAAGGAAGAACTGTCTGAAATAGATAAACTTAAGTTAGAAAACAAGCAATTAAAAGCCCGTAATTTATATTTAGAAATGGAGAAAGATCTAGAAAAAAAGTTACAAGAGCTCAATCGAAGAAACAAGACTTTTCCTTAAACAGAAAAGCCCTGTACTATATCGCAATAAAAGAGCTCGTAGAAACTAAAAAGTATAAAGTCAATCAATTATGTAGCCTAGCCGGTGTTAGCACCAGTGGTTATTATAAATGGAAAAATAAAGTACCACAAGCTTATGAAATAGAAACAGAAAAATTGGCCAATGAAATCAAGAGAATATTTATAGAATCCGACTACACCTATGGTGTAGTTCGTATGCAAGTTGCGCTTAAAAGGGAATTAAACTTACAAATTAATATTAAAAAAATTCGTCGACTGATGCGGTTGATGAATTTATATCCTGAAATTAGGAGAAAGAGAGCTAATTGGATTAAAACAAAGCCAGATTATACTTACACAAACATCATTAATCGAGATTTCGTAGCTACAAAGCCAAATCAAAAATGGTTTACTGATATTAGTTATTTATTCTATGGCAAACATCAAAAAGCTTATATAAGTGCAATTATTGATAGATATGATATGAGTATTGTTTCTTATATAATTGGGAAAAGTAATAACAACGAATTGGTAATGAAAACTATAGAGCAAGGATTTAAAGACAATCCTAATACTTCGCCTATTATTCATAGTGATAGAGGATTTCAATATACTTCAAACTCATATAAACAGCTAAGTGAAAAATATAAGTTTGAAGTTAGTATTAATGACGGTTGTTTTTTTGTCTTTTTTAACAAGGTCAACAACCAACTTAATCAAAGCAATTGATTGAGGCTATGGAAATAAATATCAAAGCCGCTTATATTGATGAGCTTGTATCAGCGATTGAAAAGGGCGAAAAGCTGGCGGAATTAGAGCAGATTGTCACGAATATGGATGATATTTGATAGTTGAAAGAGGACTTTATAAATTTGTTTATTCTTGTTAGGTCCACCGTACACATGGTCTCTAAAACAGCTCGTTCAGTTGGAAAATGTTGCAGCAGAATTAGAAGAGCCCTGTTAAGTGTTGGAGATAGAGATTAGAAACGAAAACTTTGACTTTCTTAATAAAAATTCTCTATTCAAGTCTTAACAATCCTTCAGTTTTCTGGCCCTCGTCTTAAAAAATTCATAAGTATCGTCTAATTGATTAGCATAGCCTTCACACTTTAAAACCTCCCGAAAAATCATGATCACTTTTTCGCTATCATTTTCTTTCCCGTTAAGTAAATCATAAATCCCTTCTAAATAAACATAAAATAAGTTACAATGAATATTTTTCAAATCATTTTTCATGAAAACTTTTTCCCGATAACTCATGAGGATTTGTTTTGCCTTTTGAAGGTGATGTTTGACGAGTAGATTGAGACAAAAATGAAGCGAAACATCCCAACGCCAGTTATTGACTGATTGAGAGGCGTGTTTTTGTTTCAACAAATTTAACCCATAAAAAAGGGCTTCTTCCTCAGAAAATTCTTGGTAACAATAGGAGCTTAAGTATAATTCCATTGTGCCCCATTCTTCATTTGAACGTAAATAGGTCATGACGGGACTTATAGCCATATCGTATACGTCATAAAAAAGGATATCATAAAATCGTTTTGCCACAAGACCAAAATATAAAAATTTTTTATCGCCAGTTTCTTGATAATCGTAATCTAACTGCTTAATTATTTTTTTCAGCAGAAAAGAATCTCTGGCAATCACTGCGGTTTCTAAATCACTTTCTATCTGGTTTAGCCAAGTATCCAAAGTGCCGTCTGTCTCTTGGAAGAACTCATCTAAGGTCACATGTACCCTAGATAATAATAACAATAGGTTAGTGAGACTAACATCGCTTTCGCCACGTTCAAATTTTCTAAGAAACTGTGGGGAGACCAGACCATCTGCGACTTGTTTAGTGGGCATATTTTTTATTGTTCTAAATTTTTCAAAAATGGGGCCATAATCTGTCATCTATTTCTCCTGTCTTTTGAAATTATAGTTTCAAATCTGTCGTTTAATTTTATTTTTTTAGGCTATCAAAGTGTATTGAGCAGATAGGTTCAAAATGCTAGATTCACATGTGCTCGTGCTATAATTATAACAAAATATTTGAGGGAGTACTTATAGAAAATTAAAAAGGAGCAGATAAATATGGCAAAAGAAAAAGATATTATCAAAGAATTAAAGACTTTAGGATATGATCCGATTCCTAATTCATGTATTCTAGTGAGGTATGGAGACGGACAAGATGGTGTTTTATCGAAAGTTTTAAAAGTTTTGAGAAATGGGGTGACACCTGATCAACTGCTTTTTTTACAGATTTGTGCGAATGAACTCGTGTTAGTTCCCCTTGGATGGAAAAAACTTATAGACTCTGAGCAACTTATTGAAATTCCTTTAGAGGTTATCCAAACAGTCTCTGTTAAATCGGACGGCATTAATTATCGCATCACCATCAAGACAGCGGATGATTGGATTGCCTTGAATGCGCCAAAACCAGAATTTGAGTTCTTCAGAGGCAAAACCTTTGTTTTTGCTCAGGAGGATTTTTTTGGTCAGAAGAACTGGCATGTTGATAATTTTCAAAAAACCTTAAGAGCCTTAGAAGAGTTGCCGCGAAAGAAAAACATTTAATGAACGGGTTCTGTTGCAAAGTTCCAAAATTAAAAGCCTCTTACTTTTTTTAACGCTAAATTATGCTGGAATTCCTAACAGTACTTTAATTTCTGTACAGACTGAAAAGCCAAAAAGAGTGCCTTCTTTTTGGCTTTTCTTATATAGTCCTCGAATAGCTTCCATGCCTTTAATCGTGGTTGAGGCTGTTCGTAAGCTTCGATAGAATTTGTTCCGTCGCTTGATGGGCCGGTGATCTTGTTCAATGAGGTTATTCAGATACTTCACTGTCCGATGCTCGGTCTGTTGATAAAATCCGTATTTCTGACATTTTTTGAAGGCACTGGCAATAGAGGGAGCTTTATCAGTCACCAGAACCTTTGGTTCATCGAACTGTTTCACCAATCGCTTGAGAAAAGCATAAGCTGCTTGGGTATCGCGTTTTTTACGAAGCCAGATATCTAAAGTAAGACCATCCGCATCGATGGCACGATAAAGATAATGCCACTTTCCTTTGATTTTGATGTACGTTTCATCCATTTTCCACGAGTGAAAGGACTGTTTATTTTTCTTCTTCCAAATGTTATAGACCAATTTTCCATACTCTTGAACCCAACGATAAATGGTTGTGTGACACACATTAATGCCACGGTCGTCCAGTATTTCTTGGACTTCCCGATAATTAAGATTGTATCGAAGATAATAGCCTACAGCGACAATAATCACATCTTTCTGAAATTGCTTGCCTTTAAAATGGTTCATCTTCGTTCCTCCTAGTCTATATTAGACTAAGTTTACCCTAAAATAGATTAATTGGAAAACTTTGCAACAGAACCCTTGGCATGATACTCCGCCATAAACACCCAAACTGCAACAATGCCGGATAGTGCCACACATACAACGTCCCTAAAAAGCCGACAAAACTTACCAAAGACAGCCCATAAATCAAGCGTTTTGACAAAAATTTAAGCGCGAACACACTCATTAATAAGCTAGACAGTAAGCGGGTAATAATCGACCGTCTATTTTTCTCTAACACTTCCGAGTAAACTGTATCTAACAAGTTTATCGGAGGTGTTTTTTTGAATCAATCATCTAGTATCGTGCCAGTCGTCCTTAAGGACAACTCACCATCAAAAGCCCCTACCACGTCTGTCAAACCTAAACTAGCT
>NZ_NGKC01000027.1 GCF_003987655.1 Vagococcus acidifermentans | reverse complement strand
ACCTTGGGCAGAGGAAGTTCAACAACTTTGCCGGGCAACATATACTTTTGATAAACAGTAAATAGTCTGACTCTAGTATAAAGGTCAGGCTATTTGGTTTGTAGGTACTGTTTTATCAGGCGCTTACGTTGAATCTTTTGGTAATCTGCCAACGTCACAGCCGGCTCATTTGAAGCGAGACTTTCATCTCTCGTTGTGATTTGCAGCAACAGGTCTGTTTCCTGCACCTTAACTGCTGCTTCTTCATTGGTTATGGCATAATAAAGATTGGTGGAATAGACAAAGACGCTCATACCCAACATGATCTCGGCCAGCAATAAAAGCGAGATCCACCTGTTCCAATACAGTGACCGAAATACTTTGCTAATGATATATCCCATCATGAATCCCTCGTTTTCATCATTGCGGCTATTGGTTTTTTCCTGATCGTCCGCACAGATCCCCACGTCAACAGCTCACACGTCAAAAGGGCCAATACTAGAAAAACACCGGCTACACTCGTATCTAAAACGATGGCACTTTCTATAGACGCCAATTTTGCTATTGGCAACAGTGTCAGCAAAACTAAGCCGGCTGCTAGAAATGTAATCAAGAATGTTTCAAAAAACCAAAACAATCTGATGTCACGCTCAGTGGCTCCCAGCGCCCGGTTCACCGCAATCGTCTGTTGTTCTTTTTCTGCTTTTGCTTTGAGAACGATCGTTTCATTGAGTAAAAAGAACAGGATCGCGACGACGGCAACCAGACTCCGGACCACACGCCAGTCTCGTTTGGTGGCCAGCGCATTGTAGTAGAGTTCTGCACCGTCTGTCGTGAATAAGATTTCCGCATCCTTATCATTGCTTTGTATCTGGTCGGTCACAACCGTGACTAGCTGCTCCTTGTCAGCAACATCAGCCGGACGGAATGTCCCTGTAAATTGTATCTCCACGTTGTGCTGGTAGATGCCTGCCATTGTGCGATAAGGCATGAAGATGCCTGACGCTTTTTTATCTGTCATGATTCCGATGATTTCACACGTTGTTCCACGAAGCGCCAGCGTATCGCCGATGTCATAACCAAACATCTCGGCATGCCGCTGATTCAACAGGCAGACAGGTTTTCCCTTTTGTAATTCGCTCTTGCTGAAATACCGCCCCCGCACTTCAGGAGGCGGATAAAAATAATGCTCATCAATCCCGGTTATCGGGACATACTCATGATCCCAATCCGACATGTCTTCTTCGTAAGCGGCACTGATTGAATAGTCCGTTTGATTATCCAGTTGGATCAAGTCAAAGTTTTGGCTGAACCAGCCGACCTGAACGGTCTGCTCCATACCGGCAAACGTCGTGGCGTGAATCACTTGATCGACCGAGCGGATATTCGCTATACAAAAGGCAGGCAGCAGCAAGCCGATGTAAAACGAAATGACATATAAGATGTATCTCTTCTTTTGATAGCTCACCTTGAGAAATGCTTGATAAAATAAATAGCTGATTTTTGTCATTTTTTTCTCCCGTAAAGAAACAACAGGCGCTGCAGTCTCATTAGAGACACTCGAGCCAACTTTGGCCGAAACGCCAGTTGTTCCATCAATTGCTTTTATAGCATTTTACTATTTTTCCGGCCTCTGACATTGCGATGTAGTACTCTTGCTCCTTCGTGACTGACAGTTGTGGGACTAGTTCATCGTTCAGGCCCTTGATGTAAGCAAATGTTTCAACGTAGTCTCCTTGCCAGTTCAAGCGATACACGCCCTCTCCTGATCCAGAAAGGCAAACGATCCCCTTGTCATCCAATGTAAAGTCTGTGATATAGAGTCCTTGAGGCAGCTCGCATACTTTTTCAATAGTATCGTTTTTGATTTTCATCAGCCATTCCGGTCCACTAGAATCTGCACCGAAAGTATCCTCTTTTTTATCGTAATAGCGAACCATTGAATTGATTAAGTAGATATTGTTGTCATAACCAGCCGATGTGCCGATAAAATTTTTACCTACCTCTTTCGATTGACCATCCGTGTATTTGTCGACAGATCCTTTGCCACTTAATTCGAGACTTGTGACATATAACCCTTCATGATTCACTGAAATTTGTTCCGGTTTAAAGGAAGGATCACTCTTCCTTTTATCCTTTAATTTTACTTCTCTCACATATGATAAATCCGTATCGAATACTTGCACTCGATTATTCCCCTGATCAATGACATACACTTCATTATCATACTCTGCGATAGCACCAGGTGACAGAAATTCACTTTTACCGCTGCCGGTTTGTCCGATTTTTTTAAGGACATTGCCAGCATAATCAGCTTTTATCAGGCAATCATTTTTCCTGTCAGAAATAATCACCTCATTGTCTTTGCAGACAATTCCAGCTGGTTCCTTGACATCAGTGACAACCCAATCTTCCACTGTATAGTCAGAGGTGTACACATCGGTCAGTGTGGCAAGCGCATGATTTTCTGCGTCAAATAGCTTATCGTTCATATCGTAGATTTGCAGAACTTCTTTTTGCGAATCTTTTACTAGTTTCTGGTTCTCAGTTTTTTTACAGCCTGTGACAGTGATGCACAGAGTTAGACAAAAAACACTCAATACAATGCTTTTTTTCATTTTTCCTCCTTTAAAAACTCTTTGCTTACATTTTGCAAAGAAAAAGTGCAGGATTCTGCAACCACATTTCCTGCACTTCACTCTTGAACTGATGAAATTAGAAATGAATTGTCAATACTATTGTATATCCACATTTCATTTAATCTTAAGTACAACTGCAACCAAGAAACACTGTTCTAGTTTGAGGTTCACTATATACCGTGCCATCATCTCTAACACATCTGCGTATATATGTATCAGTTCGTTCTCTCCGCTTAAATCCTCCTGGACATAATTTGTTAGTGCATCTTGCAGTTCCTTTTGATTTAAGGTACCAATTAGAGCACCCCGCTGCTTGAGCATTACCGCTGGACCACATAATTGATAAAGTCATAGCCGCCAATGTGATTAATGCTTTGTTCCTATTCTTTTCCATATTACAGAATGGACTTTTTTTTCTTCTATCCTAAACTTCCATTTACACAAAATATTTTAAGCTATTCAATGCTTTTTGCCTCTATATACTTGTCATATAAAAAATTTTCAACGCTTACTATATCAATGCATATAATACTATTTAAGTTAATTGATTCTTTATTGTCTATGGAAATACTTTCATAATTCAGTAAAGAAATAACTATATTATTGGCATCTAATAAAACAATTTTTCCTGTTAATATACTCCCATCTTCTGAGGTTATTATAGAAACTGTTCTTTTGAGCATTAAAGAACTACTTAGTATGTTTTCAATAGTCTCAATCTCTTCCAAATTGATTGAAGATTTTAATGAAAACCCATCAAATATTTCATTTTTTTTAGTATAGGTAACAAAGAAATCATACATTTTAGTATATTCAGTATTTTTAACAATTTTTGATATATACTTTTTGCTTCTAATCTGGATACTATCCAGAGTTCCAACTTCGCTAATAGACATGAATAATACAAATGAATCTAAATCTTTTATGATATATCCTAAAGAAAAAGACTCATCACTATATTCATCTATATTTTTGGAATACAACTCCACTAATTGATTACTAAAAGATAAGAAATCTATCTTCTTCATTAATTATCAAACCTTCATCTGTCAACTGAACCATCGTTGTTACTTCATCAGTTTTAGGATCATAAACGGCATTGTTTTCTTCTTCAATAGCCCACAAAGAGACTGAAGAGGAATTTTCAAGTCCATTTGCAAAAGTGACAACAGATGAAGAAATAGTTCCCAAAGTAATTGATAGTAATAACGTTGTAGCTAGACCGTTCAATTTTTTATAAGTAACGATTCTTTCTTATAAAAATAATTATAGCGTACCCAGAAGAATTGTCAATATTTTTATACTGCCTTAATAATTAAATACGTTTGGCTTTCACAAGATTAAACGTATTCCCATTTGCCGCCCATTTATTTTTAGAATAATTGAATTTTCTTTTTTGAACTTTGCCTTTATATCCTCTGAATCGCCAATCAATGATATCTGCTTTTTTTTGTACGAGTACTATTTTCATTAATAGTTGTGGTTTCATTCTCAATATTCTAGAGAGTAAGCGGTTGACTTTCATCAGCTGACACTGTACTAGTAGAAACCAAAGTTGAACCTATTATACCTAAAATGAATAACAACATTTTACTTTTTTTCATCCTTTTCTACTATGTTTATTCCTTTAAGCGCACTATCGTTTGGATCTTCAATTTCACCAATTTTTTTGCCTTCCACTATGAGATAATGTTTTCCATTAACAATCTCAATATATGAATTTTGGTAATCTTTAATTTCTACGGTATGAGCTAGTTGCTCGTTTTGAATATAATAAGGCTCAAATATAATAAATGGCAATAAGATGAACGCAGCTGCTAAAGGAAGATAAGAAAGCAAGCTTGTTTTTTTATAATCAATATCCCCAAGAATATTATACGTTCGTTTTGTTAACATGTTTTTATTTTTTTTACAAGTGGGAGATGTACTATGTTATCAGGATAAAAATCATCTTCAGTAGTTAAAACAGCACGTTTAACAAAAATAAGTGTTTCAATGTAATCCATATACTCATTAGGATCAAGCAGATCCATCACTTGTTTATCCACTCTCATTTCAGTTATTAATTCAACTTGCCTTTTCAGTAAATATATTGGCGGAAACCACCAATATGTTATCACCAATATTTCTAATAATAATTCAATATAAATATCAAAATTTTTAATATGTTGTAATTCATGGATTATTATGTGCCTCATTTGTTGATCTGTATAGTTTAAATCAGGAAGAAGGATGTATTTTTTTAGTATTCCAGTAACCATAGGACTTTGGATATTGTTACAATATACTATTTTTA
>NZ_NGKC01000026.1 GCF_003987655.1 Vagococcus acidifermentans | reverse complement strand
TTGATAGTGAGCCCGTCTGTGATACCGTCACGGAAACGATCCTGACTTTTTAAAGCTGGGAAGCTGATCGTGAAAACTCACAGACGGGGAGGCTCGCTGTCAAGGGCAATCGGATAACATGATAAAAGGAACGACACCTTATAAATTTTGTCAAAAAAGGGGTTGCCATACCAATCATTAGGCTTTATTTTAGCAAATCTTTTGATTAGTATTTTTCAAATAAAAGTTAATGTAGACCAAGAAGTCCTTGCTATGAACGGCCAGTCTTTTCCCTTACAAATTTTAAGTGGAAGTTCTTTCTTTATTGCGATTATTATTACTGTATTATTAGCGGATATGGTTTGTGAGGAATATCGTCAAGGAATTTTTAAGACTGCTCTCGTTCATCCTATTCATCGTTATCAGTTGGTTACAGCTAAGCTTGTTGGTTTGGTATTTATTATTGCTATTCTTATTGGATTTACAGTTTTAATATCTTATATCATAGGAAACTTGGTTTTTCCTTGGGGAGACAATATCTTAGTTCAGGGAAGTCCTTTGATTGTTAAAGGGCAAAGCTTACAAGGTTTCCATGGTTTTAGCACTACTCTTTTAGCAAGCTTAGGATTTTTTCTTTCTGTATTTGGTTTTTCTATGATTATTCTCTTTTTTGCCTTTGTTTTGGAGAACACAACAGTTACTATAGGTATAGGAGTTGCCCTTGTTTTATTAACAAATTTAGCGACCGATATCAAAATTTTAAAAGAATATTTTGTTGGAAGTTTTATGAATATCTTGCCATCAATGATTATGACAGACTTAGGGCTAAGAGCCATTATGCCCAAAATTGTCATATCTATTCTATATGTTCTTGTCTTTTATTCACTATCTATGATTTATTTTTCAAAAAAGGATGTGATATAAGGCTGGTAAAAATATGTTTAGGAGGTATCTCATGTCACAAGTAAAAGTGCTTGTAGTAGATGATGAAATAGAAATAAGAGAACTACTTAAGGATTATCTTGAGGAAGAAAATTATAGGGTGAAAACCTGTGGAGATGGGGAAGAAGCTTTAAAACTTTTTAAGATTTTTAAGCCAGATATTGCCATTTTAGATATTATGCTTCCAGGAATGGACGGTATAGGAGTTTGTCTTGAAATACGTAAAAAATCAACACTTCCCATTATTATGTTAAGTGCTAAAGGTAGGGAAGTAGATAAGATATTGGGTCTTGGATTTGGTGCAGATGATTATGTGGTAAAACCATTTAGTCCTAAAGAAGTTGTTGCAAGAGTTAAATCCCAACTTAGACGCTCGTATCAATTCTCTATTTCATCAGAATTTAAGAATGAAATAGAATTTAGGGACTTATCGATAGATCCATCTGCATATATAGTTTCTTTAAAGGGGCAACAAATTGATTTTACAACAAAGGAATTTGAACTTCTTCTTTTCTTGGCTCGTCATAACCAAAAGGTTTTAACTCGCCAGCAAATATATGATGGTGTATGGGGCTTCAATGAATATGGGGACTTAAATACAGTTACCATTCATGTAAAGAAAATTCGTGAAAAGTTAACTAAAGTAGTTGGAGAAGAAAAAGATTATATACAAACCATCTGGGGTGTAGGATATAAATTTGAAGGAGAGGAGCTATGAGAAAAGGTATTGAAAAAAGGCTGATATTTCCTTTGAAATTGCTTTTTATTATCCCTCTTATAATTATTCTTTTAGTAGGCACTCCTATAAAAGATAGGTTTGATTTATTAAAAGTAATATTACCAGGAATTCTTTTATTCCTACCGATTTATGCTTCATCAGCCTATTTATTTTATATTGTCAAAAAATATGTATTGAAACCTGTTCAAGATTTAAATATGGCAGCAAACCAAGTTATGCAGGGAAATTACAATTCTTTTGTCGATTATGACCAAGATGATGAAATAGGTGAATTGTGTGAAACCTTTAATGCCATGCAGGTTCAATTGAAAGAGGCTGTTGACAGACGGGATGAATTAGAAAAATCTAAAAAAGAAATGATCGCCAGTATTTCCCACGACTTAAGGACTCCAATTTCATCTATTAAAGGATATGTGGAAGGATTAGAAGATGGTGTGGTCCATGATGAGGAGCGTTTTAAACGCTACTTGTCGGTTATAAAGGATAAAACTAATAGGTTAGATAGTCTAATAGACCAATTATTTCTTTATTCTCAGGTGGATTTAAAACAAAATAAAGACAATTTGATGGTTTATGATTCAGGCGAATTATTAGATGATATTCTTTCTACCTATTCTCTTGAATTCATGGAAGAAAATATTGAATTTATGGTTGATCGTCCATTCCCTAATGTAAAAGTTCGTACAGATTATGAAGGCTTAATTCATGTTTTTGACAATCTAATATCCAATGCAAAACGCTACGCCAATAATGAAATTCAAATAACATCAGAAGTTCAGGAGAAATTTTTGGAAATTTGTCTTAAAGATGATGGAAGAGGTATCCTAGTAGAAGATCAAGCTCATATCTTCGATAATTTTTATAGGATAGAAAAATTTCGTGCAAGCCAGTTAGGTGGAGCAGGATTAGGTCTTCCTATTTGCAGAAAGATAATAGAAAATCAAGGTGGACAAATTTGGGTTGAATCTCTGCCAAATGTTAATGGAACAATTTTTAAATTTACTATACCATTAGATTTGCAGAAAGATAAAGGAATTGCAAATTTGAGAAAATTAATAATCTAATGCAAGAATAACTCGCTAATTAAATTGATGTATCTAGTCAAACAATAAATTAAGTAGAACGAGGTCAGTAAAGTGCATAACTAATACTTGCATTTAAAATTGCTAGATTTTTTAATAAAATATTAGAAGAGGTATTTATTTACGAAGAGGATGAATAATATGGAATACATTACATAGCAGAGATATTTAATAATGATTAAGCTGGGGGAATTATATGCATTAATGATACAATTAATGATGATTATATCAAGGTTGGTGTAGATATGTACGAAGATTATGAAGACTATGAATGTGAAGAAAAAAATAAGAAAAAAACAAAAAGAGTGAATTCATAAGTTGGGTTGGAACACTGCTCAGTGCGTTGATAATCGCCTTGTTGTTAAAGGCGTTTATACTTAATTCTACGATAGTTGAGGGTATTTCAATGATGCCGAATCTACACAATGGAGATAAACTCATCTCCAATAAAGTAGTCCTTTTCTTCATAGAAACTGCAAGAGGTGACATTGTGGTATTTGCTTCTCCCGTGGCTGAAGGTGGCGACTACATGAAGAGGGTCATAGGATAGCCAGAAGATGTGGTGGACTTATATGAAGGTAAATTCTATATAAATGGTGAAAAACTGCAAGAAGAGTACTTGCCTGATGACATATTTACTTTAAACACCGTGGGTAAGCACTGGGAGTTAAAAGAGGAGTAATTCTTTGTGGCAGGTACAAATAGTACACTGGGAGAGTCAAATGACTCAAGGAGCTTTGGGTCAATTAAAGAGAGTGCAATCAAGGGGGTTACCGCTTGGAGGTGTTTTTTATTTGACGATAGATTTGAAAGGATTGAGAACAATTGAAAGAAGATAAAAAAGAGAAGAGTGGAGATTTAATAAAGAATATTATGTTTATAGTACTTGCACTTGTCATTGCAATATTAATTAGAAAATACGTATTTAGCACCCACATAGTAAAAGGTGCCTCCATGGAAGACACACTTCACAGTGGAGATTTCATAATCACGAATAACTTATCATTGGTTTTTGGAAATCCTGATCGTGAGGATATTGTGGTGGTGAAAGATCCTAGTGGTGGAAAAACTTGGGGAGTCTTTGACAGGTTGGTAGTAAAGAGAGTAATTGGACTGCCGGGAGATGAAATAGATTTAAATGAGGGTAAATTTTATATAAACGGTGAATTGCTCCAAGAGGAGTATGAAGCGGAAGACAGTTGGACAATGGCCACTGTGGGAAATCATTGGGAACTTACAGCGGACGAATACTTCATAGTAGGAGATAACAGAAATCTGGGCAAGTCATATGACTCCAGAGCATACGGACCTGTGGATAGGGATTTAATTTGTGGTAGAGCCAGAGTGAGACTTTTTCCATTTGATAAAATGGGAAAAATATAATTAGTGAGGTAAGAGATGAATAGACAAGAATTTATTGGATAATTGAAGAAATTAATCATGTTAATGTATAATCTAACACAATATATGATAAAGCATTATTGATGGTTATTTAGATCCGAAAATATAAAAGATTGTTCTTAAAACATATAATAAAGACTGAAAACTAGATAAAAACACAAGATCATGAAAACTCTTTATAAATATATTAAACTTATATAAATAAAAAGTTAAATGGAGGAGAAAAGGTGAACTTAAAGAATAGATATTTAGTCACAGACTTTACTATTGAAAACAAAACCAAATCTAAATATCAGATAGAAAAAATATTAAGTGTATATCGAAAAATAGATTTTTGCACTTCTAGCACATTAAATTCTATAGTAGAATACTTCCAACAAATTGATTTAGACAGACTAAAAAATACCCTTAATTGGATAGATATTAACCAAGAAGGAGATAACAGTTGTATAAAAAATAAGGGGTTTAGTGAAATTGATTTTGATCTGTTTTTAAAAATAATGGATATAACTTTGAAACAGTTAGATCTGTATCCTGATAAAGGAAAAATATATGCAGAAATAATTAAATTAAAATATTTTGAGAAAGAAAAATATAGCAATGAAAAAATAAGCGAAGTTATTGATAAAGTCCATATAATTGTGTAAAAGATAAAAGGCCATGTAACAGCCCTTTTACGGTACAATGTTTTTAACCACAAAAACATACCTAGGAGGACTTTACATGACCCAAGTACATTTTACACTGAAAAGCGAAGAGGTTCAAAGAATGATTGACCATTCAGTAAAAGATGAGGTGTCTAAAAACATTTTGACCACCGTATTCAACCAGTTAATGGAAAACCAACGAACGGAATACATTCAAGCTGAGGACTACGAACGATCAGAAAAACGTCAAAGCCAACGAAATGGCTACTATGAGCGAGAGTTTACGACCCGTGTCGGAACACTTGAATTAAAAGTACCTAGA
>NZ_NGKC01000025.1 GCF_003987655.1 Vagococcus acidifermentans | reverse complement strand
AAGACAGACACAAAGTGTGGTGGCGATGGCAGGAAGGATACACCTGTAACCATGCCGAACACAGCAGTTAAGCTTCTTAGCGCCGAGGGTAGTGAAGGGTTTCCCTTTGTGAGAGTAGGACGCTGCCACGCTTTTGTGTTTATCCGGCATAGCTCAGTTGGTAGTAGCGCATGACTGTTAATCATGATGTCGTAGGTTCGAGTCCTACTGCCGGAGTTTTCCTAAAGAGAAGTAGGAATTGGAATCTGGAGAGTTGTCCGAGTTGGCCGAAGGAGCATGATTGGAAATCATGTAGGCGGTAATAACTGTCTCAAGGGTTCAAATCCCTTACTCTCCGTCGTTATTTTTATCATTTCCGGCCCGTTGGTCAAGCGGTTAAGACACCGCCCTTTCACGGCGGTAACACGGGTTCGAATCCCGTACGGGTCATTGAAAGTTTGTGATATCTCAACTTTCACTTAGAATTCTGGTTCCGTGGTGTAGGGGTTAACATGCCTGCCTGTCACGCAGGAGATCGCGGGTTCAAATCCCGTCGGAACCGTTGACTTTTAAAATGGCGCAGTAGCTCAGTTGGTAGAGCAACGGATTGAAGCTCCGTGTGTCGGCAGTTCGATTCTGTCCTGCGCCACTTTTCGGAGGGGTAGCGAAGTGGCTAAACGCGGCGGACTGTAAATCCGCTCCTTCGGGTTCGGCAGTTCGAATCTGCCCCCCTCCATACTTAGGGGTATAGTTTAGCGGTAGAACTACGGTCTCCAAAACCGTCAGCGTGGGTTCGATTCCTACTACCCCTGTGGTACCAATTTTATTATGGCGATTGTGGCGAAGTGGTTAACGCACCGGATTGTGGCTCCGGCATTCGTGGGTTCGATTCCCATCAGTCGCCCTCTTATTGGGGTATAGCCAAGCGGTAAGGCAACGGACTTTGACTCCGTCATTCGTTGGTTCGAATCCAGCTACCCCAGTTTGTGGCGGTATAGCCAAGTGGTAAGGCAGAGGTCTGCAAAACCTTCATCACCGGTTCAAATCCGGTTACCGCCTTTACTTAAAAGTTTAGATTATATTTAGCCGGCGTGGCGGAATTGGCAGACGCGCTGGACTCAAAATCCAGTGCCCGCGAGGGCGTGCCGGTTCGACCCCGGCCGCCGGTATCAGCTAAACATCAACGTTTTTAGACGTTGGTGTTTTTCTTTTTGTCTTGTTATGTATCTGAATGACTACCCATTTGACTACACTTGGCTCATAAAATAAAAATAGCTATGAATGAAGATACGTGGCGCTATAATCTATGGGACCGCAGTCAATTTGACAGAGAATTGCAGAAACTAACAACGGATGAAGGTTTTAGTCATCTTATTATTAAAAACATATGCTATTGTAAAGTACGCAGTCAGATACAATTGTTTCTGTATTTTTATTAATCGCATACTGTTTTTTTATCAGTTTTTACGTATCAGGTCTATCTGCACAATAGCGATACGGCAAGAGGAGCTAATTTATGAGTTTAAGGGGTGGAATGCTCTATCAGTCCCAGCAATAATTATGTCTAGAAAAGGTAATATAAAGCAAAAAAGACATGGAATCATCATGACTCCATGTCTTACAAGGTTATTGTTCATTTGGATCATTTCTGGCATCGTCATGTGTTTCATGGACTGTACCAGGGACATGATCTGGGCCAGCATAGATAGTGTACAGTTTTAGCGGTTCTGTTCCAGTATTTTCTACGTTATGCCAAGTATCTGCGGGAACAAAGATGGCATCGTCAGCTTTAACAGGGGATTCGAAATTCAAATCATCAGCAGTAGGGCCCATTTTACAGATGCCGCTGCCTTGTTCAATTCTTAAAAATTGATCAATGCCGTGATGGATTTCTAAGCCAATGTCATCGCCTGGTTGGATTGTCATGACGGTCACTTGTAATTTTGAGCCAGTCCAAATGGTTGTTCGAAAATTTTCATTTGCGAGTGTCATGCCTTCGATGTCTTCTACAACAGGTTTTTTTCCACGATCAGAAAAATCAAAGTTCATTTTAAAAACCTCCTTATTTGTTAACTTAATGGTAAGCTTTATTTCGATATAAAGAAAGGTAAATGCCTTACACGACAACGATTATTGTTCTCGAATAGAATAAGGTGTGATGAGGACTGACAATATCGTGTAGAGAGAGCACGACTGAAAGAAATTGTTTTTGATGTGAAAATTAGAAAACAAATAAATAATATCAAGTAATTTTGAAAATACGATGTCAATCGAAAATGAAAATGTCCCAAAATGTGGGCTCATATTAGCGCAAGCTTTACTGCGTAAAACTTGCACTACTATGACCGTTATTGGTAAAATAAGATGATTTTATTTTAGGCTGTTTTTTCAGCCTCATAGTCTTCGATTGTACGGTCAATACGTCGAAGGTATCTTTTGAAAGATTCAAGTTTCCATGGATGTGACTGTGGAGGAATATACTTGCGTCTTTCTTTTTTTGTTTCTGGCATCGTATCAAATTCTTCTGAATAGCGTTCATGTGAGTCTAATCTCCTTGTGGTATAAATTTTTTCTGCTATATTGACATAAATATCACCATTAAATGCTTCAATAATTAAGGCTTTAGTCCGTCTCGTGAAATACTTATCGTCGCTGCCTTCCGTAGGAAGATAGAAATTATTTTGATATCTAATATGATGGCCGCTATCCACTTGACGATGGGCCACACGCGCTAATAATAAATTGATTTCCGATTTAGTCGGTGATTTTTCATAGATCGCTTCGCTTGTTTTATTGCCAAACTGTCGATTGAACTTCAAAAGCCACTGGCGTAAAAACTTGTTGGCTTCATCTATACAATTGATCCCAGCCAGTTCAAGTTCAATGGGAAGTCTGGATTGTACCGTGCCGTTTAAACGCTCTATACGGCCTTTCGCTTGAGGAATAGACGAAGTTTTAAGTTCAATTCCTAATTGATGACACGCAAAACCAAACTGTGTCAAGGTATCCTCTTCCACAGCGTTTGTCTGCTTTTTTTTATACTCAAAAACGGTGCGTTTGTCTGTTAGAAAAGCGAGTGGAATCCCTTGATTTGTTAGAATCTGATTGAGTACATGATAATACCCTTTCAAAGATTCTTGTGTATCAAAATAAGCTCCAACGATATTCCCTGAGGCATCATCAATGGCTAGGTGAAGATGAGTCACCTCATTCCCAAACCAATTGTATGAACTGGCATCCATCTGAATCAACTCTCCTTTGTATTTCATTCTTGGTCGACTGGGATGCACTTTCTCTGGTAACTCCAGCTGATCTTCTGCTAAGGGAACCAGGAGGTTCTGTTCGGGTTGCTTTGTTTTGCCTGCTTCTTGACGGATCAATTTCTGGATTCTTTTCCGGGTTTTTCGTTGAGATTTTGGCGACAGGATTTTTTCCTGATATAAAATGTGACGGATGGTTGTGTCTGAATATGAAATGTCATACTCTTCCCGCAATATTTCAGTAAAGTGCTTGACGTTAGGGCGCACTTTAAACTGTTGATAAATCGTGATGATTTGTTGTTTGACGTGATCAGGTACAGCATTCTTATGTTTGATGCCTCTGTTTTTATGTGCAAAGGCTATTTTCCCTTTCTCTTTATATGCTTTCACTAATCGATTGATCTGTCTTATTGATAAGTTTAGCTCAATGCTGGCCCTGACTTTTTGTTTCTTTTTTTCGGCCACAGCTTTAATCACTTTATATTTTTTGGTTTCATTCATTGTTAGTAGTATCCTTTTCATATGACTAGTTTATCATTTTGGGACATTTTGTCTTTCGACCTACTTAGGACATTATCACTTTCGAATGATAAATATCAATTAATTTTGAAAATACGATTGACAAAATTAGTTATTTCATATAGAATGTGAAGTTGTAGTGCTTCTTATCTTTGATGGCGATAGTGTTGTTTTATTCCAGATGAAAGTTATACTTTGGCTGTTTAAGATTGAGGAGACGGGATGTTTTTATAAATAGGTTCCTTAGCTCAGTTGGGAGAGCACTACCTCGACAAGGTAGGGGTCGCTGGTTCGAGCCCAGTAGGGACCACTAAGCCAAACACTTGTGTATCAAGTGTTTGGCTCTTTTTTTATATTCACTATCATATTACCGTTTTTGAAAATGTCGGCATTTAAGGTAAAAGGCTACAATTTTATATATTCAGCCAACTTGCTGATTATTTTTTAACGTGCTTATAGCTGTTTGGTTTGACTATCAGCATATCCTAAGCGATTGACTGCTTCTTTGGTATAATACAGTTAAAGGGAGAGGAAGCTAAATGAGCAAACGCACATATTATGTTAAAAAAACAGACACTTATCATACGTACGAATTTTTGGAAGAAAGGCAAGATGATCCTAAATGGCGAGAAGCTTTTCTGGCAGCCCGAAGAAGCCGCAGATTGAAGCTTTTTTTCAGTTTTCTGTTGTTGATTGCTGTTTTTCTGGGAACTGGTTACTGGTTTTTTTACATGCAGAATGATGATAGTCAAAATTTAAGCAGCAGTCAGGAAAGCTCGGGGCTTGCTGCTAGTCAGCAAGCGGTTGTCAGCTCGGAGCAGGTAGTTTCTTCTACCAGTTCAGCTGATGATGAAAGTATCTCGCAGGAAGCCAGTCAGCGTGATTCTTCCCAACAAGATCTGAATCATTTTGTGGTGAGACAATATACTGTTGATGAACAAGCCGTGATGACTGAGGAGTTTTTAAATTGGGCATCAGGCAGGGCGGAGATTGGTGGGATGGCGGTCAACAGTGACTATTTTGGTCATGGGGCAAGCGGAATTGGTGATTGGTATGCTCCAACAGCGGATGGTCCGATTCTTGTTCAACAGCAGCACCCTGACGGCAGGCCAGGGTTCGATTATTATTCGATTCATGCATTAGGTGGTGTGATTTTTTATTACTCAGTCTACGGGACAACTGGAAGGACTGATGAAGTGAACAGTCAGAACGGCAGTTTAGCCGAGGGCTTTGCTAATGTTGCCGATAACAGCAAACCAATAGTCAAATATATGTTGTGTGATAACGGCGTGGTTTATGAAATGAACAGTACGGGAGCGTATTCTGATGGATTTCAAGTAGCAGATGATGAGGGGAATTTTAGTTCCGGTTCAAATGGCGGAAATAATTTCAGGGTATCCGAAGACAATGCCGCACAGCAGGAGTGGCAACGGATTTTATCGAAATATCAATAAGCTAGAGTCTATGATTATTGGTATCATTCAACATCGCAGTTAAAGTTTGCAGCGGAAAAGCTAGTGTCGCTTCAGAAAAATTATGAAGCGGCACTGCTTTTTGTTATTCGCTTGCAAAATTTGTGAAGGAGTTCAAATTTTAAGGAGATGCCGGTTGAGTGTTCAATCACTGTTTCTCTTAACTGTTTGCTGACAATGCATTTGTTAAGGTTTTAAAGATACCAGCTGATTTTCCGCTGATGCTGTGGTCAAGTACAGCAAAATGAACGTGGCGGAATTGCTGTTTAAAGTCTCCGGTCAGCAGCTTGTACCAGATATCAGCAATTGTTTGCGGGTCGTTTCCAAACACACCGCAGCCAAAAGCGCCTAAAATCAGAGTGTCATCCCCAGTGTGATGGAAGATGGCCAAAATTCTACCCATCCGGCGTGCCATGATGTGTTCGGCTGCGCTTGTGTCTTCACCAACAGCGGCTGCTTGTCTGAGATTGACAGCAGGAATGGTCAAAACAGAAGCCGTTACCGGCTGGTCTGTCAGAGCTAATGTGTCTTCGCGAAAAAAGACGGTATCCGGGGAGTAAATCGCATTGTCGGTATATATCAATGATGGATTGCGGCGATTGATTTGATAGTACGCTTGATGGGCAAGTTGTGTTTGGTAAAGGTTGCTGGCGATTGCCAGAGCTTCTTCTTGTGCGACGGCACCAGTGAAAAAATTGCCTCCGGGGTCGACTGCACTGGCAAAATTCAAGACGCCGATGTTCTCAGTATGATTGTGTGCTAAGCGGAATATGGCATCAACAGTTGATTCGTTTGCAAAAGTATAACGTGTCTGAAAGTCGTTGTTGCGGCTTGTCAGCTGTTCTTCAGCGGGAATGAACCGGCTGTTGTCAAGGGAGCGTGCCAGTTGTTGTTTGAGAGAAATTGTTTTGCCTTGGACGGTGTATTCACCGTTTTCCAAAATCGTTAATGTCTCTGCGGCAATGTCTTTTCTAGTACGGTGTCCCATAATGACATGTCTCCTTTCTGTGTGTAATGGTCATCATATTCGGGTGAAAAAACGAGCCTCTTATCACATCTATCCTAACATATTTGTGGGATAAAGGACGAGCAGGTCTTTTTTTGAGCTGTTTTTTCTGTCGGATTATGAGAAAATATTAGTTGAAGACATGATGGGATGATAAGGGAGGATAATTCAATGCGCGAAATAAAGACGCTTCAAGCGGAAATTGTGGCAAATAAAAAAGCGAAAGGGTTCAATACAACCAATTTGGAACGAGAATTCTTACTACTTTACGGGGAAATTAATGAAGCGTATGAATCCTTTTTGAAACATGACGGGCAGCTTGGTGAGGAGTTGGCTGATGTGGCGATTTATTTGTTAGGATTGGCTGAGCTGACAGGGGTAGATTTGGGGAAAGAAATCGAACGGAAAATCGCAATCAACCGCAAACGGCAGTATGAAAAACGCTATGAATTCATGTCGCGCCTCTCAGACGAGGCCGACCACTAGAATGGAGGATACTGCGAGATGGCTTTTCACTCAATGCGGCTGACATTTCAGTCAATCACACATGATGCTTAAAGGCTGGGGAAAGATACTTTCCGATACGGGCATTATGAACTGGGTTTAGTGAATAAACGATCAGTATCAAGCATACGGACACAGCTGCTGGCTGCTCAACGATAGAAAAACCTCGCGGACAATAGGGATGGACGGCGTATTGCTGGAGGAAATCATGGGAGAAGCTGTTTTAGAGGTGGCTTATGTCATAAAAGAACCTTTTCAGGGACAAGGTTATGCCACTGAAAGGCTGCAAGCATGCATCGGGATAATTTTTCATCAAATCTGCGCACCACGCTTTGTGGTACAGTGTGCTGTTGAAAATGTTGCGTCGTGCAAAGTAGCAGACATGTATCGTATCGTGTGTATGAAATGAAGCAAGAAAACTGGCTCTGTCAGAAATTCCCTCAATAATCTGGCATTCCGGGGGTTGTTCGGTGTAAAATGGAAGTAGAGAGACAGTGTCTGAAGAAATAGCAAGCGATGCGGAAATTGAAAAGGAGGAGCTATCATGAGGATTGTTCAGGCAGATGAGCGTCATGCAGAGGAACTTGCTGTTTTGGCTCAGCAGTTGTGGCCCCATCAGACAACTGAAGAGTGGGCTTCGGAAATAAGTATGTTGTTAAAGAATGACAGGTAAGTCTTCTTTATGGTAATGGACAATCACAAGCCGGTTGGTTTTGCACACTGTTCTGTGCGAGTTGATTATGTGGAAGGCACACACACGACACCGGTTGCTTATTTGGAAGGTATTTATGTAGACCGTGCGTTCAGAGGCAATGGACTGGCAGGTAAGCTGCTTCAATATTGTGAAAACTGGGCTAAGAAAAAAGGCTGTACGGAATTTGCCAGTGACTGTTCGCTTGATAATGTGTCCTCATATATCTTTCATAAAAAAATGGGGTTTTCAGAGGTTCAAAAAATTATTTGCTTTACCAAAGATATCAGTTGAATAAAAGCGGTTGTGGAACAGTGAGATTTTTGTTCTGCAGCCGCTTTTTTTAAACTAATAGGAAAGTATCAAATTTAAAAGAGAGCGTTGACTAACAATGTTTTATCAATGCCTATATGATTATATTAAGCACATAGTTAAACAGCAAAATCATTTAAGTTTAGAATGCCGTCTAACTCATTTCTGATGGCATCGTTCAAGTGATGAGATATCATAATAACTAATTTATCTGGTAGATTTAAAATAGCTTTTTCAATTGAGGTAGCCGTCTTTTCGTCCAGGCTAGAGGTACTTTCATCTAATAAAATAATTTTACTATCTCTAACAAGACCTCTTGCCAATGCTAATCTTTGTTTTTGTCCGCCTGAGAAATTATTACCGTTTTCAGTAATAATTAAGTTTAATTTGTCAGCGTAATTAGACAATCCTACAGATTTTAGGACCTCTTTTATTTTCTGATCACTTATGTTGTCTCCTAAACTAATATTTTCTCTAACAGTACCATTGAAAACGTAAGGTTTTTGCTCGATATAGGTTATCTGATTTAGCAAATCAGATGTTTTGATTGCTTCTATACTCGTATTATTTAAGCTAATACTCCCATTTGAGGGTTTCAAATTTTTTATGAGTAAGTTTAAAACAGTTGATTTTCCTGTGCCGCTATCCCCTGATATAGCGTATTTTTTACCTAATTCAAATGTGTAATCAACATGCTTGAAAATAGGCTGATTTTCATTATAACCAAATGCCACATCATTAAATTTTACACCAGATACTATTGGAGGTAACTTTTGAAAATCATCTTCATTAATGTCAACTACTTCAGCAGTATTATTTATTTTGTCAATCAGAGGTTCCACACTATTAATAGCTGCTATATATTGACTTAAATTTCCGACAGTATTAAAAACACTTGACGATAGTGAACCTGTTGTTGTCAGCATTCCGATTGTTACTTGACCTAATAAAGCAAGATAGCCCGTGAGCGCATAGGAACTTATTTGACCAATAACGTTTCCTAGTCCGCCTATAATTGCTACTTTAGCCATAAAATACGTCTGAGTATTTTTAGCTTGTTCCAAATTAGAAAATTCTTTTTTCAGCTCTGTTACAAGATAACTTAAATTATTAAAAATAAAAAATGTACTAAAGCCGGATAACAAATTGGTTGTTTTTGAGACAAATGAATGATTGGATTCAGCAATTCTTACAGTAGCTTCATTCATTTTATGGTATGGCAACCCCTTTTTTGACAAAATTTATAAGGTGTCGTTCCTTTTATCATGTTATCCGATTGCCCTTGACAGCGAGCCTCCCCGTCTGTGAGTTTTCACGATCAGCTTCCCAGCTTTAAAAAGTCAGGATCGTTTCCGTGACGGTATCACAGACGGGCTCACTATCAA
>NZ_NGKC01000024.1 GCF_003987655.1 Vagococcus acidifermentans | reverse complement strand
AGTCTTGTTGGACGATACCAGCCAGACCATCGATTCCCTTGCGTAAATCACAAAAGCCAGTCACGATATAGACCTGTTTGACAGCTGTCAAATCAAGAAGCATCGGTATTCAGCTCCTTTAACACTGCTTGAAGAATGTATTGATTGATGCCGTTATAGATCAATACCTCGCTGCCATCTTTGTGTCTTAACCGCACCGCAAGTCTCGCTGGACGCGGTGTTTTTTTGTCCGCACTTTTGACTTCTTCGATGAGTTGAATAGGGATTATTTCATTTTGTTTATGCAAATATGCCACCTCCATAGTTATTTGTTAGCTCAAGTTTACTTGGGGGTGGCAGCAGATGATAGATACTGTTTTATCAGGCGCTTACGATTCAACAATTGACTGATGGGAAAACGTTTATGTCTATCGCGATTCCGCAATTCTTTCCGACAGCTGACCAGAATGTTGAATTTTCGCTCATACTGGCAGACTACAACCAATTAGGATTGTCAGAAGGCTATTCTTATTGGGGCGAAGGACTTGCCGGGGCACAGCAGGCAGGAGTCGATCCGCTGCCTGAGCTGCCGGCTAAAGACCTGCCGGCACGATTGAATCAGGAAAAATGGAAAACAGAAATGACAGAAACGGTGTTAAAAGACGCCGTTGTCGCTCCGCTTAACTACATGGAGGAACTGGAAAGCGACATTGCCCCAGGATTAATCAATCTAGCGTGGCGTTCATCGGAGTTATCTGATGCAGAAACGGTTTCCCGGAAAGTTGAGTCATATTTGACAGACAGTCACGGGGAACATTATAGTTATCGCATTTATTCCCCTGAGGTAGATTTGAAAAACAGAACGTACAAAAGCAAGCTATCGATTCAAACGTTGAATAAAGCGGCGCTTTTGTTTCTGACGGTTTTTTTCATGGGAATGTTGGCTATTTTCAACTTGCAATTTGAGCACAGGAAAGAGGAATACGGCATTAGCCTAGCTTGCGGCGCACAGAACAAGCAGCTCTTTCTGGAAATCCTTTTAGAAATCCTGCTGCTGAATGGTTTGGGTACCTTATTAGGCTGTCTAGTCGGCAGCGTGCTGACGTATCGCCTTGATTTGGGTATCATGATCGGAACGATAGCAGTTCGAGCAGATTTCCGGACGATGGTACTGGCGATCGGGTTGTGCCTGTTGATTACGCTGATCGTTGTTGGCAGTGTGTTTGGAAAATTAAAAAATAAAAAAATCATAGCGCTGCTAAAAAATGTGTAAGAGAGGTGTCACAATGATTTTGCTGAAAGACATAAAGAAAACATACTATGGAAAAGAAGTTGAAACAAAGGTCCTCAAGGGAGTGGATTTGTCCGTTGCTAAAGGGGAATTCGTTTGTGTCTATGGCGCATCCGGCAGCGGAAAATCGACGCTGCTCAATCTGTTAGGACTTTTGGATGATCCGACAGATGGCCAGTATGAACTAGATGGCATCGATGTGAAAGGGTTAAGGCAGGACAGACTTGCCAAACTTAGAAATAAAAAAATCGGCTTCATATTTCAAGCCTATCATTTGATTCCTGAATTGAACGCATTGGAAAATATCGTCGTGCCATTAGGATATGCCGGAGTCGCCAAAAAGGAAAGAGAAAAACAAGCCCGACAGCTTCTGAATGAATTCAGTATGGCACAATTAGAAAAAAAGTATATCTCCCAACTGTCAGGCGGTGAGCAGCAGCGTATCGCGATATTGCGGGCAATCATTAACGGCCCGGATATTCTGCTGGCTGATGAGCCGACCGGGAATCTGGATCAGGAGAATTCAAAGATTGTGATGGCACTTCTGTCTCGCTTAAATAGGCAAGGGATGACTATTGTGATGGTCACTCATGATACAACGCTAGCCAAGTATGGTTCACGAGTGATTTATATGGCAGACGGTCACATATCAGAGAAGCCGACACGCTGATTTTTAGCTGTGGGCTGCAGTTCCTCAGTGCACACAAAACAAATGAAATGAACAAATCGTGGCACAGCAACTTATGGGACCGATAGAATTTTTCTATCGGTCCCATAAATTATAGCGCCGCTATAAACGATTGGCGTAACTGTTTCAGCCGTTATTTTTTCTCCGCTTAAATCAAGTAAATTCCTACCTGAAACGCCAAAAATATCCGTTATATAAAAAGGAATTTTAATCCCCGCAGTTTGCAGGACTTGGTGTGTCCTATTTTTCTTTTTATTACGAGACGCAATCCACTTTTTTAACCGACTTAGATTTTGAATAGGTTCTTCTGGAACAAAACTTCTAGGAATCAGATTCGCACGTAATAACTTAGCTATCCCACTGGCATCTTTCTTATCTGTTTTTTGCCCAGATATGGCTTTGATTTTATACGGATTAGCGAGTACTCACTCAAAGCTGCTTTGAAGAATGTGCCAAATCGATTTCCAATAAATGCCGGCACTTTCCATCGCCACTATTTTACAGTTGAAAGAGGTTAACCAGTCATGCAGTGCTAAGAGGTCTTTCGTGGTTGTTTCAAATTTTTACTACCTTCTTCGGTCTTGTGGAAGTTAACGAGCTATTCCAAACACAGGCAACCACATTGTTTCGGTGAACATCCAATCCTGCACAACATTCATAAATAATTTCCACTCGACAAGCGACATAGAGAGCTTGTTAAAATAGGTGCGACTTTTTCCCCTTCCATCACTATGATACTGCTTTCTTTCATTATTCAGGGGGAACGAGCGCAGCGCGTTCATGTATGCTTGACAAAGTGCCCTTTTTGAACGGCTAACATAGATGTTGCAAATTTATCAACTGTGTTATAATTAAGTATGGAAAGTGAGGTGTTGTCTGCTGACTGCGGACAGTTTATGGATGATAAATTATTTCAACGCATTAAGAAGTTAACTGAGATACAGAGTGTCAGCGGATTTGAAGAAAATATCCGTCATGTGATGACAGAAGAGCTGACGCCATTGGTTGACCGGGTCGAGTATGACGGCTTGGGCGGTGTCTTCGGCATTAAAGAAAATCAAGACCCCAATGCCCCGAGAATCATGCTGGCAGCCCATATGGATGAAATTGGTTTCATGCTTTCGCAAATATTGGAGAACGGCTTGTTCAGGGTCGTTCCGCTTGGCGGCTGGAACCCGTATGTCGTGTCGGCCCAGCGGTTTACGCTCCAAACGAGAAAAGGCGACTATCCGTGTATCTCCTCATCTGTCCCGCCGCATCTTTTGAGGGGCAAGGCAGGCGGACAGGCGAAGGTGGATGTGTCGGACATCTTGTTTGATGCCGGCTTCGAATCAAAAGAAGAAGCTGAGGCTTACGGCGTCCGCCCCGGAGACAGTATTGTTCCCCAAGCGGAAACGATTAAAACAGCCAATGACAAACACATTATCGGTAAAGCCTGGGATAACCGGTACGGGTGCGCGCTGGTGCTGGATGTGCTTGAGCGCCTGCAAGGGCAGAGCTTGCCGAATACATTGATTGCCGGGGCAAATGTGCAGGAGGAAGTCGGCTTGCGAGGCGCGCGTCCTTCCACACACAAATTCAAACCGGATTTGTTCTTTGCTGTCGATTGTTCACCCGCAGATGATATCGGAACGGACAAAGATACGTTCGGCCACTTAGGCAAAGGATTCCTGGTCAGGATTTTTGATCCGGGCATGATTATGTTGAAACGCATGCGTGATTATGTGGTGGATACTGCTGAGGCCAATGACATCCCTTACCAGTATTTTGTTTCTAAAGGCGGTACCGATGCAGGAGCCGCGCATTTGATGAATGACGGTGTGCCGAGTGCTGTTATCGGCTTGCCGGGACGCTACATCCACACACATCAGACAATGGTCAGGGTCTCCGATTATGAAGCTGCCCGTGACATGGTTCTGCAGTTGGTGACGACATTGGACCGAGCGGCTGCCGACCAGATTATTTATGGCAGGTGATTGCCGGTGATACGTCCCGAATCTTTAACGGAGCTGGCTGGTTATGTGGCAAAAGGCCGTCACGTTTTTGTCTTTACAGCCGACTGGTGCGGCGACTGCACAGTCATCAAGCCGTACTTGCCGGAGATTGAGGCCCGATTTCCCGATTACACATTTGTGGCAGTCGACCGTGACCGCTACCCGGTGGTCGCTCAGGAATGGGGAATTTTCGGTATCCCGAGTTTTGTCGTGACAGCAGACGGCAAAGAAATCGGCAGGCTGGTCAGTAAACAGCGAAAAACCAAAACGGAAATTATGGCATTTTTACAGTCATTGTAGAAAGAGGGTAAAGAAAATGGTTGAAGGACAAGAGTACAGCTCGATTCTAGTCGGTACTGACGGCAGTGAACAGGCGATGCAGGCATTTGAAAAAGCTGTGGCGGTCGCAAAGAGAAACAACGCGATGGTCATTGTTGCCCATGTGATTGAAAACCGCATGTATGGCAATATGACTTTTTCAACGGTGACAGCAGATATGGTGCAGGAAGAAACGGATCAGGCGAAACGTCTCCTTGAAGAATACAAAGAATATGCCGTCAAGGAACTGGGATACGATCAGGTGCAGACGGTTCTGGAATTCGGCTCGCCCAAGGTCCTGATGTCCGTCGACCTTCCCGAAACATACAATGTTGATTTGATTATGGTCGGGCAATCCGGACTCAATGCTGTGGAGCGTTTTGTCATGGGAAGCGTCAGCGACTACATTATCAGGAACGCCCCTTGCGATGTGCTGATTGTCAGACCGCTAGATGAGTAACCAGAGATAAAACAAGAAGTGAGCACTGTTTGTGCTTGCTTTCTTTATGTGAAAGGAACGAAGGAGAAGCAAATGATTTTTTGTTATAATAAAGCGCACGTTGGCGACTGCCTGATGATTATCACAGCGGATGACGGCGGACAGCCGCTGGACGTTGACAGCCGCGGCGATGTGACCCGGCTGACAGGAAAAAATTCAGGCGAAGTTGTCGGTTGGAATGTCTTTCATATATCCAAACATGTACCTGATTTGACCGGCAACGGGCAAATCGAGTTGTCAGATAAACAACTGAAAGCAGTGAATGATTTATTGAAGCAATCAGGATTTTCAGAGCAGCTGGCGGCGGATACGTCACCTAAACTGGTTGTGGGGTTTGTCAAAAGCTGCAAGAAACATCCTGACTCTGACCACCTCAGCATCACGCAGACAGAAGTGGACAACGGCGACGTGCTGCAAATTGTCTGCGGTGCGCCGAATATCAAGGCCGGACTGAAAGTGGTTGTCGCTAAACCGGGCGCCATGCTGCCGGACGGTACGATTATCTGGCCCGGCGTGCTCAGAGGGGTGGAGAGTTTCGGCATGATCTGCTCGGCCCGCGAACTGGGGCTGCCTGACGCACCGCAAAAGAAAGGAATTCTCGAATTGCCTTATGATGCGGCGGTAGGTGAACCGTTTGTACCCGCTATATGATAAATGTGTGAGAAGGACGAGTTATTTTCATTCCGGCAGCGGTAAATGATTGTAAGTTAGTCAGTTTTTTTGTAAAATGACCTTATGAGAAGGCGAAAAGGAGGATACCGTCCATGAGTCATACAGATGAAACACTGAGATTTGATTTTAATGAAAACAAGAAAAAAGAAGTGAGCGAAACATTGGCGATTGTCTATCAGGCGCTGCAGGAAAAAGGCTACAACCCGATTAACCAAATCGTGGGTTACCTGCTGTCTGGAGACCCGGCTTATATTCCGCGCTATCAGGATGCGAGAAACTTGATCCGGCGCCATGAACGAGACGAAATAATGGAAGAGTTGGTTAAAGAGTATTTAGCTAACCACGGCATTGATTTTCTATGAGAATCATGGGCTTGGATGTCGGTTCAAAAACAGTGGGGGTCGCAATCAGCGACCCCCTTGGCTGGACAGCTCAGGGCATCGAAATCATCAAAATCGACGAAGAACTGGGCGAGTTCGGTCTGGAGCGGGTGAAACAGCTGGCAGAGGAGTACCGTGTTGAAAAAATTGTGGTCGGGCTGCCTAAAAACATGAACAATACGATTGGTCCGCGTGCAGAAGCATCCCTCGCCTATGGCGACATGCTCAAGGAACAGCTGCAGCTGCCGGTTGATTTTCAAGATGAACGTCTGACGACCGTGCAGGCTGAACGCATGCTGGTGGAACAGGCAAACACGTCCCGCAGCAAACGGAAAAAAGTAATTGACAAGCTGGCGGCTGTGATGATACTTCAAAATTATCTCGACCGGGCAAACTAACAAACCGTGCTTTCCCAGCAACGGGAAACCGTTTGGACCAATTTTAAAAGAAAGAGGTTATTAACCGATGAGTAATGAACACACGCATGATCATGATCACCACGATCACGAGGATGATCTTATCACATTATTGGATGAAGACGGCAATGAAACACTGTTCAGAATCCATTTGACGATTGACGGGCAGGAGGAATTCGGCAAGGATTATGTCCTGCTGTACGATGCCAGCACACCAGAAGGCGAAGAAGTCGAACTGCTGGCCTATGCTTATGAACAGGCGGAGGGCGAAGCAGAAGGCAGATTGATGGAAATTGAAACAGAAGCCGAGTGGCAGATGATCGAAGAAGTGTTTAATACGTTTCAAGAAGAAGAATAAACAGCCTAAAAAGGCATCCTTTCCAATTTGGAGAAGGATGCCTTTTTTGTTTTGCCTGCAGCTGTCAAACACAAACTACTTTGTTTCCCGGGTGTCATCAATCACTTCACGCACCCTTAACAGCATTTCTTTGTCTCTGTCTACTTTCAATGCGTAAATCATGAACAGACTGTCAACGAGTGTGATTTGTGATACGAGGGACGACACCGCTTCAGGCCGGTACTTGGTTTCTTCTGAAAGGGAAATCAGCACAATGTCGCTTTTGGTCGCAAGCGGCGAGGCGGCATTGCTCGTAATAGCGACAATCGGTACCTCATGCTGATTCAAAATATCAACCAGCCGCAAAATATCTTTGTTGCGGCCCGTGTGCGACACAATCAAGGCGCAGTCCTTGCTGGTCAGTCTCCCGGCGTTCATCAGCTGCATGTGATAGTCTTGAGCGAATAAACAGAGCAGCGATGTCCTCATGAAGCGGTGATAGGCATTGAGCGTCACGACAGATGATCCCCCCAGCCCGAACAAACCGCACGTTTTCGCATTTTTCAGCGCGTCGGCGGCTTTTTCAAGGTCGGTGTCATTCAAAACAGATTTAGTGGCGGAAAGCGAATTGATACCCGTCGAGAAACTGTTTGACGCGATGTTCAGCGGCCGGTCGTCTTTATCCATGGAAAGAAAAAAATCGTCGACTTGCTGGGCATACAAATTTAAGTGCATGCGCAAATCTTGATAACTTTGAAAGCCGATTTTTTTTGAAAATCTGGAAATGGTTGCAATCGACGTGCCGGAAGCATCGGCCACCTCTTGAATGGACATTGAACTGGCAATTGCAAGGTGCTCTATGAGATAGTCGGCTACTTTTTTTTCAGTTTTACTTAACCCTTGATAATAACTTTTGACGATACTCGTAAATTTTAGACTCATAACCTCACTCCTACTCTCTACTGAGTTTATTTTACCAGACTAGCGGACAGTAAACAAAGAAAAACTTTTTCGTATAAATCATTGACTTTTGGAAAAGATTTCCATATAATGGATTTAAATATGAAAAGGAGGGATATCTTGAATATCGGTATGGTCGGTCTTGGGAAGATGGGATTGAATCTGGCCTTGAACCTTACCAGCAACGGCATTTCGGTGACAGGCTATGATTTGAACGAGTCTTCGACGGCGTTGGCAAAAGAAAAGGGTCTGGAGATTGCTGCTAATATTCATGAGTTGGTTCAATCGTTGCCGCAGCCAAGAATTTTATGGGTGATGGTGCCTGCAGGGGAAGCGACTAAGAATGTAGTGGAAGAACTGGGAGCTGAACTGGACAAGGCAGACATGGTGGTCGACGGCGGAAATTCTTTTTATGAAGATTCCATTGCAAATTACCGCATATTGAAGGAAAAAGGGATTTATTTCTTTGATTGCGGTACTTCCGGCGGGATGGAAGGAGCGTTATCTGGCGGAAACTTCATGATCGGGGGCGATGAAGCAGCCTTCAAACAACTTGAACCGGTCTTTGAGAAGATTGCGCAACCGGGCGGTTATTTGTACACCGGCAAAATTGGAAGCGGTCACTATTTGAAAATGGTTCACAACGGCATTGAATACGGCATGATGCAGGCGATTGGCGAAGGGTTCGATTTACTGGCGCACAGCCCGTATACGTATCAGAACGACAAGGTTGCGGCTTTGTGGAACAACGGCTCAGTCATCCGGTCTTGGCTGATGGAGCTGGCTGCGGAAGCCTTTGCTGATGACCCGCGTCTGGAAGGAATCAAAGGTACCATGTATTCATCCGGAGAAGGTCAATGGACTGTGGAAGAAGCGCTGAAACGGAAAGTGCCTGTCCCGGTGATAGCGACATCGCTGATGATGCGGTATCGGTCACTGGAGGAGGACACATTTACAGGAAAAGTGGTCGCCTCTTTGCGTAAAGGGTTTGGAGGTCACGAGGTCAAGAAATGATACGGCCGCAAGATTAGCGGCTATATGGAGGAAAAAGAGATGGAAGTAACAGTTTTTCAAGCGATGGCGATTGCGATTTGGATTGCATTGGTAATGTCCCGTTCTTTTCTAGGCGGAGCGACAACCACGCTGCGTTTTACACCGATGATGACCGGTTTAGTCGTCGGCATCGTGTTTGGCGATGTGAAAGAAGCCATGATTATCACTGCCGGTATCCAGCTGATTTACATGGGTGTGTTTTCACCGGGCGGTCAAATGCCTTCTGAACCGGCGATTGCAGCAGGGATTGCTGTCCCGGTCGCACTGCTCGGCGGCATGAAACCGGAAGCAGCAATCGGCGTAGCCGTACCAGTCGGATTATTAGGCTCTTATTTGTACCAATTCAGATTTTTTATCAACACGTTCGTGATGCAGAAGTTTACCGACAAGTACGCGCGGGAAGCAAATTCAAAAATGCTGACAGTGTCGATCGTACTTATCCCAATTTTGGTCGCATTTATAATTTTTGTACCATTTATGTTTATCGCATTGTACTATGGTGCACCGGTTATTGCAGATGTCGTACAGTCAAATTCAGGTAGCATTATTTTCCACATTTTGGAAGTTATCGGCGGCGGTTTGGCAGCAATCGGGATTGCGGTTACCGTGTATGTTATCGGGAAAAAGAATTACATTGTGTTCTTCCTGCTGGCTTATTTCATGGCAGTTGTCTTCAAGGACATGAACATCACGATGGTGACGTATGCCATAATCGGTACTTTGATTGCTATTATTTACGTGCTGGCTAAAAATGAAACACTCAGTCTTGTCCAATCTTCTGGAGGCGCAAGTGCAGATACGTCAATGATGGATGAAGACGACGATGATTATTAACCACAAAGGAGAGCAAGAAAATGAGTGAAATTGTTCAAACAAGTGTTGATTTGGAACCGGAAAAAGTAACGAAAAAAGATGTCGGGCTTGCATGGCTGCGCTTTTATTTTGTGAATGAAATCCCTCATTCGTTTGATAAATACATTGCGCCGTCGCTGATGTGGGCGCTCATGCCGATTTTGAAAAAATTATACAAAGACAAAGATGAATTAGCGGCTGCCTACCAGCGTCACCTGCTGTTCTTTAACACCCAGATTTCTTGGGGCGGCGGCACGATCACAGGGATCATGGCATCACTTGAGGTCGCCAGAGCACAAGAAGTGTATATGGAACAGCCAATCACAATCGATGATGATTTAATCTACAACACAAAGTCCGGGTTGATGGGTGCCTTGGCGGGTATCGGGGACTCAATTGATTCAGGGACTGTCCAGTATATCTTTATTGCCATCGCTTTACCGTGGGCGCAAGGCGGCAATCCTATCGGGGCGCTGTTCCCGTTTATCGCATTCTCACTGTATCAAGTGATTATCGGTTACTATTTTGCACAACTCGGCTTTAAACTCGGCCGGACTGCAGCCAGTGAAGTTGTCGGTACCAAAATGCAAGGGATCATTGATGCGTTATCTATTTTGGGATTGTTCATGATGGGTATCCTCGCGGCCAACTATGTCAAAGTGTCTTCTTCGCTGAATTTTAAGCTTTCAGGCAAAGAGTTCGTCATTCAAGACATTCTGGACAGTGTCATGCCGGGTATCCTGCCGCTTCTGACAGTGTTCGGTGTGTATTACTTCTTCACGAAGAAGGGGTTGAACGTCACCAGAGCACTAGTCGGTCTGACAGTCATTTTAGGTGTTTTAGCTGCATTCGGTATACTATAAAAGTTTAACTGGAGGAAAAAAAGATGGGTAAAGTAGTTCTGGCTAGAGTAGATGCACGGTTGATTCACGGTCAAGTGATGACCAGTTTGTCAAAATCCGCAGGTGCAAATGCTATTTTTGTGGCGGATAATGCGTCTGCACATGATCCATTTACAAAAAATATTATTCTTGGTGCCGGTTCACGGACAGGTATGAAAGTCAGAGTATTGAAGGAAGATGGCGCTGTCCGCTATTGGAACGACCGGCAGTATGATGATTACAACGTGATTTTGCTGACAAAAACAATTGAAACGATGGCGGATATCATCCGCGGCGGTGTTCCTATTAAAGAATTGAACCTGGGCGGTATCCCGCAGAAACCGGGTCTGACACCGATTATCAAAGAAGTGTCAATCAGTAAAGAACAATTGGAGATTTTGCAGGACTTAAGCGAAAACTATGGAGTCAACGTGTATTTCCAAGCGATTCCTTCTTCCAAAAAAGTCACACTGAAAGAAGCAATCAAGGAATTTGACTAAACGAGCGATTCGACAGGAGGGCGTAAAGTGATAGGTGTATTATTGGTCAGTCACGGCAAGATGGCTGACGGTATTAAAGACAGCATCAATCTGATTATGGGCGAAAGCGATAATCTTGAGACGTCATCACTGGTTGCCGGCCAGGGGTTTGACGAGTTTAAAGCAGATGTCGCCGCAAAAACAAAGCAGCTGGATGAAGGCGAAGGGGTGCTGGTGTTTGTCGATTTATTCGGCGCTTCCCCATATAATGCAGCGATGATGTCCTTTAAGGAATTGGAACAGTCCGGCACAGCGATCCGCGTGCTGACCGGCATGAATTTATCCATGATTCTTGAAGTGTTGGCCATGCGGACCGGCATGGATTTGGATCAGCTGGCAGATTTGGCGGTTGAAAGCGGATGCAACGGCATTCAAGAAACAACAGCGTCTGTTTCAAATGATGCGAGCGAAGAAGAAGAAGATGATTATTAATGATGAAAAAAATATTGGTGACGCCACGTTCATTTGCAAAGTATAATTATAGACAAGTAGCAGAGTTGTTTAAAAAGCATAATGTCGAAGCAGAATTTAATCCATACGGCCAGATAATGACTGAAGACCAGATGTCCGATCTCTTGTCGGATAAAGACGGCGTGATTGTCGGAGTGGACCCTCTTCACGAGGAAGTCCTCCGGCAGGCGCCTCAACTGAAAGCCATCGCCAAATACGGCGTGGGTGTCGACAATATCGATACCGGCTACACGGATGAACATGCCATTAAAGTGTCGCGCACGCTGAATGCTAATGCGGATGCTGTGGCAGATTACAGTTTTGCACTCCTGATGGCTGTTGCAAGGCGTGTGGTTGAAATCAATAACGGCTGTAAAGCCGGCGACTGGCAGAAAAAAATTGCGCTGGATATTTTTGAGAAAAAAATCGGTATACTGGGACTGGGCGCGATCGGCCGCGGTGTAGTCAAGCGCGCACAAGGGTTTGACATGTCGATTTATGCCTATGACATGTATCCGGATGAGGCATTCGTTGCACAAAACGATATCCGGCTGACCGATGTGGATACGATTATCCGCGAGTGCGACTTTATCAGTATCCATCTGCCTTTGACGCCGGACACCAAACACTTGCTGAATGCCGACAATCTCAAACAGGCCAAAAAAAATCTGATTATCGTCAACACCGCCCGCGGGGGAATCGTTGATGAAGAGACACTGTATCAGTTGTGTAAAGAAAACCGGATTTTCGGCGCCGGAATTGATGTGTTTGAGCAAGAGCCGCCTCAGCAGTCGAAACTTCTGGAACTTGAAAATGTTGTGATCGGTTCACATACGGCAGCGTCAACGGTTGGTGCGACTGAAAAAATGAGTTTGATGGCTGCTGAAAACATTATAAAAGATTTGGAGGATTAATGAATGAAACGACATGATTTGATGCAAAAGCTGGGTCAGGAAAAATTAGTCGCAGTCATTAGAGGCAGTAATGAAGAAGAAGTCATGCAGATAGTTGATGCGGTGCAAAAAGGCGGTATTCATCTGCTGGAAATTACCTTTACGATTCCGCGGGCGCAGGAGATTATTGCGAAACTTGCCGAAAAATATGCCGATGACGGGGAAGTGGTGATTGGTGCCGGGACTGTGTTGGATGTCACGACTGCCCGCCTTGCGATTTCCGCCGGTGCCAAGTTCGTGGTATCGCCGCACTTCGACAAAGAAATCATGAAACTGTGCAACAGCTACGGCATCCCTGTGTTCCCTGGTGCCACGACGGTGAAGGATATGCTGGAGTGTCTGCGCTACGGTGCGGAAGTTATTAAGCTGTTCCCGGGCGATACATTCGGTCCGACAGCCATCAAAAGCTTTAAAGGCCCGCTGCCGCAAGCTGAGTTTATGCCGACCGGCGGCGTCAGTATCGACAACCTGAGCGACTGGCTGGATAATGGGGCCTTCGCAGTCGGGACAGGCAGCAGTTTGACGAAAGGTGCCAAAACAGGCGATTTCGCTCAAGTAACAAAGGAGGCAGCCCGCTTTGTCGAGGCTGTAAGAGCATATGACAAAAAATAAACTGAAGATGTTCATTTTTGATATGGACGGTCTGTTGGTTGACACGGAAAAAACATATCGCGACGGCTGGTTTCAAGCGTTAAAAGAGCAGGGAATCGATGTGCCGGAAGAGGTTGTCCTCAGCTGGGTCGGTAAAGGCATCCATGAAACGACGGCTTATTTAACCGAGTATACCGGCAGCAGTGATGTCACTGAAACGTTGCGCCAGCTGCGCGAGGCATTTATTTACAGCGAATTGCGCAAAGGAAACATTTTGCCGAAGCCTTACGCGAAAGAAGTGCTGGAGACGGTCAAGTCGCACGGCTACCTGACCGGGCTGGCAACATCGACAGCCAAAAAACGTGCCGTTGATATTTTGACGGAATTAGAGCTGTTCGACTATATCGATGTGCCGGTTTTCGCCACCGATGTCGCACGGGTCAAACCGGCGCCTGACTTGTATCAAAAAGTGCTGGCGCTGTCGGGGCAGCAGTCGGAAAATGCGGTGGCGGTGGAAGATTCGATTACCGGGAGTCTCTCTGCTCAAGCAGCCGGACTGCCCACGATTTTAGTGCCGGATTCGAATTTCCAGTTGCAGGAATCGGCGATACCTGATAATGTCATGTTCAAGGCAGAAACGCTGCAAGCGGTGATTGACTGGCTGGCACAGTGCAGCTGCTGAGAGAGTGAGAAAAACGACCGGGAGAGTGTCAGATTTAATCTGGCCTCTCTTACTGCTTAAACGAAAGGCGTGAGGGAACCAGTGGCGGAAACGGAAGATTGGTTATTGAGATACGGTGTGATTTTAGGAAAACGGTATACTGAAAAACAGAAGAAAAAGTTTTTGCGTTCAGCCAGTAAGGAATTTCAAAGCATGGGGTACAATGTGGCTGTCACCCGCTCGGAAGTTTCAGTGCTAAAAACAGAGAAGAAGTCGTTTTACAATTTGTACGCAGGCGACTTGAAAAAGGCGGATGTCGTGTTTGCCACCTATTATGACACACCTGTCAAATCGTTTAATCTTTACCGTCAGGTAGCATTTCAAAACCACGTGCCCAGAATGGCTGCAACGGTTCATCTGTTTGTGCTGGTGGCGTTGATTGTACTGGCAGGCGCCTTATTTTATTACGGCCTGCTGCCAGGGATTTATAATAAAGGGCTGCTGAGTCTGCCGACGGTTGGGACCATTGCTTTGGCATTATTGTTTTTTTACCTCATCATGCACTTTCGCAGCGGTATCCCTAACCGGGTGAACATGACAAGAAACACATCCAGTTTGCTGGCCTTGCTGCAGACAGCGAACGAGTTGTCGAAAAAACAGCAAAAGCGGGTCGCTTTCGCATTGATTGACGGTGGTACCACGACGGATTACGGTAGCCGGATGCTCAAAGATGCCCTTGGAAGCAGCCGGGCACCGATTGTGTTTTTGGATTCAGTCGGAAATACCGGGCCGTTTCAGTGGTTCACCTCTAAAAAAATGACACTTCCAGCAGAAGACCAGCAGCATCCGCTAAGTGACGACCAAAAAGAATTAGGCGATATACTGCTGACAGCCGGGACTTATGCTGACGGTCAAGTGGTGATTGAACAGGCAAACAGTTCCAAAGACAAGCAGCTGGATGAACAAAAAGTCGCTTCTGCTGCTAAACGACTCAAGCACATTGCCGCTCAACTGATTCATTGAGCGGTAATGTGCTTTTGGTGTTAATAACTGTTGCCGGGCAGCAGTTTTTTTGCTTTTTCAGTATTGGCAAAATGCAGCTTGGCGTAGCGCCCTAGTAGTGCCGTGCCGCCCCGTTTTAAAATCCGGGCAGCGGTCAGGTCAGACTGTTTTCCTGCACCGGACGGCACGGAGAACCCGAGCTCGTTGCCGGCTGTGTCAAGTGCCTCGAGGAACCGGGTGCGGCAGATGATGGATGCTGCGGCAACAGACAGATGATACTGCTCGCCTTTCGTTGCAAAATACAAGTTGTCGGTTACCGGGTGTTTTTCTTTTTTCAAGTAGTTGCGGTAGTTGGCCTCCGGCGTGAACTGGTCGATTAAAATGGCATCCGGTTTGACAGGGGCGATTTTGTTCAAGAGCAGGTGAATCGCCTGATTGTGCAGGGCAACTTTCATGCGGTTGACATTATATTCAGGTTGAATCTGATTGTACTTTTCCGGTGTGACAATCAGCTCCTGATATGGGACGACGTGCACCAAATCAGACGCTATGCTGCGGATACTGCTGTCGGACAGCTCTTTGGAATCTTTAACGCCAAGTTCTTTCAGCAGCGGCATCTGCTCTTTTGTCACATAACAAGCGCAGACGACCACCGGACCGAAGTAGCTGCCGTTGCCGACCTCGTCGCTGCCGATGACGTTCCATGAGGCAAAGTTTTTCGGCAGCGGGGATTGTTTAGCAGCGGCAGCGGGTTTCTTTTCGGCTGTCCCCCATGTTTTAGCGATGCTTTCAGCGTTCAATCCTTGAAAAACGACTTTCCCGGATTGATACGCAGTAATCGTTACTCCGTCTACAGAGGCGGAAAAGACCGCATAGGCAGGTGTTTTTGGTTTTAATGCCGAGCGGTATGTTTGCTGCATGGCGCGGATTTTATCCGGCGGCAAGTTTAAAACAACAGTTTGCTTCATAATAACCTCGTCCATTTCTATTATCTCAACGTAGTATAACAGACAAATCATCTCCGGTGCAAAACCCAATTGATTTGCCCGGTATGATATTTTTTTATTTTGTCTGAAAAACTTGCTATACTGGTAATAGGACATAAAATGAAAGAAAGGTGACGGAGATGAAACTTTTTGTTCCGACGACGGATGGGTATTTGGCTGACAAGTATGCCAAATTTTCGCCGGAAGATTATCGCAAAGAAGACACACCGATTCGCTCTTTTCCAATCACGATTGAAGGACTGCCCGAAGAAACAAAAGCATTGGCACTGGATTTTATTGACTACGACTCGATTCCTGTTTGCGGCTTTGCCTGGATTCACTGGGTGATGGCCAATATTCCGGCGGAGATGACGGAGATTCCTGAAAATTTCAGCCAGACAGCGGAAACAGGGGTGCAAGGAATGTCCAGCTCCGGCTCAAAATTTGTCGGGAAAACCAGTCCGGATGTCATTTACCGCTACAATGGCCCGCAGCCGCCTGACCAAGACCATGATTACACGCTGACTGTCTATGCCCTGTCCGATACACTGCCTTTGGCAAACGGTTTTTACTTGAATGAGATGTATAAAGCAATGGACGGGAAAGTTTTGGCAAAAGCCAGTATTGTCCTGAAAGGACGCTCTTAAACAACCGACCAACATCCTGACATAAGATGTTGGTCTTTTAATATACTGAAATTGTAAATTCACAAGAAGTCCTTTATAATAAGTAATAGTTTAAATAAAACATGATGACATCAGTGCCTTGCACATTAATATAAAAGCGGAGGAAGTATTGTGACGCAAAAAAATAAACGATATAAAACAACGATTGGCGGAAAGCCTTACACGATTATCGGCAGTGAAGACAAACAGCACATGGATATTGTATCAAAATTGGCAAACGAGCAATTGGCAGAGATCATGTCCCAGTCAGCCACACTGACGGGGGAGCAGGCAGCAGTTTTGCTGGCAATCAACACCTTGTCCGAGCAGGTCAAACAACAGGAAAAAATCCTTGATTATGAAAAGCAGCTTGCCGAGATGGACGAGCTGAGGGAGAAGGCAGCCCGCGCCGAAGAACTGGAAAACCGGCTTGACAAGATTGAAAAGTTTGAAGAAAAAGCCCGCAAAGCCATGTTGGAAAACAACATCAAAATAGATGAGCAGGAAAGTCTAAACCATATTGAAGCGCAAAAGATGCTGAATCAGCAGGTGAAAGAAAAGATTCAGCAAAACCAGTCAGAAAAAAAGAGTTAAAAGAGACTAGAGAAAAGTTGGGAATTTGTCATGTTAACATTAGGGATTATTTGTATTTTAGCGGTAAATTTTTATATAGGTTTCAGACGGGGGCTGATGCTGCAGCTGATCTATACAGGCGGCTATTTGCTGACGTTTCTTGCGGCAAAATTCTTTTACCGGTCACTGGCCGCTCATCTGGAGCTGTTGATACCTTACCCGTCGCCACAGATGGATTCGTCGCTCGTGCTGTTTGACCAGTCCTTGCTGTTTGATTTGGACAAGTCGTTTTATGCAGCGGCGGCGTTTATCATCATACTGGTCATCGGCTGGCTGGTGACGAAGCTGTTTGGCGTACTCAGTTACGGGGTGACATTCATTCCGATACTGCGCACAGGGAATGCGCTGGCAGGCGGCGTGCTCAATGCGGCTGTCATGGTGATTGTGTTGTCGGTGCTTCTGACAGCGGTCGCAATGATACCTGTCGATGTCATTCAGCAGCAGTTTAAAAACAGTCTGCTGGCACGGCTGATGGTGGAACACACACCCATCATCTCGCACCTATTGAAGACGTGGTGGATTACAGATATTATTTCCTGACGGACGGCCTGGCTTTCGTTAAGGAACTATCTGCGACTGGAAAGGAAAAACGATTGAATCAGAAAATATTACACACATTAGAATTTCATAAAATCAAACAATTGCTGTTAGCGCATACGGCGACGGCGTTGGGAGAAGAAGAAGTCCGGCAGTTGGAGCCGCTCTCGCACAAAGAAGATGTCGAACAGCGGCTGCTGGAAACGGAAGACGGCTATACGATTTTGCGCCTGAAAGGCGGTATCCCTGTTCCCAAGCTGGCAAATATCCGTCCGCACATGAAACGGGTAGAAATCGGAGCCGTGCTGAACGGGCCGGAGCTGGCTCAAATCGGCAGAGTGCTTCAAGCAGTTGCTGAAGTGGGACGTTTTTTTGAGCAGCTGGCAGATGACGAGCTGTCGCTGCATCATGTCTATGACTGGTCTGACAAACTGGTCCATTTGCCGGAACTGACGAAAAAAATCCGGCTGTCTGTCGATGAAGACGGCAGCATCACTGACGAGGCCTCTGCACTGCTGAAGAGTATCCGTCAGACTATCCGCCGCTCCGAGCAGGGAATCCGCGAACAGCTGGACCAGATTATCCGCGGAAAACAAGCTCATCTGCTGAGCGATGCGATTGTCACGATGCGTAACGACCGCTACGTCATTCCTGTCAAAAGCGAGTACCGGAGTCAATTTGGCGGTGTCGTCCATGATCAGAGCGCCTCAGGGCAGACGGTCTTCGTCGAACCGAAGCAAGTGGTTGAATTGAACAATAAATTGCGCCAGCACCAGATTGCAGAGCGGCAGGAAATCGAGCGGATACTGGCGGAGCTTTCCAATGATTTGGAACCGCACCGCCATGATATATTGCAAAATGCCTTTGTCTTGGGCAAACTGGATGTCATTAATGCCAAAGCGCTGTTCGGCAAAGCCATGAAAGCTGTTGTGCCGACAGTCGATGCCGGCAATGCTGTCTATTTGAAGCAGGCAAGGCATCCGCTGATTCCGGCAGACCAAGTGGTGGCAAACGATATTCAAATTGGCCAAGACTACCAAGCGATAGTGATTACAGGTCCGAATACCGGCGGAAAAACCATCACGCTGAAAACACTGGGACTGTTGCAGCTGATGGGACAGGCCGGCTTGCCGATTCCGGCCGCATCGGACAGCCGTATCGGACTGTTCAATGATATTTTTGCAGACATCGGCGATGAACAGTCGATTGAGCAAAACCTGAGTACCTTTTCATCACATATGACGACCATCGTGGACATCCTTCGCCACATGGATGAACACAGCCTTATTTTATTTGATGAACTGGGAGCAGGCACAGACCCGCAGGAAGGGGCGGCACTGGCGATTGCCATTCTTGATGCCGTTGGCGAGCAGGGTGCGTATGTTGTGGCAACGACCCATTACCCAGAATTAAAAGTATACGGCTACAACCGTCCCGGTACCATCAATGCCAGCATGGAGTTTGATGTGGATACACTCAGTCCAACTTACCGGCTGTTGATTGGCGTGCCCGGGCGCAGTAATGCGTTTGATATATCCAAACGGCTGGGACTGGACGATGGGATTATCGGCCGTGCCCAGCAGCTGATTGACGGTGAAAGTCAGGATTTGAACGAAATGATTGCTGATTTGGAAAATCAGCGGAAAATGACAGAAACAGAATATTTGGAAGCACGGCACTATGTTGATGAAGCAGAAAAACTGTACCATGATTTAAGTGAAGCATACCAGCTGTTCTTTGAAGAACGCGAGCGGCAATTAGCCGACGCCAGACGCAAAGCAAATGAAGTAGTGGCGAAAGCGGAAGAAGAAGCCGACCAGCTGATCGGGGAAATCCGCCGGATGCAGCTGCGCGGCGGCCGGGAAGAAGTTGTCAAAGAGCATGAATTGATTGATGTCAAATCCAAGCTTGCCGGCTTGAAACAGGATGAAGGACATCTCAAGAAAAATAAAGTCCTGCAAAAATCTAAAGCGGACAAACAGCTCAAAGCCGGCGATGATGTGATGGTGGCGACTTATGGTCAGCGCGGCACGCTCATTGCAAAAAAAGGCAAGGATGCGTGGCAGGTACAGCTGGGTATCCTCAAACTGGTCGTACCGGCAAGCGACTTGACCCGCATCGAACCGGAAAAAGAACGGTCGGCGCCGGTCATGACGCTCCGCAGCACATCCGGCGGCTCCCGCCAGCCGGTATCCACTCAGCTGGACCTGAGAGGCAAACGCTATGACGAAGCAGTCAATGACGTCGACCAGTATTTGGATGCAGCGATACTTGCAGGCTATCCGCAAGTCACCATCGTGCACGGCCGAGGGACCGGCGCGCTGAAAAAAGGTGTTCAAGACTACTTGAAGCAGCACCGCAGCGTTAAAAAGTTTGAGTACGCCCCGCCAAATCAGGGGGGAGACGGCGCCACAATCGTGACATTCAAGTAACAGGCAGAATGTTAGGCATGCTAAAAAACCTTTGTTATAATAAAGCATGGAAAAAAATATTGGAGGTTATTATACATGGTACAAGCTGTTACTGATGCGAATTTTACTGAAGAAACAAGTGAAGGTTTAGTTTTAATCGATTTTTGGGCACCTTGGTGCGGACCTTGTCGTATGCAGGCTCCTATTTTAGACAGTCTGTCGACAGAATACCAGGACCGCGTGAAAATTGTGAAGCTGGATGTGGATGAAAATCCGGATACTGCTGCTGCGTTCGGTATTATGAGTATTCCAACACTATTGCTGAAAAAAGACGGCGAAGTCATCGGCAAGATGGTCGGCGTTCAACAAAAAGCACAATTGGAATCAGTGTTTAACCAATATCTATAAACAGTACAGTAAATGAAGATGACTTGGCTGACAAAGCCGGGTCATTTTTTTTTGCAGAAAATCAGGTGCTGATTCTGCAAGTGACTTTTTTCAAGAAACAGCCGTTCCATGCTATAATGAAACATGGCATTAACAGGGGGAAAAGGAATGAACGAACAGATCAAAAGCAAGCTTGCCTTACTGCCGGACCAGCCGGGGTGCTATATCATGAAAGATAGGGACGGCACAATTATTTATGTCGGCAAGGCGAAAGTATTGAAACAGCGTGTCCGCTCGTATTTTACCGGAAGCCACGACACGAAAACAGAACGGTTAATCAGCGAAATCGCTGATTTTGAATATATTGTCACAGAATCCAATATCGAAGCACTGCTGCTTGAAATAAACTTGATTCAAAAAAATCAGCCAAAATACAATATCATGCTGAAAGATGACAAGTCCTATCCGTTTATCAAAATCACCAATGAAAAATTTCCGCGTCTGTTGATTACACGGAAAGTCAAAAAGGATAAGGCGTGGTATTTTGGGCCGTACCCGGACGTGCGGGCAGCCAATGAAACGAAACGTCTGCTTGACAAACTCTATCCGCTCAGAAAATGCAAAGTGCTGCCGAAGGAGGTCTGTCTGTACTACCATATGGGCCAGTGTCTGGCGCCGTGTGTCTTTCCGGTAGAAGACGGTGTGTACGACCGGATGATTAAAGAAATCAAACACTTTTTAAGCGGCGGCTATCAGGAAATCCAGAATGAGTTGGTAGCCAAAATGAATGCCGCGTCCGAGCAGCTGGCATTTGAAAAAGCAGCAGAATACCGCGACCAGATCCAATCAATCCAAACAGTGATGACACGTCAAAAAATGACGCAAGCCGATTTTGTCGACCGTGATGTCTTCGGCTATGCGGTGGATAAAGGCTGGATGTGCGTACAGGTGTTTTTCGTCCGGCAGGGAAAACTGATTCAGCGTGATGTCTCGAGTTTTCCGTTTTACAACGAAGCTGAGGAAGACTTTCTGACGTTTGTCGGCCAATTTTATCAGGAGAACCAGCATTTTGTGCCGAAAGAAATTTTGATTCCGGAATCCATTGATAAAGCCAGCATCGAGGCACTCGTTAACACGAAAGTCACACAGCCGATGCGCGGCGAAAAAAAGAAGCTGGTAGCTCTGGCCGGCAAAAATGCCCAAGTCTATCTGACTGAGAAATTTGATTTAATCGAGCGTAAACAGGAACGGACAATCGGTGCCGTGGAAAAATTGGGGAATGCGCTGAACATCCCGACGCCTGTCAGGATTGAAGCCTTTGACAACTCCAATATCATGGGGACCGACCCTGTTTCCGCTATGGTCGTTTACATTGACGGCAAACCCGATAAAAAAGAATACCGGAAGTTTAAAATCAAGTCAGTGGACGGTCCGGATGATTATGCGTCCATGAGGGAAGTCATTTACAGGCGCTACTCAAGAGTGTTGAAAGAACAGCTGCCGCTGCCTGATTTGATTTTGATTGATGGCGGCAAAGGACAAGTACACGTGGCACGGGACGTATTGGAAAATCAGCTGGGCTTGGATATTCCGATTGCCGGACTGGCGAAAAATGACAAGCACCGCACCAGCGAGCTGCTGTTCGGCCCCGAGCTTGAAGTGGTCCCGCTCAAAAGAAATTCGGCTGAATTTTTCCTGCTGCAGCGTATTCAAGATGAAGTGCACCGTTTTGCAATCACGTTCCACCGGGAAACCCGCAGCAAATCGGCGTTCTCTTCCAAGTTGGACGGTATTGACGGTTTAGGGCCGAAACGCAAACGCCGACTGTTGAAGGCATTCAAATCAATAAAAAAAATTCAGGAAGCCACACACGAAGAACTGGTGGCTGCCGGTATGCCAAAACAGGTGGCAGAGAATATTATCAATCATTTCAGACAGGAAAAATGAGAATTTTTGTTGGAAAAGTCGTGGGTCAATGGTACAATTTAAGTTATCTTAAATGAAAAAACAGATGAAAGGCTCTTTATTATGAAACTTGTAACAACCTTGATATTAATCGCGGTCATTGTCTTGACGATGCTTTATTATTACCGCAAGGCATTTGTCTACCGGCATTCTGCCGATGGCCAGCAGATTCTGGCTAATGCCAGCCAGCTGACCATGAGTGCTTTTTTACTTGGGTTAGCGTTGATTTTATTTCAACTGAATACATTCGGCATTTCTCGAGGAAATTACATCAATTCGTTGTTGATATATGGTGCATTTGTCAGCACAGCCAATGCGGCAGGTGTCTGGTATTATGGCAGACACCTGCCTAAATCCAAGTAAAATGTCTGTCGGTTAGTTTAATGAAGCGAGTCGTATGAACTGAGTGTTGAAAGAATTTTTCTTTCAACACTTTTTTGTTTTGGCTACCTGTCTGCTATGTCATTGATGCCTGGCACGCTTGACTGGGATTGAGTACAGGGAAAGCCGCATGAGCGGACAGGCGGGATGGTAGGTTGCGCACAGAAAAACACTTTAACGTGCTGGTCTTGTTTAAAAAGACTGAAAGACATTGTATAATAAATCATCATTATTGATTGGCTGCGATATTCAAAAGGGAGTTGATATTATGCTGGAAATCAATTCTTTAAAGAGAGACGCCCGTTTTGATTGACACGATGTAAACCAATGATTTTTTAGAAAATTATCAGAAGTATGTAACACTGTATTCATCAATACGAAAGTGGGTACACACATGAAAAAAAACTGTTTATGGCGTTAATTTTATATTATGTGATTGAGTTTGTTCTGCAGAATTTATGCTATCGTTTGCTAATTGGAAAATGTGTGAATCCTTTTACCAATCAGATCTGATAAGCGGATGGAAATTGCCCGATGTTGTTTTACAGCGACTAGATTATGTTGCCAACTATATCGTCACCTGATATAGTTATACCGTCAGACGATATATCGGAACACGAAGGAACGAAGGGGTGTCATTGCAGAAACAAGGTGCGCTGACTGAAGGAGTGTACTATATTCTTCTGTCGCTGCAAGAACCGCTTCACGGGTACGGTGTTATGCAATGTATTGAAGAATTATCAGACGGACGTGTGACACTGGCGGCGGGCACACTTTACGGCGCTTTGGATTCGCTATTGGAAAAAGCTGGATTGTCATGGCAGCAGAGCAGCGGCTATTTGAGTAAGCGGACTTACTAAAGATTTGTGGTAAAAAAACGCTGGTATGGTATAATAAAAAACGATTATTATTTTGTAAGTAAATGAAAGAGAAGAGGTTTGTTATGTTAGAGGTGAAACAACTGTCTAAGCGGTTCGGTGCTGTGACAGCAGTCGATGATGTGACATTTCACATCCCGGACGGGAAAATCCTTGGGCTGATTGGGCAAAACGGCGCGGGAAAATCGACCACATTCCGGTTGATTTTGGATTTTATCGACAAAGATAAAGGTTCTGTGCTGTGGAACGGCAGCCCGCTTTCTGAAAAGGAGTATAACATTATCGGTTATTTGCCCGAAGAGCGCGGACTTTATCCAAAAGTCAGCATTGAAGATCAGCTGGTTTATTTTGGCAGACTAAGAGGCAAAAAGCGCAAAGACATCTTGCCGTTAATCGACAAATGGATGGATAAGTTTGAAGTCAAAGGCAAAAAAACAGACAAAGTCAAAACATTATCAAAAGGAAATCAGCAGAAAGTGCAATTGATTGCCACACTGATTCATGAACCGAAGCTGATTATTCTGGACGAACCGTTCAGCGGACTTGACCCGGTCAATGCCTCGCTGTTGAAAGACGGGATTTTGGAATTGAAGGACAGCGGCTCATGTGTCATTTTCTCCAGCCACAACATGGATAATGTGGAGCAGATTTGCGACCATTTAATCATGCTGAAAAACGGCAAAACGGTATTGGACGGACCGGTTTATGACATTCGCGAACAATTTGGACGTACGCGCCTGCAAATCGAGTCAGAACTGACGGCGGAAGAATTGAAAGCTGTGCCCGGAGTGATTCATATCGAAGAAAAATGGGAGAACGTCTTTAATCTGACGCTGTTCAATGAAGAAGTCGGACAGGCGATTTTTAAAAAAGCAGTTGAAAAACGTCATTACGTGCCGGTGTTCAACCAGCAGCCGCCGACACTGGAAGAGATTTTCCGCATGAAAGTGGGTGAAGAGGATGAATAAGTTTTGGGTAGTCGCACTTGAAACATTTAAGAAAAACGTCAAATCCGGCAGCTTCGTCATGATGATTTTGGCGCCGTTCTTATTAATCGGCATCTCGCTTGGCGGCGGGTATATCGGTTCGAAGTTTGAAAGCGTGGATACACTGGCTGTTGTTTCAGATAATCCGGCAGTCCGTGAACAATTTGTTGCACAAGCTAAAAATGATTTTGACTTGGACAAGAACATCGCGGATGAAAAAGCGGCTGAGGCGGCTTTAGAAAAAGAGGAGATTGACGGCTTTCTATCCATCACGCTGACGGGCAGTTCAGTGACAGGAAATTACATCGGCAACTCTTCCCTTCCACTGACAGATAAACAGCTGGTGCTAAGCTATTTAACACAGATTCAAATGGCACTGACGTCGCAAGATCTGAATTTGTCGGGGGACGACATCGGCCGTTTGATGTCACAGGCGGATTTTTCAGAACGTGAAGTCGAGTTTGTCGACGGCGTCATGAAGGATAAAGAAAGCAACCGTTTTGTCAATACGATTGTCGGCTTCTTCGTTTTGATGGCTATTTACATGATTGTTATTTTGTATTCATCCATCACTGCGCAGGAAGTGGCATCGGAGAAGGGCACACGTATCATGGAAGTTATTTTGTCCAGTACGACTGCCGCCAAACATTATTACGGAAAAATCATGGGTATCTTCTTAGTGATTTTGACTCAAGTTTTCGTTTATCTCATTGCCGGACTGATTGCCTATCTCTTTGTCCAAAATATGGATTTTGTGCAAAGTTTTCTGAAGGAAGTATCGCTTAAGGAACTGCTGCAAAGTGTCCTAGGCTACAACCTGCTGTATCTGCTGCTGGGCGTGGTCATTTACACCATTCTTTCTGCTTTTTCAGGGTCATTAGTGTCGAAAGCGGAAGATTCGGCAAAAGCAGTGACGCCGGTCACATATTTGATACTGATTGCATTTTTCCCGAGCATGATGCTGGGTATGTCGAATCCTCAGCACATTGTCTTGAAAGTGATGTCTTATGTTCCGTTCTTGTCGTCATTTGCAATGCCGATGAGATTGGGCGACGGTTCGGTGTCGAATCTCAGCGTGCTGATATCACTGGCAATCTTAATTGTCGCTATCGTCATCTTGCTGCGTGTCTCTGCTAAGATATACAAAGCGACTGTCTTGGTATACAGTGATAAGGGCATGTGGAAAACATTTATTGAAGGATTGAAATTTTCAAAATAAAAGGATTGTTGAAAGAGGGGCCGCCGCCTCTCTTTTTTTGTTCATGACTTTAGTCAGTTTCGCTCGCAAAGCGTGCGAAACAAAAAAACCGCGCGTTTCTACGCGTGGACGAAGTAGCTTTAGCGATAAAAAACTCCTTTCGATATACTGATAAGTGGCTACCAACCGCA
>NZ_NGKC01000023.1 GCF_003987655.1 Vagococcus acidifermentans | reverse complement strand
ATTTGCTGTTTAAATTCCTTGGTAAATGTCCGTCTCGGTCTACGTTCTGACATGTTGATTCCTCCAGTGTGTTTTATTATAGTTTACACACCTTATTTTTATTGTCTAGTCCAGTGTAGCCTGTCCATACTGCATGACAATAGATGATGATGACCTGATTTTATATTATGGGGAAAAGGTAACACCATCTGATACTGTTATATTTATAAGTTTGAGTGGAGAAACAGCATGTTTAGTCAAAGCGGCTGACTTAGTTAAGAACAACAGAGCTAAGATTATCGTCTTAACCAGTAATGATACGAGTCCATTATATTATACAGCAGATTTTGGCTTACTATCTTATAAGTCACCAATCAAAAAACTTTCAACTACGCTTGAAACGGCAAGTAGATTTTCTTTGGAGATGAATGCTCGCATTTTATCAGACTCTTACATTGTCTACAGTGAATTGAGAAGTATTAAACGATTAACACATTAGCTTTTTAGCTAATGTGTTTTTTTGAAATATTTTTCTGAAACCGAATTCATTCCGAAAAATATTTCAATAATGGGCTGTTATACTATAGAAAAGAGGAGGTAAAAAAATGAAACTAAAAGACTTGAAAGTAGTAATTGTAGGTGGAGGAAGCTCCTACACGCCTGGAATTGTTCAGGCATTAATCGCTTCAAGAGATAGGTTCGATTTTAGTGAATTAATACTCTATGATATTGATAACCAAAGAAATGATGACATGTTACTAATTGTTGAATATCAGATTGGAAAAGAAGGTTTAGAACACTGCATTACCGTGAATGCTACATCAGATCCTAAAATAGCTTTTACTCAGGCGGATTTTATTTTTTCCCAAATTCGAGTAGGTGGTTTGAAAATGCGGGAACAGGATGAAAAGATTCCGCTAAAACACGGTTTAGTAGGACAAGAAACTTGCGGTTTGGGTGGTTTCTCTTATGGTTTGCGGACGATTAAAGAAATTCTTAATATTGTAGAATATGTCCAAATTTATGCACCAGAGGCTTGGATTCTAAATTACACTAACCCTGAAACGATTGTGTCAGAGGCGGTTAGACGTGCTTTTCCTAGAATTAAAATGATTAATGCTTGTGATATGACTATTTCAATTGAAGAAACGATTGCAAGAAATTATGGTTATGATCGTAAGAATTGGATTCCAGTTTATTACGGACTTAACCATTTTGGATGGTATAAATCTATTTATGATAAGTCTTTAGATCGTGACATTATGCCTGAAATCCTAGAAAGATTAAAAAATGAAGGATTAAAAGTTGCTTCATTTAATGAAGGAGATACAACCTGGCAAGAAGCTTGGGAAATGATGGCTAAAATTGTTACTAATTTTCCTGATGCAGTTCCAAATAATTACTTGGAGTATTATTTATACTCTGAAGAAACTGTTGAGAAGATGGACCTAAATTATACGAGAGCAAACATGGTTATGGATAGTCGAGAAAGACGGACAAAGATAATGGCTGAAAAAATACGCAACCATGTTGGAGGTAACATCCTTGATTTTAATTTTGGAGAACATGGTCAATATATTGTTGACATGGCTGTTTCAATTTTAAATGATGATCATGGCAGATATATGTTAATCGTCGAGAATAAGGGTGCAATTCCCAATCTACGTGATGATGCAATGGTAGAAGTACCTTCTTATGTAGGTCGGACAGGAGTAGAGCCAATTTCATTAAGATTTGAAATTGATGATTTTCATAAAGGATTAATGGAAGCCCAAAATGCAGCAGAAAAACTTTTAGTTGACGCTTATTTTGAAGAATCATATGACAAAGCGCTTAAAGCATTTACCTTAAATCAAACTGTACCAAATGCCAATGTTGCTAAAAAAGTATTGGACGAATTTATCGTAGCAAATGAAGGGTATTGGCCAAAATTAAAATAAAGAATGGGGGAATTTCCAATGATGGCAAAAATTCAGCGCTTTGGTGGAGCGATGTTTACACCGGTCTTGTTTTTTGTTTTTTCTGGTCTTATAGTAGCAATTGTCGGTGCACTTAATAATCCTGCTATTGTGGGGAATATTGCATCTGACGGGACTACTTATCATAAAATACTAGGTGTTATTGAAACAGGTGGTTGGACTGTCTTTAATAATATGAATATTGTATTCGCAGTTGGTCTGCCGTTAGGATTAGCTAACAAAGCAAGGGGCAGAGCAGCTTTAGAAGCTTTTTTACTATACATGACTTTTAATAGTTTTGTTTCTGCACTGTTGGAAAACTTTGGTCCAGTTTTTGGTGTAGATTTTTCGATTGATCCTTCTATTGCAGGATCTGGACTGGCCTTTGTCGGTGGAGTGAAAACTCTTGATACTGGTGTTTTAGGAGCAATTATTGTTGCAGGAATTATCGTATGGATTCATAATAAATTTTTTGAAGTGGAATTACCAGATTGGTTGGGTATTTTTCAAGGGTCAGCACTTGTTGCAATGGTGGGTTTTTTTATACTTCTTCCAGTTGCTTTAGCTTTCTGTGTTGTGTGGCCAATGTTACAACAAGGAATAGTTGGTCTTTCTAATTTTATGGCTAGTACGGGTAATGTCGGTGTTTTTATGTATATTTTTTAGAAAAAGCACTTTTGCCAACAGGATTGCACCATTTTATTTATGCCCCATTTCAATTTGGCCCGGCAGTGGTTGACGGTGGAACAACTTTATATTGGTATGAACATTTACAACAATTTGCAGCTTCGGGCGAAAGCTTGAAAACGCTATTTCCAGAAGGTGGGTTTGCTTTACAAGGGTTATCAAATTATTTTGGCATTCCAGGTATTGCTTTAGCTTTCTGGTCAACAACTAAAAAAGAAAATCGTAAGAAGGTTTTGAGTTTAATTATTCCGGGATTACTTACTTCTGTATTTGCCGGAATCACTGAGCCGTTTGATTATACTTTCCTATTTATTGCACCAGCTTTATTCTTCGTACATGCTGGACTAGCTGCAACATTTGCAACTATTTCATATGCAGTTGGTACTGTTGGTAATTTAGGGGGTGGTTTGATCGAAGCAATAACCTCCAATTTTATCCCGCTTTGGCCTAATCACTATACAACTTATGTGAATATGTTCTTAGTTGGCTTTGTATCAATTGCAGTTTACTTTGTTGTTTTTAGATTTCTTATCCTAAAATTTGATTTTAAAACACCTGGCCGTCAAGAAGGAGAAATTCAATTATATTCAAAAGCTGATTATAAATCTAAAAGTGCAAGTGGCCAATACAAAGAACAAGCTAATGGTTTTATAGAAGCATTTGGTGGGAAAGAAAATATAGATACAATAGCTAATTGTGCTACTCGACTTAGAATTTCTGTCAAAGATCAAACTGTTGTTAGAGAAGATTCAGAGTTTATAAAATATGGAGCACATGGTGTGGTGAGAAATGGGAATGCATTTCAGATAATCGTTGGTTTATCGGTGTCTCAAGTAAGGGAAGCTTTTGATGAATTGATGGAGGGAGAACAGCAAGTTTCAATTATTCATAAGAATTCCCTTGATAATCTCATGAAGGATGAACGATAAAAATTAATCACATTGAGGAAAAAATATGTCAATCTACTGAGGGGAAAGTACTCGATTTGACACAAATAAATGATCAGGTATTCTCTCTGGGCATGATGGGACAAGATTTCGCTGTAATTCCAGAGTCTTCTAAAGTCTTCTCTCCGATAAAAGGGAAAGTTAGGCAAATCTTTCAAACTAAGCACGCTATTACTTTAGTTTCAGACAATGGTTTGTCTGTAATAGTTCATATAGGTTTGGATACGGTTGAGCTTAATGGACAAGGAATTGATAATAAAGTGACTGAGGAACAAATTGTAGATCGAAACGATTTACTTGCTAATGTTAATCTAGAAGAAATTAAACGGTTAGGTAAGGAGACTGAGATTATAGTTGTCTTTCAAGAATTAGAAGGAGAAGTTTTATTAAATATTGATGCACCTGAAGATGGTATCGTAGCGAGTGTGAAATATCAGGTCAGTTAAACATTTTAAGATAATAGAAAATACATATAATAGGAAAAAGTTACGATGATTTTTTGTGTTATAATGTTGGTATTGAAGGAAAATATATTTTTATTTTCCTTCAATACTTTTTTCATTTCATAGTTGAAGCTTATTGAGAACTTTTCAAAATCTTATTGGAAGTGATTTTTCAACTTTTAAAAAAATTTAAAGGCAAAAGCTTTTATTTTTAGTAAATGGTACCATGTTACTGTATCTTTTTTTAAAAGAAAAATAATAGGCAGGAGGGGGATAATACTAGAATTACGAACAAAGGGTTTAAAAAGGATAGATTTATGTCAGTTCTTTCAATGGATTAAAGTTACAAAACTGACGTTTTTAAGTCACTTTTTCATCCGACACATCCCAATTTAAATAACCATTTTCTATGTCGAAGTAAAAAATGACGAAACATTAAAAAATTATGTTAGGATAGTGTTAATGTATTTGAGACGAAATTTTCATTCATGATTAAGAGAAAGGGCCATTTCGTTTATTTTGGGAGGATATATATGAAGCAAGAATTACTCAGTTATTTAAATAATCAAACAGATTTTATTGATTTGAACAATTTGAATGATTTGTTTACAGCAGCTAAATTGGCAGAAGTTTTTCAAGTAAAGCGCAATACTGTCAGTCATTATTTGAATCAACTGACAAAGGAGGGGAAGCTGGTGAAAATCAATTCTCGTCCGGTGTATTACTTTCATAAAGAAGCATTTGAACATCAATTTTATCTATTGAGCGGTAATGTATACAGTTCGACGGAAGAAATAATGAAAGAGCAGCCTTTGTTCGGACGGGAAAAAGATTTTTTTTCGTTAATGATAGGGCATGATAAAAGTTTGAATCGAGTGGTGGAACAGATAAAGACGGCTTTGAATTATCCGGATAATGGACTGCCTGTACTGATTACTGGTGAAAGCGGGACAGGGAAAAGCTATCTTGTGCAATTGATTTATCAGTATTGTTTGGCTCATGATTTAATTAATGAGAACGCTCCATTGGTAACGTTGAATTGTGCACAATATGCTAATAACCCTGAGTTATTGACAAGCAATCTCTTCGGACATGCGAAAGGGGCTTTTACTGGTGCTGATAGTGATAAGACCGGTGCCTTTGAATCAGCCAATGGAGGCATCTTATTTTTGGATGAAGTGCATCGGCTGAATTCCGAGGGTCAGGAGAAGTTGTTTACGTATCTGGACCAAGGTGTGATTTATCGAATGGGGGATACTGCTAAACAGATTCACATAAAAACCCGTTTGTTTTTTGCGACAACTGAAGCTTTGGACAGCACCTTTTTGACTACGTTTATTCGCCGCATTCCTATTCAAGTACGCATGCCCTCAATATACGAACGCAGTCGTAATGAACGGATTGAGTTAGTTTATTCCTTCTTTTTGAATGAACGAAGGAGAATCAGTAAAAGATTGCTTGTTTCAGGTCAAGTTATCAGTTTGTTGACAGGACGCAGCTTTAAGGGGAATATTGGTGAGCTGAAAAATACTGTAAAAGTGACAGTAGCTAAAGCTTTTTTGGAGCAGAGGGATTTAAAAGACATTCAAGTAACGATTTACCACCTGCCAGAGTTTGTGTTGAACAACAATCAGCAAAGTTTACAGACGCCAACGCAGGAAGAAATTATGTTGACAGAAAATACAACAATCAATCAATTAGTTGAACGTTACAATCCCAATCAGAAACGCGTGATAGATACGTTTGAAAGAATCATCAATGAATTTCAAAAAGCCGATGGCAAATTATCAGATTGTGAAAACCAGTTGAAGCAGACAGTGGATCATCTGTTCGACTATTTGCTGTTTGAAACCGATCGGCAGCAGAAACACGAGATGTTGCTGTATTTGACACAATATATTCGCGAGACATTTCGCCAAATGGAAAGTGCTTATCAAATCAAGTTTAACGGCAATAGTGTGTATGCGCTAAGTTATTACCTTTTTCAACGTGGGTCCAGTAAATGGTATCCAGAAGATAATGAATTACAAGAACTAATTCGCAGTTTGGATAGACAGATTAAGGCGACGTACCCGACTAGTTACCATTATGTTGAACGTATTTTAGAGTTGTGTAAACTGAAATTGGATTTGGATATTTCGGAAATGGACCGCATTGTGTTGGCTCTTTATTTAAAAAAAGCTGACTGGACAAGGGGACTGAGCATTCCTAAGGCTATCATTGTGGCACACGGTTATGCCACTGCGAGCAGTATAGCCAATGTGGCTAATCGTTTTTTAGGCAAAGACATATTTGAGTCGTTTGATATGCCATTGGATGTGTCGCCTCAGCGTATTGCTGAAGAAATTCTGGATTACAGCGAAAATAATGACATTTCCAACGGTCTAGTCATTCTTGTCGATATGGGATCGTTGAAGGAAATATATCAATATTTTCCCAAACAAATCACTGTGCCAATTGCGATTATGAATAATGTAACAACACCTTTAGCCATTGCATTAGGTGAAAATTTACAGAAAAAACTTGCTCTTTCAGAAATGGTTGAACTATCTGCAAAACAGGCAGCGTTTGATTGGCAAATTATTTACCCAGAAGAAAACCGCTTCAAAGCCTTATTAACTACTTGCCAAACAGGTATCGGTACAGCAGCTCATATCAGCCATTTATTGGAGAAAAGTTTGCCGGGTGCCTGTGAATTGAAGATTCTACCTTACGAATATCATATATTGGCTGACAATCAAAAAGATGAAACAGTTTTTGCGATTTATGATGTGTTGGGAATTATCGGTACAGATAATCCTCAAATTGAAGATATTCCGTTTCTATCATTAGAGGAGTTGATTTCTGGTGATGAAAATCAGAAATTGATGGAATGGCTTGCTCCAGTAATGACGGAGGAAGAAAATCAATTGTTTAATAAAAATGTCATTAGGAATTTTTCTTTGGAAAAGGTGATTGACTCGGTAACGATTTTAGATACCGAAAAAGTGATGAAAGAAATTGAGCTTTTTATGCGTGATTTAGAAACGCAAGCCAATCTTACACTAAGCAATGCGAAAAAACTGGCACTGTATGTCCACATCAGCTGTTTGATAGAACGTTTGATTCGCAATGTACCAATCGACACATATCAGTGTGATGATGAATGCTACCAGTGTCGCCAAAGTGACTTTGAAAATATCAAAAAGTCATTTAGTGTCATAGAAACCGATTACAGTGTCGATATACCCGATGCTGAAATTGCCTATATTTATGATATTATTTATCGAAATGTTGATAGACCAACAAAAGATGACGATTTTTAATAAAAGCAAGTTGCGTGCCACTAAGTTTGGCACGCAACTTGCTTTTATTATGGTGTAAGTGAGGTGAAGAGAATGGCAAGAAAATTGATATTGGCCTCTCACGGAAAATTTGCTTCAGGGATCCTTTCTTCTTTGCAATTAATCTGTGGCACCAATCAAAATATTTCTACCTTAGATTGTTATTTGACCGAGGACTTTGATTTAAGCACTGCCGTTAAAGAAATAATGAGCAAGAATCAAGAAGAAGAGGTTGTCGTAATTACAGATTTATTTGGCGGAAGTGTCAACAATGAGTTTTTGAAGTATATTCATCGACAGAACTTTTATTTAGTTGCCGGTTTGAATTTACCATTTCTAATTGATTTCGTCACAAAATTTGAATTAACTGATTCACTATTTCAGTTAATCGAGCACACTTTGGACACATCCAAAAAATCAATCCAGTTCTGCAATCAAACAATTGAACAAGAAGTCGCTGAAGAAGAATTTTAAAGGAGGAATAACCAATGATTGTACTAACACGTGTTGACCATCGGCTGTTACATGGGCAAGTTGCTTTTTCGTGGACACAGAATTTGGGAGCGGATTGTATTCTGATTGCTAACAATGATGTACCAACGAATGACATTCGAAAAACTACTATTAAACTGGCGAAACCCCAAGGTGTCAAACTGGTCATCAAAAATATCGCTGACTCAATTGAAGCGCTAAGAAGCGGTGTGACAGATAAATACAAACTGTTTATTGTTGTTGAATCCATCGAAGACGCCTATGCGCTGGCGTGTGCTTATCCGGAGATCAAGCAGATTAATCTTGGGGGGACTAAAGCTGGTGAAAGCAAAGAGAATATTTCAAAATCTGTAAACGTAACTTCAGAAGAGAAAGAGTTAGTGAGAGAACTTGTTGGCAAAGGAGTTGAAATTGAAATACGGCAAGTACCTGCAGATAAAAAATTAATGGCTCAGGATGTGATTTGATGCAGGAAACCATATTAAAACGAATCGCTGGGATGAACTATTACTATCGCTACTATACAATTGATTATTTTTTTGATTCTCTTAAAAAAAATCATATCCAAAACTTTGAACTTTGGACTTGTACACATCATTTTGAACTTTCAGATATGACGTATCAAGAGACAAAGAAATTCAAAAAAAAGATAGACCAATATGGGTTACATATGATTTGTCTGACACCAGAGCAAAGTAATCCTAAACCATATAATTTGGCGGCGAAAGAACCGCAGCTACAAGAAAAGGCTAAAAGATATTTTATGAATGCGATACGTGTTGCATCAGAACTTGATTGTAAGCAACTTTCACTGAATTCAGGCTGGGATTTTTATTCTGAGAATCCCAATGAGGCATGGAAACGTTCAGTTTCGATGATGAATGAATTAGCGGAGTTTGCAAGAAAAAACAATGTAACTATTGTTCTTGAAGCATTGCAGCCGGATGAATCTCATTTAGTAAATACGATTAATGACCTGACGTTGTATCTGGAGGCAGTTAATCAAGATAATTTATTTGTAAATATCGATTTTGGTGCTATGGCAAGAGCACATGAAACAATCGATCAATATTTCTTAGCTTTTGGCGAGAAAATTCGACACTGTCATTTTGTTGATGGTAAGCCTACCGGTCATTTGGCTTGGGGCGACGGCAATCGGGATATACTAACAGATTTTAACGATCTGATAAAAAATGGGTATCTGGGATGGCTGACTTTTGAATTCGCTAATTCATCTTATTTTAATCAGCCATTCGAAACAGACCGGAGAGTCATTCAACATATTAAGAATATGATCCATTAAGGAGGAAGTAAGATGGAAAATTTAACAACAGCATTATTGATTGGCATAATCGGATTTCTTGGTCCAATGGATTTCGCTGTCGGCTCTAACTTGCTAAATAGACCAATCATCATGGGACCTCTAGTAGGGCTAGTACTAGGTGACCTGACACAAGGTATTATTATCGGTGCCTCACTCGAATTGATTTTCATGGGAGCTGTTTCAGTTGGAGCATATCTTCCGCCAGATGTAATTGTGGGAGGCGTTTTAGGAACAGCTTTTGCGATTAGTTTAGGCAAAGGTGTCGGTGCTGCAATTACGATTGCCATGCCAATTGCCATGCTGTCTCTGGCAATCGGCAACTTGATGAGTATCATCTTTCCAATGATTGCTCATGCAGGTGACCGGGCAGCTAAAGAAGGTAAAGCTGGCGGTATTACGGTATCGATGTGGTCCATTGGATTACTCGAATGTTTGCGACGCGGGGTACTGTGCTTTCTCGGATATTATTTAGGCAGTGCACAAATCGAAAAAGTTTTAAATGTAATCCCGGATAAAATTATTACAGGACTGGAAGTATCAGCCAATCTATTACCTGCGATTGGTTTTGCAATCCTGTTACAGATGATTTTAAACAAGTCTATCTTGCCGTATTTCTTCTTAGGTTTTTTACTGTCGGCTTACTTTGAAATTCCAGTATTAGGTGTCGCATTGTTCGGTTTGATCTTGATTTTTATCACTATGAAGTTTGATAACAAAGGAATAAATAATAATCAAACTGTCGCAGCAACAGGTTCGGGGGTGGATGATGATGACGACTTCTAATACAAAACAAGTAACAAAAAAGGATTTAATGAAAATTTTTTGGCGCTCGCTTCCTATGGAATTTGGATGGAACTATGAACGACAGATGCATTTGGCATTCGCCTATATGATGTCGCCGCTGATGAAAAAGCTGTATGGAGATGATAAACAACAATATAGTGAATCATTAGAGCGGCATATGGAGTTTTTCAACTGTACACCGCAAGTTGTTCCATTCATCGGTGGGGTTGTGTCATCAATGGAAGAGACAAATGCTGAGAGTGAAGAGTTTGATATTTCTTCAATCAATTCCATTAAAACTGCACTGATGGGGCCTTTATCAGGAATAGGAGATTCTATTTTTATTGGAACTATTCGTGTCATAGCCACGGGCTTAGCAGCATCACTCGCAGAAAAAGGTAATATTTTAGGTCCGATTTTATTTCTGTTGATTTATAATATCCCGGCATATTTTCTCAGGTATTTTGGAGTGATGTATGGATACCAATTGGGGGTTGGTTATTTAACCAAAATTCAAGAATCAGGCTTGATGGAGATGTTTAAAACAGCTGCTTCGATATTAGGTGTCATGGTGATTGGTGCAATGACAAACGAAATGGTATCTATTAATTTTGTGTTAGGAATCGGCTCAGGCGAGAGCGCGCAAACTCTGCAAAGCATATTAGATGGCATGATTCCGGGAATTATGAGTTTGGCTGTTCTTTATATTTTCTATGTTTTGAATAAGCGTAAAGTCAACGTCCTGTGGCAAATTTTAGGTGCTGCAATTATCGGAGTGGCATTAACATGGTTTGGTATTTTAGGATAATAAGAATTTTTAGGAGGAAATAATATGTTAAAATTTAACGAACAACAACAAATCGATGATATTCAGGGAGCACTGGCACTTCGTCCGGATGTTGAAAAAATAATTGATACGATTTGGGAAAAAGGTTTTGATAATATTTTCTATCTCGGTATCGGCGGAACCTATGCATCTGCCATGCAAGCAGTGACTTACATCAACGGCAAGAGCGATTTGCCGGCTTATGTACAGCATGCTGCTGAATATTATACGACTGGCAATCGCCGGCTAACAGAAAAGTCTCTTGTTATTCTGTCATCAGTTACCGGTACGACTCAAGAAGTTGTCGTAGCAGTTGATGAAATCAAAAAAATTGGAGCAACTCTACTTGGCTTTATCGACCAAGAGGGCAGCCTGTTAGCTGAAAAGTGTGATTATGTTATTACGTATCCAGCGCCGGGGACTGAACAACTCAAGTTTTTCATGGCAGCCGATCGTTTGATGAATAAAAACGGTGACTTTGCTGATTACGAAGACTATTATGGAGAATTGGAACAACATTTAGCGAAAGGACTTGTGGAAGCAGAAAAACAAGCTGATGCATTTGGCCTCGCTTTTGCAGAAAAGCATCGTCATGATGACATGCATTATTTCATCGGTGCGGGTAATCATTGGGGAGCGGTTTATTCTTATGCGATGTGCTATTGGGAAGAACAAAGCTGGCTACGTTCAAAATCAATCCATGCGTCGGAATTTTTGCATGGCACATTGGAAATTGTTGAGGAGACTACCCCTGTGACGTTGTTCTTAGGTGAGGATGAGCAGCGGCCATTGGCTGAACGAGTCAAAAACATGTTGCCGCGAATTTGTGCCAATTACACGTTTATCGATACCAAAGATTACCCGGTAGCAGGAATTAGTGAAAAGTACCGTGGACGGATTCTTTCTCCTCTGTTGATGCACTGTGTGACCCAAAGAATAGATGCTCATGTAGAAAAATTGAATTGTCACCCGCTGGAAATCAGGAGATATTACCGCCAGTTTGATTACTAAAATTTTAAGCAGCAGTAAACGTTAGAAAAAAGCAGCACTACAATTTATAGGACTGATAGAAAAATTCTATCGGTCCTATTATTTTTTGTAAAAAAAAGCAACGGTACCACTGCCGGGCTTGCGGCACTTATTTTACTGCTCAGACACCTCTTGTGAACCGTCACTGCTTTATTTCAACACAAATCCATTATCGTGTCCTGCAAAAATTAACAGAGTGTCGATCCTTGAAAAGCATTGCCTACGGTTTTAAAAATTCCCTAACTATGCGCACGCGAATCTTTTTACTGCATGGGTTATTTCAAATTAAATAAAAAATACCGGAGAAGGAGACTTGCTCCTTACTCCGATGTGTGTTGGTGATACTATCAGTCCGATTTGACAAAGTGCCTCCCACAGGCCGTTTTGTCATTGGCGGACCGTTTGGTGACACTGGTCTAACTGGACGGAAAATTATTGTAGATACCTATGGCGGGGAAATCCCGCATGGCGGTGGTGCCTTTTCAGGAAAATATGCGACGAAAGTGGATCGTTCCGCGGCCTATATGGCCCGCTATATTGCAAAAAACATTGTCGCTGCCGGCTTGGCTAAAAGTGGCCAAGTGGCATTATCGTATGCGATTGGTTATGAAGAGCCCGTAGCACTTGATATTGAAACGTTTAAGACCAGCTCGGTTTCAAGAAAGAATTTAACAATAGCTGTTTTAAACATGTTTGATTTATCACCAAGAGGGATGATAGAAGCACTCCATCTGAAAAAAACTTTATACAGTAAGACCTCTGTTTATGGCCATTTCAATAATTTTAACAATTTTGAGTGGGAAAAAGTCAACCAGCAGGAAAAATTGAAACAGGTTTTGAAAGCTCTTGATTAAAAAAGTTAGAATTGCTGGTTCGCCTTTATAGCAATAAGAACTTATAGTATGTGTATGAAAGATGAAAATAAATTAGTAAGACACTAAATGAATAATTGAAACGCCCCTAAAAAGCTAGACTTTTTAGGGGCGTTCCAGTTATAGAAGTGATATATTTATTTGAACTGTCGTTTTAAAACCTTTAAAACTCCTTCATCCCTGCCAACACATCTTCCAGAGACTGTGCTTCTTTCTGCTGGTCTGCTGCGACTTCTTTTGAGATCAGCGCGCCGTTCAGCGTATTGACACCTGCTGCCAGCGCGTTATTTTCTGCCACAGCCCGTTTAAAGCCTTTGTTAGCCAGCTCAAGAGCATATGGCAGGGTGACGTTGGTCAATGCAAATGTGGACGTTCTAGGAACAGCGCCGGGCATGTTTGGTACGGCATAGTGGATAACGCCGTGTTTGACGTATGTCGGGTCATCATGAGTCGTGGTTTTGTCCGTCGTTTCAAAAATCCCGCCTTGGTCGATGGCTATATCGACAATAACCGAGCCTGGCTTCATTTCTTTAACCATCTCTTCGGTGACAAGGGAAGGAGCTTTTCTTCCTGGCAGCAAGACCGCACCAATCAGCAAGTCAGCGCTTTTCACTGCTTCAGCAATATTGTAAGGGTTGGACATGATGGTTTCCACGTCGTTGCCGAAGACTTCTTCCAGCTGGGCGAGACGGCGGGCGTTGACATCAAGAATTTTAACTTTGGCTCCCAGTCCGGCAGCAATTTTTGCAGCATTGGCACCGGCCACGCCGCCGCCGATGATGACGACTGTCCCGCGTTCAACACCTGGTACCGCGGATAGCAGGATACCTGAACCGGACATCGTTTTTTGAAGGAAGAAAGCGCCGATTTGTGCCGACATTCTTCCGGCTATTTCACTCATTGGTGTGAGCAAAGGCAGGCAGCCGTCGGGGAGTTTGACTGATTCATAGGCGATGGTAGCGACGTTTCTTTTCATCAGCTCTTCGGTTAATTCAGGTTGCGGCGCCAGATGAAGGTAAGTAAAAATAATCAAGTTTTCATGAAAGTATTTAAATTCGTCTTTCACCGGCTCTTTGACTTTCATCACCATGTCAACGTGCCAAACCTCTTCAATATCATCAGTTAAAATTGCACCCACTGCTTGATACTCTTCATCACTAAACCCGGAGCCTTCGCCAGCCCCTTTTTGGATAATAACTTTGTGATTGTTTTCGATAAAGAGATGTACACCGGAAGGCGTTACAGCGACCCGGTTTTCATTGTTTAAGACTTCTTTTGGTATGCCAATTTTCACAGAATAAGACCTCGTTTCATTATTTTCAACGTTCTTTTAACAGTCATATTATACCGCTAAATGCAAATCAATGCCAGCCACATCATATAAAAAAGGTATCTCTATAAGATACCTTCGTTATTTATGATAATGAATCAAAGATGTTTTCAGGAAAATCAGGATATTTTTTCTTAAGGGCTGTTTTCAATAATCGTACAGCCAGATTTTTATTGCGAGCCAAAATCGGACCGTGGAAATAAGAGCCAAAAACATTTTTGTAAATGACGCCTTCCGTTTGGTCTTGACCGTTATTGCCGTAGCCTTTTTTGACGATTCCTAAAGGCTGTTCGCCTTCACCGAGAAAAGTGATGCCGTTATGGTTCTCAAAACCGACATACGTTTCATTGTAAGCTTCGTTGTAAATTTCAATATCGCCGATAAACCGGTTGTTGTCCTGACTGAGTGTGTAGTGGGGTAAGGCGTGGATGCCGTAAATCTTTTCCCCGTTAGCGCCGATGTAATACTCACCAAGCAGCTGATAGCCGCCGCAAATCGCCAGCATTACGCCGTCATTTTCAATATATTTTGTCAGTTCTTCTTTTTTAGTTTGGATATCTTTGGACACAATGACTTGCTCATAATCCTGTCCGCCCCCGAAAAAGACAAAATCATAGTCGGAGGCGTTGAAAGCTTCATAAATACTGACGATTTGTATATTAAACTGAATTCCGACTTGTTTCGCATAATAGTTTAATACGAGCAAATTCCCATTATCACCATAAGTATTCAGCAGATTGCCGTACAAGTGGCATACGTCCAGCGAGTAAGCAGTCATGTTACATGCCTCCTTTCAGATAGCCTTGGTGTGCCAGTTCTTTCCGCAAATTCAACACGGCGGTATAGGTAGCAAGGATGTACACATGTTGTGTCGGCAGATGTTTGATTTCTTGAATAACCGCGTCAAGGGCAGGAATTTCAGATAATCGTTCTTCCTCAATCCCGGCAACTTTCAGGCGGAGTGTCATGTCTTCGTATCGTTCTCCGCCGGAAATGACTTTTGGAATGTTCATCTCTGCCAGCAGTTCATAATTGCCGTCCCATATCCAGCTGACATCGATTCCGTCAGCATAGTTTGCATTCAATAAGTTGACCATGGAAAATGGCTGAGGCGCAAGTTTGATTGTCTCCAGCACTTGATTCAGCCCGACTGGATTTTTGACCAAAATCAGGGTACACTCTTTGCCGTCTATGGTGATGATTTCCTGGCGCCCGAACACTTTTTCATCGTAGGCTAGGCCTTGACGGATTTTTTGCGGAGAAATGTGGTAGTATTCCGCCACAGCTGTTGCCGCCAGCGCATTATAAATATTATACATGCCGCCCACTTCGATGTGATAAGCTTCCCCGTCAATCACAAATGACGAAGAGACATTTGTCATGCGGCTGATTTCTGTCAGCCGATACGATAGTTCAGGACGTTTGAAATCACAATTCGGACAGTAATACTTGCCGAGATTGCCATAAGTCAGCATGCGGTAATGCAAAATATGGTGGCAGTGCGGGCACAAGACACCGTCCGTGTTGTAGTGTGCCATTTGTTCTTTGTCGCTTTCATGGTCGAAGCCGTAGTACTGTCGCGGGTTTGCCGTCTTTTGAAAATTAAAGATAGGCAAGTCGCCATTCATCAAAATCGTTGCATCAGGCGCTTTTGCGGCGCCGTCCACAATCAGCTGGTACGTTGTATAAATTTCACCATAGCGGTCCATCTGGTCACGGAAGATATTCGTGAACACGAACAGTTCAGGTGTGATATATTCAGTGACTTTGCTCAGACTAGCTTCGTCAATTTCCAAAACCGCAAAATTTTCCGAGCCGGTTCGTGCGGTTCCCGTCAGGAAAGTCGACACGATTCCCTGAATCATATTGGCACCGGTAGTATTGGTCAAGACATGTTGATGTTCCTGTTTCAGGATGTTCACAGTCAGTGCTGTCGTTAATGTTTTGCCGTTTGTGCCTGTTACCACTATCACGTGATAATCTTTTGCCAGTTCTTGCAAAACAGTCGGATCGATTTTCAACGCTATTTTTCCAGGCAGACTGCTGCCGCCTTTGAAGAAAGTTTTTAAAAACCACTGGATTGTTTTTCCGGCACTGATTGCCAATCGACTGCGTAAGCCCATTAAAATTCCTCCAAGTTCTTTCGATAAATACAACTTATCATACCATATTCAACTGAAAATATTTAGCTGAAATGTTTGCCAAACCGAATTCTTAACAAAAAAACATCTTTCTTTGGGAGAAAGATGCAGCAATCCTGTGTAAAAAACTCTTATTCATCTCTGTACTGTTTGACTTTGTCAGATGTTTCCGACGGAGTCAGCCAGTTGCCAAGGGCAAGAAGAAGCGACGCGCCAATGACGATTTCCAGATTATCAGGAAACAACATGACCAGCAGCAAAATGACCGCCGTTAGAAATGACAAGCGGGCGAGAGAACGACCCAGCGCTTTCTGGTCGATTTGTTTGCGCTCTTCCGGATTCATCCGATAAAATCCGGCACTCAGCGACAGCCACCGGCCATTGTAAAACTGCCAGCCGACCACTACAAACAACACTATAAAAAGCAAGAAAAACAGATAGAATGCGACATGCATCATTGGACACCTCTTTTCTTTATTCATTTATTTTACGCCTGAGACGCCGGGAAAAAAAGTGTTCTTTAAAAAAAATTAACTGACTAGCCGATAATAATTTTTTCAGTAGGGAATGTATAGCCTTTATCCTGCTGCTCTTTTGGAATAAAAATCATTAAGGTGTACAGCATGCCGATTCGGCCGATAAACATCAGTGCAGCGATTACCAGTTTTCCGATAAAGGTGAGTTCGCCGGTAATGCCGAGAGACAGACCAGTTGTTCCAAAGGCCGAAGCGACTTCCATAACAATGGCGATAAACGACTGTTCTTCTGTGACAGTCAGAATCAGCACAGCGACAAAACACATAATCAGCGAAAGATTAAACACGACAATGGATTTTTTGATGTCGCGGTTATCAATTCTCCGGCCGAAAATACTAACGTTTTCTTCTCCTTTGATGAAAGAAAGCATATACAAGCCTAAAATTGCCACAGTCGTCGTCCGCACGCCGCCGCCGACCGAGCTGGGACTGCAGCCAATGAACATCAAGACCGAGAAGATAAGCAAAGTCGGCGTTTGAAAGTCGTTGAGGTCATTGATTTGTAAGCCGGCGTTTCTTGTTGACATGGCATAAAACATGGAAGAAATCCACTTTTGAATTTCCGGCATATCCTGAAACAAATGGTTCCTTTCCAAGGCATAAATAACCAGCGTTCCGGCGATGAAAAATATAATAAACGCACTGATCGCCAGCCGGCTGAACAAGGAAAAGCGAAATGGCAGACCACCTTTTTGCCGTTTGTAAAAGAGCCATTCCTTGACTTCCATAATGACCGGAAAACCGATACCGCCAATCATGATAAGAAATATCAGGGATAAAATAAATGGGTAGTCATTGGCATAAGGAACAGCTGACATGCCGGTGACATCAAAGCCGGAATTAGTCACAGCGGAAATGGCTTCGTAAAAACCAAAAAAGATGGCATCACTAATTGACTCTTGGTGTCCGACAAAGTAAAAATGAATCGAGAAGAAAATGCCGAAAAGCAGTTGAATCCAAAGCAGAATCAACATCGTGGTGCGAATCAGACGCACGGAGCCGCTTAATTTCGGCTGGTTCATATCGGTCATGATCAGCTGTCTTTGCCGCAGAGAAATGCGTTTTCTGGTTAAAATGAAAAAGAATGTGGAAATCATCATGATACCCAGACCGCCGACCTGGAAAAGTATTTCCAGTAGAATAATGCCCCGCTGATTGAAGACATCGCTGATATTAAACGTGCTCAGCCCAGTGACACTGACTGTACTGATAGCCATAAACAGCGTGTCGAACAGTGTCGTTTCAGCACCGCTGTTTCTGAAAAACGGCAAGCTTAACAGAACAAATGCGACGATGACCACCGCTACATAGTAGCCAAAAATGATTTGGATGCTGGAAAAATGCGTTGCAATGTAGTGGTCTTTGCGCCGGCGGAATTTTTCAAATAAAAGTGTGCGTTTCATAAAAGGAGTCCTTTCAGACAAATTTAGCGTCATGTTATTTAAAAGTATATCAGGGAAGTCAGCTTTTCACTAGCGAATCACACCAAAAAAGCTGTTGAAAAGATAGGACTTGAGAATGAGGCACCGAGCAGTCTGATTTGTTAGAATAAGGTGGAAGGAGTGAGTGCAATGTTGGTGAACTTGTTATTAAGAAACAGTTTTATGCTGTTAATCCTCTTGCTGTATCTGGTCAAAGAGAAATTTGCATTGACGCAAAATCAGTGGCGGGTCACGACATCCGGCCTGATCGTCCTGACGACAGGTTCTTTACTCCTGCCAACAGAAATCATGCCTTATTTCGGCAGTTTGGAAGCACTGCTGCTGGGCATGTGGAAAGGTCTGCTGATGCTGGGTGTGACTTGCTTGACAACACACGCGGGTGAAGCCGATGATTTGCGTCTGCCTTTTTTTGCATGGCTGAAGCAGGCGTTGTTTGCGGGTGTCCGGTCACGGCCATTTTCCGCAAAAGCCAACATTTAACCTAGAGAGATTGGAACGGCGGGCCTAAAAAATAAGCCCCGTTCATTGATAGACAGAAAAGTCCGATAGCGTTATCGGACTTTTTGTTTGGTTAAAAATGTTTGACTGTTTCATGGCAGGGACAGGACACGAGATGGTCGTTGACCATACCTACCGATTGCATATACGCATAGATAATCGTCGGTCCCACAAACTGGAAGCCGCGAGCTTTGAGGTCGTGGCTGATTTTTTCAGAGAGAGGTGTGTGTGCCGGGATGTCAGTCATTGATTTCCAGTAGTTCTGAATGGGTGTGTGATTGACATACCCCCAGAGATAATCAGCAAATGACCCGTATTCCTCCTGAACGCTTTTGAAGCACCGGGCATTCTCAACAGCGGCATTGATTTTCCGCCGGTTGCGGATAATCTTCTTGTTTGCGAGCAATGATGTCTTTTTGTCTTCATCATAAGCCGCCACCAGCTCTATATCAAATTGGTCAAATGCTTCAAAAAAATCCGGCCATTTTTTTAGAATGGTCAGCCAGCTGAGTCCTGCCTGCATGCCTTCTAAAATCAGCATATAAAATAGTGTATAATCATCCTTTTTGGGGATTCCCCAGTCGCTGTCGTGATATTGTATTTCCAGAGGATGAACAGCCCATCCGCAGCGGTTGTCAGTAGTCATCTTATTTCTCCTTCAGCGCTTTTTGCAGGCCTTGTTTTGCCAGCTGGTCAGCACCTTTGTTCTTGGCTTCCGGTATCCAGCGGATCAGCACCAGTTTGAAAGCTTCCAATAGCTGCTCAATCTCAGCCAGCAACGGCTGGAAGGCCGGCTTGCCTGTATAATTTTTATCAATCGCCAGTGCGACTGTTTTGCTGTCAGTATGCAGCATGATGGTTTGCTCCTGCCAATCTTGTGCGATGCAGTAGCGCAGTGCCGCTGCAACAGCCATAAATTCAGCCTCGTGATTGTCGCCAGTGTGCAAGACCAGCGCTAACTGCCGGTGCAGGTTTTCACCTACAATCAGGATACCTGCGCCGCTGACGTTCTGCTTTGGGTTTGTGGCGGCATCTGTGTAGATTTTCAGCATTGATTTACTCCATTTTTATTTTTTTATTTTTTTAGTTATGTTAGTATAGGTTTATTGATCAAATGAGGTGGAGGTCAATATGACAAAAGATAATCAAAAAACTTTTTGTTATCAGCCAGAATTGTCAATCAGCGTGATTTACTGGTCATTGACATTTTTCCTGCTGTTTATGGGATTCATCGGTTTATTGGAATCTCAAGGAAATATCAATTTGTTCAGTCTGATCATGTTTGCGCTGTTTCTAGGTTCTGGGGTATTAAGTTTGAAGCGGAGGTTTATCCTTCAAAACAACACACTTCATTGTCATGCCGTTTTAAAGCGCAATGAATATCGAGCATCAGTGAGCGAGATTGCCCAGATTTCTGTCGGCAGTCATGGCTTGACCGTTGTTTTTAACGGACAGCACCCAAAGTCTTATTTGATGCTGCCGAAAGACAAGGCGCGGTTGATCGAGTGTCTTGAGAGAGAGAAACAATTTAACGGAATCATCTATAGTGCGGAAAAAAGTGCTGGCAAATAATTTGCCAACACTTTTTATTTTTTATTTCTTGTCACTGATAACTGTCACACTGGAAGCTTGGGGACCCCGGGCGCCTTCTTTGATTTCGAAGGTTACTTCCTGCCCTTCGGAAAGAAACTTGAAACCCTCCTGTTCAATCGCCGTGAAATGCACAAAAATCTCATCATCCTCGTTGTAACGAATGAAGCCATATCCTTTTTGAATATCAAACCACTTTACGATACCTGTTAGCATTGAACATTCCCCCAGTGTAAATATAACTAAGTATATAAAATATATTATACGTTCTTCGATTTAAAAGGTCAATCTTGGAATCAATTAAATGAAAAATAATAAAAATTAACAAAAATGACGTATACTAATGATATAATAAAACAAAACAGAAAACTTTACGAAAGAGGGAGTTCCATGAAGACTGATATTCAAATCGCTCAAGAATCAGAGTTACTGCCAATCAAAGACATTGCTGAGAAATTATCGCTGTCTGAGGATTCCTACGATCAGTATGGAAAATATAAAGCTAAAATAAAGCTGAATGCACTAAACGATCTGTCAGACGACGAGGACGGCAAACTGATCCTTGTCACAGCCATCAATCCTACTCCGGCAGGTGAAGGAAAATCAACAGTGACAATCGGCCTTGGCGATGCGTTGAGGAAAATCGGGAAAAATGCGATGATTGCGCTGCGCGAGCCATCCCTCGGACCAGTGATGGGCGTCAAAGGCGGTGCCACAGGCGGAGGCCGGTCGCAAGTCCTGCCGATGGAAGACATCAACTTGCACTTTACCGGTGATATGCACGCCATCACCACTGCCAATAATGCGTTGTCTGCTTTGATTGACAATCATATCCATCAGGGGAATGAACTGAACATTGACCCGAGACGGATTATCTGGAAACGTGTCGTGGATTTGAATGACCGGGCGCTGCGCCATGTGACGATTGGTCTTGGCGGCCCGATGCAGGGTGTACCGCGTGAAGACGGGTTCGATATCACTGTCGCCAGCGAAATCATGGCGATTCTCTGCTTGGCAACTGACTTGGACGATTTAAAGAAACGCCTATCCAATATTATCATTGGTTATACATATACGAGAGAGCCGGTGACCGTCGGCGACTTGCGGGTTGAAGGAGCACTTGCACTGTTGTTAAAAGAAGCGCTGAACCCGAATCTTGTCCAAACGATTTACCACACGCCCGCTTTGATTCACGGCGGTCCGTTTGCCAATATCGCGCACGGCTGCAACAGCGTCATCGCCACTAAAACAGCACTGAAAATGGCCGATTACGTTGTGACAGAAGCAGGTTTCGGTGCCGATTTAGGCGGCGAAAAATTCATGGATATCAAGGTGCCGAATCTTGGCAAAACACCTGATGCAGTAGTCATTGTCGCAACTATCAGGGCGCTGAAGATGCACGGCGGTGTGCCGAAAAATGAATTGACCGTGGAGAACGTTGACGCGCTGCGGGCCGGATTTGCCAATTTGCAAAAGCATATCGAAAATATGCAGCTGTATAATGTGCCGGTGATCGTAGCCATCAATGAATTTGTGAGCGATACGGACAAGGAAACAGCCTATTTGTTTGAACTGTGCGAGCAGCTGCGTGTGCCCGTCAGTGTGTCGCAAGGCTGGGAAAAAGGCGCAGAAGGAGTGACAGACTTAGCAGAGAAAGTTGTCGAGACGATTAATACGATGGAAAGCCGCTACACTCCTCTCTATCATTCAGGAAGCGGCATAGAGCAGAAACTGGAAGCTATCGTCACCAAGATTTATGGCGGGAAAGACGTGTCGTTGTCCCAAAAAGCTAAAAAACAGGTGAAAGAGTTTCAGAAGTACGGCTGGGACCGGCTGCCCGTTTGCATGGCCAAAACCCAGTACTCCCTATCTGATGACCCGCACCGTCTAGGACGGCCGACAGACTTTACGATTTCCATCAGAGAATTTGTGCCGAAGCTCGGTGCCGGCTTTATTGTTGCGTTGACCGGGGATGTCATGACGATGCCAGGACTGCCGAAAGAGCCGGCTGCCAATAAAATGAACGTTGACAGTCAAGGGAATGCAACAGGTCTATTCTAAAATATCACATAAAAGTGGAGTAAATCCTTTTTACTTCACTTTTTTTATTATATACTAACTAGTAACGATTGTTAGTTGATTTGGAGGAGCGGCAGTGACTGAAAATTCAAGAGAATTTCTGGCGATATTTAATCGAATTGAAAAATGGATGCAAGGACAACTTGAGCGTCCTCAAAATATGGGGTTCACGCAAATGGCCCACGTGCTGAAAAAACGCAAAGATTTGCAAATTGCCCGTTACGAGGATGACCTGATTCAAATTGCCCAGCTGAGGAATGCCATTGTCCACGACATGATTTCACCGGACTTTGTCATCGCAGAACCCAACGATTGGGTCATTAAGAAAATCAGAGAAATCGAACATGAATTGCTGATGCCGGAAAAACTGAATGTACGTTTTCGGAAAAAGGTCATGGCATTTGAATATTCGACCCCGTTCAGCACACTGCTGCATATTATTGCAGACAAGGGCTATTCTCAATTTCCAATATACAATAAGGGCAGATTTGTCGGGTTGCTCACGACCCAAGGAATCGGCCAGTGGCTGGCAAAGGAATCTCAGAAAGGCACGGTGGTCATTGACAACCAGCAAATTTCAGACATCATGGATATGGACAGAAAGAGGTTATCCGTCCAGTTTATGAGTGGGGAGCAATTTGTTTTTCAGGCGGTCAAACTGTTTCAGGAAAATCCCCGTTTAGAAACCATCCTGATTACTCATAACGGCCGTCCCGGCGGTGATCTGATTGGAATCATCCGCCCCAAAGACTTATTTGTTGATAGAACGGAGAAAAAATGATGCTTTATACTATAATTGTCATTATCACAGTAGCACTGGACCAATTGTTGAAGTTCTGGGTCGTTAGACATATTCCTTTAAATGAAACTGTTTTTAGAAATAACCCGATAATTTCCCTGACACACATCCAAAATGACGGAGCCGCTTGGGGGATGCTGAGCGGAAAAATGTGGTTTTTCTATATTATCACACTCGTCGTGATTGTGGTGCTGCCGGTCATGATTGTTAAGAATTTGAATGAAAGCAAGTGGATGACGGTCGGGCTCAGCTTGATTTTAGGCGGCGCGATAGGCAACTTCATTGACCGCATCCGTTTAAATTATGTGGTCGATATGTTCCAGTTCGAATTTTTTCAATTTCCGATTTTTAATTTAGCTGATGCATTTTTGACAACCGGCGTTGCCTGTGTGTTTATCTATTTACTATTTTTTGAAGGAAAAACAGTTAATTAAAAAAACCGTTTGAAGATTGGCACGAATGCCGCTTCAAACGGTTTTTGATGTTTATTGAAAGGGTCAATATCTTCTGTTGCGGCCTCTTTGAAGTGCAAAGACGAACAGTATCAGCAACGCCAAAAAGACCAATCCAGTGTTGAAAAACACGTTGTCAACCACTTCATCTGTTTTTGGCAAAGTCGCATTGAAAATGTTGCGGGTCGGTGCGGCTTTATCCTTTTTAGTTTTTGTTTCTGCATCACCTTGTGTTTCATTTGACAGTGTCTTTTCAGCCGGGGTCGGTGCTGACTTATGCTGGTTAGACACATCGTCCGAAACAATTTGTTTTTTTGTGTCACTCGTTTCGCTCTCGTTGTTTGCAGGAGGGACTGGGTTAGCCGCTGCCGGTTGTGTGTCTCCGTCAGCAGAGTCGACGCTGCCGTATCCGCCAATGTGGTCAGCAGATGTGAAAACCATAGCCTCAACCACTTCGCCTGAGTTTCCGACAAGTCTGACACGGATTCTTTTTGGCAGGTAGTCAAATGTATAACTAAAGGCGCCGGCCTCGTCACTGATTGTTTCTCCTGAAAAACCGGCTTCATCCCAAACTTCAACCGTTGTGTTTGGCGAAACTGTTCCCGACAAGAGATAAGCAGATTCATCAATTGCTAGGTTATCGATAGTGAGAGTAGCTTCGTTTACATCTGCATGCGAAACATCAGGTGTAACGATGTCAGATGTTTCAGCTGCACTGACTGCTTGAAAAGAAAATAGACTGAATAATATAATTAAAGCAAAGATCATTTTTTTCTTCATTTGTCTCACGCCTTTCAGAAACTAGGTTCCTCCTCTTGTAATAATTGTAACACGGCCGTAATCTTTCTGCAAACTGCAGGCTGTGTCAAAAAAAAGAATTCAAAATATTGCGTTTTTTGGAAAAAAAATGATATAAATAGTAGTAACCAAAAGATTGGAGGCAGCTGTATGAAAAAAGTAGCATCTATTAATGAGCTTATCGGAAATACTCCGATTGCCAAGTTGAACAAGGTTGTGTCTGAGCAGGAGGCAGAGGTTTTTGCCAAGTTAGAGTTTTTCAATCCGGGAGGCAGTGTCAAGGACCGGATTGCGTTGAGCATGATAGAAAAAGCAGAAGCTGAAGGTAACTTGAAAGCTGGCTATACAATTGTGGAACCAACAAGCGGTAATACCGGTATTGGATTGGCAATGGTCGGTGCGGCCAAAGGCTACCGAGTCCAAATCGTTATGCCGGACACCATGAGTATCGAAAGAAGATTACTAATGAAGGCTTTTGGTGCTGAACTGGTTTTAACACCGGGTGCAGAAGGCATGAAAGGAGCGATTGCCAAAGCTACAGAACTTGCAGCAAAAGAAGGTTACTTCATGCCTCTACAATTTGACAATGCGGCCAATCCGGAGATCCACGAAAAAACAACGGCACAAGAAATACTGTCGGCTTTTGAAGGAGAAACAATTGACGCATTTGTAGCAGGGGTTGGCACAGGTGGTACAATCACAGGTGTCGGCCGAGCATTGAAAAAAGTGTATCCTGATATCCGCATCTATGCTGTCGAACCAGCGGAATCAAAAGTGTTGAGAGGCGGCGAACATAGTCCCCATAAAATTCAGGGGATTGGTGCCGGCTTTGTTCCTAAAGTGTTAGATGAGACGGTATATGACGCTGTTATTGCTGTCCCTGGCGATGACGCACTGGCAACAGCACGCGACGTGGCACGACAAGAAGGGATTCTAGTCGGTATTTCAGCTGGTGCCGCCATTAACGCAGCTGTCCAAGTAGCAAAACAGCTCGGGGCCGGAAAAAAAGTTGTGACAATCATTCCAGATAGCGGCGAGAGATATCTCTCAACAGAATTGTATCAATAAAATTTCCAGATTATAATAATTCTAAATCTTGCTAAAAACTATTGTAGATAGTATTATATAAATAGGATAGTATTTACGATCAGTAAGGAGGGGATTTTATGACAACTGAACAGATGATAAAAGGTGCTGTTGAAAAATTGAAAGCGTCGGATATTCGAATTACACCGCAACGAAATGCCATTTTGGAGTACCTCATCGAAAGTCACAGTCATCCAACTGCTGATGAAATATACAGAGCTTTAGAAGATAGATTTCCTAACATGAGTGTCGCAACAGTCTACAATAATTTGAGACTTTTTACAGAAATCGGCTTTGTCAAAGAAATGTCCTACGGTGATGCATCAAGTCGGTTTGACTTCACTCAGACAAAACACTATCACGCAATATGCACAAAATGCGGTAAAATAATCGATACATTTTACCCGGGCTTGGAGGATGTCGAAGCAGCCACCGAAAAATTGACCGGCTTCAAGATTGCGGAGCATCGGCTTGAGCTATACGGCATCTGCCCTGAATGTCAAGAAAAAGAAGCGTAGCAGATAAAAAGGAATCTTATCTTTTCAGGTTCCTTTTTATTATGTTTCTTGGTTTTTTTCAGGTGGGTCAAACAACTTGACAAACTAACACATTATTATTAAAAAACTACTTGCTTTTTGTAATAAGAGCTGATATATTATTACATGTCGCCAAGACGACAACATCAAATAAAAGTTTTTTTAAAAAGCAGTTGACAAGTGAAAAGATGTTATGCTAAGATATGAAAGTTCGCGTCGGAGCACGACAATCAGTCGCGCGTCAGCAGAAAAAACTTTTCAAAAAAAGTCATCAAAACAGTTGACAAAACAAACGCCAGCTGTTATGATATAAAAGTTGCTACAAACGCACACGTAGACCTTTGAAAACTGAATAAAGTAAGACGAACCAA
>NZ_NGKC01000022.1 GCF_003987655.1 Vagococcus acidifermentans | reverse complement strand
TGCGGTTGGTAGCCACTTATCAGTATATCGAAAGGAGTTTTTTATCGCTAAAGCTACTTCGTCCACGCGTAGAAACGCGCGGTTTTTTTGTTTCGCACGCTTTGCGAGCGAAACTGACTAAAGTCATAAATAAAAGCTGTGGTTGCCCACAGCTTTTAAGAGTCACTGATATTATTTTTCACTGTTCAGCTCATTGATCAACTGGTCGATGCGGCTGCCATACGCCACAGACGCGTCTTTTTCAAAAAAGAGTTCAGGTGTTTTGTAAGTGGTCAAACGGCTGCCAAGCTCTTTTCGAATCAAGCCCTTTGCTTTGTCCAGACCTTCCTGTGCCTTGTCACTGTCAGACGCTTTATCTGATAATAGACTGTAAAAAATCTTCGCCTGCTGCAAATCGCCGGTTACCGTAACATCAGTAATAGTAATGCCTTGAACACGCGGGTCGCGTATTCGTTTTTGAAGAATGTCGGTGACTTCCCGCATAATTTCTTGCGCTAGACGACGGTCGCGGTAGTTTGCCATGTCATTCGTTCCTTTCCTCACAATTTCAATCTTAGCTGATTTTTATTTCTTCCATAATGTAGCCTTCGATGACATCGTCAACTTTGATATCATTGTAGCCTTCAATCATGGCACCACATTCAAATCCAAGTTTGACCTCTTTGACATCATCTTTAAACCGTTTCAAGCTGGCCAGTTTACCTTCATGAATGACGATACCGTCACGAATCAGACGAATGCCGCCGTCACGGAAGATGCTGCCCTCAGTCACGTAACAGCCGCCGATAGTACCAAGTTTGGACACTTTGTATGTTTCACGGACCACCATTTGACCGGTGATTTTTTCTTCATACTCAGGGTCAAGCATGCCTTTCATCGCTGTCTCAATTTCTTCGATGACTTTATAAATAATCCGGTGCAGACGGATATCGACATGTTCCTGTTCTGCTTGTGTTTTAGCTTGCGGTGTCGGCCGGACGTTGAATCCGATAATAATCGCATTACTTGCCGAAGCCAGTGTGATGTCACTTTCGTTAATTGCACCGACTGCGGAATGGACGATTTTAATCCGGACTCCCTCAACATCGATTTTATTCAAGCTGGCTGCCAGTGCTTCTGCCGAGCCTTGCACGTCAGCTTTGATAATGACGTTAACTTCTTTCAGTTCGCCTTCTTTCAAGCTTTCAAACAAGTTGTCCAATGTCACACGGCTGCTGGCTGCGCGCTGTTCAAGCAATGCCCGTTTTGCACGCTCCTCACCTGCCGCACGCGCCGACTTCTCATCATCAAAGACCACGAAACGGTCACCTGCTTGGGGCACATCGTTCAAACCAGTGATTTCAACCGGTGTGGCCGGGCCTGCTTCTTTATCGCGGCGTCCGATGTCATTCGTCATGACCCGGACTTTACCAAACGTATTTCCTACAACAATCGGGTCTCCTACATGAAGGGTCCCATTTTGAATCAGCAAAGTGACAATCGGCCCTTTGCTCTTGTCAAGCCGTGCCTCGATAACTGTGCCGATGGCTTTTTGCGTCGGGTCAGCTTTCAAGTCTTCAACTTCTGAAACAAGCAATACCATTTCCAGCAGTTCATCGATGTTATCGCCGAACTTAGCAGAAATCGGGACAAAAATCGTGTCACCGCCCCAGTCTTCCGGAATCAGTCCGTGCTCACTCAGTTCCTGCATCACTCTATCAGGATTAGCTGTCGGTTTATCGATTTTGTTTACTGCCACAATGATTGGTACCTCTGCCGCTTTAGCGTGGTTGATTGCTTCAATTGTCTGCGGCATCACACCGTCATCGGCAGCCACTACTAATATGGTAATGTCAGTGATTTTAGCTCCACGCGCCCGCATACTGGTAAAGGCCGCGTGTCCCGGTGTATCAAGGAACGTAATCGGCTTGCCCTCAACATCGATTTGATAGGCACCAATATGCTGTGTGATACCGCCGGCTTCGCCCAAGGACACTTTTGTATGACGCAGAGTATCCAGCAGGGTTGTTTTACCGTGGTCGACGTGACCCATGATGGTCACTACCGGTGGTCTTGTGACAAGATTTTCTTGGCTCAGAGCTTCCGGCTCAAAGAATTTATCGATATCCGCAATGTCTTCTTGAATCTTTTCTTCCGCTTCAATGCCGTAATCCGCTGCAAGCAGTTCAATCGTATCTTTATTCAATGCTTGATTCTGATTGACCACGATGCCCAGCATAAACAGTTTTTTAATAATCTCTGCCGGCTCGCGGTAGATTTTCTTGGAAATTTCAGCCACGTTCATGCCTTCTGTATAGACAAGGACTTCCGGCAGCTCTCTAAACTTACGCGGTGGCACTGCCGGTTTGTTCGACTGCTGTTGTCCGCGCTTGCCTTTGCGGCCTTTTTTATTGAATCTATTTTTATTTTGGAAACTGCCTTGTTGTTTCCCACGGTTGTCCTGTCTGCGACCTGACTGCTGCTGACCCTGACTACCGCGCTGTTGCTGACCTTGACCGCCACGCTGCTGCTGGCTTTGGCCACCGCGCTGCTGTTGGCTTTGGCCACCACGTTGCTGCTGGCTTTGGCCGCCGCGCTGTTGCTGACCTTGACCGCCACGTTGCTGCTGGCTTTGACCGCCGCGCTGCTGCTGACCTTGACCGCCACGTTGCTGCTGGCTTTGACCGCTGCTGCGTTGCTGTTGGCCTTGACCGCCGCGCTGTTGCTGCCCTTGACCGCTGCGCTGCTGACTTTGACCGCCGCTGCGTTGTTGTTGGCCTTGGCCGCCTTGCTGCTGAGGCTTGCGGCGCTGCTGCTGAGCCCCTTTTTCAGAACGATTGGCCTGTTGATGTTTCGGCTGGTTCTGCTTAGGCTTGTCAGCTCCATCTTTTCTGTTCTGATTGGTGCTATTTGTTTTGTTAACCGGCTGATTGTTTTTTGTTTGTTTATTTTCCTTCACTGAACCACTACTTCCTATTTTTTTGCGAAGCGCTGCTTCATCTGATTCTGATAAAGAACTCATGTGGTTCTTTAGATTTATTCCAACTGAATGAGCTTTTGTGACAATCTCTTTGCTTGATAGATTTAGCTCCTTTGCTAATTCATACACTCTCTTTTTACTCATGCAATCACCATCCTATTCCTTGATAAGTTGTAACAACTTTTTCGCAAACCCGTCATCACAAAGCCCGACGATTGTCCGGTTCTTTCCGATTGCGTGACTAAGTTCCGCTTGTGAAAAACGGAATACAACAGGGGTTTTGTATGATTGACATTTGTCCGTCATCTTCTTCTTTGTATTATCGCTTGCATCTTCTGAAACGATGACTAATTTTACGTGATTTGCTTTGATACGTTTTAAGGTGATTTCTTCACCAGTTACCAGTTTGCCGGCGCGCATTGCCAGTCCGAGCAAGTTCAGCGCCTTTTGCCGTTGCGACATCATTTGCCAAACAATTCCTGTCTGGCTTTCTGGTGAGTCACGTAATCCAACAGTTCCTGATAAAATTCATCAGAAAGAGTGGTTTCCAGTACTCGGTCCAAAATCCTTTTTTCCCAGCTTTGTTTGACAACAGCCGGTTCGATACTCACATAAGCGCCTCTGCCGGAAAGCTTGCCGGTCGGGTCAATGGAAATGTCGCCTTCCTTTGAGCGCACAATACGAATCATCTCTTTTTTGGGCTTCATTTCATTCGAGACGACACACTTGCGCATCGGAATTTTTCGTTTTTTCATTTACTTCCCTCCCAGCTTAAGCTTCTTCGCTCTCTCCTGCAACATCATCTGCGTATATCTCTGTTTCAATGATCTCCTCTTCAACGACTGCTTCCTCTTCCAGTCCTTCCAAAAATTCGTCCATTTCTGATTCCGGCTTGATATCTATTTTATATCCCGTCAATTTGGCGGCCAATCGGGCATTTTGCCCGCGTTTGCCGATGGCCAGCGATAATTGATAGTCGGGAACAATCACCGTACACATCCGCTGGTCTTCCGCAAAAATGACATCAATAACTTGTGCCGGATTCAACGCGTTGGCAATAAACACTGCCGGGTCTTCATCCCATTCAACGATATCCATGTTTTCGCCCTTCAGTTCATTGACAATAGCCTGCACGCGCTGACCTTTAGGCCCCACACATGTGCCGACCGGGTCGATATTCGGGTTGTCGGAACGCACTGCGACTTTTGAACGGTCGCCTGCTTCACGGGCGATGCTGATAATCTCGACTTCCCCGTCATAGACTTCCGGAACTTCTTGTTCGAACAGACGCTTCAACAAATCAGGGTGACTGCGGCTGACATAGACTTGCGGACCTTTTGACGTATTTTCAACTTTTGAAATGAACACTTTGATCCGGTCATGAGGTTGATAAACTTCATTCGGAATCTGGTCCTGTTTGGAAAGAACAGCTTCTATTTTACCTAAATTCACGTAGATATAACGGCGGTCCTGTCTTTCCACAATGCCTTGCATGATTTCATTTTCATAAGCACTGAATTCATTATAGATGATATTTCTCTCAGCTTCCCTGACGCGCTGCAAAATAACCTGTTTGGCCGTTTGCGCTGCAATCCGCCCAAAATCTTTCGGTGTCACTTCAAAGCGGATGGAATCTCCTACTTCATAAGCCGGATTGATAGCAAGAGCGTCTTGCAGACTGACCTCCAGCTGTGAATCCATGACTTCCTCAGTGACTTCCTTAATGGAATAAATGTGGACATCGCCTTTTGTTTTATTGAATTCAATTTCCACATTTTGAGCTTGTCCGTAATGACGTTTGTACGCTGAAATCAGTGCTGCTTCAAGCGCCTCAATCACAATATCTTTCGAAATGCCTTTTTCTCTTTCAAGTGCGTCCAGTGCACCCAACATTTCTTTGTTCATGTTAACTGTTTCCTCCATTTTTAAAATTGAATAGCGTATCTCGCCTTTGAAATGTTTTTTCTGTCAAATGTTAGTTCTTTTTCAGCTGTTTTAATTTTTACCAGTAATGTCAACGTTTCTTCATCCACTTTTTTCAGAAACCCTTGATACTGTTTTTCACCATTTACATTTTGATACAGAGAAATATGAATATATTCATTGATGGCATGGATATAATCTTCTTCTTTCTTCAAAGGACGCTCTGCACCTGGCGAGGACACTTCTAAAAAATATGCTTGCGGAATTGGGTCTGGATCCAGTTGATCCATTTTAGCGCTCAATTCTTCACTGACAATGACGCATTCTTCAATATCAATGCCGCCGGGTTTGTCAATGAACACCCGCAGAAACCAGTTTTTTCCTTCCTTTACATACTCAACATCCACCAGTTCGAAATGATAGTGCGCCAGAATCGGACTAACCGTCTCACTAACTATCTTTACAACATTTGCCAATGCTTATCGCCTCCTTCAGGTTAAAAGGGATTTCCATCAAAAAGAGTGAGCGTTTGAACGCTCACTCTTTCACCCGTCATATCTTACATTTGTATTCTATCATAACTTTTCTGTTAGTTCAAGAAAACACGTTCCAGCGCGAATTTGTTAAAAATTCTTAAAAGATTCACGATTTAATCCTTTCTTAATTCCTATTTGCTATAGTACAATTCCCAGGGAGGTTATCGTGTATGAATTTATTCAATAAAATAACATTATCCGGATTAGCGATTGCGGGTATTTCCTGTCTGCAGGGGTACCGGGAAAACCGGACACTGCAAGTCGAATCGTTTACCGTCCGCTCTGATTGCGCACAACTGGCGGCTGAACCGATAAAAATCGCCCATCTCTCCGATTTGCAGTTCCCGCGTTTAAAACTGACCGAAGAACAACTCCTGAACCCGCTGAAAAAAGAACGACCCGATGTCATTTTCATCAGCGGCGACAGCATTGACCGGACTGAAACAGTCGCTTCGACCCGGCTGCGTTCATTGCTGCCGAAGCTGTGCGGCATTGCGCCTGTCTACCTCGTGCCGGGCAATCATGAAACTTCATCCGGTCAGTATGAACAGTGGCGACAGCTGGTCACCGCCGGACAAGCGACACTGCTTGAGAATCAGGCAACAGTGTTTCAAAAAAATAATGCCCGCCTCGCGGTTGTCGGCTTATTTGAAAAAAGTACGCGCCTGCCGGAAACGGAATATCGGCGGATCAATCCGACACTGCCGACTGTCATCATCGCCCACCACCCCGAAAAAATCGACAGTTATCTCGACCATTTTTCCGGTACCGCGCTGCTTGCTGTGTTTAGCGGACATGCACATGGCGGACAGTTTCGGATTCCGGGCATCGGCGGCGTTTTTTCGCCAGACCAGGGGGTGTTCCCAACCTATTCGAGCGGACGCTATCAATTTGACACAACCAGTCTGTTTGTGAGCCGCGGGCTGGCAAACAGCACCTTCCCAATCCGTTTGAATAATCCACCCCACTTACTGTTCGTGACAATTTGCTGAACTGAAAAAAAGAAGACGGCAACTGATGAAAACAATGTTTAACTTGTTTTCAGCAGTTGCCGTTTTTTCTTTACAGCATATCAAAGAGCGACAGCTGGTTTTCATCAGGCAGGCCCTTCAGCACGCCGTTTTCATTCATGAATTCGATCAAGGTCTTGGACACTTTGCCGCGTGTTGCGAGGTCTTCCTTGGACAGGAAGTCCTGCTCCTCTCTGGCAGCCACGATTTGTTTCGCCACGTTAATCCCCAGACTCGGTACTGACCGGAAAGGCGCAATCAGTGTGTCGCCGTCAATCACGAAGTTTTCCGCATCAGACTTGTACAAGTCGATCATCGCAAATTTAAAGCCGCGTTCCAGCATTTCATTGGCGATTTCAAGGACTGTCAGCAAGTTTTTCTCTTTAGTGGAAGCATCCATGCCTTTGTCCATGATTTCTTTCATACGTGCTTTTACGGCATCTTTGCCCGTTGCCATTGCCACTATGTCAAAATCTTCCGCTCTGACTGAGAAGTAGGCCGCATAATATAAAATCGGAAAATGCACTTTGAAGTAAGCCACCCGCAAAGCCATCAAAACATAAGCAGCTGCGTGGGCTTTAGGGAACATGTACTTAATTTTCAGACAGGATTCAATGTACCAAGACGGCACATTGTTCTTCTGCATTTCCTCTTGCCAGTCATCTGGAATCCCTTTCCCTTTCCGGACGCTTTCCATGATTTTAAAAGCCAGTCCGTCATCCAGCCCTGCATGAATCAAGTAGACCATGATGTCGTCACGACAGCCGATAACTTCTGCCAATGTCGCTTCGCCGCGCCGAATCAGTTCTTCAGCATTGCCTAACCAGACATCTGTCCCGTGTGACAAACCGGAGATTTGGAGCAGTTCCGCGAAAGTCGTCGGATGAGTCTGTTCCAACATCCCGCGTACAAATTTTGTGCCGAACTCGGGGATACCGAGCGTGCCTGTTTTGGAAAAAATCTGCTCAGGCGTCACGCCCAGTACTTCCGGTCCGGAAAAAATCTTCATGACTTCCGGGTCGTCCGTCGGAATTGTTTTCGGGTCGATTCCGGACAAATCCTGCAACATACGAATGACGGTCGGGTCATCGTGGCCCAGAATATCCAGCTTCAACACATTATCGTGAATGGAGTGGAAATCGAAGTGCGTCGTCTGCCACTCGGCATTCTGGTCATCTGCCGGATACTGGACCGGGGTGAAATCATACACATCCATGTAATCCGGAATAACGATAATCCCGCCGGGGTGCTGACCGGTCGTCCGCTTGACGCCCGTAGACCCTTTTGACAGACGGTCGACTTCGGCATTCCGGAAATGCAAGTTGTGGTCGCGCTCATATCCCCGCACAAATCCATAGGCGGTTTTATCTGCGACTGTGCCGATTGTCCCCGCACGGAACACGTAATCCTCACCAAACAAAACTTTCGTGTAATTGTGCGCCTGCGCCTGATAATCGCCTGAGAAGTTCAAATCGATATCGGGTACTTTGTCGCCGTGGAAACCAAGGAAGGTTTCAAACGGGATGTCGTGTCCGTCTTTTGACAGGCGCGTGCCGCAGTTTGGACACTCCTTCTCCGGCAAATCAAAGCCGGAGCCGTATGAGCCGTCTTCAAAAAACTCCGAATACTTGCAGTTCGGGCAGCGGTAGTGCGGCGGCAGCGGGTTGACCTCGGTAATCCCGGTCATCGTTGCGACAAAACTCGAACCGACCGACCCCCGCGAGCCGACCAAGTAGCCGTCTTCCAGACTCTTGTGGACCAGCTTTTGGGAAATCAGATAAATAACCGAGAAACCATTACCGTTAATGCTCTTCAATTCTTTTTCCAGTCGTTTTTCAACAATCTCCGGTAAATTCTCGCCATAAAGACGGTGGGCCTCAGTGTAACTTAAATCGGTGATTTCCTGTTCAGACCCTTCGATTTTAGGTGTGTACAATTCTTTTTTCACCGGCTCGACATCGTCACAAAGGTCGGCTATGGCCACACTGTTTTCAACAACAACTTTATGTGCCGTGTCGTCCCCTAGAAAAGCAAATTCTGCCAGCATTTCATCGGTCGTTCGAAAGTGCACGTCCGGCAGCGAATGGCGATTCAACGGATTCGCGCCGCCCATGGAATTGATTAAAATTTTCCGGTAAATTGCATCTTCCCGGTTTAAGTAATGGACATTACCTGTTGCCACTACTGGTTTGTCTAAATCGTCGCCGATTTGCACCAGGTTTTTAATGATTTCTTCCAAGTCTTCTTCGCTTTTGACTAATTCCTGTTCCAGCAGCGGGGCATAGACCGGCTTTGGCATGATTTCGATGTAATCATAAAACTTCGCCCGCCGTTTTGCTTCGTCAATCCCCTTTTGCATCATCGCCTCAAAAATTTCGCCATTGCTGCAAGCCGACCCGACCAATAAGCCCCGGCGGTATTTTTTTAATTCTGAGCGCGGGATACGCGGCACGCGGTAGAAGTAAGACACATTGGATTTCGAAATGAGTTTAAACAGATTCTTCAGCCCTTCCTGTGTCTGGGCAAGAATCGTACCATGAAACGGACGGGCGCGTTTGTACGCATCGCCCTCGCCGATCCGGCTGTTCAGCTCATCGTGGTAAGTCATGTCATGTTCTTCTTTGGCTTTCTTCAAAAAAATCCAGCAGAGCTGTGCCGTCGCTTCCGAGTCGTAAATGGCACGGTGGTGTTGCTCCAAGTTGATTTTATATTTTTTGGACAACGTATTCAGCCGGTGTGATTTCAAGTCAGGATGCAGCATACGTGACAATTCCAATGTATCAATGACCGGATTAGGCGCTTCCGGCATCTGATATTTTTCATAGCTCGTGTTTAAAAAGCCCATGTCAAAACTGGCGTTGTGGGCAACGAGGATGCTGTCGCCGCAAAATTCCCGGAACATCTCAAGAACTTCCTGCTCGCTTTTCGACCCCCGGACCATGTCATCCGTGATACCTGTCAAATTAATCGTTGTTTGAGACAGCGGGTGTCCCGGATCAATGAACTGTTCAAATGTTTCCACAATGTTGCCCTTATGCATCTTGACACCTGCCAGCTCGATAATGGTGTCATAGACAGCCGACAGTCCGGTTGTTTCCACGTCAAAAACGACATAAGTCGCTTCGTTCAAATCAATATGCGCTTCATTGTAAGCAACAGGTACGCCATCATCGACGATGTTGGCCTCGACGCCGTAGAGGATTTTGACGCCGTGTTTTTGCCCCGCCTGATACGCATCCGGAAAAGCTTGGGCACCGCTATGGTCTGTGACAGCAAGCGCCGGCATCCCCCATTTGGCGGCCTGTGCCACAAAATCGCCCACGCTGTTTGTCGCGTCCATCGTGCTCATATTTGTATGAAGATGGAGCTCCACACGCTTCTGATTCGCCGGTGCGGTATCTTGGCGGCTGGCATGTTTCACTTCAATCAAGTCTTGGGCGTTCATCACCAAGTCTTTCATGAACGTGTCCTCCTGAATGCTGCCGCGCACCCGTATCCAGCTGCCCTTTTGGATCGCTTCAAAAACAGCTTCGTCATTGCTGTTGTTGGAGAACTTTTTCACTGAAAAAGACGATGTGTAGTCGGTCATTTTGATAATCAGAATTTTACGGCCCGAACGCAGATCGCGCACTTCCTTATCAAAGATATAGCCTTCAATCGTAACCCGGCGTTCTTCTTCGAAAATATTTCCCATCGGTATAATCGGTTCATCCGCCGGAATAGTTCGTCCCAGCTGAATCGGACCGTTCAACACGGGAGTCTCAGCTTGCTGCTGTTTTTTCTGTTCGTTGCGCTCGACTGCTTCTGCCGCTTGTTTCATGAACATTTCAGTCTGTTCCTGCTGACGTTCATAAAACGCCTGTGCCAATTCCTCCGATTTTTCGGTATCGACCAGTGCCTCGATGGTGAACTTTGGAAAGCCGAATTGGCGGTAGTTCTCCTCTATCAGCGGCAAATAGTGTTTCTTCAAATAGTCAAGCATGCCGTCATTTTGAACCGTTAACATGACCCGCCCGCTCTCCAGCCGCGGCGATTGCTTGGTGAGCGTCTGTTTAATCAAGGGCGTTTCACAGTTTTCATTCTCCAAGCTCAGCAGCCAGTAGTCAGCCAGCTGGTCGCTGGTAAACGCCGCAGATGCCGAACTGATCGTCACCGATGTATCGGCAATCTGCTGAAATGCCAAGGCCAACTGCTGACATAAAAGCTGGTAAGCCGCGACGGGTAAAATCTCCGGGAAATGCAGTTTAAACTCCCACAAACGTCTCTGCTTATGGACAAGCACACGCTCAATGGTTCCTTGACGAAGCAGCGGCTGTTTATCGAGATAGTCTGTCAATCCAGTCTGCTGCAATAATTTTTCATATAGATGTTCTCCGCTCATTGTGTCTGTCCTTCCCTCTTTTTACATCTCATTCACATGAAAAAGGGTCCTAGCGGCAATCGTGTGCTAAGAGACCCTTCTCATGTGTGTCTATGCCTGGTTCATTAAAATCTCCAATGTTTCGCGTAAGTCTTCCCGACGCACTTCCAGCATTTCGCCGGTCTGCTTGATTTTAACTTCCACGATGCCTTCGCCGGCTTTCTTGCCGACAGTGATGCGGAACGGTGCACCGACCAAATCGGCATCCTTAAATTTAACACCAGGCCGCTCTGCCCGGTCGTCGACTAAACAATCGAAACCAAGCTCCTGCATTTCTTTTTCGATGGCTAACGTCAAGTCCCACTGGACATCATTTTTGGCATTGATTGGTATCAAATGCAAGTCAAACGGGGCAATCCCTTTCGGCCAGCTGACCCCTTCTTCATTGCTGTACTGTTCCACAACAGCCGCCAGCAGCCGGCTGACTCCGATACCGTAACTGCCCATATGCACCGGGGTATCCCGGCCGTTTTCATCCAAAACAGTCGCGTGCATCGACTCGCTGTAAAATGTGCCTAGTTTGAAAATATGGCCCAACTCGATACCTTTGGCAAACTTCAGCGTGCCGTTGCCGTCCGGCGATAATTCGCCTTCTTCGACCGTACGCAAGTCAACGTAAGCCTCCGGTTCAAAATCGCGTCCCGGATTGATGTTGATGTAGTGGTAACCGGTCTCGTTTGCGCCGGCTGCGGCATTTGCCATGTCCTGAATATGCAGGTCAGCGATAATAGCGATGTCCTCGCTGATACCGACAGGACCGAGCGAGCCGAAGTCGGCACCAAGATGTTCAACCGCTTCTTCAGGTGCCGCCTGATTTAAATTAACAGCTTGCAGATGAGCCTTCAATTTGTTTTCGTTCAACTTGTCTTCGCCGCGCATGAGCACAAGCACCGGTTTGCCATCAGCAATGTACAGCAGTGACTTGATGGATTTTTCCGTACTCATGTCCAAAAATTCGCTCAGCCCGGCAATTGTTTCAATTCCCGGGGTGGCAATTTTTTCCACTTCAGCCGGTGTTTCATGAGATTTTTTGGAAACGAACTGGCTGGCGGCAATTTCCAGATTGGCGGCATAATCCGAACTGTCTGAATAAACAATTGTTTCTTCGCCGACTTCTGAAATCGCGATGAATTCTTTGGAATCGTAACTGCCCATTGAGCCGTTGTCTCCCATGATGATACGGAAATCCAGTCCGCAACGTTCAAAAATGCGCGTATAGGCTTTTTCAAATCCTTTGAAACACTCGTCCAGACTGTCGCCATTGGCATGGAAAGAATACGCGTCTTTCATGATAAATTCGCTGCCGCGCATCAGGCCGAAACGCGGTCTTTTTTCATCGCGGTATTTCGACTGGATTTGAAACAGGGACAGCGGCAGCTTTTTATAAGACGAAATATCATTGCGAATCAGTTCAGTGAAAGTTTCTTCATGTGTCGGCCCTAAAATAAATTCTTTGCCGTTTTGATCCTTCACTTTGAATAACTCCGAACCATACGTGCCAAACCTGCCCGACTCGCGCCACAAATCCGCTGGAATCATGGCCGGCAGCAACATTTCTACTGCATCAATTGCTTCAAGTTCTTCCCGAATAATTTGTTCCAACTTTGACAACACCCGGTATGCCAGTGGAAGATACGCATAATAACCGCTGGCTAGCTGGCGGATGTAGCCGCCGCGCAGCAGCATTTTATGACTCAAAACTTCCGCATCGCTCGGAACTTCCCTCAACGTTGGCATAAATAACTTTGACTGTCTCATAGCTAAACTCCTTTTTATTCATTTATCTGATGAAAAACCGGTAAATATCATTCCATGTTACAGAAATCATCAGTAATATCAACACGACTGCACCAATCATCGTAATAACAACTTCTTTGTCCTGGCTCAGCGGTTTGCCGCGGACACCTTCGATAAGATTTAAAACCAGCTTGCCGCCGTCCAAGCCGGGAATCGGTACTAAATTGACAATCCCCAAATTGACACTCAGCATGGCAGTGAAAGAGAGGATGGCGATGACGCCCTGATTGGCCACCATCTCAGATACTTTGTAGATCATGACCGGTCCGCCCAATTTGTTCAGGCTGAACCCCGTGATGATATCCCCCAGCGCCTTGAAAATTCCAAGCGAGTTGGCTGCTGTTTCACTAAACCCGTACTTTATTTTACCCAATACCGACAGTTCTTCAACTTTGGTTCCGGACTGGATGCCGATCATGCCCTGACTGCCGTCATCCGTGTTGGCTTCGGGAATCACCGTCACTTGCTTTTCTTGTTTGCCGCGCTGGACAGACAGGGTGATTTCTTCACCTTTTTTAGCCAAAATATAACTTCTCAATTCGTCATACGTCGCGATGTCCTGACCGTCAATAGCAGTTATCTTGTCGCCGGGCTTCAAGCCTGCCCGGTCGGCTACACCGTTTTCCATCACACCGCCAATGGTGCTGGATAAATCAGGTGCCACTCTGCCGCCCTGTAAAAAGGCAACCAGTGTAAACAAAACAATCGCAAGCAGGAAATTATTCAGCGGACCGGCAAAATTAGTCACAATTCTCTGCCACAGTGACGCTGATTGGAACTGGACATCAACCGGTGCAATCTGCACCTCCGTGCCGTCTTCTTCAAAAATAGTGGCGTCGTGATTGATTTGAAAAGTTTTTTCTTCATTTTCATCGCCGTAAACATACCCTTTTAAAAAGAGTTCCCTCTCCAGATCAAAACCGGTCAGCTCCAGCGGGATACTGTCAGGCAACTGGACTTTCTGGCTCGGGTTAATCTGCTGAACGTTGCCTGCGCTGTCCAGCACGACCGATAACGGCATCCCCAGTGACAGCTCCACTTCTTCTTCGCCGGCTCCGGCCATCCGTACATAGCCGCCCACCGGCAACAGGCGGATGGTATAGGTCGTGCCGTTTTTTCGATGTTGAAAGATTTTCGGTCCCATACCGATCGCAAACTCTCTCACCAATATCCCTGCCCGTTTAGCAAAGAAAAAGTGACCGAATTCATGAACAATTACTATGATACCAAAAACAAAAATAAATGTAAGAATTGTTCTCATCAAAATGTCCCTTCTATGAAAAAATATGATTACTAATCATTTTACCATACTTCTATTTTTCTTTAAAACAAACCCATCAGGTGCATGACGGGAAAAACAAACAGCAGGCTGTCAAAGCGGTCTAAAATACCGCCATGGCCGGGCAGGATATTGCCGGAATCTTTTACCCCGTAATGGCGTTTATAGGCGGACTGTACCAAATCCCCCAGCTGGCCGACTATCGAGAAAACGACTGTTAAGACCAGCATGACGGGTAAACTGTAAAGCCCCGGATAAACAAGCAAAAAGATGAATGCCACTACAACGGCGCTGATAATCCCGCCGACGGAGCCCTCAATCGACTTATTCGGTGAAATGGCCGGCGCCAGTTTGTTTTTACCGAACTTCATGCCGAAAAAGTACGCGCCGATATCTGTTGACCACACCACGAACAAGGCATAAATCAAAGTCGTCAGCCCATCCTCCCTTGCCAGCACAAAATTCTGGAAGCCCATGCCGACATAAAGCGCGGTCAATACTGGAAATGCCATGTCATCAAAATTAAACGCATTTTTTGAAAACACAGGAATCGTCAGCAAACACAAAATCGGCAAGTAAAACAGAATCGTGTTGTCAACAGCCGCAGGTAAAAACGGAAACCAGTTGTCCTTCGGCAGAACAAGCAGTAGCGCAGCTGCTAAACTGCAGATGCCCACCGGTGACAGCAGGGCAAGCTGTCTCATTTTGAATAGCTCATAAACGCCTATGCCTGTCAGCAGAGCCGCAACTGCCTGCAGCGGCATCCCTCCCATGTATACAAACGGCACAAACAATAATAAAGCTACTGCTGCCGTAATCACTCGTTGTTTCATTCTCTGCTGTCTCCTTTCTTGTTACGTTCATCCAGTCCGCCAAAGCGGCGGTTGCGCGCTTGGAAAGAAGCCACTGCTTCTTCTAAATCTTGAGCGCTGAAATCCGGCCAATACTTGTCCGTGAAAAACAATTCGCTGTAAGCAATTTGCCACAGTAAAAAATTACTGATGCGTTCTTCACCGCTCGTGCGGATCAGCAATTCCGGGTCTTGCAGTTCCGCTCCCAGAACACCTGTCATCAAATAATTTGAAAACAGCGCCTCATCCACTTCCCCGGTGATGACACCGGACTGGACGTCTGAAATAATCTGGTTGACAGCTGTCAGCATTTCCGCACGGCTGCCGTAGTTCAGCGCAAAATTCAACACCATGCCAGTGTTCATGGCTGTCTGCTTCATGGCATTTTCCACTGCACGCTTGGTGTGGGCCGGCAAATATTCCTGATACCCCATCACATTGACTCTGACATTTTCAGCCACCAGCTCCGGTATAAACACATCAAAAAAATCGACCGGCAGCTTCATCAGAAAATCCACCTCGTCATCCGGCCGCTTCCAGTTTTCCGTAGAAAAAGCATACAGGGTCAGCACCTTGATCCCGAGTTTATTTGCAGCCTTGGTAATGGTTTTTACATTATTCATGCCTTCTTTGTGTCCGGCGATACGGGGCATCAATCTTTTTTGCGCCCACCGGCCGTTCCCGTCCATAATAATTGCAACGTGCTTGGGAATTGGTTTAGACATGTCTAGCGCACGTGCAATCTGTTTTTCTTTATTAAATATTCCGAACATTTTTTAAAGCCTCCTGCTCAAACTGAGTCTATCTTAATTATTGTAGCAAAAACAGATTGAAAAGCCTACGAAAATTGCAGTATCTCGGGAAATTTAACAAAAAATCAAGCAGCACGACACTTGTACACGGTGCTATTTTGCGCTGTAAGACGACCATTATTAAAATCCGATGAGAAAGCGGCCGTGCAGCAGGGACAAAGTATGATACAATAAATATGAAAGCGGGGATGACAAATGAATTTTTCACACCAACAGCATGCTAAGAAGGAACATGTACTGGCGAAAAATTTTCACATCGGCGAGCGCGTGACCATTTTCATGCCGCTCATCAATAAGTATGAAGAAGGCACTATTGCGAAAAAATACACCAATAGCTGCCTGCTTAACTTTGATTCCGACCAGCCGGTACAGGATTTAGAATTCTTTCACCACATCAACTATCGTGCTGTGGTCGCATACAAAGATATTTTATAAAAAAAGGGTTGAATCGCGAACGTTGTTCCCGGTTCAACCCCTTATTTTATTATACTTCCATTAATTCTGTTTCTTTTTCAGCAACAATCTTATCAATGTTGTCTGTACTGTTGTCTGTGATTTGCTGGACATCTTTTTCTAATGTCCGCAACTCATCTTCAGAAATATCTTTGTTTTTCTCAAGTTTTTTCAACTCGTCGATCGCTTCACGACGAATGTTCCGAACAGCAATTTTGGCATTTTCTCCGTACTTACCGACTTCTTTTGCCAGTTCTTTGCGGCGGTCTTCAGTCAGTTGCGGAATCACCAGGCGGATGACATTGCCGTCATTGGCCGGACTGATGCCCAAGTCGCTGGCAAGGATCGCTTTTTCCACATCTGCCAATGAATTTTTATCAAATGGTGTAATCATCAGTACACGTGCTTCCGGCACAGCGATTTGCGCAATCTGATTCAGCGGTGTCGGTACACCGTAGTATTCCACGTGAATTCTGTCAAGCAGACTGGCATTCGCACGGCCGGCTCTGATTTGGCCAAGCTCTCGCTGCAGGCTCTCTTCAGATTTTTTCATTTTGTCTTTTGCTTCTTTTAGAATTGCTCGTTGCATCTTATTTCCCCCTTACTGTAGTTCCTATTTGTTCGCCAAGGCACACACGTTTGATGTTCCCCGGCTCATTCATGTTAAAGACAACTAGCGGGATGTCATTGTCCATGCTAAGGGAACTTGCTGTCGAGTCCATCACAGACAGTCCTTTTGAAATCACATCAAGGTGCGTCAGCTCGTCAAATTTGGTTGCTGATTCATCCACCTTCGGATCTGCCGAATACACACCGTCAACATTGTTTTTAGCCATCAAAATAACATCTGCCCCGATTTCAACTGCACGCAGCGCAGCAGTTGTATCTGTCGTAAAGTATGGATTTCCCGTACCGCCTGCAAAAATCACCACTCGATTTTTTTCTAAATGACGCATCGCCTTCCGTCTGATGTAAGGTTCAGCGATTTGACGCATTTCAATCGAGGTCTGCACGCGGGTCGGTACTCCGTGATTTTCTAAAGTATCCTGTAAGGCAAGAGCGTTCATCACTGTCGCCAACATCCCCATGTAATCAGCTTGTGCCCGCTCCATTCCCATCTGAGCACCGATGTTGCCACGCCATATGTTTCCACCACCGACAACGATTGCGATCTGCACACCTAAATCATAGACTTCCTTCAGCTCTTTTACAAGGTTGTTAATGACTGGCGGATTGATGCCAAAGCCGTCCTCACCAGCTAATGCTTCGCCACTTACTTTCAACAAAACCCTACGATACTTTGGTTCTGACATTAAAAATACCTCCGTTTTATCCATACTTGCTCAATCTTTATGTCACAAGCAGCCGTTACTGCTGTTTTTCTCTAAAAAAAAGGAGCGCAAATACTCTCTTGAGACATAGATGCGTTCCTATTAAAGTCAGACTACTTATTTCATTTGGCTCATTACTTCATCAGCAAAGTTATCAGCGCGTTTTTCAATACCTTCGCCCACTTCGAAACGAACAAACGCTTTGACTGCAGCCCCTTTAGAAGCAACATATTTTTCAACTGTCATGTCTGGGTCTTTGACGAACGGTTGGTCGACTAGGCAGATTTCAGCCAGAAACTTCTGCATACGGCCAAGCACCATTTTTTCAACGATGTTGGCTGGTTTGCCTTCGTTCAATGCCTGTTCTGTCAATACTTTCTTTTCATGTTCCAGTTCTTCGGCAGGTACTTCGTCTTTTGTCACGTAACGCGGATTGATTGCAGCCACGTGCATAGCGATGTCTTTAGCCACTTCTTCATCAGTTGTGTCATTCAAAACAGTGACAACAGCAATGCGGCCGCCCATGTGCAAATATGTACCGAAAGCAGCGTTGTCCACTTTTTCAACAAGTTCAAAGCGGCGGAAACTGATTTTTTCGCCAATCACCGTGTTGGCTTCAAGCAATGCTGCTTCAACTGTTTTGTCGTCCAAGGTCAGTGCCATCGCTTCTTCCATCGTTGCCGGTTTATTTTCTGCGACAACTTGTGCCACTTTCTTGACCAGTTCTTGGAACATCTCGTTTTTAGCAACAAAGTCTGTTTCTGAGTTGATTTCGACGATAGCCGCTGTGTTGCCGGCTACGTGAACGTTAGCCAAACCTTCTGCTGCAATACGGTCGCTTTTCTTGGCAGCTTTCGCCATGCCTTTTTCTCTTAATAAATCGATTGCCTGATCCATGTTGCCGTCAACTTCGACCAGTGCTTTTTTGGCATCCATCATGCCTACACCTGTACGGTCACGCAGTTCTTTTACCATAGCTGCTGTTACGTTTGCCATCTATTATTCCTCCTAAGTGTTGTCTTTTCTTCAAAAAAAGCTGTCTCATGCACCCAGCGTCATCGGCTACTTCCTTCACCCTTTGACTCATAGCCTTGAGACAGCTTGACAGTTACATTAAATTCTTGTTATTCAGCGTTGTCGCCTTCAACCACTTCAACGATTTCTTCGATTGAAGCTGCTTCCTGCACATCGCTGTCGTCTGAAGCAAATGTTTCTTCAGCGATTTCGTCTTCTCCCTGACGGCCTTCAACCAGCGCATCCGCCATTTTGCCAGCCAGCAGTTTGACTGCGCGGATAGCATCATCGTTGGATGGAATCACAACATCGATCTCATCCGGATCACAGTTTGTGTCAACCATTGCCACGATTGGAATATTCAATTTGCGCGCTTCCTGCACTGCAATCCGCTCTTTACGAGGGTCAACAATGAACAATACATCAGGAATTCTAGGCATATCAGCGATACCGCCCAGGAATTTCTCAAGACGCTCACGTTCTTTGTTCAATCCGGCAACTTCTTTTTTAGGCAGCACGTCAAATGTGCCGTCTTCTTCCATTGCGTTGATTTGTTTCAGGCGGGCAATCCGTTTTTGGATTGTGTCCCAGTTAGTCAATGTGCCGCCCAACCAGCGATGGTTGACGTAGTATTGACCTGCACGAGTTGCTTCTTCTTTGATGGCTTCTTGTGCTTGTTTCTTTGTTCCTACAAATAGAGCCACTCCGCCTTCTTCAGCGATTGACTTCATGTAGTCATAAGCTTCATCTACCAGACGTACAGTTTTCTGCAAGTCGATAATGTAGATACCGTTTCTTTCTGTGAAGATATACTTCTTCATTTTTGGGTTCCAGCGACGTGTTTGGTGACCAAAGTGTACGCCGGCTTCAAGTAATTGTTTCATTGAAATTACTGACATGTTTTTTCCTCCGTTTTGGTTTTGATTTCCTCTTGCTAGCGTCAACTCTTTTTAGAACTATTTTCATAGCACCGCTAAAAAAATGACTAGCAATGTGGATTTGGTGCTTGATGCACCTTTGATAGTATACCTCATGTGAAAAGCAATTACAAGTTTTATTATGCATTTATACGAACAATGCCGCAAACATCGTTCTGCCCGTTTGCTCCCCGGCTTGTTCAAAAAAAGCTGCCCTTTTGATAAATATGACTTTTTAGCGACTTTCACGTATAATGAAGGGAGTATAACTCAAGGAGTGACAATTAATGACAACATTTTATTGTGTCAGACACGGCAAAACACTTTACAATCAGCAGCGGATATTTCAGGGCGGCCTCACTGATTCGCCGCTTTTGCCGGAAGGACGCGAAGGTGCCAGAAAAGTCGGGCAGTTTCTAACCGATGTCCCCTTTTCAAAAGTCCTCGTCAGCCCGCAAAACCGCGCGCAGGATACGGCAAAATTGATTCTCGAACAACATACCCAATCGCTTGACATCACCACGATTGATGACTTGCGGGAAATGAGCTTCGGTATCTGGGAAGGTCAGCCGGAAGAGGAATTTTCCCACTTGGAAGAATTCCGCAACTTGATTCATTTTCCTCACAAATACGACCCTTCGCCTTATCAGGGGGAATCATTCCCTCAGCTCATCGAACGTGTGACGCGTGTCTTCAACAGTTTTGCCAACCCCGGTGCCAAAGAGAATATCCTCGTTGTGTCCCACGGATTGACTTTGCAAACATTGTTACGCACCATCTCAGGTGTGCCGCTGCCTGAAATCCGCAAAGGCAAATCACTGAAGAACACCAGTGTATCGACTCTTGTCAGCAACGGCAACAGCTTTATCTTGGACAGATGGAATGACACGAGCTTTTTGTAAATGATGCTAAAAAACTGACGTGGAATAATTCGCGTCAGTTTTTTTATTTTTACTTATAAATAAAACAAGTTTTCTGATGAAAAATACGGGTCGCATGTCACATCAATACCTAGTTTTTTCAACGTTTGTTCATCATCTTTATTCAAAATCACCGTGGAATGCGCCTGCACATCTTCCAGTTCCACCAGTTTATCGTAACACAGCTGGGCTGCCGGATTGGTCACCGCACTGATGGCCAGGGCAATCAGCACTTCATTTGCATTCAGCGATGTGATTTTATCATGCAGATTGTCTTTTTTCAGTGTTTGAATGGTTTCCAGAATATTGGCTGACAATAACGGTATCTCATCCGCCACATTGGCCAGTATTTTGATTGAATTCAGTATGGCTGCTGCCGAAGAATCCATCAACTCGCTGGTGCGGCCGGTGACAATCGTGCCGTCATTCAACTCAAATGCCATCACTGCCGGTGATTTGCTCACGTTCGCAGTCTGATTCAGCTTTGCCGCATATTCCCTTGCCGGCAGGACAGGTGCCCGGTCTTCTTTTTTCAATTCCATCTCTTCCATAATCAGCTGAATACGATTCACAGCATCCTCATCCGCCAGTCCGCGTTTGAAGAACACTTCCGTGGCAAAACAACGGCGGATGATTTCCTGTTTGGAAGCTTCTTGCACAACCTCATCGTCCACAATGCCGAACCCGACCCGGTTGACCCCCATGTCGGTCGGAGATTTGAAAACAGACTCATGTCTGGTGATGCGTTCAATGATTCGTTTGATGACAGGAAATGTTTCAATGTCCCGATTATAGTTTACAGCCACTTCGCCATACGCCTCAAAATGAAAAGAATCAATCATGTTTACGTCTTTCAAATCAACTGTTGCCGCTTCGTAAGCAATGTTCAGCGGATGTTTCAGCGGAATATTCCATACCGGGAATGTCTCGAACTTAGCATAGCCGGCTGCCCGTCCCAGAAGGCTTTCATGATAAATCTGATTCAAACTGGTAGCCAGTTTGCCGCTGCCCGCGCCGGGTGCCGTCACTACAACAATCGGTTTTGTCGTCGGAATATACGGGTTTCTGCCAAACCCTTCTTCACTGACGATCTGGTCGATATTGTAAGGATAGCCGTCAATGGCTTCGTGGGTATACACTTTGATATGACGTTTTTCAAGTTTGTTGATGAAGACTTTAGTTGCCGGCTGGCCAGTGTAACGCGTGATGACGACACTGTTTACTTCAAGTCCCCAGTCTTTAAATTCGTCGATGGATTTTAAAATATCCATGTCATATGTAATTCCGTAATCACCACGAATTTTATTCCGTTCGATATCGCCTGCGTAGGCACAAATAATAATTTCCGCCTGATCTTTCAGTTTTTGTAAAATTTTGATTTTTGAGTCCTCATCAAAACCTGGCAATACTCGTTTTGCGTGCTTATCGCCAATCAACTTGCCGCCAAACTCAAGATATAGTTTTCCGTCATTGTTCACACGCTCTAAAATGTACTTAGATTGCTCTTCGATATATTTTTTTGAATCAAAACCAAGTTTTTTCATTCGAGACCCTCCACAAAGTAATGTTGGGCGACGATAACATCCCCCAACAATTCATTATATGATAAAAAAGCAACAAAGGCTATGGCTTGTTCGTAATTTTTTTGTTTTTTTAGTTCCCCAGCCAAATGTGAAGGCGTTTGCCGAGGCGCTGAAATCAGACCAAATGCGGCTCTTGCAGCGCAGCCGTGTCTTCCTGCTCTCTTTTTTCTTGAAGCCGCTGCAGCATCTCGCGCGTCATGGCAAGCAAATCATATTTCGGTGAAAAAGCCCACTCATCTCGTGCGCAGGCACAGTCGATGCTGTCCGGCCACGAATCGGCAATTTGCTGAAGCTTCGGGTTAATTCGGTAATCCATCGTGAATTGCGGCATGACTTGCTGAATCGCCTGCTTGATGTCTTCCGGTGTGAATGACATGGCGCTGACATTGAAGGCATTCCGGTGGACCAGCCGGCTTTCGTCAGCTTCAAGAAGCTGGATAATGGCTGCAATCGCGTCCGGCATATACATCATGTCCAGCGCTGTGTCGGCACCAAGCGGGCAAGTGTAATGACCGCTTTTCACCGCATCATAAAAAATCTCCACTGCATAATCTGTTGTTCCGCCTCCCGGAAGGGTCTCATGCGATATCAGCCCCGGAAAACGCACGCCTCTAGTATCGACTCCGTATTTTGTGTGATAATAGTCGCACAACAGCTCCCCGGCAACTTTTGTGATGCCGTACATCGTACGCGGGCGCTGAATGCAGTCTTGCGGTGTCCCGACCTTGGGTGTTTCCGGCCCGAATGCACCAATCGAGCTGGGTGTAAAACATGTTAACTGCAGTTCGCGCGAAACTTCCAATGCATTGACTAAACCGCCCATGTTAATGTGCCAGGCCTCTTGCGGGCGGTCCTCGGCCACTGAGGATAACAGCGATGCTAAATGAATCAGCGTATCAGCCTGAAAGTCACGCGCCAAGTAAAGCATGCGCTCCCGATTCAGGACATCCAATACCTCAAACAGCCCCTCAGCCACCACCGGATTGTGCTCCGGACAGCGAATATCTGTCGCCAGCACATTGTCAACACCTTTCAGCGTCCTCAGCTGTGCCACCAGTTCGCTGCCGATTTGCCCCAAGCTTCCTGTCACCATGATTCGCTTCATAATATATCCCCCTTATCAGTTTAAATAATCCCCATGTCTCTGCCGACTTTTTTATAAATCGACACAGCTTCATCCAGCATTTGTTTCGTGTGCACAGCAGTCGGCATGTTTCTTACCCGTCCGGCACCCAGCGGCACTGTCGGAAAGACAATCGGCTTGACATAAACGCCTTCGGCAATCAGTTTAGCAGCAAATGTTTGTGTCAACTTCTCATCACCAAGAATTACTGGTGTGATCGGCGTTTCCGATACTCCGATATCATAACCGGCAGCAATCAGTTTTTCTTTGAAATAGGCGGCATTGTCCCACAGTGCAGTTACAATCCCGGGGTCAGTTTCCATCAAATCAATCGCCTTGATGACGGCACCCGCAGCCCCCGGTGTGAGCGATGTCGAAAATAAGAACGGACGACTCTGGGATTTTAACCACGAAATCAACTGGCGGCTGCCTGCCACGTATCCGCCGACAACACCAATCGCCTTTGATAACGTACCCATCTGAAAATCAACGCTGGCTTGCAGCCCAAAATGCTTGACTGTTCCGGCCCCCTGCCCCATGACACCCGAGCCGTGTGCATCATCCACATAAACAATCAACTGATACTTTTCTGCTATCTCTACAATCTCCGGCAAATTGGCCACATCACCGTCCATCGAGAACACACCGTCTGTAATATACATAATCTTGTCATACCGGCCGCTTTCAACAGCCTGTTTGGCCTTCTGCGCCAAATCTGCCATGTCAGAATGTTTGACGCGGATAATCTCTGCCCGAGACAACCGGCAGCCGTCAATGATTGACGCATGATTTAATTCATCAGACAAGATTGCATCGTTTTTCGTCATTACAGCAGAGATGGCTCCCATGTTGCAATTGAAACCTGATTGAAAAGCAATGGCAGCTTCTGTCCACTTAAACCGTGCCAGGCGCTGTTCCAATTCCTCATGAATCGCCAATGTGCCGTTGATGGTCCGGACTGCACCAGCACCCGCACCATAAATCGTCGTCGCATCATTCGCTGCTTGAATAACAGCCGGATGTGTGGCAAATCCCAAATAATTATTAGAAGCCAAATTAATTTTTTCCTTGCCGTCAATCGAAATCAGTGGTCCGTTCGCGCCATCCAGTACATCAATCGGTGAGTATAGTCCTTTTTCCTTTACTTCAGCCAGCTTTTGCGATAAAAACCGAGTCAACACGTCGCTCATTTTATCAACCCCTATTCCAATAATACATTCATTATACGCCTCTAAAGAAAGCGCTGTCTTTTTTGTGTTTTATTTCTCTGCAAATTCTTATCATTGTGTAATATACGTTAAACAGCTCCTGGCGGACGGATAAAAAATAACGTCAGCATGCACCGCAATTTGACAGTTCTGTGATGAATGTTACAATCAGATGTTTTTTTTTAGAATTCGATTGTCTTCTAAGAATTTCATGATAGAATGTACATGGTTAAGTGATTATATCAGGAAGGAAGACAAACATGTCCAAGATTTTATCTCACGTATCCCGTTTCAATATGGTCTGTGATGCAACAAAACTGCTGATGGGGTTGTTGACTATTCTCACTAGTGTGACTCTATTTATCAAATCCGGCGATACTCTTGAAGTCATGGTGATTGGTTTCAGTATTTTAGCGATTTTAAATGGGTTTTACAACTTTATCCACTGCTACCAAACAGAACATGTTTCGCAACAGTTAGCTAATATCTTTGTCGGTGTTTCCGTTGCAGATATTATCGTTGGGATTTTACTTATTTTTAATTTAAATGCCAGCAAACTTGTCACGGTTTTACTTCTTTCTGTCTGGTTTATCGGTGATGCAGCAATCAACCTGAGCATTCATTACGTCAACGGCCGCCAAGCTAAAAAACGTTCATGGAAACTGCAAATGATCGGCTACGGCGTCTGTCTGTTCATCGGCATCTTGATGTTGTTGAGCCCGATCTTCTCTGCCCTGTCGTTGACTGTTTTAAGTTTACTTTACTTGGTACTGACCGGCTCGGAGAAAATTTTCTCGGCATTCAGCTACAATCTCAGCCGCTTTAAATTAGCTGTTTCTCAATCCAAATAACTGTTGACATCATTTCAGATAAATACCAAAGCATCCCTGCCACTCAGTGTCGCGGGATGCTTTTTTTCTCTCATTAAAAACCGCCTGTGGTATACTTGTATAAAAAAGGGAGGAATGTTTACGATGCTTGAAATTCATTACCTTGTTTCAAAAAATGATTCACAGGAGTCCGTTAAAACGTACGAGAAAGCAGCTGACTTTATTGCCGCGCAATATCTCGAGGTACCGGACCTGCAAGACTATTATATCGTGACCAACGTCTTGCTCGACGGCAAGCCGCTCCAACTGGAAGAGCAGACCATCTCCGGTCTCTTCAATAAACTGAATCAGTAACCCGTACCGAGCCATACTCAAAAAAAGTGTTGCACTTCATATTAATGAAAGATGCAACACTTTTTTATCACCAACTCTAAGTCAAGCGGATGATTTCTGTGGCAATGTGCTGTAAAAACATGGCATCATGCTCAACAACCAGCATCGTCGGCTGAACTTTTTGAATCAGCGTTTCAAGCTGTTCCTGATTGAACACATCTAAATAATTTAGCGGTTCATCCCAAATAAACAACTCAGCCGATGTAAGCAGTGATTTGGCCACCTCTACTCGCTTTCTCTGTCCCATACTCATCGCTTCAATGCGATTGTCGAAGACACTCCGTTCCAGCCCCAACTTCCGCAAATTATATAGTAAATCTTGATACGACAAGCGATTCCTTTCAGCAAAATCAGCTAACAGACCGTGATTGTCTTCATAATTTTGGCGAATGAAGCTGATGGACACCTGCTTGGACATCGTCACGGTGCCTGTCGCTTCCCCTTGGAAGTTCCCCATCAAATAATTGATGATGGATGATTTGCCAGACCCGTTCGCTCCCTGTATGGCCAGGCGCTGGCCTTGATACAACTCAAAACTGACAGGTGAAAACAGCGGTTTGCCATCAAAACTCAATTGAAACTGTTCAGCTTTTATCAGTAACTTTCGATGCGTCGGCTGGTAATTCATTCTCAATGACTCAACATAGTCAATATCTTTAAGGAGCGCCTCTTTCTCACTGATTTGTTTAGTCATCCGGTGCTCAAGCGTTTTGCCTCGTTTCATCGTGCGCGCTGCTCGCGCCCCTATAAAGCCCGTGTCCGCAACTGCACCGCTGCCTTTTTTCGTCGGGCTGCCATATTTATCCCGCTCTCTGCCCCGGGACCATTCAGCTTTTTCAGCTGCTGTTCGTTTTAATCTGCTGATTTCTTTTTTAAGCTTCACGTTTTCTTCTTGTTCAAATTTGTCGCGGCGGGCTTTTTCCTCTTCATAAACCGAAAAATTTCCTTGATAAAGAACTAGCTGGCTTTTTTCAATGGCCAAAACATGGTCAACAACTTCATCCACAAAACTTCGGTCATGACTCACGACAATAAAACCCTGTTTCTTTTTCTGTAAATATTCTGCCACCTGTTTTCTGGCAACAATGTCCAAATGGTTAGTCGGCTCATCAATCAGCGGAAAATTCACGTCATCCACAAACAATAAAGCCAATAAAACTTTTGTCTGTTCTCCGCCTGACAAACTGTCAAACGGACGCCACAAAACATCCGGTGAAACTTGCAGCAGATTCAGCTCCCGTTCAATCTCCCACTGCTCAAATGTCGAAACATCCTGCAGCACATAAAAAGTTAACTGTGTCTTATCTTTGACAGGCTGCGGAAAATAAGTGAATGACAGCTGATGGGTAATCTTGCCGCTATATGGCAACTCCCCCATCAGCAAACGCAACAACGTGGTTTTCCCGCGGCCATTTCTGCCGATCAATCCCAGTTTCCACGTGTCGTCGATAATCAAACTCGCCCCGTCAAACAAATTATCCCCCATCGCATCATACCCGAACGTCAGCTCTTTAATCTCAATTGTAGACATTATTTATCACCTCTTGTCGTTTGCCGCAACTTTTGGCAAACAAAAAAACCTCTCCTATTTTCAGGACAAGGCATAACGAAGGCAGATAAAAAGACCCTGCATCGAATCACACACCAATCCTGAAAATCTGCACACCGATCCCTTGCTGAACAAAGAAGACGGTCTTAATGCAGCTTCAATAAATTGGCTTAGTTATTCAATGCACGATCCCTCATTTCATCTTAGTAAAATCAGAATAGCATAAAGTTCTCCAACTAGCAACTATTGTGTTACTTGCAACAAGCAATTTTTTACAAAAAAAAACCTTGAATCAACAAGGTTTTTCAAGAGCCACCTGTCGGACTTGAACCGACGACCCCCACCTTACCATGGTGGTGCTCTACCAGCTGAGCTAAGGCGGCAACAATGAATCACAAGTTATATAATAACTAATCTTGAGACATATGTCAACAGTCTATACAGCTTTTTTGAACGAATTCACCATTTATTCATAACACATCGATTTTATGCCGGTTGAACTTTTTTAAAAGACAAGTTTTCAATTCTTTTTGCATCTTGTTTAAATAAGAAATAACAGTACGCAGCAAACACAAAACAGCCCAGCGTATTGACAAATAAATCCCCCATTGTATCTAAGAGGGCATCGCGGCCAACTAAATTCATTCCGTTACTCAACGCAAAACGCTGCATATTCATTTCTAAAATCCCGTCAAACAGAAACTCATAAAATTCCCAGAAAACCCCGACTGTCATCCCGAAAGTAAATCCGAAAATCGTATAAACAATAGCTGGAACCTGGTCAATGACATCCTGCGGTATAAAATAGCCGATGATGGCAAAACCAAGTGCCACTAGGAGCATTGCACTGGAAAAATGCAGCAATTTATCCCAAATGGTGATTTTGGAATAAAAAGACAAGCCTGTCCCGATAAAGACAGCAAAAAATATAAACACCCAATAGAGAATTTTCAACATGCTGGGTACTTCAAGTTTAAATATAATTGAAACCACTTTAGGAACAAATAAAATAATGATTCCTAAAAGCATTTCAAACGCAAGGAACGAATCTGATTTTATTACCGCTGCATAGACTATCATCCCCAAACCGAAAAAAACCAGAATTATCAATAGCATTTTTTCAAACTGTTTCGTCATTCACATTTCACTCCTGAGGTGATCACACAAATCAACCAATTTTATATAACGCACATTTTACATTTTAAACAAAAAAAAAGCAACTAAAGCGATCTTTAGTTGCAACTCCGGCAGTAGGACTCGAACCTACGACATCATGATTAACAGTCATGCGCTACTACCAACTGAGCTATGCCGGATAAACACAAAAGCGCGGCAGCGTCCTACTCTCACAAAGGGAAACCCTTCACTACCCTCGGCGCTAAGAAGCTTAACTGCTGTGTTCGGCATGGTTACAGGTGTATCCTTCCTGCCATCGCCACCACACTTTGTGTCTGTCTT
>NZ_NGKC01000021.1 GCF_003987655.1 Vagococcus acidifermentans | reverse complement strand
ATTGGGGCTGTCCTGATGGACTTCCACGATGAATGGCTTAGTTCTACAAGAAAGTATATTAAGTTTGAACACTAAAAGACTAGTGAAACATTGTATAGTATTTTACACAAGATTATGGACTTGACTGTTTTTCGTTAGAAAATTGACTAAAAGACTAGTCAGCAAAACAAACAGCAGCACTAATAACAAATAACCAAAAATCAATAAACCATATTGCCAAAAAGAAACGGTTTGATACGAAAACAAATACACCGGCTGCGGATAATCAAGGTTTCCTAAAGGATAGAAGAAAGTCAAAATCAACATAATGAACGGAACAAGACACAATACAAAACTGAAAGTCGTTGCTAAAAAGACAATCTTCATCAGCATTTTTTCTAAAGCAGAAAAAGGAAACCCTTGGGTTAATGATTGGTGCTTTGTTTCTTCTACCAAAATATCACTACACAAAATAGTTACTAGGGGAAGCCATAAAAGGGATAGCAAGGCTAGCAAATGCGCAAGTGCCAGGACTAAGTTGTCTTCTTTCGTATAAATTTTAAAATGGTTATTATTGACTTTTTGGTAAAAGGTTTCATCAAGAAAATTCTCACTTTCGGTCGGCAGGTAGTCCTGATATTTGGAATAGTCCGGCATTTGATAGACTTTTTTTCTTACTTTGGTTAACTCTAAAGCACTTTCTTTAAAAAGTGGTGGATTTTCAAAAAGAATGGCTTGTTCCTGCCTTGCCAATAAATCCAGCTGCTGTACTAAATTCAAATACATAGCATCTGACTGAGCTTCTTCGCTGTTAAGATCCATATTTTTAAAATTGGACAAAATAGTCTCCACAGCTTGCCGTTCACTTCTGATTTCTTCAAATAAAAAGTCAGCTTTGGTTTTCAAGACCGTTATCAAGCTAAAAAAAGTCAAGAAGATAATGAAAATAAAAAGTAGCTTAAATTTAGGTTCCTTTCTATTAATAAGGACTAGCGTTTTAAAATAATTTAGCATCTTTCTATACTTGGTATTTATTTCAGTTCTTGTAACAAATACTCTCCCTTTCCAAATATTTAATCAATCTTACGAAAAATATCTTAACTATTGGTTTACCATTATTTATTTAGATTCGAGACATCTTTGTATTAATTTTAACAATATTAAGGATGAAACTAAAAAATACTGAGATATCAACTTTCCAGAGTTTCTCATTATAAACCCTTGAATGCAGGTTATAGATACCCAAGTACCCAATCATTTTGAAATCTTCTGTTTGTTTCGAATGAATTTAAAGCCAATAAGCTACCGGCTACCCCATCCAATAAACCTATTTTTAATTGCGGGCCTTTGTCGATATCCAAAGGTGTGTCTGTGAACTCTTCTAAAGTATACACGGAAATTTCATTATAAAAATAGTTAGCTGCGTTATAAAACTTAATATTATTTGTCTTCTTATATGAGTATAGAGAATAATATAAAAGACCTGATGTTCCGTGGCAAAGAATTTTACTATCTTTATTGATAGTAGTAGTACTCATTGCAAGTTCTAAGAAATCTAGAGATATGTTCTCGATATTGATCTTACTTGGAAGAAATTCTGGAAAATATGATAATACTAATGTAACTCCGATATTTCCGTAACACCAAGAACCATTTTTACAGTCTTGATTAGCCAGATCATCACTAATTATCTGTGGAAATAAATTTTCATTATTTATAGATGTTAATAGTATTCCAATTAGATATTCAATAGTTTCTTTTTGTTTTCCAGTTAGACGAAATAAATTTTTAAATTCTGCGAATGCTAACAGAATTCCTGATATACCATGAGCTATTCCGAGAACGATTCCACCATTTGGAAAAAATGTTTTCATATTACCTATTAAATTATTTTTAGTTAAATATAGATACGGTCTTTTATTATCTGTAGGTTTGCAATATTCACTGAAAATATCAAGTATATCGAGTAAAACTTGCTCAGTTACTTTTCTTTCCCTTAACTGATATGTCTTACTCAAATAGAGAGCAATCCCACTAAGTCCTGAAAGCAAATCATACGTTCCATAAGTAAGTCCTTTGCTTTTATGTATCCATTTATAATCATTTAATTCTTTTTCAATTGTTTCAATGATTAGTTCATCAATTGTTTTTATATATTCTCCAAGACTATTTACGGAATCATTTATAGACAATAATCCTACATTAATACCCGGCAGGCCACCAAACAGTGACGTGGATATATGAGAGCTATTATTGATACAGAGGATTATTTGTTCTATATATTTTTTTTTGATTGAATTATACATTTCTGTATTAATTGTGTAGGACAAATTTTTTAAAGCTACAAGTAGTCCACTATATCCACCTGCCAAAGTAAGTCGTTCATTTTTATTAACTGTTATCTTTTTTTCAAAAAAAAGATCTTCTACAAGCTTGTTATTCATTGAAACCTCCTATATATTTTTTCGAATTCACAAATTTGTATAAAAGAGAATATACTTTTTCTTCAAAATTTCTATCAATCCCTGAAGCTCTATTCATGTGCATATGGGCCAAACTCAAAATAATATCTTCGTTTAACTTTAAACTATTTTTTTCTAATATAGCTGATTTAAAATCTGTATCTACGGTAATTGATGACATAATTTTATATTGATCCCATATTTGTTTTTTTATCTTTTGATATTGATTGCTGGATTTATCTTTATACCTTGAAAAAATTTTTAAAATATTGTCGTCATCGACACCTATTTTTCTTAATAACGAATATAAAAGCAATATATGATCTGAAACGTTACTTGTATTCTCTTCTATAAATATTTTGCTGGATAACTGGCTGTCGTAAGTAAATATACTATACACTATTGGACCCCTGTTAAACAGATTATATCTACTAATTTCAGGAAAAAAAGGTTGCAATTTATAATTATAAATATATTTTTTTTGTAATAAATTATTTAAAAATTTTACAAATTCGTTCAAATGCTTCTCTTCTTTAGAAACAAAGCGAAACCTAATATGAGGAAAATCGTCTGCATAGTTGATATAGAACCATTTATTAATATTCATATTTTCAGTTATTTTTTTTATTATCAACTCCAAAACTATTTCGTAATATTGTTCTTTGGGGTAAATGTAAAAATTATTGCATTGTTCTTCAAAAAAATCAAAGTTATCACAAAGAGAAACACTGCTTTCATTTAAATTTTGGGAATTTTTTTCTTTTTCAAAAGAATAAACATACTGCTTAAAACCTTCTTGGCACTCGAGTTGATGTTGAACATCAATAAAACTAACTCTATCTAATTGTCCCGAATGGCTTCTTATCACTTTTTCAATATTATTTAAGTGAATTTCATTTTCTAAATTATATACAATCGGGGCTTCTCCTTGGGACAGTCCTATTAAGTTAGGTAAATGGCATCTTTCTTTAAATTCTAAAAAAGCTTTTTTTATTTCGCCTGTAATAGTCATATTTTTTTTAAAAACTTCATCAAGTTTCCATTCTGCACGTCTTAAAATAATATCTCCGTATGTAATTTCTGGTAAAAAAGAAACATTGAGGCCTTCTAATATTGGCGGATCCAACGAGATTTGTAATCCGCTTAAAGAAGCACGCAGTAAAAATAAATATATTTGGGGAAACCTTTTTGATAGAGAAGATGAATTTGTTACTTTAAAAAGCAATCTTTTGTTCAATGTTTTAGAAAAAAAGTAAATTTCATTATTTTCTATACCTACATATATATCTTGTAAGTCTATTGGTATGGCTCCATTTCTTACAACAGAATTGAAAGCCAGTTCATATTGACTAATATTTTTAGACCAACAAATATTTGCAAATTTACTATCGAAAGGCTTGCAAGTTAAGTCTACAATAATAACATTTTCATGGTTTTTTATACTGATACTATCATTTTCTAAAAATTGATGTATTCTACCATTTATTCTACCGAATGAATAACTTCCTGTTCCCTTTTCAATAATTATTTTTCCGTTAACATTATAGAAAATTATCTCTCCTTGATCAAAACTTTTAATCGAACCATTTTTAGATGATAATATATCTTCTAAATATGGCTCTATGTCAACAGATGTTTTATTTTCTATAACCATGCTATTTATAATGAAATTTTCGATTTGAACTAAATTTTCACTTTTATTGATTTTTATGTCATTTTTCAATAGTACTTCTATAAACTCAGTGTCATAAATAAGTTTACAAACAGGTACAAAATCACGACTATATTTACTTTTTAGGTAATTCACTATATTCATATTAATCATAGCTTTTGATGTATCACCAGTTAACACTGATAAAGCTTCTAATGATTTATTTAATTTTTCCCTATTATTAACCAAATTATTTTTTAATGGTTCGTAACCAATACGTGCAATGTTCAATACGGCTTCACTTTCCGCAAAATGTGGTAACCTTCAAGCTTTCGTTGCAGTCGATGGTCACGCCGGGAGACAAGTATTCTGTGGGAGATACTTGGTTTACCGCGAAAAAATCAACTACTTGCTCACCATATAAATCTACTATCTCAATTAAATCCCCTTTGTTTGCTTTGAGGGTGATGCCGCTCTGAGCAGCTACAATGTATTCTTTCTCATTCTTGCACATACTAAATTTCTCCTTTCAAACTGGATATTTCATCATTTTGTTGTTCAAGTTGAATATGTTGAATGGGGATATTCCTTCTTCTTAGTTCTCCGATGATGCGGTCAAATGCATCTTTTTTATAAAGTGTCATGGGAGAAGTGATATCCCGTCATACTCATGATGCAGTTTTTCTAATATCTGCACATTCCATTGACACCATTCGGGATAGTCCAGGAAGTCATTTTTCTGGATTGATTTTGGCAGATTGTGCCGGAAAAAATCGCCAATTTCTTCAGGGTCATATAAAAATGATCTCGTTTAATCCAAATTATCATGGGCTGTTCTCCTTATATTTAGTAGGTCACATTTAAAAAATGAGCTTTTTGATAGGCCTCTTCATAAAAATAATGTTCCCAATCGTTTGTGATAGCCTCAGGGGTTATTTCTTTGAGATGGCTGATGTTCAACAGTAATTGATTGTATGATTCCAAATGATAGTCATATAGAAACTGTTCTTTGCTTATGAATGCTTTTAACTCTGCAGTGAGCGCTGTATAAAATGCAGTCAAAAATAGCGAAGCGCTGTTTTCGTCATCTAAAAAAGTTAGGCCGCGTTTGAATTTGTCTCGGTCTTTATTGTAAAATGTGGCGAAACGTGCTGTATCAGAAATGTAACTGCTGAGTCTGCCATGCTCCCAATCGATTATTTTTACGTTATTGTGCTTATTGTCATACAGGACATTTATCGGCAGCAGGTCATCGTGGCATAAACTTTTAGGGCTATCCACAAAGCGTTGGATATATGTCAGATATGCCTCATGCATCACTGTATTCTTTTCTATTTTACAAAGAAACCGTTCTTTAGCGGCGATTTGGTCATCAATACTTGGGGAAATATTTTTTAACGGCTGCGGATTGCTCCAAAAATAACTGACTAATTCCGCCAACGCTTCTCCCAGCAGTTCGGCAGCTGCCGGATTCAGAATGGATAAGTTGTCCCCGGCAACGTAATCAGTCGTCATCCACCAGTTGCCTTCCGAATCTTTTGCTGTTTGTCGGATTGCAGGCATAATGCGGAACTGATTGTGTTTTTGCAGTATGCGATTGAGTGAATATTCATTCCGGGTTATTTTTTTTAATATAAATTTTTTATTTTCAGTTGTCACTAAAAGGAACACATTGTATGTTTTTTCCAATCTGCTATCAGTTATTGGGCTGAAAGTTTTAATGGTTTGGTTGGCCAGTGACTCGATAGTATGTTTATCCATCGCTCTCCTCCATATTAGTATTGTATTTCTTCTGGAATTTACTGTCAAATGGCTTTTGTCCTCTCTCTTTTCTTGACTTAATTGCAAGATCACGTCATGATAACATTAAGTCGTTTTACAGAAAAAACAATCCATTTGGAGGTCTTTATATGAAAAATCAGCGGGTTTACCAGATGAGTTTTGCCAGTGTGTACCCTCTCTATCTTAAAAAAGCGGAAAAGAAAAACCGGTCCAAAGAGGAAGTGGACGGCATCATATTTTGGCTGACCGGCTATGATGCTGACTCTTTGAATGCTCAATTGGTAAAGAAAGTGGATCTGGCACACTTCTTTCAGGAGGCGCCGGAACTTAATCCGGCTCGAAAAGAAATCAAAGGTGTGGTGTGCGGTGTACGTGTGGAAGATATTAAAGAGCCGTTGATGCAGGAAATCCGCTATCTTGATAAACTGATTGATGAACTGGCAAAGGGGAAAAAAATGGAAAAAATCTTGCGGGAACCATCTCCGTAAGATTTTTTCCAATAATGTTGAAAATAGTGCTTTATCAAGGGAACAGGTTCGCATTCACTGAGAGGATGCCCTGTTCTTTTTTAAAGTGATTCCGTGGCTTGTTTGATAAATTGACCGGCGGCCTGGGTGCCTTCTGAGGAAAGCAGTGACACGATTTTCGAGCCAACGATGACGCCGTCGCAAACGGATGTAAACCGGTGAACATCTTCTGTTGAAGAAATACCGAATCCGGCTAATACTGGAATTGGACTGATTTCTTTTATGGCAGCAAGATGCTTGTTTAAAGAGGTACTGTATGTTTTCCCAAGTCCTGTGGTACCATTGACCGTTACTGCATAGACAAAGCCTTCTCCGGCTGTTGTCAATTGTGCAATTCGTTCACGCGAACTGGTGAGGGTGACCAATTGAATCAAGGATAAATCAGAAGATGCAAGAAATGGTGCCACGAGTTCCTGATGTTCATAAGGCAAGTCTGGGATAATCAGTCCCTTGACTGCTGTGGTCCGCAAGTCGTCTGTCAGCTGTTCCAAGCCGTAATGAAAAAAAGAATTGGCGTAACCCATCAGGATGAGCGGAATATCGCTTGACATAGTTTGCAGTAAGCGGATGATTTTTTTCAATGTAACACCTTGACATAAAGCATCCAGTCCGGCCTGTTGAATGACCGGACCGTCTGCTACAGGGTCTGAAAACGGGATACCTAATTCGATGGCACACGCGCCGCTTTTCGCGAGTTCTTCAATCTCTTGGGGCAATCTTTCCAGACCGTTTGCACCGGCCATGATGTACGGGATAAAAAGTTTTCCTTTGTCTTTTAAGTATTGCTGTAAATAAGGAGTCAGTGTTTTAGTTTGCATGCCGGGTTCCCTCCATTCTCTCTTTTATTTGCTGAACGTCTTTGTCTCCTCTGCCTGACAGACAAATGACCATCAACTGGTCAGCTGCTAGCGTGGGCGCCAATTTGACAGCTTGGGCAATGGCGTGTGAACTTTCTAAAGCCGGGATAATCCCCTCTGTCCGTGACAGCAATGAAAAAGCAGAAAGGGCCTCCTCGTCAGTGACTGCATAGTATTCAGTCCGGTTAGTACTTAATAAATAGGAATGTTCGGGGCCGACTCCCGGATAGTCCAGACCGGCGGAAATGGAGTATGGTTCAACAACTTGTCCGTCTTCGGTTTGCAGCAAATGCATACGTGCCCCGTGAAGGATACCGACCTCTCCTTTCGTGATTGTTGCCGCATGTGCGTTTGTCTCTACTCCGAGCCCGGCTGCTTCGACTCCAATTAAACGGACGGATGTATCATTGACGAACGGATAAAACAGCCCCATGGCATTGCTGCCTCCGCCGACACATGCCAGCGCAATATCAGGCAGTCTCCCTTCTATCTGGAGTATTTGTCTGCGCGTCTCTTCACCTATCACACTTTGGTAATCGCGGACAATTTCAGGAAACGGATGCGGTCCCAATACAGACCCCATGACATAATGGGTATCTTCGACGGTTGCGACCCAGTGGCGTAAGGCTTCATTGACAGCATCTTTCAGTGTCTGGTTACCTGATGTGACACGTTCGACTGTTGCCCCCAACAGCTCCATCCTGAAAACATTCAGAGCTTGCCGTTCGACATCGACAGCACCCATAAAAATTGTGCATTCCATGCCGAAAAGCGCGGCAGCTGTGGCTGTAGCAACACCATGCTGACCAGCACCGGTCTCGGCGACAACTTTCTTTTTACCCATTTTTCGTGCGAGTAGAATTTGTCCCAGGGCATTGTTGATTTTGTGTGCTCCGGTATGATTTAAATCTTCTCTTTTTAAGTAAATTTTTGCCCCGCCCAGCTGTTTTGTCAGCTGCTCGGCATAGTACAGAGGGGTCTCTCTTCCTACATATTCTTTGAGATAGTAGTCGAGTTCTTTTTGAAAGTCGGCATCTGTCTTAGTTTTACCGTAAACGTCCTGTAGTTCTTTAATGGCAAACATCAGTGTTTCCGGGACAAACTGTCCTCCAAACTGACCATAAAAGCCTTTTTTTATCTGGTTGATTATACATTTTTTTCCTCCTTGACGCGTTGTATAAATCGCTGTATTTTCTTGATATCCTTTTTGCCGTCTGTTTCAACTCCGCTAGATACATCAACACCATAAGGTTTGAATATTCGGATAGCACGCGCGACATTTGTTTCATCCAGTCCACCGGCAACAAAGAATTTTCTGCGGCTTAGTTGGTGCTGCTGTTCTGTTGTCACAGACCAGTCAAATGTTTTTCCGTTCCCGCCTGCATAAGGTTGATTTCCTGCCGGCGCATCAAGCAGCAAATAGTCGCCGCAGCTTTTCTTGATGCGTGAGACCAGGCCAGTCTGAGCGCCGTTGATTGCTTGAATCAACGAACAATATCCCGGTATGTCCGTCCGTTGAAACGTACCATGAACCTGAATCAGATCAAGTGGGACAGTGTCAATTGTTTCCAAAAGTACTTTTTTAGAAGGAGACACAAACACTCCGACTTTTTTGACCGTTTTAGGCACATGTTTTGAAATCGTTGCTGCGTGTTCAGCAGTGATTCGGCGTCTGCTTTCGGCAAAGACAAAGCCAATATAGTCCACACCGGCAGCGACAGCGCCATCAACGGTTCGCTCATCGGTCAATCCGCAAATTTTTACTTTAGTCATTACGTGTTACCTGCAGTTCCAACGCTTTTTTGGTGACGTTTGTCGCTTTCATCAAGTTTTCTCCGACTAAGATGGCTTGAAAATTTGAGCTGATTTTCCTGACATCCTGTGCGGTCCTGAACCCTGATTCGCTGATGTAGACTGTCTCAGATTGATGTGGTGCGAGCGCCACACTCGTTTCTAAGGTCACATCAAAGGTTTTCAAATCACGGTTGTTGACACCGATGAGCTTTGCTCCCAGTGCTTCTGCGGCAGCCAGTTCCTTTTCATTATGAACTTCAACCAGCACTTCCAGTCCCAACTTTCGCGCTTTATCATAGAGTTCTTTCAGTTTTTGAACAGTCAATGCTGCAACAATCAGTAAAACGATGCTTGCGCCGGCATTGTACGCGCGAATCAGCTGTTTTTCATCGATGATAAAATCCTTGCACAAAATCGGCAAGTCAACAACCTGGCTGATGCGGTTGAGATCAGTGAATGAGCCGTTAAAATAAGTCTCGCTTGTCAAAACTGAAATTGCGCTGACGCCCGCCTCTTGATAGTCCCGAGCTTGTTTTAATATATCCACTTCCTGATTGATGATACCTTTTGACGGCGATGCCCGCTTGATTTCAGCAATCAAATGAATGTGTTCCGGATTTTCTCTGATTAAATGGTAAAGAGACGGCCGATCTTCTTGCCGGGTGACGGCTGTTTCCGGCATGTCTGCCACTTCTTTTAGTTTAGCTTCAAGTATGGTCTGTAAAAAATCCATTGTGGTTCCTCCTTGTTAAGTTAGTTATATTGAATCAGGGCAAACAACTTGTCATACGCTGCGCCAGAAGCGACACACATCCGGGCAAGTTCTATACCTGCTGAAATATCTTTTGTTTTGCCGTTGGCGAAAAATCCCAGACCGGCGTTCAATATAACGGTATCCAGATAAACGGACGGCTTGTTTGCCAGTACATCCAGCAGAATCGCCGCATTGTGTCTGGCATCGCCGCCGGTAATCGCCTCGATCGGTGCCCGTTCAAAACCGTAGAAGGCAGGGTCGACAGTGAATTTTTCCACCTTTCCCTGAGTAAAAAGTGCGCAAGTTGTGTTACCGGCTAAATTAGCTTCATCCATGCCATTATGACCGTGAATCACCAGAGCGCGCTTTCGCCCAAGTTTTCCTAGTGCCCCGGCTGTCTCGACCATACTATCTTTGGCGTAAGTTCCCATCAGCTGTGTTTTTAAAGGAACAGGATTAATGAGCGGACCGAGCAAATTAAATACAGTTGGCGTCGCCAGTTCTTTCCGGATTTTCATCACAGCCCGCATCACTGGGTGCAGTGCCGGGGCAAAGAGAAAAGCGATGCCCAGCTGATCAAGCAAGGCGGTGATTTTGTCTGCTGATGCACGGATGTCAACACCCAGATATTCTAATACGTCCGCACTTCCCGAACGGCTGGAAATGCCCCGGTTGCCGTGTTTAGCCATGGTGATGCCGCCTGCTGCCAGTACGAATGCGGCGGCTGTTGAAATATTGAAACTATTCGAGTAATCACCGCCAGTGCCGCAGTTGTCCATCGCATCACAAGTGTTATAAGCTATAGGGAGGGCATGATGTTGCATCACTGCTGCCAGAGCAGCCAATTCCTCTGCTGATACGCCGTTGAATTTCATGGCGACCAGTGCCGCACCGAGTTGGCTTTCAGATACATTGCCTGAAACGATATTTTGTGCAAATTCTGTCATCTGTTGAAAGTCCAGATGGCTTCCGTTGTATAGTCTGTTATATATTTGCTGCATGAGCTGTCCCCTCCTTTGTTTTTTGAACCAATGCTAAAAATTGATCAATGAAATACTGTCCCTGCTCTGTCCCGATAGACTCCGGATGAAATTGCAAACCGACAATCGGCAATGTCCGGTGCTGAATTGCCATGACACAGCCGGCTGTTTCTGCAAGGATGTCGAACTCTTTGGGAATCGTTGTTTTTTCAATCATCAGCGAGTGGTAGCGCATAACCCGCATCTTTCCTTTAAAATCAGCGAGAATACCGGCAGGTTTATAGTTGATTTGTGATTGCTTGCCATGCGTAATGTGCGGAGCAGAACGGACAGTTGCCCCGAATACCTGCCCAATCGCCTGATGTCCGAGACAAATCCCCAAGATTGGTTTGCTTTCTTTGTATTGATTGATGAGCGGCAGCAACATGCCAGCTTCCTCTGGCCTGCCGGGACCGGGAGATAAAACGAGTGCTTCTGCGCACTTTGCGGCATCTTCAATAGCTGGATCATCGTTGCGCAAAACCGTGACAGATACTTTACTGAACTGCTGCGCGAGATTGTACGTAAAGGAATCATAGTTATCAATTATTAAAATCATGTAGGTCCACCTCCAGTAATGTGCGGGCTTTTTGCATTGTTTCAAGGTATTCGGCTGTTGGATTGGAATCGTAGACAACACCGCCCCCTGCTTGCACGTAAGCGTAGCGATCTTTGACAACCATTGTCCTGATTGCTATGGCAAAATCAGCCTGATCATTTTGTGATAAATAACCGACGGCACCGGCATATATGCCGCGTTTCACAGGTTCCCACTGGTAAATCCGGGTCATCGCTCGGATTTTGGGGGCGCCGCTGACCGTTCCTGCGGGCAATGTGGCTTTCAGCGCATCCATTGCAGTCACTCCGGTCCGGCGCCTGCCTTCAACCACGGAAACGATGTGCATCACATAGCGGAATTTTTCAATGGTCATATAAACTGGCACCGTCACACTGCCGGATTCTGCAATTTTGGCGATGTCATTTCTTCCCAAATCTATCAGCATCAAATGTTCAGCACGTTCTTTTTCGTCATGTAGTAACTCGGCTGCCAATTGTGCATCTTCGTTTTCTGTCTGTCCCCGTTTCCTGGTTCCGGCAATCGGATTAGTTGTGACTGTATATCCGCTGACACGTACTAGGCTTTCTGGCGAACTGCCGATTATTTGAAATCCTTCTGCGAGGTCCAAATAATAGAGATACGTTGACGGATTGGCAGACCGCAGCTTCCGGTAATAATCAAACGGATTTTGTGTGAAGCGGGCTTTTAAGCGCTGAGACGGTACAACTTGAAATAAATCTCCTGCTGTAATCAGCTTTTTGGCTTGCGCGACGATGTTTTCGTATTCTTCTTGAGAAAAGTTACTCGTGAATGCCAACTGTTCCTGTTCTATTGTTTGTGATTCAGCTGTCTCAGGGCTGTTCAACTGTTCCATAATCACATCTGCCGAATGCTGCAATTCAGAATCTGGACGGTCACTGTAGGTGTTCTCGCTGACGATTGTCAGGTTATTTGTCTTATGGTCAAAGACTATATATGTTTCGTAAAGAAAAAAGATCATGTCCGGAATCTGTAACTCATCGTGCGGCACTTGTCCGATTTCTTCGTAGCAGGCAGCCACATCATATCCGACGTAGCCAATCGCTCCTCCTTGAAATAGTATTTTTTCTTCCGGGTAACTGTTTTTGAGGACGTATGTTTCCACCTCTTTCAGCGGATCACTGCAAGGATAGGTGCGGCACTCGCCAGTTTGCCGGTAACTGACTGAGAATAATCCGTTATGGTAGCGCAATTCGGCAACCGGGTCAAAAGCAATCAGTGAGCAGCTGTTCGAAGCCTCTTCTTTTGGCACACTTTCCAATAAACATTTGTTCTTCCCCCGGATACGTAAAAACGCTGAAACCGGCGTGATGCAATCCCCATTCATTTGTTTGATAATTCGCATCTTAACCTCTCCCCTCTTCAATAAAAAAAGCCCCCAAACAGATACATAATCTGTCTGAGGGCGAAAAATTCACGGTGCCACCTCAATTGATGCATCAAAAAATAAGATACATCACCTCTATCAATTGTCCAACAACAACCTTCCTCGCTATCGGGAGTTCCCGGAAAGACCTACTGCATTCAATCTTTCGACACAAGAGTCCATTTCCGATATCTGATTTGCTGATTCACACCCCCATCAGCTCTCTGGGCAATCAAGGACATCGTACTTCTCTCCTGTTTTGTCATTTCTTATTGGTAGGAATATTACACGAGTTGATGAGAAAAGTCAACACTATTTCTCATTATTTTTTAATTTTTTTGTTTAAAGGCCACATCTACTGTAAGAAAAGCTAGTTTAATCTGCCGCTTGGTCTGGCTTGCTGTGTGCTATACTTAATGTAAATGAGTGGATAAAGTGAGGTGAATTGTCATGAAGGAAGATGAGCAGCTGATTATCCGAAGTTATCATATCCATGAGGTGACTTACGGCGCAACGAATAAGGTGTCAGAAGATGGCAAAATGACCGTTAAGCTCGATACAGAAGTACTTCAACACCCGTTGATTCACGCCATTTCGTTACGGGTTATCGCCCCTGATGAACATCAGCAGTATACAAATACGATCATGGACGTTATTCCGCTGTCGGTCAAAGCACTGGGAAGAATCGGTCAGGGCATCACCAATACGATGACCGGCGTCTATGTTTTGCTGACGGGTGTCGATACGAATGGCCGCCAAGTATGTAATGGCGGCGGCAGTGACGGCATCCTTGCCGACACGATATCTTGGGGCAAACCGGGGACGCCTCTTGAATCGGACTATTTGATTGCGTTTGATGTGGTGTTGCAGGCAGATGCCTGGGTCTCGCGTGCCGGACCAGATGCGGCACATCAGGCTTGTGATGAATTTTGTGACATTTTCCGTGAGCAGCTGCGTTATTTTAATCCGTCTGCTTATTCTGAAAAACATGTTTTCCCAGGTCATCAGTGCTCTGATGCGAAACAAGTCGTCCTGGTCAAAGAAGTCTCCGGACAAGGAGCTGTTTATGACACGCGCTTATTTGCCAATGAACCTGGTGCCTTTGCGGGAGGTAAGTCGATTATCGACATGGGCTGTATGCCTGTTGTTTTGACACCGAATGAATACCGTGACGGTATCGTGCGGGCGCTGGATTAGCTTGTTGAGTTTGTTATTTTAAAAAGGAGGAATCGCATTGGGACTGGGAACAAGTTTAAAGGAGACGACGCTGCACCACTACCGTGACCCGTTCGCCGATTTACTGAAAGATGACCCGGAAATGGATTTAGCCGCTGTCATTATCATGGGCAGTGCGGACGACACACCGACCAAAATGCTGGCAAGTGATCGGACCGCTCAAACGCTTGCTGCCATGGGAGTTGACGGGGCCATTTTATCTTGTAACGGTTTTGGCAATAACCATATTGATTATGCCAACCTGATTGAACAAGTTGGCAAGAAAGGAATTCCGTTTGTTGCTATGAGCGCTTGCGAGGCAGAGGATTTTGTTGTTCAAAATGCTTATCTGTCACACGTTCTGCCCTTTTATAAAACAAGCGGCAGCGAGGATTCCGGCGTGTTAGCAGAAAATACTGTCACTGTACAAGATGCCAAACTGGCCATTGCGATGCTGAGATTGAAAATGCGCCAGCAAAAAGAACATTGACTTGGTATGTCAATAAAAAAAACCGAAGAAGTGCAAACCTCTTCGGTTTTTTATTAGCAATGTTTTTTCCGCTTAGTGTAGATAATAAAGCAGACAGCTGCAACCAGCACGATACCGCCCATCATTAGATATGCAGTATGCTGTTCACCCGTTTTAGGGAGAAATCCGATAACTGGTTTTTCTTTGCCTTTGTCAGGAGATTGACCGTCCGCTTGATTAGTATTGTCAGTTTTTTCTTGGGAAGCAGTACTTTCTTGTTGCTTCTCCCATTTTGCGTATAAGGTCAACTTTTCTGTTATCAGAGAATCAAAGTCAAAGGCATTTGTAAATTCCTTTTCCATAAACCAGCCTGCAAAGTCATAGCCGTCTTTTGTCGGATCGACTGGTTTTACCGCTTTTTCATTTTCTGATACTTTTTGTGACGGTACTTTCGAACCACCGTTGCTGTCAAATACCACATCGTATTGCACCGCTGTTTCCGGCTTTTCTTGCTCGGACGCCTCTTTTTTGTAAACAGACACACTTAACGGCAGTACTTCATTTGAAGCCAGTTTTTCCTGCTTTTCGCTTTCCAAACGGTTGTCCAAAAGTAACTCAAAATCAGTCAATGCTGCCGACGTTACCTCTTTTTTCGTGTCATTAGCATTTAAGATGACAACATACTCGTTTGTACCATCTTTTAATCGATACACAATGACGTTGTCCTCTGATTGCTCGATGGTGGTTTTTTCAGCAATCTCTTCATAACTTTGCAGTCTAAACAGCGGCTCTTCTTTTCGGAGTTTAACCAGTTTCTTAAAGAAGTTTACTGACTCTTTGTATGTTTCAGGTCTGCTCCAGTCAAACTGGTTGACGCTGTCTGGAGATTTGTAGCTGTTTTCATCTCCGCCTTTTGTTCTTAAAAATTCCTGTCCGGCATGGATAAAAGTAATACCTTGGGATAACAACGGTATACTGGTCCCCAGCATATGGCGTTTCAACCGCTGTTCGTCAGTATCCTCGGGATTGGTAAAACTCAGTTTATCAAACAAGGTCAGATTGTCATGGGCTTCCACATACTGTATCACTTGGTCAGGAGCGATGTAACCTTCCAACCCATTTGCCCCCGTGATATTTTGCGCCACAATTTTTTCCATATCGTCTTTGCCGTTAATGAAGCCGGGAGCTGTTTCTTCAAAGACACTGCCTTTTACGCCATCTCTGAGTGAGTCATTAAAGTGGGCGATAGCCGGCATCTGTGCCGCATTTTTCTGAGTTGCTTTTTTCTCAGAAGCTAGAGGTGTGCCCATATCCCATCCTTCTCCAAGAATGATAATAGAAGGGTCGATTTTATTCATTTCTGCCCGGACGGCATTCATCGTATCCACATCCAAAATACCCATTAAATCGAATCTGAAGCCATCAAGATGATACGTTTCAGCCCAATATTTGACACTGTCGACAATATACTTGCTCATCATTTTCCGCTCGGAAGCAGTATCGTTTCCGACACCTGTGCCATTGGCCAGATTGCCGTTTTCATCATATCTGAAATAATAGCCAGGGACTGTCTGGTTGAACGCATGGCTGCTTGCTTCAAAAACGTGATTGTAAACCACATCCATAATGACTCGCAGCCCATTATCATGCAGTCCTTGGACCATTTGTTTCATTTCAATAATCCGTGTTTCAGGATTAGTCGATTGTGATAGGTAACTCTTTGAATAAATTGTTGCAGAGTTATTCGCCAAGTTTTCCCCCACACCGCACCGTACGTGCAGCTTTCACCGCATACGGCGCTCCAACTTATTTATAAAATAAGTCTCAGGGCTATCCCTCAACGTTTGTTAGACGTTTCAGCGGTACTGTGCCCTTACTCTCACGGAAATCAAGGAATTTCGAGAATTCTCTCTTATATCCACTACTCCGATAGCAGTCGTTGTCAAAGTAGTTTCCGCTTTCCACGTTCCGATTGTTCTAGCTTTTGCATCTGCTGTTAGGCGCTTGCTCTAGGCCTGAACATTTATAAGGTCATTGTTCCTTATCCCGAATTTCATACAGATGATTTTTACTTTTCGGTAATGTTCGTTGCTTGTGTGCAACACGCTTTCCTTTCGGTCGCGTCGTCTTTAGACCCGTACATTCGCAAGTTCGTCAGTCCAAGATTGAACATTCTCGCCATAAGCAGTTTTTAGCCTCCCGACATATCCTCTTCCGTATGATGTTAACTTTATCACTTAGGAAGCGTTCTGCCGACTTCACCTAGCTTCACACCAACCGCTGCTGCTACAGTGATTCGCATGTAGGAGTATTAGAGCAGTTGTTTCAGTCAACATGACGACTTCTTTCCAACTGTCAAACAATCAGTTGTTATTATTTTTTTAAATAATCCTTCTTTTTCGTGACTTAAGCACTTATAAGAAAACGTGTCGCACCATCTGTACTGTAAGAACCCTCCGGCACATTGTAATTTTTAGGATCATAGCCCCAGTTGTACTGCGGGACATCAGGTGCACTCTCATCTACAGTCTGGTAATCATACATTGGCAAAAACTGCACGTGAGTCACACCCAAACTTTTGATATAGTCCAAACCGGTCGGCTGTCCTTGCTCATTTTTCGTCCCTGCTTCAATGACACCAAGAAACTTACCTTTATGTTGGATGCCGCTGTCAGCAGCAATGGATAAATCACGAATGTGTGTCTCGTAAATAATCGCATCCACGGGCGAGCTGAATGCCGGCATGCGTTCAAATGACTGGATTCGTGTGCTGTCAGGATTTAACACAACGGAACGGTTGCCATTGACAATTGCTGACGTTGCATAAGGGTCTGTCGATTCGTTGACAGTGCCATCCGGAAATGTTAACCGATACGTATAAACCGTGCCGTGCTGATCGCCATTTAACACGGTTGTAAACGTGCCTTTCTCTCCTTTATCCATAAGCACTGTCTCTTTTTCCGGACTATTTTCTTCCTGACCATCATAAAGCACCAATTCAACGGTTTTTGCTGTTGGTGCCCACAACGTAAAATCAGTTTTTTCAGGCGTGTAATTTTGTCCCAATGTCCCATCGTAGAAATATTCTTCATCAAATTCAGGTGTTCTGACAACAGCTCCAATGCCGACCAAAACAGGAGCCAACTCTTTTACTTGAATGTCATAAGCTGTTTGTAAATCCAATGGTTCAACAGTTTTGACGGTGAATTGATTCGCCAGCTCATCTTCAGCGGCAGTCACTTCTGTTATTGCTAGTGTGCCATGCTCGTTTGTTAAAACAATATCTTCCGGCGTTATGTCTGCCAGCCGTTCTTTTTTTGCCAATGAAATGTTAATCTCCTGCATGGTTTCAATACTTGCCTTTTTTATTCGTTGATCTTTTACAATAAATTCAGGATGATTATAAATCAGTGCATCATTTTCCATTACCCAAATGTCCATCGTATCTTGTCCTTCTATTACATAAACTGAGCGATCGGAATCGCCATCTTTTTCTTGCCACTCATTATCCGGAGTGCCCTTTCTGATGATAAAATTTAACTTGGAAAAACCTTCAGCATCCTCCAAGTCGAAGGTTGCCGTTTTTCCGTATGAATCTTCAGCAGCAAACTCTGCTTGCTGGCCGTCTTTGCCGTCAATCCAGTGCCAGACATTCCAGCCTTCGTAATCATTGCCGCTGCGATAATAATGAAGATTTACCGTCATTTTTTTGGTTTGAGGTGCTACCTCTTCCGCAGGTGGCGCATAAGACAAGTGCTCCTCTTCGTCCAACCAAACATGAGCCAGCCCTGATGCAGTATCAATGAACTGGTCTGCAGTCTGGTAATTCCAACTTTCAGCAGATTTCACTAAAAAACCCACCTGGTCATGCTGCCCCGCTAGGTTGATAACGGCATACTTGCCAAACGCATCCCCCCCTTCAAAGTCATATTCATTGCCTCCGCCATTTAACGGCCAAGCCCAAATAGAGGAGTCTTCGCCTTTCCGATCTTCAGAAGGACGATAATGAATAACAACTTTGGTGGTCATCCCTTCTTCAGCTATCGCCTCTTTTTTGTCTGAAACTAGAAAAAATAAACATGATACTAACGTTAAACCGCATACAATTGACAACAGGAAAAAACGTTCTCTTTTTTTCCTCAACAACACCATCTCCTTTATTAAATAAAATGACACATGTGCACATGTATATATATACCATATATGAAGATGGATACCCAAGTTGTTACCGGTAACAGGATTTTGAGGGTAGATGGATGTAAAATATTTTTAATGGATTTAAATCAAGAATGAAAGAAAAGCAGTATTTGCAAGGTTGTTTGTTATTTCTACCAGATAATAAAATATAGTCGCATACATTTCCCTTTATTTCAATCTAACAAGTGAGGTATAATTTTCTTGAACTCAATCAAATGAAACAATCACTCTAAAGGAGGCGCCCTAATGCGCGACGTATATGAATTTGATGCAAAAATTATGAAAGTGCCTGATAAAGATGGGGCTTATGTGGAAATTCCATTCGATGTGAAGGAAACTTTCGGAAAAGGCCGTGTGCCCGTTCATGCCACATTTGATGGTGAACCCTATGATGGTCAGCTTGTCAGGATGAAAACGCCTTGCCATATCATCGGTATCCGCAAAGATATCCGTGCAAAAATCGGCAAACAACCTGGTGATACGATTCATGTCACAATCCAAGAAAGATAAGCAAAACTGCCGGACCATACCACTATAGATGCATACATTGCCCGTTACGACGGCGATGTTCGCTTACGTATGGAAAAGCTCCATTCATTGATACATGAGTGCTCCCCTGCCGTCACAGAAAAAATCTCTTGGGAATTGCCACTTTCACGTTGAACGGCAACCTTGTTCACTTTTCAGGTGAGACGCAGCATTTAGGGCTTCATCCTGCACCAAGCGCAATTCAAGCTTTCGCTGACAAACTAAGTAATTATAAATTGTCTATGGGAATAGTCCGGTTTCCTTACGACAAACCAATGCTTTATGAGTTAATTCGTGAAATGACGCTGTTCCGAGTGCAGGAGAAGATGACTAAATAGATTGTGAAAAAACGATGGTCGAAAGTATGGCACAGTTGATAAATGGTTACTGATTTTATTAAAAACAAGGAGGATTTTTATGGAAAAAATGAAGAAAGAAAAGCTTGTAGAATCACTGAAAAATCACACGTTTGAACCAAGCGGGCATCTGGCCGATTTTCATGTGGCAGGTTTTGCATATTATGACGGCTTGGATGTCATTGACGAGCTGACTTTGGGCAAACCGGTCAGTCTCGTTGCGGAACCGGATAATCCTTACGATCCTGAGGCTGTTGCTATCTTTTACCGTGATAAGAAGCTCGGCTATATTCCAAAGGATAAAAACAGTCTGTTCAGTACGCTGCTTTACTTTGGTCATAGTGATTTATTTGAATCCAGAATCCAATTTGTTAATAAAGAATCCCATCCTGAAAGACAATTTAGGGTCGTTGTGAAAATTAAAGATAATCGGAAGTAACAATCAAACTGACACTGCATAATTTTGATACAAGAAAGAATTAACTATTCAATTACCGACGATAAAATTGGGTATATTGTATTTCGCATTGGAGGTGCACTTGAGGTGCAAAAGAAAAATATTATTGCTAGCGATGAAATTAAATGCAAAAAAATCTGGAATGTGTCTCATATTAAATGATGATAAGCATAAAATTCCTTGGGCTGATACTGAAGTGAACGTAGTATTAATGTTGGCTATCAGCAAAAGTGACAGAAAAATGTTTTTAGACTTATTCGATTCATTAACTATGATTCTAACCGAAGACGAAAATATTTCTAAGCTGATTTCAACATCTTCGTATAAAGAATTTAAAAATATGCTAGTCCGCCTTTCTTAGGTGCTAGCATATTTTTAATACTCGTATCAAAATAAATATGGGCAGAGACGACTTTGTACCCGTCCGCCCGCAATAGATTAGCCATCATATTGTTTCATTTCCCCGTAATGGCTTACAATCAGTATATGCCTTAAATGTCACGCAAAAAAACAGGAAGAAGAGTTCTCCTTCCTGTTTTTAAGCTACATTGACTAAAGATTCGCCAGTATTTTTTCTTTGTTTATGTGTGTCAAGATTTTTTTGTTTAATTTAAAAAATGATTCATCTTCCATTCTATGCAGTTCCTGATTCAAAGAGGCACGCGTCACGTTGATAAGAGCTGCAAAAGCTTCTTGAGAAACAGGCAGCCGGACATGTGTCGGAATTTTACAAAGGTCTAATTCCAAATTACCTTCGCTGGAAATCCAGTAACAAATCCGTTCGCGAATCGTTTTATAACCCAAACAAGTAATCATTCTTTGGTTGTCGACACCTCTTACAGCCAGATGTTTGATGTATAATCTCAAAAGCTGGTTGTCGTTTAAAACAGCCTCAGCAAACACATCAACAGGTATCCAACTAATCCGCGCTTTGGAAAGAGTGACTAAATCAAATGTATAATCGGCATTGCCGGACAAGTATAAGTACTCCAGCAGAATACTGCCTTTTGTGAACACAGAGCTGCACAATTCTTTGCCGTCCTTTGTGTAAGTGATAGCTTTCAAAAAACCGTCAAGCACAAAACCAATATGAGAAATCGGTGTCCCGGCTGTTTCCAACAGCCTTTTTTTTTTGTACCGTTTTGTGACAACGTTGCGATGGATATCGGGATGATTGAGACAAGCTTGAATAAATTCAGTTTCACACATATCCCCATTCTCCTTCTTAAATTCACATAAACCGACAGACGATTCGCTTAAAAGAACAGTTTACTGGCAAAAATAGCCAACACTAATAACAGAGAGGAACTGATAAAAGCGGCTATAAAAACACTCATTCCACGTTCCTTGATGACTCTGAAGTTGACACTCAAGCCCAGTGCGGCCATCGCCATCCCTAAACAGATGTATGCCAATTCCACCAGCATATCCAATACACCGGTTGAAATCGGGAGAAACGTGCCCAAAACACTGGAGGCAAGAAAGCCTGCCATAAACCAGGGAATTGGCAGTTTTTGTTTTCCGCTGACTTCAAAATGACTCGTTTTTTGATACCAGACACCAACGAGCAATGCAACTGGTGCCAATAAAATCACTCGCGAAAGTTTCATAATCAGTGCTGCGTTGAGTGCCACTTCCCCGTTCGAACCGCCGGCCGCTACGGCATGGGCGATTTCATGTAATGATGCACCGTTCAAGACTCCCAGCTGAACAGCGTCCATCCCGAGAAGTGGCTTAATGACAATTTCAATCAATGTAAACAGTGTGCCCATAATACAAACGACAGCAATTGCCAGCACGGAGTCATCCTTTTCAGCCTTGACTTGCGGGGAAACACCCATGACAGCTGCAGCACCGCAAACCCCGCATCCGCAAGCTGTCAAAATGGACAATTCTTTTTCTACATTCATTTTCCGGCATAATTGATACGTGACTAGAATCGTAAATGACACAACGACGATTGCCAGCAAAATGGTTTTGATACCTGAATTTGCCAAATCTTCCAAGTTGAGTCTAAAACCCAGTAAAATAATGCCCAATCGTAAAAATTTATTTGAAATGAATCCTACTCCTGCTGCTGAGTGTTCCCGGACAGGTTTGACTAGCTGCAACAGCATGCCAAGTAATAGTGCCAACACTAGAGTCCCTATCAATTTTAAGCCCGGCAACTTCGCTAACTGATCCGCCGCTAACGCACAAAACAGGGTCACACCAGCTGCGAGCCAAAAAGACCTTTTTTTAAAAATATTCACCTGCATTTACTCCTAACATCATTCTTATTCTATACATGAAACCACTCCTGTCTACCACAAAGGTGATAGACAGGAGAATTTTTCATTCACGCATATCTCTACTTTTTATTTTAAAGCATCATCCAAAAAATCACAAATGTCATCGTAATCTCTTTCGCCGCTGAAGCGTTGCAGCTCTTTCCCCTGCTTGTAGATGACGACAACTGGTATGCCGGCGATTTTATGCCGCTCGGCGATTTTTTGTTCGATATCGACATCAACATATCTAATTAAGAATTCCCCGTTGAACTCTTCTTGTAACGCCTCTTCCAGGACAGGGTGAAGCGCCTTACAATGCTGACATCTTTCCGCGCCGAATAATACCAGCACTGGTTTTTCCTGATTCAACACTTGTTCTGCAAATGTCTCTTCTGTAATCGGTACAAAGAAATCCCGGTTGACATCAAAGATTTTTTCTTTGTTGACGACATCCTCCTCATCATCGGTTGCCACACATAAAGCGACATCCGCATAATACGGCAGTGTCCCTTCGACATCGATGACTGTTTTTGCGCCAAACTTGCCGGCTCCTGGTACACGGTAAGTTGTATTGTCGATAGGTTCAATGGCAATTTCCTCTGGTTTCGGTTCTTGCGGAACATAATCATACGGGTAGCGGTACGCCCGGTAGATCATATTATTGGACGGTTTGCCTTCTTCTGAATGAGTGTAATATGGTGAGATCCACTCCCAAACGATTTCGTGATCAACTGTCACTTCAATCAGCCTGCCGTCCGAACCTTCTGTAATCAATGTGTTGCCGTTCGGTAAGCGTTGGGCTGCTGAGACGTAAGGGCTGTAAAACTTGCTGGCGTCAGTCGGAATAGCGTGGCCAAGCTCTTTTGGCGTTACCTGCCAAATAATTTTCAATGTGATCGGGTCGAATTCCAGCACACGGCTGTAATCTCTCAAGGCATTTTTGCTGCCGATCGGCGAACCTGGATTCGGCACACCGTACCCTGCCCAGCCGCCGTTATCATAAACTAGCAAATTCCCCTCACCCGGCAAGCCCTTCGGTATCATGTGGAAATGATGCTGACCGATAATCCAGCCCAACTTCCGCAGTTCTGGTGTCAAGCTGAAATCAGGCCCGATTTGCCAGACGATTTTGCCTGTTTCCTTATCCAATATTGCCAAAATATTAGCTTCCCGGCAGTCGAAGATGATGTTGTCAGGCTTAAAGCGCTGGTCGCCTTGGTCGAACCACTTGTTTGGCCCCAGATAACTCATACTGTTCACATGCAAGTAATCGCCGACACCGCCATCTGATGCGCGCATATTCGGGTCACGGAAGAGCACATTTTTAGCAGCTTCATCAAAGTTGAATTCATCAAAGTGGTCGCTGATAGACCACTGCCATAAAATATTACCTTCCCAGTCCACTTCATACATCACATCATCCAGCAGGCGTTTGTCAGAAATCAACGGGTTATGGATTGTCTGATGGCCTAAAATCAATGTGTTGCCTGACAATACTTTAGGCTCCATCCCCGGCACATAATAACCAACCGGATTGCCCTCTCTCTGATAGTCGTGGTGTGTCCGTGCCATCCAGCGGTGGTCGCGTCCCGGGTCATTGATTTCTTCAAGACGGTCAAATTCCCAGACAATGTTGCCGTCGTAATCGATTTGAATCAGATTGACGCCATCCTGCATACCATAGTCCGGATGTCTGAAACCAGATGTTCCCATAACGTATCCGCCAGGCAATAATTTCGGCGGCATCGCCTGCATGTTCCAGCGCCGGATTTCATTCCCGTTCATGTCAAATAACAAGACGCCATCATTAATCAACGGTACGATTGTGTAACCGTTCCAGCACTTGTCCGGCTGATAAACTGTCGTACCATGCGGAAAAACTTTTGGTTGTCCCATTTTTTTCACTCCTATTCATTTTATACAGACAACTCTTCTTCTGTCAGAATTTTGTCTAATTCACCTGATTGATACAATGCTGCAGACACCGTTTGTTGAATCGCCAATTTCCTATACAAAAGGCGCTGTCTTGAAATATCCTGTTTGTATACTTTATACGAAGGTGCCAGTTGCTGCTCAAACGTTGCCGCCACTTCAATGTCCCGACTGCTGTACGGGTCATAAAAGACAAAAGCGACAGCCCCTGATTCCGGCTTGAGCAGTTCATCCAATTCTTCCTTCTCCGTCAAATAACGTTCGCCTGAGACAATCGCCCTGGCACCGTCAGCTGCTGCTGTCACAACTTGCCTTAAAAATGTGTTTGTACAGTCACCCACTGCGTAAATCCCCGGCACGCTGGTCTCCTGCTGTTCATTGACAAGAATAAAGCCTTTTTCGTCACAGTCCACCAGCTCTCTGACGATGTCTGTTTTAGGTGTCATCCCGATGAAGAAGAAAACACCTTTTGATTTCTCTTCTGTCAGCTCATTTGTCTGAACATTTTTAATGACCACTTTTTCAACATGGTCAGTCCCTTCGATTTTATCCAAAGTAGCATTCCAAATAAAATTGATTTTCGGATTTTTCATTGCCCGTCTGGCCGACGCTTCATTGCAGTCTAAATGACCTTCTTCATGCAAAACGATGATGTTGACTTTTGAGGCAAAGCGGGTTAAATAATTAGCTTCTTCAATTGCCTGGTCGCCTGCGCCGAGCACATGGATTTCCTGTCCCTTGAAAAATTCGGCATCGCAAGTAGCACAATACGACACACCTTTTCCGACAAATTCTTTTTCTCCTGGAATGCCCAATGTACGCGGCTCCGTTCCAGTGTCGACAATCAACAATTTTCCGTAAAAACTGCCCCGCCGTTTCGTGTCCACCACTACCCCGCCGTCATCTGTTGAAACCGCAGTGACAGTGGTGCGCTTGAACGAGATAGTGTCATAAGATTCCGCGTGCTGTTTGAATTTAAGCATCAGATTGGTTCCGGAATCCAAAATCGTGCCAGGATAATTTTTGATTTCTGCTGTTTCTTTGATACGTCCCCCGTACCCGCCTTTTTCAATTACGAGTGTCTTTAATTCCGACCTGCCTGCGTAAATGGCAGCTGCCAGACCGCCCGGACCACCGCCGACAATGATGACATCATATCTTTCATCCATAATCGTTCACCTTCTCATCTATTTCTTGACATTACGCATTTTGAGCAAGAGGCAGTTTCTTTTTGCCTCTTTCCGCAAAAATCCAAATAAAGCAGACAACCGTCAGCAAAATACAATAGTAGCTGGAACTGAATATCGCAAACGGACTAGGTACAACAGACTGAGGCAATATGTCCGGCATCTCGTTGATTAATGTGATGGCCCCCATCACAAAAGCACTGTTGACGGGGATAATAGCTGTCACACTTGTCGCGATGCCTGTCATCAAATAGACTCTTTTGCCAGGCGGAATCCCGCTGCGCTGCCCGATGGTATCTGCGATATGCCCAAACAGCAAAATTGCTGGTAGCACACAACCTGACAGAAAAATATTGACGATACCTGTGCCGAGAACTAGTACAAGCTCAGCTCCTTTGGTACTGCAAAAAATTCTTTTAGAAAGCACCCAGTCACAAAAAAGCGCCAAGACACCGCCCTCTACTGCAACTGAAATCATCCCGAACAGCAAAATCGTGGAAATCACGATATCTACCATGCTGTAAATGCCGTCGAAGATAATACCGCTGATTTGTGTCGCTTCCGCATTGACAAACACGATATCCTGCCATGAAAAAATGCCTGTCACTAACCCGACAACAAGCCCCGTCAAGATACCGATTGGAAGCCCCAGAAACAAATTCTTGGTTTTAAAACTGACCACCAGTAAAACAATAACAGGCACCAGCATCCAAAGGCCCGAACTGTCCGAAAAATCAGCCAGTAGCGCCAAATGGTTGGCCATTTGGCCTGTTTCAGCCCCGCCGAATAGGTAAAAAAGCACCATTGCTATCACAGCAATCAACAAAAGCCAAGGTGTCCGTTCTTTCAAAACCGTTTGCAAATCGGCAGTTTCCTGTGTTTCGCCATCTTTTTGCGTGTCAATAGTGGTGTTGATGACTTGCGAGCTGGGAGACAGCGCATCGCCGAAAAAGACACCGCTCAAAAGAGCTCCGAGCAGCACGGCGGGTTCACTCCCCAGTAAAATCCCCGGCGGATAAAAAATGGGCACGACTGCAAACATCGCGGCGATGGGTGCGCCCGCTCCCAAAGAAATGATTGATGAAGCTAGAAAAGCGAACACCACGAACAGACTGCCTGAAATATGCATTTGTGTACTCAACCAAACGAAACCATTTCCAATTTTGCCGAAAGTCAACATCTTAGTAAACACACCAATTAACAGAAACGTAAAAATCAGTTTAGCATTGCCGAACTGCGACAATCCTGAAATTACAGCATCCCAATACTTTGCTTTATTCTTCACAAATAAAAACCCGACTAACAAACCAATAAAAGCAGAAAATACTAACGCCCGCATCGAGTAATACTGATAAAAAACAGCAAAAAACGCACTGAGGAAAATGTACAATAAAATCGGTAATATCGCCATCTTGCAACCACCATAAAATTCTAAACGGCAGGCTTTTTTACCACTCACTGCTAATCACCTCTCATCTGAGACTGCATTGACTAAACGTCCGATTACATCAGCTGATTGTATATCTTTTCACAATTCAATCGTATCAAAATACGGACAAAAAAACTGTTGGCTTACCAACAGTTTTGCTATTTTCATGTTTTTTGAATGAAAATATCGACTCCGATAAAGTGTTTACTGTCCGGTCGTATTGAACAGTCTTCGGAAATCGCGTAATGCTAACGTCACCCTTGATTTTCACGAGTTAGCCTACTTGCCGCCATCTTTGTATATTTTTTGCACTTCAAATGTTTGACTCGTCAGATTAACATTTAAATGTATCAGCAGTAATTATTTTCTAACCACTTCAAATTCATTTTCTGCATCATTTTTAGACACAAAAAAGCATATCGTTATCTCTTAGACCATTTATTAGTTATAATTAGGGTGTACTAAATATATATAGGAGGTAATTTTTTATGAAAGTCATCGTTTTAGGTTCCTCGCATGGCGGTTATGAAGCTGTCGAAGAATTATTGTTGACGCATCCAGATGCTGAAATTCAGTGGTATGAAAAAGGCGACTTCATCTCATTTATGGGTTGAGGTACCCAAATGTATCTTGAGGGAGTAGTCACTGACGTAAATTCGATACGTTATATGACTGCTGAAGAGATGGAAAAACGTGGGGTTCACGTTTTCACAAACCAAGAAATTACTAAACTGGAAGCCGACAAACATCAGGTACATGTGCTGAATCATTTGACCGGTGAAGAGCGGATCGAGTCCTATGATAAAATTATTTTAAGTCCGGGCGCTGATCCATTCATTCTTCCTGTTCCGGGAAATGATTTAGACAACATCAAAACCATGCGCGGACGTCAAGACACTATTGATTTAAGGTTACTTTCCGTAGATCCGGCAATCAAACATGTTGTCGTGATTGGTGCCGGCTACATTGGCATTGAAGCAGCTGAAGCCTTTGCTTTAGCAGGTAAACACGTGACAGTAGTCGATATTATTCCTCGGCCGCTCGGTGTTTACTTAGATGAAAGTTTCACCGATGTGCTTGAAAAAGAAATGGAAGCCAAAGGTGTCCATTTGGCAATGAAAGAATCCGTAACAAGCTTTACAGGCGAAGGAAAAGTTGCGTCTGTCATTACTGATAAAGCGGAATATCCGGCAGATTTAGTCATCATGTCCGCAGGTGTACGCCCCAATACGGCATGGCTCAAAGGAGCTGTTGACTTGCTGCCTAACGGAATGATTAAAACTGACCGCTACATGCAGACTAGCCAGCCAGATGTGTTTGCTATTGGGGATGCAACACTGATCCAATACAATCCTGGAAAAACGGACATCAATATTTCTCTTGCTACAAATGCACGACGTCAAGGCCGTTATGCGGTTAAAAACCTGATTGAACCCGTAGCACCATTCCCTGGGGTGCAGGGCTCGTCAGCTTTACGAGTTTTTGATTATAAATTTGCTTCAACAGGTCTAAATGACCAAATGGCAGAAAAGCTGAACATTGATGTCAAATCAGTGACGCTGGATCAAGACACATTAATGGACTTCATTCCAAAAGAAATGAAGGAACGGGTCATGTTCAAATTGGTTTACGATCCAAGCACTCTGGAAATTTTAGGTGCTCAAATCTTATCCAAACAGGATTTGACAGCAAATATCAATGCGATTTCCATTGCCATCCAAACCAAATTCACCATTGAAGAACTGGCATATGCCGACTTCTTCTTCCAACCAGAATTTGACACACCTTGGAACTTGTTAAACATGGCAGGATTAAAAGCACTGCAACAAGAAAGAAAAGCGTAATCAATCGTAAGGTCTGAGGCAGATTATAGAGACTGCTGAAAAAAACTACGTTACGTATGATAAGGAGATTATCCGAAAATGGATAATCTCCTTATTTTTACTCTTTTAATTATCTTTTTACGAAACAGCCGTTCCATTTTTTTTGTGGAGAGGATTTCATTTGACATTGATAACTATGAGATTGAGCAAATCATATTGGTCAAAGTAGGAAACTAGCTCTGTCTGTGTAGTATCAAAAATCATTGATAGTCTATTATTTTCATTTTTATAAAAGGAGACAAATTGTGTTCCGTTCGATAACTCTTCAATTTCAATTCTTTTAAACTTGTATAAATCTCCTTCTAAAACACCAACTTTAACTAAATGACTCTCGCTAATTCCCTCTTTAATAAATCCTAAATTAAGGATTAAAATGACAAAAGTAATCAGTTTAAGCTGATCTGCTAAAATGTCGGACCAAAAAAATACAATAAGCAGAATGGCTAAAGCAATAGAGATTATTTTTTTCATCCAGCTTCTTTTAGCGAGCAGTTTTATTTTTCTTTGCTTTCTGACTTGTAAAACAATCCACATCATTAAGAAAACTGCAATCATTAGTGACTCAGCCATTAATTACACCGTTCCTCTACCATTCAGCTATTGTTCCATCATAGTTTTTCCATTGCGGATTAGTCCAATTTAACCCTTCTAATGCGATTTCTTTGATTTTATCTTCGTCCATTTCAAGACCTAAACCTGGTTTATCAGGTAAATTGACATAGCCATCTTTGTATTGAAAGACCTCTTTATTTTTCACAAAATCTAATAAATCAAAACCTTTATTGTAATGAATTCCTAGACTTTGTTCTTGAATAAAAACGTTTGGCGTACATGAATCTACTTGTAAAGTTGCGGCTAATGCTATAGGACCATAAGGAGCATGTGGAGCAACTGCAACATCATAAGCTTCTGCCATGGCTGCGATTTTTTTGGTTTCTAAGATGCCGCCACATAAAGCTACATCTGGTTGAATAACATCAATTGCACCTTGACTAAAAATATTTTTAAATTGCCATCGTGTATATAACCGTTCTCCAGTCGCTAGTGGAACTGCAACAGTATTAGCTACTTCTTTGAAATGCTCCTCGTTTTCTGGCAGTACAACTTCTTCTAAAAACATCGGATGATAGGGTTCAAGTGCTTTTGCTAAGACCTTTGCCATTGGCTTATGTACACGTCCGTGAAAATCAACACCAACAGACATGCGATTGCCAAAGTAGTCATGGATTGAAGCTACTCGTTCAACAACCTCTTCTATTTTTTCATAAGAGTCAATATAATGTAGCTCCGATGTTGCGTTCATTTTTATTGCAGTAAAGCCACGATTAAAACGATCTTGCGCTTGCTCTAACACTTCATTTGGACGGTCCCCACCAATCCAAGAATAAACTTTGATTTTATCTCGAGCAGCACCTCCTAATAGCTCATAAACAGGAACGCCAAACGCTTTCCCTTTAATATCCCATAACGCCATCTCAATACCAGAAACAATTGTTCCGTTAATAGGCCCGCCTCTGAAAAAAGATCGGTGCATCTCTTGAAATAATCTCTCTATTTCAAAAGGATTTCTACCAATTAAACGGTTGCCGATTTCATAAGCTCCAGCAACAACAGTTTCTGTTTTAGTTCCCGATATCATTTCCCCCCATCCTTCGATTCCTTCATCAGTACTAATTTTGATAAATATCCATCGCGGTTTTACTTTATATATTGTTATTTTTGATATTTTCAAAATAATCCTCCTCTAATTTGACAAAACTTCTTTAGCATGTTCTACATTAACTTTTTTTATACCTTCAAAATAGTACCACACACCTAAAAAGACTAGTATCAGTAATGGAATACCAATGACTGGTTTATATGAAAACGCTAGAAATACTAAATAACTTTGAATCATTGATGTTGCAGCAAAGGATGAAATCAACATTGAACTTGCTCCTAACTCAATGCCGACAGATTTAGCAATTGATGTCAATACTGGTGCTGTAGCTGTACCACACCATAGTAACGATGCTGTCACTACTAAACCGATTACTATATTTTTTAGAAGATTTCCTCGTGTTAAAGCCACTACCATTGCTACACGAAAAGGAACAACTGCTAAGTCAGCGAATGGTAACACTCGATTTCCTGGTAGCACTAAAGCCATAGCAATTGTCAATGGGATTATGATTAAGGCAGTAGTGATAACATCGGGATTTCCGACTACAACTGCTGCATCTAACCCAATAAACAGGCTACGACCTTTAAACTTATGCTGAGACCATTTTTGGGCAGCATCAGATATAGGCATTAAACCTTCCATAAATAATGAGGTCATCTTTGGAATTAGTACTAGGACAGCTGACATACTTACACCTAATTGAAATATTTGAGTAATGTCGAAACCTGCTAATACTCCAATGACTAAGCCAATGATTAGTCCCATAATCATTGAATCTCCAAAAAAACCTAAATATTTTTGTGCATCTTTAATTGTAAAAGTTGATTTACGAAATACTGGAATACGATCCAGCAACCAATTTAAAGGCCAAGCAATTACTAGTGATGATAGAGCTGAAACAGTTGGTAATGAAACCCCGGGAATTCCAAAAAAACCTTCTACCATTGGCTGTGACCAGTCAGAAATTTTGAAAGTGATAATCGCCATAACAACTGAAGCTCCGACTCCTAACAGAACATTTTTTGTAACAAAATATACCATTACACCTACAATCGCCATATGGTGATAGTTCCAAATATCAACGTCAAGTGTATTTGTACGTTTCAAAATTAGTAAGACGATATTTACAATAAGTATTGCAAAGATTAGTATCGCAATAATTGGTGAAGCCCATGTGACTGCCGCAATTGAACCCCATCCAACATCTAATGCATCTAATTGTACTCCCGTTCGCTCAACCATTGCTTTTGCTGCGGGCCCTACATTTGTCGTCATAAAATCAAGAATCAGTTTAATTCCTGCAAAACCAATTCCCAATGTTAATCCTGATTTAAATGCACGTGTGATTTTTAGTCCGAAAACTAATCCAATGACTGTGATAATGACCGGTAACATAACAGTTGGTCCAGCAGCCATCAGAAAATTAAAGACATCCATAATTATTTTCATTTGTTATTCCTCCTTATGAAAATTTAACTATTTAACATAATTCAATATTTCTTCCATCGTTTCTTCCATACCTATTCCAATTAAAATTGGCATGCCTTTAACAACTGGTACATCTCCGGTCTGACCTTCAAATTCTCCTGTTGTAATTAATAAATCGTAGTCTTGTACTTTACTTGGAACTTCCATTAGTTTAGTTTGAGTCGTTTCAATTTGAATACCTTTGTTAGTTAAATATTCTTTTACTTTTGTTGCTACTACTGTTGATGTAGCAATTCCATTCCCACAAGCAATCAAAATTCTTTTCATAATTTTTTCCTCCTAATTCTATTAGAAACACAATCTTAAAGTAGTTAAAATAATTTTCTAATTTTAAGCAACAGCCTGCTCTAAAAGTTGTAATAGTTCCCTATTTGATTTCGTTTGTATCATTGCTTTTCTCAGCGGTTCATCTTGAATAATTGTAACGATCTTTTGCAACATATCTACTTGTCCGTGAGGCTCACCAATAGCCATCATAATTACTATCTGGACAGGTAATCTGACTTGTTTTTTTTCCATATTGTGAAATTCAACAGGCTGTTTTAAGGTAGCAATAGCCAAAGTTGTTTTATTCACCATTTCAAAATTTGCATGTGGAATTGCTACTCTTGGTTCTGATGATGGCAATCCTGTAGGATATTCCTTTTCACGCTCCTGAATAGCTTCAATGTATTCTTGTTTTACACAACCTTTTTCAAATAACTTTTCAGCTAAAAAGCTTAATACTTCTTCTTTCGTTTTTGCAATAACTTCTCTGAATACTAAATCTTCACATAAAAACAATTCCATTAAACACTTGCTCCTTTCACACTAGAAATTAATTTACGCATGGACTTTGATAAATTTTTACTATCTAAGCGGACCAAGTCCTCTTTATCGAACATTCCCGAGCCAAGTCCTAAATAGCTAGCGCCATTTGAAAGAAAATCTTTTGCATTATTCACTGTAATTCCTCCAACTCCCATCAATGGAAGTTTTCCTAAAGGAGCTTGCACATCTCTGAAAAAACGTGGTGATAAGACTATAGCTGGAAAAACTTTGACGATATCTGCTCCCCGTTTGAACATTTCATCAATTTCCGAAGGAGTCATCGCTGCGGGTACGCTGAGTACCTCGTGTTCTTTAGCAAAATTTATCATATCTTGTGTGAACATATGAGGACCCAACAAAAATTTTGCCCCTGCCTGAATTGCTGCTTTAACATCATCAATCGATCGAACAGTACCCGCTCCAATGTAAATTGAATTCCCGTATTTTTTTGTCAATAAAGTTAGTTGATTCAGTGAATCGGGTGTATTTAATGTTATTTCAACAGCAAATTTAGTTTCTAATCCTTCGATAGCATTTAAAATTGCCTCTGCTTGTTGAAAAGTATAGCCGCGCATAATAATTGTAAAGCGTGGATAATCTTCTATTCTCATTTTGGACCTCTCTTCTCATGTAAATTGACGAATCAATTGATAAATAGTTTTTTCATCTTGTTTAGTGAGTAACTCTTCTAAAAAAGTTTTATTTGTACTGATGTCAGCAATCTGATTAATTGCTTTCAAATGTTTTGTCAAATCAAGAAAAGATAAAGGAAAAATTATCTGTATTCCCTTTCGGTTTGGGAAGTCAATTGCTTGTTTGTTTATTAACAAGCTAATGCCTTCTCTTTGAATGCCATGATCAATAGTCGTGTGTGGGATACAACTCTTTTCTCCAAAATATCCGGAATAATTAGGTTGTCTAATTTGTCTGATACAATCTGCTAAAAATTCATCATTAATGATTTGATTGTTTATTAACGGTTTACATGCTAAAGCAACAGCATCTTCCCATGTAATTTTCTTATCAATAAGTGTGATATAGTTTGGTTTTAAATAATACGTCAATGAAGGTAACCCTTTGGCATTTTCGAAAGGTAAATCTTGTTTTTCTTGGAGCAGGAAATATTGTAACTCTTCTCTTAATGCTTTAGGGTTAGAAATCTTTCCATGTTTTTGAATAATTGAAATCAGTTTATCAACTGATTGATCAACTTCATTGATTCCTAGTTCATTTAATACTCTGTAACGTAAACTGATTTGTTCTTTGTATGTCATGATAGGATTGATAATAAATTGTGGCAATTCAGTTTCTAATGGAATCGTTGTAAATACAAGATCATAGTCCACTTCAAATTGATAAAAATCACGAACAGAAAATGATGACAAAAATTGTAGTTCACTAAAAAGCTTTTTCAAACTTTCCCTAATTACTTTTGATACCATGACATCGTTTGTACAAACAACAACTGCTCTCGGTTTTTGTTTTATTATGTGTTGATTGCTCAACTGAAAGCCAAAATAATATGACAGCAGATCTAACTCGTCATTAGGAAAAGCCCTCCTTAACCAATTTTCAATAGGAACGATAAGTTCTTTCATTAAATCACACAAAATAGCATGATTGCTGTCTTGGATTAGACTGTCTAACGAATAGATACCTAAGCTCAAGTTATATTTAATTCGAAAACAGGCGGGACGCAAATGATTCAGAATACGCCGTTCAAAGTTATCTTTATCTTTAATTGTAATAAATGTCTGTTTTTCGAAGTTAGCAACCATCTCCTTTATCAGCTCTTTTAACCGACTATCTGAATCAAATTCTTGAGTTGTTTTCTTTTCAAAAATATTTGATATCAAGAATAGTAAAGTTATCCATTCGAGATAACTTTCAGATAGCAACCATTCAGTTTCTTTGATTAAAACATTTAAAAATCGAAACTCGGGAGTGGTATGGCAACCCCTTTTTTGACAAAATTTATAAGGTGTCGTTCCTTTTATCATGTTATCCGATTGCCCTTGACAGCGAGCCTCCCCGTCTGTGAGTTTTCACGATCAGCTTCCCAGCTTTAAAAAGTCAGGATCGTTTCCGTGACGGTATCACAGACGGGCTCACTATCAA
>NZ_NGKC01000020.1 GCF_003987655.1 Vagococcus acidifermentans | reverse complement strand
TTGATAGTGAGCCCGTCTGTGATACCGTCACGGAAACGATCCTGACTTTTTAAAGCTGGGAAGCTGATCGTGAAAACTCACAGACGGGGAGGCTCGCTGTCAAGGGCAATCGGATAACATGATAAAAGGAACGACACCTTATAAATTTTGTCAAAAAAGGGGTTGCCATACCAATATGCTTAGTGAAGAAGGCGTTACTTTTCATGCAGAACGTATTCCTAAAGGTACACCTATATTCCCAGAACTGAGCGAAAATGCAACATATGACAATGATGTTGTTAAATTATATGGAGATAGATCAATAGATACACCACTTGTATACTCTAGTAATCATGACGGGTCTATACAACTGTATAGCTTTCCTTCAAGCTGGACATCAACAAATGTTGATGCGACTGATAAAGATGCAGTTGAAAAGTATGCGGAAGATGTTGTAAAGACCACTAGAACAGTAACTATTCCTGAGGGAAATCCAACATCTGTCAAAGAAATGATAGAACTTTTAAATTAATATAAATCAGAAAATAGGCACTTAGTGAACTGAACTCAAAAATTAGCTTTTAAGACTAACTTTTAGAGCGCATTTCATAGTGCCTATTTTTAGAATGGATTGATTGGCGTATTATGCATTAATATCACCTCCTAAACTTCTTTAGAAGATGATATTATTTTGTTTCAAGAACTTGATAATTCATTAAGTATAATTGACTGTTTTTAAATGAACTTTTGACCAAGATTCATTATTTCTTTCACCATTTCAGTTTGATGAATGATCCTATGTCAAGTTTTAGCACAAGTGAAAATGAGAGTTTTCTCTTTGCTAACTAGCGGTTCGGTATTTCTTGTTTTCCGCTTGGGCATGTAGCTTCTCAAAATCTTTTGGCGACAAATAATGACAGTGACTGTGTTGTAAAAAGTGTCAATATATCCAAAAATCATGTGATAGGCATGAGTGAAATGTCTGATGGTAAAACGGCTTAACCACTCCCGTTTGATTAAAGAGTGAAAAGACTCTATACAAGCGTTTTCCCACGGAGAAGCTTTGATTGAATAGCTTAACGCCATGTCCGAGGCGACTCGTCGGTATTCTTTAGAATATACTGACTACCGCGATCGCTGTGTAAAACCAAGGGCAGTGAGGTGTCCCGCTTACTTCTGGCTTGCTTGACTGTGTCCACCACACAAGAAACCACTAAAGAGTCTGTCACATTCCAAGCAATGATTTTTCGAGAAAACAAATCCATAATACTGGTCAAATAAACAAAACCAGTTTCAGTTCAAATGTAGGTAATGTCGGTGCACCAAACGGCATTGGGACGTATAGGAGCGTAGTCTTCTTCTAAAAGATTACAAAGTTTGCTTGAAAAATCTGAGTTTTTGGTCGTCACTGTCTATGGCTTGACTCACTAGGCACGAATCCCTTCTTGACGTATATAACTGCCAACAGTGCGTTCAGCAATGACTTCGCCCTCTTTTCGCAATTCTTCCGTAATCTTAGGCGCTCCATAGTTTTCTTTGGAGGCGTGATAGATAACTTGAATTCGCTTTTTTATCCGGTCTTTACGCTTCTGTGTCGCAGAAGGCTGGCGGTTTAACCAGGCATGGTAGCCGGAACTGGAAACACCTAATAATTTCAACATTCCAGAGACAGAGGGGCGGCATTCCTTTTGGGACTCTGCCTCTGTCTTATCAGACATTCCTTGATAGAGCGCTTCTGTTAGTTTCCCAGAATGTTGATAGCTTTTTTTAGATATCTAACGCATCTTGTGTGTTCCTAAGCTCGCGTTTGGGACGTGCATTTTCTTTGGCTAAATCTGACCGGTAGTTGCCTGAACCACGATGATGGATATCCCCTGATTCGTTTAGTTCTTTTTTCCAGCGAGAAAGTGTCTGGTAACTAATGCCGAGGTTTTTGGCACAGCCTTTCAATTCAAGATCCTTATGTTCCGAGTAATAGTGCACAGCATCCAATTTAAACTGCTTAGCATACTGCTTGGCCATCATAAGCTCCTCCTCTTTCTCTGGTACTCTAAGTGTACCACGTACAGATAAGCTATTCTTATTTTGCCTTGTGCTAATTATATGCTAACATCAATAAGACAGATCAATGCTGACCCTGACTTTTTGTTTCTTTTTTTCGGCCACAGCTTTAATCACTTTATATTTTTTGGTTTCATTCATTGTTAGTAGTATCCTTTTCATATGACTAGTTTATCATTTTGGGACATTTTGTCTTTCGACCTACTTAGGACATTATCACTTTCGAATGATAGATAGTGTTATGGTGATTCTATTCTAACGGAAATTTTGTATGTCTGCTTGTTTTTTTACAAAAATAATGGGACCGATAGAATTTTTCTATCAGTCCCATAAATTATAGCGCCCGTATTAAACAAAAAAAGCAAGGAACGGGTGCTGTAGCTGCCCCTACGTCCTTGCTTTTTTCGTTGCGCTTCATTAGCGTGCCCTGCTTTTTCTCATGGCTTTTCTACGGTTATCTTCAATCATCTGTTCTTTTTCTTCGATTGGTTCTATAACGGTTTTCTTAAATCCGAATGCGATGGCGGCTATTGACGCAATGGTGACAGTTGCCCCTGCTAAAAAACCGGTGGTAAATTTTTTCATTTCAATCACTTCTTTCATTTAATCTTATTGTTACAATTATTATCTAATACTTCTCCATAAAAATCTAGTAAAATGATGACAGGTGAGAGTGTTAATCGGTTATTTAAAGTGGTACACTAGAGAAGAATGGAAGGAGCGTGAACAGATGACACTGATTTTTGCACACCGCGGCAGCAAAGGAACCCATCCTGAAAATACGCTGGCCGCCTTTCAAGAAGCAGCTGCTGTCGGCAGCGACGGCATCGAGCTGGATGTTCATTTATCCAAGGACGGGCAGCTGGTTGTCATTCATGACGAATTGGTCGACCGCACAACAAACGGTCAAGGCTATATCAAAGACAAAACAGTCGCAGAAATCAAAGCTTTGGATGCAGGCGGCTGGTTTTCTTCTGAATTTCAGGGCGAAACCATCCCGACATTTGACGAAGTGTTGTCACTGCTTGACCGGATGTTATTCAACGGTTATCTCAATATAGAAATAAAGACGGACAAACTGGACTATCCGGGCATCGAACAGCTGGTCAGTGAGCGGATGACCCGTCGTGAGTGGTCGTTCATTTACTTTTACTCCAGTTTTAATTTTGCTACATTAAAGAAAATGCAGGCGCTGGAGCCTGTCACCCCCAAGGCGATGATTATGAGCACATCCCAGAAAAAAGTCAGTTTGGCTCGCAGTACTGACTGGATTGATGCGCTACATCCGTCGATTGACTGGGTAAAAGAAGCCAAAGGCCAGTTTTCTAAAAAATTACGCCCTTGGACAGTAAATTCAAAAGAGGATATGATGTATTGCTTCGAACATCAATTGGCGGGGATACACACTGACTTTCCGGAAAAAGCCATTGCGCTTCGACAGCAACTGTCATCCATCTGATAAAAGGTGATAGAGTGAAACAAAAAGTTTTGGTGATTGCGGGGCCGACAGCTGTCGGAAAAACAGCATTAAGCATAAAAGCAGCCCAGATTTGTCACGGCGAGGTCATCAGCGGAGATTCGATGCAAGTGTACAAAAAGCTGGATATCGGAACTGCTAAAGCGACCGCCGAAGAAATGGCCGGTATCCCGCATCATTTAATTGATATCAAAGACATCACAGAGACCTACTCTGTGCACGAATTTCAACAAAGCGGCCGCAAGCTCATCGATGATATTGCTAAAAGAGGGAAACTCCCCATCGTAGCAGGTGGGACAGGGCTGTACATTCAAGCCCTTCTTTTTGATTTTGCCCTTGGCGGAGCGGAGATGAACCAGTCTGACACTGACTTGCGCCGGTCGCTAACAGCCTTTGCCGAAGAGTGCGGCAATCAGGCATTATGGGAAAAACTGCAGGCAATCGACCCGGCAGCCGCCCAGTCGATTCATCCAAACAACCGCAAGCGTGTGGTGCGGGCGATTGAAGTGATGCAGCAAACAGGCAAAAGTATTTTGCAAAGCGGGCGCCCGGACTTTAAAGAGTTGCGTCACAGCTTGTATGATGTCAAACTTATCGGGTTGACGACTGACAGAGAGACACTCTATCGGCGCATCAACCGCCGGGTAGATGTGATGATGGCTTCCGGTTTGCTGGAGGAGGCGCGTTTGCTGTATGAAACGCCGGATGTGCAGGCAGCCCAAGGTATCGGCTATAAGGAGCTGTTCCCTTATTTTGACGGTACTGCCTCGCTTGAATCGTGCATCGATGCCATTAAGAAGCAGTCGCGGCACTATGCCAAACGTCAACTGACATGGTTTCGTAACCGGATGAATGCACAGTGGTGGGATATTGTCGATAACCCTGAGAGACAGGAAGAGCTGCTGGCATCTATACAGTCATGGCAGGCAGATGAGACTGAAATGGAGGAAACATGAAAGAACGAGTGATTATTGCAGGTGTGGAAACACCGGGCAATTCAGAAAATTTTTTAGAGTCAATGAATGAGTTGAAAAATCTGACAGAAACAGTGGACGGCGAAGTGGTCGGCAGTGTGACGCAGAAGCGGGAAGCAGTCGACCGCCGGACGATTTTAGGCAAAGGCCGGCTTCAAGACTTGGCTACACTGGTCAACAGCCGTGATGCTGAACTGGTAATTTTCAACCAGGAATTGACGGCCCGTCAAAACCAGTCGATAGCGGATGCTGTCGGTGCCAGAGTGATTGACCGTGTGCAGCTGATATTGGACATTTTTGCGATGCGGGCCAAATCAAAAGAAGGGACGCTGCAAGTCGAGCTGGCACAGTTGAACTATCTGTTGCCGCGACTGGTCGGTAAAGGTGTGGAGCTGTCAAGATTAGGCGGAGGTATCGGTACGCGCGGACCGGGTGAAACGCAGCTGGAGACGGACCGTCGGCATATCCGCCGGCGCATCACCAGTATCAAGCGTGAATTGAAAGCGGTCAGCGAACACCGTGAACGCAGCCGTCAAAAACGTCTGGAGACTCCTGTCTTCCAGGTTGGGCTGATCGGGTACACCAATGCCGGCAAATCGACAATTATGAATCTGCTGACAGCGGCGGACACTTTTTCGGAAGACCAGCTGTTTGCAACATTGGACCCGCTGACGAAACAATGGCGGCTGCCGTCGGGCTTTCAAGTGACATTGACAGATACGGTCGGTTTTATTCAGGATTTGCCGACACAGCTGATTGAGGCGTTTCAGTCAACATTGGAAGAAAGCCGCAACATGGATTTGCTGCTGCATGTTGTCGATGCGGCGGCACCCGGGCGGGACCAGCAGGAAGAAACAGTTTTACAGCTTCTCTCAGATTTGGAGATGGATAAAATCCCGCTGCTGACAGTATATAACAAGATGGATTTATTGCCTGAAGGAAGCTTCGTCCCGACGCTTTTCCCAAATGTATGCATCTCGGCTTTGGCAAAAGGGGCGGGAGCGGTTTTAACGGAAGCCATTCAAAAGCGTCTGATGGAAATCATGGTACCGTATGAAGGGTATGTCAGCATGAGCGACGTTTACGTCATCAGCAGATTGAAGCAGGAGACGATATTGCTTTTCAATGAATTTGACGAAGAGAAAAATTCGTATCAGGTGAAAGGATTTGCACCTGAAAAATCACAATGGTTAAGGAGAATCAGTCATGAAATGGACAGATAGCATCAATGCCGAATTGGCAGAAATCATTACAAGAATCGAGGGAAAGATTTCTCCCGTGAGGCAGCAGCTGCAGGAAGTGGCTCTGTTCAATCAATCAAAAGTTTTAGCGGCTTTTCGCGGCAACCAAGTATCCGATACGCATTTCCTGCCGTCAACCGGTTATGGCTATGACGACATGGGCAGGGAAAAGCTGGAAGCTGTCTACGCGGCTGTCTTTAAAACGGAGGCAGCACTGGTCAGACCGCAAATCATCTCAGGGACTCATGCAATTGCTACGGCATTATTTGGTGTGCTGAGACCTGGCGATGACCTGCTTTATATTACCGGACGCCCTTACGATACACTGCATGAAGTGTTGGGGACCACTGGTTCAGGCGTAGGCTCTTTCAAGGAATACAATATCGGCTATGATGAGGTCGCTCTTCAAGCCGATGGCAATGTTGATTTTGAAGGAGTGCGCCGCAAAATGACTCCCCGCACCAAAGTAATCGGGATTCAGCGTTCCCGAGGCTACGATGCCCGGCCGTCATTTTCGATTGAAAAAATCGCAGAGATGATTTCTTTTGTGAAAGACATCAATCCGTCGGTAGTCGTGTTTATTGACAATTGCTACGGCGAATTTGCTGAAGTCATGGAACCGACAGAAGTCGGGGCGGATATTATGGCAGGCTCGCTGATTAAAAACCCGGGCGGCGGCATTGTAAAAACCGGCGGCTACATTGTCGGGAAAGAAGAACTGGTGGACATGGCAGCCATCCGTCTGACGACTCCGGGCGTCGGCAGCGAAGGCGGCGCCATGCTGGGTACGACCCATGAAATGTTGCAGGGCTTTTTCTTAGCGCCGCATGCTGTCAGCCAAGCTATCCAAGGAGCTGTCTTTACAGCGGCATTGCTGGCGGAGTTTGAGATTGAGTCTACACCAAAGTGGGATGAGCCGAGAACAGATTTGATTCAAATGGTATCATTGGAAGAAAAAGAAAAAATGATTGCCTTTTGTCAGGCGGTCCAAAAATTTTCGCCGATTGACGCCCATGTCCTGCCGATACCGTCGTACATGCCCGGCTACACAGATGATGTGATTATGGCTGCAGGGACGTTTATCCAAGGCGCAAGTTTGGAGTTGACTGCCGACGGTCCGATTCGTCCGCCGTATCAGCTTTACGTGCAGGGCGGTTTGACGTATGAACATGTAAAACTAGCAGTCAGTCATGCAGTTAATGACATTTTTTACTAGAAATAAGGTAAGTTAAAAAAAGTTGCCATCTCATGTTAGATTATCTGACATGAGATGTTGACTTTTTTATTTATTGCTGATATTCTTTTTTTATCATTTAAGGAGTTGGTGTCATGAGTGAAAAAGAACTGCGCCGGTCGATGGCTGTTTTTCCGATGAGCTCAGTCATGCAGTTGACAGATTTGACTGCCCGGAAAATCCGCTATTATGAAGAACAAGGCCTGATTCATCCGCAACGTAACGACGGCAACAACCGTGTCTTTTCATTAAATGACATTGACCGCTTACTTGAAATCAAAGATTATCTTGCTGCCGGGTTTTCAATTAAAGAAATTCAAAAAACTTACGCAAGACAGACCGCGAAGAAAGGTGATTTCTCAGAAAGCGACATCAGACAAGCGCTATATAAAGAAATTTTGAATGAAAGCGGGTTGGCACCGTTCGATCCGTTTCAAAAAGGCCGGCACCATAAGGGCTTTTAGCAACAAAAAATAAATATAGAAGTGGGTTAAAACATGAAAAAAACAACCAGTGTTGAAGAAATTAAAACCATTGCCAATGAAGAAAATGTCCGCTTTCTGCGGCTGATGTTCACAGATATTCTCGGCCGGATCAAAAATGTCGAGGTACCTATCAGCCAGTTGGACAAAGTTTTATCAAACAAAATGATGTTTGACGGTTCTTCCATTGAGGGTTTTGTCCGTATTGAGGAAAGCGATATGTATTTGTACCCGGACTTGTCAACGTGGATGATTTTCCCTTGGGAAAGCGAACGCGGGAAAGTTGCACGTCTGATTTGCGACATTTACACACCTGACGGCAAACCTTTTGCAGGCGACCCGCGCGGTAATTTAAAGCGTGTTTTAAAAGAAATGAAGGCAATGGGCTTTACAGACTTTAACATCGGACCGGAACCGGAGTTTTTCCTCTTTAAAATGGATGACACCGGACGTCCGACGAAACAGCTGAATGACAGCGGCGGTTACTTTGATTTTGCACCGATGGATTTGGGTGAGAACTGCCGCCGGGATATCGTGCTGGAGCTGGAAAACCTCGGATTTGAAGTGGAAGCGTCCCACCACGAGTGTGCACCGGGACAACATGAGATAGATTTTAAATACGCAGACGCGATCGAAGCATGCGATAACATTCAAACATTCGAACTGGTGGTTAAAACAATTGCCAGAAAGCACGGACTGCACGCTACCTTTATGCCAAAACCGATATATGGCATTGCCGGATCAGGCATGCACATCAACATGTCACTGTTCAACGCAGAAGGCAATGCGTTTTATGATGAAACGGACAGTATGGGTTTAAGTGAAACAGCCTACTATTTTCTAGGCGGTCTGCTTGAGCATGCGCGCGGCTATACAGCTATCTGCAATCCGATCGTCAACTCATATAAACGACTGGTTCCCGGTTATGAAGCGCCCGTCTATGTTGCCTGGAGCGGCAAAAACCGGTCGCCTCTCGTTCGGGTACCAAGTGCAAGAGGCGCGTCCACACGATTGGAACTGCGTTCAGTTGATCCAACCGCTAATCCCTACTTGGCAATGGCAGCTTTACTGCAGGCAGGCTTGGACGGTGTGAAAAACAGGATAACACCGCCGCCGGCTGTTGACCGCAATATCTACGTCATGTCGGAAGATGAGCGCTCAGAAGCACAAATAACTGATTTGCCGTCGACACTGCACAACGCAATCAAAGCAATGAGAAAAGATGATGTCATCAAAGATGCGCTGGGCACACACATTTATACAAACTTTGTCGAAGCCAAGCGAATGGAATGGGCAGCATTCCGCCAACAAGTTTCTGAATGGGAGCTTGAACAGTATTTGGAAATGTATTAATCATGTAAAAAAGCCTTAACTTTGCCTTGCGGCGGTTAAGGCTTTTTGCTTTTGCTGATTATTCGTACTAGTTCACGTAGAAACTCATCGGGTAACTCATATATTCAATGGTATCCAACTTTTCTGCGGTAATAAAACCGCTTGGCGCATTGAGAACTGAAGGGATGCGGTTGACAACCGTTGCACAAGTGTGAGCAACAGTATCAGGTTTTTCAAGTGAGAATACCATATCGGGTTCACCGATGATATGCCAGTTACACATATCACCGTCTTCTTGCCGATACACTTTGCCAATACATTCCACTTCCAGCTCAACACCTTGGTATGTTTTGATAGAGGTGACTGCTGACATGCCAATTGCGTCGCCGGCCTTGATAGTGCGTCCCAAAGTTTCTGAGTAAATATCTTCTTCTAAAATGAAAGGCACACTCTTTTGCGAGATTGAGGCGATCGTCCAATCCATTTTCGCACAAATCGCTTCAGCGGCATTCCACATGTAGGATGGGAAACTTTCTGCTTGAGCGATTTCCGCGTTGAATTTATCGAGTGTGTAGCCAGCACCATGTGCCTCTGCGAGTGCCAACCCATATTCTTCAACGTTGTAACTGACGGCGGCTTTGATTTTACGAATCTTGTTCATTCCTGCCATCATAAGTGTTGGCATATTAATCCAGTAAATGTCTTGCATACCAGTGCCGGATATCGTAATATTATGGTCTTTCGCCAATTTATCTAATCGGTTTGTTTCCATCGGTGATGTGTTCCAAGGGTAAATTGCTTCTTCACAGGTTGTGATAATATTCACGCCGTGTTTGGCAGCAGTTGCAAAAAAGTCATACATTTCCGGCATGTAACTGAAAATCGTCACGATGGCAATATCAGCTTGACAGTTTGCAAACACGTCATCCGCATTATCTGAAATCTTGATCCCAGTTGTAAACCCAAGCTCCGCAAATTCCCCGATATCCATCCCGGCTACGTTGGGGTTGCTGTCAATGGCTCCGACGACTTCTGCACCGTGCTCAAACAAGTATTTGAAAATCACCTTTGACATCTTACCACAACCATATTGAATGACTTTTATCTTTTCCATAATATCCCTCCGTTATATTGTGTTTATATTCACAATTACAGTATAATATCTATAGTAACTAGAGAGTCAAGGAGGGTTTCTAAAAAAATGAATGATTTGTTAAAAATCGGCAAGTTTGCTAAGTTAAACAATATTTCTGTCCAAACGTTGAGATATTATGAATCTATCGGGTTGCTCCATCCTGTGACGATTGATTCAGAAACAGGTTACCGGTATTATAATATCTTGCAGTCATCTATCATTGATATGATTCAGTTTTTGAAAAATTTTAACTTCTCTTTGGAAGAAATAAAATTGATACTTGAAAACAAAGAGGATATGGACCAGCTGTTTACGCAAGTCATAAAGAAAGAGTTGGCTTTGCTACAGGAAAAAAGACGGATTGACAGCAAACTTAAAATGATTCGTGAATTTAATGAGGCAAATCTCGCATACCGGCGCAATGTCGACAATCAGTCATTTGAACTAATCAGATTCCCGGAAAGAAAAATCATTACCTTCGATACACGAAAGAATATTTATGACATGAGCAGTTCTGAATATGAATTGGCCCTGCGAGAATTCAAATATAGTCTGAGTCGAAAGGCCTCTCCTTTAAATACGTTTTCCCGTGTAGGTTCAATCATGACAAAAGAAAACTTTAGCATGAATCATTTTGTTTCTAAACGGATGTTTCTTATGTCGGAATGGTCGGAAAATCAGCAGACTCAAACTGCTGTTTTTCCGGAAGGTTCATATGCGATTGCATATTGCTCGTCTTTTGCCGAGGAGTTGAAAGCATTGTCACGATTTAAGCTGGAATTGGCTGGAAGAAGGTTGCAAATTGGTGGTGATTATATTTGTGAAGTGATCTATGAAATACCTTATGCCACGCAAATACACCGCAACATGTTTATACGTATGCAAGTACCGGTGATAATGCAGGATGACCGAAGATGAAGAATCTCGGGAAAGATTCATGGTTTCTCACTTCAATGATTCTAATCAAATATCTCTAGGTTGTGTTTACTGAGGATTCAAAGGAATTCAAGCGAGATTAGAATCAATAGCCTAACAAAAAATAGAATGAGCCTTTCCATCTACACATATTTTTTTGACGCTAGTTATAGGAAGTTGGAAAACTCCGTTCGCTATATTTGATAGTACTATCAAAACATCGCACGGAGTTTTCTAATGACTCATTCTCAACTGGCAGGTTAGCAGACATCAAACAAAAAAGTATGACCGGCATATATCGGTCATACTAAAGAGCTTATGGTTATTTCTTTTTACGGTATTTAAAAAACCAAGCGACATTAGCAACAATCAGAATGATTGCCAAACCTATCCAAGGCAGCCAGTTTTTGATGATTTCACCCGTTTGAGGCAGCATGGCTAACAACTCCTTTCATCCTAGTAAACAGTTGTCGTCATTTATAGGTGACGGCGCAAAACATAATTAGACGTCCATATAGACATTATAATATAATTCCGTCGATTTTGAAAAAGGTAAATAACCTGACTATTTAAAACATTAATTTATTCTAATACAGTTTAAGTGCTTGTCAAGAAATATTTAGCTTTTCTCATTGATATTCATTGTTTTCTAAGAAAAATCAGCATGTTTTGTACCAAGCTGTTATAATCTTTTGTACTTGGCAAACCAGTGGGCATTAAAAGAAAAAAATCACGAAATTGCTTCCCAAATATGCTATACTAGTTGAGTAGTCTAATTGAGGAGTGAACAGTGTCATCCATGAATATATTTGATTATTTGAAGCCAAGTACATGGCAACAGCTGTTAAACATTGAAATCACAACCAACTTATTCATCAGCCTACTTGACATTTTAGTCGTGTGGTATGTTATTTATAAATTGATCATGTTGTTAAATGGTACAAAAGCAATCCAGGTTTTTAAAGGGATTGCTGTTATCATTTTTGTCAGGATTGTCAGTGACCTGATTGGGTTGAATACTGTATCCTGGCTGATGAATCAAGTCATCACGTATGGGGCAATCGCCACAATCGTGATTTTTCAGCCGGAAGTCAGGCGTGGACTGGAACAGCTGGGCAGAGGCGCGCCTTTTAAATCACGCAGACGGCTGGAAGAATCGGCAAGCAGCTTTTTAATCGATGAGCTGGACAAGGCGATTCAGTATATGTCCAAGCGGAAAATCGGTGCATTGATTTGTATTGAAAAAAACACGCCGCTTAACGAATACGTAGAAACGGGGATTTCTTTAGATGCAGATGTTTCCAGTGAACTGCTGATAAATATTTTTATTCCTAATACGCCTTTGCATGACGGTGCGGTTATTATTCAAAACAATCGCATCTCATCGTCAAATTCCTATTTGCCGCTGTCTGAAGACCCGAGCATCTCCAAGGAATTCGGGACACGCCACCGGGCAGCGATTGGCTTGTCTGAGGTGACAGATGCGTTGACCATTGTAGTTTCTGAAGAGACCGGCGATGTCAGTCTGACATTGAATGACCGGTTTTATCCGAGATTAAGTCAGGATGAGTATATTGCGGTTCTCGAAAAGGAACTGGAGAAACTGCCGAAGAACAGCAAAAACGTGAGCGTCATGCAGCAATTTTTTGACGATATCGTTAAGGGGGTCAAAAGAGATGAAAAAAAATAACCGGCACCCCTGGTTTATCAGAATATTATCGCTGTTTTTCGCTATTTTGCTGTACCTTAATGCGAACACGACACCCCGCAGTTCAAGAGTCACAACGCAAAGCCGTGTGTTTGAGTCAGTCGCCGCAAATGTACCGCTAGTTGTAACGTATGACGAAGACAAGTACTACGTCAGCGGTCATCCTGAAACAGTTGACGTGAAGCTGAAAAGCGACAACAAGATACTGCTGGACAAGGAATCAAACTCCGAAACGAGAGGGTTCTCAGTCAGAGCGGATTTATCTGGTATGAGCGAAGGCACACATGATGTGCAGCTTGAAACCATTAACTTGCCGAACAACATGGAAGCGACCATCACACCAAGCAGGATTCAAGTGACGATTGAAAAGAAAGAAAACAACAGTTTTGTGGTTGAACCGGCTATCGACAAAAGTATTTTTGCGACGGGCTACAGCTTGAAAAGTGCGACGGTCACACCGACGACAGTCAAAATTGAGGCAGGGAACGATACCCTCTCGCGGGTCGCGAGGGTCATTGCGTCTGTGACGGATAAACAAAACGTCACTGAAGACTTTTCACAGAATGTGACACTGTATGCAGTGGACAATGAAGACCAGATAATGGATGTCCGTATCAACCCGACTACGGCCCGGGTAGATGTTTCAGTTCAGGCTCCGACTAAACGGGTCCGCATCAATCCGGTGCAATCCGGCACCATCCCGAGCGGCATCCGGGAGTTTCAGTTTGAGCTGAGGGATGATATCGTTGAAATCAGCGGTCCGCAAGATGTGATTGACGGCATCGAGGCTATTGAACTCAAGATTGATACGAGCAACATCAGAAAGACGGTCAGCAGCAGTTATCCTGTACCGGTGCCCAGATCGGTCACTGCCAAGCCGGAAACGGTTCTCGTTACCGTGACACCAGTCATGGACGACACGCAAACCACGAGTACAAGCAAAAAAGAAGAACAAACTGAACAGACAAAAGATGCGACAGATTCGACGGATACGAGCCGTTGATAGACGATATATTCGAAAATTTTAATTGAAGTTAGGAGACAACATTTATGGGTAAATATTTTGGAACAGATGGTGTGAGAGGCATTGCCAATCAAGAATTGACACCTGAACTGGCATTTAAGATCGGCCGGTGCGGCGGGTATGTCTTGTGCCAGCATTCTGCCGAATCAAACAAACATCCGCAAGTATTAGTCGGGCGCGACACGCGCATCTCCGGCCAGCTGTTGGAGCAAGCATTGGTTTCCGGTCTGATGTCTGTGGGAATCGAAGTGCTGCAGCTAGGCGTTATTTCCACTCCGGGAGTGGCTTACTTGACACGCATGCAAAAAGCGGCTGCCGGCGTCATGATTTCCGCCTCGCATAATCCGGCTGAAGATAACGGCATCAAATTCTTCGGTTCAGACGGTTTCAAACTGCTGGATGAACAGGAAGCAGAAATCGAAGCGCTGCTGGATGCGCCGGTCGACCATTTGCCTCGGCCGTCTGCTGAAGGGCTAGGCACATTAGATGAATACCCTGAGGGCATTTCAAAATACATTGAATTTCTGGCAGGAACGTTGGAAGGCGATTTGGCTGACATGCGTGTGTGTCTGGATGCTGCCAACGGTGCGACAAGTCCGATTGTCAACCGGCTGTTTGCAGATCTTGAAACAGACTTCTACACGATCGGGACACGCCCTAACGGATTGAACATCAATGACGGTGTAGGGTCGACCCATCCTGAAAAGCTGGCAGAATTCGTAGTTGAGAAGCAAGTTGACTTAGGTCTGGCTTTTGACGGTGACGGCGACCGGGTGATTGCTGTTGATGAAAAGGGACAAATTGTTGACGGCGATAAAATCATGTATATTTGCGGCAAGTTTTTATCAGAGCATAATCTATTGAAGAAAAACACAATTGTCTCAACAGTGATGAGTAATCTCGGCTTCCACAAAGCGGTCGAAAAAGCAGGTATGACAGCATTGGAAACGCAAGTCGGCGACCGCTATGTGATGGAGGAAATGCGCAAAAACGATTATAATTTTGGCGGCGAACAGTCGGGCCACATGATTTTTCTTGATTACAATACGACCGGCGACGGTTTGCTTTCAGGCATACAGCTGATGAATGTCATGAAACAGACTGGCAAGAAACTTTCCGAGCTGGCTTCAGAAGTGGAAGAGTACCCGCAAAAGCTGGTGAACATCAAAGTGTCTAATAAAAACGGCGCCATGGATATTCCGGAAATCAAGCAAGTGATTGACGAAGTAGAGAAAGAAATGAACGGCGATGGCCGGGTGCTGGTACGTCCTTCTGGTACAGAGCCGTTGTTACGTGTCATGGCTGAAGCGCCAACGATTGAAAAAGTGAATTACTACGTTGAAAAAATCGCTGATAAGGTAAAAAACAGTATCGGCATTGACTAACAGGCAGGAAGATGACAGTTGATTTCAATTGTCATCTTTTTTGCGTATCAGCAAAAAAAGATTATTGAAGTCTGATTGCGGGTTCGTTAAACTGAAAGGGACTAAACATGGAACGGAGAAAAGAAATGATAAAAAAGCGGGTAATTGTGCTGGCAGGAATACTGTTTTTTCTGGTAGGGTGTGCGAAACAGCCAAAAGACAAATTTATCGAAGGTGTTGCTGACGCGGCAAAAAACAGGGCGCCGCAAGTAGACTTTCAAGCAAAAGTCACTTCATTGTCGCTTTCAGACGGCACTTCAAGCGACCTCTTGACTAATTTGATGCTTGCACAGCTGAACGATTTAGAACTTTCAGGAACGAGTGTCACAGACAAGCAGGGGCACACAAATCTGGTCACATCTGTAGACTTGCTCGGTCAGACACTTGCAGTTGATTTGACGCTGAGCAAACAAAAGGCGTATCTTTCGACAAGTTTCGTAGACAGCTATTTAGGCTTTTTATCGGCTATGGGACTGCCAGCAGAATTGCTGATAGCAAAGGAGGATCTGCAAGATATTTCAGGGAAATACATTGAGTTATCCGGAGCAGAAGCAGGCGGCAAAAAAACAATTTCCGCCAAGGATGCCAAAGAACTGCTGAGCATCGTCACTGAAATGGACAAGACTGATTTTACCGAAAAAGACGGCCGTATCACTAAAACATTCAGCGGCAAAGAATTAAAACAGATAGCCGCTTTGCTCTGGTCCGACTCTGCAGACAGCAAAGAAACAGCACGGTGGGCGCAGACACTGTTAGATGTTTCATGCAGGGTAACTTATCACACAGATAAAAAAGACTGGCGCATTTTGATGACGTATGAGCCGCGTAAGCATGAGGTGCTGTCATCGTTGGCTGTCCAAATTGATTTAGTGCCTAAAGCTCATAAAAAAATAGTAACGCTACCCAAAGAGAGTCAGATTATTCCCTTTGGTGAGGTGGAAGATTTGTTCTCAGGCACACAAGTGATTAACGACTATATGGATGAATCGGAAACGGTAGTGACGAATGAAGACCAAGAGTCAGTTTTTAACTGATAAGGCAATATTGCCAGACGATAAGAGACTGGATTATTTGGCGGCTAGCATCACCCCCGATAAAGGCGCAGTGCACGAACGTGTCTTTTTTGTAAAACATATTTAAAGATGCTTGGCAGGAACCGATGTGTCCTGCCAAGCATCTTTACTTATTGTTTCAATTTACTTAAGACCGGTGCACTGATTTCGCTGGCGGAGGTTCCTGAATAGTTTTCAATTAAAGTCAGAACCAGAAACTCGCTGTTGTCAGCATCAAAAGCAACTAGAAAACTGTTTTCCTGCCCTTTGGTATCTTGTTCGGTTTTTATTTCAGCAGTACCTGTTTTAGCTGCCAGATTGATGCCGAGCCGCTGCAAGTTGTGGGCTGTGCCGTTCGGGTCATCAACGACTTGTCTCATTGCTTGCTTCACACTATCAGCAGCCGCTGGCGTGATAACACCTTTTTTCACTTTGTTTTCATCATCCGTCAACAATGACGGATAACTTAAGTCGCCATTGTTGGCAAAGACGCTGTACATTGCCGCCTGCTGAATAGGATTAATGAGCAATTGACCTTGCCCGTAGGCTGTGTCGGCCAACAGTATGTCCGAGTCGATTGTATCATTGCTGATTTGAGCCGGCTCCATCGGGATTTTAACAGAAAGTTTTTCGTCAAAAATGAATTTTTTCAGTCCTTTCAGGTAAGTCTCGGCACCGATTCCCAGAGCTTCCTGAGCAAAATAAATATTGTCCGAATAAATGAGCGCCGTGTCCATTGTGACTGTCGGCACGTCGGATACACGTGTCACGAAGTAGTCGCCCCAAGAGGCGTCTTTTTGCCATTTCAGGCCTTCAATGTGCCGCTCTTTATCAGGGGAGGTCACGCCGGCATCAATACCGACAGCCGCGGTAATTGTTTTGAATGTCGAACCGGGCGCATACCCGAGATTGTACCGGGATAAAAAGGGTTTCCGCTTATCCTTGGCCAGTTTGTTATAATCAGCATCGCTCATCCCTTTGACCATGCTGTTCGGGTCAAAGGCAGGGGCGCTGGCGACTGCTAACAATTCGCCGGTTTTCGGCTGGGTGATGACCATGGCGCCGGTTTCCTCTGCCAGACTGTTATAAGCTTCCTGCTGCAGAGCGGCGTCCAGTGTGGTCCGGATGTCTTGCCCGTCCTGTTTGTCGGAAGTGACAAGGACTTTCCTGACCTCGTCCGTCTCGGACACAATATTGATTGTGCCGCCGGGTGTCCCGCGCAGTTGTTTGTCAAAGGAGCGCTCCAAACCGGTTTTTCCTGTTGTTTCAAAACTCGCCAGTTCAGGACTTTTCTCAATGTCTTCTGCAGTGATGGCGCCGGTGTAGCCGACCAGATGGGAAGCTGCCTCCCCGAACTGATAAAATCTTCGGGATACCCGGGAGCTGGTGACACCTTGCAAATCCGTATACGGCCCGGTGCCTTCATTTCGTTCCAAAATTTTTAACGGAACGAACGAATCATCTGTGACCCAAGACTGTTCCAGCGCTTCTGTCAGTTTTTCCATTGAGATTTCTGTCACATCACTGATTTTTTTCAAATTGTCTTCCCGCTCTTTGCCGCTGCCGAGTTCTTTCGGTACAAGACCGATTTGCGGAAAGTCGCCATTGGTCGCCAGTTTGACGCCGTTGCGGTCAAGGATGTTGCCGCGTTCGGGTTTTTCGGTGTACATCAGGACTTTGTCATTTTGTTTCATCCCCGGGAAAATCAGCCGGTATTCCCAGTCAATGACAAACTTCCCGTCTTCTTTTACCAGTGTTCCTTCATAAGACTGGTCTGAAATTTTGCCGAGCCCTGTGTCCATTGCGGCAGTGAAACGGAACACCCGCTTGCTGTCCTTCTTTTCAACAGACAGATCGCTGATGGTGATGTCGGACATGCCGAGGCCGTTGAATATTTTATCGTATTTGGTGATAACTTCTTTTTCTGAAATGTCTGCTTTTTTGAGAGAAGTGCTTGAAAAAAGCCCTTCATATGTTTCAAACTGTTTCTTTTTCAAACCGTTGGTAAATGTAGCGACTGTTCGCTGCGCCAGACTGTCCTGCCATTTGACATAAGCAAAGGCGCCTGCACCGCCGACCAGTGCGACTGCTAATACGGCAAAGATAATTTTTTTCATGAATTCGTCTCCTGACAACGTAATGTGTGATGTCTTCATTTAAAAGTGTACGGTCCGCGAGTATGTAAGTCAACGGGAATAGAGAAACCCGCAGTTTTTGTTGCGTTTGCCTGCGGCGTCTTAGTCAGTTGTTGCTTGGAAATTGACCCGGCTGAAAAGGACGGCACCGATGATGAACAATAAAATTAGGGCGGCAATACCAAATTGCGACTGGCCTGTCATCTGGGTGACAAATGCGAAAATACTCGGTCCGAGTATCGCCGAAAACTTGCCGAAAATGTTGTAAAATCCAAAAAATTCATTGGCCCGGTCTTTTGGCACGATTTTTGCGAAATAGGAGCGGCTCAATGCCTGAATCCCGCCTTGGGAGGTACCGACAAGTATGCCGACAATCCAAAAATCAACAGTCGTTTTCATGAACATCGCATAAATACAGATAATGATGTAAACGGAAATCGCTGTAAGAATCAATGGCTTTGTACCGAAACGGGCAGCCAGACGACCGTACAGAATGGTAAATGGAAATGCAATGATATTGACGACAAGCAGAATGATAATCAGCATATCGGAGCTGACGCCCATATCAATGCCAAATGCTGTCGCCATCGTAAAAATTGTGTCCACCCCGTCAATATAGAAGAAATAGGCAATCAGGAAAAAGACAATGTGTTTATACCGTGAAATTTCTTTGATGGTTTCGGCGATACGCAGAAAACTTCTGCGTATCGTGTGTTTTTCAGGTTCAATGCCATAATTTTGATGGACGTTTTTGACAAAAGGAATGGTAAAGGCGAACCACCAGACAGCTGTTAAAATAAAGCAGAGTTTGGTCACTGTCTCGGTCCCCATCAGTCCGAAACCGTCTGTCACTTGTAAAACCATGACGAGGACGAACAGCAGCGCACTGCCGATGTAGCCGAAACCGAAACCATAGGACGACACCGCATCTGCCCGCTCATCGGTCGTAACGTCAACGAGAAAACCGTCGTAGAAGATATTGGCTCCTTGAAAGCCCATGTGGGAAATCACATAGACAGCAAGCAATGCCACCCAGCTGTGATTGGGCACTATTGCCAAAGCCAGTGTCAGCAGCATGCCGGAAAATGCAAAAAAGTTAAAGAGCTTTTTTTTGGCGCCGCGATAGTCGGCGATAGTGCCTAAGATGGGGGACGACACCGAAATAAGCAAGGTGGCGAAAGAAGAGGCATATCCCCAGAAAGCTGTCGAATCTGCGTCGCTGATACCGGCATTGCCGGCGACGTATTTAAAATAAATCGGCAGGATGGCAGTGACGATGATCAACGAGTAAACAGAGTTCGCCCAGTCATACATAATCCAGCTTTTTTCTTCTTTGGTAAATGTCATTTATCTATCTCCTTTACACAAACATATCGGCTATGCAGACACCGTCCGTATCATGCGGAAAGCTTTCCAGACCCAGAATCTCAGCAAAAGTCGGGGCAGCATCCACTAGCCGGCTTGTTTCAATGTGATGGTTTTTCTTGATGTCCGGTCCCATGACCAGCATGGTCGTGCTGTAATCTTCCTTCAGGGGAGAAAACCCGTGAACTGCCTGATATAAATCAGGTTCGCCGATGTGCTCCGTTTGTACCCGGGAAACCAATTCGCCGATGGCCTGGTCGACAAAATAAAACCCGCGCTCGGCTTCCAGCATAAAGGTGCAGTTTTCAGTTGCTCCCATTTCAGATACTTCATCAGAGGTATAAATAGCTTCAATACCAATCATCAACTTCAAGGCATCCAATATCTCAGACGGCTCGACTGTTGTCTGCTGACGGCAGTAAATATAGCAGGAGCCGTCACAGCTTTTGGCGTAGACTTGCCAATTGTCGGCAACGGTGCCGTCCGGATTGACGTCAAGCCAGCCTTTAGATGCAAACAGCACATTTAAGCGGATCATGTTCGTCACATCGATTTGGTAATGATCGCCCAGCACGACAAAGGTCGTTTCATCGTAAGTCCCCGCCTCTCTGGTTGCATTGACGATGTCTCCGATGCGTTTGTTTTGGCGAAGCAGCGCTTCTTTTGCTTCGCGGGAATTAACACCGTGCGCGTGGCGCATGCTGTCCATGTCCACCAGATGAATCAGTGTCAAGTCAGGTTGTTTGTGTTTGATCGTATCGACTGCGCAGGCTGTCACGAAATCATCCAGCTGAGGCTGCTTGATACCATCCCGCAAATACCCGTACTTGGCATTCATCGCCAACAGGAAAAACGGCGAGCTGGCGCTCAGTGAAACAAATGCCTGATTCGTCCAAATCCGGTTTGGAAAGATTTCGGCGATATTGTACGTGATGGTGCTTTTAGCGGTCACCGGCCAGAGAAACGCAGCCGTTTTCAGCCCTTCTTTTTCGGCACAACTGTAAAGTGTCGGGCGTTTGATGAAGCGGTCATACCAATACCAGTCAGGGGATTTTCTTTCAGGCTGAAGCAGTGTATTGTTGACAACACCGTGTTTTTTGGGATAAACACCGGTTACAAGCGTTACATGGGACGGATAAGTTAAAGAGGGATAAATTGCTTCAACTTGTCTGATGTGGGTGCCGTGCTCTTTAAAAAAGTTGAACATGTGCAGCTCTGAAGGTGTCTGTTTCAGATCGTCGGCACCAAGCGCATCCACGGAAATAATAATCAATTTCTTAGTCATCGTTTCACATCCTTTCCTCATATTATAACAGAGATTGGCTGTATATTAAGTGAAAAAGATTACTAAAAACTTCTGAGAAAGAGCTCGGCAGCCGACCGACGCAGCGGGACCTGCGAAACAGCTGAAGGGCACACCGTTTCGGTAAATAATCTGCAATTAAACTTAAAAAATGGACGGAGTGTGTAAAAGATGATGATGGTTCTCATTTAATTTTCATAAAACTCGGAAAAGTGTATTGACTTTCTGTTTGATAAACGATATACTTGTGTCAATTCGAGATAAGAAATTCAGAATGTTGGAGTGATTTTCATGGTTTGTCAGACTTCTATCAATCAACAGTTAAATACATATTACTTTAGCTATTTTAGATAAGTTTGTAGCCATGACATTATGGATACAAACGATACCAGTTTTGTATCTATGATGGCTAGAGCATTTAGTAATGAATTCAAACAGCCACGTAGATGACTACATACCTCTACAGTGGCTTTTAATATGTTTAGACGTAATTTTCGATGAACAGACGACGACTGTAGATGAGTATATACATCTAGGTTGTCGTCTTTTTTCTTATCTGCGGGAGGGGTTAGATGAAACAGGATATATCTGGTTATACAAGGCTGGCGGCAGTCATTGCCACACCTATCAAGCACAGCTTATCACCGCTGATTCACAATACAGCTTTTCAGGAGCTGGGAATCGATGCAGTGTACTTGGCCTTTGATGTCGAGCCGGCAAGATTTGAACATGTTTTTGACAGCATTCGGGATTTAAACATGCTGGGTGTCAATTTATCAATGCCGTATAAAGAGCCGGCATATCGGCTTGCGGACGAGTTGTCAGAAGCAGCTCGACTGATCGGTGCAGTTAACACAATCGTCAATCAAAACGGCCGTCTGACAGGTTACAATACCGACGGCGAAGGATTTGTCAACAGTTTGAAAGAAGCCCGCATCAACGTAACCGGGAAACGCGTGACGGTGCTGGGAGCAGGAGGTGCGGCCAAGGCGATCATCTCGCAGCTGGCTTTAACCGGGGTAGAAGCGGTCGATGTTTTTAAACGGATGGATGACAAGTTTTTTGAGATACAGAAAGGCTTCGACACACTGTCGGAATACACTGGCGTACCTGTCAGACTGCATGATTTTTACCGCACGGATGAGATGTCAGCGGCGATTGCAGAGAGCCACTTGCTGGTTAACGCCACGCAAGTCGGCATGTACCCTGAAACAGGGGCTTGTCCCCTGGCCGATGCAGAAGTACTTCACCCGGACTTGGCGGTGGCCGATCTGATTTATCATCCGCAAGAGACCCAGCTGTTGCAGCTGGCATCAGCAAGAGGCTGCCGGACAGTCAACGGCATCGGCATGCTGATTCATCAGGCGGCAGTAGCTTTTGAATTATGGACAGGCAGAAAGATGCCGGTGGATAGTGTGAAACAAGTGATATTAAAGCAATTACAAAACTAAAAGGAGAGTCAATAAAATGATTGTTATTATGAAACATGGCGCGACAAAGGAACAAGTCGAAAAAGTGATAGACCGTGTCAAAAAAGAGGGCATGGATGTTCATTTGAGCGAAGGTAAGGAACAGACGATTATCGGACTGGTCGGCGACACGAAAAAAATGCTGGATGTGCCGTTCAAAAGCTATGACGGCGTTGAAAATACGGTCCGCATCACCAGTACTTACAAACTCAGCAGCCGTGAGTTCCATCCGTCCGATACTGTGGTAGATGTCGACGGTGTCAAAATCGGCGGCAACGAGGAATTTGTTACCATGGCCGGTCCGTGCTCAATTGAAGGACGGGAACAAATCATGGAGTGTGCGAGAATCGCCAAAGAAGGCGGCGCCAAAATTTTACGCGGCGGTGCGTTCAAACCCCGGACCTCGCCTTACGCCTTCCAAGGTTTGGGAGAAGAAGGACTGATATACATTCGTGAGGCGGCTGACGCATACGGCTTAAAAGTGATTACAGAGGTCATGGATGAAGCTAATTTGCCGCTGGTGGCAAAATACACTGATATTTTGCAAATCGGCGCCCGCAACATGCAAAACTTCAAGCTGCTTCAAGCAGTTGGAAAAACGAACGTCCCGGTGGCATTGAAGCGCGGTATTTCCGGCACCATCGATGAGTGGCTGAATGCGGCTGAATACGTTGTTTCAGAGGGCAACCAGCGAGTCATTTTTGTCGAACGGGGGATTCGCACATACGAAACTGCGACGCGCAATACTTTTGATTTGAGTGCTGTGCCGCTGATTCAAAAACTGAGTCATTTCCCAATTATTGTGGACCCGAGTCACGGTGTGGGTATTTGGGATCTGGTGTCCCCAATGGCATTGGCTGGCGTGGCTGCCGGTGCGTCCGGTATGATTGTGGAAATTCATCCGGAACCGTCGAAAGCTTGGTCGGACGGACAGCAGTCGCTTAACGAGAAACGCTACAAAAACATGATGGCACAAATTGATGTGCTGACTAAAGCAATGAAGGATGTTAAAAAAATTCAAGCGGAAATTTAACGGAGAAGGTGGGTTAAGGTATGGAAATCAGGGTTACACTGCCGCATCATGCATATACGCTGACAATCAAAAAAGGCTGGCTGGCACAAATCGGCGACTGGGTGTCAAGGTTGTGGGAACCTCAGTGCATCATGGTCATCACAGATGATACGGTTGACAGTTTATACGGGGAACAGGTGATTGACAGCTTGCGGCGCGCCGGGTTTGATGCGGATATCGTATCAGTGCCGGCGGGCGAAACCAGTAAAAGTCTGGCGATGGCTGAAAGATTGTATGATGCGCTGGCTCAAAAAGGCATGACGCGCAAAGACGGTGTGATTGCGCTTGGCGGCGGTGTCGTCGGCGACTTGGCGGCGTTTGTCGCCTCCACATTTATGCGCGGGATTCATTTTCTGCAAGTCCCGACAACACTTTTGGCTCAAGTCGACAGCAGTATTGGCGGTAAAACAGCGGTGAACACACGGAAAGCTAAAAATCTGGTCGGGACATTCGCCCAGCCCGACGGTGTGCTCATTGATCCGGATACACTGAATACACTGCCGCCGCGCCGGATACGCGAAGGCATTGCGGAAATCGTCAAATCGGCTGCCATTGCCGATGCGGATTTATGGCAGCGCTTGGCGGAGCTGGAAAGCGAGCAGGACTTACTGGCTCATGCAGAGGAAGTTATCGCAGCCTGCTGTGAAGTCAAACGGCACGTGGTGGAACAGGATGAGCTGGATACCGGCCTGCGTCTGATTCTGAATTTCGGACACACTATCGGTCATGCCATTGAGAATACACTGGGTTACGGTGTCGTCACGCACGGCGAAGCAGTCGCCATCGGGATGGTGCAAATCAGCCGTGCAGCAGAAAAGAAAGGGCAGATGCCTGCGGGTATCACAGCGTCGCTTTCAGACATGCTGACTAAGTTCCAGCTGCCGGTCACCCATAACGACTGGCCGGAAAGAGCACTGTATGAAGCTATCAGACACGATAAAAAGGCAGCAGGCAGCGACATCCGCATCGTTTTGCTGGAGGACATCGGGCAAGCGAAAATCGAAACACTGCCGATTGAACAAATGACAGATTACTTAATAAGGGATTAGGGGTGCAGCAGAATGAGATATTTTACAGCAGGAGAATCACACGGACCAGAATTGACAGCAATCATCGACGGCTTGCCGGCGGGCGTGCCGCTGTCGGAAGAAGATGTCAACCATGAATTGAAACGCAGACAAGGCGGCTACGGACGCGGTGGCAGGATGCTGATTGAAACAGACACCGTGACATTTACCTCCGGCTTGCGTCACGGGGAGACTTTGGGTTCACCGCTTACAATGGTCGTGAAAAATGATGATTTCAAAAACTGGCAGACAGTCATGGGCATTGAACCGGTGGACGAACGGGCGAAACTGAAACGCCGTTTGTCAAAACCGCGTCCGGGTCATGCGGATTTGGTTGGAGGCATCAAGTACCAGCATGATGACCTGCGCAATGTTTTGGAACGCTCGTCCGCCAGAGAGACGACGATGCGCGTGGCCATCGGTGCCGTGTGCAAACGTCTGCTGAAAGAACTAGGTGTGGAGCTTGCCGGTCACGTTCTTGAAATCGGCGGTGTCAAGGGGACTGTCCCTGATAAGATGACAGTTGCCGAAATCCGCGAGCGGGCAGAAGCGTCAGCGGTCCGCTGTGTCGACCCGGCTGTCGAACCGCTGATGAAACAAAAAATCGACGAAACGAAAAAAGCCGGCAATACCATCGGCGGTGTCGTGGAAGTCGTTGTGGAAGGCGTGCCTGTGGGCTTAGGCAGCCACACGCAATGGGATGCCAAACTTGACGGCAAAATTGCCCAGGCTATCATGAGCATCAACGCATTCAAGGGTGTGGAGTTTGGTGTGGGCTTTGAAGCAGCCAGACTGCCCGGCAGCGAGGTAATGGATGAAATCGTCTGGGATGAAGCCACGGGATACTCGCGCAAATCGAATCATCTGGGCGGATTTGAAGGCGGGATGACGAACGGCATGCCGATAGTGGTGCGCGGTGTCATGAAGCCGATTCCGACCTTGTACAAACCGCTGCAGTCAGTCGATATTGATACGAAAAAACCGTACAAAGCCAGTGTCGAGCGTTCGGACAGCTCGGCAGTCCCGGCAGCGTGTGTTGTTGCAGAGGCGATGGTGGCGATTGAAGTCGCCAAAGCAATGCTGGATAAATTCGAGAGCGATTCTTTCGCGCGGATGAAAAACAATGTGGCAGATTATCGTGACTATACTCTTCGCTTTTAATCAATAAACACAGGAGGATAGCACGATGGATAAACTAAATAATGTATTGATTGTCGGCTTGGGACTCATCGGAGGCTCTCTTGCCAAGTGTATCAGGCAGGAGTTTCCGGATATCCGGCTGACAGGTATCAGCCACAGGGCAGAAACTGTTGCAACAGCCTTGGAAGAACAGATTATCGACGAAGCCGGCGGGGATTTTGCATCCGCCGCCGCGCGTGCGGATGTGATTATTCTCAGCACACCAGTCTCTGTGACGCTGACGTATATCAGCGAACTGGCAGACTGCCGGCTGAAGAAAGATGTCATCGTGACAGATGTCGGCAGTACGAAAACAGCTATTATGAACGCCGCCGAGATTTTGCGGGAAAAAGACATTACGTTTATCGGCGGGCATCCGATGGCGGGTTCTCACAAATCAGGGATTATGGCGGCGGATGTGGATTTATTTGAAAATGCTTATTATTTGCTGACACCAGTATCGGATGCCCAGCAACCTGCGTGCCGCCTGCTGCAGCACTTGCTGCGGGGCACACGGTCCAAATTTTTAACAGTGACTGCCCAAGCGCATGACCAGATGACCGGTATGCTCAGCCATTTGCCGCATATCATCGCTTCTGCGTTAGTGAACCAGTCGGATGATTTTATCACCCGGTTTCCTTTGGCAAGGCGGCTGGCTGCCGGCGGTTTCCGCGACATCACGCGGATTGCTTCTTCCGACCCGACGATGTGGACGGACATTTTGATGAGCAATCGAAAGCCGCTTCTGGCTCATCTGTCCGACTGGCAGCAGCGCATGACGCACATTCATGCATGGTTAGAGCAGGGCGACAGAGAGGCGATTTTCGACTTCTTTTCAGCAGCCAAAGAAACCCGGGACGGCTTGCCGGTACATAAAGAAGGCGCCATACCGGCATTCCATGATTTGTATGTCAATGTACCGGACTATCCGGGCTCGATAGCTGAAGTGACCGGTATTTTGGCAGTCGAAAATATTTCCCTCATTAACTTAAAAATTCTTGAGACAAGGGAAGATATTTTTGGTATCTTACAATTGACCTTTAAAAATAAAAAAGACGTGGAACGGGCCAAACAAGCCATCGACAGCCAATCGTCGTTCACTTCTTTTGAAAAATAGGAGATAAATCGTATGAAATTAACAACTAACTGCAGTGGTTTGAACGGCAGCCTGTCAGTTCCCGGAGATAAATCCATTTCGCACAGGAGTATTATGTTTGGTGCGGTTTCTCAAGGAACAACGACCATCCACAACTTTTTGCGGGCGGATGATTGCCTTGGCACAATGGAAATTTTCAAACAGCTGGGTGTTCCGATAGAGGATGACGGCGAAACGATTACCGTGACAGGCGTCGGTTTTGCAGGGCTGACACCGCCCGAAACGGCACTTGATGTCGGCAACTCCGGCACGACTATCCGTCTGCTGATGGGTGTCTTAGCCGGTTCGCCGCATACGTATACATTGACCGGCGACGAATCTATCCAGAAACGGCCAATGAACCGCGTCATGCTTCCTTTAAACGAGATGGGAGCGGCCTGTTCAGGAAAAGACGGCAGCGAGTTTCCGCCGATCACGCTTACTGGCAATTCAGCGTTATCACCAATCAGCTATCAGCTGCCCGTCGCGAGCGCACAAGTAAAGTCGGCGCTTTTGTTCGCCGCACTGCAAAGCACGGGCGAATCGGTCATTATCGAAAAAGCACCGACACGTGACCATACCGAAGAAATGATCCGCCAGTTTGGCGGCAGGATTGCAGTTGACGGCAAAGAAATCAGACTGTCAGGTCCACAGCAATTGACCGGCCAGACTGTCATTGTACCGGGAGACATTTCATCAGCCGCCTTTTTCATTGCTGCGGCACTGCTTATCCCAGATAGTGTTGTGACGGTGACGAACGTCGGGCTGAGTCATTCGCGCTCAGGCATCATTGATGTGGTGCGACAAATGGGCGGTGACATCGAAATAAGCGATCAGGACGACAAGAATCAGTCGGGTACGCTGACTATCCGGACCAGCCAGCTGAACGGCATCGAAATCGGCGGCGACATCATCCCGCGCTTGATCGATGAAATCCCGGTCATTGCACTGCTCGCCACACAAGCCAAAGGGCGGACAGTTATCCGCGATGCCGAGGAGCTGAAAGTCAAGGAGACCGACCGGATTGCCGCAGTCACGGAAGAATTGAACGCACTCGGTGCCCGTATCACGGCTACCGATGACGGTATGATTATTGAGGGTGCAACCGCTCTTCACAGCGGCCGTGTCAGCAGTCACGGTGACCACCGTATCGGGATGATGCTGCAAATTGCGGCACTGCTTGTTTCTGACGGTCCGGTAGCATTGTCAAAAGCCGAAGCGGTTTCTGTGTCTTATCCCGATTTCTTTCAAGATTTGGCAACATTGTTTTAGGAGAGCACTATGAAATCACTTATATTAATCGGATTTATGGGAGCAGGGAAAACAACTGTCGGTAAATTGCTGGCAAATACATACAATCTTCCTTTTATTGATATGGATGCAGTCATCGAAAATGACATCGGCATGACGATTGACACTTTTTTTGAAAAGTACGGCGAAGCCGCATTCCGGAAAAAGGAACAGGAAGTGCTGGCAGACCTCATGCAGCAGGAAGCTGTGATTGCAACAGGCGGCGGTATCGTGACGAGCCAGGCAAACCGGACGCTGCTGAAAAGTCATCCGTATGTCGTGTTTTTGAAAGCTGACCCGGCTGTTTTTTTGCAGCGGATTAAGTCGGACATTGCTGTCAAGCGGCCGCTTGCATCAGAAAAATCGGATGAAGCTGTCAGGGAGCTGTATGAATCCCGTCTGGACTATTATCTGGAGTCAGCGACAGTTGCCATCAACACAGATGATTTGACGCCGGAAGAAGTCGTTTTGGAGCTGACCCGGCAATTGCATGAAGAAGGTGATTAAATGAAAATCGGTTATTTAGGTCCAAGCGGTTCATTCACGCAAATGGCCACACAGCAGCTTTTTCCAGATGATGAATTGCTGCCGCATTCAACGATACCGTCTTGCTTGAAAGCAGTGATGAATGGTGAGGTGGATGTTTCGGTCGTGCCAATCGAAAATACAATTGAAGGTACGGTCAATCCGACACTGGATTTTATGTATCACCAGTTTAACGGACACATTCAGGGAGAAGCGATCATGCAAATTTCCCAACAGCTGATGGTGCATCCCGACAATGCAGCCGGCTGGCGGCAAGTTGACAGAATCTTGTCACATCCCCAAGCGCTGGCGCAATGTCAGGAATTTATCAGCGATACCTTTCCTGACAAGCTGACGGAAGCAACCTTTTCCACTGCTTACGCTGCCAAGTACGTGAAAGAAAACCGCGGACAGGCCATTGCTGCCATCGCACCGAAACGAGCGGCTGATGAGTATGGTTTGACAATCGTTAAAGAGAATATTCAGGATATTTCCCAAAACGAAACACGGTTTTGGGTCGCCAGTCTCGCACCTTTCAACGCATACACAAAAAACTTGACTAGTCAGGGGAAAAAAGTTTCAATAGCAGTCGAAATGACACGCAACGTCCCCGGCGGACTGCACAAAATTCTATCTGCTTTGAGCTGGAGAGGTCTGGATTTGTCAAAAATCGAGTCCCGTCCATTGAAAACCAGATTGGGAGAATATTTTTTCCTGATTGATATCGTCAATGCACAAGAATTGGCGCTGGTCCAGCTGGCTATTGAAGAAATAACTTTACTTGGCGGCAAGGTGAAGCTGTTGGGAGAGTACGATGTCTTTCCAGTTTCTTCAGTTTAACCTGCGGCAACACACTAAAAAACGAAAAAGCGGCCACCGCTGTTTTAATTTTTGCGGATAGTGTGCTATGATTGGATAAAATAACTTAAAGCGGGAGAGTTGTGTATGGAAAAAAAGCTTTTCGGGACGGCAAGAATTAATGAAAAGAAACATCTGGAAATCGGCGGTTGTGACACAGTAGAGCTGGCGGCTCAGTACGGCTCTCCGCTGGTTGTTTATGATGTTGCATTGATAAAAGAAATGGCGCAAGGATTTAAAAAAACGTTTGAACAGCTGGAGATGTCCCACAATGTCGTTTATGCCAGCAAAGCGTTTACCTGCAAAGCCATCTATCAGCTGCTCGACAAGGAAGGTTTGCATTTTGATGTCGTTTCCGACGGTGAGCTGCATACGGCTCTGGCGGCTGGTATCGACTCGTCGAAGATTGAATTTCACGGCAACAATAAAACAGATTTTGAATTGGAAATGGCTGTGTCCAACAATATCGGCACGATTATCGTGGATAATTTCCATGAAATCGAACTGCTGACATCTTTATTAAAGAAAAAACAGAAAACCCAGCGCATCTTGCTGAGGGTGACGCCGGGAGTTGATGCGCATACCCACGACTATATTTTGACCGGACAGGAAGATTCCAAGTTCGGGTTCGACGTCAAAAGCGGTCAAGCAGCCAAAGCCCTGCAGCTTGTAATGAATGCACCTGAATTTGACATGGCCGGTATCCACTGTCACATTGGTTCGCAAATTTTTGATACAGCCGGTTTTGACATGGCAGCAGAACGCATGATGGCGATTTTGCTTGATTGGCGCGAGCAATTTGATTATACTGCCGCAGTACTCAATTTAGGCGGGGGCTTTGGGGTCCGCTATACGTCAGAAGACACACCGCTCAAACCGCAGGAGTATGTGGCACGTATCGCTTCAAAGGTGAAAGAAATCTGCAAAACAGCTGTTTATCCGCTTCCGGAAGTCTGGATTGAGCCGGGCCGTTCGATAGTTGGCGAAGCAGGGACATCGCTCTACACCGTCGGCTCACGCAAAGAAGTAGCAGATGTCCGGACATTTGTCGCAGTTGACGGTGGTATGGGAGACAATATCCGACCGGCACTGTATCAGGCAAAATATACTGCCTATCTTGCCAGCGACATGACCGCGCCAGACACGGAAGTCGTGACGATTGTCGGCAAATACTGCGAAAGCGGCGATAAACTCATCGAAGATATTGCCTTGCCGGACACAGCAGCCGGTGATATTTTAGCAATGACAACAACCGGTGCGTACGGGTACTCCATGGCCAGCAACTACAACCGCACACAAAAACCTGCTGTTGTCTTTGTAGAAGACGGAAAAAGCCAATTAGTCGTCAAACGTGAAACATTAGATGACTTATTACGATTCGATTTGGATTATTAGACAAGAAAGAAAGCAGAAAGTTCCCTGCTTTCTTTTCTTTTAGCCTTAATTTGTGATAAACTTTTCATATGAGTGAAGGAGGCTTTGAAATGATTGTAGTAGAAAGAAAAGAGATTCATGAGATTCCTTTACTGGAAGTCTGTGATGTTGATTTGAAGAGCGATAAACTGCCACTTGTCTTTTTTTATCATGGCTGGACGAGCTGTAAAGAGCAAGTCCTCACACAAGGATTTGAAATCGCAAAAAGAGGAGCACGTGTCGTTCTGCCCGACGCCCTCTACCATGGAGAGCGGCAAGATGATAAGGATGTCGAGGCGCATGCAGCAGAATTTTTTAAGATTGTGGTCAACTCTATCAACGAATTCCAGAAATTGAAAACTGCTTACACAGATAAAAAGCTGGCGGATGACGAGAGAGTAGGCGTCAGCGGTCTTTCCATGGGAGGCATCACCACGTGCGGCTTGTTGAGGACCCGCACCGATATCAAAGCAGCGGATTGCCTGATGGGTTCCCCCAACATGTATGAGTTTGCCAATCAGATGGTAGAGAGTTTTGCAACAACTGTGCATACGCTGCCGGATGACGTGCATGAGCAGTTGGAATTTCTTAAAGATTATGATTTGTCGCTGGCACCGGAATCAATTAAAGGACGTGCTGTCCACTTTTGGCACGGCACAGAAGATAAAGTGGTTGTCTACCAGCCGACCTATGATTTTTATCAGCGCATCAAACACGAACCATATGCTGAAAATGTCACATTTACTACAACGAATCATGAACATAAAGTGCCTTACAGTATCAGTGTTGAAATGGGAGAGTTTTTTGAACAGGAGTTGTAGCTTTCTCATTTACAAACCGTCTGTTCTCAGTTATGATTATAGTGAAATGCAGGAAAGGGGATTCTTTCGATGAATGAAGAAAAATTAACAGCGGCGGAAATCGATAGTTTGAAAGAGGCGGCACTGGCATCGCTTGAAACAGTTATCGATCCGGAGCTGGGAATTGACATTGTCAATCTTGGATTGATTTATGATGTCGATATTACAGAAGACGGTTATTGTGAAATTAAAATGACTTTGACAACCATGGGCTGTCCGTTGGCAGATGTACTGACTGAGCAAATCCACACCGTGATTCGCGAACTGCCTGAGATTAAAGAGGTGGAGGTCAAGCTCGTTTGGTATCCGGCGTGGACGACGGATAGAATGAGCCGGTATGCACGGATTGCGTTGGGGATAAAGTAGGGGTTAACGTTGATTTAACAGTGATTGTCACTCGTTTAGTCTGTCGTCTGAACCGATTTTTAGCAATTCGGATACCATACTAAATGAGGGTATTTCTGACATGGATACCTGACAGAATGAGGATTGAATTTGAAACTCTTTTATTGACTTTTTAGAAAGTGGATAAGGGAGTTTTTCTTTTGCAAAAGTATACGTTAGAAGAATTATTAGAAGAAATGCTGTTTAGTGAAAGAGCAAGAGGCATTTCACAAAAAACAGTGAAGAAGCATCAAAAATTTTTAATGTTGTTTTTTAGCTATTTAGAGAATGAGCATGTTTATTTTCTCGAAGACGTGACACCAAAGCAAATTAGATATTTTATGCTTTCAAAATTAGAAGAAGGCTGTGCAGAAAGCTATATCAATACTCATTTAAGAAGCATCAGAGCCTTTTTCAAGTATTGCGTGGATGAAGAATATATCAAGTATGATGCCAATCCATGTCTCAGGGTCAAATGGATGAAGGAGCGAAAAGTAGTTATCCAAACTTTTGATGACAGAGAAATCAAAGAGATGTTAGTATTGGCTAAAAAACTTACATTCTTTAAGCCGAAAAAAATGGATAAGTTTCATACTGGTTATCAAACAAGATTCACGAATCAACGAGATTATTTGCTCTTGTTGATACTGGTCGATACAGGTATGCGAATTAATGAAGTCATTAATCTAAGGGATAGTCATATAAGTGAGAAAGAAATTTTTATCGAAAATGCAAAAGGGAAGAAAGATAGAGTCGTTCATTGCTCACCATTGATTTACAAGGAATTTCTGAAATATAAACGGGTGTCTAAAAGTTTCTTTGAATACAATAACTTGAAGCCCGATGATTACGTATTTCTAACAAAAGCAGGGAAACAATACAATGCTCTTTTAGCTGAACGGGCAGTATTGAAAATTGGCAAGGAGTGCCAGATTAGAAAGGCTATTAGAATCAGCCCTCATAGTTTTCGTCATTATTTTGCACAAAAGTTAGTAAGAAATGGAACAGATATTTACACCATTCAGAAATTGTTAGGACATGCCTCAATCAAAACTACTGAAGTGTATCTCAGAAGTCTGAATATAGAGAATGAAGTAGCTAGAGTTATCAAATTTTCACCATTGCAGACGATATAGTAAAGAAATGGGATGCAAGACAAGACAAAGTAAAAATTGACAGATTTTGACTAATAAGAAATCTGATTTAATTGACTGGCGTGATAGTCCAAGTGATAGTATGCCCATCAATATCGGTTGTCCAAGTGCTGAATGTGATGCTGTCGTTATTAAAGGAGTAGGGAATGTAATAATCCTTAATATTTAATGTTACTGGCGACATCGTATATGTTTCAAAATAATCTGGTCTGTATGTTCCAGCGAGTTCAATGCGTATAGAAGTGTCATCTATGAAATTAACTGTTTGGGTGCCATCATGTATTAGATTTTGTGGAGCTTTATGCTCATTCATTGCTTGTTCCGCATCTATCCCATCATATAATACGGGATAGATTGCGTATTTTTTTCCAATAAGATAGCTTCTTGCTAGATTAATCGTTTCATTTATTTTGTCTTGTTCTTCTGCTTGTTTCTTTAAAAATTCAGCAGCTATCGTGGTATCTAAATATTTATCAGACATCAAAGTCCAATCGTAAAATTCGCCTGTTATTCGTCCGCTAGCTTCTAATTCACCTTTTTCATTTACTCTGAAACAGCCTAATCCATCCATTTGGTCGATACCTACTGAAATATAAGCTAAATTGTCAGTATCATTGATAGAGACATCTAAAAGATAGCGAGTTGGTGGAGGTGGCAGTAAATCAAGAATAGACATCACCCATTTTTTTAATTGTTCTTCTGACAGGTTTGTTTCTGAAATACTCGTTTCTGTTGTTTCACTTATCTTTTGTTTGTTTGTACTTAGATTTGTCTCGGATAGATTAGATGCGGCCTTTTCTTTGACAGGTTTATTACCTAAATAAAAAATAAATGCAATACTGGCAACCAGAATGATGAGAAGTGAACTCCATACAGTTATTCGACTTCTTGTTTCTTCTTTTTCAATCTCCACTAACATTTTTGTTAATTCTAATCTAACATTCGGGTCAGTGGCGTTATTTATTTCTGTTCGTAATAAATCTTTATTACTCCTCTTATTTTTTAAACTTCTTGTTTTATTCATTTATCTTCTCTTTTCCATATCCCCTAATTAACTTCATTATATCAAAGTTAAGTTGCAAATAGGAAATAATACTAAATAAGCTATTTTTTGTTCGAATTAAAATGAGTGGCAGATTTTTGTTGAAAATCATGTAAAACTCGTCTCATTGCAAGCACCTGCAAGTACAAAAACCGAAAACTTCATCCCTCATAATTCTTATTTCTTTTTAAATCAATCTTTGAATAAATACCTGATGTATTCATTATTAAAAATGAAATGAGAAATATTGAGACCAGATAGACAGTTAAATAAAAGTGGCCGAATCGGCTCATTTGATTTCCCAGATACATGGTATGGCAACCCCTTTTTTGACAAAATTTATAAGGTGTCATTCTGGATGGGTTATACTTAAGTAGACAGAAAGATAAGCGAATATGGGAGGCGTAGATATGAAGAGAAGATCTTATTCAAAAGAGTTTAAACGTCAAGCCGTGTTACTCGTTCTAAATGAAGGCAACCCGCCACAAACAGTCGCTAAACAACTGGATATCCATGTTAATTCCTTATACCGTTGGATAACTGAGTATGAAACGTACGGTGAACGGGCTTTTCCAGGAAAAGGCAGCAGAGAGTTTATCAGGCGCTTACGAACAACCGATTATATAAGAAAAGCCGAAAAGAATCCCTTCTTTTCGGCTTTTCAGTCTGAACGGAAATCAAGATATTATTGCAAATACCTCTTAGTCAATAATTTATATGAGACCAGTACTGTCTATTTCGAAATTTTGCAACAGAACCCAGGATCCTTTTTATAGATTACTGGGAACAAGTTGTTTTTAATCTTTGCAATAGAACTAGTTGCATTCATCATGGATTTATTTGATCCTTTTAATTTCTTTAGATTTAGGATCAATTAGATAAATACTATCGCTTAACTGATCAGCAAAAGCATCATGACTAATAAGCACAATTCCTTTTCTAATTGATAATTTTTTTAAATATTTTATCAATGATTCTATTGTAGAACCGTCCAAATTGGAGAACGGTTCATCTAAGAACAAAATTTTTTTTTCTATAGAAGAAAAGAAAAAACGTGCTAATAGAATTTTTTGTTTTTGCCCTAATGATAAACTTGAAGAATTTTTAATTTTTTTGTTTAGAAAATCAATATTAAGAATTTCAACGATATCATAAAAATATTGATTTACTGCACCATTTCCAAAAATAATATTATCTGTTGTCGTCCCTTCTATAATCATGCCTAAATTATCAAAGTAGCCATATAGTTCTTTACTAACAACTACTTCACTTTTTTCATCCCCAAGGCCTGCCATTTGGGTAAGCAAGGTACTCTTTCCTGTTCCATTTGTTCCTTTAATAAGATAGATTCCATAATCTTGAATAATTAGTTCATTAATTTTAAACAGCAATCTGTTTTTCCTAAAAATTTTTTTGTTTTTTATGTTGATTGGAACACTTCTATAATTTATATTTGGTTCACTTTTAGGTACAGCATCAAAAATTGAAAAAAATCTCTTAAAATATGGAACACTATTCTTTTGCTCTACCATCATACTAGCAAACATTTTTACAACTGAAAATAATATAGGAATAAACTGTGAGGCAAATATCATATCGGCAAGTGTTGCCTGATTTTTTATAATTAACAAACTTCCAATACCATATATAAGAGCTGGGCATAAGTCAGCTAAAACTTGTGGGATCTGAAGCATCAATGTGTACCAAAAATTATATCTGATTCTAACTTTTTCCCAAATTTTCAATTTTTTATTTACATATTCTAATATATAAGGAGCATTATTATATATTTGAACATCTTTGTGCATGTCAACAGCTTCATGTATCCGTCCAGTTAGTTTATCCATGGCTACTCTTTCATCCTCTACTGACTGCTGGAACTTATTCGTATTAAAAACTGTTGATAGTCCGTATAAAATAACTAAAAATATTGATAATAAGCCAAATAATAGTGAATTAGTCAGTATAATAAAGAAATAAAAAATTATTTGAAATGTCAGTATAAGCAATGTCAATATATTAACATAAGTTACAGCAATCATAGTAGTTTCACCATAAACACTATTAAAAATTAGAGACCGTTCCATCGTGCTGGTTTTGATTATTGGAATTTGGTAATATCTCTTTAGTTGTTCTAAACGTAATTCATTACTTATTACAGTTGCTAGTCTATCACCTTCAAACGAAACAAAATAAAAATATAGGATATTATATATAATAATGGTTATCAAGGTCATAAATATCCATATCATTATTTTTTTTAAACTATTTTCTTTAACTATATTTGAAAATAGATATTTAGTTAAAAGAGAAGGAGTAACACTTACTATAGAAATCAGAAAATTCAGTATAAGATATAAGCGTATTTTATTGCGAACATTTTTAGAAAATCTAGGGAGTTTTTTATACTGGTTTAATATATCACGCATTTTTATATTCGCTCCAATCGTTCATGGCTCTGATAGCAGTAAGGACAAGCAAAATTACAGCCAGAAGTAGTTTGAATGACTAATGTCATTTCTTTATTAGAATTGACAGATTGATAATTTATTTTTTTTAAATTCTCAATCTCATCGACATCATCATCAATTAATATGCCCATTGAATATAGACTTTCTATTTCTTCGTTGTCTAGCTTCTTTAATTCTTTTAAATCGCACATTTTTTCATGATCAACAACAATCGAATATCCAGTAAAAACATTATAAAGCATATCAAGCTCTTCATTAATAGGAGCAATATAGTTATACTTTGAAGATTTCATCATTACTTTCCTCCTTATCATTTATAACGAAGAAATTACTTATAAAAAGAGCGAGACAAATATGTTAACATGTCTCGCAATGATTTTTTGACTAGAAAAATATAGCTGTTATGGTGGTGCATTTCCATTACAACAATTACTTCGATATTGTACGTCATCAAGTGAAGGTTTGGTGACTACAACAATTTTACTTGATTCTTTCATTATCTCAACAAAATATTTAATCCACAATCTTATTATATCAACTATGTAAGCGTTTGTCAGTAGGATAGCGTAAAATGTTTTGTGTAAATAGAAATTTTGGGTAGAAAAAAAGAAAGCCCATTCTGTAAAATTAAAGTTGCGATACAAAAATTTTATAGGAGGACTTTCTCATGACTAATTTTACTACAGAAATTGGGAGAGTGTTTGAAAATTTACGGTTTGATAAGGCTGTTAGGACAGGCAGTGTCGGACTAGCAATTACTACTATAAATAACGGAATCCCAAATTCAGCTATTGATTTAAGAAGGAATAAATCTAACTCAAAATTATTTTCAAATCCAAAGAGGGTACTAAAAATAGAAATTTTTGCCAAGGGTGGGGGAGACAAGCTACTCAAGGTAAAAAAGTTTAAACCGCCTAAGAAAAAATTTACAAATTCTGAGAAAAGGGCAAAGAAGAAAAAAAGAAAAGAAAAAGATAGGAAGGAAGCACAAAAAAACAAAGGAAATTAATCCTTTGTTTTCGTTTTGAAATAACAGAGCTAACCTTGGCAACTTAATTCTACGCTTAAAAAGACATGAAATGAACGATTTGGTCGTCACTTCATGTCTTATTGGACAAAGAGACTTCTTTTTAAATAACTTGTTGCTTTACTTCTTCTTTTTTTTCAGTGACATTTAAAATCTCGTTGGGATTCGGCAAAATCACTGGAGGATGGTGAGCAAATTGATTGCTACCACACATTGTAATGATTTTTTCTTTGGATAATTCGAGAATAATTTTCATGTTCGTAGCTTCTTTCAATTATTTATCAAAATATAATTAAATATATTTATAATCCATAGTTAATTAAAAGAAATGTGTTCATCAAAAATTGTTAGAAATGAATCATTTGTTGAATGAGTTACTACTATAACTATTTTGTTATTAATCTCTTCAATTAACTCTTTAATTATTGTCTCATTTTTTTTGTCTAGACCCGAAGTTGGTTCGTCAAACAAAATAACATCAGCATTTTTAAACATTGCTCTAGCTATTTCTAATCGTCGAAGCTCTCCACCAGATAAATTGAGAATTCTATCATTTTGTGTCGATTCGAGTTCATTATGTTCAAAGGTATTCTTTAACCCTGATCTATCTAATATTTTAATAATATCATTTAAAGAGTAAGTATTAAAAACAGATATATTGTCACATACAGAAAAATTAAAGACATCTGTTGTTTGTTGTACGAAAGCTATTTTTTTATAATATTGGTCTCGATTTATATTATTTAAATATTTTTTTTGTACTTTAATGGAACCATTTGTTGGCTTGATTAGTCCAGCAATAGCTTTAAGCAATGTTGATTTTCCACTTCCACTATAGCCAGTTATTACATATTTTTTATTTTTTATGAAAGTATAGTCAAATTCACTTATTATACGTTTATTTTCGTATGATATAGAAATGTCACTTAAAGTAATCTCAGAAATTTCACTATCAATATCTTCTAAGTAAATCGTTTCCTCATCTTTCGAAGAATAAATAAATTCGCCAAATTTATCAACTATTTTTTTACTGGAAGTTATTTCGGTAAATGTAGAAGTTAAATGTTGTAGTGGTCCTGCAATGGTACTCATAAGTGTAGTCATTGCAATTAATTCGGGTACTGTAATTTTACCAAAAGAAACGAAAAATCCTCCAAATACCCAAGTACCTAAGTATGCAATACCTCCCAGCCCATAAGAAACCGCATAAGTCATTGCTTGAGTAGTTTCAAAATTAATCTTATCTCTTTTCAAACCTTCATTTGATTTTTTTAGTATATGTAAATAAGCTTTATTACCACGCCCAATCTTAAGGGTCAGAAAGTTGCTTACAAATTCATTAAAATAATCAAAAAGTTTATTCTGACTATACAAAGCCTTTTCCCTCTTGTTCCCAAGTATCTTTCTAGAAAGGTAGGGGGCGAGAAGTGGAAATAATGAGAGTAGTATCATCAAAATAGTTAAAAATAAGTTTAAGCTCATAGAAATGATGATAGAGAATACAAAGGTAAACAGGCTTAAGAACAATCCTAAAAAAGGTTTCCAAAATTCATTTTCAATAATATTTAAATCATTTGCAAGGATAGCAGTATATTCAGATTTATTTATATCCAACAGATTATGCGTATCTATTTTGTCTATCTTATCAAATAAATCAATTTTCATTTTGGCCATTATAGATTGTGTGGCTTTTGCTTTGGTTGTACGGGGTAAGAAGTCACTAAAAGAATCAAGAAAAAGATAAAAAACAGCAAATATTCCAACAATGGATAATTTTTTTATATTTCCAGACATAGCAGTATCTGCAATGAGGCTATACAAAAGGGCCACACTTACTTGAATGATAGCAGAAACAATGATAAAGTCCATATAATTGTGTAAAAGATAAAAGGCCATGTAACAGCCCTTTTACGGTACAATGTTTTTAACCACAAAAACATACCTAGGAGGACTTTACATGACCCAAGTACATTTTACACTGAAAAGCGATGAGGTTCAAAGAATAATTGACCATTCAGTAAAAGATGAGGTGTCTAAAAACATTTTGACCACCGTATTCAACCAGTTAATGGAAAGCCAACGAACGGCATACATTCAAGCTGAGGACTACGAACGATCAGAAAACCGTCAAAGCCAACGAAATGGCTACTATGAGCGAGAGTTCACGACCCGTGTCGGAACACTTGAATTAAAAGTGCCTAGAACACGTGATGGCGGGTTTTCACCATCAGTATTTGAGCGTTATCAGCGAAATGAAAAAGCGCTGCTTGCTGCCATGCTTGAGATGTACGTTTCGGGTGTTTCTACTCGTAAAGTTTCTAAAATTGTTGAAGAACTCTGTGGGA